>JBMOMC010000001.1:0-468092 GCA_049325335.1 Nitrospirota bacterium
CGACTTCGCTACTGTCCGTTTCATGCGGCTCCTCCTGTGTGTGCGTTGGGGATGTCTTCGCCGACACCCACTTCACCACATCAGGAGCCGCTACTCCAATCTCAACTAAGTTTAGGACGATCTCTGCCGCTTCTTCCTTCAACGAATGACCGACATAGTGCTTTAACAGCACATCGAATTCTTCATCTGGCGACGGATTTTTATCGAAATCACGGCGATTGTTGAGCCACTGCCACACATCAGGGGTAATATCCCCTTGGGTCGAAAGTTTGGTAAGCACATCAGCGATGAAGACCTCAAGCGCTGTTGCTGCGAGCACGACCGCTGTTCCGATCTTGGGAAGCGAAGCGGTAGCATCCAGGAGGATATCGTTCCAACGCGGGGGTATCCAGCCTGGCTCTAGACTGTGGATGTCGTCCCACACCGGGGGGGTTACCGAGACGAATGACCAAGTCCATGCTTTTCCACCCCTACCTCTGACCAGGCCCTCCTTTGGCTCAAGTTCTGTACCGTCGTCGTGGAGATATTGGAGGCGCCAAGACCCACGAGGAAAATCGATTGGTGTCACCTGAGCGCCCTGGGTCACATATCGCAGTCTCGCCAACAGGCCTGTGATAGCACGCCGAAGTAGCTCCTCCGGTGGATCCATTGGCGAATCTTTCTCACGACAATAAGTGTCTTTCCGGAACTCGAACTGGAGAGTGTTGGCTGCGAAGGAACTAACGCCATTCGCTTCAAGATTGTCAGGAACGTCCGCATGAATCGGAACATCACTTCGGCCTGGAGGCATTGCGGTTACATGATATCCCTCGTCCACATAGGTGTAGGCTGTAAAATAAGTATTGTTGGGTACGATCATGACAAACGGAGTATGGACGTAAAACCTAGCCAACATGGCCTCCTCCAAGAGATCAAAACTCTGAGAGCCTCAACAACGCCCACTATCCTACGCGGTCAATGGTTCTGACCGCCAACGACAAACAGACGAACGTGAACGCCATAAAGCACGCAAATTCGATCAACACCACGCCCGTCGATCCAATCCCCAGCAGGCTGTAACGCAACACGTCCACCTGCCACGTCATGGGGTTGATCCATGCGATGGCGCGGAACCATGTGGGCAGGGAGTCGATTGGGTAGAACATGGTGCTGAGGAACATCAGGAGGATGTAGGCGGCGCTGTTGAAGGTGTTGAAGGAGTCCATGCGATCGAAGTGGATCGCGGGGATGCTCAGGAAGAAGAACCAGCCGGCGGTGGTGCACATGACCACCAGCATGGTCACGGGCAACCAGACCCAGCGGACCGCGATGTCTAGGGCCAACGCGCCCAGCAGAATCGCGAGCAGGGCGCCGGTGGCGCTGAGCAAGACGTTGAAGCAGATTTTGCCGAACAGGAACTGGCGGCGGGTGATGGGATAGGTGAGCAGTTCATAGAAGATGCCGGAGTCCTTGTCCATAAAAAATCCCCACGACGTGTTCAGCGCAATGCCGAACGTGGTCATGGCCAGCACGCCGGCCAGGAAGAAGTCCGCGTACGGGATGGGCGTTCCGCCGATGGCAAACCCTTGGCCGAACGTGCGCTCGAACCCGAGGCCGAACAGTAAGAGATACGCGACCGGCACGAACAGGTCCCAGAACACGAACCCGATATTGCTGACGCGCTGCCGCCAGTCGCGGTAAAAGATCGCCACCAGCCCGCTCATCACGTGAGCTCCGGTGCCCCTTTGTTTCGTTCGGTCTTCACCAACTCCACGAAGATCTCTTCCAAGCCCGCGCCCTGCACTTCGAAATGCCGGATCGGGGCCGCGGCCGCGATCTTGGCCAGCTTGTCGAGGAGCTGCACCTCTTCGCCCTTGAAGAGCATCTCGACGGTGTCCCCGTCCACCCGGAGTTCGGCGGGATTGAGCGGCCGGAGCAGTTGCTGGAAATCCGTCGTACGCGTGAAGGTCATGTTCACGCGAAACATCCGGTGTGACAGGCGCCGCAAATCCTGCAGGCTGCCGGAGGCCAGATTCTTGCCGTGGTTGATGATCATGATGGTGTCGCACAATTCTTCGGCTTCGCTCAGCACCTGGGTGGTCAGCAACACGGTGCGGCCGTTCCTCGCTTCCAGGCGGATGCGGTCCAGCACGCGGCGTCGCATCAACGGGTCCATGCCCGTGGTGCTCTCGTCCAGGAAGATCACGGGCGAGTTCACCATAAAGATCTTGGCGACCTGGATGCGCCGCTTGGTCCCGAGACTCAGATGTTGCACGGTTTCCTTGGCCTGGCTGGCCAGTTCGAACTCTTCCATCACGCCGCGCATGCGTGTGCGCGTCTCGTCGGGACCGACGCCGTGCAGGTATGCGTAGATGCGCAGGTTGTCTTCCACCGTGAGCAAGCCGTCCACCGCGGTCTGCTGCAGCACCGCGACGATATGCCTGCGCACGTCCAGGCCTTGCCGGACCACGTCGAACCCATGGATCAAGGCGCGGCCGGAGGTCGGCGCGGTGAGCGTGGTGAGGATCTTGACCAGGGTGGTCTTGCCCGCGCCGTTGGGACCGAGCAAGCCGTAGATTTGACCTTGCGAGACCGCGAACGACACGCCGTCCACGGCGCGCACCGGTTCCGCGCCCGCGCCCCGGTAGAGCTTACGAATGTCTTCGACCGTGATGGCGTTCATGGGCCAATGCAAACAAGACCGACGCAGGCGATCGGACGCCAGCGCCACCGCTTGTCCGTTGCGCGCTACTTCCGGACGCCGATCGTCACCAGATAGTCGCGCGGCATAGCCACGCCGAGTTCGGTTCGGTACCCGTCGTGGAAGGCGATAAAATCTTGCTTCAATTTCTCCCGCCGCTCCGGGTCCAGGTTCGCGGCCAGGGATTTGGTGGGGCCGTAGCCCGCCACGAAGATGTCCCAGACCGCGGAGCCGCTGGGCTCGCGCAGCACCGTGGTCCCGGTTTCGAATTTGAGGTCAAAGGTTAAGCCCAGAAGTTGTTTCACCCGCTCCGGGCTGCCCCACTCGAACGGAGACGGCGGCGGAGGCGTGGGCGGCGCGGGCATGTAGGGTTTCATAACCTTGAACAGGCCGGCGACGGTTCCTTCAGCAGGCCAAGTGGTGAGGCCCAGGCGCCCGCCGGGCTTGCACACGCGCGCCAACTCGGCTGCGGCCGCCTCGGGGTCGCGCACGAACATGACCCCGCAGGTCGAAATCACGGCATCGAAACTTCGATCGTTGAAGGGCAGCTTCTCGGCGTCGCCAACTCGAAAGTCGATGGCCAGCCGAGCCTCGGCCGCCGCGGCTTTGGCTGCGTCGATCAGATCAGCGCCCAGATCCACGCCGGTCACCGTGGCGCCTCGTGCAGCCACGCGGCGCGCGGTCCAGCCCGTACCCGTGGCCACGTCCAGCACGCGCTCTCCCGGCCGTGGAGCGAGGCGAATGACGCAGTGTTCGATCGAATCGGCAATGGTCTGGCTGATTCGCTCGTACTGCTGCCCGCCCGCGTTCCACGTGGCGGCCATCTTGATGTTTTGTGGCTGAATGGCTTCCGTCATATACCCTCCCAGGTTATCCGATACGATCGATGAGGCTCACCGCCGATGTGCTTCAGTTGCCCGCGATAGTACGCGGAGTCCTATATGTTGGTGCAAGCCTCGCCCCCAACTACGTTCGTGAGTCGGCAACCGCCAGCCTAGCGAACCGTCGCTGCAATCCGTTGACCTGCGCAAGGTAGGCACGGATATCATGGTCACCGCACCGCTGGCCCGCGGTCACCCGAAAACCGCGCGCGGCATAGCCGTCGCCCGCTCCCGCTCCGCACAGGTGGATCACCGCGGCCAGATCCTGCTTCTGCCGAAGCGTGGCCGCCGCGATCCGTCGGCGCTCCATCACCCTCGCCACGCCGCGATCCAGCATCGCCGCGGTCATCTCAATGGCGTGGCTGGGCAACACACGCGTGTAGAGGTTGTTGAACCAGCACAATCTCGCCCCCTCCAACGGGGCATCCTCGACGACCACATGGTCGTGAATGCAGTACCGCCTCGCCTCGCGGAACGTCCCGTCCGTGATCTGGTACATGCCGACCGCGCTGGACGCGGGCTGGTACAGCTCGAAGGGGTCCTTCGTCACACGCCACCGCCAGTACGTCCGCGCCACGGGGTTGCCCGCGCCTTCGACCTGGGCGAGCGCCGCCAGAAAATCGGGCGTGATGACGGCGGTCGAATGCGCGCGAAAGAGCGGTCCATACCGATCCCACGTCTCGGGCGGACTCTTGGCCAGCGCGTCGCTCACCGGAAAGAACAATTCCGTTGGCTTGCGAACCGTCTGATAGATCCAATTGGCCGCGGACCACGTCACCACGAGGACAACCACCGCGAAAAGGAACCGCACCGTCATCGGCGCTCGCCACATCACCCGGAGCACACGCCGGGGCAACGACACGCGACGACGTCTGGCCGCAGTCCGGACCCGACGCACGCGCCGCTTTCGTGGAGCGGATCTGGTCGCGCGCAAACGTGACCTGAGCACCATGAGCCGATGATCCATCAGCAAACGACTGAAGCGAGACAGTCGCTACTACGTCAACGAGTCCAGCCTGACCCTCAAGGCCACTCTAACGGGCCTTGTTCTCCTCGACCCGTTGTTTATAGGTGTCGTAAGGCATCGTAGCCGTCTCCATGCAACGCGCTCGTTCATCGTGATCCATCAACCGGTTACACTCGTGGTAACGCCATCCTTGACCAGAGTCATAAACCTGCCGGGACGTACAGGCGGACACCAACATCGCGAGAACCAATATAATCAAACTCAGCGGCGCTCTCAACGCACTCCTCCCGTATAACCTCATCCGTGTGCCACCGCTCTTAGATCAAACAACTGGGGTGTGACATGAGTGCCGGACACCAGCAGACGCCCGGCAGCAACCGGCAGCTGAAAGCGCCGCGGACCCGCGCTACCCGGATTCACGAACAACACCCCGCGCTCAATTCGATGCGCCGGGCGGTGCGAGTGCCCCGACACCACCACATGGAACCCGGCTGCCGCCGGATTAAGATCGAGATCGTCGAGATTGTGAATCACGAGCACGGACATGACACCGACCTTCAACACGTCCGTTTCCGGCAACGCCGAGGCCCACGATCCCTTGTCGTTGTTGCCGCGGATCGCCGTCACCGGCGCCACCCGAGACAACTCGTCGAGCACTGTGGGATCACCAATGTCACCCGCGTGGATAATAAAATCGCTGCCTCGCAATGCATCCGCGGCTTCGGGCCGCAACAACCCGTGTGTATCGGAGATGAGACCAACCGTGAACGTGCGAGTCGACGACATAAAGTCAACGAGTCAAGCCTTCCCTACGATTGTCTCTGCAAGCACTCCTCACCCAGTACGTTCTCCACCGACCGTCCCTTGTACCCAGGCAACTCGCTCACTTCTCCGAATCCAAGACTAATTGCCTCCTGGAGGCTATCCGCGGCGATTTCGTATGCGTTGATTGAGCCTGCGGGCAAACCACATACAGCCGCGTGTAGCAAACCATCACCAGATCGGCAAGATGAGAGAACTTTTATGTAATTTCCCGTGAGCGTCTTCTTCATGACCTCCAGCGGAATTCCTTGTGTGCCACACTGAACGTCACCACGATGTTTATAGACCCAAACGGTTGACAACGAACTAGGTTCGATCTCGTAGGGCACGCTGCATGAAGGTATCGTCACCAGCAAACATGAGAAAACTACCCTTCTATTCCACATCCGTCCTCTTCAGTTCCTATGGGGACGTTCCTAAATAATCTAAGAAAGAATTGGGGCCAGATTTATTTTCGTCATTTCTGCCGCTTGGGCGGGGATACCACCGCCCACCCCAATGCCGCGATCGCCGCGATGAGGATGGTCCCGTTCAGCGCCACGGCGCGGCGGTGGAGGGTGTCGAAACGCTCGCGGGTGACGGGGTTTTCGCTTGCGGGGTCGGTTTGGCGAAGTTCGGCGCGGAGGGTGCGCGCTTCGGGGGAGATGCCGAGTCCGGCGTAGAGCGTGGCGCCCAGCAACGCGATCAGTAAGACGTTGCGGACTTTGCCGCGAAACCCTGCCGCGAACCACAGCGTCACCACGGCAAGCCCGCCGCAGACGTAGCCCACAATGTGATACGGGGCAAAGAGCTTGTTCATCAGATCCCCGGCTTGCTGCGTGGGAAAGGTCTGGAACGCGATGGGCGCGAGCAGGCCGGAGAAGAACAACATCACGCCCACCCAGAAGGCGAGCACGGCGATGTGTAGTCGCGCCCAGATCGTCATGGCTGCGGAGTGAACCCCGGTGCGCGGTGGCGGGCTGTGACCACGGTGTGGATGCCGCCGCGCACGAAGAAGTCGCCCTCGATCTCCGCAAAACGCGGCTGGATCGTGGCCACCAGGTCGTTGAGGATCGCGTTGGTCACGGCTTCGTGGAACGCGCCTTCGTTACGGAACGACCATAAATACAGTTTCAGCGATTTGAGCTCGACGCAGAGCCGATCCGGGATGTAGCGAATGCGAATCGTGGCGAAGTCGGGCTGGCCGGTCTTGGGGCACAGACAAGTGAACTCCGGGCACTCGAACCGGATCTCGTAATCGCGTTCGGGATTCGGGTTCGGGAATGTGTCGAGCGACTTGGAGGGGCTGGCGGGCACGGGCGGATGGTACCGCAGCGCTCCCAGGCTTTGCAATCCGCCGCGGGCTTTGAGTAGAATCGAGAAACTATGCCACCTAGAGGGCTTATCCGACCGATATTCTCGATCTCGTTGCTCCTGCTGTCGGGCATGTCCGCCTTGGCCGCCGAATCCAAGGCCCCTACCAAGCCGCCTCTGATGGCGGAAGGGACGGTGACCATCACCGAGGTGAACTATTTCTCGAATTTCAATATTGCGGCGTACTCGATCGCGGCCGGCGCCATGATGATCTGGGCGGACCGCATGGGACCGCTATGCCCGGGCACCGAAGTCGGGACCACGATCACGGCGCGCTACGACAACAAGCTGATGTTCCTTGGGGACGAAAAGGACCGCTGCAAGCTGACGATCCGGCGGATGGAGTTCACGGGTCCGCCCCAGCCCCACTGACTGAGACCTCATCCGGCCGTCAGCGGACGGCCACGACCTCGTCTGCGGGCTTGCCCGCAGGCAATACCGGCAACGACACGCCGCGCGGGGTCACGGTCATCGACGCATCGCGGTAGGCCCGGGCCGCGGGGTCCTTGGTGACGCGCTGGGCCAACCGATACAGCTTCCACACCAACGCCAACGTCCCGGTCAGCTCGGCGGAGACTTCCCTGATCCGCCGCCGGGCAAATGTCCAGCGCGATTCGATGGCAAGCCCGGGCCGTCGCTCGGATCGGTGTTTGCGCCGGAGAATGCCCGCCTGCAACGGGTGCACGCCCTCGACGAACATCGAGCCTCGAAACCAGATGAACTGCCCCAGCATCTTGCCCACGCTGTGGCCCTCGGCGTGCCGGCGCCGGAAGATCGTCTCCATGTGTTCCCACGTGTAGAACGATTGCCACGCGCCCTGATACGCTCGCATCCACTCGTCACGGGACATCTTGGGATGACGCGCGCACGGGTGTTCCGTGTCGTACCAGTTCATATCCGGTTCAAGCCACGCGCCTTGTTTGACCATGGTCTGATGGTCTTCGGACCCCGGTAACGGCGTCAACACGAAGAACTCCACCAGGTCGAGCGGCAACTCGCGCTTGAGGATTTCCACGTCGCGCATGACGGATTCGTAGGTGTCGTTGGGAAAGCCGATGATGTAGCCCGCGAATGTGACCGCGTTGGCCTTGCGCCAGGCTTGGAGCATCTCGCGGTACTCGTGGACCTGGTTCTGCTTCTTGCCCGTGTCCTTCAGCGTCTGCGGGTTGACGTTCTCCATCCCGATGAACACCTTTCTGCAGCCGGCTTTGCCCGCTTTTTCCACAAAGCGCGGGATGCGGTGGCTCGCGGTGTCCACCTGAAGAATGAAGGAGATTTTGATGCCGTCCCGCTTGCGCAGCAGGATGATCCGGTCGAAGATCGCCTCCCAGTGTTTGTTGCGGGCAAAATCGTCGTCGGTGATGAAGTACCGTTGAATGCCCATGCGATGGTTGGCGCGGATGATCGCCTCGATGTCGTCCGCGGTGCGGTACCGCGACTTGCGGCCCTGCACGTTGATGATGGTGCAGAAGCTGCACTCAAAGGGACAGCCGCGGCCCGCGTCGAACGTCGTGAGATGTCCGACGTAGCGCGACACCACGTCGGCCGGAAGGACCGGCACGGTCTGGCCCTGCAGATTCGGCAAGTCCTTCAAGAAATTGTACAAGGGCTTCAACCGACCGTGGAGTGCGTCCTCCAGCACGTCGCCCCAATGTTCTTCCACCTCGCCCGCCACCAAGCTGATGCCTGAGTCCATCGCCGCGGTCAGATCAGCCGGAATGGTCTCCAGCATCGACAGGCACCCACTGACATGGAACCCGCCGATCAGCACGGGCACCCCCGCCGCGCGGAATTGACGCGCCAGATCCATGGCCCGCGGAAACTGGTTGGACTGCACGCCGGCCAGACACACCACGCCCGGTGAACCTGGCGCGGTCAATTGGCTGATGATTTTTTTGATCGGGATCCGTTGGTTGGTCTCGTCGTAGACGTCGATCGGCACGTGAACGTCCGGCCCCAAGCGACCCGCCGCGACCACCGACTCCGTGATTCCGTAGAGACAGGCCAACGTGTTGCTGGGAATACACGAGCGCATCCACCGGATCACGTACCCCTCGTCGTCGTAATGCGACGGTTTGATCATCACGACCCGGAACGTCCGTTGATTCCGGTGCTCCATTACGGCGTCCATCAGCGCCCTCCTCGGCCAACGCATCATAACCGATTCCGAGAAAAACAACAGGGAATCTCGGCGTTGCGATCATCAACGCGCTTCGCTATACTGCCGCGTCGGATTTTTCGGGGAGGAGCGCATGGGCTCGACCAGCCGGATCATCGTCGCGGGAATCGTGGGCGGCCTCGCCATGCAAGCCTATTCCTTGTTCGCCTGGCTCGTGTTGCCGTATAACCGCTCATTTTTCGACATGCTCCCCATGGCAAGCAGTCTTCAACAACTCTTCTTCGAACACGCGCCGGATCTGCGCGACGGCATGTGGGTGTTCGGCCAGCCAGGCTCGACCGATCCCGGCGGCGTGGTGTTGCTGTTTCTGAACGGCTTGCCCCATCCCGCGTGGGACTTCGCCGGCGGCGGGGTGATTTCGCTCTTAACCGGGCTCGCGGTGAGTTGGATTTACGCGACCACCGCATCGATCTGGGCGCCCGCGCCGCGCAAAGGCGTGTTGTTCGTCATGATGCTGGGTGCGGTGGCCGCGATCCCCGCGCAGTTCCACCTGGCCATCACCGTGGGCCAGCCCATTCCGTTTTCCCTGGCCATGGCCGCGGACACGGTGATTCAGTTTACGCTCCTCGGTCTCGTGCTCGCCGTCGCGCACCGCCGCGCCTGATACGGTCTCGGAAACCGCTCGCCCCGGTGGACGCATTGACCAAACCCGATCTGCTGCAAGACATCACCCGACTGGTCCAAACGATCAGCGCGCCGCCCGTGAGCCGCGACACGCGACGCGCCTGTCGCGACCGTCTCGCGCAACTGCGCGAAACCTATCGCGCCAAACCCGACCTGTTCGATCCCGCCACCATTCGTTTACTCAAACAACTCGCGGAGGAACTCGACTCCGTGCCGTCCGCGGTGGGGCTGACCCCGCGCGAAGTCCTGCGCGCCGCGTTCGGTTACACCGAGTTCCGGACCGGTCAGGAAGAGATTATTTCCGCAACGCTGGAGGGCCGAGACTGCATCGGGGTGATGCCCACCGGCGCGGGCAAATCGTTGACGTACCAGATTCCCGCCCGCATCCTGGGCGGGACCACCCTCGTCATTTCGCCTTTGATCGCGCTCATGAAGGACCAGGTGGACGCGCTCGACGAGTTGGGGATTCGCGCCACGTTCATCAACACGAGCCTGGAGCCCGAGGAACGGCGTTCGCGCGTGGCGGCCTTGCGCGCCGGGCGGTACGAACTGGTGTACGCGGCGCCCGAGGGCATCGAAGCGTCGCTGGCCGACGTGCTCGCGGGATGCGACATCCGACTGGTCGCGGTGGACGAAGCGCACTGCATCAGCCAGTGGGGACACGACTTTCGTCCCGCGTATCGGAACCTGGCCGGCCTCAAGACGCGATTCGGCGGCGCGCCCGTGCTCGCGCTCACCGCCACCGCGACCGCGGAAGTGGTCGCCGACATCGAACGCCAACTGGGCATGCGCGCGCCCATGCGCTTTCGCGGCTCGTTCTTCCGGCCGAACCTCCGGCTGTCCGTGTACCGAAAGGGCGACGGCCGCAACACGCGCGCCGACATTTTATCGCTCGTGCGCGAGCGCGCGGACCGCAGCGGGATCGTGTATTGTCTGAGCCGAAAATCCGTGGAGGCCGTCGCGGAGTTTCTCCGCGAACACGGCATCCGCGCCCGTCCGTACCACGCGGGCATGGACTCCGGCGACCGCGCGCGGGTCCAGGACGCGTTCCGGCGCGACGAGATCGACGTGGTGGTCGCCACCGTGGCCTTCGGGATGGGCATCGATAAACCCAATATCCGGTATGTGATTCACCGGGACATGCCCAAGAGCCTGGAGGGGTACTACCAGGAAATCGGCCGGGCCGGACGAGACGGCTCGCCCAGCGACTGCGTGCTGTTTTATTCGTGGGCCGAAGTGGCGAGTTACGATCGGTTCGTGGGCGGCGTCGAAGCGCCGGGCGTCCGCGACCGCGCGCGCGAGCTCACGCGCGAGATGTTCGCGTGGGCCGATCGCCGCGCGTGCCGCCACCAGACATTAGTCGCGTACCTGGGGGAGCAACTCGCGCCGTGCCGAACCTCGTGCGACGTCTGCAGCGGGGTGGACCTGCTCGCCACCTCGCGCGTCGCGGCGAAAAAACCCCGTCGGCAACGGACCGACGACGCGGAGGACGTCCCCATGGACGAGGCGCTGCTCGCGCGCCTCAAATCCCTGCGCAAACAACTGGCCGACGCGCGCGGCATCCCCGCGTATCTGGTGTTCTCCGACGCGGCGTTGATCCAGATGGTCGAACGCCGTCCCGCCGACGAAACCGAGTTCTTGGCCGTCAGCGGCGTCGGCCCGAAAAAGCTGGCGCAGTACGGATCGGCCTTCCTGGAAGCCCTTCGCCGCGACCCCCCTCGCGCGCCATGACCCGCGTGAATTGACATCACCCAGGGCCTCTCCTAGAATTTAGCCGTGATCCGGTGATGGGATGTTGAGCACCGCTCCCGCCATCCCGGATGTGGCGGGTCCGCGGCGAAAGGAGTCGTGACGTGGAATACTCTCCCGGTCTGGCAGGCGTTCCCGCAGCGCGTTCGAAAGTGAGCTACCTCGACGGTCCGAAGGGGCTCCTCGCGTACCGCGGGGTGCCGATCGACGTCTTGGCCAAACACAGCACGTTCGTGGAAACCGCGTACCTGCTCGTGTTCGGGGACCTACCCACGCGGCCCATGCTGGATCGGTTCCAGGCGGACCTGATCGCGCACCGTCAAATTAAGTTTCGCATCACGGACTTGATGAAGTGTCTGCCGGAAACCGGTCATCCGATGGACGCGCTCCAGGCGGCCGTAGCCGCGCTGGGCATGTTCTACCCGGCCAAAAACGTCCGCGACCCGGAGGTCCAATACAACTCGGCCGTGCGTTTGCTGGCCAAACTCCCCACGATCGTCGCGGCCTACTCACGCATGCGACGGGGCGACAACCCGATTCCGCCGCAGGACGACCTGGATCACGCCTCCAACTTCCTGTACATGCTCACCGGCAGAGTGCCGGACCCGTTGATCGCGCACGTATTGGACGTCTGTTTGATCCTGCACGCCGAACACACCATGAACGCCTCCACATTTTCGGGGTTGGTCACGGCTTCCACGCTCGCGGACGCGTACACCGTGGTGTCCTCCGCGATCGGCACGTTGATGGGCCCCTTGCACGGCGGCGCGAACGAGGAAGTCCTGCTCATGCTGCGGGAAATCGGCAAACCCGAGAACGCCCGCGCGTACGTGGAACGGCAACTCAGCTCGGGCGGCAAAGTGATGGGGCTCGGGCACCGCGAATACAAGGTCAAGGACCCGCGCGCCGTGATTCTCCAATCGTTGGCCAAGGAGCTGTTCGCCAAATTCGGAAAGTCGCCGCTATACGAAGTGGCGGAATACGTGGAGCGCGCCGCATTGGATCTGCTGGCCAAGAAGGGCGTGTACCCCAATGTGGACTTTTACTCCGGAATCGTGTACCAGAAGATGGGGCTCGAACCGGACTTCTTCACGCCGGTGTTCGCGATGGCGCGGGTGGCGGGGTGGCTCGCCCACTGGGTCGAGCAGCTCCACGACAACCATATCTTCCGCCCGACCGAAATCTACGACGGGGTGATGAATCGGCCGTACACCCCCGTCGAGCAACGGGCGGCGCAACAAGCGGTCTGACGCATTCGTCGCGCCGTTTACGCGGTGACTGAATGAGGGCTCGGTCTTCGGAGCAACGACGAACCACGGAGGGGTGATCCGATGAAGAGATCCCGATCAGCGGCTTCGAAGAAACGAACGACTGCGGTATCTAGAAAACCGACGACGCCCAAGAAGTCTCGATCGTCTGCGGCGAGTCGTCGAACCGCAAAGAAAGCCGTCTCGCGCACGGCAAAGAAGAACACCGCCGCAACGCGAACACCCGCGAAGAAAACGACCGCGCGCAAGCCGGCCCCAAAGCGTGCTCGCGCGGCCACACCCACACCGCGAGCGAAGGCAACGCCCACCCGTCGAACCGCGACGAAAAAGCCGGCGACGACGCGCGTTGCCCGAACGCCAAAGGTCGCGCCGGCCGCCGCGCCGGTTCAGACGGTTCCGGCCAATGAATTAAAGGTCGGGGTGGTCACGCACTACTACTCCCACCTCGCGGTGGCGGTGGTGTCGCTCACGGACCGGGGCCTTCGCGTCGGGGACCGCATTCACATCAAGGGCCATACCAGCGACTTCTACCAACCCGTGGACTCGCTGCACATCGAACATGAATCCGTGACAGCGTCGGACCGGGGACGGGCCGTGGGCATGAAGGTCACGGACCATGCCCGCGAACACGACACGGTCTACGTCGTGACGTAGACCGAGGGGCGCGCGTTATCCCGGTTTCGTCCGACGCCGCAACACGTAGGCGGCAAGGCGAGCCGACTCCTCCGAGGCAAGTCGCCCCCACTGCACCCCGTACACCGGGCCCACCTCCCTGGGATACCGGATGGTGTACATATTGCGCACCGTGCCCGACGCCACGATCGGCTTGTGATCGTCAAATGTCAGTTCCAACCGCGGCACGGTGTGCCCAACCGCGAACGAGGTCGCGTGCGGCGACGAAAAGGCCAACCCGCCCTCGCTGAGATTGTGGACCTCCGCCGGAAACCACTCGCCGGAGGCGGTCACGGCCACACGCAGCTTCGCCTCGCCCGCCGGGTCCACCCGGTGATGGACCCGGCGATCCACCTGGTGCATTTCGGTCGGATACCGGATCAGGAACACCGGGAGCGGATCGGATTGCCGGCGGACGATCAGCGACGCGAATTCGTACAACACCTTGTCGATGACTACCCGCACCCGCACGACCGCCGCCGCGCGCGGCGCGTCTCCCGAGATCACATCGAGCACGAGGCTTTCGGCGTCCTGCACGCGTCGCGAGCCGGAAAGTCGTCCCGTACACGACGCGCCCTGGCCGTCGAACAGCAACTCGCACGGAAGGCGCTGGCTGATCATCCGCTCCAGCGATTTTCTGACATCATCCATCCCACACTCCTTTCGCAGGCCACACCCGGATCCGTCCCATGCTCACGGCCGATCAACTCGTCACGATTTTCGTCCGCCTTCGATCAATGACGCGAAATAACGGACTTTCGTACCCGCCGCGCTCCATGATTTCCCGCAAGGTGGGCACTCGATCCAGCAGCGGGCCCCGCTTGGGGCGCCACGCAGGGGAGCAACGTTGGTTGGCGAGCGCGAGCCACTCACGGAGTGGCCGCGTCACGCCCCCCGTGTCTGCGCCGAACCCCAGCCGGCACGGCACGCGCCGTTCGCAATCGGTATCCGCGAACAGCGTCGCCTTGAGACGCTCCGTGGTGACCGCGCCCGGCGCATCCACCACGATCCGCACGCGATCCGGCGTTGACTGGTCCTCCAGTTGGGTCAGGGTGAGCCGGCCTCGTTTGGCCAAGTCCCGAATCTGGCCAAGCACCGCGGCGATCAAGACCCCGGGCGGAAGCGAGGTGATCGCCACGCGGGTCCGGAACCCTTGTAGCTCCTCGTCGATGTCCGCGCGCAACACCAAGGTCTCGGCCCCGGTTTCATACAACCGTCGGACCGCCTCCACGCCCCAAATCACTCCGCCGGAGGGAAAGTCCGGTCCCGGCATCACCGCCATCAGGTCATCCAGCGATTCGTCCGGATCTTGCCGGACGTGTTCCATCGCGGTCCACAGTTCCGACAGATTGTGCGACGGAATCATGGGCGCGCCGTCGAGGCGGCCGTTGAGCAATCCCAGCGGCAACAACGGCGGGCGATCCAGCGGCAACACCGTATCGGACACCTTGGACGCGCTCACGCTCACCAAATCGGGCCCGCCGGGATCATCGTCGTGATGATCTCCGATCATGCCCGCGGCGTCCAACAGCGGATACCGCGCGCGCCACGGTTGCGTCAGGCGCAGCAGCGTTCGGTAGACGTGCCCGACCGTACCGGGAAGATACTCCTGCCGCACGTGCGCCGAGACGTCGTCGCACGCGGCCTCCACGTCGTCGGGGTCGAGCCCCAACTCGCGGGTGCAGAACACGGTCACCACCCGTTTCGCATCGATCCGGTCGTGCGGCTCGTCCACGAGTTCGTGAACCACGTGCAGGAGTCGGCGGGTCTCCGGCGTGCATCCGTCCAACAGGTCGATCGGCGCGGACGCGCCCAACAGCGTCATGCCGGACATGACCCCGCGGCCTCGCGGGCACGGCCCGCGCACGCGTGCTTAGAGGGGTTGTGCGTCATACCCGGCCTGCTTGATCGCCGCCACCAAGGTCGCCACGTCCGCCCGAACGTCGTACAGGACCGACGCCACTTCGTCCTCCGCGAACACCTCCGCGTCCACGACCCCTTCCATGTCGCGAAGCGTCTTCGTGAGCAACGCGGCCTGCTCGTCGGTGATGTCCGGAACTCGGATAAACGCTCTCACGATCCCCGTACGCGCGACATGGAGCGTAACTATAGTCAATCCCCCCCGCGCCATGCAAGGTGCTGGACGCTCGCTCCGCGCGCGCGTTACACTGCTTCGCCATGTGGATCAACCTGCAGCGCGAGATCACCGGCTGCGCCACCTGTCCCCGACTGGTCGCGTACCGGGAACGCGTGGCAACAGAGAAGCGCCGTCAGTACCGCCACGAGACGTACTGGGGGCGTCCGCTGCCCGCGTTCGGCAATCCGGACGCCCGACTCGTGATCATCGGATTGGCGCCGGCCGCGCACGGGGGCAATCGCACTGGACGGATGTTTACCGGTGATTCGAGCGGTCTGTGGTTGGCCCGCGCGCTCCATCAATCGGGATTCGCCAATCAACCCACGTCGGAACGTCGCGACGACGGACTGACCCTCCACGACGCGCTGATCACGGCCGCGGTGCGCTGCGCGCCGCCCGATAATAAACCCACGCCGGCGGAGTTTGCGGCCTGCCGCCCGTTCCTGATCCGCGAGCTCGAACTACTGAAGGGGGCCGCAGTTGTGGTGGCGCTGGGCAAACTCGCGTTCGACGCGTACCTGACCGCGCGCTCGGACATGGGACGGAGCGTGCCCAAACCCCGACCCGCGTTCGGCCACGGAGCCGCGCACGCATTCCCCGACGGCGTGACGCTCATCGCGTCGTACCACCCCAGTCGACAAAACACCCAAACCGGCAGACTCACGGCCGCCATGCTCTCCCGCGTGTTCCGTTCCGCTCGCCGCGTACTGGATCAACCCCGCGGACGACGCCGATGACACCGAGCACGGCGCAAACCGCGGAGGCCACGCGCCTGGCGGACGACGAGTCTCGCGCGGCGAATTGGAAACGGTGGGGTCCGTATCTCGCCGAGCGCGCGTGGGGCACGGTGCGGGAAGACTACAGCGCCCGCGGATCGTTCTGGGAGTATTTCCCGCACGATCACGCGCGCTCCCGCGCGTATCGATGGACCGAAGACGGCCTGGCGGGGTTCTGCGACCGCCACCAGTACATCTGTTTCGCCCTGGCACTCTGGAATGAACGCGACCCGATCCTCAAGGAACGGCTCTTCGGACTGACCGGCAACGAAGGCAACCACGGCGAAGACGTCAAGGAATACTACTTCTACCTGGACTCGACCCCGACGCACTCGTACATGCGCGCGCTCTACAAGTATCCGCAGGCCGCGTTCCCGTATGACCGGCTGGTGGCGGAGAATCGCCGCCGTGGGCGATCACATCCCGAGTTTGAATTGATCGAGACCGGCGTGTTCGACGCAGACCGCTACTTCGACGTGTTCGTCGAATACGCCAAATCCGCGCCAGACGATCTGTTGATCCGGATCACCGCGGTCAATCGAGGCCCCGAGGCCGCGCCGCTTCACCTCCTGCCCACCGTCTGGTTTCGCAACACCTGGTCCTGGGGACTCGATGTCCGGCTGCCCAATCTCCGCCGGGTTGACGCCGCCTCCGATACCCGGATCATCGCGCTGCGGCATCACTACTACGACCGGCGGTGGCTCGCGTGCGACGGCGAGCCCGACCTACTGTTCACCGACAACAACACGAACCTCCGCCGGCTGTTCGGCGTCGAGAACCCCACGCCCTACGTCAAGGACGGGATCAATGACGCAATCGTCTCGGGCCGACGCGATGCGGTGAATCCCAGGCCCACCGGGACCAAGGCCGCGGCCCGCTACCCGATCACGCTCGGGCCCGGCGCGTCCACCACCATCAGGCTCCGGCTGACCGACCAGGAGCCCGTCGGCGACCGCCCGCTGTTCGGAGCGGACTTTGAACGGATCGTGCACACGCGCCGGCGCGAGGCGGAGGCGTTTTACGCCGGGATCATTCCCGCCGGCGCGTCGGATGACGCCGGGAACGTGATGCGGCAGGCGTTCGCCGGCATGTTATGGAGCAAACAGTTCTACCACTACGACGTGACTCGCTGGCTCCGCGGCGATCCGGCCGGCCCGGACCCGCCGGCGGAGCGACTGCTCGGCCGCAATCACGAATGGCGGCACCTGCACAACGCGGACGTGGTCTCGATGCCCGACAAGTGGGAGTACCCCTGGTACGCGGCGTGGGACCTCGCGTTTCATTGCATCCCGCTGGCGTTGGTGGACCCCCGGTTCGCCAAGGACCAACTCCTCTTATTTCTGCGTGAGTGGTACATGCACCCCAACGGCCAGTTACCGGCCTACGAGGGCGCGCTGGGCGACGTGAATCCTCCGGTCCATGCCTGGGCCGCCTGGCGGGTCTATAAGATCGAAAAGAAACATTGGGGCCGAGCGGATCGCCGCTTCTTGGAGCGCGTGTTCCACAAACTCCTGCTGAATTTTACGTGGTGGGTCAATCGTAAGGACGCGGCGGGCCGGAACGTGTTCCAGGGCGGGTTTTTGGGATTGGACAACATCGGCGTGTTCGACCGCAGTGTGTCGTTCCCCGGGGGCGGACACATCGAGCAATCGGACGCCACGAGCTGGATGGGCATGTATTGCCTCAACATGCTGGCCATCGCGTTGGAGCTCGCCCGCGAGAACTCGGCCTACGAAGACGTGGCCACCAAGTTCTTCGAACACTTCGTCTACATCTGCAGGGCTATGAACGATCGCGGCGGATCAGGGGTGGGCCTCTGGGACCCGGAGGACGCATTCTATTACGACGTGCTCCAACAACCCGGCCGCCGTCCGTTCCCGCTCAAACTCCGGTCCATGGTCGGTTTGATCCCGCTCTTCGCGGTCGAGACGCTGGACTCGGACACGGTGGACCGCGTGCCCGGGTTCAAACGCCGGCTGCAGTGGTTCATCGAACACCGGCCGGATCTGGCCGATCACGTGGAAACGCGCACCAAGGCCGACGGCCACATGCACCGCTTCCTGTCCCTGGTCAATCGCGACCGCCTAGCCGCGGTGTTGCGCACCCTGTTGGACGAAGGCGAGTTCCTGTCGCCCTACGGGATCCGCTCGCTGTCGGCCTGCCACCGCGACCGGCCTTACCGCCTGCAGTGCGACGGCATCGAACATCATGTGGCGTACGACCCGGCGGAATCACGCTCCGGATTGTTCGGCGGCAACTCCAACTGGCGAGGCCCGGTCTGGTTTCCGGTCAATTTCTTGCTTATCGAGTCGCTGCAAAAGTTCCACTACTTTTTGGGCGATACGTACACGGTCGAGTGCCCTTCGGGGTCGGGCAAGTTGATGACGCTCCGGGACGTCGGCGCAGAGCTCTCGCAACGGCTGACCCGGATCTTCCTCCGAGGCGCCGACGGTCTGCGCCCGGTGTACGGAGACCACGACACGTTCCAGCGCAACCCCCACTGGCGAGACCTCCTGCTGTTTTACGAATACTTCCACGGCGACCGCGGCACAGGGCTTGGCGCCAGCCATCAAACCGGCTGGACCGGCCTTGTGGCCAAACTCCTCCAACAGCTCGGCGACCGACCGCCCTCGCGGGCCTGATATCAGCCGGCAACGGTGTCGCCGTCCGTTGATTCGGGCAGCGACCGGCCCCGCCACCACGCGTAGATCACGGGAATCACGACCAGGGTGAGCAGCGTTGACGTGACCATCCCCCCGATCATGGGCGCGGCGATACGCTTCATCACGTCGGCGCCCGCGCCCCGGCTCCACATAATCGGCAGGAGGCCGAAGAGGATCGCGGAGACCGTCATCACCTTGGGCCGCACGCGCAGCACGGCGCCTTCGATCACCGCGTCCAGCAATTCAGCGTGCGTGCGCAACCGTCCCTCGCGCCGTCGACGGTGGAAGGCTTCGTCGAGGTAGATGAGCATGATCACCCCCGTCTCCGCAGCCACGCCGGCCAGCGCAATGATCCCCACCCAGACCGCGACGCTGAGGTTGTAGTGAAGCATCCCCAGTAAGAGCACGCTCCCGACCACCGCGAAGGGGATCGATAGGAGCACGATCAGCGTCTGCGCCACCGAACGAAAATTGAGATAGAGCAACACAAAGACGAGGAGCAGGGTGATCGGCACCACGATCTTCATCCGCTCTTGCGCGCGCAGCAGGTACTCGTACGATCCGGCCCAGACCAAGGACGTCCCGGTGGGGAGCGTGACCCGTTCGGCGACTCGGTGTTTGGCGTCTTGCACGTAGCCGGCGAGATCGCGCCCCGCGACATCAACGTAGACGATGCCCGCGAGCGAGCCGTTCTCGTCCCGGACCATCGAGGGCCCCATCGTGACGGTAAGACTCGCCAGTTGGGCGAGGGGAACCGTGGCTCCGCCGGGCGTGGGCACGAGCACATGTTTGAGGCTCTCCGGGTCCTCGCGCAGGGCGCGCGCGTACCGGACGTTGACCGGATACCGCTCACGACCCTCCACCGTGGTGGTGACGTTGACGCCGCCGATCGCGGCTTCGATCACGTGTTCGACGTCGCCGACCGTCAGGTTATACCGCGCGGCCCGTTGTCGGTCGACCGCGATGTCGAGGTAGTAGCCGCCGGTGACCCGTTCGGCAAACGCGCTGCGCGTGCCGGGAAGATCGGCCAACGCGCCTTCGATGGCTTGGCCGACGCGGTCGATCTCCGTCAGATCACGACCGAGGATCTTAATGCCCACCGCACTGCGCACGCCCGTGGCCAGCATCTCGGTGCGGGTCTGGATCGGCATCCACCAGATGTTGGGCATCCCGGGAAAGTGGACCAGCCGATCCATCTCGGCGATGAGGCCGTCCCATGTCATCCCGGGACGCCACTCGGATTCGGGCTTGAGCGTGATCGTAGTCTCGGCCATGGACAAGGGTGCGGGGTCGGTTGCGGTCTCGGCCCGGCCGATCTTCCCAAACACGGTGTCCACTTCGGGAATGGTCTTGAGTAACGCGTTCTGCTGCTGGAGGACCTGCGTGGCCTTGGTGATCGAAATTCCCGGGAGCGCGGTGGGCATGTAGAGGATCGTCCCCTCGTTGAGCGGCGGCATGAACTCCGACCCCAACGAGCGGTAGATGGGGATCGTCGCGACCAGGAGGAGCACGGCCGCGGCCATGACCACCACGCCATGACGCAGGGCCACGCGCGCCACGGGGGCGTAGAGCGCGACCAGGGCACGGTTGATCGGGTTCTTGGCGGTGGGGGTGATGTGGCCCCGAATCAGAGCCACCATGAGCAACGGAACCACCGTGATCGACACGATCGAGGCAAAGAACATCGAGAAGGTCTTGGTGAAGGCGAGCGGCTTGAACAGCCGTCCCTCCTGCGCCTCCAACGTGAAGACCGGGAGAAACGACACGGTGATGATCAACAGGGAGAAGAACAACGGCCGGCCCAACTCTTTGGCGGCGTCGATGATGATCGCGCGGCGCCGGGCGGGGTCGCGCGCGGCGACCGGGTCCTGTTCGAGCCGCTGGTGTGCGCCCTCGATCATCACGATCGCGGCATCGACCATGGCCCCGACCGCGATCGCGATCCCGCCCAGCGACATGATGTTTGACGTCAACCCCAAGGCCTGCATCGCAATGAACGAGAGGAACAAGGCGAGCGGCAATGTCAGAATGGCGACCAGCGCCGAACGGACATGAAATAGAAAGACGATACTCACTAAGCTGACCACTACCGTGACTTCGACCAGCTTCTCGCGCAGGGTCGCGATGGCGCGGTGGATCAGGTCGGAGCGGTCGTAGGTGGCGACCACGGAGATGCCCTCCGGAAAGGACGGCTGCAATTCCGCGAGCTTGGCCTTCACCCGGTCGATGACCGCGAGCGCGTTTTCGCCGTACCGCATCACGACGACGCCGCCCACCACCTCGCCTTCGCCGTTGAGTTCCACGACCCCGCGGCGCATCTCCGGTCCGAGCGCGATCGCGGCGACGTCTCGGAGCAGGATCGGCGTGCCGGTCGCGGAGCTTCCCAGCGGCACGACCTGGAGATCCTGGAGCGATTGTAGATAGCCGCGGCCCCGGATCATGTACTCGCGTTCGCTCATCTCGATCGCGCGCCCGCCCACGTCGTTGTTGCTCATGCGAACCGCGTCGATCACCCGCGTGAGGGGGATGTGGTAGGCCAGCAGTTTGTTCGGGTCGACCGCGATCTGGTACTGCTTCACGAACCCGCCGACCGACGCCACCTCCGCCACGCCTGGGACCGATTGCAATTGATAGCGAAGAAACCAATCCTGGAACGATCGCAATTCGGCCAGGTCGTGCCGACCTGTCTTGTCCACCAGTGCGTATTGATACACCCAGCCCACGCCGGTCGCGTCGGGGCCGAGAATCGGCGTCACCCCTTCGGGCAACCGCCCGCCGATCTTGCTCAGGTATTCGAGCACGCGGCTGCGCGCCCAGTACAGATCGGTCCGATCCTCGAAGATCACGTAGACGTACGAAAAGCCGAAATCCGAGACGCCCCGCACCGACCGCACGTGCGGGGCCCCGAGCATACTGGTCACGAGCGGATAGGTGATCTGATCTTCGACCAGGTTGGGACTTCGCCCTTCCCAGGTGGTGTAGATGATGACCTGAACGTCCGAGAGATCCGGGAGTGCGTCGACCGGGGTATGGATGACCGCCCAGACGCCCCAGAACGACAAGGCGATCGCGGCGAGCCCGAGCAGGAACGGGTTCTTGGCGCTCCACTCGATGATCCGTTGAATCACGTTATTTGCCCGCCTGTACAGTGACGTGCATGGTGACCGGCATGGCGTTTGGGCGCGTCACGGTCGCATCGATCGTCCACGCGCCCTTCATCGCCAGATCCACCGCGGCTTCGTAGATGCCGTCTTTGAGATGGCTCGCCTTCACCGTTTCGACCTCCATGCCCGGCATGGCCATGGTGTATGCCACCGTCACCGCGGCGTCCGTCACGGGCGCGTTGTTCGCGCGGACCGTGACCCGGACCGTGTTTTCACCTTTCTTGGCCGGCGCGGGGACCGTCTCCACGGTGAGGGTGAGTCCGCCGATCGTCTGCGTGGAGGGGGTATCGGCCGCGCTCATCGACATGCCTGGCATGTCCGTCATGTTGTCGGCTCCCATCCCCTTCATGTCCTTCATGTCCGGCATGCCTTCCATCCCCTCCATGTCCATCTCACCCATCTGCGCCTGCTCCATCCGGATGCCGCCCATACCGAGCGCGCCCATCATGTTGGTCGCCGCCATCAGCTTGCTCTCCGAGTCGATCAAAAAGGTCGCCGACGTCACGACCCGATCACCCGCCGCCAGTCCGTCGACCACTTCGGTATAGTCGCCGAACGATCGGTCGATCGCGATTTGCCGCGGCTCATAGCGTCCATCGCCTCGATCCAGAAATGCGATGGTTTGCGTGCCCGAGTCCAGCACCGCGGTGCGGGGAACGGCGAGCACCGGCTGACCGTGGACCCGGATCGTCACGTCGCCATACATCCCGGGCTTGAGCCGACCGTCGGGGTTGGGGAATTCCAGCCGAACCCTGGTCGTCCGCGTGTCGGGCGACACCACCGGATCGATGAACACGACCCGACCATGGAACACCCGGTGAGGAGAGGCAGCCAGGGTGACTTCCGCGCCCTGATCCACCGCCACCAGCGGGAGGTCGTGCTCGTAGACATCCGCATAGACCCACACCGTGGAGAGGTCGGCGATCTCATAGAGCGGCATGTCCGGCGTCACGTACATGCCCTGAAACGCCATCTTCTTGGTGATGACCCCCGAGATCGGCGCCACGAGCGTGGTCTCGGCCTTGGGGTCTCCGTCGGCCAAGGCGTCGATCTGATGGTCGCTCAGGTTCATGAGCCGGAGCCGCTCCCGCGCCGCCGTCACTTGCGCCTCGGCTCCGGTTCGGATCGGTTCCATCGGGGACTGCCCCACTCGGGCTTGGGTGCGGAGGGCCAATCGATACTCGGCCTGGGTGGAGGCGAGCTCGGGGCTATAGATCGTGAGCAAGGGTTCTCCGGCGCGCACGGCTTGGCCCGTAAAATCCGCGGCGAGATGGGATACCCACCCTGCGACCCGGAGATTGACTTGCTTGACCCGCCGCTCGTCATACGCCACAGTGCCGACCGCACGGATGCCCGTCTCAAACGGCCGACGTTCCACCGGACCGGTCTTGACCCCGATGGCCTGACGACGGGCGGACGTGAGTGTGACCTGATCCTGGCGCTGGTCGTTCCGGCCTCGATCCATCCGCATACCCGCCATGTTTCCACCCGACATGTCCATGTCCGTCATCTCGGACATGGACGCCATCCCGCCCGAGGCCTCCGGGCTTTCTGCCGCGGCCATCTGGCTCGACAGGACCCACCACCCCACGGATACGGTGACCATGATGCCGCCGAGAAAGCCCAAGAGGGTTACCGTTGTAGTTCGATACGCTTGCTGTGTCATGGTTGTGTTCCTTTCCGCATTTAAGGGAGATCGTTTCCGACAACGCGCTCCAGTTCGGCGCGTTGTTCGGCCCAATCAGCAAGCGCGACATCCGCCGCGAGACGCACGTCGCGCAACTGCCGTTCGGCGTCGATAAGATTCAGAAAATCGGTCCGGCCGGTCGTGTACGCGATCCGCGCCGACTCCAACCCCTGTTCGGCTTGCGCCATGATACCGTTGCGATAGAAATCGATCAGCGTCTGGGCGGTGGTGAGCTTGAGGAATACATCTCGGACCAAAAACACGGTTTCGTTCCGGGCCGCGTCCACCTCGGCCGCGGCCCGTGCCCGACCTGCGGTTTCCTCCGCGACCTTTGCCCGGTATTTCCCGGCGGCCGCCCACGGGAGCGTCATCTTACCCGCGAGCATCCAGCGGTTCGGTCCGTCGTGCACGTCCCAGTACGAGACCTCCGCCATGAAATCGGGCCACCAACCGCGCTTGGCCAGCGCGATGGCTTCCTCTTGACGTTCCACCATGCGCCCAGCAGCGCGAATCTCGGGGCGCTGCTCCAGAGCTTGCGCCTCCAGTACATCAAGCGAGACCCGCAGGGATTGATATTCAATCTGCGCCGTGCCGAAGAACAACGGGTCCTCGGGACGGCCCGCGAGCGTGTTGAGCTCGATGCGCAGGCTCTGCTGCTCTTGTTCGAGCGCCAGGAGACTTGCGTGCAGCGTGGAGAGTTCAATCTGGGCCTTAAGGCTCTCCTGCTGGGTCGCCTGCCCGACCGTGTAGCGGTGCAGCGCGCTCTGAATCAACTCGTTCAACAACGCCTGGTGCTCGCGGTGAACCGCGATCTGTTGCTGCACGCGGTAGAGCCGGGCGTACGCCGTTTTCACCTGGGCCCGGATACGACGCGTCACGGCAAGATAGTCCTGTTCCGCGGCCTCTGAATCGAGCGCGGCGATACGGCCCCGTAAGGCCCGCGTGCCGGGTGAGGGGAAGGCCTGTTCGATCCCGTACCAGGTCTGACCGGTCTCACCCAGGTTCAAATCCGACGGGACATCCCATTCGGTGATGCTGACGACCGGGTCCTCAAGCGCACGCGCCTGAGGGGCTTGGGTTTTGGCCGCTTCCCACCGTTGCCGCGCCGCGACAATGGTCGGGTTGGCGGCCGTGGCCCGATCGAGCAGCGCTTCGAGCGTCTGATCAGCGGACCACCCGCTGGAGGGATCAACGATCGCGGCGTGCACCGCCGCAAGACCGATCAACAACACCCGACAGAGTCGCACTGACATACCATCCTCTCGTTTCGGTTGTGAGGTCGCACAACGGACCAACGCCCCATCGCGCGAAGCGATGAGCGTTACCAGAACAGCGAGCGGACGATCAGCGGATCAGCGAGGCGTGCAGTACAAACAGGGGAACGTGTGGGGGAACCGGACCATGCGGCTCGGCGTACTCGACGCGGTGGGGGATCTCGGACCACAACGCACCGCTGATAACGTCAGGCGGGACGAACGTCACCGGTGCGATGGGAAGCACCGTCAACGTATCGAGCGCATACTGGAGCGTGATGGATAAGGAAACCGTCTGCCCGGGGTGGAATGGGCACTCCATGGGGCTGGATGCGGCGTCTCCCAGGACCGGAGCTTCGGTCATCGCCAACGACGGGAGGGGACAGAGCGCCGACACGACCATAAAAAACACCAGAACCGACGCGATGACGCCTCCAATCGTCCGCCGTCCGAATAACGTATCCACCGACCACTGGCCCAGCCGCATCGCCACGAAACAACCATACCCCCGAGGGAAACCGGCTGTCAAGACGACTCGGTTGCACCGCAGCGCATCGTCTGCTACGCTGCGACGCGATGATCACGAGACGCTCTCGCCGGTTGGCGCTGACGCTCGCCGCGGTGTTTGCGGCGCGCACGGCCTACGCGGGGCTGGTTCACGGCCCACTCGTGTTGACTCCGCTGGTATATGCCCGGTTTCCGACCGCGATGAACCCCGCGCTCAACCTCCCCGCGTTGCTCGCGGTCGAAGCGCTGGTCTCGCTGCTACTAGTCGTGTCGTTCGCCGCCTACTTCCGACAGGGTTGCCCCGGCTGGCGATCCGCCGCCACGTTCGGCCTCTGGTTCGGTGCCCTGCTGTACGTCCCGCAGAACCTGCTCAATTGGATTTTACTCAGCCCGGTTCGTCCCCCGCTGGTGGCGGCCTGGATCGCGGCGGGACTCGGCAGCGGCGTGGTGAGCGCATTGGTCTGCTGCGCGTTCATCCCGCGCTCGGCCGACTAACGGGCGCCCTCGGGCCGCGCGTCACGGTCGAGAAACGCCGTCACCCGCGCGGCAGCAATGTCCGCGTGAAACAGCAACGGCTGGAACGACCGCAACCCGACGTCAAATTCCTCCTCCCACGGAAGGTGATGGCCGCGATCCGGCCACACCAGTTGGAGCGCGGGGAACGGACGCCCGCCGTAGAACCATGCGGCGTCCGGGAGCAGACGGTTGCGCCACATTTCATCGACGCCGCGAAACACGCAGCGATACGGCGGTGCCAGCAGCGTATCTTCCTGGCCGTCCGCGTACGAACCGCCCTCTTGGAGCGACCGTCCGATCGCGTCCAACAGCCCGCTGAGCACGTCATTCGGCAACCCGAAGACCGCGACCTCCGGATGGCTAAACGTCTGCGTGAATCCCACGGAAAACGCCCAGCCGTGGTGCCCGTTGTCCGGCGTCACGATCACGGCGTGCCACCCGACGGTGTTCACGTCGTGGATCACGAGTCGGCCATTTTCGGGGCGACGCTCCATCATAGCGACCACGTTAACACAAAAACCGAAATGCAGCGTGCGTCCCCCAACCATAGGGAACTTTTTTTGACGATTCGCGTCTAAGCGTGTGGAGAACGTCACCTAGAACGGACGCAATGGACCGGACGGCTTTCGAGGATCAGATCATTGGGCTGCTGGACGACCTGCTGGGGGCGGCCATGCGGCTCGCCAAGAATCGGCAGGACGCCGAAGATCTGGTGGCCGAATCGGTGGCCAAGGCCTGGGCCAACCGACGCTCGCTGCACGATCCCGCCCGCTTCCGGGCCTGGCTGTTTCGAATCCTGACGAACGTGTTCATCAGCGAGTGTCGGAAACGCAGCGCCCGCCCGAAAGCCGACGTGTCCCTGGACGCGCCGGGTGATAGCGAGGCGGCGTTTTCCCTCTTCGAGGAGCTGCACCAGCCCTTCTTGTTGTGGTGGGGAAATCCCGAGCAGGACTTTCTTAACAAGCTCCTCCGCCGCGACATCGAACGCGCGGTGGACGCGCTGCCGGAGACCTTTCGCATGGTGGTGGTCTTGGCGGACATGGAAGGGTTTTCGTATCACGAGATCGGCCGGATGCTGGGGGTCCCGATCGGCACGGTGCGATCGCGCTTGGCGAGAGCGCGAAGTCACTTACAGAAGGCGCTCTGGGTCCACGCAAAGGAGACGCCGGTGGATCACCACTCACACGAGGCATGCCATGAAGCGGGTCAAGACGATCGGATGTGAAGAAGCCTTGTCCCACCTCCTCGAGTACCTCGATCAGGAGGTGGGAGCGACGACACGCCATCAAGTCGAACATCATCTGGACGCGTGCCGAAGTTGTTTCTCGCGCGCGGAGTTCGAACGACATTTACGGGACAAGCTTCGCTCGACGGGACGGCAGCCGGCAGGCGAGTCGTTTCGAGAACGGATCAAAACCCTGGTGAAGCGGTTTTAACCACCAATCACTGAGGAGGACGCTCGATGAACCCATTACGCATCGCTGCTGTGGTTGGACTCTCCGTCGCGGTCGCGGCCGTTGGCTGCGCGCGCCATACCAAACCCGAGGCGTCACTCTATGAGCGACTGGGCGGCAAACCCGCCATTACCGCGGTCGTCGCGGATTTCCTGAACACAGTGGGATCGGACCGTCGGATCCAGCACCAGCCCGCGCCCGAACGCGTCCCGATGCTGGCCACCAACCTGGTGGATCTCGTCTGCCAAGCCACCGGAGGGCCGTGCCAGTACCAGGGACGGCCGATGAAGGCCGCACACGCCGGGATGGGCATCACCGGCAGCGAGTTCGAGGCGGTGGTCGATGACCTCGTCCAGACCCTCGACCACTACCAGGTGCCCGAACGGGAGAAAACCGAGTTGCTCGCCATGTTGGCGCCGATGCGGGGCGACATTGTCGAAGCGCAATAACCACGGCACCGAGGATCGCTGCTTTCCGTGACGGGTAACATACGGCCCGTCGCGGCACCCACAAAGGAGAGACACATGGTCGCCATCACTGACACGAACAAAGATTCGATCTTCAAGGCCGTCTCACACATGTACACCGACGTGGCGCGTTGCCCCACCCGAACGTTCCACTTCCCTACCGGCCGCCCCGCGTGCGAGTTCGTTGGGTACCCCGCCCACGAACTCGACGCGATACCGACGACCGCCGTGGAGTCGTTCGCGGGCGTCGGATACCCCTTTGCCGTGGGGGCGATCCGGGAGGGCGACACCGTGCTCGACATCGGGTCAGGATCGGGAACCGACGTACTCATCGCCTCGCTGCGGGTGGGACCGAGCGGCAGGGTCTACGGCTTGGACATGACGCCGGCCATGCTCGAGAAGGCACGGTCCAACGCCGCCGCCATGAACGCGCGGCACGTGACGTTCATCGAAGGGAACGCCGAAAAGATCCCGCTTCCCGACGCCTCGGTGGATGTCGTGACCAGCAACGGCGTGTTGAACCTCGTACCCGACAAGCCCCGTGCCTTTGCCGAAATCTTCCGCGTCCTCAAGCCTGGTGGCCGGATCCAGATCTCGGACATCGTACTCGGCAAACCCATCAAAGAAACGTCGCGGGAGAATCCACAACTCTGGGCCGAGTGCATCGTGGGGGCGGTCCTCGAGGACGAGTACGTGGCGCTCTTCCGCAAGGTGGGCTTCGCCGACGTTGAAACGGTTTCCCACGTCGATTACTTTTCGCGGAGCCCTGAACCCGACACCCGCGAGGTGGCTGAGAAGTACGGCGCGATCACGGTCATCTTGAAAGGCACGAAGGCGTAGCTCCCTCCCAACCGATCACGGATGGAGGTGGGGTCATGTCACTGACAGCAGCACATGCGACGTTCGATCAGGCCAAGGCCGAGGCCTTTGCTGGGAAAGTTCTCACCGCACTCAATCACGGCGCGCTGTGCCTAATGATGTCGGTGGGCCACCGCACCGGGCTCTTCGACGCCCTGAGCACGTTGCCGCCCGCCACGTCGATGGAGATCGCCGAGTGCGCGGGCCTGAACGAGCGTTACGTCCGCGAGTGGCTCGGCGCCATGGTGACCGGCGGGGTGGTCGAATTCGACCCGGCAAGCCTGCGCTACCGACTTCCGGGCGAGCACGCGGCCTACCTGACACGCGCCGCCGCGGACAACATGGCGGTCTTCGCCCAGTACATCGCCGTGATGGGGGGCGTGGAGGACGACATCGTCGAGTGTTTCACGCGGGGCGGTGGCGTGCCGTACGAGAAGTTTCCGCGCTTCCACGAGGTGATGGCCGAAGACAGTGGCCAGTCGGTGCTGTCCGCGCTCGAGTCGCACATCCTACCGCTGGTGCCGGGGCTGACCGAGCGGCTCGCCCGGGGCATCCTCGTGCTCGACGCCGGCTGCGGTCGGGGGCGCATCCTCACGCGACTCGCCGAGCTCTACCCCCAAAGCCGCTTCGTGGGGATGGAACTCTCGCACGAGGCCACCGGGTACGGGCGTGCGGAGGCGGCGAGGAAGGGCCTCGCAAACGTCGAGTTCACGGCCGCGGATTTGAGTAATTTCGACGAGACCGCCGACCCCGAATCCTTCGACTTCATTACGACGTTCGACGCTGTCCACGACCAGGCCAGGCCGCTCAACGTGCTCAGAGGCATCCACCGGGCCCTGAAATCGGACGGAGTGTATCTCATGCAGGACATCAGTGGCACGAGCCACGTGCACAAGGACATCGAGCACCCGATCGGGACGTTTCTCTATTCGATTTCCTGCATGCACTGCATGACGGTATCGCTCGCCCAGGGCGGGGAAGGCGTGGGCGCGATGTGGGGCGAAGAGAAGACGCGCGAGTACCTGAGCCGCGCCGGGTTCCGGTCCGTGGCCATGCACCGCCTGGCGCACGACATCCAAAACAATTGGTACGTGGTGAGGAAGTAGCGTAGGGTTCGACCGAACGCGTGGATCCGACGATCGGCATAGTCCGGGCGGCGCCAGCCTTCGGTGGTCTCGCCGTGCTGCTCGCCGCCGAGGCGGTGCGGCCGTTCCGTGCACCGGTCCAGGCCAAGCTGCGCCACGTGGCCACGAACCTCCATCGCGGGCAGCAACGCGGTCGTGGTCAATCTCCTGTTCGGCGGCCTGTTGCTCGCGTGGGCGGACCACGCAGCCCGCGCCGGGTGGGGGCTGTTTTCGTAGGTCCCGCTCGGGCTCGCGGGGAACGTCCTCACGTCGGTCGTCGTCCTGGACCTCGTCTTCTACGGCGCGCACTGGGCCAACCATCGCGTCCCGGTGCTCTGGCGCTTTCACCGCGCCCACCACAGCGACGTGGACTTCGACACCACCACGGCACTGCGCTTTCATTTGGGCGAGATCTCTGGTCAACGGCGGTCAAGGCGACCTCGATCGCGCTGCTCGGTGTGTCGCCGTGGGGCTTGGTCGCGTTTGAAGCCATACTCGGACTGGCCGCCCAGTGACAGCACAGCAACCTGCGCCTACCAGACCAATGGGGTGCTGCGCTGCGCCTGGTCATTGTCACGCCGAACATGCACCGCATCCACCACTCGCGGGTGCCGGAGGAGCACAACGCGAACTACGGGACGATCTTCTCGTGGTGGGACCGGTTCGCGCGAACGTACCAGATGGACGTCGACCAATCCGGCATCGCGATCGGCCTTGCCGAATACCGTACGCCTAGGGAGGCCACGTTTTCACGGTTTTGGCTCATGCCATTTGACCCAGGATGTCATACGCGTTCAACGGGTGGAACCACCCGCTGAATTGGCGTAAAATTCTCAGCCTTACCTTAGGGGGAACCATGGCCCATCTCGACACCCAACAACACATCGACATGCAGCGCCGGGACTGGAACCGGGTCGCGCCCGCGTGGGAAAAGTGGGATCGGCTGCTCGACGAGAATCTCGCGTTCATCAATTACCGGCTCGTGGGTGACGCACGGCTCCGTCCTGGTCATCGGGTGCTGGACCTTGGCTCCGGAACCGGTTACCCCGCGGTGCTTGCCGCGCAAGCGGTCGGACCTAAGGGCGAGGTCGTCGGCCTCGACGTGGCCGACGACATGCTCGAAGCGGCGCGCCGCAAAGCCAAGGCCCTGGGCTTGGCCAACGTCGCGTTCCGGCCTGCCGACGTCACCACGCTGCCGTTTGACGCACGTTCGTTCGACGCGGTCATTTCGCGTTTTTGTCTGATGTTCCTTCCGGACGTGCCCAAGGCCGTGGCCGAAGTCGCGCGCGTGCTCAAACCAGGCGGGTACGTGGCGGCCGCGGTCTGGTCGTCACCGGATAAGAACCCTTTTGGTCGAGCGTCGATCGACGTGATCAAAACCTTCATCGACGTCCCCACCCCGGCGCCGGATCAGCCCGGGATCTTTCGACTGGCCCCACCAGGAGACCTGCTGGGAATGATGACGCGGGCGGGCCTGACCGGTCTCGGCGACGAGGAAGTCATCGCGGAATCTCCCTTTGCCTCACCGCAGGAATTTTTGGACAACCTGCTGGACATCGCGGCGCCGATTCAAAATCTGATGGCCAAGCTGACCGCCGCGCAACAGGAGGCCGCGAAGGAAGGCATCAAACGCGCGGTAGAACCCTATCGCCGGGGAACAGGCGTGGCCTTACCCATGGCGATCCGAGTCGTGACCGCGCGGAAACCGGCCTAATCACCGAGTCGCCAATACCGCAGCACCGGCTCTCCCGCGCGTTCCACCACGGCGATCACGGACTTTTTCACGCCGTTGGCTTCGCCCTCCGAATAGATCGAGAAAAACCGGCTGCCCACGTCGAGTTGCGGCGAAATGGCGCTGACCACCGCGGGAGGGAGTCCCGCGACTCGGTTGAGTTGATTGAGGCTGGAAAACGGACGGGCCGCCACAAGCTGCTCGACCTGTTCGGCCGACAGCGGAAATCGAAACACGCCGTCGCTGACTCGTTCCGGCAACGACTCCAAGATGAGCGGGTCCGCGGTATTCACGTTGATTCGATCATCCGCCGCTCCGGGAACATTCCAATACACGGTCAGATACGGGCTGATCGTACGGTACACCTCGTCGGTCACGCCTTTGATCAGGTGCAATTCGGCGAGCGTCTCCAACGGGCCGTTTTTACAGGCATAGGGACGGTCGAGTGCTTGATAATAGGAGGCCTCCGCGCCCCGAGGGCCCGGGATATCGTCGCGATCCAGCCAGTCCACGATCGCGTCCGCCAACTCGGGATCAAGATCTTTGAGTGCCAGGAGACGTTTGAGTTGTTCGATCCGGAACGGGTTGGTCGGTTTGTTCCCGTCTTTGGTGACGAGGGCGTTGAGGTTCAATTTCCCGCCCTCGTCTTGGGCGGCCAGCGACACGGCGCCGTCACCCACCGGATACGGCGGGAACGGAGTAGCCCACAATTCGTCGAGGCTGTCGACCGCACCGGTTTTGACCATGTCGTCCTTGAGCACGGCTTGCGCCGCGGCCACGCCGGACGTTGCGAGGTGGAAGGCTTTCATACCGTCGCGGAAATTGCCCGCCGCGCGCATCGCGGTGCGCGTGGATCGGTCGAACTCCAACACCGCGGTCACGAGCAAGACCAACACCAGCAGGGTGAGCACGAGCGCGAGACCGCGCTGGCCGCGACCAGCCGGCACATCAAACGAGTTGTTCACCCCCCTACTCGGTTCAGGACATGCGCTCATAGGTCGAGACCACGAACGACCCGTCCAGGAGTTTGGGGTCCGCGTATCGCGTCTTGAGGCGCAACGATTTGATGCGGAGGCGCTGCGGCGCCCGATCAAGCCTTTCCAAATACGCCACGATCTGGGCAAGGGTGATGGCTTCGAGTTTGACCTCGGCCGTGACCTCGCGGTACGGAGCCGACGTCTGCGCGGGCTGCGGCCGGATCGAAGTCAGTCGGTTGCGGATCTGCTGCACGGAGGCGGACTCTTCCAAAAACGATAAGAGCGCGAAGGCCCCGGTATTGGCCACGCGATGATCCAGGACCGCGACTTGGTCCACGGCCACGCGGTACTCCGCCCCCAGCCGCGTGACCCGATCCAGATCCTCCTGGCGGTGGAGGATTCGACGATCCAACCGCGCGCTGCGCTCCAGCAGCGGGTCCACCACCAGGCCGTAGACCGCCAAGAGCGCGGCCGCGGCGCCGCCGACCCCGAGCACCACGCGTTCGCGCTCCGTGCGCTCGCGCCACCAGTTCGACCATTGCGCCTTCATACGCCCTCGGCAAGCGTGATGGTCATGATGAATCGCACCTTGGATTGGTCGGCCGTGGTCTTGGCGTCGCTGACCGTCACGGTCTTGACCATCGGCGACTTGGCCACCGCGCCCTCGATTTTGTTGACCCAGTCGAAGGACACGGTCTCCGCCTCCACGCGGACCTTGTCCTGATCGATCACGAGTTCCGACACCGCGATGCCGCTCTCCGGCGGAATCGCGTCGGTCAACGCCAACAACACGTCCAAGACGCCCAGCTCGCCGCCCAAAAAGGCCCGTTGTTTCCTCACGGCGTCGATCGCGGATTGGAGTTGCTCGGGTTCGCTGACCGCCGCGGTCCCGGGCAATGCGCGCTCGAACGCGGCGCGAACTCCGGCGTTGATGTCCGTCAATCGCCGTTCTTTCAACGCAAGACGCAGGCCGGCGTCCACGCCCGCGGCGGCCAGTGCGAACACGGTCACGGCGGCCAAGGCCGCCAACCGCCGACGCAAGACCGCGCGCTCGCGGCCGTGGATGAACGCGCCGCGACGGAAGTTGATCCGGTCCGCTCCGCGCGCCGCCAGCAAACCGAGCCCCGCGGCCAACGCCACCGGGCCGAGCGGTCGCTCAACCCCGCCCACCGGCGCGGTCGGCCACGGCACCCAATCCAGTCCCAACACGGCCGCGACGGCTTGCCCGGTTTCGGGAATCGCGGACCACGACCCGCTCACCGCGACCGCAGTCACTCGACGCGACGATTCGACGCGGTCCGCGCGCAAGGTGCGGGCGACCTCATCGAGCACGGGTTTGAGCGCGGACACCAAGGCATCCGCCACCACTCCGCCGGGAACCTCCGCCCGGCGATCGCCGATCGCCAGCTCGTCGAGCGCCGCGTCGGACCAGCCGCAGCCTCGCTCCACCGCGGCACGCGCGGCCGCGCCGTCCCAGAGCACGGCGCGCATGGCGCGCACGCGGCCTTGCGCGATCAACGCGAGCGTGACCGCCCGTTCATCAAGATGCACCAGCGCCAGATCGATATGAGCGGGCAACCACTCGCCCGCCGCGGCGGCCAAGGCTTCGGCGTCCACGGTCACGAGCTTGGGGTCCACGCCGCCTCGGGCCGCCTCCTCCAGGCGCGCGCGCAACGTGGTTTTCGGCAAGGCCGCGGCCAACACTTTGGACTGATTGCCCGCACGCTCCACCAGGGTCCCGTCGATTACCACGTCGTCCAGATCAAACGGAATCTGGCCCTCCAGCTCCGAGGGCAACGCCGCGTCCCACTTGGACTGCTGTGCGAACGGTAACGTCACGACCCGACCCGACACCTGATATACGGGCACCGCGATCGCCGCGGGCGCGGCCCGCAGCTTCAGCGACCGGAGCAGGCGAGCGCGATCGTCCTCGCCCTCGGGCGCCCGCGACGAGCGCATGGCGTCGAGTTTCACGCTCTTGAGTCCGACGTTCACGACCACGGCCGTCAACGTGGATCCCCCGATATCGAACCCGATTCCTCGCATCTTATCCCACGGACAGTCCGTTCACGCTCACCCCGGGGCGAACCAGTCGCCCGCTTACCCGCACCGTGATCGCCCCGTCTTTTTCCCCGGCCAACGCCAACATCGGCATCCGAGCTTTGGCCTCGGCGGACGGCTCCACGCGCAGCGTGACGTTCACCACGCTCTCGGTCCACGGCGCGCGTATCAAGATGGTGCCGTCGCCCGACACCGTGCCCAACGGCCCGCGACCCGCGATTCGCTGCAACGTCAATGTCCCTCCCTTGAGCGTGAGTTGCCCGGTCACCGTGTCGAACTCGATGCCGTTGACCGGGAACCCCGACACCGTGATGCCGTCAACCTTGAGCCCCGAAAGCTCCACCGACCCCGTCCCGTCCCCAAGCCACCACGCTTCATTGAGCCACCGACAGCTCAGGTCAACCTGCAGCGTCCCGCGCCACGAGCCGCTCGGCAGTCCGGGAAGTTTCGCGAGATCGAATCCGCGCCCGAACTGATCCAACGCGGACCGCATCCCGTCCGCCTCGCGCCGCAACGCGAAGCCGCCGCGGGCGGTGCCGCCGTACGCGTCCCAGGCCACGTCCGCTTCGACCCGTCGGCTGAGCAACGGAATCACCGCGACCTGAATCCGCACCGCGTCCAGATCCACGCCCCGCTCGGGCCGATCGCGCTGGGCCGCATGAACGCCGCGCCACGACACGCCGACCGGGAAGCGCCACGTGCGCTCGTCCACCGTGATCACGGCCTTGGCCCGCTGTTGCACCTCCGCCAATAGCCGGACCTGCAGCGCCTCGACCGGGAATTGCCACGCCAAAAACACGAGGAACACCGCCAACGTATACAGCGCATACGCGGCAACGGTCCCCCACGGTATTCGCCGACCGAACCGCAAGGCGTCGCCGGGGTTACTGCCTTGCCAGCGGCAACGGCACCGTGGTGCGAACGCGTTCGGCCGGCGCGGATCCGGACCCCGCGAGCGCCACCGTGACCTCCACCGCTTCCGGAAGCGCCGTCCGTTGGGATGCGTCCCACTCGTCCACCCACTCGCCGCGAGTCAGGTACCGCAACCGGAACGTGGTCACGCCCGCGGCCAGTTCGTCCGTCTGCAGCGCCCATCCCCCATCCGCCAGCGGATTCACCCGTTCATCCCGCACCAATCGGCCGCCGGCTTCTCCCGAACCCGGCTCAACCCGGTAGGTGACCTCCGCCACGTCGGACTCCGGGCGATCCCCCACGTAGCGGCGATGCGCGAACGTGGTCCATGCCAGTTGATCTCGTCGTTCCTCCTCCGGTGACGCCGTATCTTTGCTCCCGAGAAACCGCCCCCGCGCGGTCTGGTCCGTTGCCCCCGGCACGATGCCTTCCCGGAACCAATACGCGGACGACAGTTCATCAATCAAACGCTCCATGATCACCTGGACCTGCCGGACGCGATCCGTGACCTCCGCAGTCTCCCGCGTCACGTCCATGCTCCGGGCAAACGCCCCGTACACGATCGTCATCACCACGGCCAAAATCCCCATCACCACCACGACTTCAATGAGAGTAAATCCGTAATGCGCCGAGGGCGCAACTGACGATCGTGTCGCTCCTCGCGGATCGCGCAGCAACCCGCACTGCGCTAAGGGCGCAACTGATACTCGTATTCCTCCGCGCTCGCGCACGTGGTCACCGTCCCGCCGGTTTCTGGAACACGTAGCGGACTAGGTCCACTCGCTCGGATTGCGCCGGGGCCCAGGTCACGCTGACCCGCACCTCGCGCACGAAATCAAACGGCGTGGCCGCGACGTCTTGTCGCCACGCATAGCCGGCATGGTCATCATCAAAACGACCTTCGCTTGACCCGATCTCCGGGAACGGCCCCACCACCGTGTCGCCCAGACGCTGCTGCGCCAAGGCCGTGGCTTGGATCATGGCCCGCGCCCGGTCGTGCATCACGATGTCGCTATTGCGCAGCCCCAGCAAGGCCACGAACGCCACCGCAATAATGGCCAAGGCGATCATGATTTCCAGCAAGGTAAACCCGCACTGCGCCGTAGGCGCAGAATCAGATGGCCCCATTCCCTTCGGGTGGCGCAGCAATCCACGTTGCGTCGAGGGCGCAACTGGTAATAGTCCTTTTCCTTGCGGATCGCACAGCAACCCGCACTGTGCCGACGACTTGTTCACGTCGTCCCCACGACCTCCACGTACCCATCGGTGACCGCGACACGGCCCGTGACCGGGTTGATGGATACGGTGTACTGCGCGTCACGCTCGTCTTTGAGATGGATCGTGGTGCGGGTGGTTGCGCCGGACGGGAAAAACTGCGTGAACGCGGTGCCGGACGTGATCAGGCCTTGATGAGCCGTCACCACGTCCTCGAACCGCACGTCGGACGGCAGGCGCCGCTTCGATCCGACCGGTGCGCTCTCTTCCAACACCCCGCCGACCGGAGTGAGCACGGTGACCCAGTATTCGCGTTGATCCAAATCGTAATACAGCCGCTGAATCGTGTGTCTCGCCACCGCCTCCTGCACCAGCGCGGACGCCACGCCCGTCAACTCGCGCGACGCGGCACGCGCGTCACCGCCGGCGAACCGGTGCAAGCTCGGCGTCACCAACATCGCCATGAGCGCGAGAATGAAGACCACGATGGTGATTTCGATGAGCGTAAAACCGGACGATTGATCGATGCGGGCCCTACCCGGGAAATCCCCGGGTGCTCCCCGATGACACGGGGGGGCGGGGGAGATTTCGCGTGGGCGCGTCTGATCCGATGGTCGATCGAACGTCACTTCAGGTCCCAGTTCTCCAAGTCCGCGTCCTTGCCGTCGCCCCCGCGCTCACCATCCCCGCCATAGGAGAGCAGGTCGAAATCCCCATGCGTTCCCGGCGACAAGTACACGTAGGCGTGACTCCAGGGGTCCTTGGGCACCTTCGGCAAATACCCACCGGTTCGCCAACGCTCGGGAACCGGGCTCGACGTGGGTTTGGTCACCAACGCCTCCAACCCCTGCTCCGTGGTTGGGTACACGCCGCTGTCGAGTTTGTACAGGTGCAGCGCCTGTTCAAGATTCTTCATCTCCACCACCGCCGCGGTGCGCCGCGCATCGTCGGTCCGGCCCACGATCTTGGGGACCACGAGGATCGCTAAAATCGCCAAGATCGTCACCACCACCATGACCTCGATGAGAGTGAACCCGGCCGTGGCGATCACCGGCTTCATCCCGCGAACCATGCCTCTCACCAACCACCCCGACGGACTTCTCACGGCATCACCTCACAATCTGACTCATTTCAAAAATCGGCAGCAGGATCGCCAACACAATGAACAGAATCACGCCGCCCATCACCAGAATCATGACCGGCGAGAGCAATGACGTGATCGAGCCCAATGTGGTTTCGACCTCGTGATCGTACGTGTCCGAGACCCGCTTCAACATCGTCTCCAGCTCACCGCTCAGCTCACCCACCGCGATCATGTGCGTGACCAAGGGAGGAAAGACCCCGCTGGCGCGCAACGGCTCGGCGATGCTCTGCCCCTGCCGGATACGCTCGCGCGCCGAGTCGATCGCCTCGGCGATCACCTCGTTACGCACCACGTGCCGGACGATCTCCAGCGCGGTCAACAACGCCACGCCACCGGCCAGTAACGTGCTCAACGTCGAGGAGAATCTCGACAAGGCGATGAGGCGGTTCAGCCGACCCATGATCGGCAGTCGCAACGCCAGCGCGTCGAGCCGCCGTCGGCCCAGCGGCGTGCGGGCGTACCGAGCGAACGCGATGCCGCCGACGACCGCCGCCAGCGCGAAGACCCACCACCCCACCCGCACCACGTCGCTGGCCGCGATGAGGATACGCGTGGGCCACGGCAACGCCTGCTGAAGATCCGCGAACACGGCTGTAACCTTGGGCACCACGAACGCCACGAGAAAGACGAGGATTCCCAGGCTCACCGCCAGCATCAGCACTGGGTACGTTAATGCGCTCACGACCGCGTTGCGCACCTTGGCCTGCCGTTCGAGAAAGTCGGCCAAACTCGCCAACACCCGATCCAATGTGCCGCTGGCCTCGCCGACCCGCACCATGTTGACGTACAGCGTCGAGAACACCGACGGGTGGGCCCCGAGGGCTTCGGCAAAGGAGCCTCCCTCGCGAATGCGCTCACGCACCGCCGCCACCACGCGTTTGACCGCGGTGCGCTCGACCTGTTCCCCCAACGCGGTCAACGCGTCGATGAGCGGGAGCCCCGCCGCCAGCAATGTGGCGAGCTGCCGCGTCAGGACCGCGGTTTCGACCGCGGACACGCGTTCGCCCCACACCGGACGACCGGCCGCGGGGCGCGCCGCGGTCGCGGCCACGTCCACGGGAAACACGCCCGAACGTTTGAGTTTTTGCCGCGCGTCCTTGGGGCTGTCGGCGTCGATCACCCCCGAAACCGTTCGGCCTTCCGTGGTCAATGCGGTGTATTCAAAGACGGGCATGGCGCGACGGTCACTTAGGCGGCGGACGGGTTCCGACGATCGCCGGTCGGGGACATCATCCGACGTCCTCGGCGGTGACCCGCAGCACCTCTTCGGTGGTCGTGATTCCGGACACGACTTTCTGCGCGCCGTCTTCGCGGAGGGTTCGCATCCCGTGCTCCATCGCGCGGGCCTTGATGGTGTTGGCGTCGGTCTTGGCGAGGACCAACGCCCGCAACTCGTCGTCCAAGACCAGAATTTCGTAGATCCCGGTCCGCCCACGGTACCCGGTCGACAGGCATTCAGCGCACCCGCCAGCACGAAACCAGGGGGTCGCCGACGCGCGCTCCGCGCTCATGCCGAGTTTGGCCAATTCGTCCGGCGAGGGGTGATACGGTTGGCGGCAGGCCGCGCACAGGACGCGCACCAGGCGCTGTGCCACGATCGCCACGAGCGACGACGCGACCAGGAACGGCTCGATCCCCATATCCAGCAACCGCGTGATCGCGCCCGCCGCGTCGTTGGTATGAAGCGTGGAGAAGACCAAGTGTCCGGTCAACGACGCGTGGATCGCGATCTCCGCGGTCTCGCCGTCACGGATTTCGCCGACCATAATGACGTCCGGGTCCTGGCGCAGGATCGACCGCAGGCCGGCCGCGAACGTGAGGTTGATCTTTGGATTGACCTGCATTTGCCCGACCCCGCGAAGCTGGTATTCGATGGGGTCTTCGATGGTGATGATGTTCTTTTCCGGGGCATTGATGGTATTGAGCGCGGCGTAGAGCGTGGTCGTCTTCCCACTCCCGGTCGGGCCGGTGACGAGCACGATGCCGTGACTGAGGCGAACGAGGTGGCTCAATGTTTTGAGCCGTTGCTCGTCGAGCCCGATCTCGGTCAACTGCAGGAGGAGATTCCCCTTGTCCAACAACCGGAGGACCAGCCGCTCGCCGTGCGCGGTGGGAATGGCCGAGACGCGGATATCCACGTCCCGTCCGGCAATTTTGATGCTGATCCGCCCGTCTTGCGGTAGCCGCTTTTCCGCGATATTGAGTCCGCCCATGATCTTGACGCGCGAGATGATGCTGGCCTGGAGCCGCTTGGGCGGGGTCAACACGTTGTACAACACGCCGTCGATGCGGTACCGAATGAGCAGGTCCCGTTCGAACGGTTCGATATGGATGTCGCTCGCACGCTTCTTGGCGGCCTCAAACAGCAATGAGTTGACCAACTTGATGATCGGCGCCTCGTCCGCCGCCTCCAACAAGTCGCGGGGTTCTTCGCGCAAGGCCGTGGCCAAGGAGTCAAGCGATTCCGCGCCGAGATCTTCAATCACTTGCTCGGCCGAGTCCCCGGAACGTTCGTACGCCTGGTTGATGCACGAGACAATGGAGCGGGACGGGGCAACCACGGTGCTCACCGGCTTGGCCAACAACAGACGGATGTCATCGAGCGGCGCCGTCACCAGCGGCTGCGCAGTCGCCACCCGGACCACGCCCCCGACCTCGCGCAGCGGGAGGATCTCGTACCGTTTGGCGAACGCGATCGGCACTTTCACGAGCAGTGCGCGATCGACATCGACAGTGGACACGTGGGACAGATACGGCACGCCGAGTTGTTCGGCCAGCGCTTCCAGTACCGCCTCTTCCGTGACGTAGCCCAGGCGCACCAAAATTTCTCCGATGCGCCCGCCCTTGTCCCGTTGCACCGCGAGGGCTTCGTCCACCTGCGCGGGCGTCACGCCGAACTTGGCGGCCAAGATGTCGGACAGCCGCCCCGACGCCGCGCCAGGTCCGGTTGACGCGCGCGCGGAACCGGACGCGTTATCCGGCGTTCCGACGGTGTCGGCCGGTTTCATGATGGACTACGGTTTGGGGTCCGGGGGGTTGACGCCATCCAACAAGGCGCGTTGGATGTCGCTCTTGGTGATGTTCAGCGCTTCCAAAAAGCGCCCCATTCTATGGCTCTTGACCTCCCGGAGTTCCGCCATTTCGGTCGGGCTCTTCACGATCGTCGGCGTGAGAAAGATCAGGAGATTCGTTTTCTCGGTCCGCTTGCTGCGAAACTTGAAGAGCCAGCCCAGGACCGGGATGTCCCCCAACAATGGGATTTTGCGTTCGCCCGTAATTTCGTTGTCGCGAATCAGGCCGCCGATCACGGCGGTCTGTCCGTCGCCCACCAGCACCGACGTGGTGGCGGACCGCTTGTTGGTCACCACGCCCAACGCAACGGTTCCGGCGGTCTGGGACTCGCTGGACACGCTCGAAATTTCCTGAAACACGTCCAACTTCACCTGGTTGCTCTCAAGAATTTGGGGGGTCAGCCGCAGCGTGATCCCCACGTCGCGACGCTCGATGGTCGTGATGGTGTTCCCGCCGGAGGTTTGGCTCTGCCCGGTTGGAAACGGACGATTCTCGCCCACCACGATCTCGGCTTTTTGGTTGTCGCTGGTCAGGATTTGCGGCGTGGACAGGATGTTGACGTCGTCTCGACTCTGGAGCGCGCGGAGGACCGCCCGAACGTTGAACGCGCTCACGTCGGTAAAGTCAATGTTGGGGATCTCCGCGAACGTGGGCGGCGCTTCGTTGAGCCCAGCCACGGCCGTCAGATTTCGAGCCGGCGTTTGCGTGCCGAACAACGTGGTCACGTCGGCCCCGAGTTCCTTCAGCCGCGCGACCGAGACCTCCATGATGACCGCTTCCACGTACACCTGCCGCCGCGCGGTGTCCAACTTGCGCACGATGTCCTTGAGAATCCCCAAGTCGCGCCCGGTGCCGGTCACGATCAACGAGTTGGTGGGTTTATCGGCCAAGACTTGGATTGCGCCCTCAAAGTCTCCGGCCGACCGTAACCCGGGCCGGGCAGGACCGGCTTGCGCCGGACGCGCCACCACCACGTTGAGCACCTTGACCAGCTCTTCCGCGTTGGCATGGGCCAACGGATACACTTCCACCACCCGATCAGACGGCACTTCCGCCACGGGGAGAATCTGGGTCACCTCCCCGGACGGCACCGCGGAAAATCCCTTGAGTTCGAGCACCGAGAGAAAGACGCGGTACGCGTCATCCACCGAGAGTTTGGACGGAGAAAAAATCGTGACCTTGCCTTTGACCTTCTCATCGATCACGAAATTCTTTTGGGTCAATTCCGAGAAAAACTTGACCAATACGGGAAGGTCCACGTCTTTAAAATCGAGCGAGATTTTGGAACCCGGCGCGGCGGACTTGGCCTCCGGCGCGGCAACCGGGACGGGATCTTGCGCCGCGACCAGCGCGGGCGCCCACAACATCGCGGCGACCATGCCGCCCTGCGCAAGGCGCACGCCCAGCGTTCGGAAACGTGTTGACAGGAACCGATGAAGCGGGCGCGAGCCCCGTCGCGTCATGCCGCGCAACAGACCGCCCGTTGGGACAACGCTCCGCGGGTACTCCGCGGCGACCGGTCAGCGAATTTCATAACTAAAACTCTCGCGTCGGTTATTGCGCACGAAATCCAGCGCGATGCGGGTCTCGTCCTTGAGTTGTTGAAACACCCGCATGAAATTCTCCGGATCTTTGATCTCCACCCCGTTGATCTGCTGCAACACGTCGCCGTTTTGCAGTCCGATCTTCGCGTACAAACTATCGGGCGCGATCGAGAAAATCTTGAATCCGTCGGGCTTGCCGTCCGAGAAATTGGGAATGACCCGGGCTTTGGTCAACAGTTGCGAAAGATTCCCCAATGCGGCGTTGACCTCTTGTTTATCCAGCACCCACTGATTCGGCTGCACCTGCCGAATGCCCGCGGTCGCGGACGCGGGATCGAACGTGGGACGAGACGGAGACGCGGCCCCCGGCCCCGGCGGCGCCACGTCTTGCGTGCCGTCGGTATAAATCGACAACGTCTGCTCCTGAGTCCCCAGCCGCAACACGGCCTGATTGCGCTCGATCTTCGCGAGGATGGCGCCGTCCCTGACCATGTCGCGCAGACGGTAGACCTGTTGTTCGCGCGTCACCTTATCCTCGAAGATGGCGTACGATCCGGCCCCGTCTCCCATGCCCGTTCCCACCAAGGTCAGGGGGACATCCAAGGGCGTCACCACCACCGGCGTGGCGGTCTCGGGCTGCAGGATCGGTTGACCGCGCAGCGCCGGATGAAAGAGATCGCCTTCCAGAATACGTTGGTACGACGGGCGCGTGGGCGCGGACACGCCTCGGTTCCCGATTGCCTTGGGAAGGGCGGCTTCGGGACGGATCGAGGCTTCAAGCGTGCGTGCGATGCCGACATTCACCGCGTCGGCGATGCAGTAAGCCCCCAGGGTCAGGAACGCGAAGTGAACCCCTAAAAACAGCCGTGTATGCCACCATGCCATGTGCTGGAACGCCCCCTGGAAGGACCGCCCGGCGGCGCCGACTCATCCCGGAATCAACGCCTCGCGTATTTCAGTCCGCTACGCTGCATAATTATCAGAGAACATTGGCAAAGTTGTCAAGAAAACGACCGGGAACGCGGTCGGTCGGACCGCGGCGTGCGCCGAATGAACAGCTTCACCACCACCAGGCCCGTGACAAAACCGCCGACATGGGCGAACCACGCGACCCCGCCTCCGGCTCGCCCAAGACTCATCGTCCCATTGAGAAACTGGAGCGCGATCCAGAACCCGAGCAGCCATGCCGCGGGAATGTACTCCATCCGCGAGAACACGCCCAACGGAATCCACGTGAGCACCCGGGCCCGCGGAAACAAGAGGAGATAGGCGCCCAACACCCCGGAGATAGCTCCGCTCGCCCCGATCATCGGCACCGTGGAGCCGGGCGCGGTCACGGCGTGGGCGTAGGCCGCCACCACGCCGCAGAGGACATAAAACACGACAAACCGGCCATGCCCCATCGCGTCTTCGATGTTGTTCCCGAAAATCCACAGATACAACATGTTCCCGCCGATGTGCATCAGCCCGCCGTGAAGGAACATCGCGGTCAGGAGGGTCGCCGACGGCGGGATCGGGGAAAACGCGTCCCCGCCGAACATGGCCGCCGGCACGGCGCCGAACATGGCGACAAACCCTTCTCCCTGCGCTCCGAGCGACAGTTGATAGAGAAAGACCGCGACATTGACCGTGATCAGCGTCACGGTCACGATCGGCGTAATGGTCGTGGGGTTTTCGTCGCGGATGGGGATCATCGGGAGGGTCCTGGAAAACCCCGTGGTGGTCCTTCGACGGGCTCAGGACGAACGGAAGTGACATTGAAATAACGACGCTTAATCCGTTCGTGGTGGGCTCGTCGAACCACGCTCAAGATGTTTTCAGAGGAGGTTACGACCGACCAAACTGAACCAGCGGCCGGCCAGTCATCTCCGCCGGCTGCGGGATCCCCATGAGCGCGAGCAGCGTGGGCGCCACGTCGGCGAAGATGCCGTGGGAAGCCACGGCCGGACGGTTCGCCGCGTCCAGCCGGAGGCGGCGGTCGATCAAAATACAGGGCACGGGATTGGTGGTGTGCGCGGTATGCGGTCCGCCCGCCTCATCGAACATCTGTTCCAAATTCCCGTGATCCGCGGTCAGCACCACGGCACCCCCGCGCGCCAACACCGCGGTCACCACCCGTTCGAGGCAGCGGTCGATCACCTTGACCGCCTCGATCGCGGAGTCCAGTTTTCCGGTGTGGCCCACCATGTCGGGGTTGGCGTAGTTGATCAAAATAAAGTCATACGCGCCGGAGGCGACTTTGGCGACGACCGTGTCGGTCACCTCGGGCGCCGACATGGCGGGTTTCTCGTCGTAGGTAGCGACTTCGCGCGGCGACGGGATGAGCACCCGCTCTTCTCCCGGGTACACGGTTTCCACCCCGCCGTTGAAAAAATACGTCACGTGCGCGTATTTCTCGGTCTCCGCGATCCGCAATTGTTTCCGCCCCAACCCGCTCAACACGTCGGCAAAAATGCGCGTAAGCGCCACCGGTTCGAACGCCGCGGGCACGGCCAATCGTTCGTCGTATCGGGTCATGGCGGCGAAACCGGCCCACCGAACGCGGCGCGCGCGCGCAAACCCGTCGAACGACTCCTGGGTCAGCGCCGCGGTCAACTGCCGCGCGCGATCCGCCCGGAAGTTAAAAAAGATCGCGCTGTCCCCGTCGCACATCAGCCCCACCGGACGCCCCTCTTCGCAGATGACGATCGGGGCGACGAACTCGTCCGTGACGCCTTGGCGATAACTCTGCTCCACCGCGCCCACCGCTTCCTTGGCCGTCACGCCGATGCCGGACACCATCGCGTCGTACGCCTTGCGCACGCGGTCCCATCGCTTGTCGCGGTCCATCGGGTAATACCTCCCGGACACCGTGGCCAGACGCCCCACGCCTTCCGCGGCCATGCGGGCTTCGAGCGCCCGGAGATATCCCAGCGCGCTCTGCGGCGGCGTGTCGCGTCCGTCCAAAAACGCATGCACCGCGACGCGCGACGCCCCCCGACGCTTGGCCATCGCCAGCACCGCGAACAGATGATCCATATGGCTGTGCACGCCGCCGTCGGACAGTAACCCAAGCAGATGCAGGGTGGCGCCGGGAGTTCGCGCCGCGTCCACCGCACCGCACAACACCGGATTGTCCGCGAACGAGCCGTCGGTCACGCTGCGGTTGATGCGCGTGAAATCCTGGTACACCACGCGGCCGGCCCCTAAATTGAGGTGGCCGACCTCGGAGTTGCCCATCTGTTCGTCGGGCAGCCCCACCGACTCCCCGGAGGAAGTGAGTTCGAGCGACGCGTAATCGCGCAAGAGTCCGTGGTAGAACGGCGCGCCCGCGAGCGCGATCGCGTTGCCTTCGCGTTCACGGCGAACGCCCCATCCGTCCAGAATAATGAGCATGACCGGACGCGGCGCGGGGTGACTCGCCTGGGTTACCACGAGACGCGGACGACCTCCCCCTCCGGCTTTCGTTTGATCACGATCGGCAACGCGGACATGGTATTCCAGGCCTTGCAGCGCGCGCACCGACCCAAGTACTTCGTGCTGTGGTAATCGCACACGGGGCAGTAGTACGACACGATCACCCGTTTTTTCAGGCCCAACGCCCGCTTGAACTCCTCGATCGCGGCGGCGTCGTGGCCCTGACGTTGCGCCAGGTTTCCAAGGAGCCGGTGCAGATCCGGAAAGTGCTCGTCGCTCGCGTCGATGCCCGCCAATACATCCTGCGCCTCGTCGAGCATTTCGAGACGGTAATAGACTTTGCCGAGGTAGAACCGAAGGGCGTGGTTGTCGGGGTCCTTGCGGACCGCGTCGTGGTAACACCGAAGAATTTGTTCGGGTTCGCCCATATCGATGTACAGATCCTCTAGCCGGTGCAAGAGAATGATGTCCGGCACCGCGGCGTAGGCCTTTTCGTACAAGGCCACCGCGTCGCGGGGACGGCCCTCCTGCACGATCAACTCGCCCCACCCCACGTACGCGGGCACGAAGCGTTGGTCAAGTTTGACGGCGCCCCGAAACGCCCGCCGCGCACGATCGCGATCTCCCTTGGCCGTCCACATCCGTCCGAGTTCGTACTTGATCCCGCACAAGATGCGTTTCGCGTCGGCCGCCTCGGCGGGTGCCTTGGCCGCGCCCACGATCCGTTCTTGCAGGCCGTGCGCGTCTTCCCACCGCTCCAGTTTCATATACAGGTCGCGCAGCCGCGCCGTCACCGCCGGATTCCCCTCATCGTCCTTGAGCGCCTCGCGGTAGAGCGCGATCGCGTCGTCGGAACGGTTCGCGGTTTCCAACGTTTCGCCCAACGTCATCACGACTTCGAAATTCTGTTCGTCTCCCGCGCGGGCACGACGAAGGAACCGGATCGCGTCGTCAAGACTCCCGGTCCGATTTTTGATGGTCCCCAGTTGCACCAACGCCGGCACGTGATGGGGATTAATGTCCAGCACCCGACCAAGGTGCGATACCGCTTCCTTAGTGCGCCCGGAGAACCACGCGTGGTGCGCGGCCGTCAAGTGCTCCTGCACCTTGCCCGCCACCTGGCGCTGGCGGCCCACCCGCCAGTTGGTCCACCAGCGCCTCACTTCGCGCATCCCGAGCGTGGACAACACCAGCGCCCCGCCGAATGCGATCGCACCCAACACGAGCACGGATAGGGCGACCTCGGTTGAACGGGCCTCCGAAATCCGAAAACTCACTGGCGTGGGATTCAAGTGGGTCAGATACGCCAGAACCCCGAGCAACACCATGACGATCGTGACGAAAAAACGCATGCAGGGTTACCCCGGCTCAGAGGGAGTGATGAGACGTTGGCGGTCGCGGGATGACGGCGAGCGGGCCGAACGGGAATCCGGACGCGATACCGGCAAGTCGATCAACGGCGCGTCGGCCCACAGCCGCTCGATCCGATAGAACTCTCGCGCCTCCCGATGAAACACGTGGACCACGAGGCCCCCATAATCCAAGAGCACCCACCGGCCGTGCTCCAGTCCTTCGCTGCGCAGTAGTCGCGCGCCTTCGGTGTCGAGCGCCTCGTCCACGGCCTCGGCGATCGCCTTGACCTGCCGAACGGAATCGCCCGACGCGATCACCAAATAACTGGTCACCGTGGTCAACGCCGCCACGTCAAGCACCATCACGTCGTCCGCAAGTTTGTCGCGGGCGACCACGCCGGCGAGGATCGCGATGGTTTTATCCGTCAGAGTCGTGCGGGCTCCCAGCAACGCGATTGGAGAGTTCGTTCGTTTCGCGAACTCCGTACAGCCTATTTTGGAGTATATAAGACTGTACCGGAGCGGGCAAGACTTTTTTCACGGACCGCCCGGCCGCGAGGTCGCGACGGATCTGGGTGGACGACGCGTCGCACGGGATGGGCCGAATCAGGCACACCGGAGCGTGCGGCGACAGATCCAAGACCGCCTCGCCGGCCTGGGCATCCAATCGTTCCAATGCCTCGCGCGGGGTCTCGGCCATCCACGGCAGACCGACTAAGCCCGCGAACGGCGTCCCTTGTCGTCCGATCACGAGCAACCGGCAGGCCGCCACCAACCGGTGCGGATCGCGCCAAGCGGATAACGTCCGAAACATCTCGATCCCCAGCAGGAACGAGAGATCCGCGTCCGGGTAGCGGCGGCGAAAAACCTCCATGGTGTCGGCCGAATACGACGGTCCTTCGCGGGTCAGTTCGAGGTCATCAACTCCAAACCTCGGCCAACCGGCCACCGCCAGCTTGACCATCTCGAATCGGTGAGCGGCCGGCGCCAGGTCCCCGGCTTTATGCGGCGGGATCGCGGCGGGCACGAAGATGACGCGGTCCAATCCCGCCAGCTCGCGCACGCGAGCCGCGATCCGTAGGTGGCACACATGGATGGGGTTGAAGGTGCCCCCGAATACCCCGATTCTCGGTGGGGCACGACGCGTCGACACGCTTAGGTTCTGATCTGGCCGGAACCGAACACGACGAACTTCGCGCAGGTGAGTTCTTCCAGCCCCATCGCGCCCCGCGCGTGCAGGCGCGACGTCGAGATGCCGATTTCCGCGCCGAGCCCGAACTGGTACCCGTCGTGTAACCGCGTAGAGGCGTTGATCAACACCGCCGCGGCGTCCACTTCGCGCAGGAACCGCTGGGCGCGGCTATAGTCGGCGGTCAAGATCGCCTCGGTGTGTTGAGACCCGTAGCGCGCGATGTGAGCCATGGCGTCGTCCATCCCGTCGACGACTTTGACCGCCAAGATCAGATCCAAATACTCCGCGGACCAATCCTCCTCCGTGGCCGCGACCGCACCCGGCGACGCGGCGAGAGTCCGGGGGCACCCGCGGACCTCCACGCCCGCGCGGCGCAACCGCTCGACGAACGCGGGCAGCCACGATCCCGCATGGGCGTGGTGGACCAACAGCGTTTCCAGCGCGTTGCAGGTCCCGGGACGTTGCGCCTTGGCGTTCAGGCACACGGCCTCGGCCATGGCGAGGTCCACGGGCGCGTCCACGTAGATATGGCACACACCCTTGTCGTGTTTGATCACCGGCACCGTGGCTTGGCCGGCCACGGCTCGGATCAACCCCTCGCCGCCGCGCGGAATGATTAGGTCAACGTATTGATCGAGTGTGGCCATGACGCGCACGCCCTCGCGCTCGGTCCGCTCGATCAGCGACACCGCGCCGTCGGGCACGCCCGCTTTCGCGGCCGCGTCGGTCAACAATCGCGCGATCGTCCGGTTGGACTGAAGTGACTCGGAGCCCCCCCGCAACAACACGGCGTTGCCGGACTTCAGGCACAACGCCGCGGAATCCGCGGTCACATTGGGACGGGATTCGTAGATGATCCCGATCACACCCAGCGGCACGCGCATCCGCCCCACCTGCATCCCGTTGGGCCGCACCACCAGGGACGAAATCGCGCCGACCGGATCAGGCAGGTCCGCCACCTCGCGCACGCCCCGGGCCATGTCGTCGATGCGTTGCGGAGTGAGGCTCAGACGGTCCACGAAGGCCTGGGGACGACCCTCGCCGCGCGCGGTCTCCACGTCGCGGCCGTTGGCGTCCAGGATCTCCGCGCGGTGGGCAACGAGGGCGTCGGCCATGCCGCGCAGCGCGCGATTCTTCACGTCGCTGGAGAGCACCACGAGCGCGGCGGCCGCGCGTTTAGCCGCCCGAGCCTTCTCCGTGATATGCGCGACCAACTCGTCCATCTCAATCCTCGCGGGAATCATCCAGGACCACGAGATTGTCGCAATGGATGACCTCGTCATAATATTTGTATCCCAATCGTTTTGCAATCTCGGACGTTTTGAGGCCGCAAATCTTCGCCACGTCCGAGGACGAGTAGTTGACCAGCCCACGCGCCACCACTCGGCCGGCGGAATCCAGACACGCCACCGCGTCGCCCGCGGCGAATTCCCCCGACACCTTGGTCACGCCGGAGGGCAACAGGCTTTTCCCGGAATCCACCACCGCCCGCACCGCGCCCGCGTCCAGCCACACCTGGCCGGAGACCCGCACCGCATGCGCGATCCAGCGTTGCCGGCTATTTAAGCCCCGGGCGCGCGGGAAAAACATCGTGCCCACCGGTTCGCCCCGCAGCGCACGGTTTAACTCCCCGGTGCGATGACCGCTGACGATGATGGTTGCGGCTCCGCACGCGGCCGCGCGTTTGGCCGCCGCGAGTTTGGTCACCATCCCCCCGGTCCCCTCGCTGCGGCTCGACCCGCCCGCAGCGCGCTCCACCTCGGGCGTCACCCGCTCCACGTTGACCAACCGCGCGGCCGCGGGATCGCGGTGCGGATCCCCGGTGTACAAGCCGTCCACATCGGACAGGATGACCAAGAGATGCGCGTCGATCAACCCGACCACCAAGCTCGCCAACGCATCGTTGTCCCCGAACTTAATTTCATCCACCGAGACCGTGTCGTTTTCGTTGATGATCGGGACCACGCCGAGGCCCAACAACGTCAGCATGGTATGGCGCGCGTTGAGAAATCGCGTGCGCCGCGAGAGGTCATCGCCGGTCAACAGAACCTGCGCCACGTGCCGTTTGTGGCGCGCGAAGGCCCGTTCATACGCCCACATCAAGCGGCTCTGTCCGACCGCGGCCGCGGCCTGTTTGAGCGGCAAACTCTTGGGACGTTCGGTCAGTCCCAGCGGCGCCAGGCCGGAGGCGATCGCGCCGGACGACACCATCGCCAGTTGGTAGCCGTCGGCCGCGAGCGCGGCGCATTCGCGCGCGAGCGCGCCGATCCGTCGGACGTTGATCCCGCGCGCGTGCGACGCCAGGACGCTGCTGCCGACCTTGATCACCACGCGCCGAGCGCGGCTCAACACGGACTGTCTTTGGAATGGACCCGTCACCGCGTGTCCGAAGATATGGCCGCGTCGGGCGCGTTCACCGCCGATGCCGACTGTTCCGCGCGGGACACACGGGAGCCCACCGCCCGCAACAACGCGTCGATCCCTTGCCCCGTGGCAGCGGAGACTTCAAAATACGGCCAACCGCGCCTGCCGCAGTACTCGCGCAGGACATCCACCGCGCCGCTGCCGGCCGCGTCCAGTTTGGTCGCCACCACCACGAACGGTTTGGCCGCGAGTTCAGGGCTGGTCAGCGCCAACTCTCGCCGCACGGACTCCATGTCCTCGACCGGCCGTCCGCCCGCCGCATCCGACACGTCCACCAGATGCAACAAAAAAGCCGTGCGCTCGACGTGACGGAGAAATTGAATGCCCAACCCCTTGCCTTCGTGCGCGCCTTCGATCAGCCCCGGAATATCCGCCGCGACAAAACTCCGGCCTTCGGCCCACGTGACCACCCCGAGCGCGGGTTCCAACGTCGTGAACGGGTACGCCGCGATCTTGGGCCGCGCGGCCGAGATCGTGGACAACAAGGTGGATTTGCCCGCGTTCGGCAACCCCACCAAACCGACGTCCGCGAGCAATTTCAACTCCAGCGTCAGGCTGCGCTCCTCGCCCGCCCCGCCGGGCTCGGCAAACGTGGGGGCCTGACGCGTGGGCGTGGCGAAGTGCTGGTTGCCGCGTCCGCCGCGTCCGCCACGGGCGACCACGAGTTCCTGATCGGCCGCGATCAAATCAGCCAACACCTCGCCCTGGGACGCGTCGCGCACGATCGTGCCGACCGGCACGCGGATGATCAGATCTTCGCCGCGTTTTCCGCTCTGGTCCTTCCCGCGGCCGTGTTCTCCTCGTTGCGCCGCGTACAGCCTGCGATAGCGAAGATCTAATAAGGTATGAAGTTGGGGGTCGGCCCGGAGAATGACGCTGCCGCCGTGGCCGCCGTCGCCGCCGTTGGGGCCGCCGCGGGGGACAAAGGCTTCGCGACGGAAGCTGACGCATCCGTTTCCGCCGTCACCGGCCTTGACGTGAATGGAGAGATAGTCGACGAACATACCAGGCAGAGGCGCGAATCGCCGACCAATTTCGACGGGGCGCGCCGGCCCCGTGTAGCCAAGGGGTTACGCGGAGACGGGGTAGACGCTCACGCGTTTGCGATCGGTGCCTTTTCCTTCAAAGGTGACCACGCCGGCGATCTTGGCGAACAACGTGTCGTCCCCGCCGCGACCCACGTTGAATCCGGGGTGGAACTTGGTTCCGCGCTGGCGAACCAAGATGGAGCCCGCCGTCACGACTTGGCCGCCGTACCGCTTGACGCCCAACCGTTGGGCGTTGCTGTCGCGCCCGTTTTGAGTCGATCCCTGCCCTTTTTTATGCGCCATACGTCCTCGTGTCGCCCGTTATGCCGCGGCGATCTGCGTAATTTTAATGGTCGTCAGTTCCTGGCGATGGCCCCTAGTCTTGCGGTGATTCTTGCGCCGTTTCTTTTTAAAAGCGATCACCTTGCGCCCGCGAGTCTGCGCCACCACCTCCGCGGCCACACGCGCGCGCTCCACCACCGGCGCCCCGAGCACCAGCCCCTGGCCGCCCTCGACGGCCAATACACGATCAAATTCCACCGTGGCGCCAACCGGTTGATCCAACCGCTCGATCTGAACCAGCTCACCCGGCGCCACCCGGTATTGCTTGCCGCCCGTTTCAATCACCGCGTACATAAGGCCTCCCCAGCGCAATCCAGTGAAATAAGCTGAATTTTTTAGCACGGGGCATGGCTTAAAGTCAAGCAGCCGCTGATCGGCAGCCGCGAATCGGAGATGGCGACGTCATTCGCGACACCGCGCCACCTAAGCGCCTCGGATGTCGAACGGAGGACGCTGGCGTCGATCTTGGCATCCTCCGCCGAGCCATCGAACGACGCGAGACCACGGCACGGATTCAACAAACGGCCAGCGTGGAAGCGATTGCCGATTGTTGTCGGGTGTTGTCGGAACGACTTAAGGTACGAGAACCCGTGTGAACCGATCAGCCCGACACCGTGGCCACTGTTTCGGTTCCGGGAAGAGCGACAGGGGAACCGGGCGCTGGGTGGCCGACCTCGCGCGCGATCCGGTCGGCAAGCTGGAGTCCGTGGGTCAGACAGTCTCGGACCGAAACGCCGCGCAGGTAGTTGCCCGCCAGGTAGAGTCCGGGGAGCGGGGTCAGGAGACGGTCGATGGCGGCCACGCGCGCGGCGTGACCGATGAGATACTGCGGGATCGCACGCGGGTGACGGACGACGCGGGCGAATTCCGGCCGCCCCGCGAGCCCCACGAGGCCGCGTAGCGCCTCGACCGTCCGCCCCACCAGTTCCTCGTCGGTCCACTTCAGCACGTCGTGATCACGCATGCCGCCGAGATAGTTGGTGAGCAACACTCGGCCTTGTGGCGCGCGATCCGGATACACGTTCGAGCTCCACAGCGATCCCAGGATCGGCAGTTCCTCGCGTTTCGGCACCAAACAACCGGAGCCTTCCGGCAACCGGGGGCAGGCGTCGCGACGTACGCCCAGGTGCACCAAGCCGACCGGCGCATACGGGATTTGTTCGAGCTGATCCGCCAATAACGGGGAGAGGTCGGTCGTGAGTTTGGCCGCGACGTCCGCGGGCGTGGCGATCACAAGACGATCCGCGACCAGTTCGCGCGGCTGGCCGCCGACATCCACCCGCGCGAGAAATCGCGCAATGCCGTCGCGGACCTCTCGGCGCACGCCCAGCACCCTCGCGCCGGTGACCACCCGCTCGCCCAGAGCGGCGCGTAACGCCTCCGGCAAGCGCCCCACCCCGCCGCGGAACGAAAAGACCTGGAGCGGACGCCGCGCGCGGCCTTGTTTCATTCTCGTGCGCAGCATGCCCCACACCACGCTCCCGTATTCGCGCTCCAGGGCTACGAGTTGGGGAAAGCTACTGGACATGGACAAATCATCGGGGTTCCCGCCGAAGATTCCGGCCACGAACGGTTCCACGCCGTAGTCCACCATCTCCGCGCCGAATCGGCGCCGAACAAACGCGGCCACGCTTTCATCCGACCGCGACTTGGACGAGGGGATCAGGGGTTCGGCCAGCGCGCGCAGTTTGGCCCACGGTCCCCACAAGGGCGAGCGCGGAACGTCACCCAACCGCGAGGGCACTGGAACCAGCGCGCGGTGTTTGACCAGATACCGGCGGCGGGTGAATGCCTGCTGGAACAGCCGTTCGTTTTCGAGGCCCAGCTCACGGCACAACCGGTCAACGGCCGGGCTCAGATTGAGCAGGCTGTTGGGGCCGTTTTCAACCAGATACCCGTCCGGCGTGCGTTCGCTGTGCACGCAGCCGCCCACGCGGGCGGCCTGCTCGAGCACGGTGACGCGCCAGCCAGATTGCGCCAAGCCATACGCGGTTGCCAGGCCGGACACGCCAGCGCCGATGACCACTACTTGGTGTTCAGGTTGCACGGTCCAGATCCTCGTTCTGAGGACCACGCCCCTCGGGTCGTCGCAACACCGAGGAAATCGTGTACGTCATCGCCGTTACCGGATGATAACGCACGAGGATTAGAAATGAATCCGAAAGGAAAGTCAAGCGACGCCGGAACGAGACCGCTCCGGCTATTTGTTCATCGATTCCAGGAATTCACGATTGGTCTTGGTTCCGCGGATCTTGTCGAGCAAGAACTCCATGCTCTCCACCGTGCTGAGTGGGCTGAGCACCTTGCGGAGGATCCACATCTTATTCAGATCGTCCCGCTCGACCAACAACTCTTCTTTACGGGTGCCGGATAAATTGATGTCGATCGCCGGGAAAATACGCTTGTCCGCCAGTTTACGGTCCAAGTGTAACTCCATATTGCCGGTGCCCTTGAACTCCTCGAAAATCACGTCGTCCATCCGGCTTCCAGTGTCGATCAAGGCCGTGGCCATAATGGTCAGGCTTCCGCCGTTCTCGATGTTGCGCGCCGCGCCGAAGAATCGTTTGGGCCGCTGCAACGCGTTGGCGTCCAACCCCCCGGACAGCACCTTGCCGCTCGGCGGCGCGATTGTATTGTAGGCACGCGCCAGACGCGTGATGCTGTCGAGCAGGATCACCACGTCACGACGGTGCTCGACCAGCCGCTTGGCCTTCTCCAGGACCATCTCCGCCACCTGCGCGTGCCGTTGCGGGGGCTCATCGAACGTGGAACTCACGACCTCGGCCTTGACTTGTCGCTGCCAATCGGTGACTTCTTCCGGCCGTTCGTCGATCAGGAGCACGATCAGCGTGATTTCCGGGTGATTTTTCATGACCGCTTTTGCGATGTTTTGCAGTAACACGGTCTTCCCGGTACGGGGAGACGCCACGATCAATCCGCGCTGGCCTTTCCCGATCGGCGCCACCAACTCCATCACCCGGGTGGAAATGTCGTCGCCGCCCGGGGCTTCGAGTCGAACCTTCTCCATCGGATATAGCGGCGTGAGGTTGTCGAACAAAATTTTATCGCGCGCCACTTCCGGATCTTCAAAGTTGATCTTCTCCACTTTGAGCATCGCGAAGTACCGTTCGCCTTCTTTGGGCGGACGGACTTGGCCCGACACCACGTCGCCGGTGCGCAGGTTAAACCTGCGGATCTGTGACGGCGAGATATAGATGTCGTCCGGGCCCGGCAGATAGTTGTAATCCGGGGAGCGCAGGAAGCCGAACCCGTCCTGGAGCGTCTCGAGGACCCCTTCGCCGTAAATGGTCCCGTTCTTCTCCGCCTGCGCCTGAAGGATGGCGAAGATCAACTCCTGCTTGCGCAGATTGCTCGCGCCTTCGATCTTGAGATCCTTGGCGACTTCGTTGAGGTCGGCGATCGTCTTCTCTTTGAGTTCGCTTAGATTCATGGGGTCTCCTGCGGGCCCAAGGTCATGCCGCGCCGCATCATGTCGCACGCGACCCGCGTCGCGTCCACGTCATCATGCCTCCGGCGTCGGAAATGACGTTGCTTCGTGTAGTGGTTAATTCGTCCTACTGCAAAATCCGTTGGTCTTCAACGCGTCTTTGGGGATTGATTCGGATGTCCGTGCCACCGCGACAGTAAATTGGGGTTAACGCCTGGAAGAAACAGAACCGTTGTGAGTATACGAAGCCTCATGACAGTTGTCAAATTGCCTCCGACCCGGCCGGCGGCGGCTTACACGATATCGCGCGCCTTCACCGTCTTGCGGCCGTCGGCGCGCGCGCGTTCGATCGCGTCGAGACACATTTTTTCAACGCGCTGACTCAACGCGTCGAGCGTCTCCGCCGATGTATTAAAGTCCGCTTTTTCACGGACCAACCGTTTAATTTTCGACGACACCACCAACATCTCCGCCATACGCGCCTCCTCCCGGGTTTCGTGACTCGTTGCGTTACACAAACAGTGAAATATCGCTGCTCGACGCGAATTCCAAAAACGTGGCCGCGCCGACCGGCTCCTGCAAGCCGTCGATCAAGTCCTCGCGCTTGATGTTCATCATGTCCATCGTCATCTGACAGGGCCACAATTTCACGCCAGACTCCTTGGCGACGTCCATGAGTTCCGGCAGCGAGGCAATGTGTTTTTGTTTGATGGTCTGCTTCATCATCAATGTGGCGAGTCCCGTCATGCCGGGCAACGCGCCCACCAAGTTGGGTATCGGCATCGGCATCGCCGGGTTGGCCACCGGCACGAACTTGAGGTTCTCAACCCCGCCCTTTTTGACGATCTGCAACCCGAAAAACGTAAAAAACACGCCGACCTCCATATCGAGCGCGGCCGCGGTGGTCGCCAAGATCAACGGAGGGTAGGCCGCGTCCAGCGTGCCCTTGGACGACACAATGGCGATCCGCTTCGGTCGGGTCTTGCGCGCTTCGGCGTCGAGCGCCGCCTTCACCTGCGCGCGCACCAGTTCCTCGAGTCGGTGCTCGGCCAACTCCCTGACCTTTGCGGCCACCACTTGGTCGAGTTCTTGCGACGTCAATCCCATGTTCACTCCTCGGCAACCGCCGGACGACGAGCCGAACGGTTGCGCCGGCCTACTTGGTCTTGCGGATAAAAAACGTGTACACGCCGGGTTCCTCGCGCGTCTCCAGGATTTCGTGTCCCGTGCTCTTGGACCACGCCGCCATATCGGGCTTAGAGCCCGGATCAGTCGCGATCATTTGGAGCACTTGCCCGAGGGACATCTGTTCAAGCGCCTTCTTGGTTTTGATCACCGGCAGAGGGCAGTTCAGCCCCTTACAATCGAGCACTTGCGAAACCGTGTATGCCGCCCCCATCATTCGACCTCGGTATGTGTCACGTTCAGTGGACCAATCGATCTCGCGATATCGTTACCACACGGTCACGGTCGCGGCATTGACCACCATGCCGGCGATCTCGTCGTACCCGACTTGCCGGTGCGGGGTGGTGATCCCGCGGGCCTGCGCGTCTTCGTCGTTGACCCAGACCGTCGTCCCGGCGGGCGGCTCCGCGAACACGCCGTCCTGCACCAACACCACGTCCACGGGTGATTCGCGGCCCTGCGCCGCGATCACGGCCCAAGCCACGTCATCGGCGCGGCGGCGCACGATGTGGAGCGCGCGACCGCCCGTCACCACGGAATCACCACATCGGACGCGGCCAGAAGTGCGGTGAGGTCCGCGCGCTCGATCGGCTGCACGCGGGCGCGCACCCCCCCCCGATACCGGACGGGCAATGCGTCGCGCTCCACCACTTCACGAATATGACACGCATCGAACAACTCCAGGGAATCGGTCAAGCCCGGACGCTGAATGCGGTCGCTCTGTAACGCCAACGCCGCGCACGCGCCGTCGCCCGTGTACGCCACGGTCACGCGATGATTGGACAATGTCATGCCCAACGCCATACGCAGCGCTTCATGCACCCGTCCCGTGGTCAGCGGGTTGCTCCGAACAGCGACCACGACGTGTTTCACCGGTGATTACGACCCAAACGCGAGAAATCGATCAGCTCGGTCAACAATCCGGGACAACTCGTACTGGCTGGCAATTTCAGTCCCAGGGTACAGGTCGGCCTCGGAGAGCCCCCGGGCTTCAGCGGTCACTCCGCACACCGACACCTTGGCCCCCATACTCATCACGGTCGGAAACGCCGTGTACGCCCGCTTGGGCGACGAAAACGCTTGCGCATGATACACGCCATCACCCATCAAGAACAATTCGACCTCGTGTCCCTCTTTTAACCAGGCCTCGGAGAGCTTCGCCACGAGATAGCCGTCCTCATAATCGTCGCTACTCGTCAACAACAGGCCGATTTTCATGGCAAATTGTATGATGGCCCGAAAACGTTTGTCAACAGAATCCCGCAGAGAAATAATTCGCGTCTATGATACAATGCGCTGGCGCACGACGCGCGCGACGACCGGAGGGACCCGTCTTATGGCAGCGCAACCGACGTTTCAAGAACAACTCCTACGCGTGATGGACCGGAAGGACCACTGGGCGTGGAAAGCGTTTTCCAGCGGAGCCGTCACCGTTGACCAACTCAAAATTCACTTTCAGCAAGAATACGTGGTCTACGTGCGCGACTTCCCCGTGTTCCTGGCGCGCGTCCACGGGAAAAATCCTCCGATGCCGGTTCGCCGCGCATTGGCGGAAAATCTTTACGAAGAGGAAACCGGCGGGCTCACGCGCGGCCGGGCCCACCCGGAAATGTTTTTATATCTGATGGAAGGCCTGAAATTTGCCGCGCGGGACTTCGAGGAGATCCACCTGCTGCCCGAAAGCGCGGGATACCGACGATGGCTCGACCAAGTCACCGCCGCCGCGTCCTGGATCGAGGGCGCGGCGGTGACCACGATCTTCGTGGAGGGGAGCGTGCATGAACGCGCGGTCTTCGACGACTCGGTTCGGGAGGAGCCCAACATCGAGCGGAAAATCGCGGAACACCCGTTGGTCAAATACCACGGAGTCCCGCCCCGTCACTTGGAACTGGCCCGCGCGCACGGCGCCATCGAAGGGCTGCACCGGCGCGACGCGTGGAAGATCGTGTTGGACCACGCCACCACCCCTGAAACGCAGCAACGCGTGCTCCACGCCATGGAGCGGTCGCTGGAGCTGTGGTTGGCGTATCGGGATGGGGTCGCCAAGGCCTGCGGCATCACCCGATAACGTGGGAGCCTGTCCATGAGTGGCCATCTGCAGCGTTGTCACTTCGGCTTCGCCACCTGTCGAGGAAGCAACGATTGCATTCCGCGCCTCTGGCGCGGTGCAGGTTCCGCCTTGCGACCTACCGCCAGAAATTCAAAAGTCGGAAGTCCCCGAAGGGGGCAGCTGACGCGCTCCTGAACAGGCTCCGGTTCCCGGGAACCTCAATCCACTCCGAAAATCTCTCGTGCCCACACCCACCACAATCGGGATAGCCTGCGCCGTGGTCACGTGCGTGACCTGGGGCGTGGCGGATTATCTGGCTGCGCGGATTACGCGCCAGGTCGGCGAGGTCGTTGCGCTACTGCGCGTCCAACTGGTGGGCGCGCCGGTCCTGATCCTCTCGTGGGTGATCCTGCGCCCCCCGCTGCCCGGCGCCGCCGACCTCGTGTGGATCAGCGCGGCGGCCGCATGTTTTCTGGTCGGGTATGTAAGCTTTTTCTATGGGCTGCGGGTGGGCGTCATCTCCCTCGTGAGCCCGATCAGCAGCGCTGGCGCTTTGATCCCGGCGCTTGCGGGCATGATGCTGTTCGGCGAAGTGATCTCCGGCGTTCGTTTCGGCGCCGCGGCGCTGGCGTTGTTGGGCGTTGTGGTTCTCACCGCCGATCCCGCGGCCATCGGATCGCTGGCCGCGGAGGGCCGGCGAAACGGTGTTAAGGCCGGGATCGTGACCCTGGTGGCGTGGGGGTCCGGAACCGCACTGCTCTTGCCCGCAATCCGGCATGTCGGCGCGTTCGCTCCCATCGCCGTCCTACGTCTGGAAATTCTGGCGCTGCTCGCCGGGTGGTGGCTCGCGCGCCGCGCGATCGTCCAACACACGCCCGCCGCGCCCGGTGTCCCGGCCCGCGATACGCCGTTCGCCGGCGGGTGGAACCTTGTGGTCCCCGCCGCGTTGCTCGACCTGACGGCTTTCTTTGCGTACGGGGTCGCGTTGCGAGACGCGCCGGCCGTGGTCGCGGCGCCCATTGCGTCCGCGTATCCGTTGGTGACCATTTTGATCGCGCGGCATCATCTCAGCGAGAGGTTGTCGGGCCGCGAGTGGCTCGGCGTCGGCCTCACCCTCGCCGGCGCCGCCTTGCTCGGCGCGGACTGTTGCGATGCGCCCTGACGGCCGGACTGCGACGACGATCGGTTGAAAAGGCGCCAAGCGCCTGCTAAGATCAACCCATTGTGTCCAAGCTCGCCGTAGAACGCAGATTATTCGGCACCGATGGGGTCCGTGGCACCGCCAATATCGAGCCCGTCACCGCCGAAACCGCCATGAAATTGGGGCGGGCTGCGGCGTATCTCTTCAAAAAGCACCACACCGGCCACCACCGCTTCGTCATCGGCAAGGACACCCGTTTGTCCGGGTACATGATCGAGAGCGCGTTGACCGCGGGCGTGTGCTCCATGGGGGTGGACGTGCTCCTCGTGGGTCCGATGCCCACCCCGGCCATCGCGTTTTTGACCAAGAGCCTGCGCGCGGACGCGGGGGTGGTGATTTCCGCGTCACACAACCCGTTCGAGGACAACGGCATCAAGTTTTTTTCGCACGACGGTCTGAAACTGCCGGACGGCGTTGAACAGGAGATTGAGAACCTGGTGTTCTCCGGCGCGATCGAACACGAACGCCCGACCGCCCGGGAGATCGGCAAGGCGTTCCGCGTGGACGACGCGGACGGCCGGTATATCGAATTCGTGAAGAACACGTTGCCCAAGGGCGTGCAGTTCGACGGCCTCAAGGTCGTGGTAGACACGGCCAACGGCGCGGCGTACAAGGTCTCGCCGACCGTGTTGCGGGAATTGGGCGCGGAGGTTATCACCATCGCGGACCGCCCGAACGGGACCAACATCAACCAGCATTGCGGCGCGCTGTACCCGGAAACGCTCCAGAAAGCGGTAGTCGCGCACCAGGCCAACATCGGCATCGCGCACGACGGCGACGCGGATCGCGTGGTGTTCTGCGACGAACAAGGCAAGATGGTCCACGGGGACCAGATCCTCGCGTCGTGCGCGCTGGAGTTGGAACGCGCGGGTCGCTTGGCCGGGCACACCGTGGTCGCCACCGTGATGAGCAATCTAGGCTTGGAGCTGGCGTTGCGACCGGCCGGGATCTCGCTCGTTCGCACCGCGGTCGGCGATCGATACGTGTTGGAGCGTATGCTCAAAGACGGGTACGTCTTCGGCGGCGAGCAGTCCGGACACGTCATCTTTCTCGACTACAACACCACGGGCGACGGCCTGATCACCGCGCTTCAGGTCCTGGCCACGATGGAACGCACGGGCAAATGTCTGTCTGAATTGGCCGCATGTATGACCGTGTGCCCGCAAGTGCTGGTCAACGTGCGGGTCGCGGAACGCCGTGATTTGAACGCGTTCCCCGGCTACACGACGCTGCTGTCGGACTTTGAGCGCCGCATCGGTCCGCAAGGCCGCGTGTTGATCCGCTACTCGGGCACCGAACCGTTGCTGCGCGTGATGCTCGAAGGCGAGGACTTCCACACGATTTCGTCGGTGGCCGAGGAACTCGCGGACAGCCTCCGAACCCTCTTGGGCGCTCCTCCCGCAACCGGAGCCGCATGACCACGCTGCTGACCGTCGCGTTGCTCCTCGCCGTAACGTGGCCCGGTCCGTCCGCGGCCGCTGACGCGTACGACGCGGTGCTCAACAGCCCCCACAACTTCTTCGCGCGTTCCGAGTTTCCCGTCGGCCGTCGGGTCTGCACCGGGTGTCACGCCGACGAGCCGGCGCCGATGACTCCGGACGCCGCGCCGCCAGCCGAGAACGAGATCGCCCCGGCAGGGGACGCGTTGCCCCCACCCCTGTGGCAACGCGAGGCCGCAGCCTATACGGTCTCGGCGGTTCGATCGACCGACGCGTCGAACGCCTGTTTGGGGTGTCACGACGGCGTGCTGGGCGGGGAAATCCACCAGACCGTCGCGCGCGGCGCCAAATCGTTCGACCACCCCAATAACGTGGTGTACCCGCGTCGCGCCAACGGCCAGTTCGTGCCGGAGCGGCCCACAGTCAACGTGTATCGGTATTGGTCGATTCCTGATCTGCGCGACGGCGCGTTGGTGTTGCCCACCGGGCCGACATCGACCCGCCTCACGTTGCCGGCGGCGGACCAGACGAGTTCCGGCGCGCGATTGGTCCGCACCTCGCAGGGCATGGTCCAGTGCGACAGCTGCCACGACCCGCACGATAACGCGAGCGCGCCGTTCCTGCGCGCGCCCGCCCAGGATCTCTGCTTCATCTGTCACGACCGCTGACAGACCCGCGCTCGCGTCCTCCCGACGCGAGTTCACCCCGACCCGACGTTCAGATCTCGGCGGACACCAGGGTCCGCCGACCGCTTATTCCGTTCGCCCTGGCCATGGGGATCGGCATCGCGCTGGGGACGGTCGCCGACCGGTTTCCTCTCAGCGCCCTCCTGACGGCGCTCATCGTCATCGCCGTCACCGCGTTCGGTCGCCGCTGGCTGCCCCGCGCCCTCTCGTTTGGTCCGAAACATTGGCTGATCCTCTTGGCCGCCGCGGCCTACACGATCGCCACCCCGCCCCCCGCCCAGGATCCCAGGCTGCTCGGTGAACCGGTCGCGGTGGAGGCGGTTCTGGACGAGCCGATCCGTCACATGCCCGACTGGAACTCCGGCACCGCATCAAACCTCCGGCTCTCGGGCAAGACACCGGCCGACGTGCCGGGACGGATCAAACTCTCCGGCCCGCCGGAGGCGTTCTTGGGGCTTCGGTACGGCGATCGCGTGCAACTCACCGCCCAGTTCCGTCCCCCGCGCGGCTTTCGCAACCCCGGGCTCTTTGACTACGGCCGTTGGTTGGAACAACGCGGCATCGTGGCGACCGCCACGGTCAAACCCGGCGTCATCAAACGCATCGGGCACGTCCCGTCGCCCCTGCTCGATCCCATCTACGACTGGCGGGAACGGATCCGCGTCGCGGCGATCACCTCCTTGCCGCCGGCAACCGCGCCGATCTTTCTTGCCATGGTCACCGGAGAAACCGGCTACCTGACGTCGGAACTGCGCGAACGATTCATGGCGTCGGGCACGGTCCACCTCTTGTCCATCTCCGGGTCGCATCTCGGCCTCATCGCGCTGATCATCTTCGCCGTGGTGCGGCTGGCCGTGCTCCGGTTGCCGGAGCGACTCTTATTGCGCGTGACCATGCGCGTCATCCCCTCGCAGATCGCCGCGGCGGTCACCGTGGTTCCGGTGACCTTCTATGCATTGCTCGCGGGCGGCCAGATCGCCACCATGCGGTCGCTACTCATGATCCTGGTGTACCTGTTCGCCGTGCTCATCCACCGCCACGGCGATCTGTTGAACCTGCTGGCGTTCGCGGCGATCGCCCTGCTCGCGTGGGATCCCCACGCGCTGGCCGACGTGTCGTTTCAACTCTCGTTCCTGTCGGTCTGGTGCATCGCCGTGGCGCTGGAGTGGTCATCCGCCCACGAGCCCGCGCCGGAAGAATCCGATGCGACCCGCCGCCGACAGCGCCTGCGGTCCACGGTCGCCGCGCTTTTGATCACCTCGCTGGCCGCGGGCGTGGGCACCGCGCCCTTGGTGGCTTATCATTTCCAACAGGTCAACTGGGTCGGCGCCATCGCCAACCCCGTCATCATTCCCTTGGCCGGCGCATTGGTGGTCCCGCTCGGCCTGGTCTCCGGCGTGGCCGCGGCGGTGGCCGCGTCACCCACCCTACCCCTTGCGGAGTGGAATGCGGCGGTGTTGGACCTCTTGCTCCGCGCGGTGGACTTCTTTGCGTCCTGGCCGCTGGCGACCATCCACGTCGCCGCGCCGTCGATCGCGGTGTTGGCCGCGTGGTACCTCATCATGTCGATGCTGGTGGATCGACGCGTCAAACCCTGGAAGCGGGGACTGGCCGGCGGTCTGCTAATACTCCTCGCGGTTCCCGCGCTGGTCGGCACACCGAGCTGGATGTCGTCCGCCAAACTCGAAGTCACGTTCCTCGACGTGGGACAGGGCGACAGTGCGGTGGTGCGATTTCCCTCCGGACGGATCATGGTCGTGGACGGAGGCAAGCGGTTTCACGAGCTGGATGCCGGGCGCCTCGTGTTAGCCCCCACGCTGTGGAATCAGGGCGCGCGGCGGATCGACTACCTCGTGGCCACGCACCCGCAGCTTGACCACATCGGCGGGCTGGCGTTCGTGGCGGATCGCTTTCCGATCGGCGAGGCCTGGATCAACGGCCGCCGACCCGACACCCGGGCGGCCCAGGCGTTCGACGCGGCCCTCACCGGACGCGGCGTGCCGACGTCCGTTGTTCCCCGCGCACAACCCCTCTGGATCGACGCGGTCCGCGTCTGGCGCGTGAATCCCTTGGCCGAGGCGCCGTTCACCCCGTTGCCCCATCGCGCGAGCGACAATGATCGGTCGATCGTCGTGCGCGTGGAATACGGCCGCGCCTCATTTCTGTTGACCGGCGACGTGGAATCCGAGGGCGAGCGCCTCATGGCGGCCGCTGACCCGCGGTGGCATCTGCTGCGCAGCACCGTGTTGAAGATCCCCCACCACGGCAGCCGGGGCGCGCTAGACCCCGACTTCCTCCGGGCGGTGGCGCCCAAAGTTGGCGTGATCTCGGTCGGCGCCACGAACACCTACGGTCACCCAGACCCGAAAACGCTCAAAGCGTATTCGCGCCTCAAGACCGCGCTGTTTCGAACCGACGTGGACGGCGCGATCACGATGGTCACCGACGGCACGCGGCTCCACGTGTTCCGCTACGAAGATCTGACCGCGGCGAACGTGGCCTGGGACCGCGGCATGGCGGAGGCGGAATGGCGCAACATCCGCACCGCGCTCGGTTCACCGACTCCGGCGTTGTCGCTGGATCTGACGAAGACCGAACCGCCGCTGTAGGTCGGGGCACGGCATGTCTTGCCCCGACAGATGTGTTACCGGGGCTGGGACTGGTAGATCTTCAGCGCCTCGGGCATCCAGCCCTCGATCCGCGCGATGCGGGTCCGATCGCTGGGGTGGGTGGAGAGGAACTCCGGCGGCGCGCCGTCCTTGCCTTGCTCCATGCGCGTCCAAAATTCGATGGACTGGCGCGGGTCGTAGCCGGCCTTGGCCATCAACAACAAACCGATTTCATCGGCTTCGGACTCCTGGTGTCGGCTGAACGGCAGGAGTACGCCCACCCCGCTGCCGATGCCGAACGCTTGTTCGACCTGTTTCTCGGTCTCCGGATTCCCGCCGCCGAAGATGATCCCCGCGGTCTTGCCGGCGACATCAGCCAACTGCCCCGTGGACATCCGCTCCGCGCCGTGACGCGCCAGCGCGTGCGCGATCTCGTGCCCCATCACCACGGCTAAGCCCGCCTCGTCTTTGGTGAACGGTAGAATGCCGGTGTAGACCACCACCTTGCCGCCTGGCAGGCAGAACGCGTTGGGCGTCTTGTCCTCAACCAGGTTGAACTCCCATTGATAGTTTGGTCGATCCGCCGCCTTGGCGATCCGGTCGCCCACACGCCGAACCATCGCGGCCGCCGCGACGTCGGCGCTGAGTGTGGATGACTTGAGGGTTTTCTTATACGCCTCCGCGCCGAGACCCAGTTCTTGCTCGTCGGAGATCAGAATCAATTGATGTCGCCCCGTGAGCGGGACGGTTTGGCAGGCGGCCAACAATAGCGCCAACGCGCACGCCACGGTCACCCACCAGCGGTCGATCGCGGTCATACCCGACTCCATTCGGTTGGCGGATTATGGCACAGGGGGATGGATCGTCTCAACCCCAAGGCGCAGGAATCCTGCGTCAACGACGGACCGCTGCGAGAGGGACGGCAAACTGTCCAGTCAATGACCGGACCATCGCGTTACCCCGGAATCTCAGATTCGACCAGGTGCACAAGCAGAGAGAGAGATTCTTGCCAGCCGAACACGCCTCCGGTGAAATGGCGCCGGGTATGCCTTCGTGCACGATGTGCACCTCGGTTCCGCAGAACACCTTCTTCAACGAGGCCGTTGTCTGCAGTTCCCCGGGCATGTTCGGATCATCGAATGCGTCCGTGTGACGAATGCGTTCATTGGGTATCAATTCAAGATAGGTTCCACCGAACGAATGGCTGTGGCCGGTCGTGAAGTTGGTGAACGACATCTTGTAGGTTCCGACGACTTTGGCCTCGAGATGATGAACTCTTCCCGTGAAGCCGTTCGGAGGAAGCCATTTGGTCATGGCGTCGGCATCAAGGAACGCCCGATAAATTCTCTCCGGCGTCGCACGAAGAACTCGGTGGAGACGGATGGTGTTCGTAGGCATGATTACCACTCCTTTCGATGTCACCCTGGCCGTTTGAAACCTTTGCGTGCGCGCTCAACTTTGGCTCTGATCACACAATCCGCGACATGATCGTTGATCAGCCCCATGGCTTGCATGAAGGCATACACCGTGGTGGGACCGACGAATTTCCAGCCCAGTTTTTTCAGATCTTTCGACAACGCCAGCGATTCCGCCGAGGTCGAGACGGTCTGCGGTTCCGGAAGTTGTTTCATGTCAGGTTCGTAACGCCAGATGAAGGCGGCCAGCGAGCCTTCCCGTTTGACGAGTTCCCGGGTCTGCCGAGCATTATTGACGACGGCCTCGATCTTGCCGCGGTGGCGGACGATCCCTTCGTCTTTGAGCAGACGATCGAGGTCGCGCTGGGTGAAGCGCGCAATCCTGTCAAAATCGAGATCATGGAAGGCGGCGCGGAAATTCTCGCGCTTGGCGAGGATGGTGCGCCAACTCAGTCCGGATTGAAAACCCTCCAGACTCAATTTCTCGAACAAACGATGATCATCGCTGACCGGAACCCCCCATTCAGCGTCATGATAGGCGAGAAACTCCGGTGCGGCACCGCACCAGCGGCAACGTGACTTGCCGTCGGGACCGACGATCGTCGCGCTCATGTGCTTGCTGTCCTCGGCTTGAAAGTGACTCAGCTGAGCAGAAACTTCAGTCGTTTATCGGCTTTTGACGGCGTGATTTCAAGAATTTCCGCGCTGACCACATTTTCCGCGTCAAACGGATCGTCGCTCACCCTGTGTTGAAGATCTGACAGCGACGTATTGTGTACCGTAATCCCACCGCCCGAATGAGGCTCAAGACTACCGACCAACAAAAATACGCCGTCGTCAAAACCCCGTTTGATCCATTCTTGGTGGCCTTCCATGAATTGGTCCGCTTGGCCTTTTGCCAGAAAATTTCAGAAGTGCGATAAACCTAGGATTTATTCTCCGATCAAATTTGAAGGCGCGCCCGCGTCATCATTCTGGTACGGCCCATCGAACGCGGAGAGGTCCACGTCGTGATCGATGAGATCGTTGAGGGTGTACTCGAAGATACCTGGGAGGAGATGGCGATCGAGGGGGGCGTGCGAGCAACTGACCTTGCTCGTAGGAGTAGTCCTTGCGTATCGCCATCCGAACCTTCTTCGCCGCCTGAGCGGTCTGCGGGGGGGCACTAGCCAGATGCGGTATTATAGCGGATTATAGACTCTTTCTACAGACGCAAGGCTTAGGCACTACTCGCCTCCTTGTTGGCTTTGCCTCTCCTTGAGAAGCCAATAAGTTGCTCCCAAGGCCAGTGTGGCGGCCGCGAGGCCAAATACCTGACCCTCAGTGACTGTATGCAAATCCAAAATTATAAACTTTCGCGCAAGGGCCAAAAGAGCAATAAGCAGCACAACAGAAGTTTGGATGAAGCTCTGCTGACGCGTGACCACGTACTGCAGCGTGTGGTTGAACTCCAACGCAATCAGGAGAGTCATGATTTCGCCAAAGACGGTCTGAAATACATCGTGATCCAACGGGTCAAGGGCACCCAGAATGAGGCCGGAGACCACCGTAAAGGTGAGTCGGAAGAGCGCCACTACGACAATTAGCCCGATGATCAGAGTCAAGATCAGGGCGACAACGCCCTCGAACTTCTGGTAGTAGGTCAGGAGCGGCCAGTCATCCTGCAGACGCCTGAATCCAGATAATGACATGGTGATCTTCCCCTCTCGCCTGCGGTGCCTTACTACAATTCGACATCCGACTTATTTCGACAATCCAAGTGAAAAACAGGGTCAGAGTGCTTTTTCACGTCGTGCTGGATTCCGCCCTACCTAAAAAAAGTACCCTGAGCCACCCCAGTTTCTCCCAAACAACAACGCCGCCGCACACGCCACGGTCACCCACCAGCGGTCGATTGCGGTCATACCCGACTCCATTCGGTCAGCGGATTATGGCACAGGGGGATGGTTCGGCTCAAGCCCGAGACGGCGAAATCTCGCGTCAACGATAGACCGCGTTGCGATGAGCGGCCGATGCGATCTCGACCCTTCGTTCGGCGTCGTCGATGACGTACAACATCCGATAATCACCCACTCGGACTCTATACCCTTCACGGCCTTGGAGTTTCTTCCCCGTCACGGGGCGCGGATTGAATTTCAAAGAAAGGAGCTGATCGACAACCTTGTCGTGGATTCTTCGAGGAAGTGTGTCGCGTCTTTTTCCGCCGTTCGCTTGAGAACAACGGCGTACGGCATTAACGCGTCTTTCGAGGCCGGTGAGCGAGGGAGTCGTCGAGCAAGTGGGACCGCTCCTTCACCTGCTGATCGAGACTCGCCAGATCAATCAGGTCCTCTCGGAACTCCCGATCCGCGAGCATGCGTTCCATAGTCGCGGCGCGCTCCTTCTTAGACAGTGTGCGGAACGCGGTCTAAACAACCTCGGCGGTTGCGTCAACGGCAGTCATCGTCGTCATCCCGATTTTGTAAGAACCTCGCGGCCCACGGTCGGATTCCCGACGAACGGCACGATGTCCCACACACCTCGGACCGGATGGACACGGAGTGTCGCAACTCTCTAGCCCCATCCCGGTCGGCCCCGCTGCGTTCAGACTTCGACGTGGTGTCGCCTGTACAACCGCACGGCGACGAGAAACTACGCTCCGACCCCAATTTTCTTTACACCACCGCGACCTTCACGCAGTGGATCGGCGGAAGCGAGTCGAACAGGCAGCCCCACTCCTCGCCGCCGTCTCGCCCCATCCAGAGCTGGCCGGTCGTGGTCCCGAAGTAGAGCGCGGGCGACTTGAGCTCGTCGATATCCATCGCGTCGCGCTGGACCGTGAAGAAGCTCTCTTTCTTGGGCAACCCCTTGGCGAGCCGCTTCCACGAGGCACCGCCATCCTCGCTGCGCCAGACCGCTGGTGCGCCGCTGGGACAGGTGCGCGTCGCCGGCTCGAGCGGCAGCACGTAGACCGTGTCGGCGTCGTGCGGGTGCACCACGATCGGAAAGCCGAAGTCGGAGGGCAGCCCCTTGGCGATCGAGCGCCACGTCTTGCCGTAGTCGTCGCTGCGCAGGACCCCGATGTCCGGGCGCGGCCCACCGGGCCCATCCCACTCGGCCCAGCCGCCGTGGTTCTGCATGTAGAGCCGACCGGGCGCGTCCTTGTGGCGCGCGATCTTGTGCACGCACTGGCCAAACTCGGGATAGGGATCAGGCGCGAAGCCGGCGCCGACGCCCTGGTTGGATGCCGTGAACGTCGTACCGCCGTCCTCGCTCAGGTAGTGGCCGCCGGTCGAAATGCCGAGGTGCACCCGATCCCCGTCGCGCAAGATCGTGTGCATGCAGAGCCCGCCGTTCCCGGGCTGCCACTTGCGGGCGTGGTCGTGGTTGCTGATGCCGGGAACCATCTCCCAGGAATCGCCGGCGTCGCTGCTCGTAAAGAGTGACGCCGGCTCGGTGCCGCACCACAGATCCTTCTTGTTGTCGCCCGCTTCGAGCGACCAAATGTTGGCGAGCGCGCGCCCGTCCTCCTTCGGAAAGGCGGGCGCCGACTTCGTCTCCTTGAACGTCTTCCCGAGATTGGTCGAGCGCAACACCTTCATGCCGAAGAAGGGGTTGCAGCTCGAGGCGTAGAGGCGCGGTGTGCCGCGCGTGTCGATCAGCGCGGCGTAGACGGCCACCCCTGATCCGAACGGCCCACGCAGAGCGAACCGGCCCCGGGTCTTCGCCGACTCGGCGACGAACAGGCCCTTCTTGGTCCCGATGCAGAGAATGACGCGTTCCGACATGGTCAACCTCCTGAGATCGCGGGTAGTATCATGATAACGTCCCCTGGCGCCAACGCCGTATCGAGCCCTTCTAAGTCGCGCACGTGCGACGTGTTCACGAACAAGTTGACGTGGCGCCGCACCGTCCCCGTCTCGTCGCAGACGCTCCGGTACAGCGATACGTGGCTCCGCTCGAGTTGCTCAAGAGCGGCACGCACGCTCGGGGCCGACAGAACAAGCTCCGAGGCGCCCTCGCAGTAGGCACGCAGCGCCCCTGGAACATAGATCGTGATGGTCATAGCTCGATCCATCGCGGAACAAAGCGCCGCCCGCTGACGGCGCTGCGGTCAATCGAGCAAAATGCCGCCATCCTCACGAATCAGACACCTTCCATATGTTCCAAGGGGGCATTGCCTTTCGAACGCTCGACACTGAGCCGCCACGCATAGACAGAACGAGCGAAGCTAGTGGCCCTGCTGTCGAGAGGTCGGGTCCAGTGTGTTGTTATGCCACAAGTTCACGAACATTTACGTCAAACTCTCGTTCAAGGAAAGCAATGGTTTTTGGTTGGCCATCAAGAGACGCACGCACATGTGTGGTCGTGTAGATACCCGCCTTGGCCTTCCACTTAGCCTGACCGCGATCCACAGCGGCGACCCATTTTACTGGCGCAACATATTCACAGAGTGAATTTGACTCGGCATTATCGGACATCTTCTGACAGCGGAGGCCATGACCGAGTAGCGGCTTGCCCTTAATTGCTACCTCACGTATTGGTTTGGCACGATCAGTGAGAACGCCGATTCCGACAAAGCCGTGATTCTTCAGATAGGCCGCCACAACATCGCCTTTTTGAAACCCGAGCATTGCATCGCGCCAACGGATGCCTTGACCGGCCGAGATAAAACCAAGCTCCCTGTAATCGTCCCAGTTTCGGTGTGACCCCTCACCAACGTTGTAGTAGTAGATCCCAGACTGATAATCAAACCCCGAAAGTTCGAGGTGCATTGTGTTGTGGGGTCTGAAATTCTCCGAATAGTGCCCGGAGGAAACATTTGTCAGTTGTCGTCCAAGCTTCCATAACAACGTCTTTTCTACCAGGAACGCATCGTGTTCGGAGAGATCACGAGCGATCACGCGGATGATCGGTTTGAGCCCGGCCTTGTGTATCGCCGCGATACGGCGAGCTTTTTCCGAGTCTGACGTATCTGACAGGTGTGTGTCTTTTCGGGAGCCTCTACCCTTGCCAAAATAAAACTCTTCAAGGTTGCGAGGATCAATGTAAACGTAGACGTAGAAATTGTTCACGGCTTCTTCTTAGGGCATAACTACAATTCGACGTCCGAATGATTTCGACAAACCCAGCGCTCACAGCGTCCTAACCGCCCCGACGGTCCTGCGATGGGAAACATCACTCCCGTCAACAATACAAAAATATTATTTTCATTCCGAGAGCTGGTCTACATGGGCACACGCCCGCCAGCATACCGATTTTGCTTGGCGTGATCAACCGCGATACGCGCGGCGGAATACGGACGGGGTGGGGCTTACGGCCCGACGAGGCCGGCGAAAAGCGACGCGGAGGAAACCGCCCACTCGATGAACGGGCCGGGGTAGATGCCGAGGATCACGGTGCCGGCGAGCGTGGCGAGGACCACGGCCTGCATGGACGCGGAGACCGGGATCGGGCGGCGGTCCGTGGGTTCGTTGATGTACATCTTCTTGACGATGACGATGTAGTAGTACATCGAGATCACGATGTTGACCAACCCCACACACACCAACGCGATCAAACCTTGTTTCATGGCCGCGGCGAACACGTAGATCTTGGCGATAAAACCCGCGAACGGCGGCACGCCCGCCAGCGAGAGCAGAAAGACCAGCATCGCGGCGGCCAGGAACGGCGCGCGGCGGGCGAGACCACGATAGTCGTCGATCTTGTCGCTGCCGGTGAGGTTCGAGAAGACGATCACCACCGCGAACGCGCCCACGTTGGCCATCAGATACGCCAGCAGGTAAAAGAGCACCGCGTTGCCGCCCATTTGGCTCCCGGCGGCCAAGCCAATCAGGATATTGCCCATCTGCGCGATGCCGGAGTACGCAAGCATGCGCTTGATGTCAGTCTGCGCGATGGCCACGATGTTGCCGTAGGTCATGGACAGGGCCGCCATGCCGATCAACAACCACACCCACTCCGGCTTGAACTGCGCGAAGGTGGAGAAGAACACGCGCAGCACGATGGCCAGGGCCGCGGCCTTGGGCGCGATACCGAGGTACGCGGTGATCGGCGTGGGCGCGCCCTGATAAATGTCGGGAATCCAGTTGTGGAACGGCACCGCGCCGAGCTTAAAGCCCAATCCCACGACCAGGCACAGAAAGCCGATGACCAGGCCGCCGGTCAGCACCGGCTTGGCCGCCGCGATCTCCGGGAAGATGATGGTCCCGGTTTCGCCGTAGATCAGGCTGATCCCGAAGACCATGATCGCGGCGGTGAACACGCTCAGCACGAAGAACTTCAGGCCCGCTTCGCTCGAGAACAGATTGTCTTCGCGCAGATACGCCACCAGGATATAGAACCCGAACGTGGAGAACTCGATGGTGATGAACATGGTCAGCAAATCGTTGGCGGAGGCCATGAACAACATGCCCAACGCAGACAGCAGGACCATGAGGTAATACTCGCCGCGGAACAGGACGATCCGCTTGATGTAGTCGAGCGAGGCCAGCACGATCAGGATCGTGGACAGCACCACGATGATCTTGAAGAACACGGCGAACGGGTCGAGTACGAACGTCTGCTTGAACAACGCACCCTGCACGTCGTTGCCCCACATCCACGCCAGGCTCGCGAGCACGCCGCACAACCCGACCACGGTCACCCACGCGAGCGTGTTCTTGCTGACCTTGGGAAAACTGAAGTCCACGACCAGGACCACGCAGATCAGTCCCAGAAGGAGCAGCTCCGGAAGCAGGAACAGTAGGTCGCCCCATGTAAACGCGAGCGTAAATTCCATGCTATCCCCCGCCTCCCGCCGAGGCCACCGCCCCGGCGGAGTGGATCTGCTCCAAAATCGGCTGCATGCCCGCGCTGATCACGTGGATGAATTGGGTGGGGAAAAGGCCGAAAAAGATCGCGAAACTGATCATAATCAGGATCGGCACACGATCCACCAATTTGGCGTCATGGGCGTGCTCCCACTTGGGATCCATGCCGCCGAGAAACAGGCCGATGAACATGCGCAGCAGGTATCCGAGCGTGATGGTGATGCCGACCACCGCGATCACCACCTGGACCGGGTACTGGTCCCAGCTCCCGACGAACACCATCAACTCGCCGATGAAGTTGACCGTGCCCGGCAGCCCCACCGAGGCCATGAGCCCCACCACGAACGCGCCCATGATGAACGGCATCTTCTTGCCGAGCCCACCGAGCGACGGGATATCCCTGGTGTGCGTCTGGTCGTACACATAGCCGGCCATGGAGAAGAGCATGCCGGTGGCGAGCGCGTGCGCGAACATATAGAGCACGGCGCCGGTCATGCTGATCATGTTGAGCGCGGCCATGCCCAGGAAGATGTAGCCCATGTGGCTGGAGCTGGAATAGCCGATCACGTACTTGGTGTCGCGCTGGAAAAACGCGACCAGTCCGCCGTAGATGATCGAGAACACGCACAGGATCGCGATCAGCCACGCCCACTCGGCCGTGGTCTGGGGGAACAACCAGTACCCCACGCGGATGATCGAGAAATGCCCCAGCTTCATCAACACGCCCGCGTGCAGCATGGATACCGCGGCGGGCGCGGCCGCGTGGCCCACCGGCGACCACGAGTGCATGGGCCACAAGGGCGCGATCGACGCGAACCCGAAGAACAACATCAGCCAGATCGCGCTGCGCATCACCGGGGAGAACTTGTCTTCGTGGCCTTGCAGCTCGATCAGGTTGAACGTGTTCAGCCCGGTGCCTACGTAGGTCAGGAAGATGCCCAACAATGCCACCACGGCCCCGGCCGACAGGAACAACGTCAGCTTCATGGCCGCGTACTCTTTACTATTGGAGCCGAAGTTGAAGATAAAGCCCACGGAGTCGCGCTTGGCCGTGTCCTTCATCTCCAGGTAGCCCTTAGTGTGGCTGCCCCAGATACCCAGCAGCGGGTACATCGGCACCACGGACATTTCATAGAAGAAGTACAGGAAGAACAGATCGAGCGAGACATAGACGCCGATGGTGGCGGACGCGAGAATCAGCAGGAAGATGTAGAACTCGCGCGCGCGGTCCTCGATATGCCACGACACGAACACCCCGGCGAACAGCAATAATGACGAAGCCAGCACCAACGGCACGGACATGCCGTCCACGCCCAGGAAGAACGAGATTCCTATGTCCTTGGACCACTCGTACTGTTCGAGGAACTGAAACTGCGCCGACCCCGTCGCGTAGTTGAACGCGTACAGCAGGTAGATCGACGCGGCGAACGACACCCCGCTCGCGCCAGCCGCGATCCCGCGAATGGCCGCGAGGTTCTTGCCGTCCACGAACAGCAGCACCGCCGCGCCCACGAACGGTGCGAATAGAATGATCGACAACAGGTGCGGGTCGACGATCGACGCCAGATACTGGCTGATGGCGAGCATCAGGGCGCTCCCTCACCATCGCCGTGCGCCGCGGGCACGGACTCGGGCGGCGCCTGGTGCGGGTTCAGGCTCGCGTCAAGCGGCATGGACATCTGTCCCGGGGGTTGGAGCCTCGCGTGCAATGCCTCGACCGAGCCGTTGATCCGGTGCAGGAACGGCGACGGATAGACCCCAATCCAGAACACCAACGCCACCAACGGCAGCGTGATCGCCAGTTCCCGACGGTTCAGATCCGGCAGCCGCTCGTTGATCGGGTTGGTTACGGGCCCGAAGATCGCGCGCTCGTAAAACCACAACATGTACGCCGCGCCCAGGATCACCCCTAGCACGCCGACCGCGCCGTACACCCAGTGCGCCTTGAACGCGCCCAGCAGGATCAGGAACTCGCCGATAAACCCGTTGGTACCCGGCAGCCCGATCGACGAGAAGATCATGATCAAGAAGAACGTGGCCAACAACGGCATGGTCTTGGCCAGACCGCCGAACTCCGCAATAGTCAACGTTCGACGACGCGTATAGAGAAATCCCGCGAAGAAGAACAGGCCGGCGGTGCTGATCCCGAGGTTGATCATCTGGATCAACCCGCCCTGGATACCTTGGTACGTGAGCGCGAAGATGCCGACGGCCACGTATCCCAGGTGGCTGATCGACGAATACGCCAAAAGCTTTCGGAAATCGGCCTGCATGATCGCGATGTACGCGCCGTACAGAATCCCGATTAGCCCCAGCCACATCATGATCGGCAGCGCGGCGCGGGCCGCGTCCGGCGCCAGCGGGATCGAGTAGCGCACGAACCCGAAGGTGCCGAGTTTGACCCCGGCCAGGATCACGCTCATGGCGATCGGTCCGGAGTACAACGCGTTGGGCATCCAGGTGTGGAACGGAATGATGGGCGTCTTGAACGCGAACCCGAAGAACAGAAACACAAAGACGGCGATCTGCACCTCGAGCGGCATGAAGGCGCGCGTGCGCATCAGGTCCAGCAGATCGAACGACAGCGCGGACCCCATGCCGTGGAACGACGCGAAGTTCCAGTGCTGGAGGTACAAGATCACGATGCCCACCAACATCAGCACGCTGCCGAGCAATGTGTAGACCACGTATTTGACCGCCGCGTACTCGCGCCCTTCCGTGCCCCAAAGCCGGATCATGAAGTACGACGGGACCAGCATCAACTCCCAGAACACGAAGAACAACACCATGTCCAGCGACACGAATACGCCGAGCATGGTGGTTTGCAGCGCAAACAGGGCCATCAAGAACCCGCGGACCCGCTCCGTGATCACGCCGTAGGAGTAGCCCAGGATCAACAGGCCCAGCAACGTGGTCAACACCACGAACAACATACTGATGCCGTCCACGCCCACGTGGTAGCTGATGCCGATGCTGGGAATCCACTGGTACTGTTCCACGAACTGCAGGGCCGAGGAATCGAGCGTGAACGCGGTAAACAACGGGATGCTGACCAGAAAATCCACGGCCGCCACCGCGAACCCCACCTTCCACGCCAAGGCCTCGTCGCGCAATATCCAGATCACCAGCGCCCCCAGCAACGGGAGGAACGTGACGATGGTGAGGATCGGAAACCCGATCTGCTGATCCGCGAAGACCTGTTCCATCATCGCTGCGCCATCAAACTGGACACGTCGCCCCCGGTCCACCACCAGAACACGTACGCCAAAATCGCGAGACCGATGACGATGATCAGCGCGTAGTGGTGCACGAACCCGGTCTGGAGCCGGCGGAACGCGCGCGCGCCCAAGTGGTTCGAGTAGCCGATCACGTTCAAGAACGCGTACAGCACGTATTTCTCGATCCAGGTGGAGAGCCACGCTCCACCCTGCGCGGTGGTAGCCACGCCCCGCACCAGGCCGTCGATCACCGTGTTGTCGAACCAGGCCCAGGCCTGGCTCACACGTTTGGACGGCTCGACCACCAACCAATCGTACAGTTCATCCACCCAGTACTTGTTGAGCAGCAGCCGGTGCGCGCTCCGATACTTCTCGCCCCAGGCCTGAGCCATGTCTGGCCTGCGCACGTACATGCTGTACGCGAGCCACCACCCGGCGATCGCAATGAGCACCGACGCGCCCATCAACACAATGTCCACCATGCCGAAATGGTGCGCTTCCCCGCCGTGCGGTGCGGCCACCGGCGCGAGGAAGTGGTGGAGCAGGCCGCTTTCCGGGGGCACCCCGAGGACCAGGCCGCCCAGCAGGGACAGGCCGGCGAGGATCATCAACGGCACGGTCATGACTTTTGGCGACTCGTGCACGTGGTGCGCCACGTGCGGATCCATCCGCGTGGTGCCGGTGAACGTCAGGTAGAACAGACGGAACATGTAGAACGACGTCAGGAACGCGCCGGTCATGCCGATCAACCACAACACCTGATGATCGCCCTTGTACGCCATGCCCAGAATTTCGTCCTTGCTCCAGAATCCCGCCAACGGCGGCAGGCCCGCGATCGCGACCGTGCCGACCAGGAACGTGGCCGTAGTGACCGGAATTTCGGCCTTCAACCCGCCCATCTTGCGAATGTCCTGCTCCCCACCCAGTGCGTGGATGACGCTGCCCGATCCGAGGAACAGGAGCGCCTTAAAAAATGCGTGCGTGACCAAGTGAAAGATCGCCGCGGTGTACGCGCCCACCCCGCAGCCCAGGAACATGTACCCGAGCTGACTGACCGTGGAGTATGCGAGCACGCGTTTGATGTCGGTCTGCACCAGGCCGATGGTGGCGGCAAAGATCGCGGTGATCCCGCCGATCACCCCCACCACCGCCAACGCGGTGGGCGCCAGGTCGTAGATCGCGTGGTTGCGGACGACCATGTACACGCCCGCCGTAACCATGGTGGCGGCGTGGATGAGCGCGCTGACCGGCGTGGGACCTTCCATCGCGTCCGGCAACCATGTGTACAACGGAATCTGCGCGGATTTGCCGATCGCGCCGATGAACAGGCACAGGGCAATCGCGGTAGCCATGCCCTCGGAGAGTTCGTGCGCACGGTCGAAAACTTCCACATAATTGAGCGTGCCGAATTCCTGGATGACCAGGAAGATCGCGATCAAAAACCCCGCATCCCCGATTCGGTTCACCACGAACGCCTTGGTGCCCGCTTTGACGGCCGAGGGCTTGTCGAAGTAGTATGCGATCAACAGGTACGAACACAGGCCCACGCCCTCCCACCCGATGAACAGGACCAGGAAGTTGTCCCCCATCACCAGCAGGAGCATGGAGACCATGAACAGGTTCAGGTACGTGAAGAACCGGTAGTACCCCGGGTCCCCGTGCATGTAGCCGATCGAATAGATGTGGATCAGCAACCCCACGCCCGTCACCACCATCAGCATCACGGCCGAAAGCGGGTCGATCAGAAATCCGAGATGGATGTCCAATCCGCCGCCGAAGATCCACGAATACACCGGCACGGAAATCGGCGAGTCGCCGCCCATGACGCGCAGCAACAACGAGATCGACAACACGAACGCGATCGCCACCGACCCGACCGCGAAATAGTGTGACGCCTCTTTGAGGTACTTGCGGCCGAACAGGCTGTTGACCAGAACGGCCAACAACGGAAGCAAGGGAATGAGAACGACAGAAAGCATCTAAGTGCGGGGGCGGACGGACATCACCATTTCAATAGATTGATTTGATCGACATTCGTGGCGATCTTGCCGCGGAAAATGACCACGATAATCGCGAGTCCCACCGCGGCTTCGCCCGCCGCGATCGCGATCGTGAACAAGGCCACCATCTGGCCGGTGAGCGAGTGCAGGTGGTGCGAGAACGCCACCAGGTTCAGGTTCGCGGCGTTGAGCATCATTTCCACGGCCATGAGCACGATGATGAAGTTGCGTCGGATCAACACGCCCAGCAGTCCGAGGGAGAAGATGATCGTGCTGACCACGAGGTAATGAGTGAGCGTGATCTCCATCAGTGGCCGTGGCCTCCGTGGTGCGCCCCCACGGTTTCCACCGGCGCCTCGGGCTCGGGACCCGGCGCGCCGTTGCCATTGCCCGCGTCGGTCGCGGAAGGCTCAGCCGGGCGGCCCGCCATCGCGGGCGTCTTGGCGAGCACGATCGCGCCCACGATCGCGGCCAACAAATAGATGCCGATCAACTCGAACGGCAACAGGTAGTCCCGGAACATCACGATGCCGATGGCCTTGGTCTGGCCCACGCCCAACACCACTTCGGGCGTGGCCTCGCCGGTCAGCCCGGCGTACGGCGAGCGTAATAGGAGCACGGCCGCCTGCGCGATGATGGCGATCGTGATCAAGCCGATCCCGATGTAGCGCTTGTGAAAGACGCGCTCGTCGGTCTTGAGGTTCAATAGCATGATCACGAACAGGTACAGGACCAGGATCGCGCCCGCGTACACGATCACCTGCACCGCGGCGATGAACTCCGCGTTGAGCAACACGAAGAACCCGGCCATATGCACGAGCATCGCCACCAGCGCCAGCCCGCAGTGCACGGGGCTGCGCAGCGTAATGGTCAACACGCCGGACACGATGGTCACCGCGGCAAGGTAATAAAACGCGAGCGCGGTCACTCCGATCAGCCCTTCCTCGACGGCGCGTGGGGGAATTTATAGCGATACTGCCGGGCGGCCTCGTCGCTCTCCTCCTGGTGATGGGACACCAGGTAGCTCTTGGCCTCGGCGTGGAGTTGATCGCCGATCTGATAGAGCCGGTCCTTATCGAACATCAAATCGCGCTTGTTCATGGTGGAGAACTCGTACATCTTGGTCATGGCCAACGCGTTGACCGGACAAGCCTCCACACAAAATCCGCAAAACACGCACTTGGTGATGTCGATGTAAAATTCGGTCGCGATCCGGGTCAGCGGGGTCACGGGGTCTTCCTCGCTCACGACCTTAATGCAACGCGAGGGACACGCTGCTTCGCACAGATCGCACCCCACGCAGCGATCCTTGCCGTCCTCGTACCGCAACAGGCACAACGCGCCACGATGGGTGTCCGGGATCGCGCGCTTCTCGTGCGGGTACTGGAACGTCACGGGCTTGACGAACATGTGCTTGAACGTGGTCTTCATCCCGTCCAAAATTTCGCGCAGCACCGCCTTATCGAACAGTTCCTTGAGCGTCATGCGTTCTCTATCGGTTGACCGATCTTCCGCCTTCGTAGGGGCGTATGGCCATACGCCCGCCTTGGTCCGACCACGTCCTTACCCGACCTTCACGATCTTCACCCGCCCCGCCTTGAACACCGGGGACTTCGTGACCGGATCCACCGCCATCGCCAACACGTCTTTGACCGCCGGATTATTGAAATGCTCGGGGAACCGGCACGAGCCAGCCGGCAGATCGAGATTGATCTCCACGCCGACTTCGACCGATCCCAACGGTGACGTGACCTTCACGCGACCGTCGTTGCCCACGCCCAATGCCTCGGCGTCCTTGGGCGAAATCTGGAGGAGTTTCTTGGCGTTGATCTCAAGCAAGCCCTTGTCGCGGGTGGACATCTTGCCCGAGTGATAGAGCACTTGATACAGCGACAGTTCGAACGGGGATTCCGCGCTCGCCGGGCCAGCCGCCACCGCGGGTCGCGCGTACCGCGCAGCCGCGTCGGCGGTCAGTCCGGCCGCGGGATGGGTCGCGCCCGGCAACTCGAACGCCGCGGGCGCCACTTGCAACAACTCGCGACGAATCTCTTCCGCCTCGGTGTAATCGAATGACGCGCCCAACAGTTGCCCCAGCTCGGAGAAAATCTCCCAGTCAATCCGCGCTTCGCCCGGGGGATCGAGCGCGCGCACCACCGGCTGCAACGAGCCCTGACCGTCCAGGAACGTCCCGGACTTTTCCGCGGCCAGGGCCGCGGGCAACACCACGTGCGCGGCCGCGCCCATCTCGGTGAGGAACGCGTCTTGAACGATCAACAGATCCAGTTTGGCCAACGCCTCGCGCACGCCCGCGCTCGCCGGCAAGGTCCCCAAGGGGTTCTCGCCCACCGCGTACAAGGCTTTGATGCGGCCCGCGCGGATGCCGTCGAGCATCTCGGTCAGCGTGGCGCCGTTGGTCGGCAGCGTCGCGCCCCAGGCGGATTCGATCCGCGCACGCGCCGCGGGATCGTCGTATCGGAACCCGCCAGGCAACCGGCCCGCCAGCGTACCGGTTGCCATGGCACCGCGTTCGTTGTTCTCTTCGCACGTGCGCACCACGCCGGACCCGGGCTGCCCCACCATGCCGCTGACCAGCATCAAGTCCGCGATCCGCAACACGTTCGCGTACCCGTCCGGCCGGTTCACGATCTGCTCGCCGAGCACGATCGCCCGCGTGTCGCCGGATAGAAACACCGACGCAGCCTCGGCAAACTGCTCGCGCGACAGCCCGGTGGCGGCGCGGAGCGCATCCCACGACAGGCCGGCCAACGCGGATGTCAGCGCTGAAACGGTCGTACCTTGCTCCGACGTGACGCGGGCCGGCACCAAACCGCCTTCGACAATCGCCTTGGTGAGCCCTTGCACGAACGCGCCCTCTGAGCCGACCGCGACCTGATATGGGTACGGTGCGAGTTTGGCCAGGTTCGTGCGCATGGAATGCGTCACGATCAACTGCGCGTGGAAGTTGCTGAACGCATCCTTGACGCGCAACGCGAGAATCGGATTGGTCTCGGTTAGGTCAGACCCGACGACCAGGATCGACCGCGCCATCGTCAAATCACGGAACGAGAGCGTGGGCTGGACCACGCCCAACGCACGCTCCATGGCTTCCACGTACACCGCGTGGCCGTACCGCGCGCTCGAATCGATATTATTGGTCCCCACCGCCTGGCGCATGAACCGCTGGAACGCGTAGAGATCTTCATTCGTGCAGCGGGCCGTGATCAACCCCGCGATGGCATCCGGGCCGTGTTCGTTCTTGATGGCTCGCAGGCGTTTTGCGATGTCAGCCGTGGCTTCGAACCAGGACGATTCCACCAGCTTGCCGCCCTTGCGCATCAATGGCTTCTTCAACCGATCCGGGCTGTTCACGTATGCAAAGCCGAAGCGACCCTTCACGCACAACCCGCCGTGCCCGTCAACCGTGGAGGTGTGGTCGTCCCACTTATCCTTCCACGACAACTGCGACGTGACCCGCACCACCGCGTCGTCCTTGACCTCCACGCGCATCTGGCAGCCGTCCGCGCAGTAGTTGCAGGCGGTCACAGTACGGTTGAGCTGCCACGGCTTGTACAGGTACTTGGAGAACTTGTTGGTGATCGCGCCCACCGGGCAGACCGCCAGGCAATCCCCGCAGAATTCGCAATCCAGCGCGTTGTCGCCCTTGGCCACCACGTGGGTGAACCCGCCCTTCTTGAAAAACTGCAGGGCGTCCACCATCACCACTTCCTTGCAGATGTTGATGCACTGCGCGCACAGGATGCAGCGGTTCATGTTGAAGTCGAGCACGGTGCTGCGCCGATCCTCGGGCAGGCCCTTTTGCTTGACCTCGCCGATCTGCACGATCCCGAAGTTAAAACTCATGTCCTGCAGCTCGCAGTGCCCGTCCGCGTCGCACACCGGGCAATCCAACGGGTGCGTCTGTAGGTGTTTTTCGACCGCCTTCTTGCGCGCATCGAACATGGCCTTGTTGTCCACGCGCACAATCATGCCCGCCGCCACCGGCGAGGTGCACGAGCGCACCGGCGCCTTCTTGCCCTCGACCTCGACCAAGCACACGCCGCACGACCCGAAGGGGTTGAACGTGTAGTGGTAACACATGCTCGGAATGGTCTTGCCCATCCCCACGATCGCGTCATAGATCGACGTGCCTTCCGGCACGTTCACGACCTCGTCGTCGATCGTGAGCTGCACGTTCGCCTTGTCGGTTGTTATAGATATCAGTTCTTGACTCATTGTTCCCACCTACCCCGCGTAGCGGAGCCTGTTCAGCAACGCGCCAGATGCAAGGCGGAGCGAGCGCCCGCACCGCAACGTACTAAGTCGTACGTGAGGAGCGGAAGCGCAGCGGCAACGCCGCAGATGGCCCTTCATCGACAGGCTCCCCTCACCGATCGCACTCCCCCATCACAATATCGTACGTTCCGAAAATGGTAATCACGTCGGCGATCATATACCCCCGCGCCATCTGATCAAACGCGCCCATATGGATAAATGACGGGGAGCGAATCTTCAGCCGATAGGGTTTGCCCTCGCCGCTGCTCACGATGTAAAAACCCAATTCGCCCTTATGCGCCTCGGTGCCGCAGTAGATCTCCCCCTTGGGCGTGGGAAAGCCCACGGAGAAGAATTTGAACTGCATGATCATGCTCTCCAGGTTCGTGAACACGCGATCCTTGGTGGGCGCGACCACCTGCGGCACGTCGGCCATAATCGGGCCGTCGGGCAATTTATCCAGGCACTGCCGGACGATTCTGCTGCTCTCCTTGAGCTCTTCGATGCGAATCCAGTACCGGTCGTAGGTGTCGCCGTTGGTGCCGATCGGCACGCTCCACTCCACGTCCGCATACGCGCCGTACGGTTCGGCCTTGCGCAGGTCGTACTCCACACCCGAGCCGCGCAACGTGGGACCGGACAACCCGAAGCTCAACGCGTCTTCGGCCGAAATCACCGCGATGCCCTTGGTGCGCGCGATCCAAATCCGATTCTTCTCGAGGAGCACGTTGTACTCTTCGACTTTGCCCGGAAAATCTTTGATGAACGCGTTGAGCCCATCGATAATATCCGGCGTGAAGTCCCGCTCCACGCCGCCGATCCGATACCAGCTCGTGGTTAGGCGCGCGCCGCACAGCTTGTCGAACAGGTCCAACAGCACCTCGCGCTCACGGAACGTGTAGAAGAACACGGTCATGGCACCGATGTCGAGCGCCTGCGTGCCCAGCCAGAACAGGTGCCCGATGATGCGTTGCACCTCGGCCACGATCGTGCGCAGGTACTCGGACCGCGGGGGCACCGTGATGCCCATGAGTTTTTCCACGGCACGGACGTACGCGAAGTTGTTGTACATCGCGCAGACGTAATCCAGGCGGTCCGTGTGGGGAATGAACTGGTGGTACGTCCCGTCCTCGGCGAGTTTCTCCACCCCGCGGTGCAGAAAGCCCATGACCGGCGTGGACTTCATGATCCGCTCACCTTCCAACTCAAGGACGACCTTCAACACGCCGTGCGTGCTGGGGTGCTGCGGCCCCATGTTGAGCATCAACTCCTCGGTGCGCAGGAGCGGCAGCTTCTTTTGCGAATACGGGGTGTGAACCGGCCTGGTCATGACTTAGGAGGACCTAGGCGGAACGGGCGGCGCGGGCGTGTCGAGAAACTCGAACGTGTCGCGCCAACCTTTGCCCACCATGGGGAAATCCTTGCGCAGCGGGAAACCTTCGGTGTAGTCGTCCGGCATCAGGATGCGACGCAGGTCGGGATGGTGCAGAAAGCGGATGCCCATCATGTCGTAGACCTCGCGCTCCATGAAGTCGCATCCCTTCCAGAACGGGGTGAGCGACTCCACGACCGGTTCGGACTCCGGTACGCGCGTCTTGAGGCGCAGGCGGTGGCGACGGCGCACCGAATACACCTCCCACACGACCTCGAAGCGAACCGGCTCGCCGAGCCAATCCACCGAGCTCACGTGTACGATGTAGTCGTAATCCATCTCCGGGTCCTCGCGCAAAAACCGCGCGACATCGAGGACCGCGTCGGGCCGAACTTCCACCGCCACATCCCCGCGAAACTCCGCAGCCCGGAGGAATGCATCCGGGAACCGCGCTTTAATTTGTTCGGCGACCGGATGCATCAGGCTTTAATTCCGCCAAAAGACTCTCGTTGGACGAACACCCGTTGTTGCATGATCTTTTCTTGAAGTCTCAAAATGCCGTCGAACAATGCTTCCGGCGTGGGCGGACAACCGGGCACGTAGATATCGACCGGCACGAACCGATCCACGCCTTGAACGACCGGGTAGCTATTGTAAATGTTGCCGGACGTGGCGCAGGACCCCATCGCGATCACGAAGCGCGGCTCCGGCATCTGGTCGTAGACCTTGCGGATGACCGGCGCCATGCGGCGGCAGACCGTGCCCGCCACGATCATCAGATCGGACTGGCGCGGCGAGGCGCGAAACACCCCCGCGCCGTAGCGGTCCATGTCGTAGCGAGAGGACACCGCCGCGATCATTTCGATGGCGCAACAGGCCAACCCGAACGTCATGGGCCAGAGCGAGCCCTTGCGCGCCCAGTTCACGGCCTGTTCGAGCTTCAACGTCACGAAGCCCACATCCCCGGTCTTGCCGTCCCCGGAGCGTGGGCTGATATTGATCAATCCCATTCGAGCGCTCCCTTGCGCCACGCGTACGCGTACGCGGCCACGAACAAGAGGATGAAAATGATCATCTCGATCAAGCCGAACAGTCCGATTTTGTCGAACGCCACGGCCCAGGGATAGAGGAAGATCAATTCCACGTCGAAGATCACGAACAACATGGCGATGATGTAGTACCGGACCGGGAACGGCATCCGCGCGTCGGAAATCGGCTCGCTACCGCACTCGTAGGCGGAGAGTTTTTCCGACGAATCGATGCGCGGCTGGATGACGTAGCTGAAGATCAGAGTCCCGGCGCCGAATGCCGCCGCGATCGCCATGAAAATGACGACCGGCCCATAGTTGGACAGATACGCCGTGAGTACGGAATCGAGACCCATAACCCCTTCAATGGACTCCGATTTCACTGATCAGAAGGCAGGTTGTAGCACGCCCCATTTTAGGCAGTCAAGCGGCTAAAGGACCTAACCCCCGACTTGGGGCAAAGGGCCTAGAAGGGCCGAGGGGGGATGGGGAGAGGGGGGAAGGAACGAACCGGGGAGCCGGGGAACTGGGGAAAGGGCGTTACTCCAGCTTCGAGAGGCGATCCAGATCCTCCTCCTTGCCCACGATCACCATGACGTCGCCCTTCTGGAGGATGTCGTCGGCATCAGGGTTCACGTTCATCTCCTCCACGCTCTTCCACTCCCCGCGCACGAGTTTGGTCACGCGGCGTTTGATGGCGATGACGTTGATGCCGTAATTGGTGCGGATGGACGCTTCTTTCAACGGCCGGCCCACGAACTGGCCCGGCACTTCGATCTCCTCGATGCTGTAGCCCTGGGCCAACTCCAGGTATTCCAGCACATTCGGCGCGATCAAACGGTGCGCCAGGCGGATCGCGGCGTCGCGCTCCGGGTAGATCACTTCGGTGACGCCCATGTTCGCGAGGATTTTGCCGTGCAGCGGAGTGACCGCCTTCGCGATAATCTCCTTGACGCCCAGCTCCTTGAGCGTCATGACGATGAGGATGCTCGCTTCGATGTTCTCGCCGATGCTCACCACCGCCACGTCCACGTTCTGGATGCTCACGGCCTTGAGCGCGCGCTCGTCCGTGGCGTCGCACTGCACCGCGTACGTCGCGAAATCGCTGACGGCCTCGATCTGCGCCTCGTTGCTGTCGATGGCCAGCACTTCGTAGCCTTTTTTAATGAGCGTCTCGGCCACGCTGTAGCCGAAGCGACCCAGACCAATTACCGCAAACTGGCGCGCCATGTGTGCTCCTAGCCGATGAGAACGCGTTCCGGAGGATACCGAAACCGTCGCGTTTCTTCCAATCGGACCAATGCGACGCTGACCGTCAGCGGGCCCACGCGGCCAATGACCATTGTCAGCATGATCATAAACTTCCCGAAATCGGAAAACAGCGCGGAATAACTCAGCACGCCTCCGTCCCCGGTCGACATCCCCACGGTGCCAAACGCCGACGTGACTTCGAACAGGGTGCGAAGAAAATCTTGCCGTTCACTGACCTGAAGCACCAACGTCATGCCCGTAGTCAACGCGAACGCCACCAACGCCAGGGAAAACGCCCGGATTACGGTTTCTTGAGGAATCCGCCGGTGGAACGCGGTCACGTCGCTTCGTCCCCGAATGCCGGCCCAGATCCCCACCAACATGGTCCCGAACGTCGACGTCTTGATCCCGCCGCCGGTGCCGCCCGGTGACGCGCCCACGAACATGAGCAGCACCAGGATATACAACGTGGCGGCGGTGGCGCCCCCCAAATCCACGGAGTTGAAGCCGCCGGACCGCGCGGCCACGGAGTGAAAATACGACACCATCAGTTGGTCGGCCAACGGCAGCGACCCCACGGTCTTGGGGTTACCCGCCTCGAACGCCCAGAACACCAACGTGCCCACCACAATCAGCGCGGCCGTCAGACTCAACACCATCCACGTATGCACGGTCAGCCGAAACGTCTCGCGCTTCGCGAGTCGAATGAGGTCCCGATACACGATGAAACCGATACCGCCCGAGATGATCAGGACCGTGATCACGATGTTCACGAGCACGTCGCTTTGGTACGCGATCAGGTTGGTGGGAAACAGCGAGAACCCCGCGTTGTTGAATGCCATCACGGAATGGAACACCCCCAGGTAGATCGCCTCTGGACCCGGCACGTCAAAGGAGAAACGAATCGCCAGCAGCACGGCGCCGATGCCTTCCATCACTAATGTCATCCACAAGATGCCCTTGAGTAGTCCGATCAACCCCTCGACGGTCAACACGTTGAGCGCCTCCTGCATCACCAGGCGCTGCTTGATCCCGATCTTCTTCCCCAGCAAGATGATGATGACCGTGGACAGGACCATGTATCCCAGCCCGCCCAACTGCGCCAACACGAGAATGATGACCTGGCCCGTAGTACTGAAGTCGGTCGCCAGGTCCTTGACCGCCAGACCGGTAACGCAGACGGCGGAGGCGGCCATGAACAAGGCGTCGATAAATCGGATCGAGTGATCCGGGGCTGACGCCACTGGAAGCGACAGTGCGATCGTCCCGATGGCGATCGCCCCCGAGAACCACAACACGAGAATCTGCGAGGGCGTCAGGCGGTAGACGCCGATGCGGCCTTGGTGGGTGGCGACGGGTTCCATCTCACGCCGTCTCCAACATGCCCATCACCCCGCGGCGGATCATACTGACGGCAATCGCCGCCAGCAACAAATAAAACACCTTGGCGATTGCGGTTGCGCCGTTCACGCCCAACACCCCAATCACGCGGTCCGCGTAGCGGACGACGACCCACGCCAGCAGCAAATTGAGCGCCAGCGAGAGCACCACCAGCCCGATCCCGTACGTGCCCATCAGCATCAGCGACGTGGTGAGCGTGGCCGGTCCCGCGATAATCGGCGTGCCCAACGGCACCACGCCCAGCGTCTGTTGCGACTTGGGCGAGGCCGCGCGCGTGCCGTCGCGCAACAGGTCCCAAATCGCAAACACCAACAGCAGCACGCCGCCGGCGATCATGAAGTCCTCGACCCGCACACCCAAGATCGAAAACGTGGCCTTGCCCAACAGGATGAACGACACCGTCACGGAAAACGCCGTGACCACCGACTGCCGCGCGATGCGCGGCTTGTCCGCGGCCGGGAGCGGCTGCGTGAGCGAATAATACGTGGGCAACACGCCGATCACGTCGATCGCCACAAAGATCGGCAGGAACACCAACACGAATCGTTCGAGCGCGTCGGGACTTTGGAGGAACGTGAGCGCGTCCATGTGTGCGTGGGCCGCGGCCGCTCATCTCCCTATCCGGCCGACACCGACCCCTCGCGATACGGCGGGGATCATAGGCCCGCCGGTCTATGCTGTCAAGGAATCTCGATGTCGTGGTTCCACGGCAGGGCTGACGGGAGCGCAGATTTGACACGTTGCCGCCCGCTGGGGTCCAATACGGCAAACGTGTGTCGGCAACACGAAAACCAACAGGAGCATGTGACGATGAACTATTACGAATCCAAAGACCTCGGTCGTTTCACGGAAGTCGGGAAATTTTCCGGCGACCTCATGAAGAAGTTTTTCGACTACTACACCGAGGCCACCGGCAAAGACGGCGCGCTGACCAAACGCGAAAAAGCGCTGATCGCGTTGGCGGTCTCGCACGTCAAACAGTGTCCCTACTGCATCGACGCCTACACCACCCAGTGTTTGGAAGCGGGCTCGAATCCCGAGGAGATGACCGAAGCCGTGCACGTGGCCGCGGCGATGGAAGCCGGGATGACATTGGTGCACGTGGTGCAAATGCACAATTGCCTCGAACGCCAGGGAGGGTAGGCCCGATGCCGACCGAGGCCAAATTTTCGTTCGAGAGCACCCTAGAGCAACACTGCATCGACCTCGCGCCGTTGGCCATCGACACATTGCAGGTCAATACCGGCAAGTTCTGCAACCAGGCGTGCCACCACTGCCACGTGGACGCATCGCCGTACCGCACCGAAGAAATGGACCGGCGGACCATGGAGCAGTGCGTGACCATCCTCCGAACGCACGCGTCGATCACCACCCTCGACATCACGGGCGGCGCGCCGGAGATCCATCCCCATTTTGAATACCTGGCGACCGAAGCCCGCGGGCTCGGCAAACACGTCATGGTCCGCCACAATCTGACGGTGACCCTGGACGGCAACCCCAAGACCCACGAGGCCAAACGCCATCTGCCGGAATTTTTCGCCGCCAATCACATGGAGGTGGTGTGCTCGCTCCCGTATTACCAGGAGTATTTCACCGACAAACAGCGCGGCAAAGGCGTCTTTGCCAAGAGCATCGACAGCCTGAGACTCCTCAACGCCCAAGGATACGGCCAGGACGGTACGGGCCTCGTCATCAACCTCGTGTACAACCCGGTGGGGGCCTTTCTCCCGGCCGCGCAGCCGAGCCTCGAAGCGGAATTCAGGCGGCACCTGGCGCAGCACGGCGTGGTCTTCAACAAACTCTACACGATCACGAACATGCCCATTCACCGATTCCGCACCCAACTGGAGCGGCTCGGCGTCTACGACGACTACATGGGCAAACTGGTCACGGCGTTTAATCCCGCGGCGGCCGAAGGCGTCATGTGCCGCTCGTTGATCAGCGTGGGATACGACGGCAAGTTGTACGACTGCGACTTCAATCAGATGCTGGAGATGCAGATCGAACAGAGCGAACCCATGACCGTCTTTAACTTCGACCTGGCCAAACTCGCGAACCGCCGCATTCGATTCGACTCCCACTGCTTCGGCTGCACCGCGGGCGCGGGCAGCAGTTGCGGAGGCGCAACAGCGTTGTAAGGTCAACCGCGATGGGAAGAGTCCACGATCACATCGACGATGCCCTCGCGGCCTGGATCGACCAGCAACGCGTGTTCTTCGTCGCCACCGCGCCGCTTTCAGGTGACGGGCACGTCAACTGCTCGCCCAAAGGCGGCGACGCCTTCCGGGTCCTCGCCCCCCGGACCGTCGCGTACCAGGACGTGACCGGCAGCGGGGTCGAAACCATCGCGCACCTCAAAGAAAACGGGCGCATCGTGATCATGTTCTGCGCGTTCGACGGCTCACCCACTATCCTGCGACTGTACGGCCGGGGCGAGGTCATCGCCCCGGGACACCCGGAGTTTACCGCGTTGCTGGCTCGTTTTTCGGACCGGACCGGCACCCGCGCCCTCATCAGGGTTCACGTCACCCGCGTGTCCGACTCATGCGGCTTTGGCGTGCCATTGTTCGACTACCGCGGCGACCGGGACGGACTCGACCAATGGGCGCAGTCAAAAGGGCTGGCCAAACTCCAAGAATACCGCGGAGAGAAAAACGCGCGCAGCATCGACGGCTTGCCGGGGCTGGATCGGACCTGAGTGCGCGCGCAAACCGTGACACACACGCGGTACGCGCTGACCTTAGGTGCCCTGACCGGGCTGTTCACCCTGCGTGTCGCCGGGCAAGGCCTTGTCGCGTTTCTCGGCGTCGAATTCCTGCCGCCGATGGAACAGTGGTATTCGGGCGTGATGCCCTACCCCATCCTGCTGCCGACCCAACTGGCGATGATCGTGGTCATGGTCGTCATCGTGGGTGATGTCGCGCGCGGCAGCGGAACGTTCGCGATGCCGCGGCGCTGGGCCGGCCCCGTGCTGCTGTGGTGTAGTTACGCATACGCCGCGGCGATGGCGGTCCGGTACGTGGTGAACATGACGCTCCACCCTGAGCGCCGTTGGTTCAGCCACACCATCCCGATCTGGTTTCACGTCGTGCTCGCCGCCTTTCTCTACACGTTGGGGCGCTACCACGTAAATTTCGCGACCCGCCCCTCCGAGTCGGGGCGGCGGCCATGAGCGTGCTGGAACCGGACGTCACGTTCACGGACTACGGGTTGGCGGTGGAATGCGCGGTGCTCTCCGCTTGGGTCGTCCGTCGTGGGTCGCCGGGCGATCCGCTCCGCATCTGGCTGACCATTTTCTTCGTCACGCTCGGGCTCGCGGCCCTGACCGGCGGCACGGTCCATGGTTTCTTCCCCGAGGAGCGGTCCCTCGGGTTTCGGATCCTGTGGTCGGTCACCTTGCTGGCGATCGGAGGCGCCGCGGTGTCGGCCTGGGCCATTGGCGCGGGGCTCGTCCTGCGGGACCGCGCGACGGCTCGGGTGATCGCGACGGCCACGGCCGTGTTTGCCGGCTACGCCGTATTGGTCCTGTTCGTCACGCAGTCCTTCGCTCTGGCCATTGCGCATTACGCGCCGTCCGCGCTCTTTCTCCTGGGCGCGTTCGCGGTCCGCTACGCGCGAACCCGCGTCCCGCACCTCGGACTCGGCATCGCAGCCGTGGCGCTCATGGTGATCGCAGCCGCGGTACAACGGCTCGGCGTGGCCCCGCATCCGGTGTATTTCAATCACAACGCGCTGTACCACGCGATCCAGGCCCTTGCATTGCTTCTGCTCTATCACGGCGTCAGGCCGCTCATTCATCCGAACATGCCGAACATGGGAGGTTGACATGCTCACGCGACGGACATTCCTGGGAGTCATGGCGCACGGCGGCGCCGGACTCGCGCTGCTTCCGACCGGCTGTTCGTGGCCCGTCCGCCGCGACCGCGGCGTCTTAGTCAACGACGTGCACGCGCAACTCAACCCTACGCGCGTGGCGCGGGTGGTCCCGGTCAATTCGCTCTCGGCGCTTCAAGGCGCCTTGGCTACGGCGCGGCAGTACGGCAAGGCCGTGAGCGTTGCCGGCGGACGACACGCCATGGGCGGGCAACAATTTGGGACCGACACCGTGCTCATCGACACGCGCCCCATGAACCGCGTCCTGGGTCTGGACATGGCCCGCGGTATCGTGGAAGTCGAAGCCGGGATTCAGTGGCCCGAGCTGGTCAACGCGTTGCTCGCTCTCCAAACCGGGGACGCGAAGCCGTGGGGCATTATCCAAAAACAGACCGGCGCCGACCGTCTCACCATCGGCGGGGCGTTGGGCGCCAACATCCACGGTCGCGGCTTGCGCCTCCGGCCCATGATCGGCGACGTGGAATCGTTCGACCTGGTGGATGCCGGTAGCCGCGTGCTGACGTGCAGCCGCACCGAGAACGCGGAGCTGTTTCGCCTGGCCATCGGCGGATACGGCAACTTCGGAGTCATCGCGCGCGTGCGTCTCCGCCTGATGCCCCGCACCAGGCTGGAACGCGTGGTACAAGTCATCGACATCGACGAGCTCATGCCGGCGTTGGACCACCGCATTGCCGAGGGTTTCTTGTACGGCGACTGTCAGTTCTCGATCGACACCCCGTCCGACACGTTCCTCAAGTCCGGCGTGTTTTCCTGCTACCGCCCGCTGCCGGATGACGCGTCCATGCCCGACGTGGAAAAAGAACTCGCTCCCAACGACTGGCGGGAGTTGTATTACCTCGCTCACACCGACACGAAAAAGGCTTTCGAGCGGTACTCGTCCTACTATCTCACCACCTCGGGCCAGCGCTACTGGTCGGATACCCACCAGCTCAGCGTCTACATCGACGACTATCACTCGGAAGTGGATCGCCGCCTGGGCGCTGCCGCCGCCGGCACCGAGATGATCACCGAGGTGTACGTCCCGCGGCCCCAACTGGGATCATTTCTCGCGGCCCTCCGGGAGGATTTCCGCCGGCACGGTGTCCAGGTCATCTACGGCACGATCCGACTGATCGAACCCGATGACGAGTCCTTTCTCGCGTGGGCCAGCGAGGCGTGGGCCTGTACCGTGATGAACCTGCATGTGACACACACCCCGGAAGGGCTGGCGCGCGCCGAAGCCGACTTTCGACGGATTATTGCCCGCGCCGTTGAACGCGGGGGCAAGTATTTCTTGACCTACCACCGGTGGGCCACCCGCGAGCAGGTCGAGGCGTGTTACCCTCAGATGCCGGAGTTCCTCCGGCTCAAACGCGAATACGACCCCGAAGAACGGTTCCAAAGCGACTGGTACCGGCACTACCGGACCATGTTCGCGTACCGCCTGTCGAGGCGCCGAACACCGACGCCGAAACCACTCGCGTCTCGTGCGTCAGAGCCGGTCTAAGCGCTTTTTTGTCTTCCGATCGGACTTGGACAGCCGTCGCGGGTTGCCGCGTTTGTCGTGTGGATCATGTGGCCCGTCATCACCATCGCGGTCTTTGTCGGGCACGGCCCGGAGGCCGCCAGATACGTTCCCTTCGCCGGCCAGGGCATCCGCTAATCGCTGATCAAACACCTGCGCGCCCAGCACCACGCCGCCGGACGATCGGCAGGCGTCGCGCACTTCCCGGTCGGACGACACGATCGTCCCCTGCTCGCGAAGGCGTTGCGCCAACCGGATGATCACGTCGTCGGCGCGTTCGTGCTCGGCGAACAGGACGCGCAGCCCGGCCGGAGACGCGGCGATGCCCGACGCCCGGCCCGCTGCGGTGGCGACGCCCGGCGGGAAGCCGTCGAACACCACAGTGACCGCGTGGCCTTTGAGGCGCGCGTAGCGGGCCAGTTCCGCGATGAACGCGTCGCGTTTGGCCGCCACGTCGCCGTACAGTCCGCCGCGACTCCCGATCACGTTATACCCGTCGATCACGATCTCCACGCGCGCCCCCACGCCGGCCCCATTGATCGGCGATGAGGCCTCATGGTACAGAAGCGCAACCGTTCCTGTCACGGAGGCTCCGATGCCCAAACGCCCGCTCACACCCAGTCGCACGCCGCCCGCCACCATCGAACCCGTTCACCCCAAGATCTTCGCGTATCTGGCCGGCCTGCATCAACGCCACGACGAGCCGGTGCTGATCGAGATGGAAGCCGAGGCCGAGACGCGCGGGTTTCCCATTGTGGGCCGGGTCGTGGGGGCGTTCCTTGAAGTGATGGCGCTCAGCGTGGGCGCGAAGCGCATCTTTGAGTTCGGCAGCGGATACGGCTACTCCGCCTATTGGTTCTCACGCGCGGTCGGCCCAGACGGCGCAGTCATCTGCACCGACGGCAAGGCCGAGAACGCCCGTCACGCCCGCTCCTACCTGGAACGCACAGGCCGGTGGGACCGCATCGACTTTCGGGTAGGCTGGGCGCAAGACGTGTTTCAAGCCACCGACGGACAATTCGACGTGATCTACAACGACGTGGACAAGGACGCCTATCCCGAGGTCTGGCGCCTGGCGCGCGAACGCGTCCGCCCCGGCGGGCTCTATATCGCGGACAACACGCTCTGGTATGGTCGCGTGGTGCAACAACGGGTGGTCAACGACGTGGCGCCCGGTTGGACCGAAGCGATCCGGGAACATAATCGGTTGATCGCGTCCGATCCGGACTACGACTGCTTTCTCAATCCGATCCGTGACGGCGTGATGGTGGCAAGACGCAAAACGTGAACGCGCGTACTTCGACAAGCTCAGCACGAACGGGAAGTATAAGCTTTAGGTTTTCCGACCGCGGAGCGGAGCCTGTTCAGGGAAGGTCAGATGCCCCCTTCGGGGACTTCCAATAATTCGATTTTATAACGGTGGGTCGCAAGGCGGAGCGAGCGCCCGCACCGGTAGGGGCGTATGGCTATACGCCCCTACGAAACCGTGAGGAGCGGATGCGCAGCGGCAACGTAACAGATGGTCTTTCATGGACAGGCTCTAAAACACGCCGAGGCGTGTAAGGCCCGCCTCGCCTAACAGCCACAACGACGCAATATACGTCCACGCCGCCCCAGCCATCATATACCCCAGAAGGATCACCGCGCCGTCTTCCTCCATCATGCCCAAGGCGAGCAGGAGGATCGACCACGCCGGAATGGTGTTGGAAAACGGGATCGGCAACGGCAACATGAGCAGGAACGCGCTCGAAGCGATCGCCAAACCGTTGACCGCGTTGAAGCTCCACCAGTGTTTCATGAACCGCAGTCGCGGATGGATCAGTTTTTCCAAACGTTTGGCCACCGCCACCGCGCCGTTCACGATCTTGGCGAGCGTCTCGTGCGAGATTTCCCGCCGCAGCAGCCAGTCGGGCAACCACGGCCGCTGGCGCAACGCGATGCGGAAACCGAAGAACATCAGGGCGAGCCCGAACGGCGTGGACAAGCCGGGCAACGGGATCGGCTGGCAAAACGGCAACACCAAGACGATCACCAGCACGTCGAATCCGCGGCCGTGAAGGATTTCAACGATCCGCCGCAGCGTCAACGCGTTACCCGCGGCGCGATCGAGGATGGTGCGGAGATCGTCCGACAGCTTGGTAGGGCGGTGGTCGGCTCCCGGCGTCATGGAACAGGCGTGCGGTGGGGCGCCCGGTTCGAGCGCCCCACACGTGGAACGCCCCTCGTTATTTTTTGATCGTCAACAACTCCACGTCGAAGATCAGCGTGGCATTGGGACCGATCGTCGGGCCGGCGCCCTGCCCTCCATACGCCAGGTCGGACGGGATGAACAGTTGCCACTTGGACCCGACCGGCATGAGTTGCAGCGCCTCGGTCCAGCCTTTGATGACCTGGTTGACCGGGAATTCGGTCGGCTCGCCGCGTTTGATCGAACTGTCGAACTCGGTGCCGTCGATCAGCGTGCCGCGGTAGTGGACGGACACCGTATCGGTCGCCTTGGGTTTGGCGCCCTTGCCCTCCTTGACCACCTTGTACTGCAACCCGCTCGGCAACGTCACCACACCCTTTTGTTTTTTGTTGTCCGCAAGAAACGCGTCGCCCTTTTTCTTGTTGTCGTCCGCGGCCTGCTGCGCGGCCGCGGCCATACGGTTGCGTATCTCTTGTTGGAAATCCGCCAAGACTTTTCGGACCTCGTCTTCGGACAACGCGGGTTTGGCCCCGGATAATCCGTCGTTGATTCCGGCGGCCAGCGCCTTCGCGTCGAGTTCGACCGACTGTCGTTTAAAATTGGTGCCGATGTCCAACCCGATGCTGTAACTGACTTTCTCGTTATCGGTTTTCAACGACGGTTTGCTTTGCGCCTGAGCCGCGCCCGCAAACGCCCCGACCAGAATCGCCGCCGCCACCGCCGTCCATCGCATCCGCATCCGTTCTCCTTTCATTCGTCTTCTTCGTCGTTCGCCGCCCAACGCGGCGATCAAACCGCTCGTTGGCCATCCGTGTCGGCATCTGGCCGCCGAAGGCCCGCGTAATCGGGCACCACAATACGCCGCCGTGCCCCCGACTGCAAGTCATGGATATGGATCGTGAGAAAAAAGAGGCGTGTCGGCCGTGCGTGGGCGGAGCGAGCTATAACTTCTTCACAACCGCCCACGCCAGATCGGTCAACTGCTCGGTCGTAAAATAACTCTCGCGCACGCGGCGGGTCGTGGGGTCGAATCGCTTGGCGCTCTGGACTACCACCACCACGCGCCCCGTGTGCACCACCACCGCGCGGTCCGCCCCGCCGCCGTAGGCGGAACAGGCCAAGGCTTCGTCGCCCAGTCCCGCGATGGGTGTGCTCGGCTCGGTGTAGCCGCAATTGCGTCGGTAGCTTTCGTAGAACTCGGACTTGGCCAAGGGATTGATCGCCACCGAGAGGATGACGTCTTTCCCGTTGATCGTATAGTTACACGTCCCGTGCGCCCCGTGTCGAGAATCGCGCGGCACCAGCTCCACCCCGGAGCGCCCGGACACGGATTGGACCACGCGAGGCGGCAGCGCGCGCTCGCAGGCGGGGTCCACTTGGGTGAGGAACGCGGACTGTCCCGACGTGGTCGGTGTTGCACTGAAGAACCCTAAGAAGGACGCCAGGACCGGAATCGCGACCATCGTCGTTCCTCCGAAACGAGGGGACGACTTCAGTCTACCGGAACCCCCGTGATTCGGCAACCGCAGGACTGATCGGAGCGGATGTCCGGGGGAGGAGCAGACCGCGTTACGCCGTGGCTTCTTTGACCACCGACACCGACACTTCGCCGGTCACGTCGGACGCCAACTTGATCGGCACCGTGAACGTGCCCAATGCCTTGATGGGCTTATCCAAGACGATCTTGCGCTTGTCCACCGTGAATTCCTTGGCGGCCAACGCGTCGGCAATGTCCTTGCTGGTGACCGAGCCGAACAACTTATCGTCCTCGCCCGCCTGCATCGGGAACGTCAACGGCAACGCCGCAAGCCGCTTGACCAAATCCTCGGCCGCCACGCGCTCCTTCTTGCGCTTGGCCTCGATCACGCGCTTCTGGTGCTCCAGCGCACGCACGTTGCGCTCGGTCGCCGGCGCCGCCATCGACCGCGGAAGCAGATAGTTTCTGGCGTACCCGTCCTTCACAATCACCAGGTCGCCCATTTTGCCGACATGATCCACGTCTTCGCGAAGAATGATCCTCATCGAACTACCCTCCATCTCAACAAATGAACGGCGAATGATACAGAACCCGCCTGAAAGATGTCAACGCGGCGACTATCCGCACAAACCGACATAGTGATGTCGCAGATCATATGTTCCGACATATGGGACCGTCTCTCGTGAACTCGGCCCCTTGATGATGAGACGCAGTGGTGCTAAAGTGCGTTGGTGATCTTCAGAGTACGGAGGGCTCCGCGGTGGCACGATTGACCATTACTCTACCCAAACCACGACACATGGCGCTCAAGGAAGCGGCGGCTCGGCGAGGCAAGACGATCGGACAGCTTATCGAAGAGAGTCTCGACTTTTATGGAATTACATCGAGTGAGCACGCATGGGCGTTGGTCGAAAAGGCCAGGGCCCGATCGGGCCTGAACGAACGTGAGGCGATGGATCTGGCGGTCGCCGAAACCCGGCGCGCGCGCCAGACGACGAGGAAAGCCCGACGCCGTAAATGAGCGCCCGCTTCGCGGTCGTGGACACGAACGTGGTCGTCAGCGGCTTACTGACCCGAGACGCCCACGGCCCGACCGGACGCATCCTAGACGGCATGTTGCGCGGCGCGTTTCCGTTCTTGTTGTCAGCCGATCTGCTCGCCGAATATCGGACCGTCCTCTTGCGGCCGAAAGTCCGCTCGGCCCACGGATTGTCTCCCCCGCAGATCGACGAACTGTTGGCCGCGATCGCCGGGAACGCGACGCTCCGAGAACCCGACCCGCTCCCCGCGCCGACTGCCTATCACGGAGACGAACACCTGTGGCGCCTCACGGCCCTCTACCCCGGCACCACCCTCATCACCGGCGACCTCGCCCTCTTTGACACCGCGCCACAAGGGACCACCGTCCTATCGCCACGACGCTTCCTCGCGCTCATCGAGCGAACAACCCGCTGACCATAAAATCAATTCAAGAGACTTGGCCCGTTACTTCTTGGACAATTGTAAGCGTTAGGCCTCGAACCTGGACAGGGCTAGAGCTGTCCGTGGTTGTTCCATCCCCAAGCTGTCCGCTGCGGTTTGCGCCCCACGCCCAAACGGTCCCATCCCGTTTAATCGCGAGGGTGTGGCTACGGCCGGAGCCAACCGCTACGACCTCGGCGAGACTCGTTACCATGCCTGGAGTGTTTCGGTCCGTTAGCGTAGGCGGCTCCCCCAACTCGCCGCTATTGTTCCATCCCCAGGTCCAGACGGTTCCATCCCGCTTCAGTGCCACAGAATGATCACCGCCAGCAGCAATAGCAACTACATCACTCAACCCAACTACCCGTACTGGGCGGTAACTCGTTGTGTTCGTACCATCCCCCAGCTGACTTGCCTGATTTCGCCCCCATGCCCAGATGGTTCCATCTTGCAGAAGAACGATGGTATGACTCCCACCAACAGCCACTGACTTGATATCTGAGAGCTCTACCACTCTGCGCGGCTCGGGTTGAAATCGGTCTGCATGGCCGAAGTCATGTCCGCCCCATGCCCACAATGAACCATCACGACTCATACCAGTAATGTACCCGCCGCCAGCACTGATCCCCACTATATCATTGAGGCCTCGGACTGGCCTCGGCAAACCAGGTGGCCGTGAAAGCCCGACCAATGCTGCCATGGGAGAGTAGTCTCCCCATAGCCACACGCCCCCATCGACAGTAACAACCGCGTTGATGAAGTCGCCCGCCGTAACAGTTGCTGCGCGAGCTACTCCCTTCAAAGCTGCTGGACGTGCGCGTTTTGTCCTAGTTCCATCACCCAGTTCTCCATATCGATTGCCACCCCACGACCACACCCTGCCGTCAGCTCCGACTGCAAGGGAATAACTTCCAGCGGCGGTAATCGCTCTGATGCCGGTGGGAAACCCGATTCGCACAGGAGCTAATACGTGCGATTCACCCTCCCGCCCAAGTTGACCAGTTTCATTACCTCCCCAACCCCACACGACCCCGGCACTGTCCAACACCATGCTATGCCAGCCGCCAGCTGCAAGCACTGGGGCCTGTTGGACGGGGAGAGACGAGAAGTCAGCGGAACGCTCGGTTGTTTCTTGAGCAGCACAGGATGCTAGGAAACACGTGGCCAATAGAACGTTCAGACACCTGGTCCGTGGGCTTCTAGTCATTGTTCGCTCTCCCCCCGCCATGATATATTGGCGCCACCTCCGTCCACTCGCTGGTTACTAACTCAATTCGACTGCAATACCATCACCGTGTCCGTCGGCGTCTTCCCGCCCGCATCCCGGCCGCCGATCAGATAGATCGTTTCACCTAACGTGACCGCGGTAGCCGCGGCGCGAGGCTCTGGCATTGGCGGCAGCATGGTCCACCTGCTCTCGCGCGTGTAGCGCGCGGCTTTGGGTTGGATGCCGTGGCCGTCGTTGCCCCCGAACGCGTGGATGGCGCCATCCACGACGAGCGCGGCCACGCCTGCGGTGGGCCATGGCAATGGGCCGACGTCTGATTTTTCCCAGGCGCCCTTTGCGGGGTTGTACGCTTCGATCACGTCGAAATTGCGAAACGCGTTGTCGCGAAACGCGCCGCCGCCCATGGCGAGCAGCTTGCCCTCCCACGGGACCGCGGCGAGGGAGAAGCGCGGGGTGGGCATGGGGGAGAGTTCCAGCCAGCGACTTTGGAACACGTCAAACACTTCGGCGAAGCTGAACGCGGGGTCGGTCAATGGCCCGCCCTGGGTGTCGGGTAAATGGCCGCCGACCAGGTAGATGCGGCCGCCCATAACCGTTGCTGCAGGCGCGTCGTGGCGGCGGAGCAAGTCCGGACCTTTCGTCCATGAATCTTTTTCAGGATCATAGATCTCGACCACGGTGAGGAATTGAAACGTGCCGTCGGGCTTTTTGAAGCCCCCGCCCATCACGTAGATCTTGTTCTGGAATGGAACGGCCACGATGCCGGATCGCGCGGTGGGCATGGTGGCGATCGGCGACCAGCGATCGGTCTTGGGGTCGTAGCATTCCGCGCTGTTGAGCGCGGCAAAGGCGTGCCCTCCCCCTCCGAACACGTAGATGCGATTCTGATGGACGGCCGCGGCGCAGTGCGACCGGACCGTGGACATGGGTCGCGCGAGCGTCCAGCCCGGATTATTCATGAACGTTCGTTGCGAAACCGCGCAAACGCCAGCGGAATGTGCGGGGCGCCGCGAGGAGCCTGTTCAGGGAAGGCTAGATGCAAGGCGGAGGGAGAGCCTTGCGCGCGGAGCGTACTGGGTCGTACGTGAGCACGCAAGGCCGACCGACAACGCCGCAGATGGCCTTTCATGGACAGGCTCCTAGCCCGCGCGCGTGGTCATTGCGACGCGTTGGCCCAGGCGATGATAGCGCCGGCCGCGTCGTCGAGTTTAATCTTGCGGACGTTACCGGTTCGGCGCTCTTTGAATTCCACCTCGCCCTGGGCAAGCGATTTGTCGCCGAGCACCACGTGCAGCGAGATGCCGAGCAGGTCCGCGTCGTTGAACTTTACGCCGGGCCGCTCGGACCGATCGTCAATCAGCACTTCAATGCCGGCCTTGGCTAATTCGGCTCCGATGCGCGCCGTGGCTTCCACCACCGCGGGCTTGTCGCTCAGCGGAATAATGTGCGCGGCATAGGGCGAGAGCGGCGCGGGCCAGATGATGCCTTTGGCGTCGTGGTTCTGCTCCACGGCCGCGGCCATGATGCGGCTCACGCCGATGCCGTAACAGCCCATGATGATCGTCTGTTCCTTGCCGTCCTGATCCAGGAACACGGCCTTCATCTTCTCCGTGTACTTGGTGCCGAGGCGGAACACGTGGCCCACTTCGATCCCTCGCGAGACGGTCAAATGGCCGTCGGCGCAGCGCGGGCACGGGTCGCCCGTGACCACGTTACGCAGGTCCGCGATTGTGTCGATTTGGAAATCCCGGAACGGCTCCACGTGCGACAGGTGGGTGCCAGCCTTGTTCGCGCCCACCACCGCGTCGCTCACCGCGGCCGCGGCATGGTCCGCGACGATCTTCACGTCCTTAAGTCCGACCGGCCCGGAAAAGCCCTTGGGCCCGCCCGTGACGCGCGAGATGGCGGCGTCAGACGCCAACGCCACGTGATCGACTTTCAAATACCGTTTGAGTTTGACCTCGTTGGCCTCGTGGTCCCCGCGAATCAGCACCGCCACCACATCGTCGCCCGCCTGATACAACATCGTCTTGATCAGGCGTGAGGCTGGCACGCCGAGACGCTCCGCCACCTCCGCCACCGTATGTTGGCGCGGCGTGCTGACTTCCTCGGCGGGCGGGACGTTGGACCGACTCCCCGACTCGGCCGCGGGCGCCTTGGCTTCCGCGCGTTCCACGTTCGCGCCGTAACCGCAACGATCGCACGCCGCGATCGCGTCTTCCCCGGTCTCGGCCAACACCATGAACTCGTGAGAAAAGTTCCCGCCGATCAATCCCGCGTCCGCCTCCACGGGCCGGAACGTCAGGCCGCAGCGCTCGAAGATCCGAGAGTACGTGTGGTACATGATTTCGTAACTCTTCTCGCTCCCAGCGTCGTCCCGATCAAAGCTGTACGCGTCCTTCATCAAAAATTCGCGGCCGCGCATCAAGCCGAACCGCGGACGGATCTCGTCGCGGAATTTCGATTGAATCTGATACAGCGTGACCGGCAACTGACGGTAGGACTTGACCTCGCGGCGCACCAGGTCCGTCACCACCTCTTCATGCGTGGGGCCCAGGCAGAATTCGCGGTCGTGCCGGTCCTTGAGCCGCGCAAGCTCCTTGCCGTACTGGCCCCATCGCTCGGTCTCCTGCCACAACTCCGCGGGTTGGACGAACGGCATCAGGATCTCTTGCGCGCCGGCACGGTCCATCTCCTCGCGCACGATGCGCTCCACGCGTTTGAGCACGCGATAGCCGAGCGGGAGAAAGTTGTAGATTCCGGCCGCGACTTTACGAATCATGCCCGCGCGAAACAGCAGCCGATGGCTGACGGTTTCGGCTTCGCCGGGATCTTCGCGGAGCGTGGGAATTAAGAGTTGGGAATATCTGGCCACGAATGTGCTCTGTGGTCGTAGGGGCGTACGGCCGTACGCCCCTACACGTCGGTGACGAGGGGTAAGAGCGGCTCCGGGGTCACGCCCCGTTCCGCGAGCATGAGGTCGATTTCTTTCAGCAACACGTCCATCAACTCGGTCTCGGGGACTCTGCGCACGATCTCGCCGTGTTTGAACAGCAGGCCCACGCCGCGGCCGCCCGCAATACCGATGTCGGCTTCCTTGCCCTCGCCGATGCCGTTGACCACGCAACCGAGAATCGACACGGTCAGCGGCTCCTTGAGGTGCGCGAGGCGGCGTTCCACCTCGTTGGCCATGCGGATCACGTCGATCTCCAACCGGCCGCACGTCGGGCACGCGACCACGTTCACGCCGCGGCGACGCAGATCCAATGCCTTGAGGACTTCAAAACCGGTCTTGACCTCCTCGACCGGATCAGCCGCCAGCGACACGCGGATGGTGTCGCCGATGCCTTCGGCCAAGAGGATGCCCAAGCCCACCGCGGATTTGATGCCGCCCGAGAATGCGGTGCCGGCCTCTGTGATCCCCAAGTGCAGCGGGTAGTCGCTGACCGCGGAAAACGCGCGGTACGCGGCGACGGCCAGGCCCACGTGTGAGGCTTTGAGCGAGACTTTGATGTCGTGAAAGTCCAGATCTTCCAGGATACGAATGTGGCTGAGCGCGGACTCCACCATGGCCTCTGGCGTGGGATAGCCGTACTTTTCGAGCAACTCGCGCTCCAGTGATCCCGCGTTCACGCCGATCCGAATCGGCGTCCCGCGCTCCTTGGCCGCCTTGACCACGCGCTCGACCTTGTCGCGATCCCCGATGTTGCCGGGGTTGATGCGCAGGCAATCCACGCCCGCGTCCAACGCGTTGAGCGCGAGTTTGTAGTCGAAATGCACGTCCGCGATCAACGGTAAGGTGGTCTGCCGGCGAATCTCCGGCAACGCCTCGGCCGCGGGCACGTCCGGCACCGCTACGCGCACGATCTCGCACCCCGCGCGCTCCAATTCCGCGATCTGCGCCACGGTCTTGTCGATCTGCGACGTGTCGGTGGTGGTCATGGATTGCACCGAAATCGGCGCATCGCCGCCGATGGCCACGTTGCCGACTTTAATTTGTTTTGTGTGTCGTCTCGTAATATTCATTGAACCTTCGCGCTACCCAATAATTCTCATGATGTCGTTGTACGAGACAACTAATGCCAGCGTGATCAGAAGGACCATCCCTACCGTCTGCGCGATTTCCAGACCCCGGCGGCTCAACGGATGCCCGATCACGGCTTCAATCAAAAAGAACACCAGCCATCCGCCGTCCAACACCGGGATGGGCAGCAGGTTCATGATCCCCAGTTGCAAACTGATAAACGCCACCAGCCGCACCACGTCGGAGAATCCGGAGTCCGCGGCTTCGCCGGTGACCTGCGCAATCATGATCGGCCCGCCCAGGGCCTTGATCGACAAATTCCCGGTGAAGAGTTGCCCCAACACCTGGAACGTCAGGGTCGTCAGCTCCCACATCTTCTTGGTGCCCTGCACCACCGCGTCCGTGAACCCGTACGATCGGACCACGGTGGAATCCTTGCCCCCCACACCGATCACCCAGCGTTTGGACGCATCGTCCATGGCGGGAATCACTTCCACGGTCGACTCCGCGCCGTCACGAAGGTATCGGATGGTCAACGCCGCGCCTTGGTTCGACTGAATGGCTTCGGACATCTGGAACCAATTCCGAATCGGCGCGTCGTTGAGCGCCACGATTTCATCCCCGGGCTTCAACCCGGCCATGGCCGCCGGCATGCCGGAGTTCACCGCGCCCACGACCGCCGGTTTTTCGGGAAGGAGGCCCAACCCCGCGCCGCCCTTCTCCAACTGCGCCGGAACCGTGATCGGCATGGTCAGAGTGCGCTCGCCCCGCCGCACAACGACTTCGACGGTGCGGTCGGGAATGGCGGCCAGTTGCGTCACCGCGCTCTCCCACGTGGCCACCTCGGTCCCGCCCACGGAGACCAACCGATCCCCGGGTTCAAAACCCGCGCCCTTGGCGGACGAGTTCGCCTCGACCCACCCCACCACGGGCGGCTGCTCCAAAAACGCGGGCAACGTGGTGCCCAGCATGAACACCACCGGCATCAACACGAACGCGACGATAATGTTCATCGCCGGACCGGCCAACACGATCCGCGCGCGTTCCCCCAACGTCCGCGAGGAGAACTCGTCGGGCGCCCGCGTGCCTTCCTGCGTGGGGTCGTCGCCCGCCATCTTGACGTAGCCGCCCAACGGGATCGCCGAGACCATGTATTCGGTGTCGCCGACCTGTTTACTAAACACCTTGGGGCCGAATCCCAGGGAAAAGCGCAACACGCGAACGCCCGTCCACCGGGCTACCATGAAGTGGCCCAGTTCGTGGACGAAAATCAGGAATCCCAATACGATCAAAAATACTATTACGGTATGAATCATGCCCTCACCTCGCGAAGCCCCGGTCCACGCGGGAACGGCGCGGTCCCTGATCGCTCGTCAAGAAAGCGTCGCGCCGCGCGACGCGCCGCCGCGTCGGCTCCCAATATATCATCCACCGTGGACGCCGTCCCCGCCTTGGTTTCATGTAACACACGCTCGATCGTCTCGGCAATGGCGAGAAACCCGACGCGGCCGTCGAGAAACGCCCCCACCGCTTCTTCGTTGGCCGCGTTGAGCGCGGCCGGCACGGTACCGCCGGCGCGCAGCGCGGCGTAGCCGTACTCCAAACACGGGAACCGGGACGTATCCGGCGCCTCAAACGTCAACGCCCCGCGCCCGACCACGTCCAGCGGCGCCATCGGCAACGGCAATCGACGGGGGTGACTCATTGCGTACGCGATGGGTCCGCGCATGTCCGCAACGCCCATTTGGGCGAGGACCGAGCCGTCGCAAAATTCCACCATGGAGTGCACCACGCTCTGGCGATGGATCACCACGTCGATCCGCTCCGTCGGAATCCCGAACAACCAGTGCGCTTCAATGACCTCCAACCCCTTATTCATGAGCGTGGCCGAGTCAATCGTGATCTTCGGTCCCATGGACCAGTTGGGATGGCGCAACGCGTCTTCGCGGGTCACGCGCGCCAGGCGGTCACTCGGCGCGTCCCAAAACGGTCCGCCCGAGGCGGTGAGGATCAGCCGACGGACGTCCTGCCCGCGCTGCCCCGCCAACGCCTGGAAAATGGCGCTGTGTTCGCTGTCCACGGGCAGGATCACCGCGCCGCGGCGCGCGACCTCGGCGGTCACCAACGCCCCGGCCATCACCATGGTTTCCTTGTTGGCCAACGCCACGGTTTTGCCCGCGCGAATCGCCGCGAGCGTGGGCAGCAGGCCCGCCGCGCCCACGATGGCGGACACCACCAGATCGCCGTCCGCGCCGCCCGCCACGTCGGCCGCCGCGTCCGGCCCGCCGATGATCTCCGTGGGCACGCCCGCGCACCGCTCGCGCAACCGCGCGGCCTCGATCGGAGACGCCACGGAGGCCAGTTTCGGCTTGACGGCTTTGATTTGGCGTTCAAAGGCGTCGCCGCCCCGACCCGCCGACAACGCCGCGACCTCGAATTCCTGCGGGAACGCCGCGGCCACGTCGAGCGCGGCGCGGCCGATCGATCCGGTGGCCCCGAGAATAATCAGGCGTTTGCGAGCCATCCGCTCCCTACGCCCCGTACCCCTTGACCCACGCCATGTAATAGTAGATCAGCGGCGCGGTAAACAGCAGCCCGTCGATTTTGTCGAGCACGCCGCCGTGCGACGGAATCAAGCCGCCGGAATCCTTGACCCCGGCTCCCCGCTTGATCAGCGACTCGAACAAATCCCCCGCGATCCCCACCACCGCAGCCACGGCACCCAGCGCCGCGGCCTCTCCCCACGATAAGGCGTCCACGAACCAGGCGGCCGCGGTCAGCGCCGCGATCGTCCCGCCCGCCACGGCCGCCACCGCGCCTTCCACCGTTTTCTTGGGGCTGATCGAGGGGGCCAGCGCGGTGCGGCCCCAGGTGCGGCCCCCGTAGTAGGCCGCCGCGTCCGCGAGCCACGTCACCCACAAGGCAAAGGCCACCAACCACGGCCCCTGCGGAAACCGCCGGAGCAGTACAAGATGTTCCAACAACCACGCCACGTACCACACCCCAAACAAGGCGAACGCCGCGTCCGCGCCAGCCAGGCGAAGGTCGCGTCCCGCCGCCAGCGCCGCCGTCGCGATACCGAGCACCACGATCGTCACCGTCGCGGAGACTCCAGATCCCCACGCGGGCGACGTGGACACCGCCAGCACGAGCAACGCGCCGCCGATGACGCCGGCGGCGAATACCGGAACCCGCCCGCCGGACCAGGTTCGGGCCGAACCGGTCGGCATCGCCATCCCGTACAATTCGAGTTGAGCGAGCGCGGTGACCGCTACAATGAGCATGACGAACAGCGACGGGGGCAGCCACACCACGGCCGCGTACAGGAGCGGGAGCGCCACCAACGCGGTGACGACCCGCCCCGCGTGTTCCTTCACCCGGGGCTCCCCTGAAGTTGCTCCCCGGTTCGGCCGAAGCGGCGTTCGCGGCGTTGGTAATCCAAGAGCGCGGTCAGGAGATCCCGCCGGCGAAAGTCCGGCCACAAGGTCTTGGTAAAGTACAACTCCGCGTACGCGATTTGCCACAAGAGGAAATTGCTGATGCGGCATTCGCCGCTCGTGCGGATGACCAGGTCGGGATCTTCAAGGTCCCGGGTATCCAGATACCGGGACACGACCTCCTCATCGATCCCGGAAGGGGCCAATGCGCCGCTTCGGGCATCCTCCGCCATGCGGCGCGCCGCGTCCACGATTTCGTTCCGGCCGCTGTAACTGAGCGCCAACGTGAGGGTCATTTCGCGCCCTCCGGTGGTGTCGCGTTCCACCCGGCGAATCCAATCCACCACGGTCGCGGGCAACCGCTCGATACGTCCGATGGTGCGAAATCGAATATCCTTCTCCAGCAGCGTGTTCAATTCCCGCTGCAAATACAACTCCAACAGCATCATGAGTTCGCGCACTTCGAACTCCGGACGGCGCCAATTCTCCGTGGAGAACGCGTAAATGGTGAGCCCCGCGATCCCGAGTTCGCGGCACGCGGTCACGGTCTCCCGAACCGACTTGATCCCTTCTCGGTGACCCGCGACGCGCGGAAGGCTGCGCGCGGACGCCCAGCGCCCGTTCCCGTCCATAATAATGGCGACGTGACGGGGCAACGGGCCTCGCAACACTCGCGCCTGCAGTTCTTCGTCGGATTCGTGCCTGACCACGGAAATGGGCATCGTCATTAGGGGGTAATCATGAACGGCGGTAGTGTAACGTGCGCCAAAATCGAAGTCAAACTTCTACGGTGTGCTGGTCGGCGGCGGCACGCGCCGGTTGACAGGCGTTCCCACGGCGCTATACTCTCGCGCACCATTTCGCCGCGGATCACCCATGAAACGCACTGAAGTCGTTCGCCAAAGCTCTCCCGCCAACGTGGAACGCGGGTTAGGGTTCGTCATCCTCGCGCTCAGCCTCGTCGGCCTGCTGATCAACTTCCTGCAATAAGGCGCTCGCGCGGGCACCGCACGCCGGTTGCACGGGCGGACCCGACACGGTAGAATGCCGGTCCGGTTTGGACCCGTTGCGATGCGACGCCGACTCCTCATTGTTGTGTGCGCCCTGACCGCCGCGTTGTTGACCGCGTGTATTACGGTCAATATGCGGCCCGCCACCGAACCGTTTCAGGAAACTCGAATCAGCGGCGAAGGCCGGGATAAGCTGCTGCTCATCGACATCGCGGGGTTTCTCTCGGGCGAACCGCGCGGCAACCGAGTGCTCGGGGAGGGCCAACCCAGCCTGGTATCCGATGTCGCGGAAATCGTCCGCAAGGCCGAACGCGACCCGCGGATCAAGGGGGTGATTCTTCGCATCAACAGTCCCGGCGGCACGGTCACCGCGTCCGACACGATGTACCACGATCTGCTCCGCTACAAACAACGCGCGAAGCTGCCGATGGCGGCTCACATGCTCGATCTCGGCACCTCCGGGGCCTATTACATCGCGCAGGCCGCGGATCGGATCACGGCGCAACCTACCACCGTGACCGGCAGCATCGGCGTGATCATGGTGCGACCGTCCGTGTCCGGGCTGCTCGGCAAGATCGGGGTGCAGACCGAGGAAATTACCTCCGGGCCGCATAAGGCCATGGGCTCGCCGTTTCGTCCGCTCGACGCCGAGGACCGCGCGTTGTTTCAGGGCGTGATCGACGACCTCTACGGACGCTTCGTGGACGCGGTCGCGGCCGGACGTCCCCAACTCGCGCGTGAGCGCATCGCGGCCCTAGCCGACGGCCGCATCTACACGGCGGAGCAGGCCCGAGCCGCGGGGCTGGTAGACGGCATCGGCTACCTCAGCGACGCGATCGATGCGTTGCGGAACGCGGCCGGCCTCGCGTCCGCGACGGTCGTCACGTACACCAGACCCGGCCAGTACAAGGGCAGCATCTACACCGCGCCGGTGGTCAACGTCGACCTCGATCTGTGGCCGACCAACGAACCCGGATTTCTCTATCTGTGGAGGCCCTAATGGACCAACATGACGTACCGACAACCACTCCGCCCTCCACCCCTCTGGAAAAACCGCGGGGCCCCGCGCGAAAACGCGTGTGGATCTTGGCGGGCGCGGTCGTGGCGGTGGCCGCGGCCATTTGGGCCTACTCCACGTTCTCGCGACCGTCCTTGGTCGGCGCGTGGTCGAATCGGGCGCCGCAAAACACCGTGGCCTTTCTCTTCAAGGAAGACGGCTCCGGCGCCATGTCCATCGGCGACGCGCAGTTGCCGTACCAGTATCGATTCGACCGCACCCATAATCCCGCGTGGCTCGATCTTGAGGCACGTCCCAACGGAAGACCCGTCACGATCCGCGCCATCGCGAAGTTCGCGCGGGGGGGCAAGCTCATCATCCGCATGCCGCACACCCGCTCACCGGGCGACCGGCCGGCCGAGTTCATCCCCGACGACGTAGAAAACACGATCTTGTTGACCCGCGTCGAGTCCGACTCATGAGGCAGCCCGGGCCGTTGCCCTGGGCGTTGATCGTCCTCGCTACGCTACTGACCATCGGCCGTCCCGCGTCCGGCGAACCGCTCCGGGTCGTGGCAACTCTTCCTGTCCTCGCCGACTTCGTCCGAGCCGTGGGCGGCGACGCCGTGACGGTCACGAGCCTCATCACCGGGCTCGAAAGCGAACACACCTATACGCCGAAACCAAGCGACGTCGAAACCGTGCGACGGGCCGCGGTGCTGGTCAAGGTGGGATTGGGGCTTGAAGTCTGGGTCAACGGACTGATCGCGAACGCCGAAAACTCACGGCTAATCGTGGTGGACACCTCGCAAGGCATCGGCCTCATGCGGGGCGGCGAGCACGACCACCCCGACGACAAAGACGCGCTGCCCCGCGCCGAGGAACGCCGCAGCGGCGGCAACCCCCACGTATGGCTGGACCCGGAGAACGCCCAGACCATGGTGCGTCACGTCACCGACGGGTTGATCAAAGCGGACCCGGCGCGCAAAAAAGCCTACTTGGTCAACCAGGCCGATTACTTAAAACAGCTCGACGAGTTGACCCGAACGCTCAAGGCGCGGTTCGAGGCGCTTCCCAACCGCAAGATCATCACGCACCATGCAGCGTGGCCCTATTTCGCGCGGCGGTTCGACCTGCGCATCCGCGGAGAAATTTTCAGCCAGATCGGCGCGGAACCCTCGGCCAAACGCCTCGCGGACCTGATCCGATTGATCAGGAAGGAGAACATCCGCGTGATCGTGTCCGAACCGCAGCTCTCGCCGAAAATTCCCGACTCCTTGGCCCAGGAAACCGGCGCCAAGGTCGTGATCCTCACCCCGCTGCCGGGCGCGCTGCCGGGAACCGATGACTACCTCTCCATGATGCGGTACAACGCGTCGGCCCTGCTGGAGGCCCTGCGGTGACGGCGTCGGACGTCATCACCTTCGACCACGCGACCCTCGATTACCGCGCCCGTCCGGCGCTGGAAGACATCACCCTCGGCATCCGCGCGGGAGAGTTCCTGGGAGTGATCGGGCCCAATGGATCGGGCAAAACCACCTTCCTCAAGGCTATTCTCGGGTTGATCACCCCCACCGCAGGATCGGTCCGCGTTTTCGACTGCGTGTGCCATCAGCTCCGATGCGAACACCGGGCCCGAATCGGCTACCTCCCGCAACACGAACACGTGGACCCGCACTTTCCCATCACGGTGGCCGAAGCCGTGATGATGGGGCGGTACAGCACCATCGGGTTGTTCCGGTATCCGGGACGCGCCGACCAGGCGATCGTGCGTGAAGCCCTTGAAGCCGTGGATATGCTCCCATTGGCCGACGCGGCGGTGGGCGAGTTATCCGGCGGACAACAACAGCGCGTCATGATCGCGCGCGCGCTTGCGCAGCGGCCCGCGATCTTGTTGCTCGACGAGCCCACCACCGGCATCGACGCGCCCACGCAGCACGCGATCATGGACCTCATCACCAAGCTGCACCGCGAGATGCGGTTGACCATTCTTTTCGTCACCCACGACATCAACCTGATCAGCCGGGTCGCGGACCGGCTGGTACTCCTCAAAACCCGTCTGTTCGCGGCGGGCCCTCCCGCCGAGGTGCTACGGCGCGACACCTTGGCCCAGGTCTACGGGCAGGACATCGTGGTCACCGATCACGGTGCCGCGCCGTATGTAATCGTGGCGGATCATCATGCGTGAAAAGCCGCGGATCGGACCGATCAGCCCGATCCGACCGATCGGTCCAATATGACCTATGAACTGCTCTCGTTCGGTTTCATGCAGCGCGCCCTGGCCGCGTCGGTCATCATCGGGGTATTGTGCGCGGTCATCGGCGTGTTCGTGGTGTTGCGCGGGCTGTCGTTCATCGGTGCGGGCACGTCCCACGCCGCGTTCGCGGGGGTAACATTCGGCTACCTGACCGGCGTGTCGCCGCTGGCCATGGCGATCGCGTTCGGACTGGGCACGGTGTGGATCGTGCACGCGTTGTATCAACGCGGGGTCATGAAGCTCGACGCGTCGATCGGGATTTTTTACACCTTCACCATGGCACTGGCGATCCTGTTCCTCGGACTGATGGGCACCTACAACGCGGAAGTGTACGGTTTTCTGTTCGGCAGCGTGCTCTCGGTCACCACCGAGGACATCACGGTGATGTTGTGGCTGGCGGGCGCGGTGTTGGCGCTGGTGGTCCTGTTTTATAAGGAGTTCCATTTCATCACGTTCGACCCCAGTATGGCCGAAGCCACGGGTATCGCGTCGGCGCGGCTGTTTTTCCTGCTGTTGAACCTCATCGCGCTGACCGTGGTGATCTCGCTCAAGACGGTCGGCGCCTTGTTGGTCTTTGCCATGATCGTGATTCCGGCGGCCGCGGCCTACCAGCTCGGACGGACCATGCTGGGCATGATGGCCTACGCGGTCGCGCTGGGCGTGGGCTCCTCGGTCGGCGGCGTGCTCATCTCCTACCGCTTTGACGTGCCCTCGGGCGCGACCATCGTCCTCTTGGCCACGGCGCTCTTTTTTGTCGCGGTTGTCCTGTCTCCGAAGCGGCGACGGCTGCGGGCCTCACCGTAGGACGTCCGCGAACCACATCCGGCGTCCGGTGGGTCCTTTGTGCCATTGCATTCACCAACCCACCGATCTATAATGTGCCGTTTTTCGCACAAACGACCCTCGGCTGATCTAGCCGGTTGCGCGACCCGTCCCGTACGCTGAAACGGAATGCGTCGTAGAGGAGAATTTGATGTACAAGACGATTTACGTCCCCGTCGACAATTCGGATCACTCCAACCGCGCAATCGAGCTGGCGGTCAAACTCGCCCAGCAGTTCGGCGCCACCGTGGTCGGCAGCCACGCCTACGCGGCCAAGATGCACGACAAACGCTTCAAACAGATGGAAGCGGGTTTGCCCGAGGAATATCATGACGAAAAGGAACTCGAACGCCAACGCCGCATCCACGATTCGCTGATCACCCGCGGCCTGGAAATCATCACCGACTGTTACCTGGACGTGGTCGATCAGCAGTGCAAGAGCGCCAACGTAGGCTTTGAGCGGCGTTTTCTGGAGGGCAAGAACTTCCAGGTCCTGGTCGACGACATCAAGACCAACAAGTACGACCTGGTGGTCATGGGCGCCCTGGGCGTGGGCGCGGTGCGCGACAGCGTGATCGGCAGCGTGGTAGAGCGCACGGTGCGCCGGGTCCACGGGTCGGACTTTCTGATCATCAAGAATCCCAAGTCGATCGAACCCGACGGGCCGATCGTGGCCGCGCTCGACGGCAGCCCGCACTCCTACGGCGGTCTAATGACTGCGCTCGCCCTCGGCAAGGCCCTCAACGCGCCGGTGGAAGCCATCTCCGCGTTCGATCCCTACTTTCATTACGCAATGTTCAACAGCATCGCCGACGTGTTGTCCGAGGAAGCCGGGCAGGTGTTCCGGTTCAAGGAACAGGAGAAACTGCACGAGGAGATTATCGACTCCGGGCTCGCCAAGATCTACCAGGCGCACCTGGACATCGGCAAACAGATCGCGGACGCCGAGGGGGTCAAACTCAAGACCACGTTGCTCGACGGCAAGGCCTTTGAGCGCTGCCTGCAATACGTGAAGAAGAACAAGCCGTGGCTCCTGATCATGGGCCGCATCGGCGTACACTCGGACGACACCATGGACATCGGGAGCAATTCCGAAAACCTGATGCGCCTGGCGGGCTGCAATATCCTGATCTCCAACCGCACCTACGTACCCCCGATCGACACCATGGCGCAGTACACCATTGCGTGGACCGAGGAAGCGGCCAAACGCATGGAAAAGGTCCCGGTGTTCGCGCGCGGCGTGGCCCGCACCGCGATCTATCGCTACGCGATCGAGAAGGGCCACACCATCATCTCCAACGAAGTCGTAGACGCGGCCATGGGCCACTTGTTGCCGCCGGACGCCGTGGCCGCCATGAAGGGGCTCGGCAAGACGTTGGACGCCGCGGGCGTGGACCGCAATAAAATGGAAGCCAGCGACGAGGTCGTCAAAGACCTGATGGGCGCGCAGGGCGCGCAGATCATGGGTCTGATGGGCGACACCGCCGCAGCCAGCGCGGGACAGAACGTGTTGAACTACGAGGAACGCCGCGAGTTGGATTACTGGGTGTGCAGCGACTGCGGGTATTTGGCTAAGGGTAGCCAGCCGGTCAAGTGCCCGATCTGCCCGGCCGACGGCGCCAAGTTCAAATTGATCGACAAGTCCCTCATCGTGGCCGCGGCCAAGGCCGAGGGCAACATCGAGGTGGAAATCGCGTACGACGACGTGGTGATCCAGTGGACCGCGGAAGCCAAAGAGCGGCTCAAGGCCGTGCCCTCCGGTTACATGCGCCGGCGCGCCAAGGCCATCATCGACAAGTCGGCGCGCAAGATGGGCCTCAAGACCATCACCACCGAATTCGCGAGCAAGGTCATCATGGAGTACGCCTCCGAAGTGAGCTGGAAGGACGAATTGCTGGCGGGCGATGCGGAAGAGAAACTTTCGGCCCCGGCGCCGGAATTCGAGTGGACTCGCGACGCCAATCAACGCATCGAGCGCGTGCCGCCTGGCTACATGCGCGACTGCACCAAGGGCATGGTCGAGACTCACGCGCGAGAAAAAGGCGTGCGCGCCATCACCCTGGAGATCTGCAACGAGGGCATTGAAAAAGCCAAGGCCGCGATGGAAGATGCCATGAAGAATCCGGCGAAGATGGAAGAGATCTTGGCGAAGTTCATGCCGAAGAAGCCGGAAACCGCGCAGCCGACGGCGTAAAGATCGCTATGTGATGTATTGGACGTATTGTAGGGGTGCACGGCCGTGCGCCCCTACGTGAGACGGCCTACCAGAGAACGAACAGCGAAATTCATGACCGTAGATCTGAAACTCCCCCTATATTCGTTGCCCCAGGAAGACTTCAAACCCTTTCTGATCGCGTGGAACCTCACCAAACGCTGCAACCTGCGCTGCGCGCACTGCTATCTCTCCGCGGGCGAGCGGGACGCGGGGTCGATCGACGAGTTGACCACGGAGGAGTGTTACCGGACCATCGACGACATAGTCCGGGTGAACCCCGCGTCGATCCTGGTGTTGACCGGCGGCGAGCCTTTGCTGCGCCGCGACATCCCCCAGATTGCGCGCTACGCCACGTCAAAGGGCATGATGGTGGTGGTCGGCACCAACGGGACCCTGCTCACCGACGAGAAGATCAAAGAGCTCCTGGCCGCCGGCGTGATGGGCGTGTCGATTTCGGTCGATTCGCTGGACCAACACAACCACGACACGTTCCGCCGTTTGCCCGGCGCGCTCCAGGGGTCACTCGACGGCATCGCAGCGTGCCGCCGCAACGGCCTGCAGTTTCAGGTCCACACCACCGCCAGCTCGATGAATTACGCCGAGATCCCCGCGATCATGGAGTACGCCTACAAGGCGGGCGCGCGCGTGTACAACCTGTTCTTCCTGGTGTGCACGGGCCGCGGCGAGGAGATGTCCGACATCACGCCCGAGCAATACGAGCAGGTGTTGAACTATCTCGTCGATATTCAGACCAAGTTTCCCGGCATGCTCGTGCGCTCGCGCTGTGCGCCGCACTTCAAACGCATCGCGTACGAGAAGAACCCGGAATCCCCGATCACGAAAGCGCAAGGATACGAAGGCGGCGGATGCCTCGCTGGCACGCACTACGCGCGCATCACGCCGGAAGGGGATCTGACCCCCTGCCCGTTCATGCCGATCTCGGTGGGCAACCTGCGCGAGACCGGGTTCGACGCGCTCTGGAACGACTCCCCAGTGTTTCACCAGCTCCGCGCGCCCCGACTCAAAGGCAAGTGCGGAGATTGCGAGTACAGCGAGTTGTGCGGCGGGTGCCGTGCGCGACCGTTCGCGTCGCATGGGGATTTCTTGGACGAAGACCTGTGGTGCAACTATACGCCCAAGGGCGGCGCGAAGGTCCTCCCGCTGGTTGAGGCCTTCGACGGCCCCCCGCCCCCATGGAGCGAAGCCGCGTTGGAACGGCTGAACCGTTTGCCGTTTTTTCTCCAAAAAATGGTCAAACAACGCGTGGAGAAGTATGCGCGCGAACAGAGCGCGGTTGTCATCACGCCGGAATTGATGGAAGCGTTGCGCAAACGCACGTTCGGCAACGAGACCCCGGTCTTCGACATGGGGCGGTTCCAGGGGTTGATGCCGGAGGACGGTTGGCCGGGCACAGACGCGGTACCCGCGCCGAGCCAGGAGATCCGCGGGCGGTGATCGCGTCGGGCCAACTGTTCAAGATTCTCAACTTCTGGGTCCACTTGGTCTCCGCCTTTATTTGGATCGGCGGAGTCCTGTTTTCCAGCTTAATTCTCCTGCCCGCCGCGCAGAAGCACCTCAACAAAGACGTCCGCGGGGACTTCCTGCGTCGAGTTCACGCGCGCTTCCAAAAGATCTCGGGCGCGTTCGTGGGTCTGCTGCTCGTCACCGGGGGCATCAACATCCACTTCGCCAAACAATACCGCGGCGCGCTCACCGGCCTGTACTTCAACGCGCTGATGCTCAAGATTCTCTTCTTTACCATTATCCTGACGTTCTATCTGTTACACCTCAAAGAACTGGGTGATAAGAAACCCATGCAGTACTTCCCCTATCAGGAAGCCACGTTGGTCCTCGGCGTGTTGATCATCCTGATGGCCGCCGTCCTTAAACACAGTTAACCCGGTTCGCCCGAGTTCCACCCGCTTCCGCTGGAACAAGCGGCCCAGACCGTGTATAAAGGTTTTGATACTCCGTTTGGATTACCTTCTCTCGCGGTGAGGCATCGTCGTGAATAGACGCATGATCGTGATGTTGGTCTCAACCGGCTTGGTATTGGGCGGCATTTTCGGCTTCAAGTGGTTCGGCAACAAGATGATGAACCAGTTCTTCGACAACATGCCGATGCCGCCGGTCGCGATCACGGCTACGGACGCTCAGGAGCAAACGTGGGCCGCGACCATCGAGGCGGTGGGCACGGTCACGGCGGTCAACGGTATTGCGGTGAGCGCCGAAGTCGCCGGCGTGGTCCGGTCCATCCACTTTCAGTCCGGTGATCGCGTGGCGGCCGGCGCGGTCTTGATGATGCTCGATTCCGTGGTGGACCAGGCCGAGTTGCGAACGCTCGAAGCCCAGCGGGATCTGGCCGAAGCGGATTTGGCGCGTGGGCGCGACCTGTTCGGCTCCGAGGTGATGGCCAAGTCCCAGTTCGATCGGGTCGAGAGCGCGGCGGCGCAAGCCGCGGCTCGCGTGGAAGCGCAACGCGCGCTCATCGCCAAAAAGACCATCCGGGCGCCGTTCTCGGGCGTGCTCGGAATTCGGCGGGCAAACCTCGGACAGTACGTGAGCCCAGGCACGCCGTTGGTCACCCTCCAATCGCTCGATCCGATCTACGTGAACTTTGCGTTGCCCGAACAACGACTGGGCCTGTTGGCCGTGGGCCAGCCCGTCGCGGCCGTCGTGGACGCGTTCTCAGACGCCGCGTTCGAGGGACGCATCACCGCAATCGAGCCGCGCGTGGACGAGAACACGCGCAACTTCGACCTCCAAGCCACCTTCCGCAACGCGGACCGGCGTCTGCAACCGGGACTGTTCGCGCGTGTTCGTATTGCGTTGCCCACGTCGGAGCGTTATGTGGTCGTACCGCAAACTTCGGTCAGCTACAACCCCTACGGCAACTCGGTGTATGTGATTCAAGAAGCCGCGCACAGCCCATCAGACGCCACGAACACGAACCCGGCCGAGGGCGCGCACGCCACGCCCACCGGGCAAGGGCCGACGCTGACGGTGACGCGCCGGTTGATCAAGACCGGTCCAACCCGCGGCGACTTCGTGGCGGTGGTCGAGGGACTCAAACCCGGCGAACGCGTGGCGACGTCCGGCCTCCTCAAACTTCGCAATGACGCGGTGGTGGTGATCAACAACGCGGTGACGCCGGCCGCGAATCTCCAACCCACGCCCCCCGAAAGTTAGACGCCTGTCCATGAATGGTCATCTGCGGCGTTGTCGCTTCGGAATCGCTCCTCACGTACGACCCAGTACGCTCCGGGGGGATTCCTCACTCCGCCTTGCATCTGACCCATTCCTGAACAGGCGTCCACACACTGGTACTCGGACAGGATACTAGAGGCCATGGGCTTCACGGATATCTTCATCAAGCGGCCGGTGTTGGCCGCGGTGGTCAGTTTAATGATCCTGCTACTGGGCCTGCGCGCGTGGACCGAATTGAACGTGCGCCAATACCCGGAGATGAAAAACGCCGTGGTCACGGTTGCGACCACGTTTATCGGCGCCGACTCCGAATTAATCCAGGGATTCATCACCTCGCCGCTCGAGCGCGAAATATCGAGCGCGCAAGGCATCGACTATATCCAGTCCACTAGTCTTCCCGGGGTGAGCTCGATCCAAATCTTTCTTCGCTTAGACTACGATCCGAACGAAGCCTTGACCCAAATCGCGGCGAAGGTGAACAAGGTTCGGCGCGAGCTGCCCGAAGGCAGCGAAGACCCGGTCATCGAACTGTCCGTCGGCGAGACCATCGCCGCGATGTATTTGAGCTTTTACAGCACCATCCTCGACAACAATCAAATCACCGACTACCTGGTCCGCGTCATCGAACCCAGGTTGTCCACGCTCCCGGGCGTGCAACGGGCGCTGATCATCGGCGATCGCACCTTTGCCATGCGGATCTGGCTCAAGCCGGAACGGCTGGCCGCGCTCAACCTCACCGCGAGCGACATCCAAACCGCGCTCCAGGCCAACAACGTGCAGGCGGCTGTGGGCGCCACCAAGGGCGCGATGGTCTCGGTGGATCTCAAAGCCAACACCGACCTCCAGACGGCGGAGCAGTTTCGCAATCTGGTGATTCGCTCCGAGGGCGACGCGATCGTTCGTCTGGGCGACGTCGCCGACGTGGTGCTGGGCGCAGAAACCTACAACACCGCGGTCTCGTTCAACGGCCTGAGCGCCACGTTCATCGGCGTCGAAGTGGCGCCGGACGCGAACGCGCTCGACGTGGTCGAGCGGGTACGTCACGAGTGGCCCGATATCCTGCGCCAACTGCCGCAGGGTCTGGAAGCGAATATCCCGTACGACAGCACGCGATATATTCGCAACGCCATCAACGAAGTCGTGTTCACGCTCGGCGAGGCGGTCCTGATCGTGATCGTGGTGATCTTCCTGTTCCTCGGGTCGCTGCGCTCCGTAATCATTCCCGCGGTCACGGTGCCGCTGTCGATCATCGGCGCCTTGTTCCTGATGTGGGTCATGGGTTTCTCCATCAACCTGCTGACGTTGTTGGCCATGGTGCTGGCCATCGGCATGGTGGTGGACGACGCGATCATCGTGTTGGAGAACATCCATCGCCACATCGAAGACGGCATGAAACCGTTCGACGCCGCGATCAAAGGGGCGCGCGAATTGGGCCTGCCCGTCATCGCCATGACCGTCACCCTGGTCGCGGTGTACCTGCCCATCGGCTTTATCGGCGGATTGACCGGCGCGTTGTTCGTAGAGTTCGCTTTCGCGCTCGCGGGCGCGGTGCTGCTCTCCGGCGTGATCGCGTTAACGCTCTCGCCCATGATGTGCGCCCGGCTGCTCCGCCCGCGCAACAAAGGCGGCGGGCACCGTCTGGAACTGTGGCTGGATCGCCAATTCGACCGGCTGCGGCGCGGGTATCAACAACGTCTGCACGGCGCGCTCGACGACAAACACGTCATCGCCGTGTTCGGCGTGATCGTGCTGGCGAGCACGTATTTCTTGTACCAGACCTCGCCGCGGGAGCTGGCGCCGGAAGAGGACCAGGGTATCGTCCTCATTTTTTCGCAGAGCGACCCCTACTCCTCGCTGGACTATCTGACCCAATTCACCAACGAGTTAACCACGATCGCCAACGCCATTCCGGAAAAGGAAAACTACTTCCTGATGAACGGCGTGGGAGGCAGCGGGTCCGCGGTCGGTACCAACACCGCGATCTCCGGCATCGTGTTCAAACCGTGGGACGAACGCGACCGCACCACCAAGGACGTCCTACAGGAGGTCCAACAAAAGGCCGGAGAGGTCGCGGGGTTGATGAACGCGGTGTTCGCCCCGCCCCCGTTGCCCACCGGCGGCATGGGATTCCCGGTGGAATTCGTGATCGCCAGCACCCAGCCGGTGCAAGCGTTACACGACGCCAGCAACGAGATTCTCCAGCGCGGCATGGCGAGCAAACAATTCATCTTTATGGACACGGACCTCAAAATCGACAAACCGCAGATCCACATCGACATTGATCGCGATAAGGCCGCGTTGCTCGGCATCGACATGCGCCAACTGGGGAGCGAACTCGCGGCCATGATGTCCGGAGGCTACGTGAACCGGTTTTCCATGGAAAGCCGCAGCTACAAGGTCATTCCGCAGGTCCAACGCACGGACCGGCTCAACCCCGACCAACTCACCCAGTACTACACGCGCACCCGGTCCGGGGACCTGGTGCCGCTCTCCACCCTCGTGACCTTGCGCGAATCCGTGGAACCGCAACAACTCAAACGCTTCCAACAGTTAAACGCCGTGGTCATCTCGGGCGTGCCGCGCCCCGGCGTCACATTGGGCGACGCCCTGAGCGTGCTGGAGCAAGCCGCGGCCGAGGTGCTGCCACCTGGTTACGCCGTGGACTACGCGGGCCAGTCCCGCCAGTACAAGACCGAGGGCGCGGCATTGGTGCTGACCTTCTTCTTCGCGCTGATCATCATTTACCTGGTCCTCGCCGCGCAGTTCGAGAGTTTCCGCGACCCCATCATCATGCTGGTCACGGTGCCCATGTCCATCTGCGGCGCGCTGATCTTTGTGAGCCTCGGCCTCACCACCGTGAACATCTACACCCAGGTGGGCCTGGTCACCCTCATCGGCGTGATCAGCAAACACGGCATCCTGATCGTGGAGTTCGCCAACCGGCTCCAGGAACAGGGCCGAGCCAAACGCGAAGCTATCGAAGAAGCCGCCTCCATTCGCCTGCGCCCGGTCCTGATGACCACCGCGGCCCTCGTGCTCGCCGTGGTCCCGTTGCTGACCGCCACCGGCCCCGGCGCCGCCGCGCGCTTTGCCATCGGCCTGGTCATCGCCACCGGCATGACCATCGGCACCGCGTTCACGCTGTTCGTGGTGCCCGCGGTCTATCTGTACTTGGGAAGAGACTACGCGGCACAGCGCGCCGGAGAAACTGCTTCGGTTATGCCAACATCGGGCCGGGCAACCGCGTAGGCCCAGCCGATACCCGGGTTGTCGGGTATCGGCTGCATGTCATATACTGCACTCCATGAAGCGAGTCGCGGACCTCGACATCTTTGCCATCTATACCGGCGCGCGGTTCCATGGATCGAGGTCTGAGATCGTGGCCCGGGCGTTGACAAGTCGGCGAACGCGGGACCTCGTGTGGTTGTTCTTGGCGGTCAACGAGATTCCCTGGAAACGCCTCGCCGTTCCCGCTCGTCTCAAAAAACCACTGCGCCAACAGGGCGAGAAATCCTCTCGCCTATCCGCTATATGGCGCACGGCAACTGGTTACTGGCTTGGCCGTCCCTTCCGGATATGGTATGCCGGAGACACGCGGAGCACCGAGACTGCGGTCACTCGATCAGAGGAGCAACGATGGCGCGAGAGTATCTGGCTGCGGAAGACGCAATTGACGTCCTCATCACGCATATCGAGTCGATCAGTCGGAAACCGGTTACCGTTATCCTCCTCGGCGGCCTCGCAATGGCCTGGTACGGCTCATCGCGCCAGACACGGGACCTCGACGCCGAAGTCTCGTCGCTGACAAAACCACAACTCACACGCCTCTGGAAGGCGCTGGACTTTCCCGCCGACCTCAGCGCGGACGTGTCGCATTGGGGCATGATCGACCTGATTCCGGGTTACCGCAAGCGGGCCAAGACGATCAGAAAACGGGGCCGAGTCACGGTTCGAATCCTGTCGCCGCTCGACCTAGCCATGTCTAAGCTCCGTGTCATGCGGGACTCCGACATCCAAGACGCGCGGTTTTTGATCCGCCGATTCAAGATCACGAAGCTGCAGATCCGACGCGCGATGAATCGCATGATCCGGTCCTCCATCCCTTCGACCGACCTATTCTTCTTCCAGCGGTTCGTTGAAGGGTTTTTGAATGGGCGGTTCCGGTAACACGAGATCTTTAGTCGGTCATGTACGCGGTCAAGACTTAACTCCAGCACGACTGGACCGACACGCTCATGAAGCGAAATATCCAGATCTGTCACGAAGGCACCCCAGATGGACCAATCCCCAAAACACTACGCGAGGTCGGGATCTCACGGATTCTCAACAGACCGATTATAGGATGGTCACATAGTCTCGGTTCGTATGGCATGGGAGGTCCAGGCTTCTGGGGATTCCAATTGGGGAAGACAGGAAACTATCCAGAAGAGTGGTTAATTCTCACACTTTGGCATTCCGGAGCCTGGCTACGGCTCGATGGTAACAGGCCCGAAACCGTTCCCGAATTCGTCCCCGATTCCGACGCTAAGCTTATTGAGTTTCACCGACAAATCGACGAAAGGCTTGAAGAGCTCAAGAGCCTTTTTGTGGGGGCCGTAATAGACGATGCAGAAGTCGCCGATACGTTCTCGAAATTCCATCTCCGCGTTGGGGAGAGCCGACATGTACTCGAAATCCCCAAGACACCACCGGACCAGTGGCGTGCCTGGAGTCCAGAAGAGAGTCACTGGGACGTATGGGTGGTGTCTCAACACAGTCGCATATTGGTGTGATCGCGGTCCGACACCCCAACCTCACCCTGGACGAAGAATGAGGGACCTCGTTAGCGGCTGTCGATGTTGGGAAACGGATGACCCTTTGTTCATCATCTACCGCGACGAATGGGGCGTGCCGGTGCGGGATGATCGGCTGTTGTTCGAGCAGTTGGTGTTGAGCGGATTTCAGGCCGGGTTGTCGTGGCGGACGATTCTGTATAAGCGCGAGAGTTTTCGGCGCGCGTTCCACAACTTCGAGGCGGATCGAGTGGCCACCTACGGTATGCGCGATCGCAAACGACTCTTGGCCGATGCGGGCATTATCCGTAATCGGCAGAAGATCGATGCCGCCATCAAGAACGCCAAGGCCGTACTCACTGTTCGAGAGGAGTTCGGGGCTTTCTCGGACTACTTATGGGATTTTGTCGGCGGACGGCCGATTCGGCGACGACACCCGGGCGGCCAGCATCCGGCCCGCTCACCCGAGTCCGACGCATTGTCCAAGGACCTTCAAGTCCGCGGCTTCAGCTTCGTGGGCACGACGATCGTGTATGCGTTCATGCAGGGCGTCGGGCTGGTGAACGACCACCGGCCGCGATGTCCGCGGGCCAGAGTCCGCCTCTGATGACGGGCTTAGAGCGCGAAGTCGAATGCCAACAGGACGCGCACTTCCCGGAGATCCAATCCTCCGTCCTGCTTCGTCCGTTGCTCGGAGACCTCCGCGTGGAGGAAGACTTCATTTCGCGTGTTGATGGTGAGCGCCTTGCGCACGGCCGCCACGACCTGGTCGATATCGCCGTCGGATTTTGACACTGTAGGGTCGGGTTGCTGTGTGTTGCGGACCACGTCGTAGCGAGCGATCAGGACCAGTTCCGGCGACACGTGCCAGTTGGCCTCGACCAACCCGCCGTAAAACTTTCCGTCCTGCGCGGCGGGCTGAATGTCCGCGGTGACGGTGTCGCTGTCGATGACGGCGCTCGGGTCGCGTCCCGCCATTCCCATGACCAGGAAATTCACGGATCGCACCGTCAGATTGAAATCGACGCCGTAGCGATAAAACGTCTTGGGATTGCGGCCCGTTCCCGGAATCGGCTCGCCCGACAGATCATGTAGGTACGCACTGGCTTCACGGCCGAGGTAACTGAACGCGCCCACGCGTTGCCCGTGCAGGCGATACGTCACGTGACCGTAGAGATCCGGGCTGAACGGCTCTTTGTTGCCCAGCGCGGTATTATCCCCTTCCACCAGGTCGAGCGTGTACCGCAGTGAGTCGTCGGCACTGTGCCCCATGAGTTCCACCCCGGTTTGGTTCTCGCTCAGACTCATCTCCACCATGCTTCCGGCCGGTCGATGGTCGTAGATAGGATATCCCGCGCCCAGGGTGAGGATCCGCTTCGTACTGAACGGCACATCCATCTCAAAAATCCCGGCTTTGACGTTCAGCCACGGACTCTTGTTGAGATCGTTGAAACGGATCCAAGCGGACTCCAAACTCAGCCCGGCTTCCGGCGTTCCCACATCCGCCAACACGAACACCAGGTGATAGGAGATCGAGTCCGTCAAGGTGCCGACGCTTAACACGTCCAGCCCGAAGTCCTGAAAACTTCCTGACCGGATGGTCGCATCAGGGTCCTCCAGCGTGGGCTGGTGCGTCTGGATCGTGTATTCGAATCCGACCGGGGTTCGGAACGCGATCGGGAAATACGCGCCGGGGAGGTTCACCGGGTTGTCGCGGTCGGTGCCCAGCCGGTAGCCATTGTCACGGAACGTGCTGCCGAAATCATTGAGTTTGGGGAACGCCGCGTGGCACAACGTACATGCCGCATCGTATTTCCTGGCGAACGCCGGAATCGCTTGAGACGGCGTCGCGGTGGCCACGATGACCAGCACGGAGAGCAGACCCGCCAATACATGTATGAACGCCCGTTGTTTCGTCATGACCGACTTGCCTCCTTGGCTCAGAAGTGCGTCATGCATTCGTCGGAACCGAGAAAAACTGTAGCAGATCTCTCGTGATCTGGCCACGACGTGAGCGGATGATTGGAAACAAATACGCTCGCGGTGATGCCCCGCGACTGTTAGACTGTTTGCTCATGTGTGCTCGGCCGGCTCAGGGAAAAAACTTCCTCCGTGGTTTCGTTAACATCGCGTGAATCTTCTCTTTCGAATGGTCCGGATTCTCTTGGCCGCGGTGTTCGGGGCGCGCCTGGCTCCGCTTGCCGAGTCGGTGGTACGGTTTCGTGTGTGGCCCAACGATCTGGACACCAATCTGCACATGAACAACGGCCGGTACCTAACGTTAATGGACTTGGGACGCTTGGACCTGATGTTCCGTACCGGGATCGGCCGCGTGATCGTGACGCAGCGATGGCGACCCATGGTGGGCACGGCCGTGATCCGGTTTCGCCGCGGGTTGGCCCCGTTCGAGCGGTATGTTCTCAAGACCAGAATCGTGTCATGGGACGACAAATGGTTCTGGATCGAGCAACGATTTGAACGAAGCGGCGAGGTAGTGGCGGTCGGCGCGATCAAGGGGCTGTTCAGGGACTCGCGCGGGAATGTCCCGACCGCCGAGGTGTTGTCGCTCCTTGGGATGACCGACCCGCCGCAAATTCCGGATTGGCTGCTCGCGTGGCAGCGGGCCGAAGCGGACGCCGCCCGATCGGCGTCCGCCAAACCCGCGTCACGGGGAGCCACGGGGGAGGACGCATTCCTCACCTCCGCCAGGGCTCTTGACCCTCCGTCACGTTAGCCGACCTCCGACAGATTTCGCCAACCCTGAGTCGGACCTTGCGACAGCCACCCGTTGTGTGGGACAACAAGCAGTGACTCCGGAGAGCCGTCCATGGCGTCTGAACCATCAGGAAACCCCGGCCGGATATCACGTCGCGCGATGTTAATTGCCGCCGGGACCGGCGTTGCCGCGGTTGCGACCGGGTTGTATATGATGCCTCGCTTGGTCAACGGCGCGCCGGCCACTCGACTGGACTACCCATTTCCCGAGGCGCTGACGGAAAGCGGGTTGCAGCTTGCCCCGACCCCGGCCTGCGCCGACGGTCAGGACGATCGAACCATTACCCAAACCGAGGGGCCGTACTACACGCCGCGGACGCCCGAACGCACGTCACTGATCGAGCCGGGCATGAAGGGCATTCCGTTGGTGGTCGTCGGCCGCGTCCTCACTACTGACTGCCAACCGATCCCCGGCGCGGTCTTGGATTTCTGGCAGGCGGACGCCCGAGGCGAGTACGACAACGACGGATACCGATTGAGGGGCCATCAGTTCGCGGATCGCTACGGGCAGTTTCGGTTGGAGACCATCAGGCCCGGAGCCTACGGCGACATGATGTTCCGCCGCACGCCCCACATCCACGTGAAAGTCCAGGGCAGACGCACTTCTTTGCTCACCACGCAACTGTATTTCCCGAATGAACCGCTCAACACCCAGGACGGCATCTTCGACGAACGACTCATGATGAACATCCAACCGAATGGCGATCGACTCGAAGCCCGGTTCGACTTTGTCTTGCAGTCAAGCCGCATCTGACCCGATGCGGCCGGATCATCCATCACACGATCACGGCGCGCCTTGCATGACGCGCCTCGTCGCTCTCTGGCTCGGTCTGGTTCTGTTGAGCGTGACGGTCGTTGAGCCGTCCGCCGCGTCCGACCCGCCACGTCCAGTTGTGGTCTTTGCCGCGGCGAGCTTGAAAGAAGTCGTCACCGAGATCGCGGAGGAGTGGTCGCGGCGACACGCGCGTCCGGTCACCCTGTCGTTCGACGCGACATCGATCCTGGCTCGTCAGATCCATGCCGGCGCTCCGGCGGACGTGTTCGTGGCCGCGGCGCCGGAGTGGCTCGACGAGGTCAACCCCATCACGCGCGAGGACTGGCTGTCCAATCGCCTGGTGTGCGTGGTGCTCAAGAACGTCGCCTCGTTCGATTTAGCGACTGCAGATAGCTTGGCCTTGGCCAATGAGCAAGTGCCAGCCGGGAAATACGCGCGCGCGGCCCTGAAGTATTTAGGGATCGCGCTCCCCAAGCGCGCGATCTACGGCGCCAACGCGCGCGACGTGCTCTCCACGGTTGTGGCCGGGGGCGCGCAGGCCGGCATCGTTTACGCCACGGACGCGGCCGTCGAGCCCTCGGTTCGGATCGCCTTGACGCTCCCCGCCGACAGTCATCCCATGATCGTGTACGCGGCGGGGCTACTGACGACCGAAGGTCAAGGCGTGTTCGACGCATTGCGGGAACCTTGGGCCCTGGCGATCGCCCGCCGGCACGGTTTTCTCGAATTCGAATGACGCCGGTCACGCTCTCGCTGCTTGTGGCGGTGACGGCGACGCTCGTCAGCCTGCCCTTCGCCGTGGCCTCGTCGTGGTTTCTGGAACGCACGCGCGCGCCCGGTCGCGGGGTCTTTCAGACCCTCGTCATGCTCCCGCTCGTTCTCCCGCCCGTGGTGATCGGCTATTTGCTGTTAAAGCTGTTCTCCCCACGGGGCTGGTTGGGACGCGCGCTAGAAGGCTTCGGGACGCCGGTCGCGTTTCACTGGTTGGGAGCGGTCGTGGCCGCAGCGGTGGTCGGATTCCCGCTCCTGGTGATGATGACCGGGCTCGCCATGAACGCGATCGACCCCAGACTGGAAACCGTGTCGCGCACATTGGGCCGGTCGTCCTGGCAGACGTTCTGGCGCGTCACGCTTCCCCTCTCGTGGCCCGGTATGTTGTCCGGAGCCGCGTTGGCCTTCGCGCGCGGGCTGGGCGAGTTCGGCGCCACCATTGTCTTGGCCGGTCGAATCCCGGGCGAAACCGAGACCATCCCGCTCAAGATCTACGCGGAACTGGACGCGCCGGGCGGCGAGGCTCGCGTCATGGGCCTAGTCGTGATCTCTGTCGCGATCTGTTTTTTCTGCGTGCTGGGCGCGCGCGCGTTGGACACGCGTTATCGCAAACGTCTGGAACTGGAGCGATGAAGTTCGAGGTCGAGGCGCGCGTGCGACGTCCGGGCGGATTCACGGTGGAGGCGTCCTTGCGCTGTGACGCCGACGCCATCGGCTTGGTCGGGCCAAGCGGCAGCGGGAAAACCACGCTCCTGGAAGCCGTGGCGGGCATCGAACCCGGCGCGCGCGTGGTGCTGGACGGCGTGGATTGCTCCTCGCTGCCGATCCATCGACGCGACGTAGGATACGTCACGCAGGACGCCTTGCTGTTCCCCCACCTGAGCGTCAGGGACAACCTTTCCTACAGTCCGCGTGCCGTCGCGCTGGGCGACGTGCCGGCGGCACTGGGCATCGAGCGCCTGTTGGACCGGATGCCGCGGCATCTGAGCGGGGGCGAACGACGCCGCGTCGCGCTGGCGCGGGCGATTCTGAGCCGCCCCCGCATCCTGCTCCTCGACGAGCCGTTTGCCGGGCTGGACGAGCCCCGGCGCCGCGACGCGCTTTCACTGCTGAACGACGTGCGTGCGAGGTATCGGGTCCCGGTCATCCTGGTGAGCCACCTCGCGGACGAAGTGATCGGGCTCACGGATTGGGCGGTTCGCTTGGAAGACGGCCGCGTGGCGGCGATGGGCCCCAGCGCCTCGGTCCTGCGCTCGAGCGAGACGCGTATCGACAACTACTTCACCGGAACCGTGATCGGCCCGCACCATGTCTCGGTCGGCCCGTGGGAACTCTCCGTCCTCCTTCCGGAGTCCCTGACCGGAGATGTTCGCCTAGCCTGTTACGCGCACGATATCTTGTTGGCCGCCAAAATCCCCGACGGCATTTCGGCTCGGAATTGTTTTCCCGCCCGAGTCGCCACGATCCTCCCCGCGGGCTCGGCGGTGCTCGTCACCCTGGAGGCGCCCCCGCTGCGCGTGCTGGTCACGGACGAGGCGGTTACTTCCCTCAGCCTGAAACAAGGATCGCACGTGGTCGCTATCATCAAGGCCACGTCGATCGCGGTATTGGGCGCGCAATGACCGTCCGCGTCGAATCTGTTCGACACGTTGAATCGCGCACGGAATCCTGACGTCCGTTCGGTCAGGCATCCCTCGGCGCCCGATGGGACACCAGGCGCGCCACGATCGCCGCCACCGCCAAACAGCAGCCGAAGGCCGCCACGATCGCCGAACCGGTCGGCAGGTCCCATTGGTACGAGCCCCAGAGGCCGACCACGCCGCACGAGCCGGCAGTCGCCACCGCGGCGACACCCGCCCCCCGTCCGACGTTCATCAGTCGGATCACCAGCGCGGGGGCGACTAGATAGGTGAACACCATCAAGACGCCCGCGCTGCGAATCGCGGCCGCGATCGCCACACCGAGCAGCAGATAAAACACGACGGTGGCGCCTCGGCGGGCCGCAGCGGGGTCCACGCGGCGGGTCGCGGTCCTCCAAATCGCGACCGCGATCGCCAGCCCCGCCAAGATCGCCAGTTGGCGGTCGGTCACCCCCAAGATGTTGCCGAACAAGAGGTGAAGAAAGTCGGCGTCTCCGTGCGGGGCCTTGGCCACGACCAGCACGGCGGCGGCCGCCGCCACCGCGTACACCACGCCCATCACCGCTTCCTGGGGAAGTCGGGCGCTGGAGCCCGGCACGGCCAACAACCCGGCGCCGACCACGGTGAACACGACCGACGTGGCGATCGGGTCCCACTCCGCCGCGGTCCCGATCGCCACGCCCAGCGCCGCGATTTGCGCCAGCGCGAGATCCACGAACACGATGCGCCGCCGGATCACCTCGGTTCCCAGCGGCGCGAGGACCACGGCCAAGAGCAGGCAGGCCACGGCGGCCTGACGCATGAACGGGAGCGACAACATCTCGATCATTTCGCGGACGGGCCTCCGCCGTTGAGCGCCGCAACTAGGCGCGCCACGTTGGTCGCGAAGAGCGCGACGTAGTCGTCGGTCCCCGGCGTGGCTCCCACGGTGGGCGCGAGTACGAGCACCGTGGCGCCGGTTTGCCGCGCCAAAAGGTCCGGGATGCTCCGTTCGTGATACGGTTCCATCATGATGACTTTTACCCGCTCGCGCTTCATGAGGTCCGACAACTCCGCTACGTGACTGGGTGGGGGCGGGACACCGGGCTTGGGCTCGACGTATCCGATCGTCATTAGGCCGAATCGTTTCGTGAAATAGGGCCAACTGTCGTGGTACACGACGATCTTGGCCCCCTGGTACGGCGCGAGACGCTTCGTCCACGTGGACAAACCGGTCTCGATTCGGTTGCGAAAGGATTGCGCGTTCGACGTGAACGCGGCGCACCCGGTCGCATCGAGGCCGCACAACCGTTTCGCGATCGTTTCCGCCACGATCACGCCGTTCATCGGGTCCACAAGATAGTGGGGATTCCCCTTGCCGTGAACGTCGCCCTGGGAGCGGTCCACCGATCCCGTGGGAACGCCGAACGCTTGGATCCCTTGCGACGCGTTGAGATGTCCGGGGGCCCCGATGCGGAGACGTGGATTTCGGGCGCTGTCGAGCAACGCGGGCAACCACCCGCTCTCCAGCTCCAGGCCACCCTCGATCAAGAGGTCGGCCTTGTTGAGTTTGACCAGGAAGCTCGGACGCGGATCCAGAAAATGCGGGTCCTGAAGTCCGGAAGCCATGCTCGTGACCTCGATTCGGTCTTGGCCGACCTCCTTGGCGATCGCGGCCAAGTCAGGGGTCGTGGTGACCACGGTCAGCGGCGCGGCGGCAACCGGACACGCCCATGCCGCAAAGAGCACCAGAGCGAGCAACCGTCTCATGTCATGGCTCCTTGGCATTGTGGTTAGAACGCGTGGGCGCCGTGCGCGCCGATCAAAAACTCCCACTGCAAGAACGCCGAGTGCGCGATGTCCTCGCGGCTCTGCACATCGTCCCGGTTGTACTGCACGCGCCATTTGGAATACTCGCTGGGGTAGAACGTCAGGTTGGGCGAGACGCGCACCCGGCGCTCGCGCAGCGGATCGGTCACGTCCCCATTCTCACCCACCACGTACTCGCCACGAAGGCCAGCCACCCATCGCGGGGTAAATCCCCACGTGACCTGCGTGTAGCCACCCCGGTCCCTGAGCTGTTCCTCCGGAAACGTCCCGTCCGCGGCGTTCTCGTACTCGCGCCGCATCAGTTCGGTCTGCCACGCCACAAACGGCCAGCCCTTGACGGTCTGCACCGGCTTCCACTTGTAGTACAAATCGATCCCGTAGATCTGCGTTCGTGCCGACTCCCCGCTGCTGTTGGGTCCGAACGCCCCGGAAACGCCGACGAGCACGGTCTGGGCGTCGCTCGGATTGAACGACGCGGCCAACCGCGGCGTGATCGCGAGATCGCCGATCCCTTCGACCCGACGCTCGATCAACGTCCGTCCGAAGAGAATCTCATCGGGCGCGTTGCGAAAGCTGAACATGGTCTCGCCCTGGCTGTTCTGCAGCGCGATCAAGGCTTCGGCGTACACCGGGAGCGGTAACAGATACGCCACCTGCATGCCCAGTCCCCGCATCCCGTCGCCACCGAACAGGCGGCCGTTGATCAAGGGCTGATCCACAAACGCCCACGCGTGGGGATGCTGGGGATTGAGGCGACCGAACTGGGTGAAGAACTGCCCGGCTCGAAGTTGTAGATTCGCGGGCAATGCGGTCGATGTGATGTAGGCTTCTTCGACTTCGAGGAAGCTTTCCCCTTCCCGATCGATGCCGAAGATCAGATGACCGATCGCGGCAAAGTACGGGTCCACGTTTCCGGACAGCGTCAGCTCAAGATTTTGGGCCGTGAATCCCCGCTGGTTGGGATCGTGCGCTCCGGTTTGCAGCGTCTCCAGGTCCGGCGCTGTGGACGCGCCCGCCGCAAATAGACCGTCGAGCGACATATCCGGATTGAACCGCGGGCCTGTGCCCTGTGACGTCGGCTGTTTGGCTTCCAACGCGCGCACCGCGGCCCGTGTCTCGGCCAATTCACGCTCCACGCGTTCAAGCGCCGTTTCCTCGGCGTGAGCCGCGGCGCCCGATACGACGATGATCCCGAACCACGCCATGACGAATCGATGACACCATGCGTGCTGCATAGCTCCTCCGCACATGGAATCACGCGCATGCGCGGACGTTGTCCGCGCATGCGCGTGGCATTCCGATCAGGTTAGGTGGCTGAGTGCGTTACTGCGAGGAACGCGGCGGACCGCGGGAGGAGACGACGAGAACCGACGACTCAGAAACCGCGTCATGACTCGACGGGAGGAACTCGCTGAGGCTGACAAGGGCGGCGAGCGGCGGAGCAGCGGATTCGGTCGCGTTGGCGTGTTGTACCCACGCCCCGATAAGGCATCCGTGAGGGTCAGTCAGTTCGTCCTGGGCGTATGCGTGCTGAAGGGAGAAGCCTGAAAACAGCGCCAGGTAGAGCGCAAGGCCCCAGACCGAGGCGATAGACGTCGCGCGTTTCATATCGCCGCAAAATCTAACACAACCACGAAATTCGTGCCAAGCATCGGATTGCGCGCCGACAAGGCTCCACCAGTCACGCCGCATCAGCCCTGTTATCCCCGGCATGGACCATCCGGTAAAGGACCGGCAGGACCAACAACGTCAGCACCGTGGAGGACAGAATACCTCCGATCACCACCGTGGCCAGGGGTCGCTGAACCTCCGCCCCAATACCCGTCGACAGCGCCATGGGGACGAATCCAAGCGACGCGACCAGGGCCGTCATCAAGACCGGTCGAAGCCTGGTGACGGCGCCCTGCGAGATCGCCTGATCGAGCGGCGCCCCCTCCGAGCGCAATTTGTTGATGAACGAGATCATCACCAGGCCGTTCAGCACCGCGACCCCGGAGAGCGCGATGAACCCCACGCCGGCGGAAATGGACAATGGAATTTCCCGCAGCCAGAGCGCCGCAACGCCGCCGGTGAGCGCCAAGGGAACGCCGGTGAACACTAGGAGCGCATCCTTGGTCGTGCCAAAGGTCATAAACAACAGGACGAAAATCAGTCCGAGCGCGAGCGGCACGACCACTTGAAGCCGCCGAGCCGCCGAGAGCATTTGCTCGAACTGCCCGCCCCAACTCGTCCAGTACCCCGCTGGGATACTGACCTGTGCTTCGATCGCCTGTTGGGCCTCCGACACAAACGACCCGAGATCGCGGCCCCGGACGTTCGCGGTCACCACCACCCGTCGTTTCCCATTTTCCCGGCTGATCTGATTTGGCCCGGGAGCGATCGTGAAATCGGCAACCGCGCCGAGGGGGATGTAGGACCGCGAGGATGAGCCCTCCCCCAGCCCGCCTTGCGACGAGGAAACGGACCCGCCGTCTTGCGAGGGAAGTGGAAGCGGAATGCGTGTGAGCGCGTCAAGATCCCCCCTCATCGCCTCCGGGAGACGGACCACCAGGTCGAATCTCCTATCGCCTTCAAACACCTGGCCCACGCGCTTGCCCCCCAAGGCGACCTCGACCACTTCTTGGACGTCGGCGACGTTCAGACCATACCGCGCCATCGCGTCCCGATCCATCGTGATCGTGAGGACCGGGAGCCCCGTGACTTGTTCGACCTTCACGTCGGACGCGCCTGGAATCGTCCCCAGAACATCCTCGACGGACTCGCCGGTGGTCATCAAGACATCCATGTCGTCGCCGAAGATCTTGACCGCCACGTCGCTGCGAACTCCTGAAATCAATTCATTAAATCGCATCTGGATCGGTTGTGTGAACTCGTAGTTGTTCCCCGGAACTTGCTTGACCCGAGCCTCCATGGCCCGCACCAGGTCGGCTTTCGGGCGTTTCGGATCAGGCCACTCCGAGCGGGGTTTGAGCATGACGAAGTTGTCCGCCACGCTGGGCGGCATGGGGTCGGTGGCGATGTCCGGCGTGCCGATCTTCGCGAACACGCGCTGCACTTCGGGAAATTCCTTGACCGACTCCTCCAAAAGCCGTTGCATATCGATCGCCTGGGTCAGACTGGTTCCCGGGATCCGCAGGGCATGCAGGGCAATGTCCCCCTCATCGAGACTCGGAATAAACTCGCTGCCCATCCGGCTCGCCATCGCGCCGGAGAACAGCACCAACACCGCCGCGCCGGTCACCACTGCTCGCCGATTCCGCAGCGACCAGGCCAACAGCGGGCCGTAGGCCTGCTTCGCCCAGTGGACCACCCGGTTGTCGTGCTCTGACAACCGACCGGAGAGAAACAGCGCGATCGCGGCGGGGACAAACGTCACGGAAAAGGTCATCGCGCCGATCAACGCGGCGAGCACCGTGAACGCCATCGGAATGAACATCTTGCCTTCCACCCCGGTGAGGGTCAGGACGGGCAAGTACACGATCATGATGATGAGCTGGCCATAGATGAGCGGCCGTCGTGTTTCACTCGCCGCTTCGAAGGCGATCGCCATGCGCTCGGCCAGGTTCAGTCCGCGCCCCAGCCGCCGCTGCGCCTCGGAAAATCTCCGCACGCAGTTCTCCACGATGACCACGGCACCGTCCACGATGATGCCGAAATCCAGCGCCCCCAGACTCATCAGATTCGCGCTCACCCGGTTGGCCACCATGCCGGTGATCGTCACGAGCATCGAGAGCGGGATGATCAGCGCCGTAATCGCCGCGGCCCGGATATTCCCCAGAAAGACAAAGAGGATGACGATGACCAGCACAGCCCCTTCAGCCAGGTTGGTTTTCACGGTCCGAATGGTCGCGTCGACCAAGGTCGTCCGGTTGTAAACGGGGGTGGCGACCACACCGTCCGGCAGGGTTCGGTTAACCTCGACCATCTTGCCGGCCACGGCGTGCGAGACCGTGCGACTGTTCTCGCCCATGAGCATAAAGACCGTCCCGAGCACGACCTCCTTGCCATTCTCGGTCGCGGCTCCGGCCCGGAGTTCCTTCCCCACTAACACCTCCGCGACGTCCCGGATATAGATCGGGACGCCGCGCCTGGTCCCCACCACGATCCGGCGAATCTCGTCAAGCCCGGCGACCTGGCCGGGCGCTCGGATCAAATACTGCTCGCCCCGGTGCTCGATGTACCCCGCTCCCACGTTGGCGTTGTTCCGGGCTAGGGCTTCCAACACGTGCGGCATCGTCAGGCCGTAGGCGATCAACTTGTCCGGATAGGGCGTGACGTGAAACTGCTTCTCATACCCGCCGACCGAGTTCACTTCGGTGACCCCGCGCACGGTTCGGAGTTGGGGTTTAATGATCCAATCCTGAATCGTCCGCAAGTCGGTTTCGGAATACGGAGGTGGCGCCGAAACCGTGTACATGAAAATCTCCCCCAGGCCCGTGGCAATGGGGCCCATGGCAGGTTCGACGCCGGGAGGGAGTTTTCCCTTGGCTTCTTGGATCCGCTCGTTCACCAATTGCCGGGCAAAGTAGATGTCCGTCTTGTCTTCGAAGATCACCGTCACTTGCGACAACCCATATCGAGAGATGGAGCGGGTTTCTTTGAGGCGCGGAAGCCCGGCCATTACCGTCTCGATGGGAAAGGTGACGCGCTGCTCCGCTTCAAACGGGGAGAACCCCGGGGCTTCGGTGTTGATCTGGACCTGGACGTTCGTGATATCGGGCACCGCGTCGATGGGAAGCCGCTGGTAGTTGTAGACGCCGAGTGCCGCGACCGCGACGGTGGCCGCCAGCACGAACCACCGGTGCGCGATGGACCATGCCATGACGCGCTCGAACACGCCGGCCGTTCTCGGTCCGGAGTCAGGCGTGCGTGCTTCGGTCTCAGTGATCATGCGAGGCTCCCGATTTCCCGAGGTCGGCCTTCAACACGAAACTGTTGCGAGCCGCGTACGGCTCGCCCGGCGCGAGTCCGTCCTTGATCTCCACCCACTCCCCGTCGCGCCGTCCCAGCTCCACCGGACGCGCCTCGAACTCGTTGCCGTACCGGACAAACACCACGTCCCAGTCCCGAAACGTCTGAAGGGCTTCGGCGCGCACCGCCACCGGCACGTCAACCTCCTCCTGGACGAGGGCCACAGACACGAACAATCCGGGACGCCACAGTCCCTTGGGGTTCGGAATATCGACGTGCGCTTTCGCGGTCCTGGTCTGCTCGCCCACCAACGACCCGATATAGGAGACTCGCCCGGCGGCTTCAAGACCCAGGTCTTGGGATCGTACGGTCACGCGTTGACCGACCCGCACCGCGGCCAGGTCCTTCGCGTGCACCGTGAATTCTCCCCAAACCGTGGAGAGGTCCGCGACCAGGAACATGTCGGCATCCCCCGGGATCGCCTCGCCGATTGCCACGTGTTTTTCAATAAGTACGCCGTCCAACGGCGAACGAATCTCGTACCGGGTGAGCGACTGAGCGACAAACGGCGCGCGAACTTCCCGCTCGACCACCCGCCCGGTCGGTTCGACGGCCAAGGCTGCTAAATCGGACGCGGACAGTCCCAACGCCAACAGCTTCTGCTCCGTCACCTGCCGTGCAATCTCGGCCTCCTCCAACGCGTGGCGACCGGCCAGGTAATCCTGCTCCGCGGAAATTTTCCTCTTCCACAGCTCTTCTTCTCGGACGAACGCGGCCTGAGTGAATTCCAGACGGTGGACTGATTCGATGTACTCTCGCTTGGCCTCGGCCAGTTCGCGGCTGTCCAGCACCGCAAGTACGTCGCCTTTCTTGACGCGTTCGCCCAGTCGCTTCGGAACCTCGGCGACCACACCCGCGAGCCGAGACACCACGTGCGCCACCCTGTTCTTATCAAGCCCGATCTCACCGGGGAAGTCTCGGACATCCTTCATCCGGGCCCGGCTAGCCGTCTCGACGTGAATCCCGGTGGCCACGGCGACCTCGGGGGTCATCTGCACGCGTCCCTCAAGTTGGGAGTAGTTCCATCGCGAAGCCTTCCCCTTGCGTTGGGCCGTGATCTCCACGTCAAATGAATGCGGTTCGTACACGACCTTGTCGCCCCGCAGGTAATCGGCTTCCTTCGAGAATCCGATGTCATCGACTCGTCCCCCGAGCCTGCGCAATGTGATCGCCAGCGTCACGTCGCTCGGATCAACGGGCTTCCCTTTTTCGAATGAATACACGCGGAACTGGGGAGGGACACCCCGCTCATAGATCGTCACCTCGACCTGAAAGTCCCCGTCCGACAGCACGCGCCCCCCATGGGGGCCTTTGGGAACGTCCGCGATCGGTGTCCCCTCCTGCGACTGAACCGCGTCTTCCCGCGTCCGCATTGCACCATCGGTGCAACCGGACGCGGAGGCGAGCGTCATTCCTGCCAACAATATGGTGAACATTGAGATCTTCGGTGTGCCGATCATCGTCACTCCTCACCTGATGCGTGATCGCTCGTCCCGTGGAGAGACTCACCCGTAAGTCCCTCCACGTCAGCCACGGCGATTCGGTAGTTGATTAAGGCCCGGAGGTGTTGCGATCGGGCGTGAAACCATGTGCGTTGCGCATCGAACACGTCGAGCAACCCGAACTTTCCGATCCGATACCCTTCGTTCACGGCATCGAACGCGGATTGCGCTCCGGGCAGGATCCGCTCCTCAATGGCCACCGCTTCCCGCTGCGCCGCGGAGAGTGCTCGGTAGGCCTCGGCCAACGCCAGCGAAACCCGCGCGTGTTCGGCTTGTTGCTCCGCCTCCCCTTTGGCCAGCCGGTCGCGTGCCGCCTGAATGCCCGCGCCGTTGCGGTCGAAGATCGGCAACGGGATCGACAGGCCGGCCGTGAACGTCGAGTCGCCGGTGGTGTCGTATCGCCGATACCCACCGAGTACGGTGAGGTCCGGAATCGCCCGCGCGCGCTCCAAATCCAGCGCGGCCCGTCGTTGCGCCAGGTCCGCGGTCCAGCGCGACAGCGCGGGCGATTGATCGAGACGGCCGGCCAGATCAGACAACGGAGGAATCGGCGACGCGGGACCGAGCGAGCCCTCGGCCTTCTCAAACCGCGGGACCATGCTTCCCCAGGTGGCTGCCAATCGGCCGCGCGCCGCGTCCACCTCGTTCGCGGCGCGGCCTCGTTCGATCCGCGCGGCGGATAATGCCACCTGAGCCTTGACCTCCTCGACCGCCGCGACCTTGCCTGCGCGAACCCGTGCGGAGACGATGTCCACGACGCTCTCCGCCAAACGCAACATCTCGTCCGCGAGGGCGAGTTGTTCCTGAGCACCGAGCAACTCTGCACAAGCTTGTGAAACCTGCGTGATGACCTCGATCCGTTTGCGCTCGTACTCCCATCCGGCCAGATCGCGCGCCAGGGCCGCGGCCTCGGCTCGTCTCCCCCGCTTGCCGCCCAGTTCGATCAGTTGGCTGATGGTGAGATTGGCCTGCGGCTGAAAAACAGTGTCCGCGGACGCGTTCGAGGAGCCGATGTCTTGCAGATCCGCAGTCAGTACGGGATTGGGAAGACGACCGGCTTGGATCGCGTCAGCGTCGCGCGCTCGCGCCTCCCACGAGAAGGCTTGGAGCTCGGGATTGCGCATCAACGCGAGGGCCACCGCCTGCCGAACTGTGATCGCACCGACCGGTTCTTCGAGATCGATGGGTTCCGGACGAGCGGGTGGACCGGCCGCAAAGGCCGGTACATCGCGACCAAGGGGACGAGGACTCGGCTCCGTCGTTGCCGTTCGAGTGGCGGCACAACTCACCAGACCAACGCAAATCGTCAGAACACCCCATACGGCAATCACTGAGACAGGCATACATCCTCCGAGTTCTTCGCAAGACATGACCGGGCGTCCCTTCCGAGTATCCGGAAGAGCGGAACGGGAAGAACCGAGGCGTTAAATCAGTAAAACGGTGGTACGGTGGGAACGCAGCGAGGGACTGAGCGAGAATTGATACGGATCAGTCTGATCCGCGCGGAGTTGAGCGACAGTTACCTCGTCATTCGTGATGAACGGGAGGACGGCGATGACCTGCACGATGGGAACAGCCATTGATACACTTGGCGCCACGGCCTGTTGTCCGTGGTTCGACAGCGGCAGCTCGTGATCTGGTGGAACATTTCCAAATGTTCCAAATGAGGCGCCGTCGTGCACGTGATCGACAGCCTGGTGTTCATCCTGGTATCCGTGATGGTGCAACACCAGCCGAAGCTGGTTGTTCGTCGCGGACATGACAGCCTGATGGGAGCCGTCCGCAACCAGGGGAACCAAGAGGAGTCCTTGCAGGCTGGCGAACCACACGAACAGATAAACAGCAAGCCCCCATCGGACCATGCAGAACCGATCAGATCTCGCAGAAAGTATCTTCATGCCGCTGACTAATCTATCAGACCCGCGGTCGCTGTGCAACCGGATCGCCACTCGCATGACTCAGCTTCCCGGGATGGAACTCTCCAGCACCGTTGTCAGACACGCGCCACCGGCGCTTAATTCCCCACATTGGCCGGATCGATCACTTTGAGCGCTGACGCGTCGCCGCCCAACACCCGCGCCATGGTTTCCACATTTTCCTTCATCATGCCGACGTAGGTGTGCTCCACCGCGTCGATCTCGCCGGGCAAGTCATCGTCGCGAAGGGTGTCCACGAACTTGACCTTGGCTTCGCGACCGATTTGATCGAGCACTTTGCTCGGGAACACCTCGGACCCGAAGATCGCGGGCACGGCCTCGGCTCTCAGTTGTTTGATCAATGCCACCATGTCCTGGGGCGTGGGTTGGGCGAAGTCCGACGGCTGGACCGCGCCAATCACCTTACACCCATACCGCGGGCAGAAATATGCCCACGAATCATGGTAGGTGACCAATTTGCGATTTTTCTCCGGGATGGTCTTCATCGTGGCCATGATGGCCTCATCAAGCTGTTTGAGTTTGGCCAAGTAGTCGGCGGCGTTCGCGTCGTAGGCCGACTTATTGGCCGGATCGACCTTCACCAGCGCCTCGCGCACCAGTTCCGCGTACTTCATGCCGTGCGCGACGTTGAGCCACAGATGCGGGTTCGGGTCGCCCTTGTCCTCGGGGAAGGAAAAATCAAAAACCCATTCTTTTCGGCTGATCGTCTGATCCGCCAGTTTCACCACCACGGCGGTCTTCTTTTTGTTCGCCTCGGTCAGGTGCATGGTCGGAGTTTCAAGGTGCAGGCCATTGACGATAATCAGGTCCGCTTGGGCGACGTATTTCACGTCGCTGGGGACCGGTTCGAATGTGTGCGAGTCTGAGCCTTCCGGGATAAGCCCGTGAAGATCGACGTGTAGCCCGGCCACGTTCAGCACGATGTTGGTAATCGGCGCAACCGTGGTGAGCACCTTGATCTTCTTGCCGGTTTCCGCCGCTTGCGCCGGTGCAGCAAGGATGACCGCAGTCAGCACTCCGATGCCGAGAATCCCTTGACGCTGTTTGCTCAAGAACATGCTTGACCTCCCCGTCATTAAAAGAACGCCTGAAATCTCACCCCGTATACCACGATCGGGTCGATCGATTGATCGCCGCCCGCGTTCGTCACGTATTGCACGTCGGGCGACAGGGCCGCGCCGATCCGCTCGCCGTCCCCGGATAACACATACCTGTAGTAGGCCTCAAGATACCCCTCGTTCGCGGCGAACTCCGGACTGCCCAGCGAGGTCTGAGCCGCCGCGTAGGGATCCCCGATCATGGTCAGGCCGTATGCCATACCGAACGCATCGAACGGCCGGTTGACGAGCCCCCCGCCGACCTCCACGCCCAGCGAGGCCGCGCGGTCAAAGTGCGCCACCTGGTCGTCCTGTGCGCCATAACGCCCCCAGATGCCGAGATGATCGGTCAACGCTTGATCAAAATTCAGTCCGACGCCGCGATTTCTCCGGTCCGGAACGAGCGAAAACGCCGGATCGTGGTGGCGATGGTTCTCCCATACGAAAAACCGGTACGTGCCTTCTCGTCCAAATGGATCAAGATCTAAATCGATCTCCGCCATGGACCACGGCCGCGTGAACATCTCCTGATAATCCCCGTCACCCTCCATCACGCCAAGGATCAGGGTCAGCGGCTCGATCGGCCGGAGTTCGAACACGCCCCCGAACCCGTAGAAGTTGCCGGTTCCGCCGAATTCGAGCACAGCGCTCGTTCCGAAGCTCGGCGCGATGAACTGCGTCCGCTCGCTATTGGCGTAGGCATTGGTGTCAAAAAACGCGGTGGGGTCGTATTGGCCGACCGTCACCTCCACTCGCTTATCAAGCCAGTGGTGGTGATAATACGCCTGATCCAGATGAACCGTGGTCTGCCCATCGTCGAACGTCTCGATGTCGTTGTTTGGACCGGTCGGATTGCCATTCGGCGCGGTGAACACCGGGAAGGACTGAAATCCATGCCCCTGGGCCACATCCAGGTGCAACAGCACCAACCCGGCGTCGCTCACCTTGTGTTCGAAAAACAGATCCACCGACATGGTGCCTTCTGATTGCGAGCCCCCGGCGAGCGACGGCGTTGTTTGCCCGATCATTGTAATATCGCCGTCGAGCGTCGTCTTCGCAAGAGAATGGAGCGGGTGCGGCCGGTGCTTGTGACCATCTTCGTCGACCACGGACTCGCCCGGATCGCGATCCCGGTCCTCGAGCGCCTGTAGGCGCGCTTTCAATTCTTCCAATTCCTCCCGAACATCGGCCGCGTCCGTTTCGCCCGCGGCACGCGATGGGCTCGGACCCAGCAGCACTCCCGCGATCATGATCCCTGCCCCCAACATGCCTAAAACCACCCTCCCCGACATGGTGCCCCCCAGTATCGATTGTGATTCTATGAAGTGTTACGAACTTAACAAACATAACACATACTATATTTCGTGTCACTATATAATTTTTTCGTGCTATCTCTTCGGAAGAAAACTACGTATAGATATTAAGGACTTAGGAATGTTGTTGGTGCGTTACAGCGACTAGGCTTACAGGTCTTTTCCCGTGGTCGTCATCGTAAACTTGCCGTGTTTGACGCCCTTGGTTCCGATCAGGCGATCGGCCACGTGTTTGACGTCTCGGCCACGGCCCTGGACGACCAAAACCTCGAGGCAGTTGTGCTCGTCAAGATGGATGTGGAGGGTGGAGCGAAAGAGTTTCTGGTATTGGTGCTGAAGATCGGTCAGCGTGTCCGACAGCTCACGGACTTCGTGGTCATAGACAATAGTCACGGTGCCGATGATCTCGCGGTTCTCGTCCCATTCCTGCTCAACGAGCGCGTCGCGGATCAGATCACGGAGCGCTTCGGACCGGTTGGTATACCCCTTTTGTTCGATGACCCGGTCGAACCGGGTGAGCAGGTTCGCTTCGATCGAGACCCCGAAGCGTTGCAGTTGCCCGCCGTGCTCGGCGCTCTCATGCACGGGAGCGGTCCCTAACCCGGGTTATTCATGAAGGTTCGTCGCGAACCCGCGCAGACGCCAGCGAACCGGGCGCTCGGAGCCGCGAAGGAGGGAGGAGTACTCTCTGCGGTACGCTGACCGACTGAGCGGCGAGACCGCCCGGTTCGCTGGCGTCTGCGCGGGTGCAGTAGAAGCGTCATGAATAATCCGGGTTTATCATGCGTCGGATTTGAGGTCCCCTTCGCCCTTGAGGTACTTGCGAAAGCGCGTCATCAGTTCCTCCCCTAGAACCCCGACGTGGGGTTTCTTGGTCATGTACGCGCGGATCTCATCTAACCGACTGTCGGCCTGTTCGTTGCCCTGGAGGCGTTTGACCTCTTGTTTGGCCTTATCGAAGGCATCGAACGTCAGCTCGGTGTATCCCAACTTGCGAATCCGCATGACGGCCTTCATCATGGCCTCGTTGCGGAATTTGGTGAGCAGGTCGGACGTAATCACCCCGGCGCCCGCCTTGCGCGCCCGCCGCTCCGCGGCTTTTTTGATCCCGCTACGCACAAAATCGGGCGACGTCTGTAACCGCGCCCAGGCCTCTTCGCTCCAGCGCACGTCGGATTGCGGCGTCTCCCACACCCGGGTCAACGCCTCCTCGGTCATCTCCGTCACGCCCAACGTGCGCGCCAAGTCCTCGGCATCGGCTTTGAGCATCTGGATCACGAACTCGGTGGCCATGGGCGGCGTGCCCTCCACCTTCTTGGCCAGCTTGGCCAATGCGCCCTCGGTCCACGACAGGGCCGACTGCGGGTCGGCATCCTGGCCTACCCCCAGTTGCTCGACCTTTTCGAGCAGCTCGACGTTGACTTCCATGTGACCGCGCTCGCGCGCCACGTCTTCCGCGATCCGACGGACCATGTCCTGCATGAAAGCCGGCGCAGTGGCCAATCGTTGTTTCGCGGCCTGTGTCCAGGGTAACTGCCCCTTGGCGATCTGATCCGCCGCCTCCTTGAGCCCGGCCTCGCCACCCATCCCGCCCATGGACGCATTTTTCCACTCCGCAAGCTGCTCGGCGGTGATCACCCCAATACCCAATTCTCGTGCTTTTTTCTCCGCGAGCTTCTTGACCATGCCGCGTAGGAAGATTGGCGCACGTTGGAGGCTCTCCAGCCCGGATTCGCTCCAACGGATTTCTGATACGGGGGGCGTCACAGACATAATCCCTCGAGCGTTACGGCCGTGCGGCTCGCGGACCGAATACCGCACGGGTCAGTCCGTCCCAGAACAATGAGCGCCACGCCAGCGATTTCATCGCGCCGTTCCGAATCATGGTACGCCCTTCCGCGGTGTCCGCGTGGCGGGCAATCAATTGGTTGAACACCTCGGCATGCTCCACGTCTTCCTCTACGTGCAGCGTGAAGTACTCGATCTGTTGGTCGGTCAACGAGGTATTACGGCGAATGCCCACGATCAGCGACTTGAACATGGTGGGAATCGAAAACTCATGACCCGGACCCACCGCGCCGAGCCCCACGCGAAAGTCCTGGTCCCGCGTCAACGCTAAGTGGCCCCTGATGTACGCATCGGTCTCAGGCAACGGCCGCGTCCGCCCCCACTCCTCGTCGCGCACGCCCATCGCGGCCAGAAAGTCCCGATACAAATGGACATGGCTGCGAAAGATCGTGGCCTGGCCCACCGACGCGTCGCGTCCACTCACCGCCCCGAATTCATCGTCAAACACGTGCCGGAACAACTCCGCGGCGTCATGGTCAGGAATCTTGGGCAGCAAGTTGGTCATGTAGGTGGTGAACACCCGGACCAACTGATAGTGCTGAAGCCCGAACGCCTTGACCTGCTCTATCGAAAGCGGCTCAGACGCAAAGCGCGCGAGGAACGGATGATTAACGGCTTCGTGCGCGAGAATCTCGGCTTCCAGCGACTTGATGAAGTTGGTTGCGTCGACAGACGGTTTACCCGACGAAACGATGCCCATTGAGGATGAACCTAGATTGCTCTTGTCTTCTCTTTAAAACCAAGCGCTACGCGCTTGGAGCCCGTTAAGGTTGGTCGCAAGGCGGAGCGAGCGCCCGCACCGCAGCGTACTGGGTCGTACATGAGGAGTTGATGCGCAGCGGCAACGCCGCAGATGGCCGCTCATGGACGGGCTCTCACCCGCCCATGAATTTGGCGAACGCGGTTTTGGCCTGCTCCATCACCTCAACTGTCACCTCAGTCCGTCCCGCCTCCCGCGCCATCCGCTCGATCTCTTTCTTCGCCATCGGCCGGATGAAAAACGGAATGTTCTCCAAACGCTGCTTGGCCTCCGGCGACCACCCGAACTCCTCGCCGCCGGACTTATACCGATCCAGCATCGCCTGAGTGACGAAGGTCTGACCCGTGGACTTGGCGTAGGCCTCGACTTCCATTTTCACGGTCGGCCGCACGAAGTCCGGAATCTTAGCCAACCGATCCAACGCCTCGGCCGACCACTCCAGTCCGGCGGTCTCGGTGGACCCCGTGCCCATGCCCATGCCCGCCACCATCGACGAGAAGGGGCAACTCCCGCCGCCGGTCGACTCGGACGTGGCCGGTTGCGCCGTGGCCGCGCCCGCCGCCGCAACCATCCCCGGCATCGGACACTCGGCCGCGTCCTTTAGCGTACCTCGCGTCAATTCGAACGCCTCCGGCGCCGTGGTGCGCCCGCCGATCTTCACGCCCAGGGCCTGCACCATCTGCGTTTCACCGGGATTGGTCACCATCGAAAATCGGGCGCTGCACTTGGGACAGAGAAACTCCACCCCCAACGACCCTTCGCCAGGCTTCTCGACCTTCTGAAACAACATAAACGCTTCACAATTGAGGCACACGAACTTCATTACATCTCTCCTCGCTCGGGCGTATGCCATCCGCCCCTACAGAACATTGAATACCGGCAAACCCGAAGATTCGTGGACAGGCGCCTATAACCGTTCCGCAACGATCTTCCGAAAGCTCAAGCAGTCCACGATATGTTGCGCGATCTCGTCGAATCGTACGGCGATCGGATTCCCGGACTCGATCGCCGGGCGGCCGCCGTCACAGCGCGCGCTCAACTCCCGGTCGAATGGCACTTTGCCGAGCACGGGCACGTCCAGGTCGGCAGCCATCGCGTCCACGCTGCCGGTAAACAGGTCGTTCTCGTGCCCGCAGCGCTCACAATGGTACCCGCTCATATTCTCGATGAAACCGATCACCGGGATGCCTACGTCGCGGGCGTAGACCACGGACTTTCTCACCACGTCGGTGGTGACCTCGGACGGCGTCGTGATAATGACCGCGCCGTCCAACTCAGGGATAAAGTTCGCCAACGCGGGCGGCTTGTCAGCGGCCGCGCCGGGGGGAAGGTCCGCCAGCAACAGGTCCAGTTCCCCCCACACGATGTCAGCCAGGAATTCGCGGATCACGTTCATCTCCAACATGCCTAGCCACACCGGGCTCAGTTCCATCGAGCCTTTCCAGCGAACCGGGTTGTGTTCTTCCAGGAAGAAATCCATGGACGCCACGCGAATCCCCAACGGCCCGACTGGAGGAGCCGCGCCATCCGGCGTCATCTCGAACCGCCGGCCCGACATCCCCAACATCTTGGGCACGCACGGGCCGTTCAAATCCACGTCCACCACGCCCACGCGTTCGCCACGCCGCGCGAACGCCAATGCGAGGTTGACCGTGGACATGCTCTTTCCCACGCCGCCTTTGCCGCTCATGACCACGATCTTTCGCTTGATCCGGCCCATCCGCGTCTTGACCTGCAGCGTCTGGTCCACGATCTGGCGCATGACCTGCGCGTCATCGGGAAATTGCAGTTTATTGAGGATGGTTTTGAGGTCAGATGTGGCCATATTCATTCCACGGCGTCTATCATCCGCGATCGACAGGAGAGATTTCAAGGGCGCACAACCGACGCGCTCCAAGGAATCGACGCGGAATAACAAGAGGCCTACTGCGGCTGAATTACTTGCCTCCGAGGATGGCGTCCTTCGCGGCCTTGGCCACGCGGAACTTCACCACTCGCTTGGCCGGGATCTTGATCGCGGCGCCGGTTTGCGGGTTGCGTCCCATACGGGCTTTGCGATTGACCAGCACCAATTTCCCGAGTCCTGGCAGCGTGAACCCGTTACGCGCTTCCTTATAAGCCAGGTTGACCAACACCTCCAAGCCCTTGACCACTTCCTTTTTCGGCAGGTCGGTTTTGGTGGCGAGGTGGTCGATAATCTGCGACTTGGTCATTGCTTTTGCCATACCGGGTACCTCCTTGGGTGATAAGAGTAGAATCGTTGTCCCGAGCGGCTCCGCGCCGGGTCCAAAGCGCGGCCATCATACCGGAATTCACCGGGAATGGGAAGAGCTATTGCGTCCCACGAGACCCGGTCTCCGATGAACCGCCTCGTTACCCGATCGTGGGCTTCCAAATGACGTACAGCATGACCCACGTCGCGGTACTGGTCAGCAGGGCGAGCACGTACAACACCATGGTGAAGGTGCCGATGGCGCGATGACGCCGCGCGCCGTCCGGATACAGAAACCGGCCCACGGCTTCGGCCGCCAGCACGCCGATCCCCACCAGCAGCCCGGTCGACATCCAGCCGATGAACTTCCCCACGGTGGGCGTCGTGAACATGATACGGATGCCAAACAACACCAACGGCGTAACGATCGACGCCAGCAAAATCCACCCGGAAAACGCCAGCCCCGAGCCCTTCGGAGTGCCCACCGTGAGCGTTCGACCCTCCCCTCGTCTGACCGAGGCACGGAAGCCTAGGACGATCATGTACACCGCCATCACCAGTCCGATCGTCACCACCAAAATATGGAACGTCAGCAATGGGCCGAATACCGTGTCGTACAATTCCGGCGGACCGCCGAATCCTTCTTCGCCTTCGAACGCCAGGGCTCCGAGGCCTCGGTTCACGTAGTAGGCCACGAAGTAGGCGATCATCGCCAGCATGGCCCACAGCGTCACCACGTGGTGCGCCTGTCCCTTGTGCTGCTTCGCCTGGCGCCAGCCCACCAGAAACATGACGGTGAACCCGACGGCCAGCACGAAACTCAAATCCGCGCCCATGGTCCCATACGGACTCAGAAAGCCAGGACTTTCCAACCATGTTTTCATCCGTCGCTCCTTTCCTCGCTTGCGAAGCGCAACGCAGGCGCGCAGTCCGCGCCGAGGCTGCGAGATGTCTTTGCCCCTCGGGTCCCTTTGTCTATCCGAAGGTCAAGGTATACACGTCGAACCCCGGCTCATCGATCCCCAGCGTGATCGTGTGCGTCCCATACCCCGCGCGATCGTTGATGAGACGATACAGTCGATGGTCGCTCACTTCGACCACGGCGCGTCCCTGTTCGTCGCGCCGCACATCCTCGCCCCACACGGCCTCGTCGAGCGGCCGACCGTTTCGCAGGACCTCGAGCGCAACCCGCCGTCCCGGCGCGCCCGCCACCACGTTGACCGCCTTGGCCGTGTAGCGCAGCGACACGCGGTGCGCATCCCGGCCTACCGAGGTCACTGCTTCCTCCCCGATCGTCCACCGACCGGACAGATAAAAGAGATTCGGTTCCAGCGCGTCCGGTTCCCGGTACTCGGCCTCCCCGCGCATGCCGCGTAATCCAAGCGGGTTGCCCAAAAACTGTCCGAAATACGTGCCGAAATAAATCTCGGGCGTCGCAATGGCCTTGGCGTCAACGGCTTCCGGCGACACCGACGCGTTCCGGGCCGACAGCACGTGGCCCTGCTCCGCCAGCAACGCGCGAATGTGCGATTCCATCAGCTCGTACCCGCCCTCGCCGATCTGGGTATGCCGGATGTGCCCACCGCGGTCGATCAGATACTTGTGCGGCCAATATTGATTGGCGTACGCGGCCCACGTGCGTTTCTCGCTGTCGATCGCCACCGGGTACGCAACGCCCAGCCGACGGACTTCCGACTCCACGCGGGCGGGGTCGCGCTCGAACGCGAATTCCGGGCTGTGAATCCCGATCACCACCAAACCGTCGTCGCGATACCGATCGTACCACGCGTTGAGGTACGGAATGGTCCGCAGGCAATTGATACAGGTGTAGGTCCAGAAATCGACGAGCACCACCTTGCCGCGCAAACCCGCGAGCGACAGCGGCTGCGATCCGACCCAGCCCTGGAGCCCGACCAACTCGGGCGCGCCGCTCGACGTCGAGGACTCGCCCAACAAGGCGATCAGGGCGAACGGCGCCGCGGCAATCCCCAGAATCGCCAGCGTCGCGGGCAGGTATCGAGCGGCGGGATGATTGCGCCACGACGGAAGCCCCATGTTCAGCAGGGAATCGGAGGGGTGGCGATCGCCTTCTGGCCGGGCTGAACCGGCTTGGGCTCGTACTGAAAGACCCAACCACGATACGAACCGGCGGAACGAAAGTGCTCGTACTCCACTGGAAAGTTATCGTGTTTGAGCGCCGGCCCCTCGCTGGAGCTCACCACGCCTTTGATACGGTCTCTACACGGCACCGCGTGAAACGGCCCGTTCGTGATAGGATCGAGATACCCGGTCCGTAGGTGGCGTTTGGAGTTTCGCGGGTCCTTGAGTAAGTCCTCCACCCGCAGGGGGTACTGCCGCGCGCCGGGCACCGACTCCACATAGCTCGCAATCGCGCGACGGTATTGATGGCCGCGAAACAACAGTTCGGCTTCGCGCTCGCGCTGCATCATGGTCTTCCACTGCATATTCGCGCCCATCATGCTCAAGCCGACCAGCACGATGGCAAAGAGCGCAAAAAGATAGGAAAACCCGGACTGCGCCGAGGGCGCTACCGATAAACGGCCCTGTCTTCTCGGGTGACGAAACACCCCCTGATTGTAGTAGGACCCAGGAATCTTATACGTCCCATAAGACATCTTGAAATTCTCACCACTCATTATAGGCCGTGCCGTCGAGCGCCACCAAATCGCTGCCGCTGTGCAGATCAAAAACCCCCGCGGGATTGTCACCATCGCCGACGTCTTCACGTACCTCAATCCACGTGTCGCTCGTGCCCGTGAACGGATCCATGGGCAACGCGCGCAGGTACTTCTGATCCACCAGCTCCTGGAGCGCCTCCGGGTAGCGGCCCTGGTCCGCGGCGAACTGATCGAGCACATCCCGCATGACGAACAGACTTTTCTTCAGCGATGTCTCGCGGGCTTTCACAATCTGGCCGCGATACGACGGCTCCGCGATAGTGATCAGTATCCCGACGATCGTCATCACGATCATCAGTTCAATCAAGGTAAAACCGGCCTGTCCCGAGGGGACAGCGTGTAATCCTCCACCTCCTCGCGGTTGGCGAAGCCAACCGCCTTGCGCCGAACACGGACCACTCGCCGGACGTAATCGGGGTCGTGGCCATCTCATCAATTTCCGGAGGACGGGAGGAAGAGTCATGGTGAAACGCTCCTGGACGGAGCGAACCATTGCACTACCGGCGGGCGGTGGACGCGCCACGCGGCGCTCCGACCTTTCGCTTCACCCACTGGTCGATCACGGAGCGTTTGAGGCCGTCGAGATCGACGAATTCCACGCCCACCCCGACGGACGGCCGACCGGTGTTGCTGTATCGGTGTTGCCACACCACGCGACACGTGCATTGGACCACCGTGCGGTTGTCGGGAAGGACGAACTCCACCGGGAAGGTCGCGCCCACCGCTGGAGGATTCGCGGCGGAAAAAAAAAGCCCGCTGCGGCTGATGTTCTCCGCGTAGCCGACGAAAATTTTGTCGTAGGATTTGCCGCGTATTTCCAAGACCATCACCGGCGCGCGTTCCGCGATGCGCCGCTCAGCCCCGCCCTTGGCCGCCTTCGGCGTCGCGGCGCGACGCGTGGGCTTGGGCGCAGGTTTCGCGGACCGCGAGGAACGGCTGGTCGCGGACGCCTTACGTTTGCGTTCCCCGCCTGCGGATGACGATGTGCGCTTGGTCGATCGAGCCACGGCGCGGCAACTATAGCAAGTCGTCGGGACCCATGCAAGCACTCTCCCGTCGGAGATCGTCACGAAGGCGGAAGCGACGCGGGTTGCAGGAACGCGGTTTGCCCGATCGCCAACGAGGCCTCATCCGCGCTCCCAGGCGGGAGCAACAACGCCGAACTCGCGAAGCGCTCTGGCGTATACTCCGGACAATTCGAATCCGTGCAGGGCCCCACCCGCAGTTCCCGATCCACCACCTGCCGGGTATCGTCCAGCCACAACACATCGGCCTCGACCTGCAGGTTCTTGGACCAGATCCGCGCGCGTTCCATGTCTTCGAACACGAACCACACTCCGCGCCCGGGGGGGAAACTCGTGAGCGCCCCCAACACGAACAATCGGCGCTCCGGCGAGTCGAACCGATCGATCGTCAGCGCACCGGAAGCCGTCTTGAGGGTGAAGGTGTCCATCCGGCGAGCGGCGGGACAAAATTGGAGCAGTACCACCACCGCGAGCAGCGCGCCCGTGACGATCCAGAGCGTCTTTCTGGTGAGGCGGGCCATAAATTCTCAAGAGAGATACTGAGCGACGGGGGCCGCGACCGAAACCCGGTGGCCGAGTCGCCCTACAACACGGCGGCGCGGCGACCGACCGCTCAGCGTTCTTCGGCGAACGCGACGAGCGCGATGTTCCGGGCGCGCTTGATGGCCGTGGTCAACTCGCGTTGGTGGCGCGCGCAATTGCCGGACAACCGACGCGGCATAATTTTCCCGCGCTCGGTTAAATAGTTTCGCAACATGGACACGTCTTTATAATTGATGCCCGCCACCTTATCGGTGCAAAATCGACAGGCCTTACGCCGTCCGAAAAATTTTCGCTCCGTCGGCGCACCGGCTCCTTGTTTGGCGTCCCCACCACGGGAGGACGCGGCGGACGATGTCATTGGCGCGGTTCTCATGGATTCTCTCTCACCCCTCTTGGCTCGTGTTCACACACCGGGCGATCGCCCGTTTAAAACGGCACGTCTTGGTCCGCCAATTCTTCGCTGGACGCCGCGTCGGAGGAGACCATCAGCGTCTTGCCCGCGGCCACGCTCCCGGCGCCCGCTTGATCCTGGCGTTTGGGCAGAAAATTGATCGCCTGCGCAACGACCTCGTGTTTGCTCCGTTTCTGGCCGTCGTCCGTTTCCCACCGGCGTTGTTGCAGGCGACCGTCGACAATCACCCCGTGTCCCTTGCTCAAGTACTGTCCACAGTGCTCGGCCTGTTTACCGAACACCACGATGTCCACGAAACAGACTTCCTCTTTCAGTTCCTCCCCCTGCTTATAACGGCGATTGACCGCCAGCGACAAGGTGGCGACCGGCGTGCCGCTCGGGGTATAGCGAATCTCGGGATCCTTGGTGAGATTGCCCATCAGGATCACTTTATTAAAACTGGCCATACACGCTCCTCTAGACCGCGATGATCCGTGGTGGCGACGTTAGGCGGACTCCGCCGACGGGGATGCCGCCACCGCAACCGGCGTTGCGGCCCCGGTATGCGTCGCCGCGGCTTCACGCGCGAGTTCCTCGGCCAACACCTTGGGATCACACTTGATGGTCAAAAACTTGATCACGGCGTCTTCCACACGGTACTGGCGCTCCAACTCCGACACCAATCCCCCGGGGCCGCGGAACCGAAAAAAGACGTACGCGCCCTTTTTCTCTTTGCGCACTTCGTACGCCAGCTTCTTCTTCCCCCAGTTTTCGGTTTTGAGGATCTCGCCGCCGTGTTTTTCGATCACGCCGCGCATCTTCCCCACCAGACTGGACAACTCCTCGTCGGTCAGGGAGGTCTTGACGATAAAAATGGTCTCATAGACCGTCATACGATGGGACTCCTTCCGGCTCTAAAGCCCTCGCACCAGGGCGAGAGCAAGGACCGCGCTTTATAGCACAGGGCCCGACGAGAAAGCAAGGCGTGTTGGTCGGACCGGGCTGACGTCCGCAGTCTCCGGTCCCTTGATCGGGTCGAACCCATTCTGCTACAGTGCCCCGCCATGCACCATCACTCAATGTATTCCTATTTGGAATATCCATGACCCGCGCGATCTCCGCCTGGATCGGAGTGGACGAGTCCGGCAAAGGGGACTACTTCGGGCCGTTGGTGATCGCCGCGGTCTGCGTAGACGAAGAGACCGCGGGCATGCTGCGGGGCTCCGGCGTGCGCGACAGCAAGACACTGTCGGATCGCACCATCGAGGATCTGGCCAAAGAAATCGAAGGGTTGTGCCGAGCCAGCGTGGTGGCGATCGGCCCGGCAAAGTACAACGAACTGTATGAGAAGTTCCGCAACCTCAATCGACTCTTGGGGTGGGGCCACGCGAGGGCCATCGAAAACGTACTGGAAGCCGGGTGTCCCGCGACACGCGCCATCAGCGATCAGTTCGGCGACGAACGATTTATCACGAGCGCGTTGATGGACAAGGGCCGGACTATCCAATTGACGCAACGCCCGCGCGCCGAAGAAGACGTGGCGGTGGCCGCGGCCTCGATCATGGCGCGGGCCGAGTTCGTCAGGCGTCTGGACCGCCTCTCGGATGAGGCCGGACTCGTGTTGCCCAAGGGCGCGTCCAATCTCGTGGATGCCGCGGCCAAGCGGTTGGTCCGCGCGAAAGGGAAAGAGGCGCTTGCCCTGTTCGCCAAGGTGCACTTTAAGACCACCGCCAAAGTGCTCGCGGGATGACGGGGACGACGCGCTTACGTATAATGCTAATGCCGCGCCGATGGTGACTCCGCGACGCAAACTCCCTGACCCCGCGACGCACGTGGAGCAGGTCAAAGCCTTCTACGCCAACATCGCGGGGCTCAACCTCGCGCAGTTCCCGTACTTCGTCCGAATCTATCAACTCTTCGACGCCTGCCAGCGCGAAATCTTCGAATGGGGACGTCACGGCGGGCCGTACGAGTCCGTGTTGGACGTCGGGTGCGGGGAGGGCTACCACACGTTGTACGCCGCGCGCTTCGCCAAACAGGTCACGGGTTTGGACGTCTCGCCGGATGCGCTCGCGCTGGCCGAGCAGCGGGCCCGCCGCGAACGCGTGAGCAACGTCCGCTTCGTGTGTTCGGACCTCACCAGCCCGCCGCTGCAGGATGCCTCGTTCGACTGCGTGATCGCGTACGGCGACGTGATCGGCCACATCCCGGAGTACGACGCCGCGCTCGCGCAACTCTCCCGCCTCTGTAAACCCGGCGCGCTGATGGTGCTGGATTACGACAACAAATACCACCCCGGCCTGCTCTGGGACGCGGAGGAGCGGCGTCTCGCGCGGGAGACCCCGGATATCGGCCACACACACGCCTGGTCGTTTCGCGGACGCGAACTCGCATTCAACACGTTCGGCCGCCGGGAAATGCGCGAGCTGCTCGCGCGCCACGGATTCGCGTTGGAACACGTCTACGGGTTCGATTTTTTTTCGTTCGTGATCCCGCGTCCCGAGCGCTACCAGTTCTCCGATCACATCGGACCGGGCGAACGCGCGGTGATGGCGCTCAACCGGCTGGACCTGGCCTGGCGGAATTGGTGGCCGGTCAACCGGTGGGCCTACACGCAGATCGGATTTGCGCGGAAAACCGCGGGATAACCCTGCGAACGCCGCTAGGCCGCTCGGCGTTCGCGCTGGAGCGCCATCTGGCGCTTGAGCGCGTATTTGACCAAATGGTCGCGCTGGGATTCCTTGATGTCGCGAAACGCCACGCCGACGTCCAGAATATTGGACTCGGTTTCCCCCTTCGCGGGACGGACTTGCACCACCTCACCTTTGACGAAGAGGTTGTGGAACGGGACCACCGGCAACACCACGTCCACCTCGATGAGGTTGCCGGCCTCCACCACCTGCGCCGTTAACAATCGCATCCCACCGCCGCTGACTTCAGACATCACGCCCGCGTGTGGAAACAGATCCGGACGGGACTCGGACATCAAGTGTTTCACGATGAAACTGACCTTCCAATCCAGGTTCAGGAGCATGTCCATGAGTTCGGGGTGACCCGACCCATCATGGCTACCCCGCTCGCGCACTTCCGTCGGTTTCATCATCGGGAGGGACCACAACCAGTCCCGTCCCGCCGCAAGCGGCGCCGTCCCGGCCCCGCCCAACACGCGAAACGCCACCGGGCAATCCGCGGGGACCCGGACGTATTCTCGTCGTTCCGCCCCGGACACGGCTACCCCCCGATCCTCAACGCGGAGCGCGTCTCCATCGATCCGCGGCTTACGCCCCGACCGCCGTAATACGGCCCTGGAGATCGCGCTTCCACGCGGCCACCAGTTGCGCCCATTCCCCGTGGATGGCGGCGGAAAATCCCGCGGAGTCTCGCGTTTCGATCGCCTGCGCGGCGGCGCGCAACACGGCCGCGCACGCCCCCACGCGGGGATTCACCGGATCGTTCGATACGGCGTTCCCGTGCCCGGCCAGATGATCCCAATACAGCAGCGAGCTATTGACGATGCCGATGGACTGCACGGCCCGCTTGGCGCCGTCGCCGACCGACCGAAATCGTTCGGCCGCCTCGCGAACGCGCCCGTTCACGAACAGCGTGGCGGCTTCCGCGCTGTCCGCGTCCAGTTGATCCAATGTCGCCCGCAGCGTTTCGCCCTGCTGGGACAAAAAGGCGCGAAACGGCGTGGCCGTCACCGCGATGGCCCGGATCTGATCCGCCGCCATGTTCGCCCAGCGCTCCTCGTCGGCGCCGTCCAGCACCCGGCCGTTCATGGTGATTTCCGTGACGACCAGGCGGGCCGCCTCGGTGGTCGCGTAGATCACGTTCAAGATGTCTTGTAATGTCGTGGCCTGCCGCCCGACGCCGTCGCTGATCGGCGCCCCGTTTACCGTAATGTCCATGCTTCCCTCCTTGGTCGTCATGTCCTGCGCATACCGATCAACCCCGCCGGGCTTCGGCGGCACGGTGGTCGGCCCTTCATCCGACGGCGCGCGGTCCTGCGGACCGTGCGCGGGGTCGGGACGCCGCCGTCGTTTGGGACGCGGATTCTGGCGCGGGTCGGGATGTTGTTGCACCGGCCGCGACCGGCCGATGGGATCAGGCGCGTGCGGAGCGGTCGATGACATCGCGGCGGCACCGACCTCGGTTATCCCGTCGACGCGTCGGAGCGATCCGCATACGCTTCCAACGCGTGCCGTTGGTCCGCGGCCGCGGCGCTGATCGTGGTCATACGCGCCCGGACCAAGTCGGTCACCACGCGCTCCACCGCGAGAATGTGGCGGATCAGCACGGTCTCCTCCGCGAGGTCTCGGTCGCCGGGATTCCGCTCCCCGCCGGCGTGTAAGCCGTCCACGACGGACTGCCGCCGGTCCAGGCACGCCTCGAACCCCTCCCAATCATCGCCCGACAAGGCCCGGACCAGTTGTTCGGACTCAGCCAACAGTCGTGCGTACGCCGACGGCGTCCGGTCCGCCACGTCAGGCCTTTCCATAGCTGATGGGATCGCGCGCCGGCGGGTCCGCCGACGGGACGGGCGGAAGCTGCGGCATCGGTGCCGTCGGGTTCGATTCGATCGTCGCCCACGCTTCCCGCAACTCACCCAGTAATCGCGACACCTCGTGTACGACGTCTTCGCGGTCGTGCAACGTCGCGTCCAAGAGGCGATTAGACATGTAGCTGTATAACGCTTCGAGGTTCGACGCGATTTCCCCACCGACTTCAAGATCCAAGCTCGCGATCAACTCATCGAAGATCGCGATGGCTTGGCCGATCCTCTCGCCTTTTTCGGCCACGCGGTGTTCCCGCATACACGCCCCGGCTAACCGCACGGCCTTGAGCGCGCCGTCCATCAACATCAGGATCAACTGGTGTCGGCTCGCGGTTTGCACCGCGGTTTCCAAACTCACAGTGGTGTAGGCGCTGACCGCACGCGAGGCGTCATAACTCATGTGGCGCTCCCCTCCCTGGTCATGAACCGTTCCCGCCGGTGATCGAGGACAGCGCGGACAGTTGTTGCGACAGAAAATCCCCGCTCTGCTGGAGTTGCCCCATCGCTTTCTCCAGCGCGATGAACCGCGCTTGATACGTTTTTTCCAATGTCGCCAGGCGACGGTTCAACGCGTCGATTTGCGCCTGTGTGCGTTTGACCGAGGCCCGCAGCCCGTCGGTCCGCGCGGGAATCATCGTGGTAATGAAATTTTTGGTCACGTCCTCCATGGCCTCAGCCATACCGTTGAACGTGTCCAGCACGCCTTGCGCATTGGTGTCGAGCGCGCCCTCCAGCACCTTGGTATCCAGGGTCAACACGCCCGAACGGTTGTGACTGAGGCCGAACCGAGCAGGCGTACTGCCGCTGTAGGACGTGGTGATGCCGGAGCGGAGGCTGTTGAGGATACCCCGCGCGGTGCTGTCGCCCGTCAACAGCACTTTTTTCCCGTCTTCAGGGACCGACAAACTCCTGGCCAACCCGGCCACCGAGTTGTACGCGCCCACGAACTCGTTGACGTTTTTGACAATCGCGCTCTTGTCCTTGGCCACGGTCAACGTGAGGGTGCTGCCCGAGGAGCCCTTGAGCAACGTCAACGTCACGAAGGGAATCACGTCCGCAATGGTGTTGGACGATCGCGTCACGGTGAGGCCGTTGACCACCAACGAGGCATCCACCGCGGCCTGCGACTGGGTCAGATTCGCGGTCCCGCCCGTCACCGCGCCGGCGGCGTTATACGTGGCATTTAACGCCAAGCGCGACAGCCCCGTGGTATCGGTTTCGGCCGTCGCCTCTTCAAAATTTCCATCGTGGTCTTCGTCCACCTTCACGACGAGCCGATTCGAGGCGCCCGTAGTGTTCACCGCCAGCGTGAGACGGTAGTTGGATCCGTCGTTGACCACCGCCGCGGTCACGCCGATTCCCGCGTTGTTGATCGCGTCTTTGATCCCGGTCAACGAGTTGTTGGTCGAGTTGATCGTAATATCCACCGCGGTGCCGGTCCCCACTTGCAACCGGAGCGTTTGCACGGCATTGACGCTCAGATCCGCCACTTCGGCCGTGTCCGTCGCAAAGGTCGTGGAGTACAGGCTTTGGGCCGTGGCGATATTGGTGACGTTGATGCTGTGATTGGTCGGGGTCGCGGACGCGGTGGCGCTCGCCGTGAACACCGAGGCATCCGACGAACTCGCCGACATCTTGAGCAACGAATCGTCTTTGAGCGACGCCAACGCGGTCTTGAGCTTGGACAACGTGTCGAGCAATCCGCCATACGAGCTGATCTTGGCTTGATCGGAGGCCTTGCGCGTGGTCAAACCCTGCAGCGGCTGCTGTTCCACCGCAACCAGTTTGGAGATGATCTCCTGGGTGTTGAACCCCGTGAACAACCCGGTGGGCGTGGTCAGCGGCATGTCACGCCCTGCGATCCAAGAGTCCCTGCGTCTGTTCCACGATCGCCCTCATGGCTTGCAACTGTTCGGCAGCGGGAATCTGCGCAATCGGATTCCCCTCACGGTCAACGATGCGAATGACGACCCGCCCATCCCCGTCAACAGCAAAAAACGCGGATCGCGCGGGACGGATCTCGACAGCGGGACCGGGATCAACCGGCACGGCTGCCCGCGGCTCGGTCGGCTCCGGCGCTGGACGCCGGCTCTTCTCCGTGGGAGCCGTGGACTTCTCTCGAATGTCGGCGGCCGGACGGGGTGTGACCCCAGCCGGACGCCAGCCGAACAGTCGAATTTCCATAGCTCGGTACTCTCTTTTAATGAAGGCGCGGGTGGGGGCGATCGCCCCCACCCGCCGGCCTTCCCTGACCGTTATCCGAGATTCTGTAACAGCGCCAACACGCTTTGCGGTTGCGAATTAGCCTGCGCCAAAATCGTGGTGCCCGCCTGTTGCAAGATCAACGTCTTGGTGAAGTTGGTCGTCTCCACCGCGAAATCCGCGTCCAATGTTCTGGACCGGGCTTGTGTCAGATTCAACCGGGTGCCTTCGATGTTCCGGATAGTGGATTCAAACCGGTTCAGTTTGGCGCCCAATTTCGCTTTCTCGGCCACGAACGTCTCCAGGCTCTGCTTGGCCGCCAAGATCGCGATGTTGGAGTTGGCTACGTTGTTGACCGTGACGCTGTTGAGTGATTGGGCCGTCAACGACACGCTCGTCGCAGTCGTTGAGATGCCGAACGCGGAGAGCGTTGCGCTGCCGTCTGCGGTCACGGACGTGGTATTCAACCCCGCGTTGAAAATAATCTTGCCGTTGGCACCGGCCGCAACCGACATCACCGCCGAGCTGAGCACCCCGCTGATGATCGTGCCGCCGGACACCGCGGAATTGAGTGAGGCGGAAATCCCGGCGCCGTTGGTGTTGGCCAGCACGATGCGGGTGGTTGAGTCGATGGCCGACATGACCGCGCCCACCGAGCTGATGCCATACGCCGACACGCCCGTGGTCGTGGATTTGTTGTTGATCGCCGTGATCATATTCACGATCGCGGCCGACGCGGCCGAACTGTTCGAGAAGCTGCCGACCTGCACCCCGTTGATGGTCAAGAAGCCCGGATCAATCGACGACGCGGTGGACGACACGTCCGCGGTTGCGATGGTCATGGCCGCCGACGCCCCGACCAGTGCGTTGCCGAAGCCGAACGCGGTCACGCTGTGGCTCGCGGTGTATTGATTGATGCGGTTAATCAGGTTCAGGCTGTTGTTCTTGTAGTCCGTCGCCGTGGAAATGGCATCGCCGAGGTCCACGCCGCCCAAGCTCGCGCTGGCGCCCAAGCCCGCTGAGTTGTACGTCATGAACCCTGAGGCCGCCACGTCCGAAGCGCCCAGCGATGAGGAATACGAGGTCGACACACCCATGGTGGTCGGCGACACGTTGGTCGTGGACACGTTGATGGTCTCTTTGACTTCCACGCCGACCTGGATGTCGATGCTGAACTGCTGGTTCAAGAACTGTTCCCCATTGTACCGGGTCTGCGTCACGATACGGTTCAACTCAGCCACCAGTTCCGTGACTTCCTGGTTCAACGAATCCCGGTCCGCCGAGGTGTTGTAGCTGGCGGACTGCTCGGCCAGCTCATAAATACGCTGCACGGCCGTGATCATTTCATCCATCGCGGCTTCCGCGGTCTGCGCCACCGAGATCCCGTCGTTGGCGTTTCGCATGGCCACGCTGAGGCCGGTGATGCTTCGCGTCATCCGGGTGGCGATAGCCAGACCCGCGGCGTCGTCCTTGGCGGAGTTAATCCGCAGGCCGGACGAGAGGCGCTGCATGGCTGTCTGCAACGGCGACTCGGTTTTGCGCAGGTTCTTCTGCGCATTCAGTGCCGCGATGTTCGTGTTAATGGTCATACCCATGTGCCGATCCTCCTTGAGAGAGAGTACCCGTCATCCCGCCAGGCTCTCACGCCCTTGCGACCGGGACGCTGCACCGCCACCGGCGGCGCCTTCTACCTCGCTTTATCGGAAGATCCGGCCGGAACTTTAACCCCCTGATATTGTTGCCATCCGAGGCCGCCCAACCGCGGCGCGGCCACTACACTTTGAGCAATGGTCCGGCAAATGCAGGAAAATCGTCATTTTTGGGCAATCTCCCGACCCACTTGGCGAAAAACCCCACGCGGCCCTGCCACCCTTCATCCGGACGAGCCGCCCCGGATGTCTCCTCCCCGAGCCCCGCCGCATCCATGACCCGGCCGGCCGCGCTCGCCACGTATCGGACGTCATAACCGTCCTGCTTGGCGGATAAACACATATCGACTTCAACCAGATGATCAGCGATACGCTCGTCGAATCCGCCCAGCGCGTCATACAGGTGGCGCGGCATGCCCAGAAATCCGCCGCCCACGGCCTCCGGCGAATGATCGGACGCCTCATGCGTGATCCGCACCGGCACGTGGTTGAAATCGAACGCTATGCCCAGACAGTACGGCTCGGCATCCGCCCCCCACAACGGAATCCCCACCACGGCCCGACGCGCGGCGTCCGACACCCCCACGCTCTCAACGTACTCCACCCCGGGCCGCAGGAAGATCAGGGATTCGCCGGTGGACGCCGCCGCGCCTTGGTTATACAACGCAGCCAGATTCCGCTCACGCGACTCCACGATCCGCACGTCGCCGGACAATCCCCCGACCACGCCGTGGGCGCTGTCGTGGTGGACGACGACCACCACCTCCCAATCCGGATCCGTCACGTGGTCGGACAGCGCGGTCAGGGTCCGCACCAACGCGGATTCATCCGCGCCGCTCGGCACGATGTAACTCACCCGCCCCGTGATCCGGGACGCGGGCGACGGCGTGGCGCGCGGCGATCGCGCGCGGGATTCGACGATGTGGCGGATAACCTCCGCGCCCCGTTCAACCGACTCCGCGTTGACGCGATAAAAATAGCGGCCCAGGAACTGCTCGACGCGCGCGCGCACCTTCTCCGGCACGCCGTCTTTGATGGTCCGATAGAGGGCCTCCCAGTTACCCGGCGGCCACACCGGCTGCGAGATCCCCCCTTTCGCGTAATGATCGACTTCGCCGTCTCGCCCCGGCAGCGAAAACAGCGGCTTGCCGAACGAGAGGGCTTCGACCGCCAACGTGGTTTTGCCCAAAGTCACGCAATAGTCGGCAATCGGCAGCAACCGATACGGATCATAATTTTGCACCACCACGCACGAGGGGAAGTGTTCGCGGAACGCGTCTTCCGTATTCTTCTTATAACTGGGATACGTCACCTTGGGATGCCACTTAAACACCTTCACCACGTCGTCGCCCAAGCCGTTCAAGAACTCCCGCCAAATCGACACGTCTTTCACGACGCCCCACTGGAGTCCCACTAAAAACAGCACTACGGGTTTGCCCGGCGGGATGTTCAACTCGCGTTTGGTCTCCGCCACCCGGTCGGCCTGGAAATTCGCCTTGCGCAACATCGACAGGTGGGTGTTGCCGATCAACACCATCTTCTCCGAGGTGGCGCGCAATCGGACCAACCGCTCTTTGGTATCCTCCCCCCACAACATGAGGGCCGTGGAATACTCGGTATGTCCGCTAAAGCTCAACCGATCTTCGTAATAGTCTCCTTCCTGCAACGTCACCAACGGGATGTGATATCGCGTCGCGAGATGGCCGATCAATTTCCCCCAGCGGTTTCGCTCGTGGAGCGCGACGAACACGTCGGGCTGCTCCCGGCGAATAAAGGCTTCGAGGCAAAAATACTCTTCCAAGCCGCTCGACAACAGGCTCGATTGCAGCACCATCGGCCAATGACGAAGCCCGTCCCATTGCGTACACCGCTCCGCCCACAGGTCCCAGAATTCTCGGGTCGCGCCGTCGAGGCGTTGTCGCGTCTCGTCGGTCGCGTACGCCTGGAGGATGCGACACGTTTTGCCCTTCTTGACCAAGTCCCGTTCAAACGGGAAGTCGCCCATCACCGTAAAATACAGCGGGATCGCGCCGCGGCGTTCGAGCTGATCCATCAACGGCGACAGAAACCGCGTGTGATGCGGCAACGCCACGAAACACGCGACCTTTTTCCCCTTGAGATCGCGACTCATTCCGGGACCCTCGTGACGATGTTCGAGAGGGTCATCCGCCGCTGTTTGCGCTCGTAGGCCTCGAGCAACATCCGCCGCAACGCGTCCGGAGATCCCGCGAACCCCACGTCGTCGCCGCTGCCGACGGCGCGAGCCAACGGGTTGTACACGATGCCGGTCTTGCGGTACCGCGCCCCGAAGCTCAGTTGCAACATCGGCTGGGTCGCGACCATCGCGTCGCTTAACATCAGCGCCCGAATCATGCCGGCTGAATCCACCGAGTAGTACGCCCCAATCGTCTTATCCAGGGTGGGTTTGAGCAGGTCGTCGAAGATATCTTTTTCGTGCAACTCCTTCACCGCGAAGTTCAGGAACACAAAAAACACCGTCGTGGGCACGCCCAGTTTGCCGATCACCGCGAACACTTCCAGGAGTTGTTGACGGTTTCGCACGTGGTTGACGATCACGATCCCCAAATGGTCCGCGGGAACCGCGATCTCCTTGTCAAACGTGTGTTGCATGTACACGTCTTCGATCGTGTCGATGCAGTACCGCTCCTTGAGGTCCTCCAGCACGAACACGCGGTCCGCGGACGCGCCGTCGGCGGTCAACGCCCCCCGCTCCCGTTCATCCTTCACGATGTAGTAGTCCAAGAGCTTCGGGAAGATCGGCGGGACGTCCGACGTCGGGTACAGCAGGAGTCCGGCCACGGGCACCCGGTGTTCCTTGGCATAGAACATCACGTTGGTATAGAACACGTCCTGAATCGGAGACGGGTGCTCGTGAAACGACGGGATCGGGAACACCATCAAGTCGTACGACTCCGTGATCTTCGGAAACACCGAAGCGGACACGTTCCACAGGAAATCGTCGAACCCGACCATCTTCCACAACTTCATATCGGTGCCGGGAATCACGATATCGTGCGTGAGTTTGATGAAGGTTTTGGCGAAATTATCACGCTGCGCCATGGTCCAAAACCGCTCGTCCGCCTTGGTGAGCCGGACTCGCACCTCGGGCCGCCCGTGATACGACTCGGTGGCGGCTTGCGCCAGGCCGTCGTGGCACGTCAGGATATCCACGCGGTGCCCGGCGTCGGCCAGCGCCCCGGCCAGCTTCAGCACGCGACCGCCGGTGGACTGGTGCTCCTTTTCCCCCAGCGGGAACAGGATGCGACGCGCGGCGTTACGAGGCGGCGCGTTCTTGGGCATTCGAGGTCCGGGGGGTATTGATGGCCGTCATCACCTGGTACGCGCGTTGCACCAAGGGATTCTTGGTGGTCTCCGCGAGTTTGCGGACCACCTCCAGCGTCTGGAGCCTGGTCGCGGACTTGGCGTAGGCCAGCGGAATCAGCGTGGCGAACATTTCCCGCACGGGGCCGTCCCCGAAAAATTCGTATTCGTAGCGGGCGCGATCGGTTGATCCGTACGAGACCAAATACGACACCGCGGCGCCGAACATGTCGTCGAACCGCTTTTCTTCCCAACAATAGAGCGTCCGGAGAAAAAGCAGGTCCGCGTGATCCGGTTTGACGCGTAAGCCCTCGACGATGTACGCGTCGGCCTCGGCGCGCGCGCCTTGTTGCAGCGCGATCTTGGCCAACACCGCCAGGATGCGGAGGTAGACCACGTTGGTTCGGACTTTTTGCGAGGCCTCCACCCCCGCGAGCGCCGCGAGGAACGATTCTTTCGCGCGGTCGGTCAGGCCCGCCATCAGATACGTCACCGCGGTGTCGTAGTTGGCCTCATACCTCATGCCGCCTCCTCCATCACGGTCTCAGCCAGCCGGAAATCCAACGGAGTGTTAACGTCGAGCGACTCCGTCTCGTCCATCACGAAGGGAATCACCACGTCGCCGGTGGTCGAACGTTTCTCGATCACGGTCGAGGGCTTGAAAATGTAAATGCTCGCGTTCTGGATATACACGTCGGGCAGCCGGTGATACGGCCAGGTCTGTCGGGCCACACCGCCGGCCTCGCGCACAAACGGGTGGAGGTACAGTCCATCCGTCGTCCACATCTTGTAGGGGTGTTCGGAACACTTGCGGACCGACCGCAGGGAGTCGGCTTCCGGATGGGCTAACATGGCCTCCACCGCGCGATCAATGGATTCGGGCCGCCGAAAGGGGGAGGTGGGATACAACAGCACCACCAAATCCGGCACGTATCCCTCGTGCGTCTGCAGCCACTGCAACGCGTGATCCACGCACTCCAGTTCCGTGGAATCCGCGGTCGCCAACCCGGCGGGTCGGCGAAACGGCGCCTCCGCGCCCCACGCCGTGGCCACGCGCGCAATCGGCTCCGCGTCGGTGGACACGATCACGCGGGTGAGTCGCCGCGCGCGCCGCGCAGCTTCGATGGTGTACGAGAGCAACGGCCGGCCGTGCAACGGCCGGATATTTTTTTTCGGCACCCGCTGCGACCCGCCGCGGGCGGGGATCAACCCCAATATCTGCGTCTCGCCCATCCCTCACCTCGCAAACAGGCAGTTCGTGACGAACGGCCCCGGATGAAACGGATTCTGATTGTGCACGTATTCCGCGCACAGCTTGAAGCCGGCCCGTTCGAGCAAACCCGTGATCAGCCCGCCGCCCGGTCGGCCGGTTTCGGTTTCCACCAAAATGGTGCGCAGCAGAGGGTTCGCCACTGTCGCGGCCGCGCCGGTCAAAATTGCGTATTCGATGCCGTCCACGTCCAACTTGATGTGCCGCGGTTGGGGAATCGCGAACTGTGCGATGAAATCATCCAAGCGGTACCCGAGAATGGGTTGGCTGTACACGGCGGCGCGCCGCGCGGGCGCCTCCGACGACACCAACTCGTGCAACGCCGCGCCGCTCTCCAGGCTGCCGTACTGCAACGAAGCCAACCCGGTGCGGTCCGCCAACGCCGCGTGGATCGGGATCACGACGCCTTGAGCCCCATTGAGCGCCACGTTGCGGCTCAGTTGCGCGAAGGTGGCGAACGACGGTTCGAACGCGTACACCGTGGTCCGCCCGGCCTTGGCGCGCGCGATCGCCAACGCGTACGCGCCCACGTTGGCGCCGATGTCGAAGACCACGTCGCCGGGTTGGATCCACTGCTCGATCCACCGCGCCATCTCGGGTTCCTTGGCCGCCGAGCGGGTGCGTTTGTCGTATTCGACCCACGACTCCACGTGCAGGAGCACGGGCCGCGCGGGGTAGTCCATGGGGCGGATCACGGTGAGCGCCTGTTTGATCGCCAACCGCCAGGCGTCGGGCAGCCCGCCCAACACGCGCCGCAGCGCCCCCACCGCGGCGACAAACGCCTTGCCCCGCCACCTGGGCGCCCACACCCACCGGTATCGCAGCGCGACGGAGCTCATCCCTTGACCGGAGACAGCGCGGCCTTGACCGTCCGCGCGATGCTCTCCCCGTCCAACCCGTGAAAGTGCAACACTTCGGCCGGGGCCCCGCACACGGGCATCCCGGAGACCGCCAGTTTGCGGAAACGCCGGTCGCGGAGCGCGTCAGACTCCAGCACCAGATTGGCCAAATGATCCCCCAGGCCGCCGACCGGCGCATGGTTGTCCATCACCGCGATCACGGCGCAGGCGCCCACCGTCTCCTCGAACCAGCGCGGGTCCACGCGATTGAGCCACGGAAGGTTCACCACTTTGAGCGAGACGCCGTCGGAGGCCAACCGCTCCGCGGCATGGAGTGCCTCGTACACCATCACGGGGCCGTATGCGAACACCACCGCGTCATGCCCCTCGCGCAGCGCCACCCCGCGCCCCTCGGTCACGCGATAGTCGTCGGGAAGGTGGATCGGCCCCGGCGAGGGAAACAACGACAGCCGCAGCATGCACGATTCGCGGGCCTCGTTCACGCACCAATCCAACAGCCACGCGGCCTCTGCGGCGTTGCACGGTTCCACCGCGACGCAACGGGGCAGCGCCCCGAACAACGAGAGGTCTCGAACCGCCTGGTGGGATTGCCCCGCCCCCGCGGGCAACACCCCGGCATAGTTGCACACGTACAGAACCTTGGTGCCTTCCGACGCGTTGTTGTAAATCTGCTCGTTGGCTCGAGCCGCGAGAAACGCCGAAAAGGAGTGCACGATCGGCAGATACCCCTGGAGCGCCAAGCCCCCGGCCATGGACACCATGTCTTGTTCCGCGATGCCGTGTTCGACGAACCGGGCGGGAAACCGCTCCTCGAACGCCCGCAGCCCGCAATCCGCCGACAGATCCGCGTCGAGCACCACCACGTCCTTACGGCGCTCCCCGATGTCCGTCAACGCCCGGCCGTACGCCGTCACGATGCGTTCATCCGAGACCGGGTAGGCGGGACGGCGCTCGACCGCCGGATACTCCAACGCCACGGGGGCGACGCGGCGGTCGCGCAGCCACGCGTCGGCCCGGTCCGTTAATTCGCGCACGGCTCGGCCGAACGACTCGTCGTCCGGCGCGCCGGAGTGCCACCGGTACAAGCCGTCGGTCATGGCGGTGTGCTCCATGAACGACACCCCTTTGCCCTTAATCGTGTCGGCGATCAGGATCTGCGGACGGCCGGTGACCCCGCGCAACGTATTAAACACCTGCCGCAACACACGGACGTCATGCCCGTTGCAGCGCTCCACGTGCCATCCGAACGCGCGCAGTTTAGCTTCCAGATCCCCTAGATCCGAAATCTCTTTGACCGGCCGGTCGGTCTGAATGGTGTTCGCGTCCACGATCACGGTCAACGCGTCCATGCGCTGGTGGGCGGTCGCGCGCAACGCTTCCCAGATCTGCCCCTCTTGGAATTCGCCGTCCCCGGTGAGCACGAACACTTTGCCACCGCGACCGGACAACCGCTTGGCGTACGCGATGCCCCGCGCCTTGGAGATCCCCATGCCCAACGACCCGCAGTTGGCCTCGATACCCGGCGTGGTGATCTCCGGGTGCCCCTCCAACCCGCCCAACCGCCGCAACGTGAGCAACGCCCGCGCATCCAACACCCCGGCCGCGCACAACACCGCGTACTGCGCGGGCGCATCGTGGCCTTTGGACGAGAAAAAAATGTCCCGATTCGGATTGTCGAGCCCCAACTTCGTGGTGTTGAGTTCTTCGAAATAGAGGTAGGTGAAGAGGTCCATCGAACTCAGGCTGCTGCCGATATGGCCGGATCCCGCGCGTTTGATCGCGGACAAGGCGTTGAGGCGACACAGGTCGCTGACGATCGTGAGACGATCAAAGCGATCCAGCCCCGCTTCCATGAGCCGGCGGAACTCCGACGCCGGAACAAACGGAATCCCGTTCATGACGCTCTCCTTTCACCGTCCGCCACGAATTGCACGTTCTGAATCCTCGCGCTGTAATCCACGTACAAGGTTTTGACCTCGGAAAAGGCTTCGATAGCGGCCCACCCGGCCTCGCGATGGCCGAGCCCCGACTGTTTCAGCCCGCCGAACGGAAGGTGGGCTTCGGACCCGAACGTGGGCGCGTTGACGTAACACACGCCCGCTTCCGCGTCGGCGAAAAACGCGAACGCCTGGTTCACGTCCGCGGTAAACACCGACGCGGCCAGCCCGTACAAGGACGTGTTGTGAATGCGGATCGCGTCTTCATAGGATTCGGCCGGGAACACGGTCAACACCGGGCCGAACACCTCCTCGCGCGCGATCTCCATATCCGGCGACACCTGATCCACGATCGTAGGCGCCACGTAATACCCCTGGTCGTACACGCCGCCTTTCAACCGCTCTCCGCCCACGACGATGCGGCCGCCTTCGGCGCGGCAGCGCGCGAGATACCCCATCACGCGATCACACTGCGCGCGGCTGATCAGCGGGGTCACATCCGACAGCGCGTCCGAGCCCGGGCCCACGCGAAGCGCGGACGTGCGCCGAATCACCCGGTCCAACACCGCCGTGTACACGGATCGGTGCACGATCACCCGGCTGGTCGCGGTGCACCGCTGTCCGGACAGGGAAAACGCCCCGGAGACCACGCCCTCCGCGGCCAAGTCCAGATCCGCGTCCGGCATCACGATCACGGCGTTTTTCCCGCCAAGCTCCAGGGACACTTTGGCGAGCCGGGCCGCGCAGTTGGCGGCCACGATCCGACCGACCGCGCTGGAGCCGGTGAACGAAATCATGGCCACCTGCGGATGCCGGGTCAGCGCCTCGCCCGCTTCGGGGCCCTCGCCGTGCACCACGTTGAACACGCCGGGCGGCAACCCCGCGTCGTGGAGAATTTCGGCCAACCGCACCGCGGTCTCGGGCGTGCGTTCCTCCGACTTGAGCACCACGGTGTTGCCGCACACCAGCGCCGGAAACGCCTTCCAGCACGTAATGGCCATCGGAAAATTCCACGACGTGATGATGCCGACCACCCCGATCGGCGCGCGCGTGGTCATGGCGAACCGCCGCCGCAATCCCGAGTGCGTGGTGCGCCCGTACCAGCGTTTGCCCTCGCCGGCCGCGAACTTGGCCATCTCAACCCCGGACTGTACATCGCCCACCGCGGCTTTGACGGTTTTCCCGTTTTCCCGCGAGATCACTTCCGCCAGGTCGTTGCGCCGCGCGGCAAGCGCGCGACCCGCCTCGGCGATCAGGTCCGCCCGGTCGGACGGCGATACCGCCGCCCACTCGCCGCGCGCCTTCACCGCGGCCGCGACCGCGCGGTCCACGTCGCGCGCGGTTGAGCGCGGATACACGCCCAAGACGGACGCGATGTCCGACGGGTTGACGTTCTCGAAGGTCCGCCCCGACTCGGAGGGCGCCCATTGGCCGCCGATGTAATTGTGATAGGTCTGCGCCATGCGGAGCCTCCTCACCAACAGCTATAACCGCCGTCCACCACCAGGTTCGCGCCGGTCATGTAGGACGACGCGTCCGAACAGAGAAAGAGCACCGCCGCGTTGTATTCGTCGGGACGCGCCATCCGCCCCAGCGGCACCTTCTGGCTGTATCGTTTCACGAACAGGTCGTCCTGTCGGTTGTAGACGCCGCCCAACGTGAGCGTGTTGACCCGCACGTTGCGGGCGGCCCAATAGGTGGCCAAATACCGCGTCAGATTGAGGATTCCGGCTTTGGTCGCTGAATACGCCGCGGGCTTTACGAACGGCGTGTCCCGACGCTGATCCTCGTAGATGCGCTGATCCGGCGACAACAGCCCGTAGATCGAGGAGATGTTAATGATGCTGCCGCCCCGGCCCGCGGCCATCGCGCCGCCAACCACTTGGCAACACAAAAACACCCCGGTCAGGTTCACGTCCACCATCGCGCGCCACGAGGCTTCCTGGTAGGTCTCAAACGGCCCGGTGTCGTTCCGGCCGGCATTGGGCGGAGCGTCGATCGCCGCGTTGTTGATCAAGATCGACGGTTCGCCGAATCGCGCGCGCACCGCGGCCAACCCCTCCTCGATCGACGCCTTGCGGCTCACGTCCACGGCCGCGGTCATGACGCGATCCGTGGGCAGGTTCGCGAGCGCGGACTTGGGGTTCTCCGGCGCCACGTCGAACGCGGCCACGCGCGCGCCCGCGTCCGCCAACGCCGCGGCGTACTGGCCGCCCAGTTGGCCCGCCGCACCGGTGACCACCGCGATCCGGTCCGACAGATCGAACCGGACGCGCGTGCGGACCTCGCACTCGGGTGTCATGCCGCCACCGCCTGGCGGACGCGCGCCGTGTCGCAATACCGCCGCCACATCGTCCGATACGCCTCCTCCAGCGCGCGAGTAAACGCGGCGCCGCCGCACAACGGGGATGCCGCCATGCGCCCGCGCAACTCGGAGCGCACCGCGGCCAACCGGCCCGGATCGCGCGCCCACGCGGTGGCGATCCGTACGTACGCGTCCGAATCCCCCGCCACCAGATCCGCCAGGCCCACCCGCGAGACCAGGCTCGCCGACATGCGCCCCGCGTGGCGCGCGCCGAGGAGGGTCACCACCGGCACGCCCATCCACAAGGCCTCGCAGGTGGTGGTGTGTCCGTTCCACGGAAACGCGTCCAACGCCACGTCGATCTGGTGGTACACGGAGAGAAAACTCGCGCCGACCGACCGCGTGTTGAACAGGTCCACGCGCGACGGGTCGATCCCGCGCGCGACGAATGCCGCGCGATACCGCTCTTGCACCGCGCCCTTGAGCGTGTTGCGAAACACCAGCAGCCGCGACGAGGGAGTGGCGTCCAACACGCGGCACCACAGGGCGATCACCTCGTCGTTGAGTTTGGCCAAATCATTGAGGGACCCGAACGTCACCGCGCCGCGCGAACCCGCGGGTGACGCCGACACCGGCGGCGCGTCGTGGTCGGGCTCATAACACGCGAAGCCGTTGGGCAGGCGGACCAGCGCTTCGCTGTAGTACGCCTCCTGCCCCGGCGGATCCGCGATCGCGTCGGTGAGACGGTAGTCCACCGTGTTCAGCCCGGTGGTGTTGGGGTATCCGAGATACGTCGCTTGGATCGGCGCGGGCTTCTGCGCCAACACCAACAACCGGTTCTTGCGCGTGTGACCGGCCAAGTCAACCAGGATGTCGATGTGATCCGACCGGATGAGGTCCGCCACCTCGCCGTCCGAACGGCCGCAGATGTCGCGCCACGAGCCGGACAACCCGCGCAAGCGCTCGGTCACCGCGTCTGTCGCGCCGACGTCCGCGTAACACGTCACCTCGACGTCGGTCCGGTTGTGGTACGACAAGATCGGCGCGAGAAAACACGCCACCGGATGACGGCGAAAATCCGGCGACAGATACCCGATACGCAGCCGCCGATCCGGGGTGCGGTCCGTCCGGTCCGACGGCGCGATCACCGCGAGGCCGGCGTGCGTCGCGGCCCATCGGCGGTGTTCGGCGAACAACTCCTCGGACGAGACCGCCGGGTGATAGTTGAGCGTGTAGACGAGGTTGCTGTGCGCCTCGACGAACCCCGGGGCCAGACGGATCGCCTCGCGATAGTCCGCGAGCGCCCCGTCGATCTCACCCGCGTCTTTATACGCGTTTCCCCGATTGTTGTACGCCTCGGCGAACGACGGATTGGCAGCCAGCGCGCGCGCAAAACACGGCAACGCCTCATCCACCTCGCCCAACTCTTGGAGCGCCAAGCCGAGGTTATTGTGCGCCTCGGCGAGTTCGGGAACGATCGCCAGCGCCCTGCGGTAGGAGGCCATCGCCTCGTCATACCGTCCGAGATCCCGCAGCAGATTCCCCACGTTGTTGTGCGCTTCCGGAAACTCCGGGTTCAATCGCAACGCGTCGCCGTACGCGGCAACCGCCGCGTCGGATCGTCCCTGCGCGCGCAGGACGTTGCCCAGGCTGTAGTGGGCCTGCGCGAACTCGGGTTTGAGACGAATCGCGGCTCGAAAACACGCGGCCGCTTCGTCCCACCGGCCCTGCGCGCGCAACGTGTTGCCCAGGCTGTAATGGGCCTTGACGTGTTCGGGCCACTGCGTCAGCAACGCGCGAAAACAGGCCTCGGCCTCCGCCGACCGCCCCCCGCTTTTGAGCGCCGCGCCCAATCGGTACTGGATATCCGCCACCGTGGGCGCCAGGTCCCGGGCCCACCCCAATAAGTCGATCGCCGCGTCCCACCGGCCCTGGCCGTACAACAAACTCCCCAGTCCGGCGTAGAACGACGCCTCGATGGCGGCCAACGGCAACGGCAACGCGGGCCCGGCGCCTCCGTCGGAGTTCGCCCCTCGGCAATGGGCGAGCAGTCCGTTCAAATGGAGCGCGTACGGATCATCCGGACTGGCCCGCAGGAGATTTCGACACCAAGTCTCGGCCTCCTCGATCCGTCCGGCGCGATACGCGCGCGCGGCGGACGTGAGCGTCTCGGCGCGTCCTCCGGACGCGCCGTCCCGAATCGCGACCGTATCAGGAACCGCGCGGCTCATGCCGGCACGTCCATCGCGACGCGATGCGACGCGAGCAGCCAATCGCACAGCTCCCGCACCGCGCCTTCCCCGCCGCGGCGCTCGGTCACCCACGCCGCGGCGCGGAGCGCGTCCGGGTGGGAATCGCGCACGCACACCGGGACCCCGACCATAATGAGGCAGTCCACGTCATTGACGTCATTGCCCAGGTACGCCGCGTCCGACAGGGGCACGCCCAACCGTTCCGCCTCCGCGCGCAGCGTCTCGGCCTTGCGCTCGCACCCCTGAATGCAGCGCACCCCGAGTTTCTCGCACCGCACGGTCACGATCGGATTTTTCTCGGCGGAGAGCACCAACGCGTCGATGCCCCGGCGCGCGAGGGCTTGCAACCCCAGGCCGTCCGCGCGACTGCACCAGACCGCTTCCCGACCGTCCTGAAACACCAACACGCGGTTGTCCGTGAATACGCCGTCGAAATCAAACACCGCCAGACGCACCGACCCGACGCGGACGCCCGGTGTCCGACGACGCGCCGTGGTCGCGCGCTTCACGCCGCCTTCTTCCGCGCGTCCGCGGCCGCGACTTCCACGTCATCGGCCCGAATCAACGCGTCCGGCACCAGATCCCGCTTTAACCGTTTCCCCAGCAGCTCGTGGATGCGCGAGGGCGGCAACCCGCCGTCCGGAGATTTGATCGCGATGTCCGCCTGCCCCAACACCGCGCCGCTCGCGAGCGCCCGGGCCGCGTACAGACTCTTGCCCATCTTGGCGCGCGCGTCGCGCTCAAAGTCACGCACCACTTTGGTCCCGTCGCCGAGCGACGCGTCCACGCGCCGCAGATCGCGGATCATCTTATGGAGGCCGGTCGGCTCGAGCGAAAACTTGTGATCGGTGCCTTTCCACGCGCGGTTCAACGTAAAGTGCTTTTCCACCACCACCGCGCCCAACAAGTAGGCGACCACCGGCGCAAGGATGCCGTTGTCGTGGCCCGAGTACCCGATGATGGTGGACGGGAACTCGCGCCGCAGCGTGGAGATGGCGCGTAAGTTCAGGTTTTCGTATTCCGTGGGGTACCCCGCGGTGCAGTGCAAGAGGCAAAATTGATCGTGGTGCGCGCGGATCGCGTCATGCGCGGTGCGGACTTCCTCCAGCGACGCCGCGCCGGTGGAGACCACCATGGGTTTGCCCAATTTCGCCACGTAGGTCAGCAGCGGCGTGTTGGTGACGTCGCCGGAGGCGATCTTGTACCCGGCAATCCCGAGTTTTTCCAGGAAATCCACGCTCGCGAAATCAAACGGCGTGACCAAGAACTCCACCTCGTTGTCCTCGGCGCACGCTTTGAGCTGGACGTACTCGTTCCACCCGAACTCCAAAAAGTCCCGGTGCTGTCCGTAGGTGGCGCCGTAGCTGTTCTCGTTGTCGTACGGGCGATCGTACATGGCCTTGGTGTAAAGGGACTTGTTATCGCGTTTCTGAAATTTCACGGCGTTAACGCCCATGCCCGCCGCGATCTTGATCATGCTAAGCGCGGTCTTGAGATCGCCCTGATGGTTATTGCCGATCTCGGCGATGACGTAACACGGTCCTTGTTCGGATACAGTGGTCCGTCCGAGGGTGAATCCCTTCATCGGTCTCCTCCGGTTAACACCCGACACCGCCACTCCCGGTTCTTGCGGCTGCAATCGTGATGCCATCGACAGGTCGCGCCCATTCGCGGATTTCGGTCGAGCCGATCCTCTCGCTAGGTCGTTTTTGCCGGGTGCTAGGAAAATTGGATCAGACGCCGCTGGCGGCGTCGCTGGACAGCCTGCTACCGGAGGAAGTTCAGAAACGACGAGTTGAACAATCGCGACGCCATGGTCCGCGTGGCTTGGAGCACGTTCTGCTGGAACATCAGATCCGATACCGCGCGATCCAAATCCACGTCCCCGGTCTCCGAACGGAATCGCGCGGCCACGACTTTGAGATCCTCGAACGTCGTCACGGTCGCGTCCATCCCATTGAGGCGCGCTCCCACCAGGGCTCGCTCGCTGTTGAGCTGCTCCATCGCCGTGCTCAAGTCCGTGAGCGCGGTTTCCATCCCGGGAATGTCGTCGTTCTGCAACGCGATTTGCAATCCGGCCACCGCGGATAGAACATCCACGCCTCCGGACACCCCCGCGCCCAGGAACAACCGATCGCCGGGCAAATTTTTCACCACGCTTTCTTGCGCGCCGGTCAACACGGACATCTCATTGGAGTCGCCCAGATAGGTCCCCGCGGGTTCGTTCGTCCCCGCAGCCAACCCCAACCCGGCGAGCGCCCCGCCCGCGGTCGGACTCACCGCCGACGCGCCGCCGGTCGCATCCGACGTGATCACCAGATGGTCCGTATCAAACGTCACGCTCACGGACCGCCCCGCGGCCGCCAAGGTGGGATCCGCGTTCACCACGCTCTCCACCATGGTCGCGAGCGACGCCCCGGTCGCGTACGCGCCGCTGGTGAGCGTCACCGTGGTCGAGACGCCGTCAACCGACAGGGTCAAGTCATCCGTCCCCGGGGCGACGGTCACGGGAAACGCGAGCGCGGTCCCGGTGTACCGCCCGTTGACCACAAACGGTTGGGTGGACGTTTCGTACCCGGAGAACACGTACCGCCCGTCGTGGACCGTATTGCCCACCGCCACCATGTGATCGAAGATTTCACTGACCTCGCGAGCCGCGTTGGCGCGATCTTCCGGCGTGTTGGTGCCGTTGATCATCTGCAGCGCCAGTTCGCGGGCGCGGATCAACTGGTCCTGCGCGGACGATAACGCGCCCTCGCTGGTGGATATCCAGGCCTCCGCGTCCGCGATATTGCGCAGGTACTGGTCGGCCGAGGCCAGCGTGGTCTCGTAGTTGAGCAGTTGCGCGTGTTTGATCGGATCATCGGAGGGCTGATTGATTTTCTTCCCGCTCGACACCTGATCTTCCAAACGCAGCACCGCCGCGGATTGACGCTGCATGTGCCCCACCAAGGACTCGAAGATCATGCGTTCCGAAACGCGCATCCCCCTACCTCGCCGCCCCGCGCCCGACCGCCCGGCTCACCGGGCCGCTCATCGTTTGATCTCCAGCAGGGTCTGCAACAGCTCATCGGCCATCGTGATCAACCGCGCCGAGGCCTCAAACGCTCGTTGGAAGCGGATCAAGTTGGTCATCTCCTCGTCCAACGACACCCCGGAGGTTTCCTCGCGCATACGGCCCAGTTGTTCCTCGATGATCTGTTGCGCGGACAAGCTCCGCTGCGCGGCTTGCGCGTCGGTGCCGACGTCGCTGGTCAACCCGCTGTAAAACGCGTGCATCGTCACCGATCCCAGGGCCGTGACCGCCTGGTCCTGGATGCGCGCCAACAACACCGCGTTGCCGTTGTCCCCGGGAACACCCGCGGCCGACGACGAGGCCGCGACCTCGTCCGGGTCGCTGAGCGCGACCGACATCGCGGCGGCCGTGCCCGCGTGCGCGCTGAGTGTAAACACGTCGCCCGCCGCCGGCGCGCCCGTGACCGCCACGGACAGCCCTTCAAAACCGATGGTGGTCGGATCGCTGTAGGCGGCGGTGGCGCTCGCCCCGGTGGCCGTGTTGGTGATGGTGTAGTTTCCGCCCGCGAAACTCAGTTGGTACGCGTCGAAGGTCAGCGCCGACGGGGTGGCGACCGTCACGGTCACGGCCCCGGATCCCGTATTCGCGCTCAGCGCCCGCGCGGTCGGCGCCAGCGGACCGAAAAAGTCGTTGCCGGTTGATCCGTCGAGCCCGAAACCCGCCCGATGTTGCTGGTTGATTTCGTTCACCAGGCCCGCGGCCAGTTGATCGAGTTGATCGAGATAGCCGGGAATCGTGCTGTCGCGAAGATCGAGCAGACCTTTGAGGCGTCCGTCGGTGATCGAGGACATCATGTCAAACGTGGTCCCGGTCCCCGGATCGAAGACGACATCCAGAAATCCCGCGTTGTCGGGGTCCGCCGCGCCGCGCAAGGGGAACGCTTGGTTCCCTTCGACCAAGGGTTTGCCCCCGCCTACCATCACGGTCATCTGCCCGCCCGCGTCCTCGAAGGTGTTGATGTCGATCTGTTCGGCCAATTGGTTGATCAACACGCCGCGCGCGTCGCGCAGGTCATTGGCGTGTTGCCCGCGCAGTTCCGCGCGGTTGATTTCTTCGTTGAGCGACGCGATTCGTGACGCCATCGCGTTGATGTCGGCGATGGTGCCCGCCACGTCCCGGTTGACGTCGGCCTGGATCTGACGCAATTGCGAGTTCGCCGCGGTGATGCGCTGCGCCAACGTATCCGCCCGCGCCAACAGCGCCACCCGTTCGGCCCGGCCCTGCGGATTATTCGAGACGTCCTGCACCGCGGCGAAAAAGTCGGTCAACGCTTGATGCACCCCGGTCCCCCGCGAATCCGCGAACACCGATTCCACGCGGCTCAGAATGCTGCGCGTGACGTCGAACCGCCCCAAACTCGACTGTTCCGAGGTGAGTTGGTCTTCGACGAACTGATCCACCAACCGACGGATCTCGCCGACTTGCACGCCGGTTCCGATTTGGCCCGGGCGATCATCGGCCGGGGTGGTGGTTTCAAACACCGGGTTTTGCCGCGAGTAGCCGGGCGTGTTGACGTTGGCGATATTGTGCGAGGTCACGGACAAGGCGCGCTGCTGGGCGAACAAACTCAGCTTCCCGGTGTTGAAGATGCTGAAAATGCTCGACACGCCTACCCTCGCCCGAGCGAGCGACCGCTCACCGTCGTCTCATGGAGCGCGCCGCTGGGCTGGTAGATCGCGCCGGCGCTGGTGAGCCGACGCAGCAGCCCGATCAGCCCGTTGACCCGCGTGAGGAGCCGATCCGCCACCAGGCCGTTGAGCTGATTGAGTTCGATGATGCCGGCGGTCAACGATTCCAGGCGCGCCTGACAGGATTGCAGTCTGCTCGCGTACGCCGGAGGGGCGCACGCGATGAGCTCGGATAACGTCCACTCCCGCGAGGCCCGGCCCGCGGACGCGGCCCACGCGGCCACAGCGTCCCGCCGACGCCCCTCCGCCTCGCGGAGGCGATGCAGCAGGCGCTCCTTCTCGTTCAGGCAGGGCACCACCTCGTCCACCTCGCCTTCCACCATCAGTCGCTTTTCCGCCTGGAGCACGGGCAGCAACTGCTGGTGCAGGGCGATCTGCCCCTCCAGGACGACCGTCAAGGTTTCCAACTCCAGGTCCAGCGACCGGCCCTGGGATTCATGTCCATCGGTTGCGGCTCTCGGCTCCATGCGTGTCTCGTGGGGTCCCTTCGTGCGTGGGTGATTAGAGCAGGCGGTCGAAAATCGCGGCGCGAACCAAGCCGTCCGCAATGTCCTCGTTCGTTGCCGCATAGGAGCCGTCCGCCACCCGTTGGGCAATGGCGTCCACGCGTTCGACGCGCGGGTCCGACGCCGCCGCGTCGAGACGATGCGTCGAGCCCTCCTTGGCTTGCACGGAGAGATCAATGCGGTCGCCCGCGTCCGGCCGGTGACCGACCGGTTCTTCGTATTGTCCTTTTTTGGCCACTCCCTTGTTCCCGGGGAGCGACGTTTCCACCACTCGAAATGGGTTCTGGCCGGGTATTCTCATGGCTGCCCCCTCATGCTCGCGCGCACCGATGCCTCCCTAAACCAAGGCTTATCTGCGTATCGGACGGTCCGACTCAAAACTTAAGGCCCATTTTCGCCCGTGCCCCGATCCAGCAGGGCCTGGGTGAGCCCGATGCCCCCGGCTTTGGCCACGGCATCGGCCAGGGCCTGGTCGGTCAAGGACTGAAACACCCCCCCGCCGAGGCCTTCGCCCCCCATACCGCCGCCGGGAATGGTCTCGCGCATTTCCTGTAAGAGGAGCTGGACCAAATAGGCTTCAAACTCGTGCGCCGCGCGGGCCAGGGCGCGGCCGCTCTCCGGAGGCTGCGCCCCGCCGAACGCGCCCACGCCGGGTACCCCAGGGATCATCATAAGATCTCCAGATCCGCGTGCAATGCGCCGGCCGCCTGCATCGCTTGTAAGATGGCGATCAAGTCCCGCGGGCTGACCCCGATGGCGTTTAACCCCCGCACCACGTCCCCGATGCTGGTGCCTTCCGGCAACATGATGACCTGCGCGTCGTCTTCGGTCACGTCGGTTTGCCGCCTAGGCGTGACCACGGTTTGTCCGGTCTCGGAAAACGGCGAGGGCTGGGACACCGTCAACTCGGTTTTCACCCGGATCGTCAAGTTCCCGTGCGAGACCGCGACGTCCGCGATTCGGACGTGCTCCCCCATGACAATGGTGCCGGTTCGTTCGTTGACCACCACTTTGGCCGGCAGATCCACTTCGACATCCAAGTTCTCGATCTCCGCGACCAACGCCACCACCCGCCCGCGGTACGCATCCGGCACGCGCAGGCTCACCGCGCCCGAGTCCGCGGCCATCGCCGACACGCCGTCTCCGAGCCGGGTGTTGATCGCCGCGGCCATCCTGGTAGCGGTGGTGAAATCTTGTTGACGCAACAACAACGTCAGCGATGAACGGTCGCCGAGATCCAGCGGCACCGCGCGTTCTACCACCGCCCCTCCGGCAATGCGGCCCACAGTCGGATGGTTTTTCTGGACCGTGTCCCCGTCTTTGCCCCCAAGGAACCCCCCGATCGAGACCGGACCTTGCGCCACGGCATACACCTGCTGATCCGGCCCTTGCAACGGCGTCAAGAGTAGGGTCCCGCCCTGGAGACTGGTGGCGTCGCCCACCGAGGAAACCACGATGTCCACGCGGCTCCCGGGCTTCATGAACGGCGGTAATTTGGCCGTCACCACCACCGCGGCGATGTTTTTGACTTTGATCGCGCTGGCGTCGACCGCCACGCCCATTTTATTGAGCATGCTCGACAAACTCTGAACCGTGAACAACGTCCCGGTTTTATCGCCGGTGCCGTTGAGCCCGATCATCAAGCCGTACCCGATCAACGCGTTTTCCCGCACGCCGGCCACGGTGGCCAAATCCTTGATCCGCGCGGCCTCGGCCGGATGCCCCATCGAAAGGGTCAGCAGCGCGCCGATGGCCATCGTCAGCCATCGCCCACGTGAACCACTTGAACGCATTGAACTCCTGTTGTCTTGCGCGCCTGTAGGGACGTATAGCCATACGCCCCTACGAAAACCGTGAGCACGCAAAGCCGAGCGGCAACGCCGCAGATGGCCCGTCATGAACAGGCTCCTACCCCTAGAACGGCCATATCCAATCCAAGATTCGCACCAGCCATCCCGGACGTTGCGTATCGCTGACCACGCCGGCGCCGGTGTATTCGATGCGCGCGTCCGCGATCACGGTGGACAACACGCGGTTGCGCGGCCCGATGTCTTGCGGCCGAATCACGCCGCTCACCCAAATGCGTTCGCGTTCATCGTTGATCAACACTTCGCGCCAGCCTTCGATGGCCATATTCCCGTTCGGCAGCACCTGGGTCACCGTGGCGGTCACGTCCGCGGTGAGCGCGCCGCTTCGGCTGGTGGCGCCCGACCCGTCGAACGCGCCCGCAAAACTCGCGTCGGCCTGGAGCCGATTCGCCGTGCCAGCGGGGATTCCCAGAAACGAGTCGGTGCCCGCCGTCACCGTGGACGAGCGCTCGGCCGCGGTTTTCGCACCCTTGGAGCCCTGAGCGTTTTCCACGATCCGGACCGTCACCACGTCGCCCACGCGACCGGCCTTGGTGTCTTGAAACAAAAACAACGGCGCGCCCGCGCCGGGCCACAAGGACCCGTCGGTTGCGGGCGCCGCCGCCGTGGTCTGTTGCTGGGAAAACACCCGCGGCTGTGCCGTAGGCGCTGGCCTCGCGGACGGCGCGGCCGCGCACCCGCCGACCACCGCGGCCAGCGCGAGGCTCGCCGCGATCCGGGTGATGCGTTCGGCGTCCGTCCGCGGTGTCATTCCCCAAACGCCTCCACCAACACGGTCCCGGGGTCCACCACGCGACCGTACACGACTTTGCGGGACTCCTCATTGGCGACCGGAATGTGCGCGCCCAGTCGCCCATCCTCCTTGGCCCGCCCGATCGCCAGGATCGTCAAATTCCCGCTCCGGACCCTGACCGTCACGCGGTCGCCCCGTTGGATCACCGGGGGGTCCTCCACCGCGTCCACGGTGATCGGACGGTTCTTGCCGATTGACCGCGTCAACCGCTTGCCGATCAACGCGTCCGGCGAATCCGTCACCGCGTCAACGCCCGGTTGCACCAAGGCGGTGTGCACCTCCAGGTCCTCGGCGCCGATCACATGGAACCGATTCAGGCGCCGCGCCGCCATCACCACCCGTCCCACGCGCTCCACGTCCACGCTGAGCACTCGCGATGCCGCGCGACCATTGTCCGCGGCCGTGCGCACCACAAACGCGGTCCGTCCCAGCAAAGCGCCGGGTTTGGCTTCTTGCACGCCAATGACCTTCGCCCCGGATGACGCCGCGTTCGCGGGGTCGGGACTCACGGTCCGGACGCGAATCTCCGACGCGTCCACGTCGAGTTGCTCCGCCACGTACGCGGCGATCGCGGACGTGGGGTCGGACGAGGCCCACGCGGCGGCAACACCCACGTTGAGGCTCGCGGCGCACACGGCCGCGGCGAGCCAACCCGGTTTCACGCGCGCGGGGCTCATCATCGCTTCAGGTTGTTGACCATCCCCAACATCTCGTCGGTGGTCTGGATGGCCTTGGCGTTGACCTCGTACGCGCGTTGGGCAATGATCATGTTGACCATCTCCTCCGCGATGTTCACGTTCGATCCCTCGATCGCGCCCTGGAGCACGGTCCCCAGTCCGCTCTGACCCGGCGCGCCTGTCACCGCTTCTCCGGACGCCGGGGTCACCTCAAACAGATTTTTCCCCATGCTACTGAGCCCGGCCGGATTCGTGAACCGAGCCAATTCCAGCACGCCGACCTGCGTGGGCGCGGCGCCGCCCGACTGCACCACGGAGATCACCCCGCCGGTTGAAATGGTGATGGTCTTGGTATCCGCCGGGATCGTGATATTGGGCAGGATGGCGTACCCGTCCGCCGTGACCAGCCGTCCGTCCGAATCAACCTTGAGCGAGCCGGCCCGCGTGTACCCGGTGGACCCGTCCGGCATCGTGACCTGAAACAGGCCGTCGCCTTCAATGGCCAGATCCAACGGGCTATCGGTCTGTTGCAGCTCGCCTTGCCCGAACCGGCGATGCACCGCCACCGGGCGAACCCCGGAGCCCACCTGGATGCCGACCGGCAAGGTCCCGCTCTCGGTCACGCTTCCCGGCGCCTTGAACGTTTGATAAAACAGGTCCTGGAACTCCCCGGTGCTTTTCTTAAATCCCACCGTGGACATGTTCGCCAGGTTGTTGGCGATCACTTCCACCTGCAACTGCTGCGCGGTCATGCCCGTACTGGCGATGGTGAGTGCTCGTAACATGTGCTCTCCTTTACGCGGTGCGACCGACTTCGTTCACGGCCTTGCCCACCACTGCGTCGGTGGTCTGTATCGCCCGTTGCGCGGCCTCGTACAACCTCATGACTTCGATCATGGCGGTCATTTCCGCCACGGGATTGACGTTCGACGACTCCAACGCGCCCGGACGGATCCGGCCGACCACCTCGGTTTCGCTTTGGCCCCCGCCCTCGAACACATTGTCCCCCACCTTGCGCAGGCGCGTCGGATCACTCACTTCCACCACCCGCACCGTATCCACCTCGGCGCCGTCCACCGTCATGCGCCCGTCCGAGTCCACCGCGACGGTCCCGACCGGCAAGGTGATCGCGCCGCCGCTTCCCAACACGGGATACCCGCTCATGGTCACGACACGTCCTTCGGTGTCGAGCGTGAAGTGACCGTCCCGCGTGTACCGCGGACCATTCGGCGTCTCCACCACGAAGAACCCCTCCCCGTCGATCGCCAGATCCAGCGGATCGCCGGTGGTGCGTATGGCGCCGGGCCCAAAATCCGTGGCGACCATCGCCAACGCGTTGAAGACCGGCGGCACCTCGGCGGATGGCGTCTCCGCGCCGACCAACCCGGCGCCGGCAGCTTGCACCACGCCGAACACCGCGTGGTCGCGCTTAAACCCGGTCGTGTTCAGATTGGCCAGGTTGTTCGTGATGAGTTCCAGTCGCTTCTCCTGGGCCATGGCCCCGGACAGGACCGGATACGCGCCTTCCATCGAAGCCTCCTCGCAACGCCCGAGCAACCGGTCGGAGCTAGAGCAACTTCAATGCCAGGAATACACGCGCGGGAGGAGGTCCTGGATGCGCGTCGCGAACGGCGCGTGTGCACCGCTCGGCAGATTTTGCCGATCAGCCCGGTAGGCCCTGCCGGGCTACGGTTTTAAGATATCCGCAAACGGGTCGTCGATCGGAAGTCCGGCGCCGGGAAGACGTTCCGTGGGGTTCGACGCGGCGCTTTGAGCCCCGCCCTCCGCGGCCGGTTGAGCGCTGGGATCACCCACGGCTTGCGCGTCGAGCGTGTCGCCTTCATCCGGCTGCACCCGCGGCGTCTGGAGCACCACGATATCCACCCGACGGTTCTTGGCCCGACCCTCCGGCGTATCGTTCCATGCAATGGGTCGGAACTCGCCGTAGCCCCCGATCGCGATGCGCTGCGGGTCGATGGTCCGGTGCTCCACAAAGTACCGGACGATCGTGGTGGCACGCGCCACCGCCAGCTCCCAGTTGGAGGGGAACTGCGGCGTGCGGATCGGCACGTTGTCGGTGTGCCCTTCGACGATAATCTGATTCGGAATCTCCGCAAGCAACGCCGCCACGCGATCCAGCAACTCGCTGTTCTGGGGAAGGATGTCGGCTCGCCCCGGCTCGAACACCAACGTGTCGGAAATCCGAATGACCAGGCCGCGGCTGTCCTTGGCCACGGTGATGTTACTTTTGCCGGCGTCGATCAGCCGCACCGTTTCCTGAATCTTAAAATACCGCTTCATGTCCACGTCGAACATCTCGGTGCCGATCCGGGATTCCATCAGCCGGATATTGGTCGCGGACAGCGTCACGAACGGGTTAAACGCGGAGTTCATGGCATCCGCGACCGCGCGCAACTTTCCCGCGTTCACCGACGAGGTGGAATACATCACCACGAAAAACGCGAACAGTAAGGTAATGAAGTCGGCGTACGAGATCAGCCACCGTTCGTGATTTTCCGGTTCTTCGGGTTTCTGCTTCTTCACGGCGGCCTTAAATCTTCTTCAACCCTGCCCGTTGGTGGCGATCCAAGAACCCCGCGAGTTTTTCTTGAAGCAGGCGCGGGTTTTCCCCGGAGGCGATCGAGATCAAGCCCTCGATGACCAATTCATGGCTCACCGCCTCCATGCGCGTGCGCATTTTCAACTTATTGGCCACGGGCAGAAAGATTAGGTTGGCGGACAGCACGCCGTAGATCGTGGCGACGAATGCCACCGCGATCCCGGACCCCAACATGCTCGGGTCCGCGAGGTTTTCCATCACGTGAATGAGCCCCATCACCGCGCCGATGATCCCGAACGTAGGCGCGTACCCGCCAAAGGCCTCGTACATCTTGATCGACATGTGGCGAAATTCTTCTGCATACGAGACCTCCAATTCCAGGATCTCCCGGATGGCTTTGGGCTCAGTGCCGTCCAGCAACAACTGCAAGCCCTTTTTCAGAAAGTGATCTTCGGCGTCCTTCATTTTGGCTTCCAACGCCAGGATGCCTTGCTTGCGGACCAGGTTCGCATAGTCCACCAAAGTTTCGATCAACTTGGGGCCGTTGTTGGGCGGGGCCTTGAGCACGTCGAGGCCCATCAGCAGGCCTTCAATGAACTTGGGTAATGGAAACTGCACCATCACCGCGCCGAACGTCCCCCCCAACACGATCAACGCGGCCGTGAGCTGCATGATCGAGCCCACGTGCCCGCCCTCCAGGGCTTGGCCGCCCAACAGCGCGGCCAGCCCGACCACCACGCCGATGATGGTGAGAATATCCATCCCTCAGCGGGCCGACGACCAGATGCGCAAAACTTTGTGGTCCGCCAACTCAGGCAAGACACGCGCGCGCAAGACCTGACAATACGCGGGTTCGCGGAAACAATCCGTCTTGTTGGTGGACATTAGGTCGAGCAGCGCGGTGACTTCGGACCCGCCGGGTTTCTCCCCCTCCAGATCGTCGTACGCTTGAAACGACTGCAGATTCAGATCGCGCAGCCGACACATAAGGCGGTTGACCAACAGATCCTTCTGGTGCGAGGGCAGGAGAATTTCGCTTTCGCGGTAGACCAAGGCGCTGAACTGCTGGACCCCGTGAGCGGTAATCGCGAGGTCGATGGCGGTCTCCATGAGGGCGGCCCGTTGCTCATCAGTTACGACGCGGGGAACCACACAAACAGCATGACATACACCAGATAAGCGGTGACCATAGTTCCACTGAACGTCCCCACCAACAGCAGGCCGATCAGCCGGTGACGCGCCGCCCCGGCCGCCATGGCGCCGACGCTGCCGCGTTGCAGCCGACGCAGCCCGGTATACAAGTTGTACGAGCCCAACCCGATCGTGCTCACGGCCAACACGGTATGAGTCAGCAACAACGGCACGTACCATCGCCAATACTGTTCGGGGGTTCCGCCGAACGCATCGCGGCCGAACACCACTTGTTTGGACACGTACGCCACTAACCACAGGCCCACCACCGAACACGAGGCGACCATAAGCCGCGAGTGACGGGACACGTCGTGGCGGCGCGCGGACCTCACGCCGGCCATGGCAATGACGTACGCGCCGGTGACGCTGAGCAATACGCCGTACCACAACAGGCTTTTTACGTCCATGACGCCTCCTCAACCGACGCGTCGCGAACGCGCGCCGCCCCGACCATCACGACAACCAAAACGCCTTTCTTAAAACTCGTCAAATCCATCCGGGCTGAGCACGTCGTCATGCACTACGGATTCCTCCCAAGGTCTCCCATACGCGTACGCCTCTAAGAAGACGCACCAACCCTTTTTCGGCGAGTATGACGAAAAACTTGACCGCACCCGCGCCCGAGGCTCAGAACACTTCCGTCGCTCCCACCGCCATCTAGTGCTGGCGCACCGCGCGATGTTGCGCGTCGGCCTCGACCCGTCGCGCCGCGTCAAGTTGCGCGCGCAGCGAGGACGCATTGCCGGACGTGTCGCGCGCGACCTAAAGGACCGCCGTCGCGACCTGGAACACCATGTCCTCGAATCGTAATCCCGTGACTGCCTGGGCCACCCGGTCCCTGACCTCGCGCGCCGTCTGTTCCACCTCGTTTAAACGTCGTACACGCGCGCGTTCAGGGTGCCCATTTCCGCCATCATGGTGTCCACGCGTCGTTTGGCGTTGAACGCCGTGGCCATATCTTTGGAGGCGATCCGCCACCCCCGGAGACAATGAACTTGCTCGCTTTTATCGGCAATTCAAAGCAGGCTGCTTCTCTGTGGTTCTTCAGAAAGGTAGCCTGAGCTACCCCTCTTTTCCTTCCCATTCCGAGCGGCGTCGGCACAGCCGCTTGTCCCCGCTTCTTCCCGGTCCGCCATGGCTAGAATCCGAACTCCTTGAGCATGTCGTCCACCACGTCCTGTTTGACAGTGGTTCTCGACGTGGCTTCCAGTTTGGCCAACAGCGCTTCCTGCCGACACGAGTCCGCGTCGCTCCCGCACTCTTTCATCCCGAAGATGATCAGCAGCTTGAGAATCCGAGACTGCACGCCCTGGAGACCCGACGCGATCTTCTTGAGGCGCTGGCCTGTTAAATCCTGAAACTCCAGACTCGTGAACAGATCCATCAGGACTTTGCGGTTTTCCTGAACGAGGGATTCGAGCTTGACCGCGACGCGCTCGAGCGCGGCGCGGTCCTGGGGCAAACCGAACGCGGCGCGCAACGACGCCAATTCCTCGGCCATCACGTCGTGATTACCCATCACCTGTTCGGTGTATCCCAGGATGCGGTGCGTGGCCTCTTCGGTAAATTTAGTCAAATCCGTCAACTGGTCAGCGGCCTTCGGCAGTTCACTCGCCGTGAGGTGCATCGGGCACTCGATGGACTGCAATGCCTTCATCATCTTGTTCAGGTGCTGGGCCAATCCCCCAAGTTCACCGTAAATCCGGCCGTTGACCTTAGTGACGAATTCGTTTTCCGAGGTCATGGACGAGGCTTCGCGGACGAGTCGGAGTAGATCGTCGTCTTCAGGCTGCACTTCCGCCGGCAATCCCATTGCGTGCTCCTTCTCGGTTAGGCCGCTTTTTTGTCGAAAATCTTGTCCACCTTTTCCTTCAACGTCTCGGCGGTGAACGGTTTGACGATGTAGTTGCTGACCCCGGCCTGGAGCGCTTCCATGATGTTTTCCTTTTGCGCCTCGGCCGTCACCATCAACACCGGGATGGCTTTAAGCGCCGCGTCCTTCCGAATTTCCTTGAGCAGGTCCAGCCCCGTCATATTGGGCATGTTCCAGTCGCTCACCACGAAGTCGAACCCGCCTTGGCGCAGCTTGGCGAGCGCGCCGTTGCCGTCTTCGGCCTCCTCAAAGTTCTGAAACCCGATTTGTTTCAGGCTGTTTTTGACGATCCGCCGCATGGTGGACATATCGTCGACAATCAAGATTTTCATTTGCAGATCAGCCATCGTTGCGCCTCCCTCTTCGTGACGTCCCGTACCGGTTCACCGCGCGCGCTCACGTCGGCGCGTCGCGGCGCTTGTAGATCACCCCTTGATCCAACTTCACCCGCACCCACTGATCCGTGATGCCGATCGGCGTCTCCGTGCCGCCCAAGAACAACACACCGCTCGGAGACACCGCGCGCGCCATGCGATCGAGAATGTTCTTCTTGGTCGCGGTGTCGAAATAGATCAAAATATTGCGAAAGAAGATCACGTCGAACACCCCGAGGCTTGAAAAGTCCCCCAAAATATTCAACTGCCGGAACTGCATGCATTTTCTGAGTTCGGGTTTGGCGGCCCAATCCGTGCCCTGCTGCGTAAAATAGCGAACCAGGTGCGCCACGCCCAACCCGCGCTGGACCTCGTGTTGCGTGTACACGCCCGCGCGCGCGCGATCGAGGACTTTCTCCGCGATGTCCGTGCCCACAATCTTGACGTCCCAGCCCGCGAGGTCGGCGACGTCCGACACGGTCAGCGCGATCGAGTAGGCTTCCTGGCCCGTGGAACACGCGCCGCTCCAGATCCGGATGCGTTTGGTTTTGGCGTTGGTTTTGGCCAGGCCCGGCAACACGGTGTTCTTCAACACCGCAAACGGCGTGAGATCCCGGAAAAACGACGTTTCGTTGGTGGTCATCGCCTCGATGACCTTCTTGCGCAACGCCGCGGCGTCGTTGAGTTGCAGCCGCCGGACCAACTCGTCGATCGAGCCGCACCCCTCGGCCTTGGCGATCGGCTCCAACCGGGTCTCCACCAGATACGTCTTGGATTCGTCCAAGATCAGACCGCTCTCCTTTTTGAGGAACGCGAAGAGGAACTTGAGGGTGTCGGTGGGGACCATTCCCATCACTCGCGGCCGCGTGTCGGCACATCCCCACCGCTCATCGGACCGCGCCGGCCGGGTGAGAGGACACCGCCGCGTCGATCGCCGCGGCCAATTCATCGACCGAGAGCACGGCGTCCACCAGCCCTTCGCGGACCGGGAACGACGGCATGCCCCACACCACGCTGGTGGCTTGGTCTTGGGCGTACACCCCGGCGCCCTTGGCCCGCATGGCCCGAAGTCCGATGAGCCCGTCTTGTCCCATGCCGGTCATAATCACGCCCAACGCGTGCGCGCCATACACCTCCGCGACCGACCGAAACAACGGGTCCGCGGCGGGACGGCACGAATTTTCCGGCGCGGCCTGGTTGAGCGAAATCGCGACGCGCCCGTCGCGTCGCCCCACCACCATGTGATGATCGCCGGGCGCAAGATACGCCGTCCCGGGCTGCGGCGTCATCCCGGCCTCGGCTTCCACCACCTTGATCTTCGAACTCAGCGCGAGCCGCTCGGCCAGCAACTTGGTGAACACGGGGGGCATGTGCTGCACGATCAGAATCGGCGTCGGGAACGTCTCCGGCAACCGCGGGAGCACTTTCGCCAGCGCTTCGGGCCCGCCGGTTGACACGCCGATCGCCACCACCTGCGGGGTCCCGGCCTCGCGGGCAGACGGACATCTGGGCGCGCCGGCCGGCGCCGCAAATGGCGGCGGAGCGGCCGGCCAGAGGTCGGGACGAAATTGTTTGATCTTGGGAATGAGCTCTTTGGCGACCTGTTTGAGCGTATCGCCGTATCCCAATCCCGTGCTGGCGGGTTTGAGCGCGTAATCGCTCGCGCCCAACGCGAGGGCTTCGACGGTCTGCGACGCGCCGCGCTGCGTGAGCGTGCTGAACATGATGGTCCGCGCGGTCGCGTGTTGGGCGCGCAAACCGCGCAGCACGTCGAAGCCGTTCGCCTCCGGCATCTCGATGTCCAGAATCACCACGTCGGGTTTGAGGTGCGCTGCCCGCTCCAGTCCGATCTTGCCGTTCGCTGCGGTCCCCACCACGGTAATGTCGGGTTCGGACGCCAGCGCGTCGGACACGGCCCGACGTACCACCGCCGAATCATCCACCACCAAGACCCGAATGGGATCAGCCACGAGGGTGTCCCAAGAGCCCCAACAGGGCCAATTTTTCTTGGAGGATCTCCTTGGTAAACGGCTTCATGATGTACTCGTTGGCGCCCTTGGTCATGGCGTGGACGATCTTTTCCATCTGATTATTCGTAGTCACCATCACCACGGTGGGACGTTTGGGGAATTTATCGCGCATGGTGCGCAACGCCTCCAACAACTCGATGCCGGTCATTTCTGGCATATCCCAATCCAGCATGACGAGCTCGATATCCTGATTGGCCAGGAGCTTGTCCAAGGCGTCTTTCCCGTGGATCGCCTCCATGGTCTGAAACCCCAGGTCCTTTAACATTTGACCGAGCAGCTTCCGGATCGGACCGGAGTCGTCGACGATCAATACTTTCACGTGAGACCTCCTACGGACAGCCCTGTTGTACGCACCGGCGCCCGCGCCGTTCGCGAACCCTCGGCATGCCTCGCGTGCTCGCGGTTACGCGGCGCGCCGTCGGACACCGTGCTGTTCTCCCCGCGGATCGGCCGCAGCATGACCGCGGAACTCTCCGATCAGCCCATCCAACTCCCCGGCCATCTTGGCGAGGCCTTGGCTGGCGGCCAGGACGTTCGCCGCGCCCTCGGTGGTGCCGCGCGAGGCGGTCGCTACGCCCGCGATGTTCTCCACCACCTCGCCCGTGCCCCGCGCCGCCTCCGCCACGCTCCGGCTGATCTCCGTGGTCGTCGCCGCCTGCTCTTCCACCGCCCCCGCGATCGTGGTCGCAATTTCGTTGATCCGCCCGATGATGCCCCCGATCTCCCCGATCGCCGTCACCGCGCCCTGCGTGTCCGCTTGGATCGCGTCGATCTTGCGTTCGATCTCCTCGGTGGCCTTGGCGGTTTCCTTGGCCAACTCTTTGACCTCATTGGCCACCACCGCGAACCCCTTGCCCGCCTCGCCCGCCCGCGCCGCCTCGATCGTGGCGTTGAGCGCCAACAGGTTGGTCTGCTGCGCGATCGACGTGATCACTTTGATCACTTTCCCGATCTCCGCGCTCGATTCGCCCAATTTCCCGATCGTGCGGTTGGTGCTTTCGCTGACCTGCACGGCTTGCGCGGTGACGCGGGTCGCGTCCTGCACGTTTTTGGAGATCTCTTTGATCGTCGCGGTCATCTCTTCCGCCGCGGTCGCCACGCTCTGTACGTTCTGGTTGGTCTGCTCGCTCGCCGTGGAGACCGTGCTCGCCTTCGCCGTCGCGTCCTCCGAACTAAGGCGCAACTGCTGGCTGGAGGCCGAGAGTTCTTCCGACGCGGCCGCGAGATGCCCGGCCACCTCGGTGATCCGTGTGAGCAGGCGTTTGAAATCGGCCTGCTCCTCCTGCAGTTTGTGTTGCTCAGCGAGTTGCTGTGAGACGACGTTCGCGATGTAGGTGTCGATCGCCAACTCCATGTCGAAGAAAACGACCTTCATCACCGACTGAAGCGCCTGGAGGAGTTCCCCCTCTCCGCGAGCGCTCCTGCGCCACCCGCTCGCGCCGAATTCCTCGAACAACGCTTGCGTGACCAACCGCAGATAGAGGTTGTACGCGCCGAGGTACCACTGGGGCGTGATGTTTTCCCGAACGTGGGTCAGGCCGATCTTGACCCGATCCTCCACGTAGTCGCGATCGTATCGTCCGTCAAAGAGTTGCGAGAAATACGCTTTCTGGACGCCTTTGAGCCGACGCACCGTCGCCTCATTCGGCAGATGCGCCGCCGTATCCTGAAATCGCAGAAAGTGCTCGTACATCGTGTCGATGATGTGATCGACCTTGGAGGCCAACTTCGGGCCGATGCGCTGCAGGCGCTCCGCGTCGGCCGAACCGAATTCCAGAAAGTCCTTGCGGGTCTGCACCCCCCGCTGGTCGTGGAGATCGGACAACCCGCCCGTCCCGGCCGTCTCGGCCCCATCATCGTGTGTGGCTCTCATGTCGCCTCCCTGGCTCCTGGTCTTCCAATGGACATTCCCTCCTCCGTGAGCCGCGGCCCGCTCGTTCAGGCCGCCATTCACCGTCGGGCATGCCCGCCATGGTCTCGGTCGCCTCGCGGGCGCCCCGCGAGGGTCACAACCTCATGCCGCCTACGCGGCCTTGCGTTGCAAATCGTTGATGTCCGCCACCATGGTGCGGAGCGCGCCGGCCATTTGGGCGAGGCTCTGGCTGGCGGCCAGGACGTTCGCCGCGCCCTCGGTGGTGCCGCGCGAGGCGGTCGCTACGCCCGCGATGTTCTCCACCACCTCGCCCGTGCCCCGCGCCGCCTCCGCCACGCTCCGGCTGATCTCCGTGGTCGTCGCCGCCTGCTCTTCCACCGCCCCCGCGATCGTGGTCGCAATTTCGTTGATCCGCCCGATGATGCCCCCGATCTCCCCGATCGCCGTCACCGCGCCCTGCGTGTCCGCTTGGATCGCGTCGATCTTGCGTTCGATCTCCTCGGTGGCCTTGGCGGTTTCCTTGGCCAACTCTTTGACCTCATTGGCCACCACCGCGAACCCCTTGCCCGCCTCGCCCGCCCGCGCCGCCTCGATCGTGGCGTTGAGCGCCAACAGGTTGGTCTGCTGCGCGATCGACGTGATCACTTTGATCACTTTCCCGATCTCCGCGCTCGATTCGCCCAATTTCCCGATCGTGCGGTTGGTGCTTTCGCTGACCTGCACGGCTTGCGCGGTGACGCGGGTCGCGTCCTGCACGTTTTTGGAGATCTCTTTGATCGTCGCGGTCATCTCTTCCGCCGCGGTCGCCACGCTCTGTACGTTCTGGTTGGTCTGCTCGCTCGCCGTGGAGACCGTGCTCGCCTTCGCCGTCGCGTCCTCCGAACTAAGGCGCAACTGCTGGCTGGAGGCCGAGAGTTCTTCCGACGCGGCCGCGACCGACTCGGCCATTTGCGACATACTCTCCTTGAGACGCGCCTCGGCCGTGGCCACGGTCCACGACGCCATGGTGCCGATACGCTGGTGTTTGTCGTCCATGATCGCGTTGACGGTGATCTCGAGCACCTCGCCGCCCACCCGAATCGTGGCGCTGTGCGGGAGGTTCTTGGGATCGGCCAGGATCCGGCGCGCCCGCGCCGGATCCTGGTGAAACACGTCGATGTTCTGGCCCAAGAGTTTCTCCGGCGGCACCGGCAGCGAACTCGCCAACGCCCGGAACGTTTTCGCGGCCGCGGGGTTCATGTACGTGAGTTTCATTTCCCGGTCGGCCAGCATCAGATTGATCGGCGCGTTTTCCACCAAGGCCGTGAGTTGCGCCATCCGCGTGCGTTGCGCGTCGGCTTGCCGCAACCCGCCCACCATCGACGCGAAGCTGCGCGCCAAGACCCCGGCTTCGTCCGTGCTTTCGGCCGTAATGTCCACCGACAAGTCGCCGGTCGCGATTTGTTTCGCCGCCTCGGCCATCCGGTGCAACGGCCTGGCAATGGCGTTCCCCAGAAATACCGCCAAACTGACACCGATGACGATTGCCCCGATAGTTATCGCCATGAATACTGTCACAACACGTGCGTAGTCGCGTCGGGATTGTACGACGAGGTTGGCGGCCTGCTTCTCCTGCAACGCCATCAGTTCACCCAGGAGGTTATCCATGGCCGCAGCCCGTTGCTCATTCTTCGCGAACGCTTCACCCTCCGAGCGCGACGCCGCCTTACCCGAGGTCAAGCCTGGGAGTATCTTTGTCCCGCGGTCGGCGTGGAATTCGCGCCACAGCGCTTGCCACTCGACGACCTTCTTGCCGATGTCGGTTCCGGCGCCGTTCCCGGCCTTCAATTCTTCAAACGCGGCGTCAACCTTGTCGCTCGATTCCTTAATGGCTTGTACCATCTGCTGCTGGACTTCACGATCCGACCCGACCATCGTCGACATGAGTTGCGCTTGGGCGTGGAGTTCGGTCTGAATTGCAAGACCGGTGGTCAAGGTCAAGAGGCTATTATGCAACTCCCCTTGTGAACGGTTCAGTCGGAGAATCTGGCCATAGGCCACCGCCACGACCACCAAAATCACGGCGATCAATAGGCCGAACCCCACGAACAACTTGCTCTTGGTCTGTAAGTTACGAAACCATCGCATCGCGTCCTCCTGGCGTCATCCCGCCCTGTCAAGCCATCAGGTTCTCACGCGCCGACCGCGATCCGCGTGGCCGCGTCGGTATTGAGCGCGAGCAACAAACAATCCTTGAGTTTGTACACGCCGTCGATCACCTCCCGCAGCCGCTCATCCACGGTTTCCGGCGGCGGGGTAAACAGATCCGGAGGTACTTCGATGACGTCTCCGATTTTGTCCACCAGCAAACTGACTCGGCCGCCCGCGGTCTGGACCACCAGGTTCATGGACGCGCTCCCGTCCGGCAACGCAGGAAATCCCAACCGCGTCCGCAGATCGAGGGCCATGACGATCTGTCCGCGCAAATTGATGAGCCCGGACACCACGGGCGAGGACAACGGCACGCGGGTCATCTCCTGGGCGGTGAGCACTTCCTGGACCTCCAACACCGGAACCCCCAGCACATGGCGGTCCAACACAAACGTCGCGTACTGCAGGGTGCGACCGCGCCGGCGATCCGGGCCGCGCGCCTTGTCGTTCGAGGGAATCATCGGTGACGCCTGCGCCTCCATGCGTGCTCTCCTACTCCCCGTTGCGCAGCGGGTTCATCATGCCGCGAGCGGCTGCTCGATCCAGCCCGGCTCCACCCCGTCGATGACTTGATCGATATCCAATAGGTCGGTGGTCAGCCCATCGATCACCATCGACCCGCGGACCCCGGTTTTCCCGGACGGGGGCGTGTAGAGCGTCAGATGCACGTCCACCACGTCCAGAATCCGTCCCACGACCAGCCCGATACTCTTGCCCCGACGAGAAAATACGATCGCGGGCACGCGATCGCCGGGCTCGCTCGCGCCAGACACGCCGATCGCGTGATCAAGCCGCACCAACGGCATGAGATCGCCCCGGTACTGAATGACGTCCCGGCCCGCCGCATGTTCGATCCGGTCGGCCGCGAACTCCTCCAGCCGTGCCACCTCGGCCAGCGGCACCGCAAACCGGTCGCGTCCGGACAAAGAAAACGTCAACACGGTTTGCCGTTCGGTTCCGTTGCCGGTTTTGACTTCGTCGCCGCCTTTGACCTCGTGTTTGTCCTCGCCGCGTTGCAGAAGCTTGCCCTCCCTGGCGATCCCCATCACGTCCAGAATCAACGCCACTTTCCCGTCGCCGAGAATGGTGGCCCCCGCGAACACCGACAACCCTTTGAGTTGCGCGTCGAGCGGCTTGACCACGATTTCTTCGCTATCGTTGACTTCGTCCACCACCAAACCGAACGACCGCCCGCCCGTGCCCAATACGACGATATTGGTCTCGCGCAGCTCGGCGTGGCGTTCGCCCTCCGCGGGCGCGGCCCGACGCGGCAGTCGAAAGAGGTGATCCAGGCGCACCAACGGCAGCAAGGCGCCGCGCAGCCGGAAGAATTCGGCGCCGCGGATTTCTTCGATCCGCTCGCCCGCGTCCTCGTCCACGCCCACCAGCTCCTGCAAACTGGCCTGTGGGATCGCGAACCGTTCACCCGCCGCGGTGACCATCAACGCCGGCACGATCGCCAGGGTCAGCGGAATCTTGATCTTGAACGTGGTGCCCTGTTTGAGCCAACTGGTGATCTCGATCGCGCCGCCGATTTTTTCGATGTTGGTCTTGACCACGTCCATGCCCACGCCGCGGCCCGACACATTGGTCACCTTTTCGGCGGTGGACAATCCGGCGTGGAAAATCAAACTCATGGCCTCGCGTTCGGACAGGTGGTTGGCCGTGTCCTGCGAGATCAGGCCCTTTTCCACGGCCTTGCGTTTGACCTTCTCCACGTCGATGCCGCCCCCGTCGTCCGTGATTTCAATGGTGATTTGCCCGCCCTCGTGGGAGGCTTTCATGTGCAGGATGCCCTTGGCCGCCTTGCCCCGGCCCTCCCGCACCGCCGGCGTTTCGATCCCGTGGTCCACCGAGTTGCGCACAATGTGCGTCAGCGGATCCTTGATCGCCTCGAGCAACGTGCGATCCAGCTCGGTTTCCGCGCCCTCCATCACCAGCTCGATCTCCTTGCCGCTCGTCCGGGCCAAATCCCGCACCACGCGGGGGAATTTTTCCCACACGTTCCGGATGGGCTGCATGCGGGTCTTCATCACCGCGTCCTGCAGCTCGGTGGTGATCAGGTTCACGCGCTGGGCCGTGACGATCCCCGCGGCGTCTTCCTGTTCGCGCACGCGTTGGAGCAATTGATTGCGGGCCAGCACCAGCTCTCCGACCAGGTTCATCAGCCTGTCCAACAGGCCCACGTCCACCCGGATCGAGGACTCACTCGCGTGGAGTCCTTTGTTTGGGCCGGCCGCGCTCGGGTGCTCGGATCCCTGGCCGTCGCCCTCCTTGGCTTTGGCCTCTTCCTCATGTTTGGACACGGTGGTGGTTGCCGGAGGCGCGGCGGGCACGGGCACGGCCGGCGGTTCAGGGCTCGGCGCGGGTGTCACCGGAGTGGTCGCTGCGGCGGCCGGCTCGGGGGGCGTCGCCAGCGGGGTCGGAAGGGCCGGTGGGGCGGGCGCCGGCGCGGCCGCGCCGGACGCCAACACCGCGTCCAAGGTTTGGCGAACCTCGCCGTACTCCTTGGCCGGTTCCTTGCCGGTTCCTTCCAATGTTTCCAGGATTTCTTTGATGACGTCCACCGCCCCCAGCAGCACGGTGATGCGTTCGGGGGTGACCGAGAGTTTGCGGTCGCGCATTTTCGCGAGCACGTTCTCCGCGCCATGCGCCACGTTTTCGAGTTTGGGCAGTCCGAGGAACCCGCACGTGCCTTTGATCGTGTGAATCGTGCGGAAAATACTGGCTAATAGGCTCGTGCTGTCGGGGTCCGCTTCGAGCGCGACGAACTCCTGATCCAGGCGCCCCACGCCTTCGGCGCACTCAACAAGAAATTCCTTGAGGATACTCTCGTCTTGATCCATGGTTCGCTCCGTGCTCAGATCGGCCCTGTTCCTGAATCGGCAGAGCCGACTCAAATCTTTAGGCGGCCCGTGCTGAGCGGATGTACACGTCCTCCCCCACCGGATCCAGTTGGTGAAACGACAGAATCTTCTGGAGGTGAGCCGGAGTCAGCTTTGTCCCGCCGGCCATCAACAACACGCCCTTACTGGTCATCAGATCCCGCGCCAACACCATGCCTTCGGCCAGGTCGCCCACCCCGACGCGCACTTCGCCGGGTTGTCGACCCGTGTCGCGACCCGCTACCACCCGGAACAAGGCTTCCACCACCACCGGATCGAAGCGCGAACCAGATTCGCGGCTCATGCACGCCAGGGCCTTGGTCAGCGGTATCCGGTTGACCACCTCGGCAGGATTCGCCAGACCTTCAAAGAAATCACACGCAGCCACCACCCGCGACGCCAGCGGAATATCATCGCCCGTGAGGCCGTCGGGGAATCCCCGACCGTCAAATCGCTCGTGGTGCGTCCGAATCACGACGGACACCGCCCGAAGCTGTTCAATGCCCTGGAGACTGGATTCCCCGAGAAAAGGATGTTTTTGCCAAAGGCTCCGGGCCAGATTGTCCATGTCGGTCTCGTGTTGCTTAAGGAGGTCATCCGGAAATCCGATCGCGCCGATATCCATCAGCAACGCCCCGATTTCACAATGGGACCGGTCCTCCTCGCTCAGGTTCATGTGCGCGGCAACTTGGGCCGCAAGCTCGGAGACCCGGCGGGCATGGCCGACCAACGCGGGGCTCTTGAGTTCCATGATCCCCATAAACGCGCGGAGGGTCGCGGAAAAACTGACTTCCAGCCTGCGGTACAACACGGCAACATCGTGGTTCTTTTGCTCAAGCTCCGCGGTACGTTCCCGGACCTTGGCCTCCAACGCGCGTGTCGCCTCGAACATCTCCTGGTTCTGCTGCTTGACGAGGTCCGTGAGTTCACGGTTGAGCGCCATGACTTCGCACTGCCGAAGTGCCTGGCGGACCGTCAATCGCAAATCGTCGTCGTTCCAGGGCTTGGCGATGAACCGGTGGACCTCACACGCGTTGATGGCGTCCATCGCCGCTTGCATGTCCGCGTACCCGGAGAGCATCAAGCGAGCCGTCTGGGGCCGGAGTTGTTTGGCGCGCGCGAGGAACACCGTCCCCGCCATCTCCGGCATCCGGTGATCGGAGATGATGAGGTCGATGGGCTGATTCTCAAGGAGCGCCAGGGCTTCGGCGGCGCTGGTCGTGGTGACCACCTGGTAGGGTTCTTTTCGAAACACACGCTTGAGCGCGGAGAGGATGTTCTCTTCGTCATCCAGGCAGAGAATGGTGTGAGATTCGGTCAGTGCTGAATCGTCGCGTGGTTCCATCGTACGCTCCTAGCCGTTGCCCTCTGGGTAACCCTGTTCCGCCCTACCATCTTCATGCCGCCTGCACTCCCGGTTGGACGTCACTAGAAGCCGGTTTGGCGCCTCCCACCGGCAAGACCACGCGAAACCGCGTGCCTCGGCCTGGTTGGCTTTCTACCTCGATCGTGCCGCCGTGGTTGTGAACAATGCCGTACGAGATCGACAGACCTAACCCCGTACCCTTGCCCACGGGTTTGGTCGTAAAAAATGGGTCAAAAATCTTCTTGAGGTGCTCCGGAGCGATTCCACTCCCGGTATCCTCCACCTCCGCCACCACGGACTGGGCTTGCACAAAGGTCCGGACCCAAATCGTTCCCTTGTCCTTGATCGCTTGCGCCGCGTTGACCAGCAGATTGACAAACACCTGATTGAGTTGCTGCGGATACCCCAGAATTTCAGGAATATCGCCCATCTCCTTGATAATGTCGGCCTTGTATTTCAACTCGTTCCAAACAATCGCGAGCGTGCTCTCGATCCCTTGGTTAATGTTGACCCATGCCTGTTCCTGGCGGTCGACATGAGAAAACGTCTTGAGATTCTGCACGATCTGGCGCACCCGATCGAGACCCTCGGAGGACTGCTGTACCAGCGTGGAGAGATCCTCCAGTAAGAACCCCATGTCGACTCGCTTGACCAGCTCGCGCGTCCGCTTGGCCTCGAGTGCGGCGGCCTCCATGCTCCCGGTTTCAACCGCCGCCAACAGGGTTTCATAGCCGCCGATCACCTGCACCAGGTCCTCGGTATACTCCGCCAGGGTCCGTAGGTTGCTGCTCACGTAGCCGATCGGGTTATTGATTTCATGCGCCACCCCGGCGGCCAACTGCCCGATCGACGCCATTTTCTCGGACTGCAGGAGATGCCCCTGGGCTTCCTTGAGTTCCGCGTAGGCCTGTTGCAGCGCCTCCTCCGACTGCTTTCGCGCCGTGATGTCCTCGGCGATCCCGGTGATCCGATACACGTGTCCGTGTTCGTCCCGAATCGGGAAGGCCCGATCCAGAATCCAGCGCACCTCCCCGGTAGGCCGCACGATCCGATACTCTTCGTGGTACGCCCCGGTCACCTGTTTGGTCGTGGCCGCCTCCAACACCCGGGACCGATCCTCCGGATGAATGGCGTCGACCCATGCCTGCGGTGAGGCTAGGAGGATGTCGCGCGGACGACCCCAAATACCGTCGCAGGTCGGACTGATGTAGAGTATTTGGTTCGTGGTGGTGTCGGTCATCCAAAACACGGCATGGATACTTTCCGTGACCTGGCGGAACCGCTCTTCGCTTTCCTGGAGTTGCTCTAAGGCCCGCCGGTGCTCCGTAATGTCGTCGACCGTCAACAGCATCCGCGCGGCGTCATCCTCGGTGCGCTCGATCGCGGTCCCAACCACGCGCAGGACGCGCACATCACCGGCACGGTTGTACGGCATGACCACGTCGCGTTGGGCGCCCACAGCCCCCAACAACTCCGCCAGGACGTCCCACCAATGCACGCCCGGCAACACCTCTTCCAGCGGTCGGCCTCGCAAATCCTCGTGAGTCCGCCCGATGATGTCGCGGACCTTGCGATTGGATGAGAGCACCAGGAGGTCGGCCGACAGCACGAACGTGCCGATCGGCACGCTGGCCATGACCTTCTCGATCGCTCGTTTGAGTTTCTCAACGGTTTGCAGTTTCGCGTAGACATACGTGTCGACCCCAATTCCCAGGTCCAGCAACACCACCTTCATGAAGGCGCCGAACGCGTCCACCGACATGCCGGGTGCCGGCTCGCGCGCCGACACCTCCTGGAGCAGGCTGGAGAGATATTTGGCGTACGCGCCGATGGAATACTTGGGCGCCAGGCCGAGACTCTGATGGACCAGGCCGATACGGATCCGATCCTCGACGTACGCCTGGTCATACTCCCCGGACGTGAGGCTGTCAAAATACGCGGCCTGCGCCTGCTGGACCCGCGCGAGCAACGCAGGATCGGTCAAAAACCGCGCCGTATCCTCAAAGGCCAGCAGGTGTCCGTAAAACGGCTCCAGGAGGCGCGGCGAGGCGGCTGCCAGGTGCGGCCGCAGGTTCCGTAACGTCTCAATCTCGTTGGGCCCGAGTTCCAGGAAGGCCTTACGGCTCGCGAGCTCGGCGGCATCGAGCCCGATCCCCTTGGCAATGGATTTGACTAGCTGATCTAACAGCCCCATCTCACGTTCTCATCGGCCTCGTTACGCCGCGACATCCCGGCTGTGCGGGCCGGGCTGCTCGTCGTCGATCGGACTCCGTATCGGGAGCAGGACTCGAAAGCGCGTACCCCGACCGACGGCGCTTTCCACCTCGATCTTCCCGCCGTGCTGCTGGACGATGCCGTACGATATCGACAAACCGAGCCCCGTACCCTTGCCCACCGGCTTGGTCGTGAAAAACGGGTCGAAGATCTTATCGAGGTGTTCCTGCGAGATCCCGCTGCCGGTATCCTCGACTTCCACGACCACGTGATCGCCCCTCACCGCCGTTCGTACCCACACGGTCCCTCTGCTCGTCATGGCCTGCGTGGCGTTTACCAACAGGTTCAAAAAGACTTGGTTCAACTGCTGCGGATGCCCTTGAATCGCTGGAAGAGGCTGCAATTCCTTGACCACCTCGGCTTTGTACTTCAATTCATTCCACGCAATAGCCAGGGTGTTTTCGATGCCTCCGTTGATGTCCACTGACGTCAGGCCCGGTTGATCCACCCGCGAAAAATCTTTCAGGTTTTGGACGATCTGGCGGACACGCTCGATGCCCTCCTCCGACTGCATTGTCAATTGTTTGAGATCCTCGACCAAACGCCGGGCATCCATTTGATTCCCCAGGGCTCGCCCCCGCTCCGCTTCGGCCTGGACCGCGGTCGCGTCGCCCCCAGCCACCGCCCCGAGCAACGCCTCGTATCCCGCGACTAATTGGAGCAGGTCCCCTGCGTACTCGCCGAGCACGCGCAGGTTGGTGCCGACGAACCCGATCGGGTTATTGATCTCGTGCGCCACCCCCGCCGCCAACTGCCCCAACGAGGACAGTTTCTCCGCCTGGATCAATTGCGCCTGGGCCATTTTGAGATCGTGATAGGCGCGCTCCGCCTCCGCCTTCGCAGCCAGCAGTTCCGATGTGCGGGCAGAGACCTTCTCTTCCAACTCGTGGACCAGGCTCCAGGCCCTGCGTATATCGCGGACAACGCCCACAATGCCACGGATGCGACGCCCGTTGTCCCGGAGTACGACGCCGTAAAAGGCGGCCCGAATGCGCTCTCCCGCCCGCGTGAGGAGGAGGACATCGCAGTGGCCCGAGTCGCCCCCGTCCGTTAGGACACCGAGGGCACGCGCGAACTCCGAGCGTTCGTCGTCGACTATGACCCCGGCCGGTCGGCCCGCCAGGTCCGACCGCGCGTACCCTAACAGTTCCTCGCCGGAATGATTGATGAACTGGATGCGGGCCTCGCTGTCCAACACCATCACCACGTCGGTCACATTGTCCATCACGCCCGCCACGAGCGCTTCGTCGTACGGAAAATATTTAAGGAGGGCGCATCCGTCGGTCATGAGACCTCCATGTGACAATGGGGTTCCATGCCCGGGACAGCAGTCACCATCTCAACGACTCATCGGCTGTCACGCTCGGGAACTTGAGGCGGTTCGCGGGTTCGACTGCGTTACGCGGCGTCACGGAACCCTCCGATCGCGCCCTGTAATCGATGAATCGCCTGCGCGTGCAGTTGGCAGACCCTCGATTCGGTGATCTTGAGCACCCGGCCGATTTCCTTCATGGTCAACTCTTCGACGTAGTACAACGAGACCACGAGCCGTTCCTTGTTCGGCAGCGCGTCGATCGCCGCGAGCACGCGGCGACGCGAGTCCTCGGCGATCAACACCCGCAGCGGATCGGCCGCCTGAGGGTCGGCCACCGACTCCAGCGGGTCGCGGTCTTCCTCTCCCAGCGCGCCGAGGTCGTCGAGGCTCAACAGCGCCACCGAGCAGGCCTGCGCGGTAAACAGGGCGAATTGTTTGGCGTCCATGCCCAACGCGGCCGCGGTTTCCTCGTCGGTGGGCGGACGGCCCAGTCGCTTCTCCAGTGCGTCGTTCGTTTTGTGGAGCAGGCCCACTTTTTCGCGCACCGAACGCGGCACCCACGCCAGGGACCGGATCTCGTCCAACATGGCGCCCCGAATGCGCACTTCCGCGTAGGTCTTGAACTTGACCTCTTTGGTGGGGTCGAACTTGTCGATCGCGTCCATCAACCCGATCACCCCGACGTGGATGAGATCGTTGATATCCAGATACGGCGGCAGGCGAAATGAGAGTCGCTCCGCCAAAAATCGAATGACCGGCGTGAACTCGGCGACCACCCGGTCCACGTCGGTGGACGTCCCGTACGGCGCGCCGGGGCCGATCACCGCGCGGGTCCTGGTTCGATCGGCCTCATCTCGACGGTCCCGTCCCACGACGCGACGCGATGGGCCAGACTCAGAAACGCCAGGCTGGACGGCGCGTGGGGCGAGACGTCCACCACCGCGCGCTGGCGACCCACGGCCTTGCGCAGGGCCGCGTCGTCCGGAATCGCGCCCAGGTACTCGACGGTCACGCCCAAAAACCGTCCGGCCACTTCGCGCAGGGTGCGCGCGGTCTCGTGCGCCTCGTGTTCACTCCGCGCCATGTTGACCACAAGGGAAAAGCGGTGCTCCCCGTGCCGAGCCCGCAGCACCTTCATGAGCGCGTACGCGTCGGTGAGCGACGCGGGGTCGGGCGTGGCCACCACGACGATCGCCCGGGCCGCGGCGTTGAACGCGAGCACGTTCGACGAGATCCCGGCGCCGGTGTCGATCAACACCACGTCCGGCCCGTCGTCCGTCCGTTCGATCTGATCCAGCAGCGCATGGATCTGGGCCGACGAGGGGTCGCGGGGTCCGGTCCACCCCGACCCGGCCGGCAGGATCCTGACGCCCCGTGGCCCGTCCGTCACGACCTCGGCAAGCGTCTTGCGGCCATCGAACACGTCCTCCACGGTGTCGCGCGAGGACAGGCCCAACAACACGTCCACGTTCCCCAGCCCCAAATCCGCGTCCAGCACCAGGACGCGACGCCCCAGGTCCGCGAGCGCCACCGCGAGATTGGCGACCACGTTGGTCTTGCCCACCCCGCCCTTGCCGCTGGTCACCGCGACCACCGCCAGCGCGCGCGTGGTCGCGCCGCCGGGAGCGGCCGCCCACTTGCGAAGCGTGTGCGCCTGATCCACGGGTCCCGTCCGCTCAGTTCGTTCCGAACACCAATTCCGCCACCCGGTGCGGCGTCGCGGTCTCGATGTCCTCGGGCACGCGTTGGCCCGTGGTCAGGTACGAGACCGGTTTTCGCGTCTTCTTGATGGTGGACACCAGGGCCCCGTAGGTCTGGGTCTCGTCGGTCTTGGAAATGAGCAGGCGGTCGATCGGAATGACGGAGAACCGATCCACGATCGCGTCCAACTCCGACTCCTTGGTATTGGCTGCCACCACCAGATGGGTTTCCACCGGAACCCCCACCCGGGTGAGGTCCTTGAGTTCGTCCAATTGGGCGCCGCCCAAGTGGCTGCGCCCCGCGGTATCCACCAGCACCACGTCGCCGGGCGATCGGCGCGCCACGATGTCGCGCAGCTCGCGGCCCGACGCGGCCACTTCCACCGGCACGCCGATGATCTTGGCGTAAATTTTGAGCTGTTCGACCGCGCCGATGCGGTAGGTGTCCAGCGTGGCCAGGGTGACGCGGCCGTGATCGCGGAACTGATGCGCCGCCAGCTTCGCGATGGTGGTGGTTTTGCCCACCCCGGTGGGGCCCACCAGGGCGACCACCTTGGGACGGGTCCCGCCGCACTCCACCGGTCCCGCCGTCTCCACCATGCCCTGCACCAGCTCGAACAGGCACGCGCGCACCGCGTCGCGATGCCACAAGGCGTCCGCCGAGAGTTTCTGTTTGACCGCGCGGAGCAACCCCACCACGCTGTCTTGATCCAGCCCGCCCTCGCGCAGCCGATCCACCAGGCTCGTCAACGGCTCGGGCGCGCCCTGCCGCTCGCAGACTTCCTGCGCGGTCAACATCACGCCCAGCACGCCTTTCATGTCGATCCAGGTCTCTTGAATCCCGGCCATCTGCCGCAAGGGCCCGAAGGTCAGCGACCCGTGCAACGCGCTCACCGCCTCGCGGATCGCGCGCAGTTCTTTGTGCACCGCGCCGACGTCAGATGCCGGCGGCTCGGGCTGTTGCGCGGCGTACAACGCGGACGCGAATTCCGGAGCCGGCGCCTCCACGGTCGTCGCGGTCACGGCGGGACGATCCACCGCGGCGGTCACTTCGACCATGGGCCGCCCGAACACGCCGAACACGCCCTTGTCCTTGCGGATTTCCTTGGTGGAGAGAATGATGGCGTCCGGACCCAGATCTTCTTTGATGGCGCGGAGCGCGTCGGAGACGTTCAACGCTTCGTATTTTTTAATGTGCATCAGCCGCCCTCACGGTTTCGAATGCTTGAATGCGAATCTGCGGCGCCACTTCGCCCGAGGAAATCACCCGCGCGGACGGCACCGCGCGTTCCAACAACCGGCGCACGTGCGGTCGGATCATGGGGGAGCACAACACCACCGGTTGGTGTCCCTTGACCATGATCCGCTCCACCGCCTGCCGCACGCGCGTCACGACTTTCTGCCCCACGGTCGGGTCCAACGCCAACACCGACCCTTGCCCGCTCGGTTTGATCGCGGACGCGATCTCGTGATCCAGTTGCGGGTCCAACGCGATGACCGGCAACGCGCCGTCGCGCGTTTGGTACTGCCGAGTGATGGTGCGGGCCAAGGCTTGGCGCACGGCCTCGGTCAAGACCTCGGGGTCCTTGCTCGCCACCGCGTGATCGGCCAAGGCTTCCAGAATGGACCGCAGATCGCGGATCGGAATGCGCTCGCGCAGCAGGTTGCCGAACACCTTGACCACCGCGCCCAACGGCAACAAAGCCGGGACCAGTTCTTCCACCAATTTGGGGGCTTCTTTGGAGAACCGCTCCAACAACGCCTGTGTTTCCTGGCGGCCCACCAACTCGTGCGCGTGGGTTTTGATGATCTCGGTGAGATGCGTGGCGATCACCGACGCGAGGTCCACCACGGTGTATCCGGCGGCCTGCGCCCGCTCCTTGTCCGCCTCCGGCACCCACAGCGCGTCCAATCCGAAACAGGGTTCCTTGGTCGGGATCCCCGCGATACGGTGCGCGGCGTCTCCGGGCTGCATGGCTAGGCAGTGGCCCGGCAACAGTTCGCCGCGCGCCACTTCCATACCCTTGATCAACAGGACGTATTCGTTGGGTCGCAGTTTCAGGTTATCCCGGATATGAATGGCCGGGACCACGAAGCCTTGTTCCAGCGCCACTTGTTTACGGATCGCGGTGATGCGCTTGAGTAATTCCCCGCCCTTGGTTTCGTCCACCAGCCCGATCAGGCCGTACCCCACGGTCAGTTCCATCAGATCCAGGGGCGCCACCCAGTCGAGCGGCTCGGTCGAGGTCGGTTTAGCCGGGGCCGTCGCCGGGACGTGGGCCTGCGCCGACTCCTCGGCCCGCCGACTCTTCAACGCGGTGTAGCCCACCGCGGCCATGCCGGCGGCCAATGCCAGAAACGACAGGTGGGGTAACCCCGGCATCAACCCCAGCGCCAACGAAATGCCCGCCGCGCCCAGGATCGCACGGGGATGGCTCAGGATCTGACGAGCGACATCGGTCCCCAGGTTCGCATCCGACGCCGCGCGGGTGACCACGATGCCAGCCGCGGTGGAGATCATCAACGCGGGGATCTGGGCCACCAGACCTTCGCCGATGGTCAAGATCGTGTAGTTCTGGGCCGCGGTGAAAAAGCTCATGCCGTGCTGCATCACGCCGATGGCCAGACCGCCGACAATGTTGACCAGGATGATGAGGATGGCCGCGATCGCGTCGCCGCGCACGAACTTGCTGGCGCCGTCCATCGCGCCGTAAAAATCCGCTTCCTGGCCGATCGCCGCGCGCCGCTTGCGGGCTTCGTGTTCGTCGATGATCCCGGCGTTGAGGTCCGCGTCGATGCTCATCTGTTTGCCCGGCAACGCGTCCAACATGAAGCGGGCCGCGACCTCCGCGATGCGCCCCGCGCCCTTGGTGATCACCACGAAGTTGATCACCACCAGGATCACGAACACCACGAGCCCGACCGCATAGTTGCCGCCAACCACGAACCCGCCGAACGCCTTGATCACCTGTCCCGCGGCGTCGTGCCCCTCGTTGCCGTGCAGCAAGATGAGTCGGGTCGAGGCCAGGTTCAGCGACAATCGAAACAAGGTGATCAACAGCAGCACCGAGGGAAACGCGGAAAACTCCACCGGCCGCAGCGTGTACATGGAGACAAACAGGATCACGAGCGAGAGGCTCAGACTGAGCGCAAGCAACAGATCGAGCAACACGCGCGGCAAGGGCAGGATCATGAGCATGACGATGCCCACCACCCCCAGACTCAACGCCACGTCCCCGTGTTTGAGGTTGAACCCGCCCACCATGGTGGTGTTCGCCGCCATTACTGGTCGGTCCCGTGTTCAGGGGCCCGGCGGGACGCCATGGCCGAGGCCCCGCGCGAGGCGCGGCGGACGCGATACACGTACGCCAACACTTCGGCCGCGGCGCGGTACAACTTGGACGGGATCGGCTCGCCCACCCCGGTTGTCTTAAATAAGGCCCGCGCCAACGGCTTGTTTTCCATGACCGGCACGCCGTGCCGCCACGCGGTTTCGCGGATGCGTTTGGCCACCAGGCCCGCGCCCTTGGCCACCACTTTGGGCGCGGCCATCTCGCCGTGCCGATAGAGCAACGCCACGGCCAGTTCGGTCGGGTTGGTCACCACGACGTCGGCCTTGGGCACCTCGGCCATCATGCGTTTGGTCGCGCGTTCGCGCTGCAACGCGCGAATCCGGGCCTTGAGCCACGGGTCGCCTTCGGTTTCCTTCATTTCCTGTTTGATATCCTCACGGCTCATGCGCAGATTGCGCTCGAACTCCCACCGCTGGTACCCGTAGTCCGCGGCGGCCAGGACCGCGATCACGCCGCCCGACCACAGGCCGAGCCGAAGCAACGCGGACGACATCACGCCGACCCCGGCCGACGGCTCCGCGGTCATGGCCGCGGTCAGCGCGGGCAGTTCGTCTTTCACGACCAGGTAGGAGACCCAGCCGATGACGCCGAACTTGAACAAGGTTTTGAGCGACACCGCCGCGGACTGCAGCGAGAACAGCCGCTTGAACCCGCTGAGCGGACTGATCCGCGACCATTCCGGCGCAAGCGGCGTGGCACTCCACACCAACCCCGGCTGCGCCACCACCGACACGATGCCCAACGCTGCGAACCAGGCCATCACCGGCGCGACCAATACCAACGTCGCGGAGAGGGCGTGCATCAACGCGGCGTAGACGTCCGCCTGGCTCATCGCGGCGGCCGGATTGGCGTTCAGCAACGTCGTCATCAGGGCGCGCATGTCGCGCAGCGCGGAGGGCCCCATCACGGTCAACCCGCCGACCGCGCCCAGGATCAGCGCGGCGGAGGTGATCTCCTGGCTGCGGGCGACCTGCCCTTTTTTGCGCGCGTCCTCGCGACGCTTAGGGGTCGCCCGTTCCGATCGTTCCTGTTCGTTCTCCGCCACGACCGCGCTCCGTTAAGGCCCGGGGCGGGCCATGGCCCGCACCAGCCCGTTCAACGTGCCGTCCAGCGCGCGAACCTGGTCCGCAAACAGGCCCACGAACAAGGACAGCGACGCCCCCACCACCAGCAACCCCACCCCCATCGTCACCGGGAAACTCATCAACAACACGTTCATCTGCGGCACCACGCGACCGAGGATGCCCAGCGCCGCGCTGGCCAGCAACAACGCGGCCACCACGGGCAACGCCACCTGGAGCGCGGTGGCGAACATCCCCGACGTGAGCCGCATCAAGCCGTCGATCAATCCCGCGCCTGGGTAAAACCCCACCGCGGGCACGCGATGGAAACTCTCCGCCAGCGCGTGGAACACGAAGTGGTGGCCGTTGATCGCGAAGAACACCAGCATCGTCACCACCCCGTACAACTGGCTGATCAACGAGACCTGCCGCCCCGACGAGGGATCAAACACCATGGCCAGGCCGAACCCCATTTGCAACCCCGCCAGCTCCGCGCCCATGTCCACCGCGGCGAACACCAACCGGATCGCCAACCCGATCGCCAAGCCGATCATGGTTTCCCCGAGCAACCCGATCCCGGCCGACCACGGATCCACGGCGGTCGCGGCCGGAGCCACCACCGGCACCAAGGCCAAAGCCACCGCCACCGCGAGCCAGACCTTGATGATGTTGGGCACGCTCAACCCGCCCACCACCGGGATCGCCGCGAGGATCGCGGCCACCCGCGCGAGGACCAACACGAATTCGGCCTCCCGCTGGATCACGACATGGAGCGCGCTCATCCGCGGCTTCCCCTATCTCACGTACATCGGAATGTTCCCCAGGATCGTGGTCGTAAATCCGACCATGAGTGAAATCATCCACGGCAAAAACAACACGAACGCCAACGCCACGGCCAAAATCTTGGGCAAAAACGTGAGCGTGGCCTCGTTGATCTGGGTCACCGCCTGCAACACGCTCACCACCAGCCCCACCACCACGCTGAACACCAACGCGGGCGCGGCCAACATCAGCACCATCTCGATGGTGCGTTGCCCCATCTCCACGACGAACTCGGTGGTCATCGCCGCTCCGCGTTACGAAAAACTTCTCACTAATGATCCGACGACCAAATACCAGCCGTCGGCCAGCACGAACAAAATCAATTTGAACGGCAACGACACCATTGCGGGCGGCAACATCATCATGCCCATCGACATCAACACGCTGGCCACCACCAAATCGATCACCAAGAACGGCAGAAAGATCAGAAATCCGATCTGGAACGCGGTCCGTAGTTCGCTGATCATGAACGCGGGGATCACCACGTGGGTCGGGACCGCGGCGACGTCCGTCGGCGGCGGCAACTTGGCGATGTCCACGAACAGCGCTAGATCCTTTTCCCGCACCTGACGCAACATGAACTCGCGCACCGGCGCCATCGCGCGTTCCAAGGCTTGGGCCTGGGGCACCTGTTTGGCCAAATAGGGTTGCAAGGCATCTGCGTTCACCCGCTGCCACACCGGGGACATGATGAAGAAGGTGAGAAACAACGCGAGTCCGATCAACACCTGGTTCGGCGGGGTTTGCAGCGTCCCCAGGGCTTGTCGCAGGAACGCCAGCACCACGACCACGCGGATAAACGACGTCATCATGATCAGGATCGCCGGCGCCACCGACAACACGGTGAGCAACGCGACGATCTGCAGCACCGTGGTCATCTGGCCCGGATCACCGGACCCCAGGTCGATCGTGACCGCGGCCGGACTGCCTTGCGCGTCCGCCGCGAACGCGCGGTCGGTCTCGCCCGCCATCACTAGCCCGGTCAGCGCCACAGCGGCCAGCACGCCGCGAATCGCCGAGATCCGGCTCATAGGAGGCGCTCTCCGCCCGGCGTGCGCCGCAACTCCGGCGGCATCGCCGCGGGGTCCAACGTGGCGAGCAACGACATCTGCGTCGCGGTCACGCCCACCACCAAATAGGTCTCCCCCACGGCCACGACCGCGATCTGCTTGCGTGAGCCCAGGGGCAACGCAGCCACCACCTGCAACGGCGAGCGCGCGCCCCAGCGCATGCCGCCCACGCCGATCCACCGCTTGGCCGCGAACGCGGTCAACGCCATCAGTCCCAGCACTGCGGCCAAGGCGCCGGTCATTTTCACCAGACTCCACCACAGGTCCATGGCCGTCTCAGCTCTTTTGCAACTGCTGGAGCCGCTCCGTGGTGCTCACGATGTCGGTCAACCGGACCCCGAACCGCTCGTTGACCACCACGACCTCGCCGCGAGCCACCAATTTGTCCCCGACCAAGACGTCCATGGGTTCCCCCGCCATCTTTTCCAGTTCAATGATCGAGCCTTGTCCAAGCTGCAGGAGATCCCGAATCACCATCTTGGCACTGCCGAGCCGGACGCTGATCTTGAGCGGGACATCCAGGAGAAAATCCAAGTTGCCCGGCTGCGCGGTGGCGGCCTGTTGCTTGAGCGGGGCCAGCGCGGCGGGCTGCGGCGCCGTCTTGGCCTGGGCCGGCATGGCCACGACCTTGGGATCCGCCTGCAACGGCTTCTCTTTGGGAACTTCATTCCCCATTGTGGTCCTCCTGGGCCTCGGTCATCACCCGGCTGATCTGCACCGCGGGTTTGCCCCGGTGTGTCCCGATCTTGCCGAGGAATTTGGGCCGTCCCTCGACGCTGACCGGCAACTCGTCGTTCACTCCTCTGTCGAGGACCACCACGTCCCCCACGGCCAACCGCCCTACGTCATTCACGTTCAACATCACGCTCCCCAGCTCCGCCGACACGGTCGTGGTGCAGTGCTCGATCTGCTCCCGAAACCGCACGGTCCAGCTCTTGTCCACGTCGAACTGATCGGTCGAAAACCCGCTGTACAATTTGTCGCGAATGGGTTCGATCGTCGGGTACGGCAAACAGAAAAACACGTCCCGGCTCATGTTCTGTCCCTCGCCTTCAATTTCCAACCGGAACGTCACCTTGAGCACCAGTTCGGTGGGCACCACCACCATCGCGAACTGCGGGTTGATTTCCGACCGCGCAAGCGTGACCCTCACCGGGTGCAGAGGTGCCCATGCCTTCTCTAAATCGCCTAGGAAGAGATCGAGCACTCTGGCGATGAAGCGCTGCTGGATCGGGGTAAAGTCCCGGCCCTCGGTCTTGACGTGTGTTTGACCGGTCCCTCCGAAAAAAAAATCGATCAAGAGGTAAACCAAGGTGGCGTCGAAGACCACGACCACGTGCCCTTTTAAGGGATCGACCTTCACGATATTGATGTTGCTGGGCAACGGAATTTTTTTCATGAACTCGCCGAACTTGGTGGCTTGCACCGACACCGCGGTGAACTCGACCTGGCGCCGCAACGCAGCGGACAAGGACGCTTGGAAGAGACGCGCGAACCGTTCGTTCACGATCTCCAGGCTCGGCATCCGCCCGCGGATGATCCGTTCCTGGCTGGTGAGGTCGTACGGCCGAGTGCCGTCGGTCGGGCCCTGCGGCTGCTCGGTCGCCACCTCCCCCGAGGCCACGCCTTTGAGCAGGGCGTCGACTTCGTCTTGGGAGAGAATCTTCTCGGCCATACGTTACTGCGCCACGAAGTCCGTGAAATACGCGGCCGTCACCAGGTTCGCCTCCACCACCGAGTTGACCCGCTGCACGATTTCTTCGCGCAATTCCATCTTGCCCTCAACGGTTCGGATCGCGTCCGACGTCTTGCTGCTGAGCAAGATGAGCAGGCTGTCGCGAATCTGCGGCATCCGGTCGGTGATTTTTGGCGCCTTGCCCTCGGCCACCTGCAGCATGACGCTCACCTTCAGGTATCGAATTTCCGGCGTATCCGCGAGATTGACGATGAACTGATCCAGCTCCAATAGCTTCCCCTCGTCTTTTGCGCCGCCCGACGCGGCGCCGTGCTCCTTGGATGGGGCTTTCTCGGGTTTGCCGTGTCCTTCCTCCGCCGTAGTCTCGGGCGCGGGGGTGTCGGCTCCCGGGTCCGCCGCGTGCTCCTCGGTCGAGCCGCCCCCCTTCATGAGGAACGCGCCGCCCACCCCGCCGAGCACGGCCGAGCCCGCCACCGCGATCGCCACGATGATCATGGGCGAACGTTTCTTTTTCGGCGGCGTGGCTTTCGCGTCTTCGCCGCCTTTGTCCTTCTCGTCTTCCGCCATCATGTCCCTCCCCGCGACGGATCAATGCCGCGCGCGCATTACCAACCAACCGATTGCATTAACGCTTCAGGTTGACCAGTTCCTGTAAAATATCGTCGGTCGTGGTGATCACCCGCGAGTTGGCTTGAAATCCGCGTTGGTATTCGATCATCTTGACGAACTCGTGGGCCAAATCCACGTTGGACAACTCGATGGATTCCGACAAGATCTTGCCCAACCCCGCGGCATTGGCCACGCCGATGATGGGTTGCCCCGAGTCTGCGGACGCGCCGAACAGGTTATCGCCGAACGGGGTCAGCCCTTGCGTGTCGGTAAACCGCGCCAGCACCACCTGGCCCAACGTGCGGTTCTTGCCGTTGGTGAAGAGCCCGGTGATGAGACCGTCGGCGTTGATCGACACGCTCTGAAGCGATCCGGACCCATACCCGTCTTGAGTCTGCTGCAACAACGCGGAGGTCGACCCGAACTGCGTCACCCCGTCCAAACCGGTGCCGGCGTCGGTGGTAATGCTGTCGCCAAAGTCGAACGCGATGGTTTGTCCCTGGGTCGCGCCGCCAGTAAAGTCAAACCCGCCGCTTGCCAACGGGTAGGTGACCGCGCTTTCCGTGTCCAGTTCGCCGTCGGTGGTGAACGTCAAGGTGCCTTGCGCCTGCACCTCGGTGAGGCCGCTGGTGGAGTCGCTCTGATCCACGACAATGAAATACTGCCAGGTGTTGCCGGTGGCCGCCTCCGCGCTCTTGCGAAAGTACGCGGTGACCAGATGCCCGTTGCCTAACGAGTCGTAGACGGTGAGGCTGGTTGAGAAGTTTGAGGTGCCCGCAGCGTTGGCCGCACTGAAGGCCGCGGGAATCGCGACGCGGGAATCGAGGTTGGCGACCATGTCCACGGCGCTGGTCGGGAGCGGCGGGAACACGGTGGACGCCAGGTTCACGTCTCCGACCACGCCGGTCAAGTTCCCCGCGGGGTCGGCCTGTACCCCTTGGAGCGTCAATCCGTCCGCGTTTTCCACCATGCCGAATTGATTCACGTGAAACAACCCGGCGCGGCTGTAAAACTCCGTGCCCGCTGGGTCCCGCACCACGAAGAACCCGTTCCCGTCCACCGCCATGTCCAGCGCGTTTCCAGTGGTTTCGAACGAGCCCTGCACGAATTGCGTGTGGACATCGTTAACGTAGACGCCACGGCCGATTTGCGACCCGGCGGATCCGCCGCCCAAGTTCTGCCCGATGATGTTCGCGAACGAGGCTTGGCTGTCCTTAAACCCGACGGTGTTGAGATTCGCGATGTTGTTGCTCACCACCGACAACCCGGTCCCAAACGCATTCAATCCGCTGACCCCCGAAAACAACGACGTTAAAATCGCCATGTCTGGTCTCTCCTCCCCATAGTCCTTCGTTGCCCATCCGACGCCGGCTGCGCGCCGGGCCGACTCGTCACCTCGTCTTGCCTACTCCGCGATCGCCAGCACGTCCGACGCGGGCACACGTTCCCCATTCACTGTCAACGACACCACCCCGTTGTCCGTGCTCACCCCGGTGACTCTCCCGACCGTAAATTGGGCGCTGCGCACCGGCTCGCTCGCCGCATTCACCGCGCCGACTTCGTACGTGTACGCGCCGTTCGGCAACAGCCGACCGTTCCCGTCACGCCCGTCCCACGACACGGTGTGCGACCCCGCGTCCTGGGCCCCGACGTCGAGCAGCCGGACGGTGGACCCCGCCGAATCCACCACGCGGATCCCCACGCGCGCCGCGGTCTCGTCCAAGCGGTAGCGCAACGACGCCGGCCGCTCGGACCCGAGCGCCACGCCGTTCCCGGACACTTGCACTTCCCGCCCCAACAACCCGGCCGCGCCGTAGGTGTTGAGCGCCGCCAGATAGTCGAGCGACGAGTCCATCCGTTGATTGAGATCCGTGGTTTGCTCCAACTGGCTGAACTGCGCGAGTTGCGTGACAAACTCCGTGTTATCCATCGGATTGAGCGGATCCTGGTACTGCAATTGGGTGGTGAGCAGCCGCAGGAACGCATGTTCTCCCATCGCCTTGAGCCCCACCGCCTGCGCGCCGTCCATCGCCATCTCGTTCCTCCTCATCACCGCGGCCTACGGCCTGCCGCGCTCACACATACACGTTGACCGCGTGCCGCGCTCCCGCGTCGGCCCACGCCGTCCATCTCATCGCGGCCGCGTTCGGCTCCGTCCGCGGCGTCGCCCACTCCGGCGCCCGCTCGCGTCCGGGCCATGACTCGCGCCCGAAATCCCACGAACGATTCGGCAAGTGTTGGCCCGCGTCCCCCACGCTCACGGACAACCGATCCACGCGGAGCCCGTAGTCCGAGAGGGCTTGCCTGAGTTCGCTCTGATGTTGTTGGAAGAGATCCCGCATCAACGGATGGCTGGTCAGAATGTCCGCGCTCACGCGCTGATCCTGGACCACGACCTGCACGCGCACCGAGCCGAACTCGTCCGGTTCGAGTTGTACGCTCCACGCGTGCGCGTCGTCGCTCCGCATGGTCTGAACCCGCTCGACCAGGCCGCGCGCGACGGTTTGCATGGCGTCGACCGAGGACACCCGCGCGGACGATTCCGCCGGCACGCCCGCCTCAACCGGGGTATCGACGACCGCAGTACCCGCGGGCGACTCGATCCATTCGCCCGCGAAGCGCTCGGACGCGGACGGCCTCGTGTCCACCGCGGATCCCGGCGCCAGGCGGCGATCGCCGCCAACACCGGCGTGATGCGGCGCCTCCTGCTCGCGCCCGTTTGAGCCGAGCGGATCATCGGACCTCGATGCGGTGTGCTCGACGATTGCTGGCACCTCACCGGCGTTGCCCGCGTCACCCGCGCTCGCGACCTTGGCTTGGGACCCAGACGATCCGTCCCCGCCCCCCGGAGCCGGCTCGTGACCCGACAGCGGAGCCGAGCGCGGAACAGCCGTTGAGTCGAGCGTTCCGCTGGACCCGACACTCACCTTGTCAACCGAGGGTTCGACCGTGTCCACCCGCTCGAACAGCGCCGCATCAACCGGTCCTTGGGTTGACGGCGTCACGGGTTTGATCAGTTCTACCGAGCGCGCGGCGTCATGACGGTCGGACGTTTCCATACCGAACGCGCCTTTAATGTCTACGGGGATCGTGATGCCGTCGGCGACCGCGGCAGATGCCTGGGTTTCGACGACATCAGCGCCTGGGACAAGGGGCAGGACCAGCGTGGCCGTCGTGAATGGGGCAAGCGCCGCCGTCGGCGCAACCACTGGTCCGGATTCATCCGAACCGGTGGTTGTCTGGTCCATGGTCTCAGACAAGGGCTCAGGGACGGTGTCGTTCTCCGGTTCAGTCCCCGTCACTGGATCAGAGACCGGGGACGCCTCGGCAGCGGTCGATTCAGAAACCGCGTCCCACTCGTGGGCAAACGACGATGAGGTCTTGTCGGGCGCCGCCGAGCCATTCGACTGACCCGCCCGGACCGGCTCAGGCGAACACCCCATGATGGGAAGGCCGCACCCGATCATCTCGATATCCCGATTTTGACTACTGAACGCATAACACCCCACCGAGTCAGCGGAGGTAATAGCAAGACACGTACCACCCGCCGTTCGGCATTCAGTGACGCTCTGGCACTCGTGAGACGCGCCGGGTGATCCGATGGTCAGGACACTAGGTCGTTCTTGCCTATCAACTCGGAAGAGTTTGCCAGCGTATGCCCGTTGAAGTTGGGACAAGACGCTCGTCAAGTCCATGACGATGGCAGTCAATCAATTGACGAACGTATACGATCGTCAACAAATGTCACACTGGAGTTCGTGGTGAGACGGCATTGCACAGCGGGATCACTGTTTCGTCTGGCGAGATGCTTGTTTACTTTCAACCCACTGATTTATTGATAGCTATATGCATCAATAACAGCTCGTGTAATCACCGCCACCTATAGTATGGAGTCTTCAACTCCTGTGGCCTTCTCGTGCCAAGCCTTGATGAAATACGAAGCAATTTCGTGGCATCGCTTTTGCTTTACGAGCACATGACGCTATGGACAGCTTGTTGATCGTGCGTGGATGGATCGTCGTCGGACTGGTCCTTGGCATCATGGGGGCCGGGGAGCCGTCCCCCGTGTCGGCTGCAAACACGGCCCGGCAAGAACTGCCCCTGATTCCCGCGGGGCTGTCCGCGCAGGACCGCGCGGCGCTTCAACCGATTCTGTCCGCGGTTGAAACCGGCGAGTGGAACCAGGCCCTCCACACCACCCTGACACTCCGCCAACGACCGGAACCCCTGACCACGGCGCTCGATGAGTTCACCGCGTTTCTCGTCGGCGACCTGTACGCGCGTCGCGCGGCCGCGGGTGATGCTCGGCTCGCGCTGCGCGCGTTCGAGGACGCACGACGGACATTCCCCGATTCCGACAACGCGGTCCGCGCCCTCTGGCGGATCGGACAAATTTATGCGGCCATGGATCTGGCCCAGGAAGCCATCGCCAGCTTTAAGCGCACCGCCGCCGGCAAGACCCAGACGCCCTTCGCGATCTTGGCGCAACTGGACCTCGGCGACCTCTATCGCAACTGGGAGCAGTGGCCCGAGGCCGACGACGTGTATCGCAAACTCCGCGCGCTGAAGGTGCCGCCGGCCGAACGTATCCGGGCCGTGTTGGGGTCCGCGGAAATCGCGTCGCGCATGGGCCGCACGGAAGACGCGTACCGAATGTACCGGGACATTGAATCCGAAACCAGAGAAAACGCCGCGGGCCTATTCTCCTTCGCCGAAACCGCGTACCGCACCAAGCGGTACGAACAGGCCCGCAACCTGTTCCTCGCGTTTTACAACATCTATTCCCAAGATCCGTTGGCGCCGGTGGCGTATGCCTTTGTGGCGGACACGCTCCGCATCAACAAACACACCCGGAACGCGGAACTGGCCTACGACGAGATTATCGCCCGGCCCGCGGAATCACTGGGAGACAAACTCGGTCTGCTCATGGCCGCCATGGGGAAACGGCAACTGCGAGGGTGCGCGCCCATCCCCTCGGGATTCGACGACGAGCCGTGCCGCGGCAAGGACAAGACCGAACACAATCCGTTATGGGTCGCGCGCGATTTGGCTACGCAGGCGAGCGCATTGATTCGGGAACGACCGGCCGACCCCATCCTGCGTCGCCTGGTCTTTAATGTCGCCACGTCGCTGCGAGGCTACGGGTTAATCGACGACGCGCTCCAACTCCACCACGCCATCGTGCTCGGACTGCCGCCGTCCCCCATGAAGGATCGCCTCAATACGATTCTTCGCGACACCGCAGAAGCCGCGGTCCAATTACACGTGCAGGCCCAGGACGATTTCGGCGCGGTGCGGGTATTCTACGCGTACCGATCCGCGTTTACTTCGGACGCCATGACCGGCCGGATCGGGTTGTCCATCGCCGAGAGCCACGCACGGCTCGGACTGATTGCCCAAGCCATTGAGTTGGCGGGCCCGATCGCCGCGAACCGTCCGCGATTTCAGGGTGAAGAGGCCCTATACATCCTGGCGGACGGGTATCGCCGCCGCGGCGAATACGACCGGGCCCAACTGCGTTTTGGACAGTACCTGAACCGTTATCCGGGAAGTCCCAGGTCCGCGGATGCGTTCGTGCACTGGGTTCACGTGGTAGAACGCCAAGGACCGGCCCAGGACACGTTCCTGCGGTATCAGGCGTGGATCAATCAATACGGAGGGACCGCCGGGGGCGGCCATGTCGCGTTGCGCGTGGCCGACTCCCTCGGCAACGCGGCCTATGTGGACGGCCGGTACCCGGACGCGGTCCGTTACTACCAGGCCGCGCTCTCCGCACCCGCGGAGGCAGATCGCGCGTGGGCGCAACTCCAATTCGGCAACAGTCTGCTGGCGAGCGGGCACCGCGAGCGCGGACTAGCCGCGCTCACAACCGCCGCGGCGGGTCCGCCCAATTCACTGACCGCCCGCTTTGCCGCGCTCAAGATGCAGGACGCCCTGGAGGCAAAATGAGCACCGTCCCTGACACCGCCCGATCCACTTGGGGCTTTCCGGAGGAGAGAGCATGACGCAAGTCGGCCAGAAACCGATCGTGGTGGTTGACGATGATCCGCAGGTCTGCGCGCTGCTCGCGTTAATGTTGCGACGCATCGGGCACACGGTGTTGTCCGCCGCGGACGGCGAAGAAGCCCTCGCCCTGATTGATCGACACCCCACGGCCTTGGTCGTGGCCGATATGTCGTTGCCGGGTATGAGCGGGATCGAGCTGTTTCACGCGGTCAAACAGCGCCGCCCCGGGCTGCCGTTCATCTTTATCTCGGGCGTCGGCACGATCGAAGGCGCAGTAGACGCCATGAAATCGGGGGGCGTGGACTTTCTGGTCAAACCGATCTCGCAGGAAACCATCGCGACCGTGGTCCGCCGGGTCTTGCACCCGCAACTCGCCGGACCCGGGCAACCGCCCGGCGCAGGAACCAAGGGCGTCTTGACCCGCGACCCCGGCATGCTCAAAACCCTCAAAATGGCGCAAACCGTGGCCGCGAGCCACGCCACGATCCTGATCGAAGGCGAAAGCGGGACCGGGAAAGAACTACTGGCCCGGTTTATCTACGAACACAGCTCGCGCGCCGACCGGCCGTTCGTGGCGATCAACTGCGCCGCGGTGCCGGAAGGGCTCATGGAAAGCGAATTGTTCGGGTACGAAAAGGGCGCGTTCACCGGCGCGGTGGCCAAAAAACCCGGTCGCTTCGAGCTCGCCCACACCGGCACGCTCTTGTTGGATGAAATCGGCGAATTACCCGTGTTCCTGCAAAGCAAACTCCTGCGCGTGCTCCAGGAACGAGAGGTCGATGTGTTGGGCGGAAAACGGCCGCTTGCGCTCGACGTGCGCGTGATCGCCAGCACCAACCGCTCGTTGTGGGAAGAGGTCAAGGCTGGGCGGTTCCGCGAGGACCTGTACTACCGGCTCAACGTGTTCCCGCTGCGTGTGCCGCCGCTGCGACAGCGGCCCGGGGATATCCCGTTGCTGGTGGAACACTTTGTCGCGCGCGCGTGTGAAGAGCACCGCAAGCCCCGGCTGGCCATCGCGCCCGACGCGATGGCCTCGCTCGCCGCCCGCGAGTGGCGCGGCAACATTCGTGAGCTGCAAAACGTGGTGGGACGGGCGGTGTTGCTGGCCGAAGACGGCGTGATCGCGCCGGAACACGTGTTCGCGGGCCAAGAGCCCCAGGCCGCGCCGTCCACCGCGTTTCGACCCGGCACCACCGTGTGGGAAGCCGAGCGGAATCTGATCCTCGCGACGCTGGAGCGCGTCGGGGGCAACCGAACCCACGCGGCCAAAATCCTCGGCATCAGCATCCGAACCTTACGCAACAAACTGCACCAGTACCGGGGCATCGCGTCCGCCGGAGCCGATCTCCATCCCGTCCCTCCTGCGGCCGGAACCGGTCGCGGGGAAACCGCCGGCGAGGCCGCCAACAACGAGTCGTGGTGGCCCCGCGTGGTAGGGTTCTGACGTGCCCATCCACGCGTTCGACCACACCATGGGCCTGCTCGCCCGATTTCTCGACGGGAGCGCCGCCAAACACCACGCCATCGCCTCCAACCTGGCCAACCAGGATACGCCGGGCTACCGGGCGGTGGACGTCTCGTTTCAGAGCGCGTTGACCGACGCGTCGGGCGCCGCGCTCGCGCCTCTCGCCACCCAGCCGGGGCACGTGGCGGCCGCGCCAACGGCGTTTGCCGGAATCACCACGACCGCCGACGCCCACACCACGCGACTGGACGGCAACACCGTCAGCGTGGAGCACGAGATGGCCAAATTGGCGGAAAACACGTTGCTGTACCAAACCGGCGCCGAACTCTTGTCCGCAAAATTTCGTCTGCTCAAAACCGCGATCAGAGAAGGGAGATAACCCATGAGTTTTGACCACGCATTTTCCGTGTTGGCCTCGGGCCTCGAGGCCCAACGCGCGCGACTCGCCGCGGTATCCAGCAATTTGGCGAACGTGCAGACCACGCGCACGCCCGAGGGCGGGCCGTACCGTCGTCAAGACGTGGTGTTTACCGCCGCGCCGGTGGAGCCCTCGTTCGAAGGCGCGTTGTCCTCGCAGCTTGAGGCGTTGGATCGGGGCGTGGAAGTCTCCGCGGTGGTCAAGGACCCACGGCCGTTTAAAAGCGTGTATGAACCCGGGCACCCCGACGCAAACGAGGATGGGTACGTGCAGTATCCCAACATCAATCCCATGGAAGAAATGGTCAACATGATGTCCGCGCTCCGGTCCTATGAAGCCAATGTCACGGCCGTGAACGCAACCAAGAGCATGGCCATGAAAGCCTTGGACATCGGCCGGTAACGGGCATCGCGACAGGAGACCTCCCGATGGATATTTCACGAATCGGCCCAGCCATCCCGCCTGCGACGGCGGCGCCGCCCGCGACCGCCGCGGACGGTCCCGCGTTCGGCGCCGCGTTGGCGGAATCCATCGGACGCGTCGACCACAGCTTGCAGGGAGCCGACCAGGCGATCACGGCGTTGGCCACGGGACAGTCCGACCATATCCACCAGGCCATGATCGCGGTGGAACAGGCCGGGATCAGCTTGGAGTTGATGCTCCAGATCCGCAACAAGATTATCGCCGCCTACGACGAAATCAGCCGGATGCAGATGTAGGCGCTCCGTCGCGTAAACGCGCGGCATGGCCGAGGACGGGACGACGATGGCTCAAGGATTCGCCGACATGAGTTTGGGACGCAAGGTCTTCCTGCTGGTGACCTTGGCGCTCGCGATCGCCGGAATCAGCGTGGTTTGGCTGTGGCTGCAAAAGCCGAACTTGCAGGTCCTGTACACGAACCTGTCCACGGACGACGCGGGCGCGGTGACCGCCAAGCTGCGGGAAAGCCGCGTGCCGTACGAGCTCTCCGCGGACGGCACCGCCGTGTTCGTGCCGGGCGACAAGGTCCACGAGCTGCGCATGCAGCTCGCGACCGACGGCTTGCCCCAGGGCGGCGGCGTCGGGTTTGAATTGTTCGATCGCACCTCGCTCGGTACCACCGAATTCGTGCAAAAACTCAACTATCGCCGGGCGCTGCAAGGGGAACTGGCCCGAACCATCGGGCAGTTCGTGGAAATCCTGTCGGCTCGCGTGCACCTGGTGGTCCCTGAACGGGCCTTGTTCGCCGATCAACGCGAACCGTCCCGCGCATCCGTCGTCGTCACCCTGCGGCCGGGCAAACAACTCTCCGCCAGCCAGGTCCAGGGTATCGTGCATTTGGTCGCCAGCAGCGTGGAAGGCCTCACTCCCACCGCGGTCACCGTGGTGGACAGCCACGGCCAAATGTTGTCCCGATCCTCCGGCGGCTCGGATCAAGACACCGCGTCGGCGGGGCAACTCGATTTCCAGCGCGGGCTGGAAAAAACCATCGAAACCAAGGTCCAAACCATGCTCGAACGCGTGGTGGGAGCGGGCAAAGCCGTGGTCAGGGTTTCCAGCGTGCTGGACCTGCGGAAAGTCGAATTCACCGAGGAAAAATTCGACCCCGACACCCAGGTGGTCCGTAGCGAACAACGGACGCAAGAGAGCCGCACGGATTCCTCCACCGCCGGAACCCCGTCCGGGATTCCCGGCGTGTTGTCCAACGTGCCCCCCGCGACGCCGGGCGCCGAATCCGGAGGCGGCAGCCAAAACGCCTCATCGAAGCGCAACGAAGTGATCAACTACGAGATCAGCAAAACCGTGAGCCGAATCGTGGAACCCACGGGCACGATCAAACAATTGTCGGTGGCAGTCCTGGTGGACGGCACGTACGAAGCCCCGCCCGACGGCGCGGACGGCCCCGGCAAATATGTTCCGCGCAGCGAGGAGGAAATGGGCAAACTCACCGAGTTGGTGAAAAAAGCCATGGGGTTCTCCGACGCGCGTCAGGATCAAGTAGAAGTCCTCAACGTGCCCTTTGAAACCGGCGCGCTCACGGACGGCGGCGAGGCGCCGTCCGAGGCCGAGTCCTCGCTCGCGCAATTCGTGCCCTACGCGCGGTATGGCACCGGCCTGGCCCTGGCGTTGATCGTCGTGCTGTTCGTGATCCGCCCGATCCTCGCCATGCTCATGGCCGCCCCCGCGGCCCCGACCGGCGCCATCGGCGTCCAGCTCCAGGAGGCCGCATTGGTTCCGGCGCAGCCCGCGGTTCGGCGCGAAGACGTGGTCGCGCTCACCAAACAGAATCCCCTGGTGGCTACGCAGGTGGTGAAAAAATGGATGAAAGAATCGTAGCTCCATGGCGCGTAAGCTGACCGGTCCCGATAAAACCGCGATCCTCCTGATGACGCTGGGCGAGGATATGGCCGCCGAGGTCATGAAGACTCTCGACCCCAAGGACATTCGAAAGATCGGGGCCATGATCGCGCGGCTGACCGACGTGCCCGAAGAGGACGTGGCCCAGGTGCTGCAAGAATTCACGGATCAGGCGGGCAAGGGCATGGGGCTGAGCTTGGAAGGCAAAGACTACATCCAATCCGTCCTGACCAAAGCATTGGGCAAAGACCGGGCCACTCGTGTGCTGGAAACGCTCAGCGCCGCAGAGGAAGGCGGGTTGGAATCCCTCAAATGGATGGACCCCAAATCCATCGCGGGCCTCATCCGCGGCGAACACCCGCAAACCGTGGCGTTGATCCTCAGCAACTTGGACTCCGATCAGAGCGGACAAATCGTCCGGCATCTGCCCGCGAACATGCGCAGCGACGTCATGCTCCGAATGGCCACGATCGAAGAGATCCCGCCCGGCGTGTTGAAGGAAGTCAGCGAGGTGTTGCAGGATGAAATGAAACGGGTCGGGACCGCCGGCGGAGTGAAAGTGGGCGGAGCCAAAATGGTCGCGGACATTCTCAACCGTTTGGACCATGCGTCGGAAGAAGCGGTCTTGACCTCCATCGCGCAGAACAACCCGGACCTGGCCGAACAGATTCGCCAGATGATGTTCGTCTTTGAAGATTTGGCCAAACTCGACGACCGCGCCATGCAACAGGTTCTCAAAGAGATCCCCAAAGAGGCGTTGGGGCTCGCGCTCAAGGCCGCGAAAGACGAGATCAAAGACAAGTTCTTCAAAAATATGTCCAGCCGCGCGGTCGAGATCCTCAAGGAGGATATGGAGGCCAAGGGCCCGGTCAAACTCAGCGAGGTCGAAAAAGCGCAACAGTCCATCTTAAAAATCGCGCAAAAGCTGGCCGAAGAAGGCAAGATCGTGCTCGGAGGCAAGGGTGACACAGACGAACTGGTCTAAGATCGTCAAGGCCGACCTGGCGGAAGACTCCGCCGTCGCCGCGTACAACCTTCGCGAAGTCTCGGGGATCCTGGCGCCTCGGCACGGCGGCGGACCGAGCGGCCGCGGCACCGGCGAGCGCAACGGGTACGAGGAGGGCTTCGCCTCGGGCCAGCGCGCGGGGCGCGACGCCGGCTTGAAGGAAACCGAAGCCGCGCGACGCGCATTGGCCGCGTTGATGACCGAACTGACCACGTTGCGCAGCGCCCTCCTGGCGCGGTACGAGCAAGAACTGGTCGGTCTGGTGTTTGCCGCGGCCGACCGAGTCTTGGGCGGGGAAGCGGCCCGCCATCCGGAACTGCCGCTGGCGTATATCCGAGAAGCCGTCGATAAATTGGGCCGCACCGATCGGATCGTGATTCGCGCGCATCCCGATGACGTGGACCGCCTGACCCGCGAGTTGGCCGCCCATGCGCCCGACCAAGGGCCGCAATTGCGCGTGGAAGCCGACCCCTCGCTGCGCCAGGGCGAGTGCGTGGCCGAAACCCCGCAGCGCGCGGTGGACGCGCGGTGGACAAGCCAACTGGCGGCCTTGGACCACGCGGTCCGACGCGGAGACGCGCCGTCGTGACCGTCGAGATCGACCGCATCCGCGAGGTGATCGCCTCGAGCGACCCGCGCCCGGCCCACGGCCGCATTTCCCGCGCGGTGGGCTTGGTGCTGGAAGGATACGCGCCCGCCTGCGCGATCGGCGACGTGTGCGAAATTCGCTCGCGCCCCCAGGGTCCGTCCATCCGGGCCGAGGTCGTCGGATTTCGGGATGACAAGGCGCTGCTCATGCCGCTCGGCGACCTCACCGACATCGGCCCCGGCAGCCTGGTGGTGGACACGGGAGAACCGCCCACGGTGGCGGTCGGCGACGGGCTGCTGGGCCGCGTCATCGACGGACTCGGACGCCCCTTGGACGGCCGGCCCCCGATGGTTCCCCAGGCCGCGTATCGACTCCACGCCACCCCGCCCAACCCCATGCGTCGTCGTCGGATCAGCGCCCCGTTGGATCTCGGCATCCGCGCGATCAACGGACTGCTCACGTGCGGCAGAGGACAACGCGTCGGCGTCTTCGCGGGCAGCGGCGTGGGCAAAAGCGTGTTGTTGGGCATGATGGCCCGTTACACCGCCGCGGACGTGACCGTCATCGCGTTGGTGGGTGAACGCGGGCGCGAAGTACGGGATTTCATCGACAAGAATTTGGGCCTGGAGGGTCTCCGGCGTTCGGTCGTGGTGGTCGCCACGTCCGACCAACCCTCGTTGGTGCGCGTGCGCGGAGCCCTGACCGCCATGGCAATCGCGGAGTTTTTTCGCGACCAGGGCCGACACGTGTTGCTGATGATGGACTCGCTCACCCGCCTGGCCCACGCGCAACGCGAAATCGGTCTGGCGTCGGGCGAACCCCCGACCACCAAGGGCTACACCCCGTCCGTGTTCGCCCTGCTGCCCCGCTTTTTAGAGCGCGCCGGCACCGCCGACGGATCGGGAACCATCACCGGGCTGTTTACGGTCCTCGTCGAGGGGGATGACTTGACGGACCCGATTCCGGACGCGGCGCGAGCGATTCTCGACGGCCACATCATCCTGTCCCGCGAACTGGCAGCGCAAAATCAATACCCGGCCATCGACCTGCTGCGCAGCGCCAGCCGCGTCATGATCGACGTGGTCGAGGCGCGTCAACTGGACGACGCGCGTCGGCTGGCCGAGCTGCTCGCCGCATACGACCGCGCCAAGGAACTCATTCAAATCGGCGCGTACAAACCCGGCTCGGACCCCGCGGTGGATCGCGCGCTGGCAAAATGGGACCGCATCCGGGCGTATTTTCATCAAGGGATGGACCAACGCGTGGACCTGGCGACCAGCGCGCAGGATCTCGCGCGTCTCGTGGAGAACTGACGCGGCCGCGGCGGGCCGCATCGGAATCTCCAGGGAGGGAACGATCATGCCGCCTACGAAACTTCACTCCGTGAGTCGTCTGCGGCAACGTCGCGTCGACGAGCTGCGGAAAGAATACGCGGAACTCCTAGACCAGCTTCACGAAGAAGAGGCTCGTGGGGACGCGATGCAGGCCCTCTTAGACCAGACCCTGCAAGCGGTCGCGCGCCAGATGCACGACGCGATCACACCCCGGGAATTGGAGGCGTATTATCGATTCGTGGCCTACCAATCCACGGAACTTCAGGGCCACCGCTCCGCGCTCGATCAACTGCGCGCCGTGTGCGAGGAAAAACGCACGATCTTGGTCCAGGCCAAACAAGACGAGCGGGTGATCGTGGAACTCGAACGCGCCCACCACGCAAGAGAACGACGAGCCTCCGACAAACGCGAACAACACGCGGCGGACGAATTCCTGACCCGGCGCGCCGTCATGAAGGCTCCGTCCGATGACTGAACCGTCCGCGACCGTGGAAACCGCACGAGCCGATGCGCTCGCGCGCCCGTGGATCGCGGCGATCTGCGTACTCGGTCTGCTGTGCGCCGGGGCGGGAGCCCCAGGCGCACCGCCCGCCGACGGCCCATCGGCGCCGGAAGCGACTGCGGACCAAGAGCCGTCCACGCCGGAAGCCTTGCTGAAAGCCATGAAGCAGCGCGAAGACGAACTCAACCAACGCGCCGATGTCCTGCACCAACAGGAGCAACGCCTCAAAATCATGGACCAGGACCTTCGGGCCATGATGGACAAATACGTGAAGCTGCGCGACGAGGCGCTGCAGAAAGCCAAACAAGCCGCGGGCTCGGATCAGGCGAGCGACGACTCCAAATACGCCCAATTGGCCAAAGTGTACGAACAAATGGCGGCAGACGAAGCCGCGGCGCGGATCGAGAAGATGGACGAGGCCGTCGCGCTCAAGATTCTGGCCGTCGCGAAACCCAAGGCCGCCGCCAAAATTCTGATGGGCCTCCCGGCCGCCAAAGCGGCCCGCCTGAGCGAACGCCTCGCGACCGGACGCAAGTAATCGGTCGTACGGGACGACCCGCCCGCCGCGCGCGGCGGGTCAAACGCGCAGTTTGTTTAAGCCGTTCAACGCCGCAACTTTATAGGCTTCCGCGAGCGTGGGGTAGTTGAACACGCTGTGCACGAAATACTCGATCGTGCCCTTGTGCGCAATCACGGCCTGTCCGATGTGGACCAGTTCGGTGGCGCCCTCCCCGATCACGTGCACGCCGAGCAGTTCGCGGGTCTGTTGATGAAAAATCAACTTGAGGAGGCCTTCGGTCTCCCCGATGATCTGCCCGCGCGCGATCTCGCGAAGCCGGGCCACACCGGTCTCGTACGGCACGCACTGTTCGGTCAATTCCTGCTCGGTCTTCCCGACCACGGAGATCTCCGGGATCGTGAACACGCCATACGGCAACAAATTCGGGAACGAACTCGCCGGATACCCGAACATATGGCACGCCGCGAGCCGCCCCTGGTCCATGGAGGCGGACGCCAGACTTGGAAATCCGATCACATCCCCCGCCGCGTACACGTGCGGCACCGCGGTCTGGTAGTGCTCGTTGACCGCGATATGCCCGCTTTTTTGCTCCGGCACGCCGATGCTCGCAAGGTTCAGGCCGTCGGTCGCGGCGGTGCGACCGGCCGCGCCCAACAACGCCTCGGTGTACACCGTCTTCCCGCTCTTGAGACGGGTGCACACCTGCTCGCCGTCAACCACCTCCACCGACTCCACCTCTTCACCCAACTTGAACGTGGTTCCCATGTCGCGCATATGGAAACTTAACGCCGCGGTAATTTCCTCGTCCATGAACCGCATGAGCTGTTTGCGACGGTCCACCAACGTCACTTTCGTTCCCAGGGCCGCAAAGATACACGCGTATTCGCACCCGATGACCCCGCCGCCCAACACCATCAGCGTCCGTGGAATCCGGTTGATCGTGAGAATCGTATCGCTGTCGAAAATCGGGGCCTCGACGCGTGGCATGTACGAGGAATGGTTGGGCCGGCTGCCGCTGGCGATCAACACGTATTCGGCGCGCAGCTCCGTCTGGCCGCCCTCGGGGCCGGTCACCGTGATTCGATGCGAGTCCGCGAACGCGGCGCGCCCGCGGATGACCTGCACGTCGTTGCGCATCAACTGATCGGAGATGATCGCCCGTTCGTGATCGATCACCGTGTCTTTTTGATACATCAGGTCGGCGAGCGTCGTGGCCTTGTCCAGCCGGCACGACACCCCGCGCAACATGCGTTTGCGAAAGCCCTGGTAAAACATCACGGTCTCGCGCAAGGTTTTGCTGGGCAAGGTGCCGGTATACAGGCAGATGCCGCCGGGATGCGGCTCCTTCTCCACGATTGCGACCGTTTTCTTGAGCTTGGCCGCCTGTACCGCGCCCTTCTGTCCCGCCGGGCCGGCCCCGATCACGACCAAATCAAACTGACGCGCCATCACGCATCCCTCGCCGCACGCTACGGTTCACGAGTATAGCATTCCATTCTCGGATAGTCGGCTTTGCGAGACACGGGGCAGGGGCAGAAATAGAACGGGGCACTTCGAGACAAAGACGGTGGCGTGTCCTTCGACAAGCTCAGGACGAACGGAGGTGACATTGAACTTACAAAAACTATCCCGTTCGTGGTGAGCCTGTCGAACCACGCTCAAGACTTCTTCTGCACCCTGTTACAGCTCGATCGCGTTGACGGACTCCGCGATGTGCGCCGGACGATAGGGAAACCGTTCGACCTCTTCGCGCCGCGTCACGCCGGTTAACACCAAAATAGTCTCCAGTCCGCTCTCGATGCCCGCGATCACGTCCGTGTCCATCCGATCCCCGACCATGATGGCGTTTTCAGAGTGCTCCTGGAGTTGGTGCAGCGCAGTGCGCATCATCAACGGGTTGGGCTTGCCCACGAAGTACGCCTGGCGACCGGTGGCCTTCTCCATGAGCGCGACCAACGCCCCGGTAGCGGGCACGATCCCGGACTCGGTGGGACCGGTCACATCCGGATTCGTGGCGATGAACCGCGCGCCGCCCACGATCAGCCGGATGGCCTGCGTGATCCGCTGGTGATCGTAGTGCGCGGTATCTCCGACCACCACGTAGTCCGGCCGATCTTCCGTGATCACATAACCCACGTCGTGCAACGCGGCGACCAGGCCGGACTCGCCGATGACACACGCCGTGCCCTTGGGCCGCTGGCTATTGAGAAACCGCGCCGTGGCCAGCGCCGAAGTGTATATGTGTTCCGCCCCGACATTGAGCCCGATCTTCTTCAACCGGTGTTCCAGGTCTTTGGGTGTGCGCTCCGAATTGTTGGTGAGCACCAGGAACTTCCGCCCCTGCGCCGCCAACCGCTCAATAAACGCATCCGCCCCCGGCACCAACTGCGGTCCGCGAACCAGAACCCCGTCCATATCGATGAGGAAACTTTTCATCAAGCTCAGCATTGTTTCACATTACGCACCAGGGGCGACAGAACATTCCCCCCATTAGAGAGGTGACCCCGGGAAGCTTGTGCCCACCCTAATCCACAGGACGGAACGAGAGCCCATCAACAAACGCACTAGCCTCTGGAGCGAAAAGTGGTATCGACGTACCGAGCCTTGCTCGCTGTGCGTATCCAACGTGAATTAAGACACTCGGCGCATCGGGGTGCATACAATAGACTCCGCGAGCGGCGACCGTTCTCTTCCGAAAAAACCTACCCTCCTCACCTTGAAGTGAATAGCTCGCGCAATACGGTCCTCGGGTTTCGTCTAAATCTTCGGCATGTTCCAGCAGCCTAATATGCCCTTCTGTCCATTCCTTCTTGTGAGTATCTCGAATGTACGCCAAGAACTCCTCAGGCGAAGAGAAATCGATGAGAACTGGGAGAGGCCCCGCCCATGCAGAGGTTTCGTAGTTCTGAGCACCAGCGTCTTTCTTAAACAGCACTACAGCGTCCCATTGTCGTGCGATATACCATCCGTCTCCCGGTGGTGGGACGATTGAGAAACCGAATAATGCTAACGGGGTTGTTTGGTCGCTGACCAGGCGATGAGCCAATGAGGAAGAACATCCCACAACTCCGAAACTCAGGACGGGCAAGAAGAACCATCGTTGTAGCAATTCTAGAAGCCAACTTTTCATGGGTCAGGTTGGGCATTTAGTCGGTCTCGCTGCTGGCTAGTCCAACCTCTCCCCACAAACGTCGACTCTTCGGATCGAAGCGAGCGGGTCGTCGCAATTTCTCTCGACCCGACTTCCTCAGAGACCCGGTCAATCTGGGATGAGAACAGTCCGCCAAAACCCGGCAAAAATCTCAAGTAATAGGTTCTCCCGGGTTTTGCAATTAACCAATACATGCTGTCACCACCTTGCCACGAGGACGAGCGTTGCGTCTGAATGACGAACCCACCGGGTTCTAAAGCCGCCGCACTGTAACCGCCATTACGCAGGTGAACCGCTCGGACACCGTTTATCGTTATCCATGGAGCAGCCGCCCCTGACGCAAATTGCGCAGGCCGATAAATGTAGAGCAATGCCTTCGATGGCTCGGGGTGCATGACGGGCTCAAACATAGAGCCGTCCGCGTTACTACTCATCAACGCATTTGGCGACGCGCAGGACGTAAGAATAGCCGCCATCGAAATCAGCACGATACTCATCACTATCCGAAAAGCGAATCGCATACAGAAAATAAGGTCCGACCTATTACCGGTCCCTTGGATCAGCCGCGCGCTGTTTTCAGACGTCGGCGAGGACGTTTGGCCGAGCCAATAGTCTGTTGAGCCACTTCGATTAGGGAACTGCGCGCGTCGTTGACCACCCGCTCCGTTGGGAACGCCGCGGCAACCTCCGGTTTGAGCAGCACCAGGTTGGTTCCCACACGATAGGCCTTCGCGTATTTCCTCCGAGTGCCATTCCCGAGATCCTCTCGACGGTACTCGGGACGAAGCTCATCACGTTTAGCCTTCCTCATAAATTTCCCTTTCACGCCTCGTGACCAACCGGGCACGGATGTTCGCACCTTACGGCCTCGGTCGGTGTGGGCAACGACGATCAAATGATTCGACCGAAAGACTCCGAACGTCACAGATCGCTGCTCGGTTTCTGAATGATCGGGGTCCGAGAATGTGATCGCCAACGGATCTCCGAACACCGTCGCGGCTTCATGAAACGATACACCATGTTTCTTCCTATTTGCGGCCGCTTTTCTTTCGTCCCACTCAAATTCCATGACCGTGGCCCTTACTCTTCGCCGCTGGTCACCGGTAGTTCGTAAACTGCAGCGGTATCCCGAAGTCTTTGGCCTTCAGAAACGCGATCACGGTCTGTAGTTCGTCGCGACTCTTGCTGGTGACGCGGAGTTGGTCGCCTTGGATCTGGGCTTGGACTTTGAATTTGGCGTCGCGGATCGCCTTGGTGATGTCTTTGGCTTTCTCGGACGCGATACCCTGGGTGATCGTGATTTTTTGGCGCACGGTGCCGGCGAGGGCGTGTTCGACCTTGCCGTAGTCCAGCGACTGAATCGAGACGCCGCGCTTGATGAGTTTGTTTTGCAGGATGTCGATTACGCTCTTGAGTTTCGCATCATCGTCCGAGAGGAGCACCAGCGCGGTCTCGTTCTCCTCCAACGTCACCTTGCTCTTGCTGCCCTTGAAATCAAACCGCTGAGTGATCTCCTTCATGGTCTGATCCAGCGCGTTTTTGACTTCCTGGATATTGACCTCGGAGACGACGTCGAACGAGTTCTGATCCGCCATCACACACCTCCCGGTTCGGACGCACGATCCGCCACTGTCGGTTGTTTCGGTTCCCGATCCACCTGTTCCGCGCCTTCGACCCGATTGCCGCCGTTCTGTTGCGCGCGTTTGAGCGCGCGGTCGGCCGAGGCGAGTACGTGGTCCGCGGTTTCGCCGTCCGCCAGGAATGTGGCCACCCCGCCGCTCACGGTGAGGCGGCCGACCCGTTCATGGCCGGACGATGTCGGCTCCATCCCCCGCGTGGCGAACGATGTTTCAGCGACCAGTCGCCGCAATTTGTCCGCCACGAACCGCGCGCCGTCCTTGGACGTCTCGGCCAGCAACACGGCGAACGTCGACGGGCCGTAGCGGCAAATCGGATTCGCCGAACGCGTGTGCCGTCGCAACACGTCGGCCACTTCCCGCAGCAGGCGTTCTGCTCCCGACGCCCCGCCCAACGAGGCCCGCGCGCCCGCGTCGGGCTCGAACAACACGACCGAAAACGGACGGTGCAGCCGCCACGCGCGATCGACTTCTTCGGCCAAACAATGTCGGAGATAGCGGCTCGTGTACAGGCGGGTGGCGAGATCCACCAGTCCCGCGCGATGGGGAAGCGCGCGCTCCAAGCGGTGGCCCGCGCCGAGCAGCTCGTCTCGGATCAACTCTCCGTTCGCCGCGGCGTGGCGCGCCTGCGCCGCCAGACGCAGCCACGTCTCCGCGGCGGTATGGTCCGGTAGGGCGAACGCCAACGGCGCGCCGCGCGCGACCGTATGGTGGGCCATCCGTTGCGCAATGCCGAACGGATCGGCCTCGCACACATCAACGATCACCAGGTCGGGTGACAATTCTCCGGCCGCGGTCGCCACGTCCTCGGACGTCGCGTGGTGTACGCCCACGCCGTCGTGGCCCAGCGCCTCCGCAAGCCGCGCGGTCGCGTCCTTGTCGGCCACGACCAGCACCGTGGGGGGCCGACGCTTGACTGCGCGCAGGACGCCCAGGCCCCGCAACACCGCGCGCACCGCGTCCGCCGACGGCGGAGACGGGACCCCACCGACGGCGGCCGGCGCACACGCGCGCAGACCGTCCTCGGAGACCGCCAGCCAGACCACCGGCACGTCGCTCGCGTGGCGTAACGCGCTCATCGCGGCGCGCGAGGCCGGGTGATCGCCCACCTCAACCATCACGGCGAACGGCCGCGTGGGCCGCGCGCTCACGGTGGCCACATCATCGGGCGCGACGGCCTGCGCCTCGTACCCCTCGCCGTCCATGCTTTTACGGACCTGTTTCAACGTCCGCGCCGAGCCCACTACCGCGATTTTTGGCACGTTGCGCGCCACGAGCGAACGGGCGGCGGCGGTGGCCACCAGCGACTCCATCACCGCCTCCATGATGCCCGCGGGCCGCGGACGAACCGACGCGGATTCGACCGTGCGGCCGCGCGGCAACAGCACGGTGAAGCGACTGCCGAACCCCGCGCGGCTCTCGGCCCAGATCCGGCCACCCTGCAGTTCCACCAACCGCTTGGCGATGGCCAACCCCAGACCCGTGCCGGGGTGATCCCGCGTGGGGCTCCCGTCCACCTGGTGAAACTCCTGGAAAATTCGGTCCAGATCCTCGGGGGCGATCCCGATGCCCGTGTCCTCGACGCGGATCTCGACCGCGTCGGAGTCCACCCCGTGGTCAACGCCCTGAATCCGCACCGTCACGACGCCGCCGGGAGGGGTGAACTTGACCGCGTTCGACACCAGGTTGAGGAGCACCTGTTTGACCAACCCCTCGTCCGCGAAGGCGATTACCGGCGCGTCGTCGAGTTCCGTGACGAGGCGCAAGTGCTGCTTGTCGATCAACGGCCCGAGCGTATCGCCCACCCGGCCGGCCAGCGGGCGGAGGTCGAACGCGCTCGCGTGCCATTCCAGTTTCCCGGCCTTGATTTTCGACAGATCGAGCACGTTGTTAATCATGCCCAGCAGGTCGCGGCCGCTGTCCAACATGATCCGCACATACCGTTCCTGCTCCGGCGTGAGCGGGCCCGGAATACGACCCAGCAACAGCTCGGAAAACCCGATGATCGCAGTCAAAGGAATCCGCAGTTCGTGCCCGACGTTCGAGAGAAATTCGGTCTTGAGGCGATCGAGCTGCTCGAATTCCTTCACCAGGGCGCAGGCGCGTTCATATAGCCCGGCGTTCTCCAACGCGGTGCCGACCTGGCTGCCGATCGACGTCAACAGGTTCAGGTCCTGCGGCGTAAACGTCCTCGGGTCGCGACTAGCCACCGCCAACGTGCCCACCAGGTGGCCCTTGGCCATGACCGGCACGCACGCGGCGGCGCGAAATCCCTGCGCGAATAACACGGCCTCGCCCGCGTCGCCCAACCCGCCGATCGCCGCGTCGGCTGTGAGCGGCGCGCCGCGCGCGGCGACCCGGCCGGACAACCCTTCTCCTTGCGGGCAGACCGCCAACGCCTCTAGCGCGCCCGTCGGCACGCCGCGATGCGCGCGCAAGGTCAACCCGCGCGCGTCCAGCAGCCGAATAAACGCCGCCTCCACATTCAACGCCAGCGGCAGGCGATCCAGCACGCTGCCCAAGATTTCATCGGGATCCAATGATCGGTTGACGGTCACCGCCACGGTATTGACCGCGGTCAACGCCATGGTGCGGTCCGCAACCGTTTGCTCGAGCGTGCGGTGCGACTCCGCGAGCCGAGCCGCCATCAAGTTGAAGGCCGCGGCCAGTTGCGCCAAGTCCAGTTCGGCCGGCACGTTCAACCGATGGTCGAGGTCCCCCTCTCCGATCCGCCGCACGCCGTCGCGTAGCGCCCGAATCGGGCGCGACAAGACGCGCGACCCCCCGATGGCGATCGCCACCGCCAATCCGACCGACACCGCATAGAGCGTCGGCCCGGTCCACGCGGGCCATTGCGCCAACCCGTGCCGCGAGGCCCACAATGTGACGGTCGCCGCAGTGAGCGGCGCGACCCCCGCGGTCAACATCGCGGCCACGATGGCGCCGCGATACCCGATCAACGGACGCGCGGAACGGCGACGTCCCGCGGCGGCCTCGCGCCGTGAGGGCTCAGTCACGGGATTCAAACCCCCGAACCGCGAGCCAGAGCATCGCGACGCCGAACGCCCCCATTACGACCAAATCTTGCAGCACTTCGAAGCGATGAAACCCGATGAGCACGGACCGCAACGCGTCCACGCCGTAGGTCAACGGATTGAGGTTCACGAGCACGGACATCCACCGGGGCAACCCGTCCATCGGAAACATCGCCCCCGATAAAAAGAACATGGGCAGCGTCAAAAAATTCATGATCACGGTAAACCCTTGCATGGAGCGCATGCGCGAGGCGGCCGCGATCCCCATCGCGGTGAGCGAGACCGAGATGTACAGCAGCAACGGCAACAACGCCAACGCGGACGTCCACGAGAACTGAATCTGCAAAAACGGCGCGAATAATAACATCAAACACCCTTGGAGCATAGCCACCGTGCTGCCGCCCAGGGTTTTGCCCACCGCCACTGCGGCGCGGGAAATGGGCGCCACCATCACCTCTTTGAGAAATCCGATTTCTCGGTCCCAAATAATCGAGATGGCCGAAAACACCGACGTAAACAGCAACGTCATCGCGATGATGCCGGGATAGATGAACGTCAGATAGTCGGGGACTCCGGGCGCGAATTCGCGGCCCGTGGGCTCCACGTTGAACGCGTGCGGGATCCCCTTGCCGATCCCGGTTCCCAGCAACAACAAAAACAGCGCGGGTTGGACCGTGGCGCCGATGATGCGCGGCTTGTCGCGCCAAAACTTGACCACCTCGCGCAGCCAGATCGTGTAGATCCCCGAAACGTCGTCCTTCCACCGGCCGGACGCCACGGCGTCTGACGGTTCGGCGTGGACGCCTTCCGCGCCGCCGGATCGGCTCATGCCGCGCCCCGCGAGCCGTCGCCTTCGCTCCGCAGGTGCCGGCCGGTCTTGTGCAAGAACACGTCTTCCAACGTCGGCCGCGTGAGATTCACACTGGTCACGTCAAAGGTTGCCTGCTTAATGAACGCGGGGAGGAACTCGTCGCCGTTGGGCACCTCGAACGCCAGTTCGCGCTCGCGCACCATCACCGGCGACAGTCCCCGGCTGTAGAGGAACTCCCGCGCGCGGTCGATGTGGTGCGTGGTGATGGAAATTCGATCCCCGCCCGCGGCTTTCTTCAGTCCCGAAGGGGTATCGAGCGCAATCAGTTTCCCGTAGTCGATAATCGCGATCCGGCCGCAGTGTTCGGCCTCCTCCATATAATGCGTGGTCAGAAAAATCGTGACCCCTTCCGTGTCCCGCAGTTCGTGGATGTAGTTCCAAATGAGGCACCGGGTCTGGGGGTCCAGACCCAAGGTCGGTTCGTCCAGGAACAAGATCCGGGGGTGGTGAATCAGACCGCGCGCGATTTCCAACCGTCGTTTCATGCCCCCGGAAAAATTCTTGACCAAATCGTCGCGGCGGGTCATCAGCTCGACCATCTCCAGCATCTGGGCGATCCGTCGGGTCGCTACCTCGCGCGGCACGCGGTACAATCGCGCGTGAAAATCCAGGTTCTCCTGCGCGGTCAACCGCTCGTCCAAGCTCGGGTCCTGGAACACCAGCCCGATGGACTTGCGGACCATGTGCGGCTGCGCGACGATGTCGAACCCGTTGAGAATCGCGGTCCCCGCGGTCGGCTGGAGCAACGTGCAGAGCATGCCGATGGTCGTAGTTTTTCCCGCGCCGTTCGGCCCCAAGAACCCGAAAACCTCCCCACGCTCCACCGTGAACGAGACATCGTCCACGGCCGTCACCGACCTTTTTTTCGTTTGAAAGATGCGCCGGAGGCGGCGCACGTCGATCATCATAATATTGGTGTAGCCAGTGCCTTTCGAGACATCCAGCCGCGTCTTTACGTGGCTGGAGCCTGTTCAGGAGGTGCCAGATGCAAGGCGCCGCGAGCACCGGAGCGGAGCGTACGTTGTAAGTACGTGAGCACCGGGTGCGCAGCGGCAACGCCGCAGATGGCACCTCCTGAACAGGCTCCTCTACCGGAGTGTCGGGGTTTCGACGACTTCTATCCCCGCCGGTACGCTGAACGAGAACAGCGACGCCTCCAGCTTCGGGTTCACCGCCAGCTTCGAGAACACGAACGACGACACGTTGCCGTTCTTCGGATGCAAGGCGATGGACGTCACCACGCGGCGTTGCGCGTCCACGCCCACGGTCACGTGGTCCAAATCCGCCACCGCGCGCTTGGGTTCAAGCCGTAGTCGATACTCCGCGTCCCGCCGTGGCGACGCCGGATCCTCCCACGAGACCACGAAGTCCTGGTCCAACCGCTCCAGGGTCATCAGCAGGTGCAGGGGAATCTGGTCGTCGTTCTCCGGCGTGAGCGTGCTGACGATGACCTGTTTGTGCGCCGGAATGTAATACTGGATGCGGCCTTCGTTCACGTAAATCTGCTGGTTGCTCGGCTCGGTGTAGTCCCACCGCATCTTGCCCTTGGCCAGATACACTTTGCCCTTGGCCTGGATCGTGGTGGAAAACCCGGTCACGGTCGTGCTCTGCGCAAAGTCCGCGGACAGGTCGGCCAAAGCGTGATACGTCTCGCGCACGCCGGAGACGACGTCGGCCGGGGTGGGCGGCGCGGCGCCGCCGAGGGTCCCAGCCGCCGCGATCGCGAGCGCCCAACGCGCCCACTGTGACCTCATACCTCCGCCTCGCCCGGCACGGCGCGGCGCACCAGCACTTCGCGCGGTTTGCCACCGCTCGCGGGGCCGATGATCTGGTCTTCTTCCATCATTTCGATCATGCGGGCCGCGCGCGGATAACCCACGCGCAGGCGGCGTTGGATAAACGAAGCCGACGCTTGCCCCGTGGTCGCGACCAAGTTGATGGCCTTTTCGTACAAATCATCGCGCTCGGGGTCTTCGCCGCCCTTAAAACCCGATGCGTCGGCCTCCTCCATTGACCATTCGTATCCGGGCGGCGCCTGCGACTTGACGAACTCCACGGTCGAGGCGATCTCCGCGTCGGACACGAACGCGCCGTGGATGCGCGCGATCCGGCCGGTCCCCGGCATCAGATAGAGCATGTCGCCGCGTCCCAGCAGTTGTTCGGCGCCGTTCGCGTCGAGGATCGTACGCGAGTCGGTCTTGGACGAGACCTGAAACGAGATGCGCGCCGGAAAATTCGCCTTGATCACCCCGGTGAGCACGTCCACGGACGGCCGCTGCGTGGCCAGGATGAGATGGATGCCCGCGGCGCGCGCCATCTGCGCCAGTCGCATGATGGAGTCTTCCACCTCGCGCGCGGCCACCAGCATCAAGTCCGCGAGTTCGTCGATGATCACCACGATGTACGGGAGCCGTTCCGGCGGCGTCGTGACGGAGATCTCCACGCCCGATTCCGACGACGTCACCTGCGGCTCGGCCGCGGCGGGCGACGACGCCACCTGCTTGTTGTAGCCGTCGATGTTGCGCACGCCGGCCTCGGCCAGCAATCGATACCGCCGTTGCATTTCAGCCACCACACGCTTGAGCGCGACCGAGGCGTCCTTGGGTTGCGTGATCACGGGCGCGAGGAGGTGCGGAATCGCGTCGTACGCGGACAACTCCAACATTTTGGGATCGATCATCAACATGCGGATATCGCGCGGCCCCCCGGCCGAGAGCAGGCTCAGGATCATGGTGTTGAGCGCCACGCTTTTACCCGACCCCGTGGCCCCGGCCACCAACAGGTGCGGCATGGCCGCCAGATCCGTGACCACGGGTTGGCCCACCGTGTCCTTGCCCAGGGCCAGCGGCAAGCGCCCCGTGGTGTCGAGGAACTCGGGCGCGGAGAGAATTTCCTTGAGCGCCACGGTCTCGCGCACCTGGTTGGGGATCTCGATCCCAATGGCGGATTTGCCCGGCAGCGGGGTGACGATGCGCACGCTGGGCGCTTTCATGGCCAACGCCAAATCGTCCGCGAGGTTCAGTACCTTGCTGACCTTCACGCCCGGTTCCAGCTCCACCTCGTACATGGTGATGACCGGCCCGGGGTGCACCTCGGTCACCGCGCCCTGCACGCCGAAGTCTTGTAGTTTCTTCTCCAGCAGCCGCGAACTCATCACCAAGTCGTCTTTGCCGGTCTTGTGGGGCGCGGCCGCGGCATCGGCCAGCAACGACAAGGGCGGCACCTGATAGTTCGCATGGCCGCGCATGAAGGACAGGCTCTCCTGGCGCGCGGGCGCGGGAGGCGGTTCCGGGGCCTCGGCAATGCGCGGAGACGGAGCGGCGTCAGCCTTACGCGCCGCGGGCGCCGCATGTTTACGGCGGGTGCGGCCGCGGCGCACCGCCAGCATGCCCGTGACGCGGCCGACCACCGCCGACACCCAGGAGCCGCCGCGGCCCGTCACGTCCCGCAGCGACACCGGGAGGAACACGATCACCGCGATGATGCCCGCCGCAATGAGCACGATCAACGTGCCCCACCACGCAAACGCGCCCAATAAGAGGCCGGAGACGACCGCGCCCAGGATGCCGCCGCCGTAGATGTCTCCCTCGGGCAAATAGAGTTCGGTCACGGTCGCGATCGACACGGCCGCCAGGACGCCGAGACCCGCGCCGCGCCAGGTCCAGAGCGCGCGTTTACGCGCCATGCCTTGCCACGCGGCCAACGCCGCAACCAAGGGCAGGAGGTACGCCGCAGCGCCCCCGAATTGGAATAGGGCTTCCGACAGGTTCGCGCCGACCCGACCGGCCAAGTTGTGCACCGGATCGCGCGACGTAGAAAAGAGCGACGGGTCCGCCGAGGTGTGCGACAGGAGGCTGACGGCCAAAAACACCGACGCCGTCGCCGCGGTCACACCCAGAATTTCTTGGACCCGTTCGCGAGACATTCCAGCGACAGGCATCGGCGCAGTATAACAAAGGCCTTCCGCGGGTTTCAACGAACGCGCACCGCCGCAATTTTGCTTGACTTCACCCGCCGCCCTTCCCTATATTTGGGCTTCTTTTAACCGGCGGATTTCAATTTGGAATTTCGCCCGACGGGTGCGATGCAATTGGGAATTTTTCCCACTCCATGCGGTCTTAACCGGTAGCGTCTGAGGCGTGCCCGTCCTCAGGACCGGCAAGGTGCGTCACGGTCATGGGGTCGATCGCCCGGCGATTGACAGACAACATGAATGGCCCGCGTCGAATCGTCGTTCTCGCGGTCGTGGCGATCGCCGCCATGCCCTTGGCGATCGCGTTCGCCAACTCGATTAAAGGCTCCCGGCACGACTTGTCGGGACTGAATATGCGCGGGTACGGCACGGAGACCGGTCCCATGACCGGCGCCACGTTCAACGACTACCAAGAAGTGTGCGTGTATTGCCACACGCCGCACAACGCGGACGGCACCGCGCCCTTGTGGAACCGCGAGCTGCCGGCCCAGAGCGGGTACCTCATGTACTCGTCGCCCAATTTTGATTCCAAAGTCGATGCGCCGGACGGCATCTCCCTGGCGTGCCTGTCCTGTCACGACGGGACGGTGGCGGTGGACGCGGTGCGCAACAAACCCAAGTACCACGCCATCGTGGACGCGGGCACGCACTACAAGATGGACTTAGACGGCTCGCCGGGCAGCGACAGTTGCGGTAAGTGCCACAACCGACAAGAAGGCGCGTACGGCGGCATCGGCCGGGCGCACGACGCGTCGATTCGGTACCTGACCCGCGATCTGCGCGACGATCACCCGTTTTCGATCCCGTTCCCGTCGATGCAACTCGACCCCGGATTTAATCAGCCCACCACGCTGAAGCCGGACGGGGGCCGCATGTTTCCCAACGGTATCCAAACCTTCGAAGGCGACAAGGTGCAATGCGCGTCCTGCCACGACCCGCACGATCCGGATGAACGCAACGAACAGGGCCGTGACCCGTTTTTACGAACCTCGAACCGCGAAAGCGCGCTGTGTTTAACGTGCCACGCGAAGTGAACGAAATGAAGATGACGAACCGGAGAGCCGGGGAACCGGAGAACCGGGGAAAGGACCGAGGGAGTGATCCGTCCGCTTTTTCACCCCACCGCCGGTTCACCCCACCTCCCCACCGTCTCTTCGCCCACTCCCCCACTCCCCGGCTCCCCGGCTCGTCCCTTCTCGCTCTTTCGCTCCTGCTCCTCCTAACCGCCTGCGCCTCCACGCCACGGCCTGAGCCGGATTTAGTCTGGCCGTTGCCGCCGGAGACGCCGCGTATCAAGTTCGTGAAGAGCCTCTCGTCGTCCGCGGATGTCCGGCCCACGTCGTTCTCGCAACGGCTCAAATCCTCGATTATCGGGGAAGCGCAGACCGCCGCGCTGGGCAAGCCGTACGCGGTGCACGCGGACCGCAAGGGTCGCGTGTATGTGGCGGACTCGGCATGGCGCAAGGTCTTGGTGTTCGATGAAACCGGCCAGGACTTCTTCATCCTGGGCACCGACGGACCCGGCCTGTTGATCAATCCCCGCGGCGTCACCACCGACGCGGACGGCCGCGTGTATGTGACCGACGTGTCGCAACACCGCGTGGTGGTGTACGACGAGAAAGGCGAATTTGTACTGGCGATGGGTCTGCGCGGCCAACTGGACAAACCCGTGGGCGTGGCCGTGAACGACGCGCTCAAACGCGTGTACGTGGTCAGCACGGGCAGCACCGCCACCCAGAGCCATAAGGTCACGGTGTTCGACGCGACCAACGGCAATGTGCTCTTTGAATTCGGCGGCCGCGGCGTCGAAGACGGCAAGCTCAACTTCCCGACCAACGTGGTCACCGACGCCGAGGGCAAGGTCTACGTCATGGACTCGTTCAACTTCCGCGTGCAGATCTTCGACGCGGACGGCAAGTTCCTCTCCAAGTTCGGCGGCATCGGCACCGGGTTCGGCCAATTCTCCAAACCCAAGGGCATCGGCGTGGACAGCGAAGGCCACATCTACGTCAGCGACGCGGCCTTCAACAACGTCCAGATTTTTGACCGGGACGGCCGATTGTTGTTGTTCTTCGGCGAAATGGGCACCCGACGCGGGCAGTTCTGGTTGCCAGCGGGACTGGCCGTGGATGGACACAATCGCATCTATGTGGCGGACCAATACAACAAGCGGATCAACATTTATCAATATCTATCCGAAGCCGACCGCACGGGCAGCGACCGGCCGCGGATGGACCAACCGTCGGTAACCAATTAGGCGAGTCCGACGGTTTCACCGACCAGAAGGAGACGCGTATGAAGGCAGTTCGGATCGGAGGATTCATCGCACTGGCCGCGGTCACGACCGTGGCCGTATGGGCGGCGAGCACCGCGTGGGCGGTCCATTGCGGTACGGGCAGCACGCCGAGTTGTACGGAAAACGTCCGCGAAACCAAACACAACCTTGCGGCCAACACCGACATCTTATCCACCGGTACCAGCGAGGTCTGCGTGTTCTGCCATACCCCGCACGGCGGGCGGACCGACGTGGCCGGCGGCGGCGCCCCGTTGTGGAACCGCGCATTGCCGCCTTCGGCAACGAGCGGGACCGGCGCGTTTACGGTCTATACCTCACCCAATTTCGATAATGACCTCGGCTCCGCATCCGCGGGCCCCAAGGGCGTGTCCTTGGCGTGTTTGTCCTGCCACGACGGGACCATCGCATTGGACGCCCTGATCAATGCTCCGGGGTCCGGCGGCTTTGCCCCAGGTAACCGCAACCCCCTCAGCGGGAACTCCCCCGGAACCAGCTTAACCAGCCTGTCGTTTACCGGCCCGGGCGTGGACGGCACCGAGTCTCTTGGCGAAGGAGACCGTCCGGCTTCCCCATCCGGAGGCGGGTTTAACGGCGGGCTCAATGACTTTGTGGGCGGCGCCGGGATGGAACCGTTCCCGAACTTGAGCCGGAACTTGACCGACGATCATCCGATCTCGGTTCGTATGCCCAGCGCGGACCCGCAGTTTAACGACGCCCTGGCCGGCTCCACCACCTTGTCTGCGGGCGGCAACGTGCGATACGTCTCCCGAACCGGGGCTCAGATGCCGCCGGATAGCCGTGACCGCGTCCGGCTCTATAACAGCGGGGGCACCAGCAGCGGGACCACTGTGGATTGGGTGGAGTGCGCCTCGTGCCACAACCCCCACACGCCCCGGACCACCTTCCTACGTCTTCCCAGCACCCCAAGTGACGTCGGGGCTCCGGCGGACGGCAACGTCACGGTCGCGGCCGGCGCCACGCGCAACTTGAACCACGAACCGAATCAAGGAAGCTTGATCTGCCTCACGTGCCACCAGAAATAACGGAGCGGCCGGGGTCGGCAACGGCCCCGGCCGGTTTCGCGGTCCTTGTTCAGAGTCCATTCGCCCAGGTTTCGGCCTGGGCGAAACCGCTTCTGGCGGGCCCGTCCGCGCCATGTGGCGACGCACCGCGCACCGTGCGTCGGGCCGGTTCGCGACCCGCCGTCACGAACCGCGTGTTGGTCCCGACCGTGGTGCTGGCAACCGCGTGTTTTGCCGCCGCGGGTCTTGCGGCTGAGCCCCTTGCCGCCACGGTGAACGGCGTGGCCATCACGCTCGCACAGGTGGACCGCGCGGTGGACGAGAAGGTGCCGCGTATGGCCGGGCACGGCACGTTGTCTGATGCGCGGCGCCAGGCGCTGCGGGCCGAGGCCCTGGAGGACTTGATCCAGGAAGAACTCATGGTCCAGGAAGCCAAGCGGCAAAAAATTACGATCGCCCCGGCCGCGGTGGATGAAGAAACCGCCAAGATTAAACGCCGGTTCACGGATTCCGCGCAGTACACCCGCGCCTTATCGCAATCCGGCCTGTCGGAATCCGATATCCGCGCCGGGGTGGAACGCTTTCTGCTGGTCAAACGGGTGACGGACAAGGCCGTGACGGATAAGGTCGCCGTCACCGACGCCGCGCTGAAAGCCTACTACGACGCGGACCCGTCGCGGTTCGTGCTACCGGAACAGGTCCGATACCGTCAGCTCTTGATCGCGGTTGATCCCGGCGGGAGCTCGTCGCAGTGGGAGGCGGCCAAACAACGCGCCGCGAGCCTGGCCAAGGAGGCTCGCGGGAAAAAATCATTCGCCGACCTGGCCAAGGCCCAGTCGGACGATGCCGCCACCCGCGAATCCGGCGGCGACATGGGCTGGGTCCATCGCGGCCGTTTGGAGCATGACCAAGACGCGGTAATTTTCGCCTTGCCCGTGGGCGGCGTGAGCGAGCCGGTCCGCACCCTGTACGGGTACGCGGTGTATCGCGTGGACGAGAAACAGGCGGCCAAAGCCTTGGCGTGGGAAGAGGTCAACAAACCGAGACTGGCCGAGGAACTACGTCTGGCGGAAACCACCCGCGTGCGCGCGGAGTGGCTCGCCGACCTTCGCCGCCGCGCCAAGGTGGAGGTGTCGTCCACCGCCCCATGAGCGCGCGCCGCCCCATCCCGGCGCGCCGGATGAACCCTCGGCGCGCGGAGTCGCTCCACACCCGCGGCCGTGCCGCGCGGTTCGGGCCGGGCGCGTTCGCCGTAATCAGCCTCATCCTGTTCGCGGCAACACCCGCGCCCGCTATTGAGTGGCACGGGGTGGCGGAATTAACGACCCGGTGGTCGCGTTGGGACCATCGCGTGTTGAGCACGGACCTGACGCCCGCACGCACCAGCGGTCTCCAACAACGGTATCAACTCGGCAGCTCGGGCAGCCTGTATCACCCCAACGTGGGAAGTTATATCGCCAACATTTCACTGGTTGACGACGTCGCGCGTGTCAACGACGAAAAATCGCAGGACCTGGTCGTGAAGGATTACTACCTCGGGTTCAACTTCCTACCGCGTCAGACGCCGATTTCGCTCTACGCCCAACGCACCACCCAGGACAACGAGGCGTTTCGGCCCGACACCTACGGGCCGGTCTCCGTCAACACCACGTACAACCTGACCTGGGACTTCCCGCTCAAGCGCCTGCCCCGTCTGCGGCTGAACCTGTCGCAGACCGACGTGCAAACCGACTCGCGCCTGGCGTCGTTGAGCAATGCAACGGGCCAAACCACCCGCGCCGCGGCGTTGGACACGGACGGACAAGCCGGGAACACGCGTTTCTTTGCGCGGTATCAGCTCTCGGAACTCACCGGCGAAGTCGCGGACAACACCAGCCACACCATCACGGCCTCGACCGACACCAAGGTGACGCCGGCCTTGTCCGCAGCCACCCGCGTGAACTACTCGTCCAACGTCACGACCATCGGCTCGGTCACGCCGGGCACGCTGCTACAACGCAGCGCGGGCGCCAGCGTGTTTTATCGGCCCAGCCTGCAAACGTCCTTGAGCGGAACCTACGACTACTACAAAGACCCGTTCGTCCGGCACCTGGCTCAAGGCTCCGCCGCTTTGCGGCCGCTTCAGGAGTTGGACATTTCCGCGGGGTACCGCCTGGCGCGTTTTGACCTGCGCGATTCTCTCACCGACTCGCACTACGCGTTCGCGAGCGCCAACTACCGCCCGTTCCTGGGGTTGTCGACGAACGCCACCGCCTCCATCGGCCTGACCGAGGTCAGCGGCGCCAGCGACGTACGCAGCCTGTATCAGAGTTACGGGTACGGGGCAAACTACTTAAAGACCCTCACACTGGTCACCTATCGCCTCGGGTACCAAGGCAACTACAGCGAGAACAAGCTGAACACCTCCGCCGGCACCTCGCGCGATTTGACCAATACCTTCTCCGCGGGCCTCAGCAACACGCAAACGCGCGTGGTCGCGCTCTCCGGAGACTACGCCTTGTCCCTCATTCGGCATCGCACCGCCGGGACCGACGCCTCCGATCAAGTCGACCATCGCGCGCAGGTGACGGCCACCAGCAGCGCGCCGCAGAATCTGTTTCTCACCGGAGACTTCATGGTCGTTTCCGCCCTGGCCTCCTACGCAGTCACTCAGTACCGGACGTTTTCCAACCACGTCCTGTTGCTAAGCGCCACCGACACGTACGAGACCGGCCGCGGCGTGGCCGCCACGGTCGGGTATACCTATGAACAACAGTCGCAACTGGATTACGACAACAAATCCACCAGCTTTATCCAGGTGCGCTGGTTGTCGTATATTGTGCGGAACGGATCGCTGGACCTGAACGCCAAGGAATCATGGGAACGCTACGCGGGCAACCAACAAGACGTCACCCGCACCGAAGGCGGCGCCTTGTTCTCGTACTATATCGGGAAGCTGTCGCTGAGCGCGGACTACCGGCTCACGTTCGAGACGCGCACCGCGGATCGGCAACTCAATCAGACCGCGTTTGCCAAGGCCTCGCGCTCGTTTTGAGGTGATGCAATGTGGAATCGCGTTGCGGTAGACTGGGAACCCCGATGACGCTTCGCAACCGCTCACCCTGGATATCCGCCGCAACGTCGGTCTGCGCCGCGCTGATGCTCGCGGCCTGCGCCGGCGCGCCGCCCGCGCCCGTTGCGCCCGTCGCGGCTCGCGTGTGGCCGCTCCCCCCGGACCCTCCGCGGATCGAATACGTCAAAGACCTTACCCAGCCCGAGGCGTCGCAAAAACGCAAGGGATTTTTCACGCGCCTGTTCGAACGCTTGGTCGGGAAAGATTCCGAAACGCCGGTTCGCATGATCCGTCCGTTCGCCCTCGTGACGAACGACGCCGGCGACCTGTTCGTCACGGACACGGGGTTGCAAGTCGTGCACCGATTCGCGGCGGACGGCGCGTACCAACAATTCTTTCGCCTGGATAAGGGACGCCGGCTGCTCTCGCCCACCGGGGTGACTCAGGACGCCGATGGGCTGTTGTACGTGGCGGATTCGCAGATGAACCGCGTGGTCGTGTTCGACCGCCGCGGCGCGTACCAACGCGAGTTCGTGGCGGATGACGACGCGGTGCGGGTCTCGGGCATCGCGTACCACCCGGGCCGCGACGTGTTGTACGTGAGCGATGCCGGCGGACACAAAATCCTCCTGTTCGGCCGCGACGGCCGCAAGCGCTCCGAATTCGGGACGCGCGGTCCGGAGGCAGGACAATTTAACTTCCCCACGCACCTGGCGGTGGATGGGGCGGGCCGGTTGTACGTGACCGACGCCATGAATTTCCGCGTGCAAGTATTGGAACCGGACGGCCGCTGGGTGCGGTCCATCGGCCGGTTGGGCGCCACCCTGGGCAGTTTTTCCAAGCCCAAGGGCGTGGGACTGGATCAACACGGGAATGTGTACGTCGTGGACGGATTGTACGACACGGTGCAGATTTTCAATCCCGATGGGGAATTACTCATGAACTTCGGGAACGCGGGCCTTGGCGAAGGCGCGTTCTGGCTGCCCACCGGCGTGGCCGTGGACGGGCGGGACCGGATTTACGTGGCCGACACGTACAACGCCCGGGTGCAGGTGTTTCGGCTGCTGGCGGACGGAGAACAGACGAGCCGGGGAACCGGGGAGCCTGGGAACCGGTGAAACAGATCCCGACAAATTTACGCCCCCGTTGTTCCGCTGTTTCTCCGTTTCCCCGGCTCCCCGGCTCGTCTTTTCAACTGGAGGTTGGCATGACGAACGCGCGATGGCTCCGATACGTTCTGGCCGCAGGCGCAGCGGCTGCGATGACTGTCGTGGCATGGCCGCACACCGGCCACGCCCAACCCCCGCCCCCGCCGCCTCCGCCACCGAGCCAACAGGTTCTGGAAGACATCACCAACACCAAACACAACCTGTCGTCGGTCGATCCGGCGCAATTGCTCTCTTCCGGCGTGCTCCCGCGTCCCGGCACCTCGCGCGACGCGCAGTCCACGCCGGCCGGCACCAGCGAAATCTGCGTGTTCTGCCATACCCCGCACGGCGCCAGCGTCACCGGCGGGGAGTTCAAGGCGCCGCTCTGGAACCGCAACCTGGACTACCAAGCCTCGCGCACCTACCAACTCTACGACCAGGTCTGGAGCTTTTCCTTTGAAGGCACGCTCAATGACGCGGCGGGCCGACGGCCCACCGGGTATTCGCGCCTGTGTTTGTCCTGCCACGACGGCACCGTGGCGCTGGGCAACACGCTCAACGCGCCGGGCAGCGGCGGATACTTGGGCCAGATTCCCATGACCGGCGCTCTCGGACCGGGAGGCACCATTCCCCGCGGCAGCGGCGACCTCACCGGCGATACGCGTCGTCTCGGATTGGATCTGCGCAACGACCACCCCATTTCCTTCACGTTCGATTCGACTCTACTCATCCAAGACCCGGAACTGGTGGACCCCGGCCCGGCGCTGACGGCGCCGTCTAGGAAGGTCAGCGATCCCACCCCGATCTCGCCCGCGCGGCGCTATCCGGGCAACGACACCAATACGTATGACTCGGTGCAGTGTACGTCGTGCCACAATCCGCACCAGGTCAATTACCCCAAGTTCCTGCGCGCCAACTGGTTCCACAACGAGATCAACAACCCGGACCCGACCAAGAACCACCCCACCGAACAGATCATTTGTCTGTTCTGCCACGACAAACCCCGCTGGATTGACAACACCCATGCGATTTCCACCGCAGTCCGCAGCCAATACCCATTGGTCAACAACGACCCGTCGAACGAAAACTCGGGATATGACTTCGACGGCAGCCATACGGTCTCGGAAGTGGCCTGCCGCAACTGCCACGACCCGCACACCATCCAAGGTGCCAAGCGCCTACACCGCGAGGGCGTGAACGCGCAAGGCACGGACGGCATCGAAGCCACCTGTTATTTGTGCCACTCGCCCAACACCACGCCCACCGCCGTGGGCACCTTGGTGGCGGGCGACCCCACCTCCGGCGCCAACCCCAGGTTCGTCGCGGGCACGGGGCGGCCCGCGCCCGACGTCTACAGCGAATTCGCCAAAGACATCGGTATCGGGAACTGCGCGACGTTCCCTCGCTGCGGCAGCGCCATGAACCTGCAGTTCAACCAGGGCCACGAACCCGTGTTCACCGCGCGCTCCCAAGAAGGCGTGGAACTCGACAGCCCCTCACCGCCCGCGAACAACGAAGCCGCTCCCGGCGTGAGCACGCCGGACACCGCGCACATCGAGTGCGTGGACTGCCACAACCCGCACCAGGTGGTCAGAGACAACCGGTTGCGGGGCATCAAGGGCATCACCTACGACGCCCAGGTCATCGAGACCACTTCCGCGGACCTCAACCGGCCGTATGTCTACGAAGTCTGCTTCCGCTGTCACGGCAACAGCTACACCAATATTTTTAACGGCGATCGATACCCCGACGATACCAAATACTCATTGGGCAGCCTCAATTTTTCGTTCCGCTCGAACCCGCAATCCGCCCCGAGCAACCCCCGATTTAGCCTGTCCGGGTTCTCGAATAAGCGATTGGAATTCGCGACGTATGGGCGGCTTGAACGCGAACGTCAAGGCGGACCCGATGCCAGCTATGTCCTTGGCGACCCGTGGCCGACGGATCCGACTCGGCGCGTGGGGCCCGGCGCTCACAAGTCTTTCCACCCCGTGGTCGCCGGCGGCCGCAACGGCACCGACGCGTTGACCAAACAACTCCAAGCATGGTCCGCCGGACGCGCGGCCCATGAGATCACGATCCAATGCACGGACTGCCACAACAACGACTATTACAACGCCTACGGCACCAGCGGGTCACAGACCGTGGTGCAGTCCCGCTTCCTCGGTCCCATCACGGAGAGCAACACCGTGCGGCCCGGAGACGTGCGGAACCTCGGCATTGCGCAGGATTATGACGGCGAGCGGAGCCAACACCCCATTGGCCCGCATGGATCCAACTACATTCGTATTCTCCGCGCGCCCTACAATACCGACATCGCCAACTCGAACCGAAGCTTCCCTAACGACGGATTCAGTTCGTCCCATTGGGACAAGTTCCTCCTATGCTTTCAGTGCCATGACCGCAATGCGTTTGACCCGTTCCTGAACCCCAGCGGCGTGCAGGATGCGAGCTGGACCAACTTTTTCGGCGTCCCGGGAGACCCGAATGACGGCGCGGGTGGGCAGTTCCCGCCGACCCAATTGAGTTGGGAATCCAATCTGCACATGTACCATCTGCAACGCACCGGTGCGTTGTGCCACGAATGCCACTACAACGTCCACAGCAATGTGCAGGCGCAAAACACGATCTTCGGCGACGGAACCGGGTGCATCGGCGGCACCACCGGTTGCCCGGCCGGCCTCCCGCCGGATGACGAAGACGGCGTGGCCGACGGGGTCAGCGACACGCACTTGATCAACTTCGCGCCCCCAGGGCCATCCACCTACACCGGCGCTCGCCGGTGCGACGAAAACATCACGGGCGGAGACGTGGCGTGTATCGAAGGCGCGACCGCCAACCCCAACCCCTCCAGTACCGGCACGGAACTGTCGTCGGATCCCAAATCCAACGTGTTCTCCGGCGTCGAGGGAGTCACCGCGGACCGACCGGTCTGGTATTACACCGAAACGATCGGGGGCGATGCCCCGGGCCAACCGTACGGCGTGTTTCGGTGTAATTTGCGCTGCCACGGCGTGGTGATGTCCACCTGTTATTACATGGGCAACGCCAACCGCAATTTGAACCGCCAGATGAATGTCGGTTTACCCAACGGGACGTGGTGCGCGGGAGGGCGGGACCAGATCGCGCCCATCGGCATCGGTTCGGCCCCGCCTCCGGAGATCCAACAGTTGCTGGCGGGCTTCGGACAGGGCTTGACGTCCGGTCGATTGGAAGAGGCCGCCAAACGCGCGGTCCGGCTGGCATCGGAAACACCGGCGCGACCGGCTCACGCCCACTAACCGGCTCGTGGATAAGGGTTGGCTCGCGGTTGGCGCCGTGGTCATCGTGGTGGCGGCCGCGGCATTACTGGTGCAACACGGTCCTGGGGAACCGCCCGACGGCATGGTCGTGATTCCCGGCGGCACGTTTCATCTGGGCAGCCGCGGCGACGAGGCCAGGGTGGGGTTTGAAATCGGGGTGGATGAGATGCCGCAACACGCGGTTCGCCTGCGCTCGTTTTTCCTCGACCGGCACGAAGTCACCAACGCGCAGTACCACCGCTTCATCGCGGCCACCGGGCGTCCGAGCCCGGCCGATCCCCACGACGCCCAGTATTACTCGTGGGTGGACGGCAAGCCGCCGGCCGGCCAGGAAGAGCATCCGGTTTGCTACGTCAATTGGGAGGAAGCGGACGCCTACTGCCGATGGGCCGGGAAACGCCTCCCGACCGAAGCCGAATGGGAACGCGCGGCGCGCGGGGACGACAACCGTCCCTGGCCGTGGGGCACCGTCTTCGACCCCGCGCGCTGTAACGCCATGGAAACCGACCTGCGGTGGTCCACCCCGGTCGGCAGTTTCCCGGACGGCGCCAGCCCGTACGGCGTGCTGGATTTGTGCGGCAACGTGGCCGAGTGGACCGCGTCTTGGTACGAGCCCTACCCCGGCAACACCCTCACCCGCGGCGCCTTCGGCAAACAGATGCGCGTGGCGCGCGGCGGCGCGTGGGTGCTCACCGCCGAACCCTGGTCGCGCGCCACCAACCGCAATTTGTCGCAACCGCCGGACCTGCGGCATCGGAGTTTGGGGTTCAGGTGCGCGAAGTGATTGAGCCGGGGAGCCGGGGAGCCGGAGAAACGGTGAAGAAGCGAGAAAAACAATCAGTCGTTGTCGAACCGATTCCCCGCGTCTCCGGCTCTCCGGCTCATCTTTCCACCGTTGCGCCGATTCCCCAGTTCCCCGGCTCCCCCCACCGTCTTTTCATCGCTCTTCTAGCTGTCGTTCTCCTCTCCTGCTCTCATCCCCCGCTCTCCCCCTCCCCGGTTCCCCCCCTCGTCTCTTCTCCCCCTCCCCCCCTCGGTCCATTAGGAATGGTGTTCATTCCCTCCGGACCATTCCTGATGGGCAGCGCGCCCAGTCCGACGCTGGCGTGGTACGAACAAGGGGTCGATGAAACGCCGCAACGTCGCGTCACCCTCAGCGCGTTTTGGATCGATCGGCACGAAGTGAGCGAAGGCGCGTACGCCGCGTTTGTCGCGTCCACTGGACATCGCGCCCCGCGCATGTGGCCCGATGGCAGGCCTCCGCATGACGATCACCCGGTTGTGGATGTGTCCTGGAACGACGCGGACGCCTACTGTCGGTGGGCCGGGAAACGCCTGCCGACCGAAGCCGAGTGGGAGAAAGCCGCGCGAGGACCCGACGGCCGCATCTGGCCGTGGGGCAATGACTACCGACCAGGCGCCGCGGTCTTGCAGGACTCCTCGCGCGGGGATACCGCCGCGTCGGGCAGCCATCCCGATGACGTGAGCCCGTACGGCGTGTACGATATGGCCGGCAACGCCATGGAGTGGACCGCGTCATGGTATGAGAAGTATCCGGGCAGCACGCTGGAGCGGCTCGATTTCGGCGAACAATATCGCGTCCTCAAAGGCGGCGCGTGGACCACCCCCGCGTTGCCGTTCAGCCGCGCCGCCAATCGCCACGCCATCGCCCCGTTCTGGGACCACCCGCATTTCGGCTTCAGATGCGCGAAATGATCGAGGGGGTGAGGGGGAGAATGGGCGAGGGGGAGACCAGACCGACAAGCGGTTCTCCGAGAATAGGGAATCACCGCGAGCTGCGGGTGTATCAAGGCGCGATGGAGGCAGCGATGCGCGTGTATGAGGCGACCAAATCGTTTCCTCCGGAAGAACGGTATTCCCTGGTCGATCAGATGCGCCGTTCGTCGCGATCCGTGTGTGCTAATCTGGCTGAAGCCTGGCGCAAACGCCGTTACCCAGCGGCGTTTGTGGCGAAGCTAACCGACGCAGAGGGTGAAGCATGCGAAACGCAAGTATGGATCGACTTCGCCAAGCGATGCCGGTATCTTGATAACGTCACCTGTCGAGAGCTTGACCAGGTGTACGATCACGTACTCGCTCAGCTCGTCTGTATGATCGACGAGCCAGGGAAATGGACCATTACGAAGTAGCTTCCACGATGCCCCGACGGAAAGAGGACCTCCCCATGCGCACATTCACCGTTTGTGGATTTGTGGCCTTTTTAGCCGTGTCCTGCTCCATTCACCCCCTCACCCCCTCACCCCCTCACCCCCTCGCCCCTCCGCCGGGTATGGTCTTAATACCCCCCGGTCCCTTCTGGATGGGTAGTGACGCCTCCGACGGGGCGCTGGGCATCGAAGTCGGCGTGGACGAAACACCTCGTCACCAGGTCCACGTGCCCGCGTACTTCATCGACAAATACGAAGTCACCAACGCGCAATACGGCGAATACGTGAAGGCCGTCGGCTCCGCGTACCAACCCGCGCCCTGGCGCGAACGCGACGCGCTGAACAAGGAACCCAACCACCCGGTGGGCGACACGGACTACTACGATGCGGAGGCCTACTGCACCTGGGCGGGCAAGCGCCTGCCGACCGAAGCCGAGTGGGAAAAAGCCGCGCGCGGGCCGGATGGCGCGGCGTACCCCTGGGGCCCGACGTTTTCGCGCGAGCGGGCCAATACCATGGAGAGTGGCTTGGCGTGGAGCAAACCCGTAGGCAGTTACCCGCAGGGCGCGAGCGTGTACGGCGTCGAGGATCTCATTGGCAACGTGTGGGAGTGGACCAGTTCCTGGTACGAGCGGTACCCCGGCAACACCGTGGAGCGCGCCGCGTACGGGCAGAAATACCACGTGTTGCGCGGCGGCTCCTGGGGCGCGCCGGCCGTGCCCTTTGCCCGCGCCGCCAACCGCCACGCGCCCGAGCTGTTCGCGATCAACGACCGCGACACGGACTGGCACACCGGCTACGACGTAGGCTTTCGCTGCGCGAGGGACGCGAGATAAACGGACTTACGTATACTCACGGCTGACGCGTACGCTTGAGATGCTCCGGGTGGAGGGAGGTACGCCACCGTCAATGGAATGCTCGATCCTACATCTCGAACTGGATAACGAGTGCAAGAGAAAACTGCGAGGCCATCGAACAGCCGTGGTGAGGGCGCCGCACTCCCTACCCCAGAAGGTGCCAGGGCACGGCCACGATGTTCTCCGCCAGGCGGGTGACCTCACGACCGGTGTGGATGAGCAGTCCGCCGACGGCTTCGGGATACTCGTGACAGAATGCCTGTAACCCCGCGGCATCGCTATATCGCGGCGTGGCGGAGAGTTTCACTTCGATGGCCAGCAGTTTTCGCGCGTGCTCGATGACAAAATCCACCTCCTGCCCCGTGGTCGTTCGCCAGTAAAAGAGGCGCGGCCGCGGAAGCCAGGCCTGCACCGCCACGAGCAGATGGAGCAGCACCAACGTTTCGAACAGGCCGCCGGCTTCCCGCGAGGCCGACAGTGTCCGCTCCTCGTGGTGACCGGCCAAGTACGCGGCGAGTCCGGGATCGGTCCAATACAGCTTGGGAGTTTTGATCAGTCGTGTGGTCCGACTCCTGGCGAACGCCGGGATGCGGACTAGCAGGTGGGAGGCTTCCAGGAGATTGAGGTAGCGATGCACCGTGGGTTGGCTGACTCCGGTATCGCGCGAGACCTCGGTCTGATTGAGCATCTGGCCGCTACGCAGCGCCAGCGCCTCCATCACGCGCCGGAAGTCCGCCAGGGAATCGACCTGGGACAACTGACGCAGATCGCGCTCCAGGTAGGTCGCCACGTACCCCTCCCACCAACGAAGCACGGCCGCGGTGCCGGAGAGGGTCGTCAGGGCCGGCATGAATCCGCGCAACATGTGGAACACGGGTGACTCGTCGGTGTCGATCCTCCGCTCACGCGGGAACACGCCTCGCAAGACGCCACGCAGGAGATCCGAATCAGGGCGGCCGTAAAGTTCGCCCAGCGCCATGGGCAGCAGCGTGAAATAGACGGCGCGACCGGCGAGCGTCTCGCTCACGTTCCGCATCAGCAGCAAATTGGCGGAGCCCGAGAGCACGAATCGAACCACCTGGCGCCGTCGATCCACGGCCTGTTTGACCGCCGACAAGAGCGCCGGCGACTTCTGCACTTCGTCCAACACCACGCGGTCAACGCCCGCCCACAAGGCGGCCGGGTCCCGCTCGGCCCGGTGGAGGGCGTCGAAATCGTCCAGCGTGACATACCGCCATGTGGAGAAGGGCTCCTCGTGCCGCAGCAGCGTGCTTTTGCCGACCTGGCGGGCTCCGGTCAGAATCACCACCGGGTGATCGTCGACCGCCTGCCGCATCAACGAGGCCAGCCTCCGGGGTTGATATAATAATTCATATTGTGAATGATTATCATTCATCAAACGAATGATACGTCTCGGCGCTCCCTCCTGTCAATCCTGATGTCATATTCGTGTCATGTTCGCGGCCTCCACTAGACATCGCGGGCATTCCGGCAATCATGGGGGGGTAAATGTTGGGGGCAGCGTCCTGTTCCGTCGTTCATTTCGGAAAAAGGACGCTGCCCCCAATGAGTGCGGGCTGATGGAACGGGGGTTCAGCCGAACAGTGCGCGTTCGGCGTCGTACGTCTTCTTAAACGCGTCTTCGATCTGGGCGAGCGCGTCCTCGGTCAGTTTGAGTTCCACCGCGGCCGGTAACGAGAGAATGTCCACCTCCATGGGCGCGCGCACGCCGATGCCCACTTTGTCGCACAGATGGGCCGCCACATTGACGATCGCGCCTAAGCGACGCACGTACGGGTCGTTCGGATCGAGTTTGGAAATGTCGTGGTGATAGGTCACCACGTGCTCTAATTCCGGAGAGAAGTTCCATTTCTGCAAGACCAAGCCGCCGACCTCGGCGTGGGTGAACCCGAACACCTCTCGTTCCACCTCCACCGCGTCGCGGCCCTCGTTGTACACCGTGGCCATGACCTGAGAATAGCGCTCGGGATCCGTGTTGTTCATGACCACCCGGCCGATGTCGTGGAGTAACCCGGCCGTAAAGACCTCTTCACCTTTTTTGAGTCCGGACACCTTCTCCAAATGGTGGGACGCCATCGCCGAGCCCACGGAGTGATCGTGCAACATTTTTTCGGCCAGTCCGAACCGCTTGTACACGTCCTTGGTGGACGCCGCGAACACGACGTTCGACAAGGTCTGAAACCCGATGACCACGATCGCCTGGCTGATCGTGTTGATCGCGCGCCGGCATCCGTAGAACGAAGAGTTGGCGATCTTGAGCACCCGCGCGGCCAGCGCCTGATCCACCGAGATCGCCTTGTTCAACGCCTCGGCCGTGGTGTTCTCATCCGCCAGCAGGCTGACCACCCGCCCCGCGATGGCCGGCATCGTGGGCAGGTCGCAGCTCTTCATGATCAGGGTTTCAAGTTCCGTCGGCATCGTCGCTCCTCCCTGTACGGCACCACCTGGGCCAACAGCCGTTCAGTATAGCGGCAGTTCCGGACGTTGCCAAAATTTCACAGGGGTGCACGTGGTCGGACAAGGATTCCAGCCACGCGGCACCCCATATACAGGGCCTCTAGGCCTACGCCTATTGGTCCGTTGACAGTGCCGCGGGCCTTCCTTAGAATGGCCGCTCCGGGGCTGCGTGCCCTGTTGTGTCCGCTCACTCTCAGCATCGATCACTCAAGGAGGTTCCATATGTCGCTGCAATCCGTGCAGGCGGTCTATAAAAAAATGGCCGAGGTCGCGCCCAAGGCCCGCAAGAAGTTCGGCCGTCCCCTCACGTTGGCCGAAAAAATCCTGGTCTCGCACGCGGATGATTTCGATACGCAGGTGTGGGAGCGCGGGAAGGCGCAGTTGCTGCTACGGCCCGACCGCGTGGCTATGCAGGACGCCACCGCGCAGATGGCGCTGCTGCAGTTCATGCAGGCCGGCAAGAAGCGCGTGGCCGTGCCCAGCACCGTGCACTGCGACCATTTGATCCGCGCCCAATCCGGCGCGAAGGCGGACATCGATCGCGCGATCGAAGAGAACAAAGAGGTCTACAACTTCCTCCGCTCGGCTGCGAGCAAATACGGCATCGGATTCTGGAAGCCGGGCGCCGGCATCATCCACCAGGTGGTCCTGGAAAATTACGGATTCCCCGGCGGCCTGATCATCGGCACCGACTCGCACACCCCCAACGGCGGCGGCCTGGGCATGCTGGCGATCGGCGTGGGCGGCGCGGATGCGGGCGAAGTCATGGCCGGGCTGCCCTGGGAAGTGCTGCATCCCAAACTGATCGGCGTGAGGCTCACCGGCCAATTGCAGGGCTGGGCGTCTGCGAAAGACGTGATCCTGTACCTGTGCGGCCTGCTCACGGTCAAGGGCGGCACCAACAAGATCATCGAATACTTCGGCCCCGGCGCAGCCACGATTTCCGCCACCGGTAAGGGCACCATCACCAACATGGGCGCGGAATTGGGTGCCACCACCTCGATCTTCCCGTTCGACGAGAAGATGGTGGCGTACCTGAACATCACCGAGCGCGCCGACCAGGCGAAACTGGCGCAGGCCAACAAAGAATTATTGGTGGCCGACCCGGAAGTCATGCAATCGCCCGAGAAGTATTACGACCAGATCGTCGAGATCAATCTCTCGGAGTTGGAACCGCACGTGGTGGGCCCGCACACACCGGACCTCGCGCGCCCCGTCTCCAAACTCCCGTCCGAGGCCAAGGAAAAGAGCTACCCCATGCAGCTCACCGCCGCCCTTATCGGGAGCTGCACCAACTCCTCCTACGAAGACATCAGCCGCGCCGCGCACATCGCGCGCCAGGGGCTGAAGGCGGGGCTGAAAGCCAAGGCGCAATTTCTGGTCACCCCCGGCTCCGAGCGCATTTACCACACCATGCAGCGCGACGGGTTCATGAAAACGTTCGAAGACATGGGCGGCACCGTGCTCGCGAACGCCTGCGGCCCGTGCATCGGCCAATGGAAGCGCGAAGACGTCAAACAAGGCGAGAAGAACTCGATCATCAGCTCGTTCAACCGCAACTTCCCCGCGCGCAACGACGGCAACTCGGAAACACTCTCGTTCCTCTCCAGCCCCGAGGTCGTGACCGCGATGGCGTTTGCCGGAACATTGGACTTTAACCCCGTGACCGGCACGCTGACGACCAAGGACGGCAGCAAGATCAAATTCGAGCCCCCGGTCGGCGAGGAGTTGCCGGCCAAGGGCTTCGCCAAGGGTGAAGAAGGCTTCATCGCCCCGGCCGAAAATGGCGACGCTGTGAAAATCGACGTGGCCCCCGGCAGCGACCGCCTAGCTCTGCTCGAACCGTTCCCGAAATGGGACGGCAAAGACTTCGCCAAACTCCCCATCCTCTTGAAGGCCAAAGGCAAGTGCACCACCGACCACATCTCCCCGGCCGGCCCGTGGCTCAAATACCGCGGCCACTTGGACAAGATCAGCGACAACATGTTCCTGGGCGCCACCAACGCCTTTACCGGCGAAGCCGGCAAAGTGACCAACGCGTTAAGCGGCGAAACCGGCAAGACACCCAGCGCCGTCGCGCGCGTCTACAAGGCCCAAGGCATCGGCTCCATCGTGATCGGCGACGAAAACTACGGCGAAGGCAGCAGCCGCGAACACGCCGCCATGTCCCCCCGATTCTTGGGCGTGAACGTGGTCATCACCAAGAGCTTTGCCCGCATCCACGAAACGAACTTGAAGAAGCAGGGCATCCTGCCCCTGACCTTCGCGAATCCCGCGGACTACGACAAGTTCGAAGAAAAAGACCGCGTGAGCATCACAGGTCTGTCGGCGTTAGCGCCTGGCAAACCCGTGGACGTAACCATCCACAAGGCCAGTGGGGACGTGAAGATCCAGGCTAACCACAGCATGACGGCGCAGCAGATTGGGTGGTTCAAGGCGGGGTCGGCGCTGAACGCCTTGGGATAAGCGCCTACGGACATCGTCGGGTGGACATGGAACCGGTAGATGCCAACCGTTATTAGGTCTGGCCCCTACCGGTTCTTCTTTTACGCGGACGACCACAATGAACCTCCGCACATTCATATCGAGCGAGACGACAAGGTTGCCAAATTCTGGCTCGATCCGATACGCTTACAGAGTAGCGGCGGGTTCTCACGGGCGGACATCGCGCGGATCGAAAGACTCGTGAGGACCAACCGAACGAAACTGATCCGGGAGTGGAATGAGTATTTCGGCCGTTGAAATCGAAGTCCCCTTGGCCCAAAAGGTCACGGTCACCGACGATACGCTCTGCGTTGACCTGAGTGACGGGCGTAGCATCTCAGTCCCGTTGGCCTGGTTTCCCCGATTGCAACACGCGTCATCGACCGAACGCAAACGCTGGCGCCTAATCGGGAAAGGGCACGGCATTCACTGGGAAGACCTTGATGAAGACATCAACGTCGAAGGGTTGCTGGCAGGTTGGCCTTCCGGCGAGAGTCAACTCTCTTTCAAACGTTGGCTGGAGACCCGCACGCCTCGTCGCCCCAAGCGTTCAAACGGACACGGGAAAAGCGCCAGACGGTGACGCGGGTGAGTCGCAATCACTGAAGTCAATAAGTCAAGTCTGACCCCGATCGGCCCCGTCGTCGTAGGCTACCGGCTGCCGCGGACCGATGGCCCGCCACGTTGAATCCATTTCGCGCCGCTTCGCACGCGCATGCTTGACGTCATCGAACTAATCATCGGGCTCCTGATCGGCGTCGCCGCGCTGTCGGCCCTCGCGCGAAAGATGCTCGTGCCCCCGGCGATCGTCCTGGTCGTCGGCGGCGCCCTGTTCGGGCTGATCCCAGGGCTGCCACCGGTGCATCTCGATCCGGACATGGTCTTTCTGTTCCTGCTGCCGCCGCTGCTCTATCCCGCGGCCCTGTTTACCTCGTGGAGGGATTTTCAGGCTAATTTGCGGACGATCTCGCTCTTGGCGGTGGGCTTGGTGCTGTTCACCACCGCCGCGATCGCCTGGCTCGCTTACTCCATGATGGGCATGCCCCTGGCCGCGGGGTTTGTGTTGGGGGCGATCATTTCCCCTCCCGACGCGGTTGCAGCCACCGCCATCACGCAGCGCCTGCGCGTTCCGCGGCGCATCATCACGATCTTGGAGGGCGAAAGCCTGGTGAACGACGCCACGGCGCTGGTGGCGTACCGGTTCGCCGTGACCGCCGTCGTGACCGGAACCTTCTCGTGGACCGAAGCCGGTTGGCGGTTCCCGGCGGTGGCTGCGGGAGGCATCGCGATCGGGCTGGTCATCGGCCACGTGGTGGCGCGCATTCAACAGCGGCTCGATGACCCGCCGATTCAGGCCACGATCTCCTTGTTGACGCCGTATGCGGCCTTTGTGTCAGCCGATCACCTCGGCGTCTCCGGCGTGCTGGCCGTGGTCACGGCCGGCGTGTACCTGGGCTGGCGCTCGCCAGAAATTACCACGGCGAGGATGCGCCTGGTGGTGCGCCCGGTGTGGGAAACTATCGGCTTCGTGTTGAACGGCTTTGTGTTCATCCTGATCGGCCTCCAATTGCCGGACGTGCTGCACGCGGTCTCGGACTATTCGGTCCTCCAACTGACCACCTACGCTCTGCTCATCAGTCTCGCGGTGATCGTGATCCGGTTACTGTGGGTCTACCCTGCGGCCTACGTGCCGCGTTGGCTGGTTCCCGCTCTTCGCAAGCGCGATCCCTATCCGGCGTGGCAGCACGTCATGATCGTGGCGTGGACCGGCATGCGCGGCGTGGTCTCGCTGGCCGCGGCCCTGGCCATTCCCTTCACCCTGGCCGACGGCTCGCCGTTTCCCGGCCGGTCGTTGATCCTGTTCCTCACGTGTACGGTCATCGTCGCGACCCTGGTGGTCCAGGGCCTGAGCCTCCCCGTCTTGATTCGCTGGCTCGACGTCACGGACGACGGGGCGGAGGATGGGGAAGAGCGCGAGGCCCGGCTGAAAGCCAATCAAGCCGCCTTGGCGCGGCTTAATGAGTTGGCGCAGTCCTCGTCGATCAACGCCGACGTGATCCAGCGCATGCGGGTGGAGTACGAAGACCGGATCCGCCAATTGAAGCTGACCGGCTCGGTCGACGGCGATGCCCCGAGACCCTTATTCGCCCCCGACTATGAAACCCTGTCGCACACCCTGCTCCGGACGGAGCGCGACGTCATTCTGCACCTGCGCAACGAGCACGTGATCAACGACGAAGTCCTACGGCGCGTGCAGCGCGACATCGACCTGGCCGAAGCCCGCTTGCACCGCCGCCCAGCCCGCGCCCCGGCCTGATCTTCCCGGCCCCACTCGAGGCGGTCTGGGTTTGGTCCGCACCGCAGACGGCTGGATACTGGTCTCCGAACTCCCGCACGGTCGCGAAGCGTTGCACCTAATGAGCGGATCATCGGCCAGCCCGAGTTTCTCGAGCAGGTCCTTCGGCAGCTCGACGAGGCAGAGACCGCTGCGCGCAAGCACCGGACGGTCACGCTGGAGTCCCTGCTCACCGCGGTCTGTCGCGATCAGCAGATCACGCGCGAGGCCATCCGGGGTGGCGGACGCCTGTCAGCCATGTCGCGGACACGCGAAGGGCCCACCTATATCTCTGGGTGGAGTGCTTAGGGCGCAGCGGTCGGCAATTAGCACAATCGATCGGCGTCCGCCCAGAGTCGGTCTACCAGGCGGCTCGACGGGGCGCGCTCACGTCCACTCGGTGGCGACAGATGCTCAGTCACATCCCGTAAGGCCACGAAAGCCGCAACGTCCCCGCCTTTTGTCCGTTCAGAAAAACAAAAAGCCCGGGGGGTGAGTGTCCCCGGGCCCTCGCCGTTCAGAGCGTACAGTTAGATCTTGGTGACCTTTTCCGCTTGCTGTCCTTTCGGACCATTCACGATCTCAAATTCAACCTGTTGACCTTCGTCCAACGATTTGAATCCGTCGCCTTGAATGGCTGAAAAGTGCACGAACACATCGCGACCCTCTTCCGGTGTGATGAATCCGTAGCCCTTGCTGCCGTTGAACCACTTCACTGTTCCTTTTGCCATATGCAATCACCTCCCTTCATCGAACTCGGGAATCCTCCCGGGGTACGAAGCGAACGGAGGCGAAAAAAAACCGCAGGCGGAATTGCGTGCGCTGCGGTAGTTTTACTCACTCGACCTCTGACCACTCACAATACCTGGGCAGGTTGTACCACGGCGGTACGGAGAGTGTCAATGTATTTCTTTGATCATTTCTTTGGTCGCTCACACCTCCCGCTCGCGCACGAGCCTCTGCGCTTTTGTCGAACAACCGCGACGTTTCTGTTCGACGATTGTGTTCCTGTCCGAAAAACTCCCCACGGAATGCCCATCCCGCTACGGCACGCTGCTTGCTTTTCCTACCTCCCAAATGGGAGTCGCTATGCGGACATTCATCGAGTTCGTGGTCGCCGCTGGGTTAGCATTGATTTTTCATGTTGCGCTAAGCCTCGAACACGAGGCCTACATCCTGTTCGGCGTCGGCGTGTTGTTGACCCTCGCCGTGCACTTGATCTTGGACCGCGTCGCGGCGGTCGAGCGCCGGGCGCTCGATGCGGTGGCGCGCGCGCACCGGATCGATTCGGTGCTCGAACGCGTCCGAGACCCCGAAGCCCTAGTCAAAAGCCGGACCGTCATGGATACCACGCACCACGTGCTGGCGCTCTTGAGCAAGGGCGCCATTCCGCTCACCGAAGGCGAGTACTACTTCGAGGCCGGACAGTGTCTGGCCCAGTGCACGCGCGAGATCCGCGCCGTGAACTCGGTGGACGTGACGGACTGGGTCGGTAAGGTGCAAAAGCGTAAGTACTACCACGATCAAATCCGCACCCGTCACCGCGGCGTCGCCATCTCCCGCATCTTCGTGCTGCGACGCGCGGACCTGGACGACCCCACGGTGATCGAGACGATACGCCACCAGCAGCAGGACGGCATCTCCGTGCGCATCGCGCTGCACGAAGACCTGGCCTTCTCCGGACGCGAAGGCGTGGAGATGCCGACGAACTTCGTGTTGTTCGACGACAAGGTGCTGATCATCCGCACTCCGTTGCTCGGACTCTATTACGGGAAAAAGACCCGCACGTCCGACGAGATCGAACGCTCTCGGCGGACGTACGAATTGTTGGACCAATACGCGCGCCCGCCGGCAGACTTGTTGCCCCAGTCTACGGCAACCGATGCTTCGTTGGCGAAGGCATCGTAGCGTTCGTCGTTGACTCGATATCACTATTCACTTGTCACCCGAAGGAGGAACGTGATGCAACACGCCGTGAGATATCTCGCCCCAACCGTCCTGGCCGCGCTCGCGGCCGTCGGGACCGGGGCGCCGCGCGCGTACGGCGCGCTCGATGCCCAGGTCGTCACCATCGGCGGCGAAGTCCGGGAACGGTACGAGTTTCGGGATAATGCCGACTTTAACTCCAATGCCGCGGATACATTGAGCTTCATCTCGTCGAGGATTCGCCTTCACCTGAACTACGAGGTCACGCCCGACGTAGCCGCGTTCATCCAGATACAGGATGCCCGACAGTTCGGCGGCGAAGTCTCCACCGTGTCCAACGACCATTTGCTGGATCTGCACCAGGGATACATCACGATCAAGAACCTGGGGACCGCAAGCCTCACGGTCGGCCGACAGGAGATCTTTTTCGGCGAGCATCGTCTGGTCGGGCATTTCGGATGGAACAATGTCGGGCGGAGCTTTGACGGACTCCGTCTGGCCTACGTCACGGCTCCCGCGCGCGTAGACGTTTGGGCCACATCCGTGAAGGTGTACGGGACCAACACCGGGGCCAGCCCATCGTTCGCGTCGTCCAATAACGACGCCCAACAGTTTTACGGCGTCTACGGAAGCGTGAAGACGCCGGTGGCGGTCGTGGAACCCTACATTATGTATCTGCGCGATACCACCGGGGCCGCCACGCCGTCGGCCATCACCGCGCCTGCCGCCACCGGACAGCGCCGGACCACGGCGGGCCTTCGCGTGGACGGGAAAGCGGTCAGTGAGTCCATCGACTTTACCGGCGAGGGTGCGTACCAGTTCGGGACGATGGCGGCGCGGGGCGCGACGCCCGAGAGCGACATTTCCGCGTACGCAATCGCGCTCAAAGCGGGTTACACCGTGCCGGTTGCCATGAAACCTCGAATCGGCCTCGAATACGACCGGGCCACGGGAGATAGCGACAGCACCGACGACAAGTTTGAGACGTTCGAGAACCTCTTTCCCACCAACCATCCCTTCTACGGATTTATGGACTACGTGGGATGGCGGAACATGCAGGACATCAGGCTGTCATTGAGCGCCAAACCGAGCCCCACCACCGGCGTCAGCCTGGATTATCACAAGTTCTCCCTCGCCGAAGACACCGACAACTGGTACGCGGCATCGGGGGCCGTCTTTCGGACAACCCCGGGAGGCAACACTGAATCGGATCTCGGACAAGAGATCGACCTGGTGGGTTATCTGATGGTGAAAGAGAAGGTCCGGGTCGAAGCCGGGTATGGACGCTTCATGCCAGGAGACTACGTGGACGTGAACTTTCCGACCGCGAACGACGCGTCGGATTGGTTATACCTGCAGGTTGGAACCAGTTTCTAAGGAGCCCGGAACGACATGTCGAACGCATCGGATCAATCGAATAAGGCCAAGCACAACTTCACTCGTCGCGACGCCATCAAGACCGCGGGCGTGACCGCGCTCGGCATGCTGCTCGCCGGACTGCCCCCCTTGCGGGGCGGGTTGTTCGCGGGAACCGGCGACACGCCGGAGACGACCAAACTCAAGATCGGCTTCATACCATTGACCGACTGCGCCTCGGTCGTGATGGCGTACGAACTGGGGCTATACAAGAAGTACGGCCTCGACGTGACCATCTCTAAAGAAGCATCGTGGGCCGCGGTGCGCGACAAGCTGACGATCGGCGACATCCAGGCCTCCCACATCCTTTATGGGATGCCCTACGCATCGACGCTCGGGATGGTAGGCGCCGAGGGCCAGCAAAAGGCCATGGTCATTCCGATGGCGTTGAACCAAAACGGTCAAGCCATCACCTTGGACAATAAGCTCAAGGCACGGGGCGTCAAAACGCCTCACGACATGAAGAAGGTCATCGACGCGGACAAGGGTAAGAAGACGTACACGTTCGCCATGACGTTCCCGCCCGGCACGCACGCAATGTGGATGCGGTATTGGCTGGCGTCTGGCGGCGTGGACCCGGACAACGATATCAAGCTGATCACCATCCCGCCCCCCCAGATGGTGGCCAACATGCGGATCGGCAACATGGACGGGTTCTGCGTGGGTGAGCCGTGGAACGCGCGCGCGATCTTCGACGGCATCGGATTCACCGCCATCACCACCCAGCAGATGTGGGTCAACCACCCGGAAAAGGTCTTGGGCATGACCCAGGAGTTCGCGGAAAAGAACCCCAAGACCGTGAAGGCCATTCTTATGGCCGTGATCGAAGCGTCGCAGTACATCGACAAGATGGAGAATCGAGCCAAGGTCGCGGAGACCATCGGGAAAAAGGACTACGTCAACGCCCCGTTCGATGTGGTGTTGGGGCGCATGCAGGGCAAATACGTGTATGGAGACGGACGCACCGAGCAAGACGCCAACTACATGAAGTTCTACCGGGACGGCGAAGTGACATTTCCGTGGAAGTCACATGGCCTGTGGTTTCTGACGCAGCACCGCCGGTGGGGGTTCCTGAAAGACCCGATCGACTACAAGAAGGTCGTGGACTCGGTCAACCGGACGGACCTGTACCGGGACGCGGCCAAGGCGTTGGGCATCCCGGTGCCCGCCGAGGAGTACAGGGAGGAGACGTTGTTCGACGGGATCGAGTTCGACCCCGCGGATCCGGAAGGCTATGTCAAGAAGTTCGGCATCAAGAGAGTGTGAGCATGGAACGAGTCGAAACCCCACGGATGATTCCAGTCGGTGATAAGGCCACGGCGTCCGAGACGCAGCAGACCCCGCCGCCATCGCCGGCGGCCGCATTGAGACTCCGTCGTATATCGATTAGCGGACTCGTGCTGCCCTTTGCGGGGATGGCCGTGCTCGTGGCAATTTGGGCGATGGTGAGCCAACTCGCGCCATTTCTACCCAATCCGGTCCAAACCATCACCAAGAGCTGGGACTTGATCCGTCATCCGTTTTTTGACGAGGGGCCCAACAACAAGGGGATCGGGTGGCAAGTGCTCTACAGCCTGGGACGCGTCGGCCTCGGGTTCGGCCTCGCCATTCTGGTCGGCATTCCGGCCGGACTGATTTTGGGGCTCTCAGCCATCACCCGAAAAATGTGGGACCCCGTGGTCCAGGTCCTCAAACCCGTCTCCCCGCTGGCGTGGCTGCCGTTGGGTTTGGCCACGTTTCAAGCCGCCACGCCCGCGGCGGTGTTCACCATCTTCATCACCGCGTTGTGGCCGATCCTGATCAACACCTCGGCCGGTGTCCAACAGGTGCCGCTCGCGTATCTCCAGGTCGGCCGCATTTTGCGGCTCTCGCGCCGAAAAATGGTGACGCGCATTTTGATTCCCGCCGCGCTCCCGCACATCCTGTCCGGATTGCGCGTGAGCCTGGGCGTGGCCTGGCTCGTGATCGTGGCGTCCGAAATGCTCACCGGCGGCGGGGGCATCGGGTTTTTCGTGTGGGACGAGTGGAACAACTTGTCGTTGGAACACATCATTCTGGCGATCGCGGTGATCGGCCTGGTCGGGTTGGGACTGGACCGATTGATGCTCGCCGCGGCCCGTCGGATCAGCTATCAACCCTTGGGATGACATCATGACCACCTTCCTTGAAATCAGCGACGTCACAAAAGCCTTCAACACCCCACAAGGACCGTTCACCGCGCTCCACGGCTGCACGCTCTCGGTCCAGCCCGGCGAGTTCGTGTCCTTGATCGGGCACTCCGGATGCGGCAAGAGCACTCTGCTTTCGATCGTCGCCGGCCTCACGCCTGCCACCACCGGCGGCGTCATCCTGGAAGGCAAAGAGGTGACGAGTCCCGGACCGGACCGGGGCATGGTGTTCCAGCAACACGCATTGCTGCCGTGGCTGTCCGCACACGACAACGTGCTCTTGGCCGTGGAAGAGGTCTTCCCGGACTTGAGTCGCGCGGAACAGAAAGACCGGGTCATACACTTCCTGGAGATGGTGGGGCTCGGTCACGCGGCCACGAAATATCCGGCTGAACTCTCAGGCGGGATGTGCCAACGCGTGGGCATCGCGCGCGCCTTGGCCATGCGGCCCAAGGTGCTCCTCCTGGACGAACCGTTCGGGGCGCTGGACGCGTTAACGCGCGGTCACCTGCAGGACGAGGTGCTTCGGATCTGGCAGAAGTTCGGGCAGACCGTGCTAATGGTGACGCACGACGTGGACGAAGCGATCCTGCTCTCGGACCGAATCGCGCTGATGACCAACGGCCCCGCCGCGACCATCGGGGAGGTTCTGCCGGTCAACCTCCCTCGCCCGCGCGACCGTCGTACGCTCTCGGGCATGCCGGAGTACCACGAGATGAAAGTCCGCGTGCTGGAGTTTCTTTACGAACGCTACAAGGCCGCATCGTAAGCAACACGTCAAACGATCGCGGAGCGCTCACGAGTAAAACCCTCGGGGCCCAACACATCGTCGTTCTCCAATAACGACTGGGCCGCCTGACGGCGGCCCAGTCGCCTCACCCGCTGGGGCCTTGACCGAACCGTTACCGTTTTTCCGCGGTCAGAAGTCCTTCGAGGGTCACCCCCACCTGCGAGCCCTTGCCCCCGAACACCGAGCCCACCGTGCGGGTCTTCGCCCGCTTTTGCGCCAACTCATAGACCGCATCGGGCAACGGGATGTACCCGACTTCCTGGACCAACGGTCGCCCGGCGGTCAAATAGAATTTCACGAACTCCGCGATCTCCGGGCGGTCCAAGGCTTTCGTGTTCACGTAGATGAAGATCGGTCGCGACAAGGGCTGATACGTCGCGTTCTTCACGTTGTCGAACTCCGGCAGGATCGGCCCGTCCCCGTTCTTCGGGTTCTCATCATCGATGGCCACCAACTTCAGGCGCTCCTTGTTATGCTCGTAGTAGGCCACGCCGAAGAAGCCCAGCGCCAGCGGGTCGTTGGCAATGCCCTGTACCAACACGTTGTCGTCTTCGCTCGCGGTAAAGTCCCCGCGGCTCGAGTGCTCTTTGCCCACGATAGCTTCGGTGAAGTAGTCGTACGTGCCTGAATCCACTCCGGCGCCGAACAGGTGGATTTCCTTATCCGGCCACCCGGTGCGAATCTGACTCCAGCGCGTGATCTTGCCTTGGGCCGCCGGTTCCCAGAGCTTCTTGAGTTCTTTGACCGTCATGCTGCTCGCCCAATCATTCTTGGGGTTGACCATTACGGCCAACCCGTCGAACGCCACCGGCAGCTCGATGTACGCGATCTTGTTGTCCAGGCACAGTTCCACTTCCGAGAGTTTGATCGGCCGCGAGGCGTCCGAGAGGTCGGTCTCCCCGTTGCAAAACTTCTTAAACCCCCCGCCGGTGCCAGAGATGCCCACGGTCACCCGCACCTTCGGATTCTTCTTCCCGAATTCTTCGGCCACGGCCTCGGAGATCGGGTACACCGTGCTCGAACCGTCGATTTTGATCAGAGTGGCCGCGTAGGTGTCGTGCGGCGCGGTGAGTACCGTGGCGCCTAGAAGCGCCGCCAGGCTTACTGTCCAGTACTTCCGTGGTGTCATGTGTGTCTCCTCGTTGTCGTGTGTCAGGCGCGTTAGAACTTCACCGACAAATCCGCCTGCAGCCGGTTGACGTCATTGGGACTTGTCGTGCTGTCTTCCATTTCAGTCAGAAAGTACTTGACCTTCACCTGTATCGACTTGGTGGGGCTATACGCCGCCCACATGATATGGCCTGCACGCCCGGTGCCGCCGTTGCCGAAGTCCGAATCCGCCACATCCGCCAATGTCGCATCGTTTCCCACGCGTTTGAAGAAGTACGCGGTTTCCCAGGTCTGCGGGTCGCTCGCTTTGCCCACGATCAGGCCCGCCTGGTACCCGCTGTCTTTGGTATTCGCCCCCGACGCGCTGACTGTGTCCGCCATGTTGGTCACATAGTCGCCCATGACCGCCACCGGCAGCGACGCAACCTTGGTGGCGACTTCCGCAGTGACGTCCAGCACGTTGTAGTCATTGACTAGCACCCCGGTGGCCGCCAGCGGGGTGGCGCACGCGCTCGCCCGGCTGTTGCCGTCCTGACACACGGCCTGACTCAGATTATTGTTCTGGACGTTGACCGCGTTGTAGTACGCCACGGCAAGGCCGGTTTTTACGTCCTTGATTGGACTCGCCTTGACTCCCAATTGCTGGGCGAACAGCCATTGGTCCGTGGACGGCTTGCCGCCGCTGTCTTCATCCAGCACGATCTGCGCCACATTCAAGAAGAGATCGGTATCACCCAGCTTCCACGCAAACTGTTCGGCCACGCCTTCGGGGTTGTAGTCGTCGTCCCAGACCGCGTCCGTGGAGTACACGGTCCAGAAGGGGTTGGCCATCCGGCCGCCGGTGAGCGTCAACCACCGCGTGTTCTCGCCTTGCCACCGCACGAACGCGCGGTCGATGTAGAGCGCGGTCTGGCTCGACAGGTTGTCGAAGCTCTTGTTGGTCGAGACCTGCTCGCCCGTGCCGCTCGCCAGACGAATGCCCACGGTGATGGTGTCCAGCTTCAGATCCGTGCTCACCCGTAGACGGAACCGCTGGCGGTGCCGGTCATCCGCGGTGTTGCGGTAGAACGATTCGTGCCGCAATCGCACGTCGCCGCTGAACGTCATGCGATCGAGGGAGGACGAGAACTTCTTCTTTTGCACCGACGCCGCTTCATCCTTGGTCAGAATGCCTTTGTCGAACAACAACTCCTCCAACGGCACGCGGCCTTCGGCAAACGCCTGGCCCCCTGCCGCCACTGCCGCCAACACCACTCCCGCCACCAGACTCCACCGATTGTGCATTCCACTTTCCTCCGAATACGTTGCTCGATGATTGACTTTCGTTTACCCCACCGCCCGGATCGCCTCGCGCCGGCAGGACGCCACCAAGCGTTCCCACGCCTGCCGTTTTCGCTCCACGCCGATCGTCCGATCGATCACGCCACCTTCCGCCCAGGGCGGGCCGCCTGCACCGACCGCCTTGGGCGAGCCATGACCACTCACCCCGTCCGCCTCATGCTGATTGCCCTTGTGATGTCCCATCGTCTCCTCCTCGTCTCTACGCGTCGCTCGTTTGTGTTGACGGGAGCGTATCAAGCGTGCGTTGCGCGGACGTTATCGCTGTATTAAATGCGTGTAACAAATCCTCCTCACGCCTCGTCCCGATCTCCGCGGGGGACGAGCGGGGTGAAGATGGATTGATACGGCACACGCGTTCGGCGAGGACCGCGCGGCTGGGAATGAGGGGAGCGACGTCGGAACGACTGGTCTGGGAGTCAGACCGTGGTGTGTCTGATGATCTTGCCTTCCACGAGGTAGACGACCATCTCGGCCACGTTGGTGGCGTGGTCCGCGATGCGTTCGATGTACTTAGCCACGAACGTGATGCGGATAGCGCGGCGGATGGTTTGCGGATTTTCCATCATATAGGAGAGTAATTCGCGAAAAATCTGGCCGGTCAATTCGTCCACGAACGCGTCGTCGCGGCAGACCTTGCGGGCGAGGTCCGCGTTCCGGTTCACGAACGCGTCCAACGCCTCTTTGACCATGGTACGCGCGTGCTCCGCCATGCGGGGGATGTCGATGTATGGTTTGAGCTGCGGCTCGTCCGTCAGCTCGATTGCGCGCTCGCAGATGTCTTCGGCCAGATCGCTCATGCGCTCCAGATCGGTGGAAATTTTCATAGCCGTGGTCACGAAGCGCAAATCGCTCGCCGCGGGCTGTCGCAGCGCGATCAACCGGATGCATTCTTCGTCGATTTCCACGTCGTAGGCGTTGACCTGATGATCGGTCGCGATCACGCGGCGCGCCAGCTCCGAGTCGCGCTCCACCAGGGCTTTGATCGCGTTGGCCACCTGGACTTCCACTAAGGCGCCCATCCGCAGGATGCGCTCCTTGAGCGCGGTGAGTTCTTCGTCGAATCGTCGCATGTCAACCGAACCTCCCGGTGACGTAATCTTCGGTGAGTTTTTGCCCGGGGTTGGTGAAGATGTTCGAGGTGGGGCCGTATTCCACCACCTTCCCGAGCATGAAAAACGCGGTGGAATCCGAAATCCGCGCGGCTTGTTGCATGTTGTGGGTCACGATCACCATCGTATAACTTTTCTTCAAGTCCACCAAGAGTTCTTCGATCTTGGCGGTGGCGATGGGGTCCAGCGCGGAGGTGGGCTCATCCAGCAGCAGGACCTCGGGTTTGACGGCGAGCGCCCGGGCGATGCACAACCGCTGTTGCTGTCCGCCCGAGAGCGCCCACGCCATGTGCCGCAATTTGTCCTTGACCTCGTCCCAGATCGCGGCCTGCTTGAGACTCTCTTCCACCAAGGCGTCGAGTTGCGCGCGGTCCGTGATGCCGCACAACCGCGGCCCGTACGCGACGTTCTCGTAGATGGACTTAGGAAACGGATTGGGCTTCTGGAACACCATCCCGATCCGCAGCCGAATGCCGATGGGGTCCACGCCCGGTCCGTAAATGTCCTGGCCTTTGAACTTGAGCGAGCCGCTCACCCGAAACCCCGGCACCAAATCATTGATCCGGTTCAAGCACCGGATGAACGTGCTCTTGCCGCACCCGGACGGACCGATGACAGCGGTGATGCGCTGCTCGGCAATGCCGAGCGAGACCTCGCGGAGCGCCTGATTCACTCCATACCACGCGTCCATGCCGTGAATCTCGAAAGCCGAAGCCGTGCCCATAAGAACTCGCTACAGTTGGACTCTTCTCTGGTATCGATGGCGCAGATACACCGCCACTGCATTGAGCAACAGCAATACAGCCAACAGGACCAAGATTGCGGCCGCGGCATTGACGTGAAAGCCAGGCTGCGGCCGCGACACCCAATTAAAAATCTGGATCGGCAACGCGGTGAACGGAGCGAACACGCTGTCGGGCAAAAACGCCACGTAGGTCAACGCGCCGATGGTGATCAGGGGCGCGGCCTCGCCGATCGCGCGCGAGAACGCGAGGATCGACCCGGTGAGGATGCCGGGCAACGCCATGGGCAGCACCTGGTACCAAATCGTCTGCCACCGTGTGGCGCCCAACGCGCACGAGGCCTCGCGGATGGAATTGGGCACGGTCCGGAGCGCCTCGCGCGACGCGATGATAATAATCGGCAATACCAACAAGGCCATGGTCAGGGCGCCCGCGAGAAGACTGCGCTCCAATTTGAGCGCGCGCACAAACAGTTCGAGCCCGAGCAGGCCGTACACGATCGAGGGTACGCCCGCCAGATTCGCGATATTGACCTCGATGATGCGCGACCACCACGTCTTGCCCGCGTACTCCTCCAGGTACACCGCCGCGCCCACGCCGATGGGGAGCGCGAAGGCCGCAGTCAGCAGGATCAGCGCGACCGACCCCACCAATGCCGCGAGAATACCGGCCTCCTCGGGCCGCCGCGAGGGAAAGCTGGCTAGGAATTGCCACGACAACCGCCCCGCGCCGTCGATCAACGCATCCAGAAACAACGCCGCCAGACTCCCCAATGCCACCAGCAGCGCGCCCGCGGCCGCGACCCGGAACCCGGTCTCGGCGAGATGGCGCTGGGCGAGCATACGAGCCAGCGCGTCGCTCTCAAGCCTCACGCTTCCCGCTCCTGAAACCGCTGGCGCAGCCACTGGCTGAGCACGTTGAGCGCCAGCGTGCCGAGAAACAGCATCATGCCCACCGCGAAAATCGTCCGGTACTCGATGGTCCCGGTTGGCGTGTCGCCCAGGCTGACCTGCACGATATACGCGGTCATGGTTTCGATGGGCACGGTGGGATCGAGCGTGAGGCGCGGCTGCTGCCCCGCGGCAATAGCCAGGATCATGGTCTCGCCGATCGCCCGGGACACGCCCAGGAGCACGGAGGCCGCGATCCCCGAAAACGCGGACGGCACCACCACCTTCAACGCCACTTGGAGTTTGGACGAGCCCAACGCATACGCGCCCTCGCGCAAGCTTTGCGGCACCGCGTACATGGCGTCCTCGGAGAGCGACGAGATCATGGGAATGATCATGATGCCGATTACGATCCCGGGCGCGAGCGCGTTAAACCCCGAAAGAGTGGGAATGACTATTTGCAGCAGCGGAGTCACGAACAGCAACGCGAAGTACCCGTAGACCACGGTGGGAATGCCCGCCAACACCTCCAACACGGGCTTGACCACGCGACGCAGCCGCTCGCCCGCGTATTCGCTCAAATACACCGCGCTGACCAGGCCGATCGGGAGCGCCACCAATATCGCGATCCCCGCGGTCAACGCCGTGCCGCAGACCAAGGGCAGGATGCCGAAGTGTTTATCCGCGAAGAGCGGGGTCCACTGCGTGTCGGTGAGAAAGTCGACCACGGACACCTCGCGGAAAAACGCCGTGGTCTCGAACAGGAGGACGCCGACAATGCCAAGCGTGGTGACGATCGACAGCGCCCCGCACAGCAGGAGCACAGCGTGCACCGCCCGCTCTTGCACGTACTGAGTGCCGGTTCGCGCGATCATCCCCGCTCGTGTCCCTAGGGGTGAGTCATCGACTCGCGCTACTTGGCCTCGGCTGCCAACAACGACTCAATCGTGACCCCCACCTGCGACCCCTTGCCCGCGAACACCGACCCCGTGGTTCGGGCTTGCACCCGTTTGAGCGCCAATTCATAGGCCGTGTCCGGCAAAGGGATGTACCCGACTTCGGTCACCAGCTCCCGCCCGGCGGTGAGGTAAAACGTCACGAAGTCCGCGATCTCAGGGCGGTCCAATGCCTTCTTGTTGACGTACACGAAGATCGGGCGCGACAACGGCTGGTACGTGCCGTTCTTGATGGTCTCCGCCGTGGGCACGATCGGACCCGCGCCGTTCTTGGGACTCTCATCGTCGACTGGCACCAACTTGAGGCGCGCCTTGTTGCTCTCGTAGTACGCCACGCCGAAAAATCCCAGCGCCAAGGGATCGTTCGCAATGCCTTGGACCAACACATTGTCGTCCTCGCTCGCAGTGTAGTCTCCGCGGCTGGCATGCTCCTGGCCGATCACGGCCTCGGTAAAGTAATCGTATGTGCCCGAGTCGACCCCGGCGCCGAAGAGTCTGATCTCCTTGTCCGGCCAACCCGGCCGCACCTGGTTCCAGCGCGTGATCTTACCCTGCGCCGCGGGCTCCCACAGCTTCTTGAGTTCCGCCACCGTCATGCTGCTCGCCCACGTGTTCTTGGGATTCACCATCACGGCCAAGCCGTCGAACGCGACCGGCAACTCGATATATTCGACCTTCTTGTCAGCGCACTGTTTGAGCTCGGTGGCCTTGATGGGCCGCGACGCGTCCGCGAGATCAATTTCCCCACCGCAGAACTTCTTGAACCCGCCGCCGGTGCCGGAGATTCCGACCGTGATCCGCACCGCACGGTTCTTCTTTTGAAATTCTTCCGCCACCGCCTCGGTAATGGGGTACACCGTGCTGGAGCCGTCGATTTTGATCAACGTGGCGGCACCCGTGGGTCCCGGAAACGCCGTGCACCAGACAACCAGCAGCACCCCCCCCAGACCGATCCGTCCGCCAACATGCCCCGGCACACGCAACCGCCTCGTGATCAGTGACTCATTCATCCGATTTCGTCAGAACTTGACTGACGCCTCGACCTGCAGCCGCTTGACGTCGCCGTTGTTGCCCCCGTTGTTCGCCAGCGCCGGATCCTCGACGCGCGAGATAAAATACTTGGCCTTGAGCTGCACCGCTTTGGAAGGGTTGTAGGCCGCCCACACAATATGCCCCTTGCGATTCGTCCCGCCCTTGAAGCCGAAATCCGAATCCGCGATATCGGCCAAGGTCGCATCGGCGCCGACTTTCTTGTAGAAGTACGCAGCCTCCCAGGTCTTCGGGTCGCTCGCCTTGCCCAGGATCAGCCCGGCCTGGTAGCCGCCGTCTTTGGTATCCGAACCGCCGACCGCGCTCTTTGTATCCGCGGTGTTTTTGACCGCATCCGCCATGACCGCCACCGGCAACCCACCGACTTTGGCGGACGCCATCGCGGTGAGGCCGAACACGTTGTAGTCGTTGACCAATCTTCCGGTGGTTCCCAAGGGCGTGCCGCACGCATCCACCCGGCTATTGCCGTCCTGACACACAGTTTGACCAAGGTTGCCATTCTGCGTATTGACCGCGTTGAGGTAGGTGACGGCCACCGCGGCTTTGGTGGTCGACGTCGGCTTGGCTTGTACGCCAATCTGCTGGCCGAACAGCCATTGGTCCGTGGAAAGGCTGCCGCTGGAATCTTCGTCGAGCACGATCTGCGCGAGATTCACAAACAGCTCGGCCTCAGCGATCTTGACCGCGACATTCTGCGCAAGGCCCTCGGGATTGAACTCTTCGTCCCACACGAGATCGGATGAATACACGGTATAGAACGGATTCGGCATCCGCCCGCCGGTGACCGTCAGCCACTTCGCGCTCTCGCCGTGCCACCGGACGAATGCGCGATCGATCCACACCGGCTTCTGGCTCGACAGCGCGTCCAAGGTCTGGTTGGCGGAGCCCTGGTCGCCGGAACCGCTCGCCAGGCGAATGCCGACCGTGAGGTTCTCGATCTTCACATCCGCGCCGAAGCGCAGCCGGAACCGCTGACGATGTTGATCATCAGCCGTGTTGCGATAGAACGATTCATGCCGCAACCGGATATCACCCCCAACCGCGATCCGGTCCAGCCACGCCGACAACGTCGCACCCTGAACCGACGCCGCCTCGTCTTTGGTAATCACACCCTTCTCGACCAACAGGTCTGCCAAGGGTTTACGTCCCTCCGCTCCCGCCAATGTCGCGGCCAGCAGCGTCCACGGCCCGACCACGAGGCCTGCGATCCATCGTTTCATGCGTCTCCCTCCACGTCCGGATTGGGTTCAGACCATCGCAACCAGTTCACCGCGCGTAGCCATCCAGACGAGATCCGTACGGGAGAAGCGGATCGCGCGCGGGTCTGTATCGCGCGTGACCGGGTCACGGTAACAACGATATGTTTCGTCGTTGTTACTTGTGTGTTAACCCAATGTAAATTGTCGGCCTGGGGTCGGGAGGGGTCTCCTAGTCAGCGTCGCGTCGCGCGTCAGGATTCGTGGACGACGGGGAAAAGCGGATCGCCAGGATTCTGACGCCGCTGAGCACCGCGATGACCGACAGCAGCAACGTAAACGTCGTCCCCTCGCCGCCTTTAAGCCAGAGGGAGAGAATTTCCGTCAACATGACGACCAGAATCGTATCCACGATGAACGTGACCTTAACCCGGCCTTCGGTCAGGTACGCCAACGTGGTCCGGAATACCTCGACCATCGCCAGCAACATGAGCACGCCGATCAAGACGTGCTGGAGCACGGTATCGACGCCAGCCGTGCCCAGCGCCAGCAGTTCCAGACCCACGGCTACCACACCGATCAACAACGTGAGCACGATCAACCCGAGCAACACGCTAAGCACCGTCTTGATCGCGGTGGTCCACAGCCGCGTGGAATCCAATCCCCCGATCGAGGGCAGCCGCTGCCACACACCGTCCCATGTCATGAAAAACGCCATACCGTTCCTCCTGTTCCCGTCATCGCCTCTTCTTGTTGTTCTCTCGCGTCGAGCATAACCGGCCAACGTTACCCCGGTATTGCGAACGCGTTGAGGCCACGTAAATTTTCACGGCGGTCCTCGGTGCGCGGCGTGGACTGGCCGCCGAAGCGTGTGTTACGATCCGGCGCATGGAACCCCTGTGGCTGATCGCGGCGTTATTGGTCGCGTGGATGATCGTGGTCGGCGTCGCGTTGTTTCGTCGCCGATCCGACCCCGCGCTCGAGCTGCTCCAACAGCAGCTCGACGCCATGAACCGTCAGCTCAGCGAATCAGCGGGAGGGGCGAAATTAATGCACGACCGGCTCGGCCAGGTCACGCAAGATGTCAATGGCCAACTCTCGGCGATCACAACCCAAGTCAACGGCCAGTTGGGGCTGATCACCACCCAGGTCAACCAGCAACTCACGGCCATTGGCAAACAGGTCCAGGAAGCCACCGGGCAGATGGGCACGCGGCTGGACAACGCGGCCCGCGTGGTGGGCGAGGTCCGGCAAAACTTGGGCGAACTGACCAAGGCCACCGAGCGCGTGTTCGACGTAGGCAAGGACATCGCCAGCCTGCAGGAGATCCTGCGCGCGCCCAAACTACGCGGCGTGTTGGGCGAATTGTTTCTAGGCGATTTGCTCGGCCAGATCCTACCGCCCACGCACTATGCGCTGCAATACAAGTTCAAGAGCGGTGAGGCCGTGGACGCGGCCATCCACTTAGGGCAAGGCATTGTCCCGGTGGACAGTAAGTTCCCGTTGGAAAATTTTCGCCGCGTGATCGCGAGCGAGGCCGAGGACGAGCGTAAGGCCGCCAAGAAAAAGTTCTCGACTGACGTGAAAAAACACATCGACGCCATCGCCACCAAGTACATTTTGCCGGACGAAGGTACGTTCGACTTCGCGCTCATGTACATCCCGGCTGAGAACGTGTACTACGAAGTGATCTTGAAAGACGACGCGTTCGGCGAGGACAAGGGCCTGTGCGCCTACGCGCTCGCGCAACGCGTGATCCCGGTCTCGCCCAACAGCTTCTACGCGTACCTGCAAGCCATCGTGCTCGGACTCAAAGGCCTGCGCATCGAAAAGAACGCGCAGGAGATGATCCAGCACCTCAAACGGTTACAGGGCGACTTTCAACGATTCCGGGACGACTTCGAGGTGTTGGGCAAACACCTGGGCAACACGCGCGGCAAGTACGAAGATGCGGCCAAACGCCTGGAACGTTTCGGCGAGAAACTCGCGAGCGTGGAAGACTCGGCCGCAGCGCCGACTCTCGAAGTCGACGCCACTCCGCCAGCTCAACGACCATTGCTGTAAGGGCTAGACAGGCCGTTCCGGCTCGTCTTCATTGGGAACGATGAAGATGAGCGCCACATACAGCAACACCACCACGCCGAACGAGATGAACGCGGCCAGCACCCAGAGGACGCGCACGATCGCGGGATCGATCCCCAGGTAGTCCGCCATCCCGCCGCAAATGCCCGCGAGTTTGCGGTCACGACGCGATCGCGTCAACCGCTTCGCCATCCCCGGCGGGGTCAACGACGACCCGCAGTAGCGACACTTGATCGCATCGGTCTGAATTTCTTCCGCGCAGTAAGCGCACCGCTTCATGCCGCGACGTTACCAAACGCGACCGCCACGCGTCCAGCCGCGTCCGCGCCCCGTTCGGTTCTCATTCCGCGGACTCCGTGGTACCCTTCGTGCTCGCCGGCGGACGACCGGCCCTATACCGGTTCGTCACCGTCGCGGTAAACGGAGGGCCTGATGACCACAGGGCGATCAACCTTCAGCGCATTGGCGCTCTTGGCGGCGCTTACCGCGCCGTTCATCGCGGCCGGGGCGGATATTTTTACCTGGACCGACGAGCGGGGCACCATCCATTTTTCGGATTCCACGAGCGACGTCCCCGCGCGATACCGCCACTCGATCAAAGCCAAACAATTCGGCCCTGACGACACGAGCCCTCCGGCCAACGCGCCGGCCGCGCCGCAACTCTCCGACGATGACGAGGAGATGGCCCCGCCCGCCGGTTCCCAAGCGCCCGTCGCGCAGACGCGCAAGCGATTCGAGGTGCCCTACCAGGCCTATGAAGGAAACGCCAAGCGGCTCCTGGTGTCCGCGCGGTTCAACGACCGGGTCACCGCCCGGATGATTTTGGACACCGGCGCGCCGCGCTCGCTCATTTCCATGAACGTCGCGAACGACCTGGGACTGCTCGATGACGACCAAGGACAACTCGTGGTCGCGATCGGCGGTATCGGCGGAAGCACGACCGCGATTCGAACCGTCATCAACAGCATCCAGATCGGCGGCGCGCGGATCGAGTTCGTCCCCGTGGAGATATCCAAATCCATCTCCGACGCATTCGAGGGACTGATCGGGATGGATTTCCTGGGGGACTACTCGATGAGCGTCGACCCCACCAAGCGACTGGTGATTTTCGAAGAGGTTCCCGACACCACCGACCGACCAGGCGGGCGGGATGAAACCTGGTGGCGCAACACCTTCAGCGAATTTGCGGCCTATCACAACCACTGGAAGCAGACCTTCACGACGATCGAGAAAGAGTTGACGCAGACCAGCGTCACGACCGCAAGGACCCGCGGCGACCTGGAGCGACGCCGCGACCTCGCCAAACGGCAATCCCAAGAAGCCGAAAAACTCATGGATCGCCTGCACCGCTTCGCCCGCGAACACGCCGTGCCCATGCACTGGCGAACCTACTGACGCGATGCCTATTCGGAATGTCCCATGACTTTCCTATGCTAAACTTACCGCCATGATTCTTCCGAAACGCTCCGTGGCCAGGCACATCGGGCGAGCATGGTTTGCCGTAGTGATCCTAGGGTTTGTCTTGACTGGTCCTCTCAAAGCGTCGGCGACCTTTCAGTACACGGACGAGGCGGGGACGATCCACTTCACGGATGACCCGGGACAGATTCCGGAACCGATTCGAAAGCGCATGGGAATCTGGGTCGAACCACCCGCGAAACCGCCGGAGGCAAACCTGCGCCTGAAATTTTCGGAGCCTCTGCCCGCGCCGGATCCGGTCGAAGTCACACCCGCAGAACCTTCACTCTGGGAACAGGTCGTCCCCACGAACATCCGTTCGCCGTGGGTGCCCGGCCTGATCGGCCTCGCTATGGCCGGAGGCCTTCTCGTGGCGCTGCGCGCCAGCAAGCAGCCGACGTCCCGCATCGCGTGCAAGACGGCCCTCGTACTCGTCATCGCCGCCAGCGCCACGGTCACCGCAATGGCCGCGCTCGCCGAACGAGGCTCATCGCTACCAGAGGCGATCACCGAAGCCGAAACCACCATCGATCACTGGGAATCGCGCGTCACCTCCCCGCTTCAGGACGCGGAGCGTCGGGCCAAAGAAATCGGCCAGGCAAAACGCGAATACCAGGAAACGATCAAACAGCTCGAAGCCCTTCCGTAGGCTCGACGCCCCCCCGCGTCGCGCGCCATTCGAGACGTCGCTCTTGTACCAAAATAAATCTCTCCCGATTTCTCCAGGTCGGCGGTTTCCAGATAACCTTGCCTTCCAACTGACGGCGGACGAAGTTGCCGACTTGAGGTCGCACATTGCGATCTCAAGTTCGGAGAGCGCCTGTGATCCGACCACGTGGTCCAGACAGCAAACATCGTGAGACGAACTGGTCGCAATTTGAGAACCAGACCAGGGACGGTCCCAGCTAAACAAGAAATGTCCTAGGTCTTTTGCGAAAGGGCTTTCGCTCGGCAGCTCGTTGACGAAGAAATTAGTTACTTACTTGGGACCGTCCCCAATCGGTTCGCTGATGATCTTCGAGAAGACTACCGGGCCACTCCCGTATACACTCACAAAAACGCGGTTTCAACCCGGTTATCCGCCTTTGGGGGAGAGGAATTTGGTGTGCCACTAAAATGTGACGCCTGTGGTTGTTCGTCTGAATTCGAGCAGACATTCCGAACTCGTCGCGCCGGCCTTCGTATGCAGTCGGTACTCCTGTGCCCAGCATGTTGGTCAAATGATTACATCGCAAGGTTCAAGACCACTCTTGGCATGATTGCGGCTGCATTCGTCGGTGGCCTAATTCTCCACTACACTGACACATCAGACTCCTTAGGGATAGGGCTAATCAACATTGGCCTGGTCTATCTTTTTATGTTGGTCATGGTAATCCCACACGAGTTAGGCCACGCAATTGCTGCAAGGATCGTCGGCTTCCGAGTCTTCAAGGTGGTCATCGGATATGGACCCATCCTCTTAACGCGCAAATATCTGGGATGGCAATGGGAGTTCAGGCCTCTGCCTATCGGGGGTGTTACCGTGGCCGCATCACCTTTGCCGCGGTTGTATCGAACGCGAGAATTCCTTTTGGTCCTTGCCGGGCCATTAGTAAACGTGATCTTTGCGGTGGCCCCGTTTTGGCTCGGGCAAAAAATCGGGAGTTCCAACCGGCTAGGGTTCTGGGAGGCGTCCCTGCTAATCGACCTCGCGCTGGCGAACATTCTCTTGCTTGTAATGAACCTCTGGCCGCGAAAGCTACCGACCACCACCGGCATCATCGACAGCGATGGACTGGCACTCCTCACGGTCCCATTCAGCTCCCAGAAAACGGTTGAGGAAGGCCTCGCGACGTACTATCGGCTGGCATCCAACGAGCTCCTTCGACGGAACCAGTTCGGGCAGGCCATCCAACAATGCGAACAAGGTCTCGTACACTTTCCTGACTCTGAACCTCTCCGGAAACAGATGGGCCTTGTTCTGTTGGTTATGAATGAAATCGACAAAACTCGTCAATTAGGCAGGAAACAGAAATCAATAGCGCCAGTGCCTGACCCGTAAAAGCCGCCCGCGTTTCGCCGCCCTTTAGGTATCTCGCCTGAGCATGATGTCGTCCCAAGCCACGGGTTGACCACCCGAAACTACCTGCAAGGCGGTCGGACTTGATTTTCGCGTGACGCGCCTGCTAGTCTGCGCCGGGCGTATGATGGACTTTTCGCTGTATTCCGGCGCTGCGGTGCGCCGCGCGATGGTTGTCCTCGGGTTGGCCGTGGTGCTCGCGGCCTGCGCGGGCAAGAAGGACGATCCCGCGCTCAAGCCGCTGCTCGCCCTTACCGATTTGCAGTATGACGCCGGGGTCATTATGACCAAGGCCGAGGCGTTATACGACGAGAAGAAGTGGGACGAGGCGATTCCGGAATACGAGCGCTTTCTGGAACTGCACCCGGTGCATCGCTGGGCGCCGCACGCGCAGTTCAAACTCGCGCTCTGTTACACCCAGCGAATTCCCAAGGTCGGACGCGACCCCTCGATCGCGGAAAAGGCCGAGGCCGCGTACGAACGGGTGTTGTCGTATTCGGACACCCGATACGCGGAGGTCGCGCGCGCCAAACTCGCCGACGTGCGCACGCACCGCGCCCAGTCGGATCTGGAAATCGGACGGTTTTATCATAAGCAGGGCAAGTACCCCGCCGCGATCATTCGGTTCCAGAAGGTGATCGACACCAAGCTCGGCGGTGCCGTGACCGAAGAGGCTTCGTATTACCTGGCGTTGTCCTACGAGCGCGACGGGCAACCGGAGCTGGCAAGCCGGGCCGCGCAGTCGCTCGTGGACGCGTTTCCGAACACCCGCTACGCCAAGGCCGTCGCCAAACTCCGGGCGCGCCTGACGTCCAGTGCCAACTAACGCCCGGTACTACCCCGCCATGCTGAACTTGGAGGACCGCGCCGTGGTGGTGATCGGCGGCGGCGTGATTGCGACCCGCAAGGTGGCGGAGTTGCTCGCGAGCGGCGCCCGCGTCACCGTGATCAGCCCGACCGTGAGCCCCCGCGTGGCGCGATGGGCGCGCGAAGGCCGCCTGCGACTTCGTCGCCGCGCGTACCGGAGCGGCGACCTGAAAGGCTCGCGCCTAGCCGTGGCCGCCACGTCCGACCCCGGTGAACAGACGCGGATCGCACAGGAGGCCCAGACCACGCTGACGTGGGTGAACGTGGTGGATCAACCCGAGCACTGCGACTTTGTGGCCCCGGCCGTGGTGCGGCGCGGCGATCTGACGATCGCGGTCTCAACCGGCGGACACAACCCCGCGCTCGCGCGCTGGCTCAAACAGGAACTGGCCGCGACCGTGGGGCCCGAATACGGCCGCCTGACCGCGCTGCTCGCCGCGGTCCGCCTCGCGCTGCGCGAGCACGGCGCGCCGATGACGACGCGGCGACGATTGGTCGATCAGCTCATGGCCGCGGGCTTGTTGGAGCGCGTGCGCGCGAACGATCGCCACGGCATCCTCCGCCTGATTCGTCGCGTCACCGGCCTGCCCACGTTCACCGCGCCAACCCCATCCACCCGAACCGGACGGAGCGCACATGTCTCCACGCACGCCGCGATCATTCGATAAAGCACTCTATTACGTGGGACGCGGCGTCCAGCTCGTGGGGCTGCTGATCACGCTCAACGTGGTGGTCTTATTTTTCTTCCCGGAATACAAGATGGGGCCATTGCTGCAACTCACCGCCGTGGGGGTGATCACGTTTTTTGTGGGCTGGTTAATCCAGGCCAGGTAACGCGTTCTCTTATCGCATAAACAGCGATGAGACCCGGCTGGCCACCGCCGCCGGCGCCAGGCGGATGGCGTGACGTTTGAGACGAGACCACAGCGCCCGGAACGAGGACTCCCCGCGTAACACGTCGTACATCCAGCCCACCACCTCGGGGTGGGCCCGCATCGCGTCGTACCACAGCCGTGGGTGCCCATAGGCGATCGCCGCGAGACGCGCGGTGACCGCGAGTTCCGGCGCCAGAGCGTTGCGCACCCATTGCTCGTATTCGTGTAAGTTGATCGCGCCGTTCGCAAGTTGACGGCCGATGGTTCGGCCGAGATGTTGCCCGCTGAGCACGCCGAAGTAAATGCCCTCGCCGAAAAACGGGTCCACCAACCGCGCCGCGTCGCCGACCAGACCGATGCGTTGTGACGCGACGCGAAATGTCGCGGTGAATACCGGGATCGGATGGCCGATCGGCGGCGGAATCGCCTGCTCGCGAAGCGCGGGCTGGCGTTCCATCGCCAGGTGATACCGTTGTTTGGGCCGAGGCTCCGCGCCGTAAAATCCCGCGACCCCGACCGACACGCCCCGCCGCTTGGGAAACACCCAGCCGTACCCGCCGGGCACGGCCCCCATTTCCAAAACCGCGCGCGGCGGCGCGGCCGCGCCGGACACCTCGGCCTCCAGTCCGTACACGCCGCGGAGCGCGTGGTCGGGGTTCAGACGTTTGGCCAGACGGCTGTGCGCGCCGTCCGCGCCCACCAAGCAGCGCGCCTGATACGCCCCGCGCGCGGTCCGCACGTGAACGCCGGAGTCGGCCTCTTCGCGCACCTCGATCGCGGGCTCCCCGTACCGAACGTCCGCGCCCGCGGCCGCGGCCCGATCCGCGAGCCACGCGTCGAACCGATCACGCATGACAAACCGCGCCAGCGGCCCGTCGGCATCCACGCTGAACGCCTCGGCCCCGCGGTACACGAACTCCATGCCCCGCACCGAGGCTTCGACGGTTTCGTGGTAGACGGTCCCGATCACGCGGTCCAGTCGGGCCGACAACCCGCCGCCGCACACCTTGTATCGTGGAAACCGCTCGCGTTCGAGCACCAAGACGGTTCGCCCCGCGGCCGCAATTTCGTACGCGGCGGACGCGCCCGCTGGTCCGCCCCCCACGACAATCGCGTCATATGTAGATGTCTTCATACCGGGAAAATGACGTCAGAGCAGAGTGTCGAAAAAGTCTTGAGCGTGGTTCGACAGGCTCACCACGAACGGAACAATTGATGAATTTTATTGCTCCATCCGTTCGTCCTGAGCTCGTCGAAGGACGTCCACAGATTTTCCAGCGGCCTGCCAGCCGTGGCTCGGTGCGTCAGACTACTGGCCGATGGACCAGCCAATCCCATTTTTCGTCAAAAACGAACTCAACATGGAGAGCGAGTTCGTGACGATCAGGATGCCGACCGCAACCAAGAATACGCCGCTGAATTTGGTGATGACCGGAAAATACGGGCCGATGGTTTTCATCCGCGTCAGGAAGGTATTAAACCCCAACGCGGTCACCAGCAGCGGCAGACCCAAGCCGACCGAATACACGGTCAGCAATTGGACCCCCTCCCAGAGCGAGTGCCGGGTGCTCGCGTAAAGCAGGATGGAGCCCAAAATCGGCCCCACGCACGGCGTCCAACCCGCGGCGAACGCCAGGCCCACCACGTACGCGCCCAGGTAGCCGGCGGGACGGCCTTGCAAGTGCAGACGTTTATCCGCGGCCAGGGCGGGCAGATTAAAGACCCCCATCACATACAGGCCGAAAAAGATGATGAACGCGCCGCCGACCCATCGCAACAATTTTTGGTGCGTGAGCACCACCTGCCCCATCAACGACGCGGACGCGCCGAACAGAATGAACACCGTGGAAAACCCGGCGATGAACAACAAGGACATGATCAACGTGGTCCATTTCACGCGATACCGATCCGTGCCGCGCGTCAATTCGTCGAACGACAGTCCCGTGACGAAGGACACGTACGCGGGCACCAACGGCAACACGCAGGGCGAGACAAACGAGAGGAACCCGGCGGAAAACGCAATGGCCATCGACGGCGCGGACGCGTCCATTCGCCTACTCGCGGATGCCGGAACCGGTCCCGGACGGCGGATTCCCGCCGGCGCCCGGGGTGGTCGGCGGGGCCGGAGCCCCGCCCGACTCCGCCACCAACACACGCACCAATTCGCGGTTTTTCGGCGTGTTCCAGTCCATGGCGCCGAAAAATTTGTGCCGAATCACGCCCCGGCGATCCAACACCATGCTGGTCGGGAGCGATCGGATTTCGAATTGATCGTTCACCCGCATCTCGGGGTCGAGCAGGATGGGAAACGTGAGGCCGAAGGAGTCCATGAACGGTTGGACGATCTGCGCGCCCTCATAATCCGTCGAAATGCCGACCACCAGGAAATCCTGCGAGGGAAACTGGTGCGACAACGCTTCCAATGACGGCATCTCGGCCCGGCACGGGCCGCACCACGTGGCCCAAAAATTCAGCAGGAGGACCTTGCCGCGAAATTCGCTCAAGGTCGAGACCCCGCCGTCCAGTCGCTCCAGCGCGAACTGCGGCGCCTGAAACCCGACGCGCGTGCCTTCACGCACCGCGGGCGCCTTGGCCTCCGCCAGCGGCGCGGCGGCCGGAGACGGCTCGCACCCCGCCAGTGCCGCCGCCAGCAACGCGCCGAGCAGCCGCAAATCCGGCGCGTTGGGTCGTCGCCGCATGTGGTCGGTCGCCGGTTCCGCCGGCCGCATCCACGAGCCGTCCGGCGACAGATAGCCGTCGCGAATGGCCTCCTCGAGAACGGACCGCGCGCGCGCCACGTCCTGGTCCGTCACGCTGATCCTCCGTTCGCCGAACCCACCGATGGTCATGGGATACGGGGAAATCGTCAAATCCCGGACCACGCACGGCACGTCGTGTTCAGCGAGCAGGTCGGCGATCCGATCGGCTTCCAGCGGGTCGTAGGTCTTATAGAGTTCCACGAAGCGGTGCATGTCGGGGTCAATGATAGCGAACCACCGCCGGGACCGTCAACGTGCCCGCGCCGTAGACATCGCGCGGAGCGTCCCGTATACTGGGGCGATTTATGCCGTACACCCACGTCGTTGATCTCCCGCGTGAGCGCCGTCCGCGTCGTTGACCTGGCCAAGGCGCATGGGCACTACCGGGTGTTCGAGCAGGTGTCGTTCGAACTCATGTCCGGCGAGTGTCTGGCCCTCTTCGGCCCCAACGGCGCCGGGAAAACCACGCTGATCCGCATTCTCGCCACGTTGTCGCGACCCACCGCCGGACGGTTTGAGATCCACGGGCACGACGGCGTCCGCGACAAAGACGCGGTCCGGGCGTCCTTGCTCTTATTGGCTCACGGCTCGCATCTGTACGACGAACTCGACGGGGCGGAAAATCTTCGCTTCGCGCTCGCCCTGCGCGACCTGTCCCCGACCGATCGAGATGTGAAGCTGGCGCTCGACCGCGTGGGCATCGGCGCGTTCGCGGATCTTAAAACCCGCTACTATTCCGCGGGCATGAAGAAACGGCTGACTCTCGCCAAATCCATGCTGGTGCGCCCCAAGGTCCTGTTGCTGGACGAACCCTATACCTCGCTCGACGAAGCCGGCGTGGCCTTGGTCAACCAGCACCTGCGCGCCATCACCGGGGACGGCGCCGCCGTGCTCATGACCACGCACGACCGCGCGCGCTCCGCGGAGGTGGCGCACCGCGCCGGCGTCCTGGACAAGGGCCGCCTTCGCGAAGTCCCGGTTGAGCGCCTGCGACACGATGTCCTTTTTTAACGTCATCCGCTGGGTCGCGTGGAAGGATTTTATCAGCGAGGTTCGCAGCCGCGAGACCCTGTCGTCGATGTTTTTCTTCGCGCTGATCGTGATCCTGGTGTTCAGTTTCAGTTTTTCGATGGACCAACAGGAGGCGCGCGAGCTCATCGCGGGCATCATGTGGGTGGCGTTCGCGTTTACCGGGATCATCGGTCTCGGCAAATCTTTCTCCGCGGAACTGCAGAACGACTGCCTGGAGCACCTTCAAATCAGCCCGACCTCCAAGGGCGCTATTTTTTTGGGCAAACTGGCTTCGAACCTCCTGTTTATGCTCGCGGTGGAAATTATTTTGTTCCCCCTGTTCGTCATCTTTTTCAATCTGGACGTGGTTGAAGCCCTTCCCGTACTTTTGTTAGTATTCGCGTTGGCCACGCTCGGGCTGTCCACGGTCGGCACGCTGTTTTCGGCCATGACGGTGCAAGTGCGGGCCCGCGAAGTCATGCTACCTATTCTCCTGCTCCCCTTGGCGGTCCCGGTCATGATCGCGGCCGTCGAATCCACCCGCGGCGCGCTCAGCGGAGACCCGGTTTCGTTGTACGGCAATTGGTTACAATTGCTGGGCGTGTTCGACATCGTGTTCACCGTCGTGTCGTTCTGGGCGTTTGAATGGATCTTGGACTCATAGGGAACCTGGAATGAACGCGCTCATTAAGTGGATGCAACGTTATGAGGGCTGGTTCGGCGCCGTGGGCGCGACGTGCATCGTGGCGGGGCTCTATCTGGGACTCGCGGCTTCTCCCCCCGACTATTACCAGGGCGAAGTGGTCCGCATCATGTATATCCACGTGCCGATCGTGCAGACCGCGATGCTCGCGTATTCGGTGTTGTTCGCGGGCAGTCTCTGGTATCTGTGGAAGCGCGATCCGATCGTGGACAACATGTGCCAGGCCGCGGCCGGTATCAGCGCGTTTTTGACCGCGGGCGGACTGATCACGGGTTCCATCTGGGCCAAACCCACGTGGAACACCTGGTGGACGTGGGACGCGCGATTGGTCTCGTTCGCCGTAATGTTGATGATTCTGGCCGGGTATTTGATGCTGCGCACGTTCGTGGACGAGCCGGAGCGCGAAGCACGGTACGCCGCGGTGCTGGCGATCGTCGGGTTCGTGGATCTGCCGATCGTGCACTTTTCCGTGGAATGGTGGCGCACGTTGCACCAGCCGCTGTCGATCTCCATGCGCGGGATCGCCATGTCGTCGGAAATCTTGCGCCCGTTGATCGTGATGAGCATCGGGTTTTCCGTGTTGTTCGTGTACATTCTGATGGTCCGCACGCAGATGTATTACTTGACCCATCTGCTCCGAGCCAAAAAGGGGCGGCTGCTCAGCCACGCGCACCTCTCGGATCTGCCCACGTGACGCGCTTGTACGTGCAATGGCTGGTCCTCTCGCTGGCCGCGGCCCTGGTGGCGGTCGCGGCATCGCGGTATTACACCCGCCATTTGCTCACCATCCCTCCGGAGGCCGTGGCAAGCGGCGCCGCGGGAGCGGACCTGGTGCGCGTGCAAGGACTGGTCGAAGGCGGGACCCTAACCGGCGATCCCGCGTCCGGTCACGCCGCATTTCGGCTCGGGGGCGATCACGACGCCCTGCAGGTTGAATACAACGGGCCGCCGCCCGAGAACCTCCGCGAGTTGAAAACCTTGGTGGTGATCGGCCGGTGGGACCAGGAGCGCCGCGTGTTCTCGGCTCACGATCTGGGATTGATCCCCAACTACGGCTTCGTGGTCAGCGCGTACCTGATCGCCCTGATCCCCCTCGCGTTGTTTATCTTCTTCATGGAACGACGCGTGCGGCTGTTGTATCGAGAAATCAAGGACGCCAAAATGTATGAACCGGAGCCGACTGCTCATGTGGACGCGCGGTAAACAAATCGGCATCATTGTCAGCCTCCTGCTCGTGGCGGCTTCTCTGGGGTATCTCGCCTTGGGCAACTTCGGCGAGAACTTGGTGTATTTCTTCACGCCGTCCGAGGTCTCGGGATTCACGCCCGATCATTACAACAAGAAAGTCCGCGTGGGCGGCATGGTGGTCAAGGGCAGCGTGAAGTCCACGCCGCAGCCGGTGGGCATGACGTTCGATCTGACTGACGGAGCCTCCACGATCCCGGTCACGTTCGAAGGTATTCCGCCCGACCTGTTTAAAGAAGGCCAGGGCGCAGTCGTGGAAGGCGTGTGGACGCCGAGCAAGGAGTTTCACTCCACTATGATCATGGCCAAACACTCCGAAGACTACATGCCGATCGAGCTTAAACGCACGGGCGTCGAGCTCCCCAAGAAGGACTTTCTCAAAACCTTGAGTCAGTAACACACCCGACCGGACGCCCTTATGCGCGCCTTTCACAGACATCCCGTCCCGTGATCATTGAACTGGGACATATCGCCGTCATCACCGCGTTGGTGCTCTCCGTGTTCGGGGTGGTCGCGCCCATTATCGGGCTGCGCACCAAAAACCCCGACTGGCTCCGATCCGCGCGCCAAGCCGTCACCTTGGTCTTCGTCTTGCTCGCGCTCGGCATTGCCGCCCTGGAATATGGGTACCTCACGCGAGACTTCTCTGTCGCCTACATCGCGGCCACGTCCAACTCCAAATTGCCGATCTTCTATACCGTGGCGGCGCTGTGGGGCGGACACGAAGGCTCATTGCTGCTCTGGGTGTTCATCTTGTCCGCCTTCAGCACCGTGGCGGTGTGGCTGCACTGGCGCACCCAACCCGCGATCATGCCGTATCTTATGGCCGTGGAATCCGCGGTCACGTTTGGGTTCTTGATGCTGATCGTGTTCCTGTCCAACCCCTTCGAGCGCATTTTCCCAACGCCCCTGGACGGCAAAGACCTCAATCCCCTGTTGCAGGACCCGGCCATGACCATGCACCCGCCCATGCTTTACATGGGGTACGTGGGCTTCTCGATTCCCTTTGCCTTCGCGATGGCCGCGCTGTTCTCCGGTCGTCTGGGCGAAGAATGGATCAAGGTCACGCAGCGCTGGACCATCTTCGCGTGGCTCTGCCTGACGGTCGGGATCATGATGGGCGGGTACTGGGCCTACTACGAGTTGGGGTGGGGCGGGTACTGGGGGTGGGACCCGGTGGAGAACGCGTCGTTTATGCCGTGGCTGGTCGGCACCGCGTTTCTGCACTCGGTGATGGTGCAGGAAAAACGCAAGATGTTCAAAGTGTGGAACCTCTTTCTGATCATCCTGACGTTCTCCCTGTCCCTGATCGGCACGTTCCTGGTGCGCTCCGGCGTGCTGACCTCGGTGCACACGTTCGCGACCGACCCCGAACGCGGCGTGTTTATCTTGCTCTTTCTCGGGGTGGTGATGGGCACAGCGTTCGGGACGTTGATCGTGCGCGCGCCGAAACTCAAAAGCCGGATCGAACTCGATTCGGTCGTGTCGCGCGAATCCGTGTTCCTGTTCAATAACCTGTTCTTTCTGGTGGCCGCGGCCACCGTGTTTCTGGGCACCCTGTATCCGCTGATGATCGAAACCTGGAAGGGCTCCAAAGTCACGGTGGGCCCGCCCTACTACAACGCGGTGTTCATGCCTATCGCGCTGGGCCTGTTGTTCCTCATGGGCGTGGGGCCTTACATTGCGTGGCGCAAAGCCTCGATTGACAACTTGAAGAAAAATTTTCTGGCGCCGCTGCTCGTCGCGGCTGTGGCCACGCTTTCGGCATTCGGTTTGGGATTTCGCGGCCCGTTTCCCCTTTCCGGGGCCTTTGTCGTCGGATTCGTCGCCACTGCGATCGCGGTGGATGTGGGCAAGGTGTCGGCGTTTTTCGCGCGACGCGACCATGTCGACTACCTCCGCGGGTTTTTTCGCGCGTTTCGGAACAATCAGCGACGATACGCCGGCACCGTGACCCATTTCGGCGTGTTGATCACGGTGGTCGGCATCATCGCGTCGACCGTGTATCAAACCGAAAAGGTGGTGTCGGTCACGGTCGGAGATGAATTCGTCTTGGGTGAGTACCGGGTGCGGCTCGCGCAGATCCACGACGTGCGGGGCCCCAACTGGACCGCGCGCGAAGGACGCTTCGAGTTATACCGAGACGCTCAACTGATCACGGAGCTCACGCCGCAAAAACGCGTGTACGACGCGACGCAAACGCCTACCACCGAGTCCGCGATTTTCGCCATCAACATGGGCCACGTGTTTCTCACTATGCCGGAGGTCACGCCCGACGGCGTCGCGACGGCGCGCGGAGTGATCAACCCGCTGATCCTCTGGGTGTGGGGCGGCGGCGGCATCATGGGCGTGGGCGTCATATTGAACATGTTCCGTCCTCGCAAACGCGACGAATGACGCGCGTATGGCAAATCGCGTTGGTCGCGGGCCTGCTGGGCCTCTTTGTCCTGTTTTACCAGGGGCTGTGGGGCAATCCGCGCTACATCCCCACGGTGCTGATCGGCACCCCGGCGCCGACGTTCTCCGCGCCCGTGCTCGGAACCGGCGAGACGCTTTCGCTCGATCAGTTCAAGGGCAAGGTGGTGCTACTGAACTTCTGGGCGTCGTGGTGCCAGGAGTGCCGGTTGGAGCACACGAACTTGCTGGCGCTCAACGACCAATTCCGTCACGACCCCAACTTCGTGATGTTGGGCATCAACTACCAAGATAAGGAACACGACGCGCTGGACTACATCAAAACGTTCGGCACGAACTTCGCGCACGTGCGGGACGCCAAAAACACCCTGTCGTTCGATTACGGCGTGTACGGCGTCCCTGAAACGTTCGTGATCGACCAACAGGGCGTGATTCGTTGCAAAACCATCGGACCGATTATCGGCCCGGTCTACGCCAACTACACCCAGCGGGTGCTGCCCACGCTGTTGAAGGGCTCCACGGAGGCGGCATGTTGACCGCGCACCGACTGGCCTGGCTATTCGTCTGCGCCTTGGCGGTTGCGTCCGCGGCACATGCGGCGACCGTGGACGAGTCGGACCTCGACACCCGCACGCGCGAAGTGGCCAAGACCCTGCGTTGCACCGTGTGCCAGACGGAAAACGTGTGGGAGTCGGGCTCGCCATTCGCGGAACAAGTACGCGAGAACGTTCGCGAACGCCTCCGGCAAGGGCAATCACCCGAGGAGATCCGCGCGTATTTTCTGAGCCGCTACGGCGACTACATTTTAATGCAACCTCCGACGCGCGGGGTTAATTGGATCGTGTGGATCGGCCCGTTCGCGCTCTTGGGCGTGGGTGCCCTCCTGCTCTACCGGTCCTTGTCCCGCTGGGTCACGCCTACCACCGCCGCAACGCCTCCGGTCGAACCGCTCGACGCCGCGTCCCGCTCGCGCATCGAACGCGAGCTGCGTTCGTGATCCGACCCCGGTTCCCGTTCTAAATGGTCCTTGTCGCGGTCGGGTTGTTGCTCCTTGCCGTGGGCGTTACGTTGGCCGTCCCCTGGTGGCTCCGCGATCCCGAACCCATTCCGGTCGGATACGCGGCGGACCAGGACCAAGAACAGATTGATTTGGTCATCGAACGCGAATCCCTGGTGCGTTCGCTCAAAGAATTGGAAATCGAACACGGCCAAGGTCGGCTCATGGACACAGACTATGCGCGACTGAAAGCCACCGACGAGCGGCGGTTGCTGCAGGTCCTGGATCGCATCGAAGCCCTCGCCGTCACGGCGCCGGGCGGACCCGCAATCGCCGCGTCCGCCCCGGGATCAACAACATCCCGTCGCTGGCTTGCCGCGCTTGGGTCCGTGGTCCTCGTCCTGGTCGCTGCATCGAGCATTTACGCCTATATCCAATGGAAACAGGCCCGCGTATGGGACGCGGTCAGCGCCCAGGCCGGCCCCACCGGTATGCCTGATCCGCGCCAAATGGTCGCCCGCCTGGAAGAACGGCTTCGCGCCAACCCCAACGACCTGGAAGGCCAGATCATGGCCGGTCGGTCCTATATGGCGCTCGAGCGATTGCCGGACGCGCAACACGCCTGGACCAAGGTGATCGAACTGGACCCACGCAACCACGAAGCCCACTACAACCTCGGCGTGGTCATGATCAACACCAGGAAATTCGACGACCCGGAACTCTTCAAGACCGCGTTGGGCCATTTTGACCGCGCATTGGTTAACGTGCCCATGGAACCCGCGGTCAACTGGTACCGAGGGTTGGCTCTGTGGTATCTGAAACGGTACCGGGAAACCGAAGACGCCTGGAGCACGGCCGCGCAAAACCTGCCGCCAGGCAGCGAAGACGCCGAATTCGTCAAATCCGCGTTGGTGAAACTGCGCGCCGGACAAGTCCCATTCTGACCCAATAGCCTCCCCTGTGCGGACCGGCTTGACTTTGACGGAGCCGGCTTTCTATCATCACCAGGCTCCCCCCGTATCGAGGTCTCGGTTCGAGATAGTCCCTATACCGTAAGGAGGGCATCCCATGCCGGAACGCATCAAGAGTCGTCGCGGGTTCGCCGCGATGGATCCTGAAAAGCAGCGTCTCATTGCCAGCCGGGGCGGGAAGGCCGCGCATGAAAAAGGCACGGCGCACGAGTTTACGCCCGAGGAAGCGCGCATCGCCGGGCGCAAGGGCGGGGAAATCGCGCACCAGCGCGGCACCGCGCACGAATTCACCTCCGAGGAAGCGCGCATCGCCGGGCGCAAGGGCGGGGAAACCGCGCACCGCCGCGGCACCGCGCACGAATTTACCTCCGAGGAAGCCCGTCTCGCGGGCCGCAAAGGCGGCAAATCCCGTCGCGCGGCCGCACGGGCCCACGCGTCGCGGGAACCCCAGGACGGGCACATCGTCTAGTTGCGCAGCGTCCGCTGGGTCGCGGCGACACAGACGCCGCTCCAACTGGCTTTACAGTATCCGCCGCCTTGATAGACTCGGTCTGCGTCTGCAGACCGATGGCACGACACATCTGGATATACGAACGCGTCGCGGGCCTCCTGATCGCCGCCCTGGTCGCCGCCATATACGTGGCCGGGGGATTCGAGCGCCCGGAGCTGATGACGTACGATTGGCGGCTGCGCGCGTTTCCGGGGACACCGCGAAGCGACATCGTGATCGTCGGCATCGACAGCCCAAGCCTCAAAGCTCTCGACACCTGGCCGTGGCCGCGGTCCGTGTACGCGGCGCTTGTCGACCGGCTCACGCAAGCCAACGCCCGCGTCATCGCATTCGACGTGGATTTCAGCACGCCGCGTGATCCGGACGCGGACCAACTCTTCGCACGCGCGGTCGATCGGTCCCAGCGCGTAGTGCTCGCGGCTTTTGACGACCACCGCACGCTGGAGGGTGGCGCCGTCGTCGAGTATGCGAGCCTGCCGTATCCCGCGTTGCTCAACGCGGCTGGCGCCATCGGCTCCATTAATTTCCCGATCGACGCCGACGGCGCGATCCGCCGCGCCCCGATCGCGACGCCTATGCTGGGCGCCGAGGGCTGGAGCTTCTCGGTCCAGACCACGCGCGCCTATCTCAACGCGATCGGAACGCCGGTTCGGCGAACGGTCGACGGGGCGTTGGAACTCGGGGACCACCGGGCCAACGTCGGAGAGACGAATGAATTCTTCGTCCGCTTCACGGGAGGGCCTTGGACGGTTCCCGTCGTGTCATTCGTCGACGTGCTCAACGGCACGGTCCCCGCGTCGCGGTTTTCCGACAAGATCGTCTTGGTGGGCGCCACGTCGCTCGACTTACAGGATTTCCGCATCACGCCATTTCACGGCGCAATGGCGGGCGTCGAAATCCAGGCTAACGCGATCGCCACCATCTTATCGGGCAGGAGCCAACACCGACTGCCGTTGGTCGCGGTGCTCGGTTGGATGCTGGCGATCCTGTTGTGGTGGACGCTCCTGCTCTTGGCGCTTCGCGTGTGGCGATGGCTTGAGGTCACACGCCGCGCGCTGATCATTTGCCTGGCCGGATCGTTCACGTTGGCGCTGATTGTGGGGTCGGTGATTGTCGCCTATCACTGGCTCCTCGTCGTCGACGTAGCGCCGTTAATGGCCACCGCCGTCGGCCAGATGGTCACGTCGTTGATCGCTGGCTACGTGTTCGCGGAACGTCGCCTGGAGTTCCAACGCGAAAATATTGAAGCGCTGTATCGGATGGGCGACGAGACCCGTGAACGCGCCTCCCTCGATCGCCTCACCGATTTGCTGTTCGCACAGGCCCGCCACCTGCTCGGGGTGGATCGACTGGCGCTGGAATTGTGGACCGCGGACGATGCGCTGACGCGGGAATGGCGGTCGCGTCCGGACGAAGGCGACGTTCCCCCAATCTCAGCACGCGTATACCAAGAACTCGTCGTTCGGGTCCGCTCCACCGGCATGCCCGTCACCGCAACGAACTTGGAGCGACACGGCCACACATCCAAGCGAATACGTCCTCTAGGCGCCAGCTTGTTCGTGCCCTTTGTCGCCCACAATCGCGTCATCGGCATCCTCCAGGTGCACCGTGAACGCGCGCTCCCCTTCCACGAGGGTGAGGCCAGGACCCTGCTCACCTTGGCAACCCAAGCCGCACTGAACATTGAAAATGGCCGCCTCCTCGACGACGTCCGCACCCTGTTCCAGCGGAGTTTAGAGGCGTTTTCCACGGCGCTCGACTTCAAAGACAACGACACCGGAGGCCATTCCCAGCGCGTATCGCTCTACGCCAGAGAAATTGCATCGCGGATGGGCATCGACGGACCAGAGCTGGACGCGATCACGCAAGGCGCATTGCTACACGACATCGGAAAGATCGGGGTCCCCGACCGCATTCTGCTGAAACCCGGCAAGCTGACCGACGAGGAATGGGTGGCGATGCGCGAACACCCCGAAACAGGTTATCGGATGCTCAAAACGATCCAGATTCCCGACCCCATCGCCATCATCGTGCGACAGCACCACGAACGATTCGACGGGACGGGTTACCCGGGACGACTCAAGGGCACATCCATCGACATCGGCGCTAGAATCTTTACCCTCGTGGACTACTACGATGCGCTAACCAACGACCGCCCATATCGAAAAGCTCAACCGATCGATCTCGTCATGGCCGATATTCGACATCTCACCGGAAGTCATTTTGATCCTCACGTTGTCGACACCTTTTTTGCCATTCCGGATGACATGCTCGGTGGCCTACGTGCTCAAGTCGAACAGACCCTTATTGAGAGGCGAGCGGCGTAACGCGTTATGTCACGGGTTACACACGACGGCAACTCATTACACAGGTTCGTGTCCGTTCACGGACATTCGTCGGCTCGGCCAGTTTTGTGCGCGAAATATTTCGAGATCCGTCGTGGTCGGCCTCTCAGGAGGTACTCGCCATGAACGCACAGCAATTGCCACTCCGCAGGGTGATGGGTATTTTGCTGGGGATACTCGTCCTGTCGGTCTCGGTCGGGACCGCGCAGGCCGGGTCTTCACATGCCCGCATCATCAGGGCAACGGGAACGGTTGAGGTCTCGAACGTGCCATCCGGGCAGTGGGTCACCGCATCGTCGCAAACGGTTCTTCCACCGGGATCATCGCTCCGAACCGGTTCCAAATCCACCGTGGTCCTCGAACTTGATGGCGCCACGGTCACCCTCTACGAGACATCACTAATTCGCATCCCCACCCAGGCAGTCCCGGCGTCCACCGCGACGAGTCCACTGCGCCATCCGTGGCTCGACTCGGGGCGCGGCCTGTTCGACGTGACGCCGCGTCAAGATCGGTTACCCTTCTCCGTACACACTCCGACGATTGTCGCCGGCGTGAAGGGAACGGTATTTGAAGTGTCATCGACCGGAACGGAGGAAGCGGTGTACGTGTGGGACGGACTCGTGGAAGTCACCTCCCGATTGGACGCGTCCGATCTTCAACTTGTGGGCGCCGGCCAATTCACAGTCCTCGATGATCTGAAATTAACTCCCGCGAGTCCGATCCCAGCCGATCGGGCCCGGCCCGAGGAAGACGCCTTGAACCGACATCGAATGGAGACAGCCCTGAGTGTGAATACGACGACCGTTGATCTCATCACGCAATCTTGGCGCGACGCTGACCAGGCCGTCTTCAAGGACGCCCTAGACGGGGCGCTCGATTTTCAGACCGTCGTCTCGCTCGGGACGGTGCGAGTTTCAACAACGACATTGACGACCTCGACGGACGCAACCATCCAAACTATAAGTGGTGGCTCAAATACGTTGATGAATCCGCTGACCTCCGGCGTGTCGTCAGGCGTTGACGCAGTAGCCGCCACGGCACTTCCATCTGTCGACTCCGCGACGTCAACGGTGTCCTCATCCACGGGTATTCTTACGACGACTCTGTCACCGGTCACAGATACCCTGACAACCGCCCTGTCGCCAGTAGTTGATTCAACCACCGCGACAGTCTCTTCGGTCGTCACCCCGCTGACGACCCTCGGCTTCTGAGTATCTACCGGACAAGCCCGCGACGCGTGGCGCTCACCCTGAGCGCCACGCTCGCGGTGGCTTCTCCGGCCACCGCAACCGCAGCCTCATTTACCGCCTCGTCCGTCCTCGGTGTCGACTCGAATGTTTTTCTAAGCGATGTGAATCCTTCCACGAACCAACAAGCCCGGAGTTCGATGTTCACTCAGACGACCCTCGGCGGAGAGCTTGGGACCGACTCATCGCGAGGACACCGGGTCGGATGGTCGTTTCAGGGTGTACAAAAACACTACTTCCAGTATGGGGAGGCGGACAAACTGTTTGCAGAGTCCGCACTCGCGTATCGTTACGCCATCGCGTCGTCGCTGCTGGTGGGCGTGGTCCAGACCGTCTCCTACGCCAGATTGCAATTACTTGACACTGAGGGGAACACGCTGCCGCGAGACCGCTTTATTGCCTACAGCGGTGATGTACGAGGCTACACACAGTGGCTGGTATCGCAGTCGCGGTTGACGGTCGGCGCCGGATTGCGCAAAAAGGACATCAACGAGGTCCCCAATATCCCACCCACCATCAACCAGTCACTGGACCATCAAGGCTATTTCCTCTACGTCGACGGCGCGCATCGACGGGGCTTCGTGGACGCTGGAGCAGGTTACGAATACGGGGTCTTCCATTATGACGAACTGCAAGCGCGGGCACGGGACAGCTCAGACCCGCCGACATCGAATCCGGCCCTCGCGCTCATTCAGCACACCGCGCGGTCCAAACTGGCTGTCCGACTGGCTCGCACCGCTCGACTGTCGCTAGATGGACAGGCACGGTTGACGAACGACCCATTTGACGGCGAGCTGACGTATCGGCAATACGACATACTGCCGCGCGTGGAGATCCGCCTTCCGTTGAATTTGTTGTTCGGCGGCGGAGCGGGGTACCGGACCCGAGTATACGCCAAGCGCCAAGTTCCCACCACGACTGACCGACGCCGCGAGCGGTTCCTCCAGGCCGACGCTTCCCTTCGCCGCCCGTGGAACGATTATTGTTCCGTCTTCGCCCAGGCCCAGTTTATCCGCAAGACCAGCAACGCGCCCGGAGATGAATTCCGGTCCCAAGTTTACGCGCTCGGAGTTTCTCTAAACTTCTAGCAGGCCTATCGACCCCGTAACGCGGATGGAGTAACGATCCTCTTCCGAACGTCCAGTGACCTACCGTACCTTACCAAGGTTCCGGCTCCAGACTCGCCCACAGATAACACGTTGCCACCGACCGATACGGTTGCCACGGAGCGGCGAGGCGCTCGATCCTCTCGGGTGCCGGGGGCGTCCTGAAGCGGTACGCGCGCCGCACGGCGTTGCGAAAGCCCAGGTCGTAGACCGGCAGCACGTCGGGACGGCGCAGGCAGAAGATCAGGAACATCTCCACGGTCCAGCGCCCAATGCCTTTGACTTGGGTCAGGGTCGTGGTCACCTGCTCGTCGTCCAGATCGTGGATGCCGGTCAGATCGAACAATCTTTCATCCACGTGGCGGGCCAGACCGAGCAAGTACTCGGTCTTCTGGCGGGACAAGCCGACGGCGCGCAATGAGTCCTGGGGCGTTCCCAACAACTGTTTTGGAGTCAGCCCCCCGGGATATTGATCGAGCAGGCGCTTGAGAACGGCGCGCGCCGCGGCCACCGACACCTGCTGCGCGATAATGGCCTCCACCAACGCGAGAAACCGATCATCACGATAGCGGATCTTGTAGACGCCGACCTGTTCGATCACCCCGCGGAGAACGGGATCAACCCGGGTGAGATGGCGCCGCGCGGTCTGCAACTCGCGGTCGGTCACGTTTATAACCCGCGCTCGAGATGGAATTTCAGCTCGTTGAGGCTTTCCTCATGGTGGGTCGTGACGATCGATCCGACCACCGCGGCCATGAGGTTGGCCCAAAGACCGTTCAGCGTGTGGGACTCCGTCCACGCCACGCGCACCGACCGGCCGTCGTTGCTCGGCGTCAACGCAATCACGGACTGCACCCCGTGTTGCGGTCCGCCCAGCACCTGATACCGCAGCCGCACGTCCGGAACGACCTCGACGAGCTGGAGGCTCATCTCCCATCCCTGGAATCCGTTGGACACCAACACGTCGGCCAGACTTCCCACCGTGCGACCGTCACCTCTGACGAGCGCGACCTGCTCGAGTCCCCGAACCCAGTCCGTCCACTGGTCAAGGCTCCCGACTTTGGCCCACGTCTTCTCCGGAGCGGCCAGAATAGTGACCTCGGCGGACACCACATACGTCGGCTCCAACAGGAGCTTGGCCGCCGCCAAGACGATCACCGCCAGTGCCCCCGTCCAACCCGCGAACCGCAACAAGGCGCGCATCCTACGTGTCCTTCCCGGAATCACCATGCGCCGTCACGCCACGGACCTCCGCGTTTGCTATACTGCGCGCATGGCATCCACCGCCCGCGGCATTCGCCTCCACCACGTGGCCGTGCAAACCGCGGATTTGAGGCGCGCGCGGAATTTTTACGAGACCGTGCTGGGGTTCACGGTGCTCAAGACCGAACGAACCGCCAAGGGGCGAGACATCGTGTGGCTCGGATGCGGGGACTGCCGCATCGAGCTGTACGGCGCCAAGCCGGGTCAGACCCTGACGACCGGCTGGACCGCCGACCACGTGGGTCCGCTCGCCTTGGGGTTGCTGGTGGAGAACCTCGACGCCGAGGTCGAACGGCTCCGGACGCTACACGTGACCATTGCCAAACCGCCGTACGAGCCCGTGCCCGGGGAGCGCGCCGCCATGATCGCGGGACCCGACGGCGAAGAAATCGTCCTGCTCGAACGCCCCGTCGGGTGACCGGTTCGCCATCTAACCGTCCACGGCGTTGAGCAATGTTTCGTACTGCTCCTGCAGTTCTCCCCACTCCGCGGTCAGTTCATCCACGGCCTTTTTCAGGCGCGCGTGATCGTCCATGGCGGCAAAAAATTTCCCCTTATCTTCATACGTGGCGGGGTCGGCGAGCATGGCGGTGAGCCGCTCCAAGTCCTTGCCCTTGTCCGCGAGTTCGCGCTCCACCCGGTCAAGCCGAGTTTTAATCGGCTTGGTCTGCGCGGACCGACGGGCGCGCTCTTCCGCGTCGCGGCGGCGCTGCTCCTTGGACTTAAACCCGGCCCGTTCCGGTTCCGCCGTGTGGGGTTCCTCCTCCGGAGGCGACAGAGCGGCCTGCGCCGCGATTTCAGCCTGCTGTCGCGCTTTTTTCTCCAGGTAATACTCGTACCCGTCCGGATACACGACCGCGGTTCCGTCGCGAACGTCCAACACCGTGTTGGCCACCGACTGGATGAAGTGCCGGTCGTGCGTGATGAAACAGATCGTGCCGGCGTACTCCAACAACGCGGACTCCAGCACGTCGCGCGAGGGAATGTCCAGGTGGTTGGTGGGCTCGTCCAGCAGCAGGAAATTCGCCGGACGCACCAACATCTTGGCTAACGCGAGACGGCTCTTCTCCCCGCCGGAGAGCACGGCCACGCGTTTTTTCACCTCGTCGCCGGAAAATAAAAACGCGCCGAGGATCCCGCGCAGAAACGGCAACTCCTGATCCGGCGCCGCCGAAATCATCTCGTCCAGCACAGTGGCTTTGGGGTCGAGCGCTTCAAGCTGGTGTTGCGCGTAGTAGGCTACGGTGACGTTCTGGCCGTATTCCACGGTTCCCGCATCCGGGGTAAGGACGCCGGCCAGCATCTTGAGCAATGTGGACTTGCCCGCGCCGTTGGGTCCCACCAGCGCGACCCGCTGACCCCGCGTCACGATCAGATCCAATCGGTCATAGATCACCCGACCCGGGTAGGCTTTGCGGATGCCTTCCAACACCGCCACCTCCCGGCCGCTCCGCGGCGGCTGGGGGAATCCGAACCGGACGCGCTTTCGCTCCGGGGAAATTTTGATCCGGTCCATCTTATCGAGCATTTTGACCCGGCTTTGCACCTGACGGGCCTTGGTCGCTTTGTACCGAAACCGTTCGACGAACTGCTGGATCTCCTGAATGCGTTTTTGCTGGTTGGCGTACGAGGCCATCAAGATCTCGCGCGCCGCAGCGCGGGCTTCAACGTACTCGTCATAGGTGCCGGGGTACGAGAGCAACTGGCCCTGCTCCACTTCCACCACCCGCGACACCAAGTGGTTCATGAATTCCCGGTCGTGCGAAATGAGCACCACTGAGCCGGCGTACTCGCGCAAGAAGCCTTCCAGCCAAATGACCGACTCCAGATCCAGGTGATTGGTGGGCTCGTCGAGCAGCAAGAGATCGGGATTCTGCAACAGCAATTTGGCCAATGCCACGCGCATCAACCAGCCGCCGGACAGGTGGTCGGTCGGCTTCTCAAACGCCTCCACCCGAAACCCGAGCCCGCTCAGAATCTCCCGCGCCTGCGTCTCCACGTTGTACCCGCCCACGGCCTCGTACCGGTGCTGCAGTTCGCCGTACTCGGTCAGCAGGGATTCGAGTTCATCGCCCGACGCTTTGGCCATTTCCTGTTGCAGCACGCGCATCCGGTGTTCCATACTGGTCGCGCCGGCCGCGGCCGAGAGCACTTCCTGGAGAATCGTTTTACCCTTGAGCTCGATGATCTCCTGCGGCAAATACCCGATCACCACGCCCTTTTGGGTCTGGACCTGCCCGCTGTCGGGCGACAGACGGTCGGCGATCATTTCGAACAACGTGGTCTTGCCCGCGCCGTTGGGGCCGACCAACGCCACGCGCTCACGGGCGCCCACCTGCAACGAGGCGCCGTCAAAGAGCACGCGGCTTCCGTAGGCTTTGCGGATTTCGTGAAGCGTCAGCATGGAATAGCAGTATACGGAAGGCGTCAGGAACGCCGCAAGCGCCTGCTCATCGCCCGGCAACGTACCGGCGGCCCCGCCACACCAGGCCCCCGCCGAGGCGCGCGCGCCAGGTGCTGTTGAGCGCAATGGCCGCGACCACCACCGCACCCAACGGGATGGCCAGCGCCCACGCCCGTCCAATTCCGAGCCTCCGGCACAGCGAGCCCCACGCAGCGACGAACGCCGCCGACACGCCGTACGTCGCCAGCGCGACCGCCGGATGGGGTGGTGTCAGCATGACCCAGAACGGCAGCGCGATCGGAAGGATGAAGGTGGAGACGAGGTAGCCCCACAAGAGCCCCAACACCACCAGGGGCCGATCGTTCACGATGACCCGTTCCCTCCGTCCCACCCGAATCCGCACGGGCAGGTGCAAACCTGCATACAGGTTCTTGGACCATCCGCGCCACAGCTCTGCGAACGAGTGGTACATCCGGATCGACAACAGGTCGCCCCCGTCCGCGAGCCAGAGCGCTCCTCCCGCGCGTTTGACCGAGTCGGCCAGCGCATAATCGTCCACGATCCGGTCGCGAATGGTTTGGTGGCCGCCCGCCGCGTCGTACGCTGATCGACGCACCAGCAGGAACGCGCCGACTCCCATGCTCTGCGGATCAGCGGGGTCGTTTACCCGGGTGAAACTCACGCCGTAAAAGATCACCGCCGCCATCACGGGTTGCACCGCGCGTTCCCAAAAACTCCCCAGTTCCGTGGCCGGGATCAACGTCACCAGGTCCACGCCGCGACGTTCAAGCTCCGCAACGGCCGAGACCAGCGCGGCGGGGGCGAACCGGACGTCCGCGTCCGCAAACAGCAGCAGCGGATGGGTCGCGTGAGCCGCGCCATACGCTTGAGCGTGGGGTTTACCGCACCAGCCGTCGGGGAGCGTGGGCGCCGCCAACGCGCGCACCCTGGGGTCACCGGCCGCGTACCGTCGGGCGATCGCCGCGGTCTCATCCACGGAGTGATCGTCCACAATCAGGACCTCCAAAGTCACCCCCCGTTGCCGCTGCAACGATTCGATGGTCGCGCCCAGATCCCGCGCCTCGTTGCGCGCCGGAATGATGACCGACACGGCGTCGGAGCGGATCGCGGACGCGGTGGCCGCCAGGCGGACGTACCCCTCGAGACACCGGCGGTAGTGGCCGAGGAGGTGGAGTCCGTGCCCAACCAACAGAACGAACGCAAGGACGACGAGCACGGAGGGACGACGCTACGACGCGAGGCGCTTGCGGATGCGGTCGCGACCGTTCCGAGCGCTTCTGAGCCGCCGCAGCGCGTCGTAATGCTCGCGTTCGGCCTCGGAGGCGTCGGCGGGCGTCACGACCTGCAGCTCCCAGTACAGGTCCCCCGCGCCGTTGCCCGCGGATTTCGGCAACCCTTTGCCTTTGAGCCGCAATTTTCGCCCGTTCTGAGAATTGGGCGGCACACGCAGCATCACCGACCCGGAGGGCGTGGGGACGGACACGTCCGCGCCCAACACGGCTTCGTCGTCCCACACCGGGAGCTGACCGAACAGATCGTAACCGTCAGCGCGAAAGGTCGGGTGCGGCTGGAGTTTGACCCGCAAGTACAAGTCGCCAGCCCGCCCGCCGTGCGCGCCCCGTCCGCCTAAACCAGCCAAGCGGATCTTTGATCCATCTTTGAGACCTTTGGGAATCGTGACCTCGATGGTCTGGGCGCGCGCAACCTGCCCATGGCCGTGACACACGGGGCAGACCGTCGCGACAGTGCGGCGCCGGCCACCTCCGGTCGCGACCTGCGACACGCGACCAGCCCCGCCGCAGGAGGCGCACGTCTCGCCGACCGACAGCCTGACGCTGCGCTTACCGCCGGCCACCACGTCGTCGATCGTCAAGGGAAAGTCGGTCTCGGAATCCGCTCCCGGCTGCGCCGCCTCTCGCCCGAATCCCTCGCCCCCGAACGGTTGGCCGCCGAAGAACGCGCGAAAGAAGTCGCTGAACCCTTCCGCTCCGGCGGCTTCGGCGCCAAATCCCTCGAACCCCTGGAAATCGGTCGCCCCCTGTTTTCGTGCATACTCCTGCTCCCGCAGGATCTGCTCCCAATTCGAGCCCAGCTCGTCATATTTCTTGCGCTTGCCCGCGTCGCCCAACACCTCATGGGCTTCGTTGATCTCTTTGAAACGGTCTTCGGCCTTCTTGTCCCCGGGATTGACATCCGGATGGTATTTGCGAGCGAGCTTTCGGTACGCGGACTTGATGGCGTCCGCCGAAGCACTGCGGTCAACACCCAACACGCGGTAATAGTCTTTGAAATCCATCGGCAAACAGTCGCGGTAGCCGGATCATACCACACTCGGCTGTTCGGAAAATGCGCGACGAACCGCGAGAAAAGGCTTTCCGACGCCGCAAATCATGCCGTATAATTTGGTGATATGAGCGGTTCCACCCCGACCCATTGCGAAGAACGCGACGTACTGCATATGGACTACCGCTCCGGCCTGGTGCGCGCCATCGGCCGCGTGGTGGAACGCCGACGTCGCGAACGCGGCCGCAACTACCTGGACCTGCTCAGAAAGGCGCGGTTGCGGTACGGCCGCCCCCCGCACGATATCGGCGCGATCTTCCTGGGCCCGGTGAGCGCACGGCTTCGCACGCCCCCGCCGCCGCGGTTTCGACTCGTGTAGGGCGCATTGCCCGATCACCCGTGTCCGACTTATACTCCGTCGGACGTATGACCTCCGACTCGACACACCCCATCAGGCGCCCCCTCAGCGGGCTGCTCCCCCTCGAACCGGATCTGGTGGTCACGCGTCGGCCCGGAGAGTCGCCCACGATCGCCCAGGCCGCGCCGTGGGTGGCGGCTCGTCTGGGGCGGGAAGCGCGCGATCTCGTCGGGCAATCTCTTGCATCGGTAGAGCACGGCCTGCCCGGGCTCTCGTCCGTGGTGGATGCCGTGTTCAGCCACGGCGGTCCCGCGGTTTCGGGACGGACCACCGGACTTCAAGCACCTGACGCACCGGCATTGGTGGGCGCGTTGATGGAGTCTCCGGATGGAGACGGACGCACGGCCGTTTCCATCCAGGTGTTGACGCGAGACGGAGACGCGGGGCTTCGCGCCGCGCACGCGTTTAACGGCCTGATCGGACACGGATCCGCGATGCGGGACGTGTTCGCCCGCATCGAACGCTACGCCGCGTCGCCGGCCCCTGTCTTGCTCACCGGGGAAAGCGGGACGGGCAAGGAATTGGTCGCCCGCGCCCTCCATGAAGGCGGCCCTCGCCGACGCGGCCCGTTCGTGCCGGTCAATTGCGCCGCGTTGTCTCACGAGTTGATCGAATCGGAGTTATTCGGCCACGAAAAAGGCTCGTTCACCGGAGCGGTTTCGGCTCACCGCGGACGGTTCGAACGCGCGCACGGCGGCACACTCTTTCTCGACGAAATCGGCGACATGCCGCGCAAGAGCCAAACCAAACTGCTCCGCGTGTTGGAAGACGGCGCGGTCGAACGCGTGGGCGCTGAACGCGCCACCCCGGTCGACGTCCGGGTGGTGGTGGCCACCAATGTCCCGCTGGAACGCCACGTCACGGAGCGCCGATTCCGCGAAGATCTTTACTTTCGTCTGTCCGTGTTGCGTTTGCACTTGCCGCCGGTGAGGGAACGGCCGGAAGACCTCCCGCTCCTGATCGCCTACTTTCTGTCGGTGTTCGCCAACCAATACGGCAGACCGCTCCTGCGCCTGACGCCCGGCGCGCTGCACACCCTCATCTCCTATTCGTGGCCCGGCAACGTGCGGGAGATCAAGAATGTGGTGGAACGGGTGGTGGTGGAAACGGCCGGAGACGCGATCGGGGAACGCGCGTTGGCCGATTGGATTCGTGAACGCGAGCGCCTGGCGCCCGGCGCGTGGGACGTAGAGGCAGGACGCCGTACCCGACTCGCCTCGACCCCGCTGGTGACCCCGTATCGTCCGCCGCTTCTGCCCGCGCCGACGGGGCCCACGATCACCGCGCGATTCACCGACGTGTCCGAGACCACCCCCGCGTTGACCCAGGACACGGCGCTCGATGCCCTGAGAGCGTCCCGCGGCAACGTGACCCGAGCGGCCCAACGCCTCGGCGTTCATAAGGCCACGCTCTACCGTCGTCTTCGCGCGTGGGGATTGGGCCGGAAAGACTTCTCCTCCCCAACCTGACGCGGGTATCGTCCCCGCGACGTTGCGCGACGTCGCAATCGTGATCGCTCACCGGATTTCAGGCCGTCATTCGCGTTCAGAAGGCCGCTTCGCCCCGGCCCATGTTTTGCTTATCACAAATAACGAATCTGGGCTGCGTCACATACCGATCAACCGGGAAAGGAGCACACACATGTTGGACGTCTTTCGTGAAATGGAAACGTTGCGACGGGAAATGGATCGCCTGTTTGCCGGCGCGACCGCCGTGCCGCGTCGGGCCGCGTTTCTTCCGGGACGAGCCGCGGGGCAGTATCCCCTCATCAATACCCGCCAGGACCACGACAATTTGTACGTGGAGGCGTTGATGCCGGGAGTTGACCCTAAAACACTGGACGTTGCGGTGGTCCGCAACACCCTAACCATCTCGGGGGAAAAACCGCGCCGACCAGCAGGCACGCCGGACGTCACGGAAGAGGCCTATCACCGCAGCGAACGCGCGGCGGGCAGATTCAGCCGGTCCCTCGGACTGCCGGTCGAGGTGGACGACCAACGCGTGGGGGCGCGGTACGAACACGGCGTGCTCCATATCACGTTGCCGAAATCCGAATCCGCCAAGCCGCGTCGCATCACCGTCGCGGTGGCGGCATAACTAAACCGGATCTCATCACGTCAGCAAGAAAGGAGACTGCCCATGGCGGAACATACGGTTCCGGTCACAACCGAGACTAAGGGGATCACCACACAGGAAGAACTGCGGGCGCCGGAGCGGCACCTCACTCCAGCAGTGGACATCTTCGAGACCTCCAACGGGCTCGTGGTGGTCGCGGACCTTCCGGGGGTTCACCAGGACGGACTGGACCTTCGCGTAGACGACGACGTCTTGACCATTCAAGGGCGCCCGCGCGTGGACTCATCCGGCGAGGACCAGTATCACGAATACACGCTCCATCCGTTCTTCCGTCAGTTCGAACTGACGGAGGCGGTGGACCAAGGCAACATCGCGGCCCATCTTCAGCACGGCGTGTTGACCCTCACGTTGCCCAAGACGGAAAAGGCCAAACCGCGACGGATTCCGGTACAGTTCGGTTGACCGCTGCCGGCCCGGCGACCGATGTCGCCGGGCCGGCTTTGAGTTTCTCCCCGACTTTCTGGTACAGTGTGCGCGGCGCTATCCCTTAAACGCATAGCGCCCGCGTATGGCCGATACCTTCTACATCCCGATCATCGCGCTCCGCCACCAATGGGCCAAGGAGTTTCAACTCGGCCAAGGGTTCGAACTGGTCCGATTTCCCTCTGCGGTGGCCGACGGGTATCGAGAGTTCGACCACGGGTTATTTCGAAAGCGCCACGGCGAGACCCTCCTGCGCGAGATTCAGAACTGTTATTGCCTGAAAATCTCCTGGCCGATCGAGCCGTTCAAAACGACGCGGGAAATGGTGTACCACCTCGAAGATCCGGCCATTACGTTGTTGATCGTGCTCCGGATCATCAAGCCCACCAGCGCCGGGCTGCGGACAATGTTTCACGTCCCGGCCACGCTGGAACTCGGGATGCCCTTCGACTTCGTGGACTATCGGATGCAGGGCTTCGCCATGCGACGGGCGGACGATGTCCCGGTGTTTACCGACGAGGACGTCCCCACCATCGTCTACTACTACGCCAAACTCCTCGAGCTGCTCAAGCGCGAATACCACCACCGCCGCATCTTCAACGCGCTGCGGTTTTTCGACCTAGGGTTTCGAAGCGAAAACCTGGACTCTCGTCTGATTTATTTCTCCATCGCGTTGGAGGTACTGTTCAAGCCGCTGCGCGGGAGGATCAGCCGAGGCATGACGGACCGAATCGTGGACTTTCTCGGGACGACCCCGGCGGAACGCGACGCGATTACCCGCACCGTGCTCGCGTTTATCGACCTGAAAGCGCGTATTACACACGGCGACATGACGTATTTCGACATTACGCGGCCTGAAAACGTCGCGCTGGTCCGGGAGCAGGAAGACCTGCTCCGCACCGTACTCCAAAAAATTCTCCAAAAGGACAAACTTATTCAAATCTTCTCTCAAGTCCGAGAACGCGACGCGTATTTCGACCAACGACTGGGGCCGTCTCCTCCAGCGGTGCGGCGCCCGGCCGCGGGGGGGAGCGCCCCGGCCTAACCGCGACGCGTCGGAGCGTCTTGCAGGGCGCGCAGGACCAGCCGCGCCAACACATCGGTCATCCCCGGCACCGACCGAACGTCTTCTTCCGAGGCTTCGGCCAGCCGTTCCACGCTGCCGAAACGCGCCAGCAGCGCCCGCTTCCGGGCGGGCCCGATCCCGACCACCGTGTCCAACCGCGACTGCGCGAGACGGCGGTGACGCACCGCGCGGTGATAGGTAATCGCGAAACGGTGGGCTTCGTCACGAATGCGCTGTAACAGCCGCGTGGACGCCGCGGTCGGGTCCAGCGCCAGCGCGTCGGACGCGCCGGGCAGGAACACCCGCTCGCCCTTTTCCCCGCGCTCCTTGGCCAGGCCGATCACGGCAAGGCCGTCGTTGCCCACGGGAACACCGAGCGCGCGGAGCGCGTCGAGCGCAGCGGACAGTTGTCCCCGCCCGCCGTCGATCACCACCACGTCCGGCCACGGCCCGTTCCGTTCTTGCGCGCGGGCATACTGTCGAGTGACCACTTCGTAGAGCATCCCGAAATCATTCGCGCCCGCAACGGTCTTGACCGCGAACTTCCGGTAGTCGGCCTTCTTCATCCGGCCGTCCTCCCACACCACCATTGAGCCGACCGCTTGGTCGCCCTGAAAGTTGGAGATGTCGAACGCCTCGATGCGTCGAGGCGTCGCCGAGAGGGACAACACGCCTTGCAGTTCGCGCGCCTCCGCCTCTCCGGCGCGCTCGCGCCGTCGGTGGTCCGCCATGGCCGCCTCGGCGTTCTCTCGGGCCAGATCGAGCAGTCGCGCGTCCGGACCGCGGGACGGTGCGGTGAGCTTGACGCGATTGCCGCGTCGTTCGGACAGCCACGCGGCCAACACGGCCGCGTCGGACACCTCGACGGGCAGAAGGATCTCCGGGGGCACCAGGATCTCCCGATCGTAGAGTTGTTGCAGCACCGCGGTCACCAGCGCGGCATCATCGGGCTCGGCTCGCGGCCAATAAAAATCCTTCCGCCCGATGAGCATTCCCCCGCGCACAAACAGCACCTGGACGTCCGCGGACTCGCCGTCACGCGCGAGCGCCACCACGTCGTGGTCCTCCTGACGCGTGGAGGTGATGCGTTGGCGCTCAAGCACCTTGCGAATCCGGCCGATCTGATCCCGGATCCGCGCGGCCTCTTCAAAACGAAGCGCCTCCGCGGCGGCGGCCATCCGCGATTCCAATGCGCCCATCAATTCGTGGTCGCGGCCTTCCAGGAACAGCCGGACCTGGCCGATCATCTCTCGATAATCCGACCGGGTCTGTCGGCCGGTGCACGGCGCCAGACACCGGCCGATTTCGTATTCGATGCACGCGCGGTCCGCGGTTCCGTCGATCGTGATCGAACAATTGGGCAACGGAAACGCGTACCGCAAAACCCGCAGCGTTTCGCGCAGCGCGTTGGTCGGGACGTACGGACCGAAATACAGGGCCCCGTCGCGCGCCACCCGCCGAACGATCTCCGGGCGGGGATACGCCTCCTGCATGGCCAGACGGATGAACGGATACTGTTTGTCGTCCCGCAGAACCACGTTGTACTTGGGACGGTGTTTTTTGATCAGGTTGTTTTCAAGAATGAGGGCTTCCAGCTCGGAGCCGGTGATGAGATACTCGATATCCTGCACGTGCGCGACCAATGCGGCGGTTTTCGGGGCCAGGCGCCCGGCGGGCTGGCCATACGAGCGCACGCGGTCCCGGAGGGATTTGGCCTTGCCCACGTACAAGATCCGTCCCCCGGCGCCGCGCATCACGTACACGCCGGGCCCGGAGGGCGCCTCGGCCGCCCGTTTCAACGCATCGACCGCCATGGACCCGATTCTACGTCCGGGCGCGGCCTCGATCAATCGCCCCGGACCCCGGCGGCGTCACTGACGCGTCGGAGCGTCCGCCGACACGGGCCCCGCGGTGTCCTCGAAGAGCCGGGTGATCTCGGGTTGGTCGCGCTTGCGGACGAGCACGAACACGTGGTCCGCGACCTCCAGGCACGTGTGCCCACGGGGCGCCAGGACCTGACCGGCGCGAACCACCATGGCGATGAACGTCTCGGGGGGGAACGAGAGATCCTTGATCAACCGACCCACGGCCGGACTCCGTTGATCGAGGTAATAGTCCACGATACGACGGTCGGTCTGCTCGATCGAGGTGATATGGAGGCGATGACGCGGTTCAGGACGACGATGGCTGTGCAGCCCCAACGCCCGGGCCGCCCACGAAATGGTGGTGCCCTGCAGGAGCACCGAGGTCACCACCACGAAGAAAATCAGATCGAAAAACGCCGGGCCGTTAGGAAGACCGGCCAACACCGGAAACGTGGCCAGAATGATCGGCACCGCGCCGCGCAACCCCACCCACGAGATCAACAGCCGCTCACGGACCGTGAAGCGGGTCACCACCAACGAGAGGAACACGGCGGCCGGACGGGCCACCAGGATCAGAAACGCGGAGAGCATCAATCCCTGGTCCGCGACCGCCCAAAGTCGGCTGGGAAACGAGAGCAGCCCGAGCGCGACGAACATGACGATTTGCATGAGCCACGCCAAGCCGTCATGAAAGTCGAGGATCAACCGCTGGGACACGGTGACCCGCTGACCAATGGTCAGGCCCGCCAGATACACCGCCATAAACCCGCTCCCGCCCACCGCGTTGGTAAAGCTGAACGTCCCCAGCCCGATCGCCAAGGTCATGACCGGATAGAGGCCCGAGGATTCCAAACGAATTCGGTTGATCGCCCAGGCTCCGGCCATGCCGAAGGTGAGTCCGATGACCGTCCCCGAAACCGCCTGATACCCGAGTTCCGCCAGAATGTCGGCCAGCGACAGGCCTCGCCCGGTCGTCAACACCTCCGTCACGGCGATGGTCATGAACACCGCCATCGGGTCGTTCATGCCGGACTCCACCTCCAACGCGGACTCCACGGGCCGCGGCAGCTTCGTGTTCTGGCTACGGAGAACCAGGAACACGGCGGCAACGTCCGTGGACCCCACGATACTTCCCAGCAGGATCCCTTCGAGCAGGGACCACCCCATCCACCATGCGGCGAACGCGCCGAGCGCCACCGCGGTGAACAACACTCCCAACGTGGCGAGGCTCGTCGCAGGACGGACCCCGAGACTGAACGCGCGCGGCCCGGTATCCAACCCACCGGCAAAGAGGATCAACGCGAGTGCCACCAACCCCACGTCCTGGGTGAGTTGATAATTTTCGAACGCAATACCTCCCAACCCCTCGGAACCGGCTACCATCCCGACCACCATAAAAAACAACAGGGCGGGGACGTTGAGACGGCGGGACAGTTTGGTCAGGACGACCCCCAGCAACAGCAGCCACGGGCCGATCGTGAGCACGGCGTGAATCGTCATGATCGCAAGCGCGACACGCAGGCACTGTATCAGAGCGGGTAAAGACCCCGCAAGAATCACGACGTTTTGACGCGTCCGTCTCCTCGATGGTATAGTCCGCGACCGTGCCGTCCTACCTCGTCATGTGGGCGCATCTCGTGGCGCTCGTGGTCTTTATCGGCAGTCACGTGTTCCTGGGACTGGTGGTCCGCCCGCTCGCCGCCGGAACCCCGGAGCACGCGGACCTGCTCCGCCGCATCGGCCGTCGCGCCAAAACGTTCGCGTGGAGCGGCCTGGTGCTACTGCTCATCACCGGATTCTTCAACCTGTTGAACGAAGGCGGCTCCGCGCGCATCGAATCCGCGTGGGGCGGCGTGTTGATGCTCAAGCTGCTGTTGGTGTTCGCGCTGATCGGTTTATCCGTGGTCCACGACTTTATTCTCGACCCGTACGGACCGGGCGCGGAGCGCGGGCCGGCCGCCCGCGTGGCCGCGCGCGCGCGAACTGCGGCACGCGTGCAATCGGGTATTATTGTACTTTCGGTCGTGGTGTTATTGGTCGCCGCGTATTTGGCGAAAACGTAATGTTCGGGATTTCCTACGGACTGGAGCCACGCGATGTCGCGCGTCACTACACGGCAAGCCTCGGTCGCTTTGATGGAACGGCTCGAAACCTACGGGTACGTCTCCGTGGGCGTGAGCTTCCTGGTGCTCGGCATGGCGGTTTTCGCGTACGGATGGTACGACTTCATCCAGTCCGTGCAGAACCACGTGCCCCGAGCGGTGCTGGTGCTGCTCAACGACCTGTTGTTGGTGGTCATCTTGCTCGAGCTATTTCACACCATCGTCAATTTTCTCAGTACACGCGAAATCAGCCTTGAACCGTTTCTACATGTCGGGATCATCGCCGCGGTACGAAAGATCTTAACCGTGGGCGCCGAGATGGTGATCGTGGAACCCATCGACCACGACCGATTCAACCAGTACCTGCTGGACATCGGCGTTCACGGGCTGGTGGTCTTGGCGCTGGTGATCGGACTGCACTTTTACCGCGCCGGCCGGAGATCCGGCGCACCCGCTGTGTCGCCCTCACCCGCGCCGTGACGTCATCCGACGCGCGATGGGGGGCGCGCATGAGCATCGATCAAACCGTCCGGGTCCGCACCCGAGACGGGGAACGTTCGGCCCGCATGCAAGACCTCAGTCTCACCGGCTGTTTTCTCGAAACCGGATTCAGTTACACCGTCGGGACCATGGTCTCACTGACGTTTCATCTGCAAAACGACTCCGAGCAGTCCCTCACCATTGAAGCGCGCGTGGCGCGTCGCACCGCCCGCGGCGTGGGCATTCGATTCGTTTTCACCGACGCGCACGCGCCCGCAGCGATCAAGCGCTGGGTGGCGTCCCAAGGGACGGAATAGCCGGATCGTCACGCGTCATCAGTACCCGCCCAACGGCGAATAGATGACGGACAGGCCGACCAGCCCTTCGAGCCAGGCCTCGGTGTCGCCTTTGGACAAGGGCAGTCGGTTGAGCCGCATTTCGAGCGTAAACCCGTCATGAGCCCCGACCGCGCCGAGCACGGTGTACGCGTCATGGCCGCCAGGAAGCAGCGACGCGGTCGGAAATTCTCCCAGCGTCGCCACCACCCGCCCGCGCGGCGACACCGCATCGGCGATCGCCGGCAGGTCGTTGAGGCTCGCGTGCACGAACCCGCGGTGCAGCAACTTGGTCGCGGGCTGCAACGCGTGAAACGCGGAGAGCGCGTCCGTCGGCCATCCCGACAGGTACGTTCGCAACACCGCGGGCTGCACGCCGAGTCGTTCCACCAGCCGCGCCGTCGGCACCAACAGCGCATACCGATCCTCGATCACGTATTCGAACTGGCACGGACCGAACGCGTCGGGCCATGACCCGGAGATGCGGCACCCGGGTTCCGCCGACCCCACCATGGGCGCGCCCTCGGACCAGTCCACGAACAACGGGAGGTCCAACGCTTCGAGCGCCGCGGCCAGGGCCTCGGCCCGCTCGGTCACCCAGCGCTCGCGCCTCGCGTCCTGTCCGCCCTCCCCCGGCGTCAGAATCTCCGTCGGCACCAGCCGGATCCTGATGAACCCGTGCGTGTCGCGAAACCCGACCCAAAACATCGCTTCGCGATGGTGCGCCGACAGGTCGCCCACGATGGGAATCCGCCACGGATGGCTGATCGAAAGATACGCTTCCATGGACGCGCGTTCCCGATACAGCTCGTGGTGCCGACCCGCCAGCACGAACAAATCGCCGGACCACGCCTCGTCGATCTCGATCAACGTGACTTCATCGATCGGCCACGGATCAAGACGCCGCAGGTCCTCCAGGCGATCGACCCAAAACTCCTCGAAGTAACACGCGCCCACCTGGTCGGGTGCCCGCACCGGCACCCCCGCGTTCCGCAGCCGGCCGCACAGCCGGAGTAGGTCGTCGAACCCCACCGGCTCGCGCGTCTCCCAGCGATGTTCACGCATGAGACGTGAGGTATTTTCGCGGCAGGATTACCGCCGCAACAGGCCGCTGCCGACCAGGTACTTGAGGTCCTCGTCGTCAAAGGTCAGGCCGCCGCCCACGAACGCGGTGTCGAGTTCGCGATTAAACGGATTGTCGTAGCCGGCTTGCAGGTAGAGGTAGTTGAGGAAGCGGTACCGGGCGGTGGCTTTGGCGTGGACGTTTTCGGTGAGCGGGTCGTCGCTGGAAAAGTCCCACAGGTCCACGCTGAGCTGCAGGCCGGGCTCGTCCAGAAAATAGTCCGCGCCCACGCCGAAACTGTTCTCCATCAAACCGCCGCGCAGACCGAGATCGCCGAACCGACGGAAATATTCAATGGAAAATTTGATCTTGCGTTCGGTTTTGAGTTGTTCCGTCAACGTCGGCGCGCCGTTGTTGACGCTGACGCTGGTAGTGGTCTTGGTGACCCGGCCGAGGGGATCGTCGACCACTTCAATGATGTAGCTCTTGTTTTCTCGCGGGGTAATGTGCAAGCCGAAATACCCCTTGTTCTCGCCCTCCGAAAGTTGATACTCGTTGCGCGCGTCGAGCGTGAGTCGGATTTGGTCGATCTTGTTGAGCGTGCCGCTCAGACCGGTGAGCGCGGTGTTGAGCTTCTCGTAGGCCTGATCGTCGTTGATCAACTTGCCGAGCGTGCCCTTGCCGGTTTCCAGGTTCTTGGACACGGTGTTGAGGCTCGCCAACGCCTCGTCCAACTTGTTATACGCGGCTTCGTCGGTCAACAATTTGCCGAGCGTACCGTCTCCGCGCTCAAGGCGATCCGCGATCCGATTGAGCGTGGCCACCAACTTCGGACCCTCGTCGCGCAACGCGCGCATGAACTCCTCGGCGTGCGCCACCGTGTCTTTCACGCCCTCTCGGTTCTCGGCGACGATGTGATCCAGGTTTTCCGCCACGTTGCGAAAGTGCGTGACGATCTCTTTGAGCGACCGCTCGCCCTCGCCCGTGCCCAGCGCGCCGCGCAAGGACGCGGTCACGGCCTTCACGTCATCCGCGATCGCGCCGAACCGGTTGATCAACGTATCCAGATCCGCGGTCACTTCCGCCTGGGGAAGTTCGGCGCCGTCACCCACGAATCCGGGCTCTCGGCCCGGGAGGATCTCCACGTATTTGTCGCCCAACAATCCCGCGGCTTTGACCACGGCTCGGCTGCCGTTGGGGACTCGGAACCCCGGCCGAATCCGCATCAACACCTTGGCGCGGGAGTCTTCCAGCGACATGGCCTCGACTTCCCCGATCGGCACGCCAGCCATTTTGACCGGCGCGTTTTTATCCAAACCCGCCGCGGAATCGAACAGCGTGGACATCCGCGAGCCTTCCACCTGACGGAACGCGAAGTCCTTGAGTTGGAACGACCCCCACAACAACGCCCCCAGCGCCAGCGCCACCACGGCGCCCACGCGCGCTTCCACGCCGAATGCCTTCATCATCCTCGGAACTCCACTGGTTGAGTCCTGGAGGCCCGTCCGAATATCGGGGACTGGAGCCTGTTCAGGAAGGCGTCAGATGCAAGGCGAAGCGAGGAATCCCCCCGGAGCGTACTGGTTCGTACGTGAGGAGGGATTCCGAAGCGACAACGCCGCAGATGACCCTTCCTGGACAGGCTCCTAGACGGCAATGGGTCCCTCCGCACTGCCCGTGATAAACTGTCGCACGATCGGGTTGCGGCTCGCCCGGATCTCCTCCGGCGTGCCGACCTCCAGAATTTGGCCTTGGTACAACATCGCGATCCGGTCGGCGATTTTGTACGCGCTGGTCATGTCGTGGGTGATGGCGATCGACGTCATTTTCAGTTGCCGCTTGAGACGAATGATCAACTCATTGATCACGTCGGCCATGATCGGATCCAGCCCCGTGGTGGGCTCGTCGTACAACATGATCTGCGGGTCGTGCGCGATCGCGCGCGCCAACCCCACCCGTTTTTTCATCCCGCCGGACAAATCCGCGGGCATCATGTCTTCCACGCCCTTGAGCCCCACCAACGCCAGTTTCTCCCGCGCGATCTCTCGAATCTCGCGCGGCGGGCGTTTGGCGTGCTGGGTGAGCCAGAACCCCACGTTCTCCCACACCGAGAGCGAATCGAACAACGCCGCGCCCTGAAACAACATGCCGAACTTCTTGCGCAGGTCGGTCAACTGCGTTTCATCCAGACCACCCACTGCCTGGCCGTCCACCACGACCCGGCCCTGATCCGGCGCCATCAGCCCGATCACGTGTTTGAGCAACACGCTTTTGCCGGTTCCGCTCCCCCCGATGACGACCATGGTTTCTCCGCGCTCAATGGTCAACGTTAACCCCGCGAGCACCACTTTGCTGCCGAATCGCTTGTGCAAGTCCTGGATCTGGATCATCAATACAAGAGCGCCGTCATAATATAGTCCGAGATCAAGATCAACACACACGACACCACCACCGCCCCCGTGGTGGCTTGCCCCACGCCCTCCGCGCCGCCTTGGGCGTGAAACCCGCGTTGACAACTGATCAGGGCGATGATGCCGCCGAACACCACGGCTTTGAGCAGGCCGCCGTACACGTCGGCGACTTCCAGAAAGTCGAACGTACGTTTCATATACACGGTGGGGTTCACGTCCAGGACGAACACCGAGACGCCGAATCCGCCCGCGATCCCGATGATGTCGGAAAATACCGTCAAGACCGGCAGCATCAAGACCCCCGCGAGAAATCGCGGCACCACCAGGTATTTGATCGGATTGACGCCCATCGACGCCAGCGCGTCGATCTGTTCGGTCACGCGCATGGTGCCGAGTTCCGCGGCCATGGCCGCCCCGGCACGCCCCGCGACCATCAACCCCGTGAGCACCGGACCCAGTTCGCGGGTCATCGACAACGCGACCACCGTGCCCACCAGGCTTTCGGCTTGAAAGCGTTGAAACCCATTGTAGCTTTGCAGCGCCAGCACCATACCCGTGGACAAACCCGTAATGGCGACCACGGGAATCGACTTGGTTCCCACCTCTTCCATCTGTTTGACGTGCAACCGGAAATCCAACGGCCTGACCAACGCGCCCCGCAACACCCCCCACCACAACAGCCACAGGCTGCCGATCTCATGGAGCACGGTCAGCGCGATCCGGCCGAGCCCTTCGAGCCAGGACGTCACGCCGCCATCCCCGGCCCGCCGTGGTATCGACGCGGCACGCGCGGTCCGATTCCACAGAGCAGTTCATAGGCGATCGTGCCCGCGGCCTCGGCCACGTCTTCAGCGGGCAGGGACTCCGCGCCCTGCGAGCCGATGAGGACCGCCTCGTCGCCCTCGGCCACGCCCGGCACGTCGGTGGCGTCGACCATGGTCAAATCCATGCACACGCGGCCGACGACCGGCGCCTTCCGGCCGCGGATCAACACCGCGCCGCGATTCGAGAGGGCGCGGGGGTAGCCGTCCGCGTACCCGATCGGGAGCACGGCGATCACGCTCTCACGACTCGTGATAAACGTGCGACCGTAACTGATCGGCGTGTTGGGCGGCACGCGCTTGAGCAAGAGGATCTCCGTGGTCAACGACAAGACGGGGTTGAGCGTGGTCCCGTCCACCGCCGGTCCCGGGCGACACCCGTACAACATGATCCCCGGACGCACCGCTTCGTACAACGGGCCGTCGCTGGAGCGATCTCCCGTCGCTCCGAGCGCGCGAGGCCCCTTGATCAAGGCGGCGCTGTTGGCCGCATGCCGGATCGGAATCTTGATTCCGACGCGCGCCAGCGTCTCCGCGACCGCGTCGAACCGCGCGATCTGCTCGCGCGCGTACGCCGGGTCCGCCAGGTCGGCGTCGGCAAAATGCGTCATCAACCCGTCAAGGCGCAGACCGGGATAGCGGGCCACGCGTGCCGCGGCCTGCGCCGCGGTCTCGACCGGAAACCCCAAACGGCCCATCCCGGTGTCCACCTTGACGTGAACCGACGCGAGACGGCCCGCGCGCACGGCCGCCGCGTCCAGCGCGGCCGCGTGCTCCAGGTGGAAGATCGCGGCCGACAAGTCCAGTGCTACCACGTCGGACGCCTGCTCGGACGCGAATCCGCCGAGCACGAGGATCTCGCCCCGCAACCCGGCCTCGCGCAGAATGCGCCCCTCTTCCACCAGGGCCACGCCGAATCGGCGCACGCCGTCGGCCTCGAGCGCACGGGCCACCGCAACCGCGCCGTGGCCGTAAGCGTCGGCTTTCACCACCGCGATCACGTCGCGACCGCCCGCCAACCGCCGGGCCTGCCCCAGGTTGACGCGAAGCGCGCCGAGGTCAACGCGGGCGACGGTCGGTCGTCGGGAACACTCGGTCACGGGGGGGCAGCCGCCTTTCGGATGGATTCGGCCTGTTGCGCCGCGGCTTTGGCCTCGGCGGCCAGGCCCTTGGAGGCGAACAGTTCCGCCTTACGGTCAAAGAGCCGCGCGCGCAGTTCGGGGTCTCCCACCGGAACCAAGGCCTCGGCTTCGTCGATGACCCTCCCCGCTTCGTAGGGTTTGTCTTGCGCGATCAACACCTGCGCCAACGTGTCCAGGTAATACGGGGCGCGCGACGGGTCCCAGCGCAGCGCGCCGCGCACCAACAACTCGGCCGGATTTAGCGCGCCCTCCTGAAACAACAATCGGCTCTTGCCGTGAGCGCTGCGCGCAAAGTCCGAGGCTTTCGCCGCAAAATCCGCGGGGGACGCCGACTGCGCTTCGTCGATCAGCCGCACCGCTTCCTCCGGCCGCGCGGTCTCCAGCATCACGTGAACCAACACGAACAACGAGTCGGCGGCACGATCGCGATCCCGCCGCACGGCTTCGCGCGCCAACCGTTCGGCGTCGTCGTATTTGCGAGCCGCCAACCGCGCCTTGCCCTGTTCTAAGGCCAACGACGCGAGCTGCGGGAGATCATCCGCCAGGGTCTCGCGGAGTTTGCTCAAGTTGGGGGCGTCATCCTTCCACTGCGCCGACGCGTCATCGATCGCACGACCGGCCTCGAGCGGTTTACCCAGCTTGATCAACACCGCCACCAAGGTGTCCGCGTATTCCGGCCTTGGATCCCACGCCATGGCCTTACGCGCCAACGACTCGGCGGACGCAACGCGTTTGCCTTGCGAGAGGTACACCCACGCCAGGTTATTGGCACCGGGTGCGGCCGATGGTCCGCCGACGCGTACCGCGCGCCCGTACCAGCCCTCCGCAGCCACGGAATCGCCAGCGGCCGCGGCCAGGTTGCCGAGATTGACCAGCGCCTGCGCATGATTCGGTTCGGTGCGCAGCGCGGCTTTATATTCCCCGGCGGCGCGTTCGGGGTTGCCGTCGCGCTCATACGCAACACCAAGCGCCACGTGTTCATCGGCGCTGAGGGGATCGTGAAACGCCACCACGCGCAACGAGCCGAACACGCCGCACCCGGACGCCGCCAGCGCCCAGGCAACGACCAGGGCCAGCGCGACGCGCGAACGGGGGACGATCCCCGGTGATCCCGGCGCGCTCACGATCGCGGCGCGCCCTCGACGTGTCGGCGCCCGTCAAGCGCCAACGCCCACCATCCGGCGCGTTTCCAGGACGCCGTAAACCGGTGATACGACATCGACGCCTCGGGATCACGCCCGGAGTACAACAGAACCCGCTCGGCGACGTCATCGTACCCGACCACGACCACGAAGTGTCCTTGGCGAACAGGCCCGAAACCGAGATCGAGAAACACCACGAGGGGCTGGTCCTCGGCCACGCGCGAGCGCAGCCATCCCACGGTTGCGGCGGCCGGAATCACCGCGGCGTCGGCCGCCCGACGCGCCGCGAATCGCGCCAGGTCCAGGGGCAACACGCCCGCGAGCGAGGGCGCGGCCACGGCATCCACAATCTCCTGAACGGTGACGGCATCGCCCCAGTAGGCGAGTACGCTCGCCAATGCGGCCGGTCCACACGCGCCGGGATCACCCGGCACAAACGGCACACCGACGATCCGATGGGTGGAGGGAAGAAGGGTGTCGGCCGCGGAACGCATCGCGTTCGGAGCCAGGTCACCGACACACCCGAGGGAAACACTCAATCCGAACACGGCGCCGAAGCCACGAAGCAGCCCACGCGGCATGGCATCAAGGCCCCCCAGACCGCGGAGTCGGCTCATCCCTAAACGCCAGTCGGCGACCTCCGTTACTTGGTAATGACGACCCGGTGACCGGTCAATTGCAGCAACACCACCACCAGGATCGCGATCACCAATAATCCGATGATCACGCCAAGCCCGCTGTCCCCGCCGGGCTGCACGCTGTCCAATTGCGCGACGGTTTGGTGAAGCTGCGCGTCGCTCATCTGCGCCACGCGCGCGGACACGTCTTGCGGGCTCATTCCCCAGTCCGCAAGGCGTTGCGCCACCACTTTCCGTTCAAGATGCGACCGCAGGCGATCGAGATCTGCGGCCCGGTTGTACGAGGCCGCCGCGACCGCGGCTTCCGACCCCACAAACGATGCCCAGCCCGCCGCCGGAAACGCCGCCATGCCGCCCATCACGACCAACGCGGCGCAAAGGTAGAGAATCAGTGAAGTATTGAACAGTCGCCTGCGTCCCTGCATGAATACCCCTTTCACGAACGGGTTAGACCTCCAAGATTTCCGCTTCTTTTTTGGCCAGGATGTCGTCCACTTTGGCCACGTACTGATCGGTCAGCCGCTGAATGTCCTCTTGCGCGACCCGCTGCGCGTCCTCGGACACGTCCCCGCCCTTCTGCGCCTTCTTGATCTCGTCGTTGACGTCGCGGCGCACGTTGCGGACCGACACCTTGGCCTCCTCCCCCATGCGCCGCGCAAGTTTGACGTACTCCTTGCGCCGCTCTTCGGTGAGCGGCGGGATATTCAACCGGATGAGTTTCCCGTCGTTGGACGGCTGTAAGCCAAGGTTCGCGGACTGGATGGCTTTCTCGATCTCCGGGATCCGGCTGGGTTCCCACGGCTGAATCACGATGGTCCGGCTCTCGGGGATCGACAGACTTGCCACCTGCTTGAGCGGCATGAGGGTGCCGTAGTAATCGACCTGTACGCTGTCCAAGAGCGAGAGGGACGCGCGCCCGGTCCGGATGGAGGCCAATTCGCGGCGCAAGTGTTCGATCACCTGCTCCATGCGCTCGCCGCCCTTTTTCTTTACGTCCACGACTCGCCCTCCATCCGTCGCGATCGTCACACGCGCACGCGATCGCCTTCGACCACCGTCCCCAACGCTTCCCCCGACACGATCCGTTTGATATTGTCCTTGTCCTTGAGATTGAACACGATGATGGGTAGACGGTTCTCCATGCACAACGTCACCGCCGTGGTATCCATCACCGCCAGACCTTTTTCAATCACCTCGAAGAAGGTGAGGCGCGAGAACATGGTCGCGCTCCGATCCTTCATGGGGTCGCGATCGTACACCCCGTCCACCTTGGTGCCTTTGAGGATGACTTCGGCGCCGATTTCCATGGCCCGCAACGCGGCCGCGGTGTCGGTCGAGAAATACGGATTGCCGGTGCCGCAGGCGAGGATGACCACGCGTTTTTTTTCCAAATGGCGGATCGCCTTGCGACGGATATAGGGCTCGGCCAATTGCCGCATCTCGATGGCGGACTGCACCCGCGTGAGCACGCCCTTGCGCTCCAGCACGCTTTGCAGGGCCAGCGCGTTCATCACGGTGGCGAGCATACCCATGTAGTCGGCCGAGGAGCGCTCGATCCCGGTGGCCGCGGCCGCCAGCCCTCGGAAAATATTGCCGCCGCCGATCACGATGGCCAGTTCCACGCCGAGGGCGTTGACCTCTTGAAGTTGGTCCGCGATTTCCCCGACCACCACGGGGTCGATGCCGTAGCCGCGTTCACCGGCCAACACCTCGCCGCTGAGCTTCAAGAGCACTCGACGGTATTTCAGATCGGCCACGGAGTGTTCCACGGACGCGCCCGCAGATCACGGATCACGGCCGATGCGAAGACACGCGACTCTCGCGTGCGGCCGTGACCGATAACCTGTAGGCCTATATCTCTTCCCCCAGCTTGTACCGAATGAACCGGCGCACGGAGATCCGCTCCCCGATTTTGGCGACTTTTTCCGTGATCAACGCGTCGATCGTGACGGTCGGGTCTTTGATGAACGGCTGATCCAGCAACGAGATCTCGGCGCTGAACTTGTCGATGCGGCCTTGGACGATCTGCGCGACGATCTTGTCGGGTTTGCCGGACTGTTTAGCTTCGTCGGTGAATCGCGCACGGGCTTCGGTCAGGGCGCTTTCCGGGATGTCCTTGCGACTGAGATACTGCGGCGTGGTCGGGGTCCCGGCGATGTGCATGGCCAAATCCTTGACCAATGTCTGGAATTCGGGATTGCGCGCCACGAAGTCGGTCTCGCAGTTGACCTCCACCAAGACGCCGATCTTGCCGCCCGCGTGGATGTAGGACCCGATCAATCCGTCTCCGACCTCGCGGCCGGCTTTCTTGGCGGCCACCGCCGCGCCTTGCTCGCGCAACCAGTCCGCGGCCTTTTCCAGATCGCCGCCGTGCCGTTCAAGCGCCTTCTTGCAATCCATCATGCCGGCGCCGGTGCGCTCGCGAAGTTGCTTCACGAGCTCGGGGGAAACCGTCGCCATTGTTACCGGCCCTCCGCGGCGGCCAACTCCGCCATCGCGTGCCCGGCAGACACCGCGCTGGCCTTGGCCTGTTCCTCGATTCGCGCCGAGTGCAGCCGGCGGCCATCGATCACCGCGTCCGCGATGCGACCGGTGATCAGTCGGAGGCCACGAATGGCGTCATCATTCCCGGGGATCACGTAGTCGATTTCGTCGGGATCACAATTGGTGTCCACGATCGCCACCACCGGAATGCCGAGGCGATTGGCCTCGTGCACCGCGATATTTTCTTTCTTGCAGTCGATCAAAAAAATGATCCCCGGCAACGCGGTCATGGTTTTGATACCGCCCAGGATTCTTTCCAGTTGGGCCCGTTCCTTTTCCATGCCCGAGGCTTCCTTCTTGGTCCGCCGTTCCAAACTGCCGTCGGTCTTGGCCAGGTCGAGCTTTTTGAGCTTGTCCGCGCTCTTGCGCAACGTCTGGAAGTTGGTGAGCATCCCGCCCAACCACCGCTGGTTCACGTAGTACATGCCGCAGCGTTTGGCCTCCGATTCCACGATCGCCTGCGCCTGACGTTTCGTCCCCACGAACAGGACGGTCGCGCCGTCGGCCACCGTGTTCTGCACGAATGCGAAGGCCTCGCCGAATTTCTTGACGGTTTTTTGCAGGTCGATGATGTAGACGCCGTTGCGTTCCCCGAAGATGTACTTCTTCATCTTGGGGTTCCACCGCTTGGTTTGGTGGCCGAAATGCACGCCGGCCTCCAGCAGATCTTTGAGCGCAATGTCCGACATACCCGACTCCTCCTCGTGAAGTTGATCCGCCGCGCGCCTCACCGGACGCCGGACCCGGCCATGCGGGACTTCCGACGCCCTCCGCGCGCGTGTGAAATAGGGGCGATCGCCGCCCCGATGAACGGCCTGTCTTACCATAGACGGGGGCCTTTTGCAAGGCGTATACTCGCGTCGAACGCTGATGGAGAGCGCCCCCGACATACTGAACGGAGATGCCGTCGCGGTGCGCCCTCCGGAGGACGTCACGACCTGGAAGACGCGCGTCCGAATCGTGCTGGTGCGGCCGGAACACGCGGGCAACATCGGCGCCGCGGCGCGCGCGCTCAAGAACTTCGGGCTCTCTCGATTGGACCTGGTCGCGCCCGAGTGTGGACACCTCACGTCCGATTCGCTGAAGATGGCCTACGGCGCGCGCAATGTGATCGAAGGCGCCCGCATCCACGCGACTCTGCGCGAGGCGCTCGCGGACGCGCGATGGGCCGCGGCCTTCGGCATGGCGCGACCCGACCGGCCCGACGCCCGCTGGCTGGCCGACGCCGCCCCCGCGCTCGCCGAGCAGGCGCACGCTCACGACACCGCGTTGGTGTTCGGCCCCGAGCGCTCCGGTCTGTCCAACGACGAGCTCGCCCTGTGCCATCAACTTGTGGCCGTGCCCACCGACCCGGCGCAGCCCTCGCTCAACCTCGCCCAGGCCGTGTTGCTGGGCTGTTACGAACTCACCCGCGCCGCGAGTCCGCCGCCCGCGTCACCACGAGCGTTGGCCACCGGGGAGGAAATCGACGGTCTCACCGATCACCTGGACACAACGTTGCACGCCATCGGCTTTCTCCAGCCGCCGCAGGGGCGTCGCCTGTTGCACGAACTGCGCGGATTCATCAGCCGCGCGCAACCCTCCCCGCGTGAAGTCCGCGTGCTCCGCGGCATCCTTCGTCAGATCGGCTGGGCCATGAAGGGTGGGCGCGGGATGGACCACTCGTGAGGGAATTACCTCGCACGCTCACTCCGGCCTGACCGCGAGCCCATACCGAGCCTGAATCTCCGCGATGCGCGTTCGACAACGCGTCACGAGTTCTGGATCCCGCTTCGCTTCGTAGACCGCCACCAGCCCCCGCAGCGCCTCAGCCTCGCCCGTGGGGTCGCCCAGGCTGATGAAGTGGCTGGAAGAGAAATTAAAGCACGTCTCGGCCTGATCGAGCGTCCCGATCTGGAGGAACGCCCGTCCGAGTTGCCCCCAGGTTCCGGCCAACCCTTCTTCAAATCCCGAGCGTTTGTGAAAGTCGATCGCGGTCTTGAGCGCAATAATCGCGTCCTCGAGCTTTCCGGCGTCCAGTTCCAGCAATCCCACGTTGCTGTGCAGGACGCCGAGCGACCGAGCATCGGCCAACGGCGTCAGCAGGTCCAGCGCCTCCAAGTAGTAGGCCCGCGCCCGCTCGCGCGCTCCGGACTCGCGCGCGAGATTGCCCAGGTTCACCAACGCCTGCCCCGCCACCCGCGCGTCCGGCGCTTCGCGTTGCAGCGCGAGCACCTCCTGAAAACACGCCCGCGCCGCGTCCCGATTTCCCAGCGCGGCCTGGACGCTGCCGACGTTCAACAAGACCGGCATCACCCGCTCCGGCTGCCCCCGCCGCCGTTCCTCGGCCAACGCCTCCTCAAAACACCGCCGCGCCGCCTCCAGTTGCCCGCGATGCCAGAAAATCTCGCCGCGACGAAACGCGGGAGAATGGTTGTCAACCGGGTCATCGTCCGCCATACCCAGCCTGTAACACCCACGTGGAATGCCTGTCAGACCTGGAAGTGAACATGGCGTATTCACCCCAGCTCGCCGAGCGTGAAATACATGGTGGCGCCTTTCCCCACCGCGCCCTCGGCCCAGACGCGCCCGCCGTGGCGCCGAACGATGCGCTGCACGATCGCGAGCCCGATCCCGGTGCCCGGGAATTCGGCAACGGGGTGCAGGCGCTGGAACGCTGTAAAGAGTCGTTCGGCATATGCGTTGTCGAACCCGGCGCCGTTGTCGCGCACCCAGTACACCGCCTCGGGGTCACGGCGCACCCCGAGTTCGATGCGGGGATGCTCGGTCCGCCCGGTAAATTTCCACGCATTGCCCAGCAAATTCTCCAGCACGATCCGCAGCAACCCTAAGTCCCCTCGCGCCGTCACGTCCGTTTCGATGACCACCTCGACCGCCCGGCCCGGATCACTTGCGCGCAGCGCCGAGGCCACCCCCTGCGCAAGGGCGCTCAGGTCCACCGGATCCCGGCGCAGGGTCGCCCGGCTGACGCGGGCCAGCGCCAGCAGATCGTCAATGAGCACGCCCATCCGCTGGGCCGCCGCTCGGACGCGCCGCAAATGATCCTGTGCCGTCGCATCGAGCCGTTCGCAGTGCTCGTCGAGCAGCAGTTTGCTGAACCCGTCGATCACCCGCAGCGGGGCGCGCAAATCATGCGACACGGAGGAGCTGAAACTCTCCAATTCCTGGTTGGCCGTTTCGAGCTGGGCGGTCCGCTCCGCGACCCGTTGCTCCAGGTGTTGGTTCAGCCGCTGGATCTCCTCCTCCGCCCGCTTGCGGTCGGCAATCTCCCGCTCCAGTTCGGCCGTTCGCGTCTTCACTTTTTCTTCGAGCAATGCGTTGGCCGCCTTCAACTCCGCCTGGAGTCGCACGTTCTGGTGATCGAGGTGAAACCGCGCCACCGCATGTTCAACCGCGGAGGGAAGCTGCATCAGATAATTCTCGCGCTTGACGATATAGTCGTACGCTCCCAGACGGAGCGCGGCCACCGCGGCGTTTTCATCGCCCTGTCCGGTCACCACGATGCAGGGCACTGCACGTTCCCACCGGCGCAGCTCGGATAAGAAATCCAGCGCATTGACGCCGGGCATGCGCAGATCGATGACGACCACATCGTACGGCGTCCCGCCTCGGATGAGCTCAAGCGCTTCCTCGCTGCTGCGCGAGACGTTCAGCACACAGCGGGGCGCGTGGTCCGAAAGATACCGCGTCGTCAAATCGACGTCCGTCTCAATATGCTCGACCAACAGCATCCGGATCGCGGCGGGCCGCCGCATGGTTGCCCGCTTCTGATGCTCCTGATAGACCGACTTGAGAAGGACCGGGAGGCCGGGAAGATAGTCGCCGCGCTTTGGAACGTACTGCGCTGCGCCCAGCCGAAGCGCCTGAACCACGAGGTCCTCGTCGCCCCGGCCGGTCACCATCACGATGGGCTGATCGATGCCGAGTCGTATCGCCGCCGTTAACACATCCAGCCCATCCATGTCGTGCAAATGATGATCGAGCAGGAGCAGGTCGAATTCGCCGCCGCGAATCCGGCGCAGACACTCCTCGCCGGTGGCCACGACCTGAAGGACGACGTCCGGCGCTTCGCGAGCGAAGGCGGCCTTGGTCAGGTCCGCGTCCACGGGATTATCTTCGGCGTAGAGCACGCGCATCGGATTCGCTGCCCCGCCGGCACTGGCCTGCGGCGTCATTGCATGGCGTCCCGTTCCTCCCCTAACCTATTGCTGGAATTCGGCGCCTCATTGGTCAGCACCCAATACAGTTTGAGCATCTTGGTCAGCTCGGAGAATTGGGGGAAATCCACCGGCTTGACGATGTAGGAATTCACCCCCAAGTCGTACGCGCGGTTGATGTCGGTGTTTTCGCGGGAGGTCGTCAACACGATGAACGGGATCCGCTTCCAGATCGGATGCTCACGGGCCTGCCGCAGCACCTCGATCCCGTCCACCTTGGGAAGCCGCAGATCCAGCAGCACGATCAGCGGCAGATCGGGATCATCCGGCGCGTGGTGCCGTTCGATGAATTCCAGCGCCTCCTCGCCGTCGCGGCAGATCAGGATCGGATTGGTAATCCCCTGCTCCTTCATCGCCTTCACGGTGAGGTCCAGGTCCATCGGGTTGTCGTCGACCAACAAAATGGGTTGCAGGCGCCCCATGTGCTCGGTCGTTCCGGATTGCCGCTCCATCCATACCCTCCTGAGGCGCCGGTGACGATTACCCGTTTGGGTTCACCGAACTCTTCTTTGGCCATTCCGCGAAAAACGTGGCGCCCTGGCCTTTCGCCGACTCGGCCCACACCCGGCCGCCCATCTTGTCGATCACCTTCTTGACGATCGCCAGGCCCGCGCCGGTCCCCTCGAACTCGTCCTGACGCACCAACCGATTGAACAGGCCGAAGATCCGGTCGTGATACTTCATGTCGAACCCGATCCCATTGTCCGTGACCGTGATCCGGTACCAGTCCGGCGATTCCTTCCCCTGTATCTCGACGCGAGGCGAGGCGGCCTTGCGGCTGTACTTGAGGGCGTTGTCAATGAGGTTGGCCAAAACCTGTCGCATGCCCTGCTCCCAGCCTCGGACCCGGGTCAGAGGCATCGCGACCGACAGGTCGGTCTGTTGCTCGGCGATGATCGGTTCACGGTCCTTGAGAATCGCCGAGACCATTTCATTCAGATCGAGGTCCGTGATCGTGGGCGTCTCCCGGTCCAACTGGGAATAATGCAGGAGATCTTCGATCAGGTGGCTCAGATTGTTCGAAGCCGTCACGATCTGGTCCAGGCAAAACATCGCGCGATCGGCCAGCCCGGTGTTGTGTTCCCGAATCAACTCCTGGGCATAGCCGGTGATCCCGCGCAGCGGGGCCTTGAGATCGTGCGAAACCGTGTAGGAAAAGGCCTTGAGCTCGTCGTTGCGGGCCCGTAACAGGGACTCCAACGCTTTCCGTTCGGTGATATCTCGAGCAACGGCGTAAATGGTCTCGGTCTCAACGTGGGTCGTCGCGGCCCAGAGAAACCAACGGTAGGTCCCGTCTTTCCGGCGGTACCGATTTTCGAACGCGACCGTGACACCCCCTTGGGCCAACTTCGCCGCCTCGGCGGCGGTCGCCGGCCGATCCTCGGGATGGACGAAGTCCAGGAACGGCCGGGACAACAGTTCGTCGGTGGAATATCCCAAGACGTGTTCCCAGGCGGGGTTCAGCTTCTTGAAGGTGCCGTCAAACCCGGCCAGACAGATAATATCTAACGCGAGGGTGAAAAAACGATCCACTTGCGCGTGGGCGGCGGCCGCCTCGGCGGTCCGCTCCAGGACGCGTCGTTCCAATTCGTCGTGCGACCGCTTAAGCGCCGCCTCGGTCCGACGCTGCTCGATGGCGATGCCCGCCAGCCGCGCCGCCCGCTCGATGAGAAACAGCTCCCATGCGCCGGGCGCCTTGGGCTCGCGGTAATAGATCGCGAAACTGCCCAACACATGACGACCGGCCGAAAGAATCGGCTCCGACCAACAGGCCCGCAAATCGTGCTGGAGCGCCACGTCCTTATAGTCCGCCCAGAGGGGATCGGTGGCGATGTCCGTCACGATCACCCGCTCGCCCCGATACGCGGCCGTCCCGCAGGAGCCAACCGACGGCCCGATCGCCACGCCGTCGATCGCCCGATTGTAGGCCTCCGGCAGATGCGGCGCCGCCCCCTGGAGAAGGTGCTGCCCGTCTTCATCCAACAGCAGGACGGAACAGACCATGGCCGTGTTCTGCTCCTCGATGCCGAGCGCCAGCGTGCGGAGAATCTCCGGGAGCGCCCCGCCGGTGACGATCAGCTCCTGAACCTGGTGCTGCGTGGCCTGGAACCGTTCCATCCGCTTGCGTTCGGTGATATCGCGGATGGAACTCATCACCAGGAGGCCTTCCGCGGTCGGCAACGGGGCGAGACTGATCTCGACCGGAAACTCGCTCCCATCGTTTCGCCGCCCGGAGAGCGTCCTCCCGTTTCCCATCGGGCGGGTCGTCGGATCGGCCGCAAACTGTGACCGGTGGCCGATATGGTCCTCCCGAACGCGCTCCGGCAGCAGCATCTCGACCGACCGGCCGATCATCTCCTCCCGCCGGTACCCGAACAACGCTTCGGTCTGCCCGTTGACCACCAGAATTTTCCCACCGGCATCGGCCACCACGATGCCGTCCGGCGCGTGCTCGATCACGCCGCGAACACGTGCCTCGCTCTCGAGCAACGCCGCGTTGGCGCCGGCCAACTGGCTGGTCCGTTCCCGCACCAGTTCCTCCAACCGTTCCTGCGCGGTGGTGAGCGCCTCATCAGCCCGCGTGCGTTCGGTGATATCCCGAAAGATGCTCTGGGTGACGCAGACGCCGTCGGGCCCCACCCGGCCATTGGCGTTGCCCTGAACCCGGATCGTTCGACCGGCCTTGGTGACGAAGGTGGCCTCAACGTTCGCCACCGCCTGGCCCGAAAGGACGCGCTGAAAAGCCTCCATGCAGTGCGCGCGGCTCTCCGGATGGATCACGTCGAAGAGACTGAGCGCGCCGACCTCCTCCTCGCGATAGCCCAATGCCTCGCGCCAGGCCCGATTCACAAAGGTAAACCGGCCGTCGGGCGTCACGCTCTGGATCAAGTCATGGGCATCCTCAAGGAATCGTTTCAGATCCTCTTCGCGCCGCCCCAGCCGAGCGTTGGTGCGATTGAGGCTGATCTGAGCCATCTCGTCGCCGGCGATCCGACTCAAGTCGAGCAACGTCCGCCGTTCCGCCTCGCTGAGCGTGCGGGGCCGGCGATCGATGAGACAGAGCGTGCCGAGGCGATGGTCGTTCGCATCGAGCAGGGGCTGGCCGGCGTAGAAGCGGATGTAGGGCTCGCCCGTCACCAGCGGGTTGTCGGCAAAGCGGGCATCCTGTGCGGCGTCCGGCACGATGAAGACGTCGTCGCTGAGGACGGCATGGCCGCAAAAGGAGATCGACCGCGGCGTCTCCTTCGCGGAGAGTCCCACGCAGGATTTGAACCACTGGCGGTCCGAGTCCACCAGGCTCACCAGCGCGATTGGCACATCGAAGATCCGCGCCGCAAGCCGGGTGATCCGGTCGAACCGCTCCTCCGGCGGCGTGTCCAGAACCGACAGGCTCTGCAAGGCCCGCAGCCGCTGGTCTTCGTTGAGGGGGCGGGGCGGCGCGATCATCACATGCTCATGACGGAGAGGGACTGTCTCGCTCCAAAGACTGGAGGCGCGATGAGGGAGCCTCGTTCGGTGGAACCGACCGACAACCCATTCGTCCCCCCTCCCGACCGGGAGATGGTGACGGAACCAGCAGACCTTCTTTGGAGAGGCGAAGACTATAACACAACGTCTCGTCCAGCGGCTACGGACTCGGACGTTCCCGCACCGGGGGGGGCGTGTCCTGGAACGGGTCCGCCTGTTATACCGGGACTGTCCGCCAGGGCCGCCTCGCCTTGCGCCTCGGCGCGCCGGTTTGGTATGATGCGCGGCGTGATTGACACTCCGTCTGTTCCCGAGGCCGAGTCGGCCCCGGGTGAGTCCGGCGAACCGGCCGTTCCCCGCCTCACGACCTCGACCACGTTTCATTCGCTGCCGATCGCGCCCGAGGTCCTGCAAGGGCTCGACCAACTGGGGTACACCCACTGCACCCCGATCCAGGAGCGTACGCTGCCGATCACGCTTTCGGGTAAAGACGTGGCGGGACAAGCGCAGACCGGCACCGGCAAAACCGCCGCGTTCCTGGTGAGCGTGTTTACCCGGCTCTTGCGCACGCCGCCCTCACCCAAGGGCCCGCGGTCCAGTCCGCGGGCATTGGTGATCGCTCCCACGCGCGAACTCGCCGTGCAAATCGAGCAGGAAGCCCGTGTGGTCGGCGCCTTCACCGGCCTGTCCATGATGGCGGTGTTCGGCGGGGTGGACTACACCAAGCAGCGCGACGACCTCGCCGCGGGCGTGGATCTCTTGGTCGGGACGCCGGGCCGGCTCATCGACTATTTCAAACAAAAGGTGTACGACCTGCGGCGCACCGAAATCATCGTCATCGACGAGGCCGATCGCATGTTCGACATGGGATTCATCGCGGACATTCGTTATCTGCTCCGGCGCATGCCGCCGTATGACAAGCGCCAGTCCATGTTGTTCTCTGCCACCCTGTCCATGCGGGTGATGGAACTCTGTTACGAGCACATGAACAACCCCGAAAAAGTGTCCATCACGCCACGGCGGCTCACCGCGGATAAAATTCAGGAAGCCTTGTACCACGTGGAACGCTCCCGCAAGTTCTCCTTATTGGCCGGATTGCTCAATCGCGAACCCTGGGAACGCGTCCTTATTTTCGTGAACACCAAACACGTTGGCGAGCGCCTCGCGGACCAGATCAATCACCACGGGTACACGGCGCGGGCGATCACCGGCGACATCCCTCAACCCAAGCGCCTCAAATATCTTGAGCGATTCAAGAAGGGGGAGATCAAGGTCCTCGTGGCCACCGACGTGGCCTCGCGCGGGTTACACATCGAGGGCGTCTCGATCGTGGTCAATTACGACATTCCCCAGGACCCGGAAGACTACGTCCACCGTATCGGGCGCACCGCGCGCGCCGGCGCCGCGGGCAAGGCCATCTCCCTGGCATGCGAAGAGTACGTCATGGCGCTGGAGGCCATCGAGGAGTATATCGGGCACAAGATTCCGGTGGAGTGGGCGGAAGACGAGTGGTTCGCCAAGGTCACCGCCGTGCCGCGCCGTCCCCGCCGTCCGGAGGGCGAGGGCCTGCGCCGCGCAAGCCACGGCCCCGCTGCCCGCCAAGGCGGACGGCCAGCCGCGGCTTCCGGGGCCGGTTCAACGTCGGCTTCATCCGGTCGCCCGCGCCGCCGACGTCGTGGTTCCAAGTCCGGCACGCCGCCGCCCGCGGCGTCTTGACCCCCCCCTCCCTCGTTGTTTAAGATGCAACCCTGTCGCGGAGTGCTCCGATGGCCGTGGTGAAATTTGAAGACGCGCTGGGACGCCTGGAAACCATTGTCCAGACCCTTGAGCGCGGGGACCTCTCCCTCGACGAATCCCTCAAGGCGTTCGAAGAAGGGGTCAAACTTTCCAAGAACTGCTTGAAACTCCTCGACGACGCCGAGCGGCGCGTGGAGATGTTGGTAGGCGAGCGGGGACGCAAGAAGACGCAGCCCTTTCCCACGGACGATGCCGACGCAGAGACCGCCGATGCCGGTGACCAGCGCTAACGCGCCGATCGCAACGTATCTGGACGACCAACGTGCGGTGGTGGATCACGCGTTGCGCAACGCCTTACCCGGCTCCGAGACGCCCTCCATCCTTCGCGAGGCAGTGGCCTATAGCGTCCTGGCCGGCGGCAAGCGGATTCGCCCGATCCTGGCGCTCGCCGCGTGCGAGGCGGTCGGAGCGGACAGTCATCGCATCGTGCCGTTGGTCGTGTCCCTGGAATTCGTGCACACGTATTCGTTGATCCACGACGACCTTCCGGCCATGGACGACGATGATTTGCGTCGGGGGTGCCCCACGAACCACCGCGTGTTCGGGGAAGACATGGCGATCCTAGCCGGAGACGCGTTACAGGCCCTGGCCTTTGCCGCGCTCACGGACAGCCGGCACGGCGGCGACCTCCCGGCCGCGGTGCGGCTAGCGGCCGTCGCGGAATTGGCCGCGGCCGCGGGAGCGGCGGGATTGGTGGGCGGACAAGCTTTGGACCTGCGCGCCGCGGCGCCGCCCTCCGTGGCGCCTGGCGATCAGGCGGCCCGCGCGGCCGCGCTCGCAACCTTGGACGACATTCACGCGCGCAAGACCGGCGCGCTGATCCGCGCCGCGGTGCGCATGGGCGCGATCCTGGGTCGCGCGACCGAGGCCCAGCTTCCGGCGCTCACGCGCTACGGCGAGGCCGTCGGCCTGCTGTTTCAGATCGCGGACGACGTGCTGGACGTGGAAGCCACGGCCGAAGAAATGGGCAAAGCCACGGGAAAGGATCGAGACCGACGCAAGTGGGCGTATCCCGCAGTGGTCGGCGTAGCCGCGTCCCGCGAGATCGCGGACACGTGCCTGCACGACGCGCTGGACGCCCTGTCCGGTTTTCCCGAGGCCGCAGACCCGCTGCGGGGCATCGCGCGCTACATCTTGGATCGCCGGTCATGAGACTGCTCGACCACATCAATGCGCCGGAGGACCTCCGTCGCCTGTCCCCGGAACAGCTCCCCCAAGTCGCGGCTGAACTGCGCGAGACGATTATCGCCACGCTCGCGGCCAACGGCGGGCATTTTGCCGGGCCCTTAGGCGCGGTGGATTTGAACGTGGCGCTGCACTACGTGTTCGACACCCCGCGCGACCGGCTGGTCTGGGACGTGGGCTACCAAGCGTACGCGCACAAATTGCTCACCGGCCGACGCGAGCAGTTCCACACCTTGCGCCAACTGGACGGCATCAGCGGCTTCCCGCGTCGCGCCGAAAGCTCATACGACACGTTCGGCACGGGCCACGCGGCCACGTCGATCTCGGCCGCGCTCGGCATGGCCGAAGGCCGCGACCAGCTCTCGGCAGACAGCGAGGCCGCGCCGCGCAAGGTCGTCGCCATCATCGGCGACGGCTCGATGACCGCCGGAATGGCGTTCGAGGGCCTCAACCAGGCCGGCGCGCTCAAGACCGATCTGATCGTGGTCTTAAACGACAACTCGATGGCCATCTCCGAAAACGTCGGCGCGTTGTCGAGTTACTTGACTCGGATCATCACCGGCAAGCTATACACCAAGGTCAAGGAAGAGACCGAAGCCATCCTGCGGCACATCCCCAAGATCGGCCCGCCCATGCTCAAGATGGCCAAAAAGGCGGAAGAGTCGATGAAGGGCCTGTTCGTCCCGGGATTGCTGTTCGAGGAGATGGGCTTTCGGTACATCGGCCCCATCGACGGCCACCGGTTGGACCACCTGGTCACCACGTTCGAGAACGTGAAACGCCTGTCGGGCCCGTTGCTGGTCCACGTCATCACACACAAGGGCAAAGGGTATGAACCCGCCGAACGCAACCCCGTCGCGTTTCACGGCGTCACCCCGTTTGACCCCGTCACCGGCGCGTCCAAGAAAAAAGCGGGGCGGCCGTCGTACACCGCAGTGTTCGCCAACACCTTGATCGACCTGGCCCGCACGCGGCCGGAAGTCGTGGCCATCACCGCGGCCATGCCAGAGGGCACGGGCCTGAACCTGTTCGCGAAAGAATTCCCGGACCGCTACTACGACGTGGGCATCGCGGAACAACACGCGGTGACGTTCGCCGCGGGCTTGGCCACCGAGGGGATTCGGCCGGTGGTCGCGATCTATTCCACGTTCCTGCAACGCGCGTACGATCAAGTGGTCCACGACGTGTGTCTGCAAAATCTCCCGGTCCTCTTCTGCCTGGACCGCGGTGGCCTGGTGGGCGAAGACGGCGCCACCCACCACGGAGTGCTCGACTTGGCCTATCTGCGTCACATCCCCAACATGGTCGTCATGGCGCCCAAGGATGAAAACGAATTGCGTCACATGTTGCTCACCGGCTTGTTGCACGAAGGCCCGTGCGCGATCCGTTATCCGCGCGGCGAATCCGAGGGCGTCTCGCCCGACCCCACCATCGTTCCCCTACCCATCGGCCGCGGGGAAATCGTCCGCGAGGGCGACGACGTGGCGTTGGTGGCGATCGGCGCCATGGTGCCGGTGGCGCTCAAAGCCGCGGAACTGCTGCGGGATCGCGGCGTGGCCGCCACCGTGGTCAACGCCCGTTTCGTCAAACCCCTGGACCGTGAACTGCTGCTGGACGTGGCCGATCGCGTGCGTCGGATCGTGACCATTGAAGACCACGCATTGATGGGAGGGTTCGGGAGCGCGGTGCTGGAGCTGTTCGAAGAGGCGGACGCGCGTGGCGTGGAGGTACGTCGGATCGGTTTGCCGGACGCGTTCATCGAACATGGCGCGCAGAAGCTCTTGCGACAGCAGCACCGGCTGGACCCCGAAGGCGTCGCGAACCGCGTGGCGGCGTTCCTGAAGTCGCCGCTCGAAGTCTCGGAGCCGGTCTAGCGGGGCGCGTTGATGAAGGGGCATCCGACGCCTTCCTGACCGCGCTCCGACGCCGCACACTGCGCGACGCCGGGAACCATACTGCTGAACGATCTCTCCGGCCGCGAGAACCATATGGCCGCCGACTTCATGACTGAACTCATTCAAATTTCCCGGGGACCGACGCGGCGCGGCAAGCGGCCGTCTCACCTCACGGCGTCCGTCGAGCGACCGCCGCTGCCGCCTTGGATTCGCGTGCGGTTACGCCAAGGGACGGAGCTCGCCCGTCTGCGAAAAACCTTTCGGGACGCGACCCTGCACACGGTGTGCGAAGAAGCGCGGTGTCCCAATCTCTGGGAATGTTGGAATCGCGGCACGGCAACATTCATGATCCTCGGTGATATTTGCACGCGCTCGTGCGGATTCTGCGCGGTCAAGACCGGACGGCCCTCCGAGGTGGATGCGGACGAGCCGCGACGCGTGGCCGACGCGGTTGCGGCCATGCGCCTACGACATGCGGTCGTCACCTCGGTCAACCGCGACGAGTTGGAAGACGGCGGTGCGTCCATCTTTGCGGAGACCATCCGGGCGATCCGTCGCGTCAAACCGGACTGCGCGGTCGAGGTCCTGATCCCTGATTTTCAGGGCTCCGAGTCCGCGTTGATGACGGTGTTGGCCGCTCGGCCCGATGTCCTCACCCACAATACCGAGACCGTCCCGCGTCTCTACGCCGCGGTGCGGCCGCAAGCGCGTTACGAGCGTTCGCTGGACGTGCTGCATCGCGCCAAGGCCGCGGGAGCGGCGACCAAAACCGGCCTGATGGTGGGACTGGGCGAGACGACCGACGAACTGTTCGCGGTGTTTGCGGATCTTCGCGGCGCAGGCTGCGACATCCTCACCGTCGGCCAATATTTGCAGCCCACGCGCGAGCATGTGCCGGTTGTGCGGTACTACGACCCTCGGGAGTTTGACGCGTTACGCGAGAGAGCGCGCGCCATCGGGTTTGCGCACGTCGAAGCCGGTCCGCTGGTGCGCAGTTCCTACCACGCGGATAAGCAGGCCACGGCGGCGGACGGCGGGGCGCCCCCCCGTTCGCCCCGCCCCACGCTGAACGAGGCCCCGCGTGGCTGATCCATTGCGCGTTCTCTTCGCGGTGTCCGAAATCACGCCGTTTTCAAAAACCGGAGGACTGGGCGACGTGGCTGCGGCGCTCCCGCGGGCGCTCGCCGCGCTGGGACATGACGTACGGGTGGTAACGCCGCGGTATCGGTCGTTTGCGGGCTCGGCGGAACGGATCGCGGCCGTCCAAGTCCACATGGGGCGACGCGTCGTGACCGCCGCGATCGGCCGGACGACCCTCCCCGACAGCGCGGTCCCGGTATACACCGTGGACGACGATCAGGGGTGGTTCGACCGCGACGGCCTGTACCAGTCGCGCACCGGCGAGTATTCCGATAATGTGGAGCGGTTCGCCTTTTTCTCGCGCGCCGCGCTGCAACTGACTGAGGCGCTGGACTGGTCCCCGCAGATCATCCACTGCCACGACTGGCAAACCGCGTTGATCCCGGTGTACCTGGCCGCCGGCAGCCGGCAGCCGACCGTGCGCACCGTGCTGACGATCCACAACATGGGCTTTCAGGGCTCGTTCCCCGGTGATCGTTTTCCCGCAACGGACCTGCCGTCCGCGTGGTTTTCCATGAACGGCGTCGAATTTTTCGGCCGCGTCAATCTACTCAAGGGCGGATTACTCGCCGCAGATCTGCTCACCACGGTCAGCCCCACCTACGCCCAAGAAATCCAGACCGAAGCCTTGAGCTGCGGGCTGCACGGCGTGTTGGCGACCAGACGGCGCGACGTGGTGGGCATCCTGAACGGCATTGATCGCGAGGTCTGGAATCCCGCGACCGATTCGCTGCTCGCGGCCCGATTCTCCGCCTCGCGCCTCGCGGGCAAAACCGCGTGTCGCGACGACCTCCTGCGCCGCGTGCGTCTTGACCCGGGCCCCACGCCGGTCGTGGCCATGGTCAGCCGCCTGACCGAACAAAAAGGCGTGGATCTATTGATCGACCTCCTCCCGGACTTGCTGCTGCTGGACCTTCGGCTGGTCGTGCTCGGAACCGGCGACGGTCCCTATGAAGCCGCGTTACGCAACTGGGCCGCCAAACGCCCGGATCGGATCGCGGCGATGATGGCGTTCGACGAGACCTTGGCCCACCGCATCATGGCGGGCGCGGATCTCTTTTTGATGCCGTCTCGGTATGAACCCTGCGGCCTCAGCCAACTGTACGCGATGCGCTACGGCGCGGTACCGGTCGCGCACCACACCGGCGGGTTGGCCGACACGATCGTCGACCTCACCCCGCGGTCGGCTCAGGACGGGAGAGCCACCGGATTTTTATTCCGGCCGTGTACGGCCGAACATTTCCTGCGCGCGATCCAGTTTGCGCTCGCCGCGCGGCGTGAGCGCGCCGCGTGGAAGCGGATTATGATCGCCGGCATGCGCGCGGATTTCGGGTGGGATCAGTCCGCCGCCCACTACGTGTCGGCGTATCGTCGCGCGCTCAGTCAACCCCCAAGGAGACCCCTTGCCTAGTAAACGATCTCGAACAACGGCTCCGTCGTCCCGACCGAAAACCGCAGCCCGCGCACCCAAGAAGGCCCCGACGACCCGCGGGGTCCGTGGCGGCTCGACGAGCAAACCATCCGCGGCGCCGCCCGCGCGCAAGCCAGCGACACCCGCTCCCGCGGTCAAGACCTCGTCACGCGCCGTCGGCCCGCGGCGCGCGGACCTGATGGCCCAAGCCAAAGCCGCGGGAATCACGGGGCGCCAGCGAATGACCGTGGCGCAACTGCAGGCCGCGCTGGCGCGCGTGGCGACGCGTCCGACGCCCGCTCCGACCCCGGACGCCCAGATCCGCCCCGTGGTCGTGGCCACGCCGTCCCCGGTCGCCGGGCTTCCGTGGCGCTTCGGCGTCACCGAAGTGGTCGCCCTCCCCGTTGATCCGCTGTTGGTCTACGTGTACTGGGAGCTGCTGCCCGATGACGTCGCGGCCGTCCGCGCCGCGCTGGGCTCCTCGTGGGACGGCGCGCAGCAGGTGCTCCGGGCCTACGAAGTGTCCCCCGCGTTCGCGCCCACCGGGGACGGGATCGGGCTGGCGGCCCGCGCGCGGCATCATTTTGACTCGGACGTGGGCGGCGACGTGGGCAGCTACTATGTGCACCTGTGGAGCCCGGATCAGACGCTGGTGTTTGAACTCGGGTGGCGCGGCCGGACGGGTCGCTTCGTGGCCGCCGCCCGCTCCAACCTGGTCCGTACGCCCCGCAACGCGCCCTGCGGCGGGGAGGAACGGTGGATGACCGTGCGAAACGGCCGGATCGTGACCACGCCGGCCGGGGCGGTTCCGGGCGGCGACGCCGCGGACCGCGGACCCGAGTCGGTCGAACCCGCGCCTTGGTCCGCGACCTTTCCCACGCACCGCGGATGGGGAGGACGGCGATGAGCCTACGCCGAGGCTACTTGTGCCTGTTGCTGCACGCGCACCTGCCGTTCGTACGTCATCCGGAACACGAACATTTCCTGGAGGAAAACTGGTATTACGAAGCCGTCTCCGACACGTATTTACCCGTGCTGGACGCGCTTGAACGGCTGACGGACGACGGGGTGCGCGTTCGGCTCACCATGACCTTGTCCCCGTCGCTGACCGCCATGTTCGACGACGGGCTCTTGCGCGAGCGCATGGTCCGATACTTCGACCAACGTATTTCGCTGGCGCGCGCGGAAGGGCACCGGTTGGCGGACGACGCCGCGTTCGGCCCGCTCGCCGCGTATTATCGCGATCGGTTCGAACGCAGCCGCGACGCGTTCGTCAACCGGTATCACCGGGATCTGACCGCCGCCTTCCGCGGGTTCCAAGATCAGGGCAGTCTGGAGATCATCACCTGCGGAGCCACGCACGGGTTTCTTCCCTTGTTGAACGCGGTGCCGAGCGCCGCGCGCGCGCAAGTGCGCGTGGCCGCGGACTCGTACCGCCGCGCGTTCGGCCGCGACCCGCGCGGCATCTGGCTTCCCGAGTGCGCGTATACCCCCGGCTTCGACGAGGTGTTGCGCGACGAGGGCATTCGGTTCTTCATGATGGAGAGCCACGGCCTGGCGCACGCCAAGCCGCGGCCGCGCTTCGGGCTGCACGCGCCCGTGTACTGCGCGTCCGGCGTGGCCGCGTTCGCGCGCGACGTAGAGTCGTCCAAACAGGTCTGGAGCGCGAACGAAGGGTACCCCGGCGATTTCGCCTACCGTGAGTACTACCGCGACGTGGGGTTCGACCTGCCCGTGGAACGGCTGCGCGAGCACCTGCCGCATCTCGGTCCGCGGTACAACACCGGCATCAAGTACTACCGGATCACGGGTCGCACCGATCATAAGGAGCCGTATGTCCCGGCGCAGGCCCGGGAACGCGCGGCCGAACACGCGGGGAATTTCCTGTTCAACCGAGGACAACAGATCGACTACCTCTCGGGCGGCATGGATCGACCGCCTTTGGTGGTGGCGCCCTACGACGCCGAATTGTTCGGACACTGGTGGTTCGAGGGCCCGATCTGGATCGAACTGCTCGCGCGCAAACTCCACTTCGACCAGGACCAGATCGAACCCATCACCCCGTCGGAATACCTGGACCGCCATCCGACCAACCAAGTGGTGGAACCGTGCGCGTCGAGTTGGGGGCACAACGGGTATTACGAGGTGTGGCTCAACGGCGCCAACGACTGGATCTACCGCTACCTACACCACGCCGCCACGCGCATGGAAACGCTCGCGGCGCGTCGGCCCACGCCCGGCAGCATGGAGCACCGAGCCGTCACGCAGGCGCTGCGCGAGTTGCTGTTGGCCCAGGCATCGGACTGGGCCTTCATCATGAAAACCGGCACCATGGTGCCGTACGCGAACAAACGCACCACCGATCATCTGCTGCGCTTTTTCCGGCTGGCGGATCAACTCGACGCGGGCGCCGTCGACGCCGCGTGGCTCGCGGAGATCGAAGCCCGCGACACGTGTTTTCCCCACCTCGATGTCGCGGCCGCGTACCGCGACGCGCACGAGCCCGCCGCGCAGGCCGTGGGCCGGTGAGGGCTCGGCGCCGCGTTCAGGATCGTCCGCGCCCGCGCGGGAATCACCTCATCACCGGCCTGCTGCAAGGGCATCCCGACGGGTACGGGTTCGTGATCCCGGACGAAGACCCGGCGCTGGGGAGACGCGACGTGTACATCCCGGCGCGCGACATGGGCGCGGCCATGCACGGGGACCGCGTGGAGGCGCTGGTCGAGACGCGGCCCGCTCCCCGCGGCCGCGCGCGGCCGCGGACCGAGGAGCGGCGCCAGGGACGGATCGTGCGCGTGGTGGAGCGCGCGCGGCGCGAGGTGGTCGGGCGTCTCGCGCGCGGACCGTCGTTTCTGTTCGTGGTGCCCACGGACCCGCGAATCAGCCGCGACGTGGCGATCCCGACGGCCGAGTTGCACGGCGCGCGCGAAGGCGATCTCGTGGTCGCCGAGATCACCGCCTGCCCCGAGGCCCGGCAGGGATTTCTCGGCCGCGTCGTTCGCGTGCTCGGGCAATCCGGCGATCCCGCGTTGGACACCGACATGGTCGTCGCGGAATTCGATCTGCCCCGCGAATTCCCCTCGGAGGTGGAGCGCGAGGCCGCCGCGATCCCGGACCGGCTCACGCCCGGCCTGTTGGCGGGCCGTCGCGACCTGCGCGCGTTGACCACGGTGACGATCGACGGAGAACACGCCAAGGATTTCGACGACGCGGTGTCGATCGACCCGCTGCCGGACGGGGGCTTCCGTCTCTGGGTGCACATCGCCGACGTGTCCGCCTATGTCGCGTGGGACAGCCCGCTGGACCAAGAAGCCAGGCGCCGCGGGACCAGCGTGTATTTTCCGGACCGCGTGGTGCCCATGTTTCCGGAGCGGCTGTCCAACGGATTGTGCAGCTTGAACCCCGGCGAAGACCGCCTGACCCTCACCTGCGAGATGACGTTTGACGCCGACGGGCATCGCGCGGCGTATACGTTGTATCCCAGCGTGATCATCAGCGACGAACGCATGACCTACACCACGGTCGGACGGATCCTGGAACAGGACGACCCGGAGTTGAGCCGCCGTTATGCCTCCCTGCTGCCGATGTTCCGAACCATGCGCGCGTTGTGCGAACGGCTGTCCCGGCGCCGTCGCGAACGCGGGAGCATTGACTTCGATCTGCCGGAACCGGAAATTTTATTGGACGTGCTGGGCGAGACCACGGCGATCGTCAAACACGACCGCACCATCGCGCACCGCATCATCGAAGAATTCATGCTGGCGGCGAACGAAACCGTGGCGCACCACCTGGATCGTCTCCGGATTCCCTCCGTCTACCGGGTGCACGAGCGACCGGACCCGGACAAGCTCCTGAACTTCGCCCAGGTCGCGTCGGGGTTCGGTCACCGGGTCGCGCTGGGCGACCCGGTGCATCCCAAACCCCTGGCGCGCGCGGTGGAAGCGGTTCGCGGGCGACCCGAGGAAGCCTTGTTGAACACGCTCCTGTTGCGCTCGATGAAACAGGCTCGATACGCGGTGGAGAACACCGGTCACTTCGGGCTGGCGGCGACGCATTACACGCACTTTACCTCGCCGATCCGACGGTACCCGGATCTAGTGATCCATCGCCTGGTGCGTGCCGCGTTGGCCGGCGGCGGGCTGTCGACCGAACGGCTCGAAGCGCTGTTGCCGGAGATCGCGCTCTGGTCTTCCACCCGCGAGCGCCTGGCCATGGAAGCTGAGCGGGAAGTCGTGGATCTCAAGAAGGCCCGCTTCATGGCCAATAAGGTGGGCGAAGAATTCGCGGGCATCATTTCCGGCGTCACCGCATACGGGTTCTTCGTCCAACTCGCCGACGTGTTCGTGGAAGGCCTGGTACGCGCCGAAACCATCGGCGGCGACTTTTACGTCCACGACGATGCGCGCCACGCGCTGGTGGGTCGGAAAACGCGCCGGGTGTTTCGATTAGGGGATCCCGTGCGTATCACGGTTGATCGCGTGGATCTGATCCGCCGACAGGTGGATTTCCGTCTGGCCGACCCGCCCGACGACGCACCAACGCCCGGTCCGCACGCCCGGCAAAAGCCCGCCCGGAAGCCTCGCCGAACCCGCTCATAGGATCTCCCTCCCCTCCGTACGGATGAGTCCGGCAACGCCCCTGAACAGTTGACAGCCCTCGGATCAGCGGTACCGTTCTCCCGTCCCGTTTGGGGTTTCTCCTGGTGGACGACCCGATTCCGAAGCCATCGCCGGTTGATCCGCGCGAGTTAACGCGCCTCTTGACCGATTTTCAAGTGGGTATCCGCAAGGTGTCCATGTATTCGGCCTCGCACCGCGTTGTCCCGGGGATCGTGGCCTCGCTGACCGCGCAATTTCACGCGCTCACCCGATCACACGGCACGCTCCACATCGCGAGCACCAAAGACGAGATCCTTTATGCCGGCACCCCCATCGCGAGCAGCAACCCGGTTATTCGCGAATTGGCCCGGCTGTTGAACGGCCTCAACATCGCGGGTATCGATGTGTGCCCCGAGGTGACCGACGCGCATATCAGCAGTTTTCTTCGGTTGCTCGCCGGGTCCCGCGGGACGGCCTCGTCCGTTGACAGCGACCGCGCGCTCGATGAATTCGGCCGCGCCACCCCCACCATCGTGTTGCAGTTCATCAGTTTCCAGGGAGCGGTCAAGGACCGGACCGACTCGGACGGCGGGGAAGGGATCACCGCCTCGCACCTGTGGCGCGGCTTGGTGAGCCGCCTCACCGCCGAAGGAACGCCCGCGGCCGTGCAGACCGCGCTCGATGCGGCCGCCGCCGACCCGGCCAACGCGCAGCGGGTCGCCGCAGCCATCAGTTTGATCGTCCAACACCAACAGGCGAGTGAACGCTCCTACGAACGCACGATCGTGAAGTACCTGCGGGAACAAGCCGCCGCCCTCCCGGAAGAGGGGCCCGCGCGCGCGGAGCTCGGGCAGGAAATCAGCCGGATGTTCGGCGGTCTGACCTCCGACGTGCGTCAACACCTTCTTCGCACATCGATCGAAGCAAGCGAGGAGGATGCCGCGCCCGCCGACGCGCTCATCGAGACCCTCCCCATGCCCATGATGATGGAAGTCCTGGACCAGATCCGCGGCGCCGGGAAAGACGTGTCCCTCCCGGGACTGACTTTGTTGAAAAAACTGGTGACCTTGAGCGGCACCGATCCCACCCTCGCCGCAACCCTTCAGGAAAAGCTGCCCGAACACCACGATCTGCTGCAAGACCTCCTCACCAAACGGGCGGAGCGGACGTATTATCCGACCCAGTACCGCGCCCTGCTCGATCAGGAATTCGCGGACCAAGCCGTGCCGACCAGCGCCGTCGCGCGCCCGGAGGCGATTACCCTCGATGAGCACGCCATCGATCAGCATCTAGCCCTGATCCTTCTCGAGACCCTGGAGGCGCCGATCCGGTCGGAGGAACAATACCGGCAGACCGTCATCGCGCTGAAGGAGTTGCTGATCCACAGCCTTGCCGAGCGCGCCGCCGGGGTTTTCAACGACGCGATCGCGATTCTCGCGGCCAGATACGGGTCGGCCGCGGACGCCCAACGTCCGTTCCTGCAAGACTGCATTCGCGAGCTGCTGCAGCGAGAGTTTCTGCCCCATCTCCTGGCCGCGGCGGATCCCGCTGACGAACAACGGCAACGGGACGCGCTGGCGCAGATGATCCACATCGTGGGTCCGAGCGTGATTCCGTTGCTCCTGGACAAACTCGAGGACGAACAAAATTTGAAAATGCGCAAGCGGCTCTTGACGATCCTCCGCGATTGCGGAGACGCGGTCGTGCCGTTGGCGATCGGGCGGCTTGCGCACGCGCAATGGTACGTGGTGCGGAACATGCTCTCGTTGCTTCGGGATCTGCGGGCGGTGCCCGCGGTCCCCGCGATCGCGAAGTGTCTCGCCCATACCTCGTCACAGGTGCGGCTGGCCGCCTTCCAGACCCTTGGCGCGTTGGCCCCGCAGGCGGCCGAATTCATCGGCGCGCTCAAACGGGCATTGGACGACGACGACCCCAAAGTGTTTCGGGCCGCGCTCACGCACCTGGTGTCCAGTCACGACACCGCGTCATTACAGTTGGCGGCCCGGCTCCTGCTAGACGATGCGGGTGCGCGCCGCGAGCGTCAGGTCGCGGCGATCAACGCCATCGGACAGGCCGGGAACACCGCGTTGGTCCCGCTCCTGCTGGCCGTGCAGCGCCGCCATCTCTTGCGCTTTTGGACGTGGCGGACCACCAGCGCAGTGCGGACGGCCGTCAATCGCGCATTGATCACCATTAGGGCCCGAGGAGGAGCGCCGGATGTCGGACACCAAGACGCCGCCTGAGCGACCCGACGCGCCCGGCCCGGACGCGCCGACCGGTCCCGCGACTGCCAACCGCGTGGACGCCGCCGAGCGTTTCCTGCGCGCGCTCGCCAAGGTGCTGCACGATCGCACCCTCTACCCTGCGCACCACCCCCAATCACTCGTGGGAATGCGCGCGTTGGGCGATGTCATCCCCGAACTGTTTCGGGAACGCAACGCGCGGATGCTCGTGGTCATCGACGATCAGATTTTCGCGGACGATCGGTTGCTCGGCGCGAGGGGCGCCGGCATCGCGGACCTGGCCGCCTCGTTCCGGGAACGAGGGGTGGAGGTCCTTTCGCTCAAGAGCGGGCTCACCGCCGACGAACTCAAGCCGCTGGTGGATCTGTTGGCCGCGCCGCGCGCCAAAGACGCCGACAAACCCCGCTTCCGTTCGCCTCACGTGGTGCTGGGCGATGTCGCGATCGACGATGACGCGGCCGCCGTGCCCGAGGCGGTCCGGGACCTCGGATTCGCGATCAACTCGTCGAAGCAGCAGCCGGGGCTCGATGACGCGGCCAAGATTTTACGCGACACCTATCTGGACTGGACCACGATTCAAGACGCGCTGGTCAACCAGGTGGAACGCATCATGGCGAATCTCCAACGCAGCTTGTTCGCGAACATTCGCTCGTTGATTCCGCTCGCGGAATTAAAGGCCTACGACGAATACACCCATGTGCACGCCATCAACCTGTCGATTCTCACCATGGCGCAAGCTGAATCACTCGGCTACTCCAAGGAGGCCATCCACGCGTTCGGCATGGGCGCGCTGCTGCACGACGTGGGAAAAACCCAAGTGTCGGTGGACGTGCTCCACAAGGCCGGGAAACTCACCCCCGAAGAACAAGAGGAGATGAAGACCCACCCGGTGCACGGCGCGGCCCAACTGCTCCGCCACCCCGAGATCCCCAAGGTCGCGGTGATCGTGGCCTACGAACACCACCTCAAATACGATCGCTCCGGGTACCCCAAGTTGACCCGCGATCGACCGCAACACGTGGCCAGCCGGCTCGCCGCGGTCGCGGACCACTACGACGCCATGCGCAGCAACCGTCCGTATCGCGATGCCATGGAACCCGCGCAGATTTTCGAGATCATGGGAAAAAACAAGGGCACGGAACTGGACCCGACCCTGGTGGATCATTTCTTCGCCATGATGAAGTCCCGCGCCGCGTAGCGCCCCCATAGAACGGCGCACGACGCAACCGCGCGAAGGGTTCAGGGTCCGGCCGGTCGCACGCCGAACAGTTCAGACAGCCCCGCGTTACCGCAGCAATCCCTTGAGCGTATCCATCGTGGCCCCCGCGTTGCCCTTCAACGACTCAACCGCTCCGCCCAGGCTCTGCTTGGCGACCTCGCGGGTCACGTTCCTGGTCAACGCGCCCACGATCTGCTTGACCACGTCGCCCGCGGTCGCGCCGCCGGAGCGTTTGCCGATGTCGCGCAGGTGCACGTCGGGAATCGGCACCGCCACGGTGGAGGTCCGAACGACCGACGTGCCGACCGTGGCTTTGGCGCCGCGGATGGATAGATCCTCGATCACGAACTTTGTGCCGTTGTCCGGTCCGGTTGTTTGCTTCGGTCCGCCGGCGCGTCCGCCCACGTAGCGGTCCACGTTGTGCTGAATCGCATCGAGGTTGCTGCCGCCGGGACCGAGTTCGTAGGTGACCTCCGGCTGTTCGATCGCGATCCGTTTGATAAGGATCACGTCGTGGCCGAGGGAGTCCAGGGCGAGCGTCAAACTGACTTCGCCCACGGAGAACGCCTGGTCGGTCTTAAATCCCTCGGGATTACCCACCACGAGGCCGTGCAGCGTGGCACGGCCCTCCCGAACCGCGATCGTCACGCCCTCCAAGTCAACCGACACGCCGGTAATCCGCGGCCCCATGGTGCGGATCGCCGACGCCACAATCGCATCGAGCGAGTGCGCGAGCCACCACATCCCCCCGGCGCCCGCAACAACCGCTGTGATCACCGCACCGATCAATACTTTCTTGGTTCGCGTGGTCACCACTCTCTCCAGGTTGGCCGCAGGTCGGACCTACGGTACCCAATCGAGGTCAAGCGCGCAAGCCGCGTGCGGGCTGATGCCGCAACCGGTGAATGGCCGGCCCGTGGACTTACGCGCGGGCGTACCCGTACAGCCAGCGCGTAATCCCGGCATGAACGTTCGTCACCGAGTGCATGGCGCGCCCGGGGATGAACAGTTCATCTCCCGGCTCCAGCTCCAGGGTCCGACCGCCCACGCTCACGCGCAAACGTCCCTCGATCACCGTGACCAGCTCGTCGGTCTCGTGCACGAAGTCGTTCCACTCGCGGCCCGGCGGGTCGCGGAACTCGTCGCACGAGTAGCCGCGGCGGGCCCAATCTTGGGCCACCTCGGCCCGGGCTACAAGGACGGCGAATTTATGCGTGGTGAGGAGAGGAGGATCACCCATGTCGATCAAGCCCTGGCGCGGATGAACTGCGGCTGGCGAGGCATCGGTAATGCGTGTGGTTCGGTCAACTCTAAATCTTTAAACTACGCCCCAACAACGCCCACACGAGATCACAACGCCCCGGTCACACATGCTTAAATCTGTCGGTGGAGGATTCTACGGCGCGACGCAGCACGTTTAGATCTTCGTGCTTGCGACAATACGCGCACGCGCCTCGGCTTCCTCGACCTCTCGCTGCAATCGGCGGCGCTCTTCCGCCTCTTTTTTCGCCGCGACGTTCTTGACTTCCGCCTGTAGCCCGCGCGTGGCCATGTCGCTAAACTTTTTAAACTCAACAACAGCATGCTGGGCAAGGCGCTCCTGCACAGAAATTGTCGCGGTATTCCCCTGAAACTTGAATAGATGGGGATCAAGCCCCACGGTGGAACTATACGTTCCCCGTGGCTTCTGAAAGTAGTCGACCCACATGTATTCCGGCTCGCGATCGAGTTGAAGGATGAGCGCCCCACTCCTCCAATCGAGCCCTAGTACGTTCACCGGCGCAATTACGTCTGGCGAGTGGGCGGGGACCACCTCCCCGCGCTTCGCATCGAGCTCTTGGCGCGCTACGAATTCGGATCGACGCCCGATGAGTTGCTTTTTGATCTCATCAAGTGAGGCCAGTCGATTCTCTGGTGCATGTTGGCGCATGTGCTCAACTAAACCGTCCAGGTAGGCATACGCTGAAGCCACGGATGCGATTGTCGGGAAACCTGTTCCCTGCGGCACGGTCCGTGTATACATTTCGTTGAGTATGAGACCAAGCGCGAAGATGTCGGCGCGATGGTCGACCGTCTGCCCTCTGCTCCGTTGCTCGGGGGCGGCGTAGAAAAAGTTCGCCAGTCGCTCGTTGTCACGGGTTTCGACCGCTGTATATAGTTCTTCCTCTTCGAAGTGGGCGATTCCGAAATCCGCCACAATAAGGGTGTCGCGCGGCGCGTCATAGAGAATGTTCTCGGGCTTCAAGTCGCGGTGGTAAACCCCTTTCAGATTCGCTGCTTCCACCCCAGCCATGACCTGAGAGAACAGGGGCAACACCCGGTCGTGTGCAATCCCGGCTTCCATTAGCGAACGCAGGGTGGTTGGTTGGAGCGGCTTATCCTGATGCGACGCGACATACAACGGCATAACATAGAAGGGGACGTTGATCCGGTCCCACTTCGCCACACCTGAATCTACGACTTTGATGACGTTTGCGTGGTTGAACTTCGCGCAGAATGCGACCTCATTCTTGAACCGCTTCCGGCGCAGGGTCGTAACCCGATCGGGGAACAGACACTTGAGAGCGAACGGTTGGCCTCCCGAATCCTTCACCGCGAATACCCGCCCAGTCCCTCCCTCTCCGACGACAGCGGTGACCGAATACGTGTCGAACGCGGTTTCGAACTCGGTCGGAGATCCGGTCCGGTTTGACGTTGCAACAAGCTGAGGGGGTTCCTGACCTACAGCGGATGCCGCAGTCACGAAGGACCCCGTGGCCGTCGAAAAAAACATATCCGTGTAACGCTGGTTGTCTCCCTTTAGCTTTTCGAGGATGGCCGGAACCTGCTGCTCAATACTCTGAAACTCAAGAAGTTCTCGCACTGAATCTGCGTCAAGGGTTACCTGGGAATAGCTGCCGTCCGCTACGCCGCCATGACCCGAACCCCAGAATCGGCCAGCGCTCCCGACAGTTCCGAGGAGCTCCTCGATGCGCCGGGGTTCGAGCCGAAGGCGTTCGGCAAGTTGATCGGCGCTGATTTTTCCGATATCGGGCTGTGAGATCACTAGGCTTTTCATCGCGAGGATTACCTGCTCCACATCCCGCAGTAGATCGGCTTCGGGATCGAGTACCAACAAACCCAAGACGCCAAGCTGGGCGCCATAGACGAAACCTCGACGGAGCCTATCGGGTTTAAACCCCTTCGGCAATTTATCGCGGAGTGCGACCCGGATGTGGTTATCACCAACCGGCTCCTTCGCTCGATAACGCCGGTAAAACTCCTCTAACCACAGACGTTCGTCTCCAGTCAAGAACTCGGTGATGGCTCTTGGAGGTTTCATTGTCCGGCGGCGCCCCTTTTGGGGAGGACGGCTAAAGGGTTCATTCTGCTCTGACGCCTACACGGCCTATTACGTGATCTGAGAAGACCCAATGGCGGCGGAGGGATTCGAACCCCCGGCCGAGTGATTATGATTCACCTGCTCTACCACTGAGCTACGCCGCCGATGTGGTCTGCGAAGGGATGTTGCGAGGAGCGTGACCTTCTATCACGTTTGATCCGCGGGGGTCAAGGCGACCGCGCGCACCGCACGCCCGCGTCCGCAAAACTCATCTCCGGCTCGATTCTGAAGCGGTGCGCGCTACGGTAGAAATAATTGAGCGCGTAGTGGCCGGTGCCGCCCCAGCTCGATCCGCGCAGGACTTTGTGCTGTTGACCGAAATCCTTACTCTCGTAGGTGCTCCCCGGATACGGCTGGTACCAGTCCGCGGTCCACTCCCACACGTTGCCCGCCATATCCTCCACGCCGTACGGGCTCTTGCCTTGTGGGAAACTGCCGACCGGCGCGAGGTCGTTTACCCCCGAACTCCCGGTGTTGGCTTTCTTGGCATCAAACTCGTTGCCCCACGGGTACTCGCGCGCATCCGTGCCGCGCGCGGCCTTTTCCCACTCGGCCTCGGTCGGCAACCGCTTGCCCGCCCACCCGCAGTACTGCTGCGCCTCGTACCAATTGATGTGCGTCACCGGATGGCGCTCCCGGCCCTTCGGGATCTCGCCGTTGGGCCACCCGCGCGGAGGCCTCGCTTTAGTCGCCTCAACGTACCTCTGGTACTGCGCGTTGGTGGTTTCGTACCGGTCGATATAGTAGGTCGGCAAGTCCACCGCATGTTGCGGGTGTTCGTCCAAATACAACGGTTTGGCCATGCCGAACTCCGACCCCTTGCCCTCGGGGTCTTCCTTGTTGCTGCCCATCTGGAACGGGCCGGCCGGAATCTTGATCATGTCGCCGCCGGCGGGTCCTTTGGCGCAGGCGGTGAGCACGGCAAGGACCAAGACCGAGTGGGCGAGGGGGTGATGGGGGGAGGGGGTGAAAGGACGCAAAGATCGGATCTTTTTCGCCCATTCGCCCACTCTCCCCCTCGCCCCCTCGATCATTTCATCCCTCACTTCGCGCATCGGAACCCAAATCCGCTGTTTTTGGTTTCGCGTTTAAAAAACCCGCGATTAAACGTGGGCGCGGAGAGTCCGCAGCGGTAAAACGAGCAGTCCACGTACGACCCGCCCCGCACCACTTTGTATTGCGCGCCGAAATTGGGCGACGGGTGCGTGTTGCCGGGGTAGGCTTCGTACCAACTCTCGGTCCACTCCCACACGTTCCCGGCCACGTCGTAGAGACCATACGGACTCTTGCCCTTGGGGAAGCTGCCCACCGGCATCAGCCGTCCGATCCCGGCTTGCGGGGAATTCGATTTTTTGGCGTCGAACGTGTCCCCGTACGGGAACAGGCGGCCGTCGGTCCCCCGTGCGGCTTTCTCCCACTCGGGTTCGGTGGGCAACCGCTTGCCGGCCCACGCGCAGTAGTCGTGCGCGTCGTACCACGTCACGTAGACCACCGGCAACCGCTCATCCCCCGGCGCAAACGCGCCGTTGCGCCAATGGTCCGGCGCCGGGCGGCCGGTGGCCGCGACGAATTTCGCGTACGCATCGTTGGTCACCTCATGGAGGTCGATCCAGTACGGATGGTCGATCGCTTCGGTGTGCATGGGTCCTTCATCCGGGTGACGTTTGTCGTAGCCCATGATAAACGGACCCTCGGGAATCCGCGCCATGTCGTCACGCACGGCCAGGGGCTTGTCCACGGACTTGTCCGCGCGCGGGCGCGCGTCGATGGGTGGCAACACGCGCGTATCCTCGCTGGCGCGCCGGCCGCCGTGGCATCCGCCGCACGTCTGGGGATCGAACGCCAAAACATCCGCCGGGTGAGTCGGGACATGGCACGCCCGGCACGCTTCCTGTTCCCAGAACGGGTTCATGCCGTCATGCGGATCCGCCGACGCGCTCCCCGCGCTCAGCGCCAGCATCATCACCGCCCACGCCCACCGCATGCGGGGCAGAATACCGAGGCGCGGCCGCAAGGTCAAGACGACTTGCGGCGGTTGGCCGCGCTCGCTACAATCCGCGCGTGTCCGACACCTCGCTCCCGATCGCGCCCGCCCCGCCCGTCACCGACTGGAACGCGTTGGCCGCAACGTTCGACCGGTGGGTTCCCCACCTCCAACCCTTGGGCGATCACTTGATCAACCTCCTGGAGATGGAAGCGGGGTTGCGCGTGCTCGACGTGGCGTGCGGAACCGGCGAGCCGTCGTTGAGTATTGCGCGGCGCTTCGGACCGAGCGTCACCGTCACCGGCGTGGACAATGCCGAAGCCATGATCGCGCGCGCGCGGGCCAAAGCCGCTTCGGAAGCATTACCGAGCGCCACGTACCGCGTGATGCCCGCGGAACGCCTCGACGTGCCGGATGCCGCGTTCGACCGTGTGGTGTGCCGGTTCGGCCTAATGTTGTTCGACGATCCCGTGGCCGGCGCGCGGGAAATGTGGCGCGCGTTGGCCCCCGGCGGCCGGGTGGCGATCGCGGTGTGGGGTCCCCTGCCCTTACTCGCGTCGGTCCACACGCTCTGGCGCCTGCTCCCGGACTACCTCCCCCCGGAACACGTCCCGCCCACGCCCAAGATGACCTCGCTGGGCGCGCCTGGCGCGTTGCAGCACGTGTTGGCCGCGGCCGGGTGGGCCGAGCCCCGCGTGCGGCCGTATCGCGTGATCTATCGGTTCGCCACGCCCCGCGAGTATTGGGACCTGGCCGTGGAGTCGGGCGTGTTCAAGGATCTCCTCGCCAAACTGTCCTGCCACGCGCAGGTGGCGTTCAAGGCCCGGGCATTGGCCGATATCGCCGCGTTCACCCGCGGCGACGCCGTTGAACTGCCGAACGACGCCCTGGTGGCGGTCGCGGACAAGCCCGCAAATTGACTGGCCAAAACAGCCCGTGGTAGCATCGCGCCATGCTTGACATCCGTATCCTCCGCGAGGATCTCGCGCGCATGCACGCCGGGTACCGCAAGCGCGGCGTGGCCATAGACCTCGCCCCGCTGCGAGAGCGCGACGATCACCGCCGACGACTCCAACAGGAGATCGATGGCTTGAAACAGCGCCGCAACGAGGTCTCGGACCGCATCGCGCGTCTCAAACGCGACAAGGGTCCGGCCGACGAAGTGGACGCGCTGCGCGCCGCCATGCAGCAGGAAGGCGAGACCCTCAAACGTTTGGAAACCGAGTGGCAGGCCGTCAACAGCGATCTCGAGACCGCATTGCTCACCCTCCCCAACCTGCCGCACGAATCGGTCCCCGAGGGCGCGGACGCCGCGGCCAACGTGGAAATCCGCCGCATCGGCGCGCCCCCGGCGTTCTCCTTCACGCCCAAACCGCACTGGGAATTAGGGGAGCTCCTGGGCATTTTGGATTTTGAGCGCGGCGCGCGGATCACGGGCTCGCGCTTCTCGGTCGCTCGCGGCGCGGGCGCGCGGTTGGAGCGGGCGCTGATCAACTTTATGCTCGATCGGCACACCACAGAGCACGGCTACACCGAGGTCCTGCCGCCGGTCATCGTGAACCGCGCCAGCATGACGGGCACGGGACAACTCCCCAAATTCGAGGAAGACCTGTTTCGACTGGCGGCCGAGGATTATTTTTTGATCCCGACCGCGGAAGTGCCGCTGACCAATTTACACCGCGACGAGATCCTCGCGGAATCCGCGTTGCCTATCGCGTACACGGCCTTCACCCCGTGTTTTCGCCGCGAAGCCGGCTCCTACGGCAAGGACGTGCGGGGCTTGATCCGCCAACACCAGTTCAACAAGGTCGAACTCGTGATGCTCACCGCGCCCGAACGTTCGTACGACGCGCTCGAACGCCTCACCCGCCACGCCGAATCGATCCTGGCCGCGCTGGACCTGCCGTACCGCGTCATGGCGCTCTGCGGCGGCGACCTGGGGTTCGGCGCGGCTAAGACCTACGACCTAGAAGTCTGGCTCCCCAGCGAAGGCACGTACCGGGAAATTTCTTCGTGCAGCAACTTCGAAGCGTTCCAGGCCCGGCGCATCGGCATCCGCTACCGACCCGCCGCGGGCAAGAAGACCGAGTTCGTCCACACGCTCAATGGATCGGGTTTGGCCATCGGTCGCACCGTGGTGGCGATCTTGGAGAATTACCAACAAGCCGACGGGACCGTGGAAATTCCCAAAGCCCTGCGCCCCTACATGGGCGGGGCCGACACCATTCGATCAGCGTAATCTCATCGGAGGAACACAGCGTGTTCAAATGGCTCAGGGACTGGATGGCGGCCTTTCAAAACGAACCCGGCGAGACGCAGGCCTCGACCGCGTTCGGCGCCACGCGGCGCACGCTCAAAGAGCCGGCAAAAAAATTGGTCAAATCCGACCGCACACCCGAACAAGCCCAAACGCAGAAGGCCCAAGCCCTGACCAAACTCGACGAGGCGAAAGCCTTGGGCTTACTGGACTCCTGGACGATCGAGGACGACGTCCCGATGCTCTATGTGGGCCCCGCCTGGAACAACGCCGACCCGAAAGCCAAGAAGGCCTTTCTCCAACAGGCCAACTCCTACTTCTTGGACGGCCAAGAAGGCTTCATCGCCTTCGACATCTTCGACGGCCGCACCAAGAAGAAAATCGCGCGCTGGGGCAATTTCGAGCCGTACGTGGACTGACGGTTCGATCACCCCCAGTCATGGCCGGACGGGAACCGATACGACCCGCAACTCGTCTGGACGCGTACAACCGAGGACGCCTCTCGAACCGGTGAGTAATGGCGCTCCATCCTGATTTCCCGAAATCGCCGTACGCCGCTCTGGTGCCGGACCAACGATGGTTCCCCGCCGCGGAGGAGCTTCGCACCACGGCGTATGAGCGGCTCATCCCGCCTCTGGTTGCCAAGATTCGTCATGAAGTCGCTGCATGGCGAGATGGCGGCTATGCCGGTGCCTCGGACACCTCGCGCGCGCTCCTGCAATGGTGGTTTGAGACCGAGCATCTGATCGAGCAGGCGGATGGCACGCTGTCGCCGTTCCGCTATTACTTCGCGCAGCGCGAAGCCGTGGAGACGGTCATCTGGCTGCATGACGTGCGCAAAGTCAGGGACAAGTTCGACCTCCTACGCTATTCGTCGCTGAACGAGATATCTCCAGGTGATTTTGACGAGGACTGGCCGCGGTACGTCGTTAAAATGGCGACCGGCGCGGGTAAAACCAAGGTCATCTCGTTGCTGATTGCCTGGAGCTACTTTCACAAACTGTACGAACCCGACTCGGCGCTCGCGCGAAATTTCCTGCTCATCGCGCCGAACATCATCGTGCTGGATCGGCTGCGCGCGGATTTCGATGGCCTTCGAATCTTCTTCAACGACCCGATTCTCCCGGACAGCGGGCACGCGGGCCGCAATTGGCGCGACGACTTCCAACTCACACTGCACATCCAGGACGACGTTCGCGTCGTGCGCGAGACGGGCAACCTCTTTCTCACCAACATCCACCGCGTCTATCTCGGGGATGTGCGCGAGCCCTCGTTGGAAGACGACGACTTGCGCGATTATTTTCTGGCCCCCTTCGGTCCCAAACCGGTCGGCAGGACGACCGACAGCAAGGCAGACCTGGGAGAGATGATTCGCGAGATCGATGAACTGGCCGTGTTCAATGACGAGGCCCACCACATCCACGACCCTAAGATGGCGTGGTTCAAGAGCATTCAGGACATCCACCATCGGATGCTGCAAAAGGACGGCCGCTTGGCCTTGCAAGTGGACGTGACCGCCACACCCCGGCACAACAACGGCAGCATCTTCGTGCAAACCGTCTCGGACTATCCGTTGGTCGAGGCCATTCATCAGAACGTCGTGAAGCACCCGGTGCTGCCGGATGCCGCCAGCCGAGCCCGGCTGCAGGAGCACACGAGCGCGATCTTCAGCGAGCGGTATGCCGATTACCTGCAACTGGGCATCGAAGAATGGCGCAAGAGCTATCCCGAGCACGAGCAGCTTGGGAAGAAAGCGGTGTTGTTCGTGATGGTGGACGACACCAAAAACTGCGACGAGGTCGGCGCCTATCTGGAGAAGACCTGTCCGGAGCTGCAAGGGGCCGTACTGGTCATCCACACCAATCGGTCGGGCGATATCTCCGAGTCCGCCTCCGGCAAGGCCAACAAGGACGAACTGGTGCGGCTGCGCGAACAGGCCAACAAGATCGACACCTGGGCCAGCCCGTATAAAGCCATCGTCTCGGTCCTGATGCTCAAGGAAGGCTGGGACGTGCGTAATGTGGCAACCGTCGTCGGCCTGCGCGCGTACTCTGCCCAGAGTAACATCCTCCCCGAGCAGACCCTGGGTCGCGGTCTGCGCCGCATGTATTTCGGTTCGGACATTCCGGAGACCGTGTCGGTCATGGGCACGCCGGCCTTTATGGAGTTTGTCGAATCCATTCAGAGCGAGGGCGTCACATTCGAACGGGTGCCGATGGGGCCCGGCTCCGAACGCAAGGAGTCGCTCGTGGTCGAGGTGGATACCCGAAACGCCGACAAGAATCTCGACACGCTCGACATTGCGATCCCGAAACTGACCCGGCGCTTCGACCGGGCATACAAGAACCTCGATGCCCTCGACCCGGAGACATTTGGCAATCCCAAACTCCCGCTCAAACCGTTCACGCCGGAGCAAACGCGTGAGATTGTCTTCAAAACCATGCTGGATGCCGAAGTACACCATACGATTTTGCTCGACGGTGCCGGCCCCGCGGACTACCGTTCCGTCGTCGCGTTCTTTGCTCGCCAATTGTTGAAGGACTTGCGCCTGGTTGGCGGTTACGAGTTGTTGTATCCAAAGGTGAGGGACTTCATGGCCGGGTATTTGTTCGCCGACTCGCCGGTCACGCTCGAAGACCCGGTGGTGCTCCGCAATCTTTCCGAGCCCGAGGCCGGAAAGATTTTGTTCGACTCGTTCAAAAAGGCCATCAACGCGCTCACCGTCCAGGAGGCCGGCACATCCCGGATCGAAGACCGCATTCGTCTCCGCGACACGCGGCCCTTTCGGACCGAGAACCGGCCCTACCTCGCGCCGAGGAAATCGGTCTTCAGCAAGATCGTCGGCGAGGCCCACGCCGGGGGCTTCGAGCTGACGTTCGCCGGATTTCTCGACGCGGCGCCCGATGTCGCAGCCTTCGGGAAGAACTACGACCTCGTCGGCTTCAAGATCGACTACGTAAAAGCCGACGGCGACCTCTCCACCTACACGCCCGACTTCCTGCTGAAAACCGTCGACGGCACGGTTTGGATTGTCGAGACTAAAGGCCGCGAGGAACTCGACTTGCCGCAAAAGATGGCCCGCTTGCGCCAGTGGTGCGAGGATGCAACCCGCGCAAGCCAATCCGAGGGCGGGCCAGCATACCGGTTTGTATACGTGGACCAGGAAGGCTACGAGCGCAACCCGCCGCGCACCTTTGCCTCGCTGGTCGCCGGTTTCACTGAATACCAGACCTAGAGATGCTGACCGCCCATGACGAGATTGCCCGCTTATTGACCGAGCCGGAAGGGGAACGGCTCGAATTCAAATCGGCATCCGGTAATTTTCACTTCGAAAAGCTGGTGGACTACTGCGTGGCCCTTGCCAACGAAGGCGGGGGAAAGATCGTATTCGGCGTAACGGATCGCCGGCCTCGCGAAGTCGTCGGAACCGCGGCGTTTGCGGAGCCCGGCCGTACCGAAGCCGGTCTATACGAAAGACTCGGCCACCGAGTGCGTCTCGAAGAAACACGGTATGACGGCAAGCGCATTCTGATCGCGCATATTCCAAGCCGGTTGCCGGGAACGGCCTGGGAGCACGAGGGACGTTATCTCCGCCGGGCCGGCGACGATATTGTCTCGATTCCTCCAAACGAACTGCGTGCCATCTTCGCGGAGGCGGGACCTGACTACACGGCCGAACCCAGTGCAGCCGTGCTATCCGATCTGTCGCTCGAAGCGCTTTCGGAATACCGACGGCGCTGGTCCAGGAAGGCCGCAAACCCGCGCATCATGGACTGGAATGATGCTGAACTGCTGACCAATGCCGAACTGTTGGTGGAGGGACGCCTGACCAATACCGCTCTCATCCTGTTCGGAACACAGCAAGCGCTCGGCCGGTATCTGCCGCAGGCGGAAGTCATCTTCGAGTACCGGTCATCGGAGGCCTCCGGACCCGCGCAGGATCGCGCCGAATTCCGGGAAGGCTTCTTCCTCTTTCACGACACGATCTGGCAGCGCATCAATCTCCGCAACGACCGGCAAAGCTATCAGGACGGCTTGTTCCGGTACGACATCCCCACCTTCGACGAAACCTCGATCCGCGAGGCGCTGCTGAATGCGGTTGCCCATCGCGATTACCGGTTGGGCGGCTCGATCTTCGTGCGCCAGTATGCTCGTCGGCTGGAAATGGTCAGCCCCGGCGGCTTCCCGCCCGGCATCTCGGCTGAGAATATCCTGGACCAGCAAAATCCTCGCAACCGCCGACTGTCAGAAGCTCTGGGGCGCTGCGGTCTGATAGAGCGTTCGGGTCAGGGCATGAATTTGATGTTCGAGGCGGCGATCCGTCATAGCAAACCGCTGCCCGATTTTACCGGTTCGTCATCCCATGAGGTCCGCCTGACGTTGAAGGGTACGGTACAGGATGCCGCCTTCATCCGGTTTCTGGAACGGGTGGGCGAGGAGCGTCTGCGGGCTTTTTCCACGCACGATTTTCTGATCCTCGATGCACTACGACGCGAACAGCCATTGACAGGCGCACAAAAAACGAGAATCCCCGCCCTGATTGATGCCGGTGTTGTGGAGTCGCACGGCCGCGGCCGCGGCGTGCGCTACTTGCTGTCGCGGGGCCTGTATGCCGCACTTGGCAAACGAGGCGCCTACACGCGCAAGCGGGGACTGGATCATGACACGAATAAGGAATTGCTCCTCAAACATATCCGCGAAAACCATACGGATGGCAGTCCCTTGCGGGATCTTACGCAGGTGCTTCCCGCCCTCTCCAGCTCAAAAATTCAGGCGTTGCTCCACGAATTGCGCCATGAAGGGCGCATCCAGGTTCGCAGCACGAGACGGTGGGCTCGCTGGCATTTGGCCTCACCCAAAGCGGCAAACCCGGGATGAACTCTTTAGAAAATAAAGGAACACAAAGAAAACAATATGTTATATAGCAGAAACACTAGGCAGTTCATTCAAGACCGACTCTTTAGCGACGGACCGTACTGACCGATGCCCCGACCGCCCAAACAGTCCTACGACCTCTCGGACGCCGAGAAGCGCGACCTGATCCAGCTCATCCAGCAGGGCAAGTCGCTGCCGGAGAAATACCGCTTCCTCCTGTTCGAGGACAAGCGCGAGGTGGAGTTGGTGTGGAACGGCAAGACCCGCGAGGTCTGCACCACGGTGCTGCCGTTTCAGTCGTTGGAGCACGTGGACGAACCGCGTCAGGACGCGCCAGAAGACCCGCAGCTTGGCTTGTTTGATACGCGCGGCCGCCAGATCAAGGGCTGGACCAATAAACTCATCTGGGGCGACAACAAACTGATCCTCTCCTCGCTCAAGAGCGGCGCCCTGCGCCGGCAGATCGAAGACGCGGGCGGTTTGAAGCTCATTTACATCGACCCGCCGTTCGACGTGGGCGCCGACTTTTCCATGGACATCGAAATCGGCGGCGAAACCTTCCATAAGGAGCCGAACCTGCTGGAACAGATCGCCTACCGCGACACCTGGGGGCGCGGGGCTGACAGTTTTATTTCGATGATCTATGAGCGGCTGATCCTGATGCGTGATCTGCTCCACGAGGAAGGGAGTGTCTATGTTCACATCGGCTCAAGAGTCAGCCACCTCGTAAGGCAGGCAGCCGAAGACATATTTGGCAGAGAAAACAGTCGCGCAGAACTAATCTGGAAACGCACGTCGGCCCACGCAAACGTTACAAATAACTACGGCGCTGTTCATGACACGGTGCTCTTTCTCACGAAGGGCGATCGATGGACGTGGAATCAGCAACACGCTGATTACGACAAAGCATACGTGGACCTTTTCTTTGACCAAGTAGACGAGACCGGTCGTCGATACGCGCGTCGCGATCTCACGGCATCCATGACGCGGGCGTCAAGTGGCCAGATTTACACTTGGAAAGGAATTACCCCTACCGGTAGCCGGTGCTGGGCGATGACAAAAGAGAAAATGGATGAGCTTGATGCGCAGGGACGCATTCATTGGCCAGCGAATAAGGGAGGAATGCCACGGCTCAAATTCTATGCCGATGAAGCGTCCGGCGTCCCGCTTCAAGACATTTGGTGATGATGTCGGCGCAATGCACAATCTCTCCAGTGAGCGTCTCGCTTACCCGACGCAGAAGCCCGAATCGTTCGTTGAACGGTTCATTCGCACATCATCGAATGAAGATGATTTGGTAGCCGATTTCTTCTGCGGCTCAGGCACCACGGCGGCGGTCGCGGAGAAGCTCGGGCGCAAGTGGATTTGCACCGACCTCGGTAAGTTCGCCATCCACACCACGCGCAAGCGGTTAATTCAAATCCAGCGCGAGTTGAAGGAGACGGGCAAGCGGTTCCGCGCCTTCGAGGTGCTGAACCTCGGGCGCTATGAGCGTCAAGCCTATCTCAACGTCGGCGGCCGGCTCAGCGGCACGCAAAGGGAACAGGCGCTGGCGCAGAAAGAACGTGAGTTCCGCGAGTTGATCCTGCGCGCCTACCGTGCCCAGCCGCTGGAGGATGCGAGCTTTTTCCACGGCAAGAACGCGGGTCGGCTGGTCGTGGTCGGCCCGATCAACCTGCCAGTGGGGCGGCTGTTCGTCGAAGAGATCATCACCGAATGCCGCAAGCGCGGCGCCTCGCGCGTGGACCTCCTCGCTTTCGAGTTCGAGATGGGGCTCTTCCCCGCGGTGCTGGAGGAGGCCAAGCAGAAGGGCATCGATCTCGTGCCGAAACAGATTCCTCCCGAGGTATTCGACAAACGGGCGGTCGAGAAAGGGCAGGTGGTGTTTTTCGACGTCAGCTTCATTGATGCCACGCCGCGCTACAACAAGAAAGACAAGTTCACGGTCCAGATCGAATTGACGGACTTCTCTGTTTACTACACCCAAGGCGCGGCCGAGGCCGCCGCCGCGAGCCTCAAAAACGGCAAGAGCGAAGTGGTCTGCGAACAGGGCCAGCTCATCAAGGTGAGCAAGGACAAAGAGGGCGTGGTCACGCGCGACACGCTCACCAAACACTGGACCGACTGGGTGGACTACTGGGCCGTGGACTTCGACTACATGAGCCGCAAGGAAATCATCAAGGTACCGGTGGGCAGCGGCGTCGAAGGACACTTACCCGGCATAGAACCGCCGCAAGGCGAACTCGCATTGCCCGAGTTCGAAGAACGCTGGACCGGAAGCTACATCTTCGAAAACGAATGGCAAAGCTTCCGAACCCGCAAGGACCGCACGCTGGAACTGACCTCCGCGCCGCACACCTATCCCAGTGCCGGCCGCTACACCGTAGCCGTGAAAGTGATCGACATCTTCGGCAACGACACCATGGTGCTCGTGCCGGTGAACGTGGGGTAAGCTTCGCCCTCCGGGATCATATTGCCGACACTGGCAATATGATCCGGATCGCGTCAATCGCCTACAGATCCACCTCCCGCAAGAACTTCGCGGTTTCCTCGGGCGGGGTCGGATTGATGTAAAAACCTGATCCGCGTTCGAATCCCGCCAGCTCGGTGAGTTTGGGCATGATCTCGAAGTGCCAGTGGTGGTAGTCGTCGGTTTTGTCGCGCAAGGGCGCGGTGTGGAGGATGAAGTTGTAGGGCGGCGAGTCCAGCGCCCGATCCAGACGGCGCAACACTTCGGAAAAGATCCGCGCGAGCGATTCCACGTGGGACTTTTGCGCTTCTTCGAAGTTGGACGCATGCGTCTTGGGCAGGACCCAGACTTCAAACGGAAACCGCGGCGCAAACGGGGCCAGACAGACGAAGTCGCCGTTCTCGCACACGATCCGGCTGCCGTCGGTCATCTCTTGCTTGAGGATGTCGCAGTAGATGCACCGCTCCTTTTCCGCGAAGTGTTCCTTGGCGCCGTGTAACTCCTCCAGCACGTGGCTCGGAATGATAGGCAAGGCGATCAACTGGGAATGCGTGTGCTCGAGCGACGCCCCGGCTTCGGCGCCGTGGTTTTTAAAGATCAGGATGTACCGAAACCGAGGGTCTTTGCGCAGGTCGAGGATCCGATCGCGGTACGCCCAGAAGATGTCCTCGAGCGATTTTTCCGGCATGGTGGAAAACATCGCCTTATGATCCGGCGTTTCGATGATGACCTCGTGGGCGCCGATACCGTTCATCTTGTCGAACATGCCCACGCCTTCGCGATTGAGTTTGCCCTCGATTTGCAACGCCGGGAATTTGTTGGGCACCACCCGCAGGGTCCACCCCGGCGTGTTGGCGCGACCGGAGTCGGCGCGGTACGCCAGCACTTCGGACGGCGTGAGCTGTTCGTTGCCCGGACAAAAGGGGCAGAGCGAGCCCCGCCCGGGCACTTCTCGGCTGATCTTGAAGTCCGACGGCCGTTTCCACCGCTCGGTGGAAATGATCACCCACCGTTCCACAATCGGGTCTTTGCGTAGTTCAGGCATTGCGATGCATCCTTTCGGTTACACGCTCCACATCCGCGATTCAAAATCCCGTCCCGGAACCACGAACGAACACGGCCGGTCGGGCGGATACCGCCCCAGCTCCACGCCACCTTCCCAGACTTCCACGAAAAACTCGATCCGTTCGCCTTCTTTGACATCGAGGTCGGCGAACGGGACCGCCACTTCCACCACCCGGTCGATCGCCACACGCGACGCGGTCGGCACCGTTATAGTATCCGCTCCGTCGCCCCGTGTCAGGGTACAGGCGCCGTCGCGCCGGCAAAGCGGAAACGCGAGGCTCAGCGGCCGCGGGGCGACCACGTGGCACCGCCCGGCGAACGTACCGGGGGACGACCTGAGCACGCCCGGCGACACGTCCAGCCGCAGGTACAAGTTCTCCAGGTCGAATCCGAAGAAAAACGCGGACGCGTACGCCACCGGGCAGTACATCTGCCCCGCGTCGCTGCGCACCATGTACCGGCTCGCCGAGGACCATTCGTAAAACGAGGTCGCCCGGCCGTCGATCGTCGGGTGCATGAGCCCCACCGGTTCGCACATCCGCTCCTGATCACGTTCGATCTTGATGGCTTGTCGCAACGCGGGCGGGACCGGCTGATTGAGGAGTTCGTATACCCGGGCGAGGTGCAGGCGAAAAATTCGGTCAAATTCCGGCGACAACATACTGGAAAATTCGTCGCCGTACCACCAGAACCAATCGCTGCCCTCGGCCGCGTACAACGCGTCCCACGCGTCCTGCAGGGCGCCGGCAGTCGCGTGGCTGGCGCGGGCCGCCAAAAAGTTTCGCGTCCGACGCAACACCGTCCACGCCTGGTTGTCCTCCGGATGCCCGATCCAAATCCGAAAGTTCTGGTTGATCCACGACCCGGAGTGCAGGTGCGTCAGCTCCGCGACGTCCGATGCTTCCCGGATCGCTTCCCCGACGGTGGCCGACCGGACGTCGCGCGCCTCCGCCAATCGGCGGTACACCGCGGACAAAAACCCTTCGCCCCCGTCCGGATACGCTTCCCAGGGATTTTCCCCGTCCAACATGACCGCCACCACCGGCTGGGACGACGCATCGCGCGCCGCAACAGCGCGGACCCGCGCGCAAAAGTCCTCGGCGGCCGCGTGGGGCGCGTTGTGCGCGTAGGTAAACCCGATCAGATCCGACAGCGTGCGGTCGCGAAACACGACGTGCACCGACGCGCCGTCCACCGTGACCCGATACGGCGCGTGGGGCGCGGCCGGCGATCCCCGCGCCACGCTCGAGCGCGCCAACACGCCTTCGTCGCTGGCCATCCACCGGATGCCGTGGCGCGCGGCAAGGGGCACGACTTCGGGCGACACCGACCCCTCGGGCGGCCACAACCCCTCGGGACGGCGGCCGAACACGCGTTGGTGATGGTCCACGGCGCGCGCCAGTTGCGCTTCCGCGTCCTCCGGCGCGGCGAACCGCTCCGGCAACTTCGCGTCCGGCGCAGCCCGCCGGGCGGATTCGCTGTCGATCAACAACGGCAAGATCGGATGATAATACGGGCTAGTGGTCAACTCCGCCGTCCCGGCGTCCGCCAAGGCACGGTACCGCGGGATGAGTTCGCGCAGCACCGCGGCCTGCGTGTCCACGACCACGCGTTTGTCCGCCTCGCTGAAGCGCTCGCCCTTGGTCCGCAACTGGTCGATGACCGGATACCGCTGCCGCGCCGCATACCCGAACCATGCCAGATTGAACCACATCTGGAGATCGAGCAGTTCCTGCGTGGAAAATCGGCGCGCCACCGACGGCCACTCCTCCGATTCCACCGCGACCCCGCGCTTGAGCAGCAGGCTCCAGTATCGCGGCGCGGGCCGGATCATGGATTCCCAATGCGCCATAAAAAAGTGCTGCAACACGAACACGCGATCGTCGGGTTCAAGATCCGCGGCCGGGCGACTCGTCACCTCGAGAAAACGATCCTGCACGCGTTCCTCGACCAGGTCCTGGATCTGGGCGATCAGGGACGGCACCAGGTTGAAGGTCTGACGCACGTCCGCGAATCGCTCGGCCAACACCGCCATGTCGTAGTACGCCTTGGTGCCGTGCAGCCGCACCCACGGTAATCGGACGCACTGGGTCTGGCGATCAAGGTAGGACGGCTGGTGCATGTGCCAGAGAAACGCGACGATCGGCGGCCTGCTCATGGGGAACGCCCTCGCGAGCGCCCGAGGATAACAAGCGGTGGGACCGAATTCAAGAACGTGGATTTCAGCCCGTTAATTCACTATAATCGCTGCGCGGCCTGTGCTGCGGCTCAGCCCGTGTGCGCCGACTCGACGCAAGACGCTCGGAAGGAGAGGGAGTGATGGATCAGGGAACGTGGAAGGTCAAGGTCGGCTTCGCCGAAATGCTCAAGGGCGGCGTGATTATGGACGTGACGACGCCGGAGCAGGCGCGCATCGCGGAAGAAGCCGGCGCGGTCGCGGTCATGGCGCTCGAGCGCGTGCCCGCGGATATTCGCGCGCAGGGCGGCGTGGCGCGGATGGCCGATCCCAAGATCATCAAGGGGATCATGGCGGCGGTTACGATTCCGGTGATGGCCAAGTGTCGGATCGGACACCTGGCCGAAGCCCAGATCCTCCAGCAGTTGGGCGTGGATTTTATCGACGAGAGCGAGGTGCTCACGCCCGCCGACGAACACTACCACGTGGCCAAACAGGCCTTCACCGTGCCGTTCGTGTGCGGGGCCCGCGACCTGGGCGAGGCACTGCGGCGCATCGGGGAAGGCGCGGCCATGATCCGCACCAAGGGAGAAGCCGGATCGGGCAACGTCGTGGAAGCGGTGCGGCACATCCGCCAGCTCACGGACCACATGCGCCGACTCACCGTGGCGCCGCCGGAAACCCTGATGGCCGAAGCCAAAACCCTGGGCGCGCCGTACGAACTCCTGACCGAGGTTGCCAAAACCGGCAAACTACCCGTGCCCAATTTCGCGGCGGGCGGGGTGGCCACCCCGGCCGATGCCGCCCTGCTGCGCCTGTTGGGCGCCGAGGCCGTGTTCGTGGGCTCCGGCATTTTCAAATCCAGCGACCCCAAGGCCCGCGCGCGGGCTATCGTCGAGGCCACGACGTATTACGACCACCCCGAGGTGTTGGCACGCGTGTCTGAAGACCTTCCGGGCGCCATGGACGGCCTCGACATCCGCCGCCTCGACGAGAAAGAACTGCTCCAGAGCCGCGGATGGTAGCAGACTCGCCGCGCCGAATCGGCGTGCTCGCGTTGCAGGGCGACGTGGACCCGCATCGCGCGGTCCTGACCCGATTGGGCGTCCAGTCGTCGCCGGTCAGAGCACCGGCCGACCTGGACGGACTCGACGGCCTGATCCTCCCGGGCGGGGAAAGCACGGCGATCGGCCTGCTCCTGGTCGCGAGCGGGCTTGACCAAGCCATCCGCGATCACGTTGCGCGGCGCGGGCTTGCACTCTTCGGCACGTGCGCCGGGCTGATCCTGCTTGCGCGGACCATCAAAGAAACCCCGAATCAACCCCATTTGGCGCTGCTCAACGTCGTGGTGCAACGCAACGCGTTCGGCCGCCAGCAACAGAGTTGCGAAGCGCTGGTGGAGGCCCAGCGCCTCGGGCCGAACCCGGTCCGCGCCCTATTCATCCGCGCGCCGCTGATCACGGAAACCGGGCCCGAGGTTGACGTGCTGGGTCGGTGGAACAACCGCATCGTCTTGGTCCAACAAGGACCGATTCTGGCCGCAGCGTTCCACTCGGAATTGACCGACGACGACCGGGTGCACCGCTACTTTCTCGATCGCGCGCTTGCGACGCGCGCCTGACGCGCGACTCCCCTCCTCGCCCTCACCGGCAGACAATACCTTTTCGGAATTACCTGGACCCATTGACAGATTCTTTCGCCGTGTGGTACAAGCTGGCCTTCTTTTTCGGATCGGCTGCGTTCGTTGCTCCCTATGCTCGCTCGCTCCAAACCAAAATCCGCTGCCCGCCGCGACGCCAAACCCCTACGGATGCTGGTGCTCAACGCCACGCCCCAGTTGCGATTCGCGTTTCCCGAGGATCAGAACGGCATTACCGTCACCAGGAAACGGCTGGCGCAGGTGCCGTCGGCCGACGGGGATTTATACGGCTTAATCGTGGCCGAAACGCCCAACGAGTGGGACAAGGACGGCGCGCGGATCCAGCGGCTGCTGGACCGTCGGCCCACCGGTTGTATGATTCTGGCGCCCGCGCCGCTGTTGCAGCGGACCATACCCGCCATTCATGCATTGGGCCGGGCTCTGTGCGCCGACCCACAGCTCCAATCAGGACACGGCCCGGAGACGGCCGCCACGGAAGCCGAACCGGCCGCGGACGGGGATTTTCTTCACGGGCACGTCCAGCGAAGGTTGCTGCGTTTCGTCAAGGCCTACAGCGAAAGCGGCGGACGCGACCTCTACGGATTCGTGATGAAGGAGTTCGAACGCCCCTTGTTGGAGTTCGCGTTGGCGCAAACCCGTGGCAACCAACGCAAGGCCGCGGACCTACTCGGCATGAGCCGCAACACGCTGCGAAAACGCATGCAGGAATGCGGGCTCGCAGAGCCGTCCTCCACGCGCAAACGCCGACGCGCGCCGTAACCGCACCCCGGCCTCATCGACCGTCGTCTTGCCCCTCCACGCGCGCGAGGCCCGACCGCGCCTCCTCGTTGCGCGGGTCGTCGGTGAGCACCCGTTGAAATTCGGCGCGCGCGCGTGTGGCGTCGCCCAGGCCTTCGAACGCGCGCGCGCGCACCAACGTCGCTCGCCAGCGCCACTCCAACCGATCCCCGATCAGCCGCAGCACCCGATCCGCATAAACGACCGCGGCGCGGAACTCGCCTTGTCGAACCTTGGCGTCGGCCAGGGCCAAATTGGCGTGCGGGCTGGACGGCGCCAACGCAAGAGCTTTCTGAAACGTGGCGACCGCCGACGCGGCGTTCCCTCCGTCGAGTTGGCGACGACCGTCTTCGACCAGGTGGTACGCCGCCACCTCTTGCGGCGGCGAGCCGGCGACCGGCTCGATTGCGCCGGTGGGCGCGCTGACCTGGGTCGCGCCGCACCCCCACGCGATCGCGGCAAGGCACGCCGCCATGCGCGCACCCACGGACCGCCCCGCGGGATGTCTCACCCCAATACCCGCCGCAGCCACCGCAAGAGACCGGGACCGCGTTGCTTGGGATCCGCGCACGTGGCGGTCGGCTCCGTGCCCTCCAAAAACGCTTCCGCGATCGCGTCCGGGCACTGACGCGCGCTGAGCAGCCCGGAGGCCGGGTCAATCTGCCGCACCACGATTCCGGGGGGCGGGACAAACGCGCGTTCAGGCTCGGTCTCGGTGACCCGTTTCATCATGGCGGTCCAGATCGGCAACGCGGCCTCGGCGCCGGTGAGATTAAGCGGCTGGTTGTGGTCGAACCCCACCCACACCAATGCCAGGGTCTCGGGCGTGTAGCCCACGAACCACGCGTCGCGAAAGTCGCTGGTCGTGCCGGTTTTTCCCGCGGCCGGCCTGGTAAACCCCAACGCGCGCACGGCGCGGCCGGTGCCTCGTTCGATCACCCCCTGCAGCAACGCGGTCATCAAATACGCTTCCTCCGGGGCAATCACCTGTTCGACCGCGATGTCTTTTCGACTCACCACGCGTCCGTCACGGTCCACCACCGCTTTGATCACCAACGGTTCGGTGCGCGTGCCGAAATTCGCGAACACCCCATACGCGCCGGCCAGTTCGATTGGGCTCACCTCCGAGGTCCCCAGCACCAACGACGGGACCGGCTGTAACGGGCTCCGTACGCCCAACAACCGCGCGGTCTCCGCGACCCGTTCGGGCCCGATGTCCTGGCCCACCTGCACCGCCGCGACGTTGAACGAGTACTCCAAGGCGGTCCGGAGCGTCACCGGACCGTGGAACCGCTTGTCGTAGTTTTGGGGCGTCCACGGACCCGACGGGGTCTGGATGGTGAGGCGCTCGTCCTTGACCACGCTGACCGGGGTATACCGCGGCGCGCCCGTGTGTTCGTCCTTTCTCAACGCGGCCAAATACGCGATCGGCTTAAATAACGAGCCCGGTTGCCGACGGGCCTGCGTGATGCGGTTAAACTGCGACGCCGCGTAATCCCGCCCTCCGACGAGGGCACGCACGTACCCGGTTTGCGGCTGCAACACGATCGCGCCCCCTTGCAGCGGGTCGCCCGTTTTGGGAGCACGGCGGTCCAAGTCCGCGAGCCCGGACCGAAGCGCCTCTTCCGCGGCGCGCTGCGCCTCCACGTCCAGGCTGGTGAAAATCCGCAACCCCTCGGACGCCAACGCATCCCGCGAGTACAACCGTTCGAGTTCATCCCGCACGAGATCCGCGAAATACGGCGCCCGAACCGCGGCGCGCGCCTTCGGCCGCGAAGGCATCGCTTCGTTGATCGCGGCCTCGGCCTCGTCGGCGCCAATCATGTTCAGCGCCGCCATCCGACGCAACACCCGATCCCGCGTGGCCCGGGCCCGAGCCGGCGCGGCCTGCGGATTGTTCCCGCGCGGGGAACGGATCATGGCGGCCAACAACGCGGATTCCGCGGTGGTAAGCCGCTCGACCTCCTTGCCGAAGTAGAAAATGGACGCTTCGCCGACGCCGTACACACCCATGTCGCCGCGCTGGCCCATGTAAATTTCATTCAGATACGCTTCCAAAATTTCGTGTTTGGTGTATCGCGCTTCCAACATGAGCGCCATGACGGCCTCAAGACATTTCCGATAGATCGTGCGTTCCTGCGTCAGATAGAAATTCTTGACCAACTGTTGGGTGAGCGTGCTCCCTCCTTGGACCCACTCGCCCTCCTTGAGGTCGGTCCAAAGCGCCCGCGCCACGGCTCGCGGGTCGATCCCCCAGTGTTGGTAGAACCGCGCGTCTTCGGCCGCCACGATGGCGTCGATCAACGCGCGCGGCACCGCATCGACGCGCACCAGCCGACGCCCTTCCCAACTGTCGTCGAAGAGCCCGGCGATGACCTCCGGTTCAAGGTCTACGCTGGTCAGCGGCGTCCCATCCTCTTCTCGGGTGAGCGCGCTCACCCGCGCATCCGACAGGTCGGCGGCCACCAAAAATCCTTGCACGCGATGATCGGGATAGGAAAAATCTTGGAGGAAAATTTCCAGCCGGGTGTCGGTCCACCGAAACTCTCCGGGGCGCACGGGGGAGGCGGCCACCGGCCCGTACCCGAGACGGAGCAGCCGGTCGCGCAACCGTCCGGCGGTCAGATCCATCCCCGGATAGAGCGTCACCGGCTCGGCGTAGACGGTCGAAGGAAGTTTCCAGCGTGGCCCTTCAAACCGCGAGGTCACGGTGAGGTACACGGACGCAAGATATCCGACGCCCGCGGCTAGCAGGATCGCGCTCAACCACGGAAATCCGCGCCGGCGGCGTCTCCGGCGAGAAGGGCGCACCCGTCTCATCCAGCGGTCATCGCCCCATCCAGAATTCGCCCCCGCCACAACGATCGTCCCTGATCACCCTGGGTTGTTGGATACAAGATCCACGTGGTGCACCGCCATTCTTCGGTCACCGCCTTGACACCCCTGCTTCGCGGGTGGGATCATACCACGGTCCATGCCGCGAACGAAGCTCTGATGCCATTTGACCCGCCACACGACGGTCTGCCGTATGACGCGGCCCTCGGTCTCTATATCCACATCCCGTTTTGTGTGAGTAAGTGCGCGTATTGCGCGTTCAGCTCCGTGACGGGGGGAGCACGGCTGATGGAGCCCTACGTCAACGCCGTGCTCCGCGAGATCACGGTGCGCGCGCCGATGGCCGAGGGGCGAGCGGTGTCATCGCTCTACCTGGGAGGCGGGACTCCCTCGCTGTTGCCGCCGACCGCGGTGACCGCGCTGGTGCGTGACTGTCGCCGGGCCTTTTCCTTCGTCCCGGACGCGGAACTGACGATTGAGGCGAATCCGGAGACCGTCACCCCGGAACGCGCGAACGCGTGGCGTGACGCGGGAATTACCCGGGTCAGCATGGGGATCCAATCGCTCGACGATCAGGAACTGTTGTCCTTACACCGCCCGCACACCGCGGGCCGCGCGGTCACCGCGTTTCACGCGATCCGCGCGGCCGGTCTCCACAACATCAACGTGGACCTGCTCTACGGGCTCCCGGAGCAAACCCTCTCGGGCTGGCGGGACACCCTGCATCTCGCGCTGAATCTGGACCCGAAACACCTCTCGGCATACGCGCTCACCCCGGAATCCGGCACACCGATCGGGTCCGCGGTGTCCGAAGGCCGGTTGGCGCTCCCATCGGACGAGGTCGTCCTGGCCCAGGAAGACGCGCTGCACGAAGAGCTGGCTCGATCCGGCCTCGAACGCTACGAAATCTCCAACTACGCGAAGGCAGGATTCGCGTGTCGCCATAATATGCTGTATTGGCGGTGCGACGACTGGCTGGGGTTCGGTGCGAGCGCCCACTCCCACGTCCAAGGACACCGCTGGTGGAACCGGTTCGACGCCGCCGATTATATGCAAGGGATTGATCGCGGAGACGCGGTTGCCGGACGCGAGGTTCTGAATGTTGACGAACGGCTGGGAGAAACGTTGGCCTTCGGGCTTCGCATGATCCACGGGGTGCCTCGGCGCCTCCTCGTGGAACGTTTTGGGAGCGAGGCGTGGACTGCACGCGGGGATGGGCTCAGACAACTCGTGGACCACGGCCTCATTGAAGACACCCCTCAGGCCATCCGGCTCACCCCTCGCGGCCTGTCATTTGCCGATTCCGCGGCCGCGCTCGTTCTGTAAGAGCCCCTTATAACGCAAGCGCCCCTCGGAGTTCATCCGAAGGGCGCTTGGATTCTTCACGCTGGAGGGGCGGACGCGTTAGGCTTTCACCGTGGTCTTGACGACATTGGCGGCTTGCGGGCCCTTGGCCCCTTTGACAACGTCGAATTCCACTTCCTGGCCTTCATCCAAGGTCTTGAACCCGTCACCCTGAATCGCCGAGAAGTGGACAAAGACGTCACTGCCGTCATCCTGGGAGATGAACCCATACCCCTTGCTTGCGTTGAACCACTTGACCTTTCCTCTTGCCACCGCGCACGCCCTCCTTTCGGACCAAAACAAAATCGAACCGTCCCAACTAGCAGGGGACAACTTACCACACCAACAGGCTCGCTTATATCACAAATAACCCACATCGTGTCAAGCAATTTCGATTTTTTATGGAATTTTTCGTCTCCATCACTGGTTATTAATTTTCTTCGCAATGTTTCACGACCGCAAAAACCTCATGCGAGGAGAATTTTTTCCCAAAAACCCTTGCAGTCAGATACAACCAACGTCAAGGAGAAAAAACCCTCAATTGATTCCCTTCTTGGGAATGCCCGTACACCCGGCGTGAGAGACTATTACAATCTGGGAAGGGTAATGCCTTGTTGGGCCTGATATTTTCCCTTCCGGTCAGCGTAGGAGGTCTCGCAGCTCTCGTCGCTTTCGAAAAACAACACTTGGGCGATCCCCTCGAAGGCGTAGATTTTTGCCGGCAACGGCGTGGTATTCGAAATTTCCAACGTGACGTACCCCTCCCACTCCGGCTCAAACGGCGTGACATTGGTGATGATGCCGCAGCGCGCGTAGGTGGATTTTCCCACACACACGGTAATCACTTTCCTCGGAATTCTGAAATATTCGACGCTGCGCCCCAATGCAAACGAATTGGGGGGGATAATACACACGTCGCCCTTAAAATCCACGAACGACTTGATGTCGAAATCCTTGGGATCAACGGTCGTATGGTTGATGTTCGTGAAGATTTTAAAATCATCGGAAATACGCAGGTCGTACCCATACGAGGACAAACCGTATGAGATGGTTCCGGCCCGCACCTGTTTTTCCTCGAACGGAGCGATCATCCCGTATTCTTTGGCCATGGTGCGGATCCAGCGGTCGTTCTTGATCATTACGGCTCCCTTGTTGTGAGACAACGTGTGGGGGTCAACGCGGCCGACCAGCCGAACGCGTCGTCGGTTTTGCCGGTACGTGCGTTCGCCTACGGCGAACGACGAAGCGGGATCAACCCGCTGGCAGCGGTTGGGGCGGGCGTCGGATCGTCACGGCAGGCGTCAGGCCCCCGTCGTTGCACCGACTCCGCCTGAACCTGCGGATAGCGGTACACCTGATCCTCGTAGTTCTTGAGGATCACTTCTTTGGAATTGATGTCGAGCACAAAATCTTGGGGCATCACCGTAACCTTGCCGCCGCCTCCCGGCGCGTCGATCACGTATCGTGGGATGGCCATGCCGGAGGTATGGCCGTGCAACGCACGGATGATGGCCAATCCAGTCTCGACCGGCGTGCGGAATTGATTCGTCCCCGTGACCAAATCAGCCTGATACAAGTAGTACGGCTTGACCCGCGCCCTGAGCAGTTTTTGAACCAGGCGTTTCATAGTCTCCGGGTCGTCATTGACCCCCTTGAGCAATACGGTCTGGCTCCCCAAGGGAATCCCCGCGTCGGCCAACCGCCCGCACGCGGCTTCGACCTCCGGGGTGAGTTCGTCGGGATGATTAAAGTGCAAATTCATATAGAGCGGGTGGTACCGCCTCAACATCGCGCACAATTCAGGGGTGATTCTGGACGGCAGCGTGCCCGGCACCCGCGATCCGAGCCGGATAATCTCCAAATGCGGAATGGCCCGGAGCGTCGATAACACGCGCTCCAACAGATTGTCCACCAAGAGCAACGGGTCCCCGCCGGAAAAGATGATGTCTCGAATCTCCGGATGCGAACGAATATACCCGGCCACCACGTCGATCGCTTCGGGCGTGATGGTGCCGCCCGGAGACCCCACGAACCGCTTACGCGTACAGAACCGACAATAGATGGGGCACTGATTGGTGACGAACAAGAGCACGCGATCCGGGTACCGATGGACCAGGTGCGGCACCACCATATCGCCCTCTTCGTTGAGCGGATCGTCCTGCATGTCGAATTGCAGGTCGAGTTCCTCGGTGGTGGGGACAACCTGCAACCAAATCGGGTCCCCCGGATAACGAATCGTGCCGAGCACGTGCGGGGTGATCCGCATCGGGTAACGGGCCACCACCTCGCGCAGACGCTCGGCGTCGCGCGACGAAAGCCCGAGGCGTTTGACGAGATCTTCAACCGCCTCGAGGCTGTCTCGTATGTCATATTTCCACTGGTCGTTCACGGTAACTCTCCTCGTGTGAGCGGCAACGGTCGGACCGCGCAGGGCGCGAGCACCGCGTCCCGCATGCCGTGGAGGATCTTTTTGTCCAGCCCACAGGTGGTGGCGAGCACGCCGCCCAATCGCGCCTCCTCACCGGAGACCACATAATACGGGGACAGGCGAGTGCGCCCGCCCATCGGGCGGATGGTTCCGGTCGCTTCATCGAAAAACGACACCTCGTCCCGGCGCGCCACGTGAAACTCCTGCAACACGGACGGCGTTGCGGGGAAGGCATCCAACGCGGTCTCGATGGCGCGCCGCCAAGCCGTCGCGGGCTCGTCATGCCCCACCACCACCCCGCGCCCGCCCCACGCCAACGCGGAAAAGCCAGAGGGTTTGATCACGAACCGTCGTTCGCGCTGGGTGGCGTCGGCCAAATCGAGCCAGTGCCGGACCGGCCTCCCGCCGAGCGTGAACCCGGCGATCGCCGCATGCGGCGGCACGGGCGAGGGGTCCAGAATCCACGTGGCGGGAAACAACGCGGTCAACACCTCCGCGGTCTGAGCGCCCACATCATCGCGCCACCACCTGCGCAAAGCCGGGTGGTGCCACAAGGCCATCGCAAGTTTCTCTTCCAAAAACGCCTTGGCCGGAGGCGTGAACCGAACCGTCCCCTTTTTTGCGGCGTAGAGAAAGAGTTCGGACTTGGGCACGTTTTTCAGGTCGAACAGCTCAAAAAACCGATACAAGACATCGATCCGCTCGGACCCGGTCGGCGCGTCGACGAACAACCCGTCTTCGTGAAAGACAACCTCCGACGGCGAGACGGCCCGAGCCCACAGGCCCGAGGCCTCCAACGCCCGGGCCATGAATCGCATTTCCGGTCGATAGTCGGCCGACTCGTCCGACACCACGATCGCAACACGCGCGTGCCGGCCGAACGCGGCGGCCAACTCGCGCGTGATCCCGTCCGCCCCGCCGACCAATGGCCCGGCCTCCGCGTAGAGTGATTGGAACGCCGCGGTCACGCCGAACCCGCCGGGCACCGCGTCCAATTCCGACGCGACCCACCCGTGGTCCGTCACGAACAAATCGGGCCGGATGATCAACGGCACCTGGTCGCGTACCCGTCGCATCCGCCCGTACTCGACCACGGATGGCGGCTTTCCCTGGTCAAGGTAGTCCGCCACCCATCGCAACGACGGGGTTTTCAAGCTGTGAACGTAGAGTCGATTGAGCGATTGATAAAACGCCAGGAGAACCGACCCTAGGTGTTCTAAAAACGCGGCGTCATCCGGGGTCAACCAGAACGGTTCCGCACTCACCCGCCAGGACGGCAACCCGTCGCCTTCGTGACTCGCGTATAACCCGTCGGCCCGCAATCGTTGCACGCGCCGCGCCGAGGCCGCCCCGCTGGTGAACGGGGACGCCGAGCCAACGGTTTCGCTCGCCGGGACGGTCAACGCGCGTCAGGGGGAACGCCGCTCGCCGACAACGCGGGCGGGACACACAACAAGGGGCTGACTGAAGATGGTTCGAATCAGCCCGGCCCGATGACAACTGCCATCGTCCGACATGGCCCGTATCTTACCACGGGCCTAATCGCCATCGTCAAGCAACCAGGGCCGAACGGACGCGTTCGCCGTGCGCCCTACGTGCGAACGGTCCGTTTTAACCGCCGTTCCACGCTCGCGATCTTGGAGTCCAGCCGACCTTTAGCGCCTTTGCGGTAATCGACGCGAATGCCCACCGAGATCCGTCGGCAATCCTTGCGCATGCGCTCATAACATCGCTTGACCACCCCGAATACCTCGTCCCACTCCCCTTCGAGCACCGTCCCCATCGGGTTCAAGCGGTACGCCACGCCGCTCTTGTCGATGATGTCCAACGAGCGCGCGACGTAGCGACCCACGCTCTCACCCTTGTCCAACGGGGACATACTGAATTCCAACAGCACCATATGCGGCATGCTCCTTATGTGGTTTTCGTTCGTCGGGGCGCACGGTCGTGCGCCCCTGCCTCCCGCGTGACAACGACGCCCGTGCGTCACGCGGCCAGATACCGGGTCACGTAGCCCTCGCGCGCCTCGGCGTCCCACCCCAACAACGCACCCATCCGCTCAGCCACCAGGCGGGTGACGACGCGGTTGAACCGGTGCGGGCCGAGCGCGATCGGCAACCGTCGCCGCAGCACGTCTTCCACGGTGCGGGCCATCTCGTGTTGGACCGCAAAATCCACCTGCACCCCCACCCAGGGGAGATCCGGGTGGAGCCGCCCGCCCGTCCCGTGTCGCGCCGCCAGATCCAACAACGACCCGAACCGCGACCCGTACATCGCCGATAACGCGTCGGCCTGCGCATCCGACAACCCCAGGCTTAACGCCCGTGCGCGCCAGGCGTGCGCTTGGTCGGTCGGTACGGGATGCCCTCCCACCAGCGGCGCGGTCGCGGTCCGGCACGGGGACAAATCGGTCCGTCCGATGCGCGCGGCGACCCGGGTCACGGCGCGTTCGGCCACGGCTCGGGCGGTGGTGAATTTTCCGCCCGCGATGGCGATCACTCCGTTGGGATCTTCGGCGACGAGATCCTCCCGGCTGACCGCGGACGCGGTCCCGCCCGATTCGTAGGCGAGTGGACGCACCCCGGCAAATTCCGCGAGGACGTCGGCGTCAGGAATCACCGAGCCGGGAAGCGCTTTGCGCGTCTCGTCCAAGAGATACCGCCGTTCTTCATCGGAACAGACGACCGCGGAGGGATCACCCGAATAGTCCACGTCGGTGGTGCCGACCAGGCTGTACCCTCGCCACGGGATCACGAAAAACACGCGGCCGTCCCGACGCGCGGCGAGAACCAGCGCGTGCTCGCGCAGCAACGGCGGCAACACCAGGTGTGCGCCCCGCGTCATCCGAATGCGCGCCGCGGGGCCGTCGGCCATCGCGCTCACGCGGTCCAGCCACGGCCCCGCGGCGTTGACCACCACCCGTGCGAAGACCTCCCGCGTTCCCACGCGCACGCCGATCACCCGTCCGTCCCGCCGCAGCAGTCCGTCGACCCGCGCGCCCGTCTCGATGCGCGCGCCTGCCGCCGCGGCGCAGAGCCCTACTTCGAGGCACGCCCGCGCGTCGTCCATCTGCGCGTCGAAAAACCGGGCGGCGCCCACCAGGGTCGCGTCGCGAAGCGACGGCTCCAGCCGCTTGGCCTCTGCTGCGGAGAGCATGCGATGCGGCTCGACATTGCGGTACCAGGACAGGACGTCGTACAGCGTCATCCCCAGTCGAACCATCCAAGGGGACCGCCCGGCGCCGCGATACAGCGGGAACAAAAAGGGCAACGGCCGCACCAGGTGCGGCGCGATCCGCAGCCACACCGCGCGCTCGCGCGTGCCCTCCGCCACCAGCCGAAACGCGCCTTGCTCCAGGTACCGCAGCCCGCCATGGATCAACTTGGACGTGCGGCTGCTGGTGCCGCTGGCCAAATCCCCCTGCTCGAACAACGCGACCCGCAACCCGCGTTGGGCCGCGTCGCAGGCGACCCACGAACCCACGACCCCTCCGCCGATTACGATCACGTCATACGGTTCTTGCGGCGTTTCGCCCGGCATACTCCGTTGCGGAATTCACGACCCGACGCGCGCTACTATAACATAGGGTCACGGGAGCGTCGAGGCGCGTGGCGGGGGGACGGTTGATGCGCGGCGACGCCACCCCCTCGCCATGCCCGTTCGTTGACACCCTCTCGCAGCCACGGTAAGATGCCCCTCCGCTGGAGGCGAGATGGGACACGCCGAACACCGGGCCGCGGCGCCCAAGGAAGTTGCGTGTTACGTGGTGACGTGCAGCGACACCCGCACGCAGGCCGACGACCGATCGGGCAACGTGATCCGCGAGTTGCTCAAGGCGCACGATCACCGCATCACCGGGTCAACCATCGTCAAAGACGACCCGAACAGCATCCGGGACGTGCTCGACCGGGTGGGCGGTGACGCGTACACCCAGGCCATCATCCTCACCGGGGGCACGGGATTGACCAGCCGGGATTCCACCTTCGAGGTGATTGATCAGTTGCTGGAGAAACGAATCGACGGCTTCGGCGAGTTGTTTCGCGCGCTCTCGTTCCAGACGATCGGTCCCGCAGCCATGTTGAGTCGGGCCACGGCAGGCCTGTTTCAAGGAAAGGCCATGTTTTCCCTCCCGGGATCGGAAAGCGCGGTGCGGCTCGCCATGGAAAAACTGATCCTTCCCGAATTGGGTCACGTGGTCTGGTTGGCGGGGCGATAATGTTGTTCGCGATCATCGGCACCGACGGTCCTCGCGGGCAGGCCTTGCGTCCGTCCCTGCGCCAGGCGCATCTGGACCGCATTGACGCGCTCGCGCGCGATGGCCGCCTGGTGTTGGCCGGCCCGTTCAGCGACGGCAGCGGCAGCCTGGTGGTGATTGAGGCCCCGTCGTTGGAGGAGGCGCGCGCGTTCGCGGAAGGCGACCCGTACGTGACCGGCGGGGTATTTCAGTCCATCGACGTCCGCCCGTTTATCCAGGTGCGGCCCGTCCCATGAGCGACGCGCGCGCGGCCACACCCGACGGGACCGCGGCGTTTGTCGCGCAGCTTCGCCGCCGCGGGGTCACCGACGTCCCGCGCGGGTTCGATGGCCTCACGCTCTCGTCGGTCGGGATCGGCACGTACCTCGGCCCCGCGGACACCGTGACCGACCGGATCTATGAAGCCGCCGTGGCCCGGGCCCTGGATCTGGGCTGCAACGTCATCGATACCGCGATCAACTACCGCTGCCAACGCAGTGAACGCGCGATCGGCCGGGCCCTGGCCGCGAGCCGTATCCCGCGCGAGCAGATCGTCCTGGCGACCAAGGGCGGGTATCTCCCGTACGACGGGGAACCGCCCGCGGACCCCGCCGCGTATGTTCGGCAGACCTTTGTCGCGCCCGGCCTGATTGATCCCCAAGACATAGTCGCCGGGTCCCATTGTTTGGCGCCGCGGTTCCTGGCGCACCAGGTTGATCGCAGTCTGGCCAACCTTGCCGTGACTTGCGTTGACGTCTATCTGTTGCACAACCCCGAGACCCAACTCGAAGAAATCGCCCCCGACCGGTTTTACGATCGGATGCGCGCGGCCTTTGAGACGCTCGAGGCCTGCGTCGCGGGCGGCCGTATCCGCTGTTACGGCGTCGCCACCTGGAACGGTCTTCGCGCGTCACCCACCGCGGCCGGACTGCTGTCGTTGGAACGCCTGACGGACCTGGCGCGGCGGGTCGCGGGGGACCGCCACCATTTCCGGGTAGTGCAATTGCCCTACAGCCTGGCCATGCCCGAAGCTTACACGCGCAAAAATCAGACCGTACGCGGCACGCTCATGACCGCGCTGGAAGCGGCCTCGGCCCTCAACCTATACGTGATGGGCAGCGCGGCGCTCTATCAGAATCGGCTGGCGCAAGACCTGCCCGCCGACATCCGGAGCCGCATTCCCGGCCTCGCGACCGATGCGCAGCGCGCGATCCACTTTGTCCGATCCACGCCCGGAATCGGCACCACGCTGGTCGGCATGAAAGGCGTGAGCCACGTGGAGGAGAACCTGCTGACGCTCGCGGCGCCGCCGTTGTCGCGCGCGGATCTTGATCGATTGGTGCCCCGCTGAACGCGTGATGGCGACCGTGGTGGGGGGGCACCCGCCACTGTTCACGAGAGGAGGAGCCCGGCATGAGCGAAACCGGAGAGTTGGTGAATCTCAAAAACGTGACCGAAGCCACTTGGGACTCGCTAGTTGGGCAAGCCGAGTTGCCGGTGGTGGTCAATTTTTTCGGCCCCGCCTGTGAGCACAGCCAAAAGCTGGCCCCGGTGTTCGGAGCCCTGTCGCATCGTTTCGTCAACAAGATGCGGTTTGCCAAAGTGGATGTAACCGCGGAACCCGGCCTGGTCGCGCGGTTTGCGGTCAAGAGCACGCCCACCTTGCTCTTTTTTGCGTCCGGGCGGCCGTATTTTATGACGATCGGCGACGCGCCCAAACACCAACTCGAATCCGAATTGGATCACATCCTGGCGCAGCAAAAGCGGTGTATGGCGCGCTCGGTCCCGCTGTAACAGTTTGTCCGTTCCGGCTGACCCGCGCGATCGAACGGTCGCTGGCAACGGGAAGGCGCTGTGCAGATGGACGGCGGGTCAGCGCGTGCTGCCGAGTTCGCGCGACCGCTGGGTGGCGGCTTGGACCGCGGCGATCACCGCCTCGCGAAATCCCTTGGCCTCCAACGCGCTCAGTCCGGCCATGGTTGTCCCGCCCGGCGAAACGACTTGATCACGCAGTGCGGCGGGTGACACCCCGGTTTCGGCGACCAACCGCGCCGCGCCCACCGCGGTCTGCACGGCCAGATCCCGCGCCACATCAGCCGGGAGCCCGGCTTTGATCCCGCCATCGATCAGCGCCTCGATCATGGAAAACACGAACGCCGGACCGCTTCCGCTGAGGCCAGTCACCGCATCTAGCAAGTCTTCGGGCACGCGGACCGCCAGCCCCAACGCGCCGAACAACGCGTGCACCGTCCCAGCGTCATCCGCTCGCGCGCACGGCCCCATGGCATAACCCGCGGCGCCGGCGCCGATCACCAGCGGGGTATTGGGCATCACGCGGGCCACACGCACGTTGGGAGGAAGATGCGCCGCCACGCGCGCCAACGGCACGCCGGCCGCGATCGAGATAAGCAGGTGCTCCGCGGTCACCGCGTCGCGAATTTCATCCAACACGTGGTCGAGGATTTGGGGTTTCACCGCCAACACCACCACGGACGACGCCGCGACCGCAGCCCGGTTGTCCGACGTCCCCGACACCCCGGTCTCGGCCGCGAGCGCTTGCACCGCGTCCGCCGTCGGATCCGCCACGACCACCCGCTTGGGGACGCACAGGCGCGCGCGCAACGCGCCGCGCACCAGGGCCGCGCCCATTCGGCCGGCGCCCAGCACCCCCAACCGCTCGATCACGCGACCCGTCATTCGTACCCGGAGTTGATGCGGTCGATCAATTGGCGCAACCGTCCCGAGTTTTTCCGATTGAACCACAAGTGCAGCCGGGGCAGGTGCAGCACCTCGTGTTCATTGCGCTCCTCGGGTAATGCCGCGCCCTGTTCGATGCTCCCTTGGCTCACCAGGTCTGCGAATTCCACGTTGATCGCGTCCAGCAACGCGTCCGGTACCGGCCGATTCAACCGGAGGACCAACCGGCCATGCACGTAGCGCGAGGAATGGTAATTTTTGTAAAACGCGACGATCTCCTGAACCGCGACCTCCGGACGATCCGTGATGGCAAAGAGGTGCAGGTCCTCCGCGGAAATCAACCCGCGGTTCAGTAGGTGCCGGATGTTGTACTCTCGCCACTCGGCCCAATACGACCCGCCGGGCTCGTCCACGAACACGATGGGCATGGGCGGGCTCTTGCCAGTCTGCTGCAACGTCAGCACCTCGAACCCCTCGTCCATGGTCCCCCACCCGCCGGGAAACAGGGCCAGCGCGTGGCTCTCCTTGACGAAGATCAGCTTGCGGGTGAAGAAATATTTGCACCCGATCAACTTGGGGTCGTCGTAGATAAATTCATTGGCCATTTGCTCGAACGGCAGTTCGATGTTCACGCCGAAGCTTTGCGCGCGGCCCGCGCCTTCTTGCGCGCCTTTCATAATGCCGTCGCCCGCGCCGGTGATCACCATATACCCTTGCGCCACCATACCGCGCGCGAACGCCGCCGCCTGCCGGTACGCGGGCGCGTCTTCCTTGGTCCGCGCGGAGCCGAACACCGTGACCTTGCGGATATTTCGGTACGGGGTAAACGTCTTGAACGCGTACCGTAACTCGCGAAACGCCTTGGCGATCAGTTTGACGTCACCCCGGTCCGCCTTCTCCGTAAGCAAGCGATACATGGTGCCCGCGAGGTCCGCGAACAAGTCCGTGTCGCCGGAGGCCTGCGCCAGTTGCGAGAATTCGGCGGCGAGGGTTTCGAGTTCCTTCACGGCCTGCGGTTTAGTCTTTTTTGCCATCAGCCTCCGTAGGGTCGGGCCACGATGCGGCCAAGCGCCGCACCGCGTCCTTGAGTTCCGGAATATCCGCGGCGTTGTGTCGGATTGCCCCCAGGATGTTTTCCAGCCGCGCGCGCCGCCCCAACTCGCGATCGCGCGCCGCCAAACGATCGAACTCGGCGTATCCCGCGGAGTGGACGCGCTCCAATCGCGGCCGGGCCTCGGCCAGCGCGGCTACCACGGCGGCGGGATCCAACTCCCGCGACGGAACAAGCGCGAACGCGCCGTCCGTGAAAATCACGACGCGCGCGTCTCCGCTTTCGACGATCGTGTCCACGGTTTTCCCACGCGCGTCCGCCCATTCGCGGATGAGGCCGGGAAAGGTCATGGCGAATTCGACCTTGGCCCGATTGGCCGCCCACTTCTCCTCGGGCGACGGCGCGGCGGCACACTCTTCGGAACTCACGGGATCCTAGACCAGGCGCTGGAATTCCGATAAATCGAGTCGCCACACCTTCACCCCGCAATACCGTTCCCCTTCCGGGCACTTGGGCAGCGCCTCGGCCATATCGCGCAGGGTGCAGGGCGGCAGGAGGAACTTGCCGATCCGTGGATTGACCTCGCGGACCTGGATGGCTTCATCCAACGACGCGCACCAGATTTCCTCCTGCGCGTTGTAGCAGAGGCGCATGGCGTGTTTGTGGCGAAGGTTCAACAAATCGGCCGACTCGGTGAAACGCACCGCCGCGGCATTGGGCAGCAGGTACATGACGAATTCGTCGGGCGTTCCCAGCCGTCGCAATTGTCCGATCGCGTCCCACGTCTCGGCCATCACGGCGTGGTAGTCGCGTTCCAACGCGGAGTCCTCGCGAATCAGTTCCGGCACGATGACATCGGGCGCGTCAAAGAGATGTGCCGCAAGCACGGGCCGCGACGCGGGCGTCATTCGGTGGCGCTGATCCTGCGAATCCGCGGTGTGGCTCAGTTTCTTCTTGAACGTGTACGAGGGATGAACCATGGCGCGCGTGAGTTTGCCGTGCGTGGTGAGGTTGAGCGATTCCCCCAACAACGGGTTCCGGGCCGGGTTGAGCGCCAAGTCGATCGCGTCATCGTCGCTCATCCGCGACGCGGGCAGGCCCAGCACCTCGCGCACCGCATCGGCCAACACGTGCTCGTTCTGGGTTTTATAGTCGACGAGCTTGGAGGTGCGGCCACCAAGTTGTGCGTCGAACTCCGCGCAGAAGGCGCGGGCCGTGGCTGGATCAAGCGGCGAGCCGGCGAAAAACGCGGCCTCCGGCGTCTCGGCCTCGTCCAACGGTTCTTCCAGAATCGTCCGGTAGCGCGGATCAACGTCCAGCACCGCGTCGACCATCTTTTGCACCACCAGGCGTTGCTCGAACGGCGCGTCGAACTGCCGGCACAGGCGGTAATACCGCAGTAATGTGATGCCGCTGACCGTGTGGTACAGGTACGACAACGCGGCCACCGGCGCCACGTACCGCGCCACTTCCTGGGCCTTCTTTTTCACGTCGCGCGCAAAATTCTTGCGCGCGCGGGGAAACCGCGCGGCCCATTCGCGATCCGCGAGCGGCAGCAACCGTTCCGAAAACTCCGCGTACGCCGCCATCTGCCGCGCCACGGTCCGGCGATACACCGCCAGCGCCTCGCCCTCCAACGGCGGCACCGCCACGCTTTCCTGCTTCATGGTGACGTAGCGCTGGCTGACCTGCTCGGAGTTGTAAAACGGATGGCTGTGCAGGAACGACCAGATGAACTGCCGCGACACGTTGGAGAGCGCAAACTGAAAGTGGGCGTGTTGCAGCGTGGTGTGGTGCCCGGCCTGATAAATGCTGCGCGCCAGCGGTTCGTACCCGTTGGTCACCTGCTCGTCGCTGACGATCCCACTGCCGGAATAACACGTCTTAGCCGTGGCGATCGCGTTACGAAACGGCTCGACAAACGCCTTGGTCAGCACCACGTCGGGTTCGGGGGACAAAAATCGAGGGAACGTGGCGGTCAACGGCATGGTCCGCATCAGCAGGCTCCGGGAGGCTCATTGTAATCCTCTTGGGACGACGGACTCAAGGGCACGCAACCTTCCCCCTCTCGTTGAGGCTATACGGGCACCCAAGCAAGTGACTGCGTATGGAGAACCAGCCGATCGGAAATCGACCCACGCGTGATGTCAGATGAAGCGCGAGTATCCCACGAGGCGCAATCTTCCTTCAGTGCTTCCCCTGGGGTTGGATGGGCTCCCCAATCTTTGGGTACGCCACGGTGGAGGCTCGTGATCCCCCACAAGGGAGGAGGCCCAGAATACACGCAGCAGTCTCTTACCAACCAGGAAGATTGGACGTAAAAAGACTCGGGCCTCTATTCTATAAATAAAGGCCCGAATCTTAGTACGATTGTGCTGGTGTGCTACTTCTGGAGCAGTCGTCGTGACAATCGCAACCCAACCAGGCCGGATCCCAAAAGGAGCAACGCTGACGGTTCCGGAACTTCTTGGGGAGGCTCCGGCGTGAAATCTGGTCGCAAACCCATCAGGCCATTGATCTCATCATCACCGTCATCCCACAAGGCACCGGGGCCACCATGGATGACCGATGCGTAGCGGAACGTCCCGCTGGTCCCGGTCCCCACCGCGTACGAGAAACCGTCCCACAGGATTCCGAGGTTCGCCTCGTGTCCTTCAAGCCACACTCGTTGAACCACTGCTTGGCTCCAATTCACGAGATCATTGGACAGATATACGGTAGACTCGATCGCCTCCTGCGGCAGGGGGCCATGGTCGATCGAATTGGCCACCATGGCGTAAGTGGCGTCAAAACCGAGGTCAAACACCGTGTCGCCGACGCGTGCACTGGACTGAAACCAGTAGTTGTCAATTGCGTTGGCGTTCGAGAATAAGTCTCCTCCCGCTGCGTAGCCGTAACTGCCGGTGCCAATGGTATCGCCGGAGAAACAGACACACCCCCCGCCACCAACGGTCCAAGGAGTCGCCACCAAGGTCGCGTTCGTGAATCCGGCAGGGCTGAACACCCCGTCGTCCAACAACTGGTTGTCGATCACCAACTGCCGGTTGGCTGCGGTATTGGCCCCGTAAAAAAGCGCTGCAAACGTCCCCACCGTCGCGCCCTGCCATGATCTGGGATCGTTGGGGTCCGTCAACATAACCGCACCCGCAGGCTTACCCACACCAAGCAATGCGAGCATCAGGGCACTGGATGCGATGAAAACAGAAATCGCACGTTGCGTGTGTGACTCTGATCGGAAAATCCTCGTATGTTGTAACCGGTCCATCGCTCCCTCCCAAGAGTGTTGATTCTTCGCCTCGAGGCTTGAATCAAGAGCAGATACAAAATACAGACCTTCTATGCTTAGGAAAATTAACTTAAGCAATAATCGTGCAACAAAAAAACAGAACCTATCAATTTCCAAGTAACCCATTGAAACTTCTCGTATCTGGATTAAAATCCCCTCCCACGCACCGAGCGGCAACGGTGCATCATCCACTACGGACTGTTAATAATTTCGACAAGTCTAATCTATAGTCGATCGAGTTGATCGTAATAACTATATATTTAACAAATAGTTATGATGATAATATTCAAAGTGTAAGGTGATCCGACACCTTCGTTTCGTCGCGCCAACTATTTACTCGCGCGTAGGTCGCGTGACATAATGCCGCGATGCCATCATCTGTTTCGTCACCCGACGCACGTGATCCCAGCGTGCGCGTGCGCTTTGCGCCCAGCCCGACCGGGTATCTCCATGTGGGCGGGGCGCGCACCGCGCTATTCAATTGGTTGTTCGCGCGGCACCACGGCGGGAAGTTTTTCCTACGCATCGAAGACACCGACCGCACCCGCTCGACCGAGGAGGCCATTGCCGCCATTTTGGACGGCATGACCTGGTTGGGTTTGAACTGGGACCAGTGGGAGAAAGCACCCGGCCCCCCGGTCCGTCAGACCGAGCGACTCACGCTCTATCAAACCAAGGCGTGGGACCTGTTCAACCAGGGCCTGGCGTATCGCTGTTACTGCACGGCCGAGGAACTTGAGGCCCGGCGCCAGGCCGCATTGGCCAGGGGCGAGGTGCCCAAATACGACGGCCGCTGCCGCGCGCTGACCGAACACGATCCGAACCGACCGTTCGCGCTGCGGTTCAAAACGCCGCACGAGGGCGAAACCGTGGTGGATGACTTGGTTAAGGGCCGCGTCCTGTTCGAGAACCGTCAGCTCGACGACCTCATCATCCTGCGGTCGGACAATACGCCCACATACAACTTCTGCGTGGTGGTCGATGACGTGGACATGGCCATCACGCACGTGATCCGCGGCGACGACCACTTGAACAACACTCCGCGGCAGATTCAACTCTATAAGGCGTTCAACTACCCGATCCCGCGCTTCGGCCACCTTTCGATGATTCTGGGCGCGGACAAAGCTCGCCTGTCCAAACGGCACGGCGCCACCTCGGTCCAGACCTATCGGGACATGGGGTACCTGCCGGACGCGCTGATCAACTACCTCGCGCGGCTCGGGTGGTCGCACGGAGACCAAGAAATTTTCACTCGCGAGGACATGGTCGCGAAGTTCACATTGGATCACATCACCAGTTCCGCCGCGGTCTTCAATATGGACAAGCTGCTGTGGCTCAACGCCACGTACATCAAGACCGTGGAGCCTAAGGCACTGGTGCCGCACGTCGAAACACTGCTCAACGCACGTTATCCGGCGCTGGAGATCTCCACCGGGCGTCTTGAAGAAGTGCTCGTGGCTCACCGCGAGCGCAGCAAAACCCTGGCGGACATCGTGGATGCGGCCGTCATGTACCTGCCGGGCCGCCGCGAGTTTGACCCGGCTGCGGCGTCAAAATGTCTGACCGCCGAGTCCCTGCCGTTTCTGAAGCGCTTCCACGCGCTGCTGGATCAGACCCCTTTTTCGAAAGACGCGCACGAGGCGATGTTTGCCGCGCTGATCGCGGAGACCGGTCAGAAAATGGCCGCGCTCGCCCAGCCCCTGCGCGTGGCGCTCACCGGCAAAACCGTGAGCCCCGGCATCTACGACGTGCTGCGGTTGCTCGGCAAGGCCGAGGCCCTCACTCGCATCGACGAAACCATCCGCGCCATCGAGTCCAGGCGTTTCGCGCCGCAGTCTTGACACCCCATCGGCTTTTCCGTAGAGTCAGCGCCGATCGCGTCCGGGCGCCACTGGTCGCGGGGGGCCTTGGGTTTTGGGGGATCGTCCAATGGCAGGACTGCAGACTCTGGATCTGCCTATCTAGGTTCGAATCCTAGTCCCCCAGCCACCCCCATGGCGACCCGTCCAGCACGCACGCCGTCCCAATCAGCGCCTGCTCGTCCCGACAGCGGGCTTGAGCGATACCTCAAGCTCAGTCGCCTGTCCTACCCCGTGCCCGCACACGGCAACACCTTGCCGTACACCTTGGGCGGCATCGCGTTGTTGGGGTTTCTCCTGCTGTTCGTCAGCGGGTTCTTGCTCGCGCAGTTCGTGGATCCGAGCCCGGAGCGGGCGTATCAGAGCGTCAAGGCCCTGGGCGAGCGCGTGCCCGGCGGGGCATGGATTCGCGCGCTGCACTATTGGACCGCGCAAGCCGTGGTGGCGGCATTGGCCCTACACGTGGCGCGTATCGTGTTCTCGGGCGCGTACAAGGCCCCACGCCTCGTGACCTGGTACGTGGGGCTGGCGCTCCTGGGTCTGGGCGTGTTCGGCTCGTACTTTTCCGGCACCGTGCTCAAGTGGGACCAGGAGTCGTTCGACGCCTTGAAGCACTATGAGGCCGGGCTCACCTGGCTCGGTCCATTGGGAACTTTCATGGGCGCGACCGACGCGGTGTCGCTCAACGTGAAGTTGTATGCCTCACACGTCTCGATCCTCCCGCTGGTGATCGTCGCGTTTCTGATCGCGCACTTTTACCTGGTCAACACGCACAGCCTGTCGCCGCTGCCGTACGGCGAGGACTCGGCCCGCGAGTCCGTGCCCGCGGAACGCATGACCGGCACCATGGTCGAACACGTCAAAGCCATCGCCCTGTTCGGGGGCATATACTTCGGCGCGGTCGCAATGCTCGCCGCCGTCGTGCCCGCGCCGCTGGGCGACCCGGTCACCGGGGAGGAAATGAGCCTGAAGCCGCCGTGGCCGTTCTTGTGGTTGTACGGGCTGGAAAACCTCACGGGGAAGATGGACACGATGTTTCACGCGCTGGGCGCCCTGTTCCTGGCCTTGGCCGCGTTGCCGCTGGTGGATCGCGGCGCGGAGCGCCACCCCGCCCGCCGCAAGGGCGTGCTTGCGGTGTCGGGAACCGTCATGGTGGCCATGATCGGGCTGACTGTGTACGCGGCGGCGACCCCGCCGCAATTGCATCATCACGAGCATGGGATCAGCAACGCGCCCGCGGAACCGCACGACGGGATGCCGATCACTCCGATGCCGCATGACGCGGAAATGTCCGACCCCGCGATGCCCCATGAAACCGGGACCACGCACACCGCACCGCCCGAGCTGGCGCCCGCGAACAACCACCACGACGCAGCGCCCCACCCCCACAAGCCGTAACAAGGCGCTTGTCAACGCCGACTCGGTCCGGTACGATCTTCCGCCATGCACCAACTCATCACGATCTGGTTCTCGTGGCTCCACGATTGGGGGTACCTGGGCATTGTAGTGCTCATGGCCATGGAGAGTACCATCCTCCCGGTCCCGAGCGAACTCGTCATTCCGCCGGCCGCGTATTGGGCCGCGCAGGGCCGGTACACCTTATGGGGCGTGGTGTTCGCCGGCACCGCGGGCAGCGTCATCGGCGCTGGACTCATGTATTGGATGTCGCGCGCGGTGGGACGGCCGCTCATCGTCCGGTTCGGCGTCTACGTCGGTCTCAGCGAAGCCAAACTGATTCGCGCGGAGCGATGGCTCGCACGGTACGAAGCCGGCGGCGTGTTCTTTGCACGCCTGCTGCCGGTGGTGCGCCATCTCATCGGCATCCCGGCCGGCATCGTGCGTATGCCGATCGGCGTGTATCTGCTCGTGACCACCGCGGGCTCGGCGCTCTGGTGCACGGTACTCGCGTGGTTCGGCGCGCACGTGATCGGCGACCAGCCCCAGCTCCTCGACGACCCGGGACAAATGATCGCCGTGCTCAAAACCCGCGCGTGGTGGTTCGTCGGGTTGGTCCTGCTCCTGTGCGCCTTGTACGTGCTGGTCATGCGCCTGACCGCTAAACCCGCAGCATCGGATCGGTAACTGTCTTTCGGTTCCGAAATTTGCTACAACACAGTTCACACACGACCCTTCGACCAAGGAGAGTACGATGATTCGAATCATGGGTGGTATCGGCCTGCTGTTTGCGTGGATGGTGATCACCACGGCGCCGGCGGTTGCCGGTGAGGCCAACGTCTCGAACATCGAGACCCTGTTCGCGCAGAAAGATACGCTAACCGGGAAGCGCATCAAAATTAGCGGCAAAGTCGTGAAAGTCAACAACGGCATCATGGGCAAGAACTTCTTTCACCTCCAAGACGGAAGCGGGAAATCGCCCGCCAACGATCTGACCGTGACGACCCAAGAGGTCGTAAAGGTCGGCGACCAAGTGACGGTCACTGGTTTGGTCACGGTGAACCGTGATTTCGGAGCGGGCTACTCGTATCCGTTGATTTTAGAAGAAGCCACCGTAGCCCCCTCCGGCCATTGAGTGCCGGGCGTCGACAAGACGCCGGTGCTCCATTGTCGCCGCGAGTCCTATTCCTCACACCTTCGTAGGGGCGTATGGCCATACGCCCCTACAGGTACGGGATGCCCTCAACATACGGCCCATTGTGATCCCGCTTGCGGCGTCTCTCCCAGTCCGATGAATCCATGACCGACGATCGAGACGTCATCGTCATCGGCGGAGGCTTTGCGGGGCTTTCGGCCGGCGTGGCCCTGGCCGAGCGCGGATACCGCGTCACCGTGCTGGAAAAACGCTCGCGGTTGGGCGGACGGGCTTCGTCCTACGTGGATCCCGCCACCGGCGAGGTGCTGGACAACGGGCAACACGTGTTCCTGCGCGCGTATCAGGCCACGATCCGTTTTCTCACCACCATCGGCACGCTCGATCAACTCGTCTTTCAACCCAACCTGTCGCTGGAGGTGGTGGGAGCCGGAGGCGCGCGCACGCAATTGACCGCCGCACCGCTGCCCGCGCCGTGGCACATGGGGATCGGCCTACTCCGCGCCACGGGGTTGCCGTGGGACGCGCGGCGTAAGGGGCTCGAACTGGGCTGGCATCTGTGGCGGCGGGGCGCGGGCGACACCGACGGCCTGACCGTGGCCGAGTGGCTCGACCGCCACCAGCAGCCCGCCGCGATCCGCGACCGCCTGTGGCACCCGCTGGCCATCGCCGTGCTCAATGAGACGCCGGATCTGGCTGCAGCCGCGCCGTTCGCCGCGGTATTAACCAACGCGTTTTTTCACCACGCGTCGTGGTCCGCGATCGGCATTCCCCGCACCGGACTCGGCCCGCTCTATACCGACGCGGCGCAGGCGTTCATCGAACAACGCGGCGGGCGCGTGCTGACCGGCCAAGCCGCGGCCGGGCTCCGCGTCGCGCGCGGGCGCGTGACCGACGTGGTGTTGAGCGACGGCGCCGTGCTCCCGGCCTCGTGGGTCGTGAGCGCGGTCCCTTACGTGAACCTTCCGGAGGTCCTGCCCTCCGAGGTGCAGCTCGGGCATATCCAATTCTTGGCTTCGCAAGGGTTGGTCTCCTCGCCCATCATGTCGTTGTATCTCTGGTTCGACCGCCCGGTGTTGGATCAGCCGTTCGTGGGGCTGGAGGGCGCAACGTGGCAATGGGCGTTCGACCGCCGCGCGTTGCTGGGCCAATCGTCCACGGACGGGCACATCGCGTTGGTCATGAGCGCCGCGCACGCGCACCTGACCCGCTCGACCGATGAACTGGTGGGCCTGTCCCTGCAAGAGCTCGGCGAACGATTCCCCGCAGCCCGCCGCGCCGTGCTGCGCCATCGCATCCTAATCAAAGAACCGCACGCCACCTTCTCGCCGCGCGTCGGCAGCGAGCGGTCCCGTCCCGAACACCGCACGCCGCTTCAGAATCTGTTCTTGGCGGGAGATTGGACACGCACCGGACTGCCTGGGGCGATCGAAGGCGCGGTTCAGAGCGGGTATCGCTGCGCGGAGTTGATCGCGGCAGAATCGATTCAGTAACAGGGTTACGGAAAACCCAAGAGGTCCTTGCTTCGCCGGCAAATCTATCGAACCACACCCCACGTGACGCCTTGTATATTTGGCGTAAACGTGGCACCAGAACGCGCCGCCCTCTGCATGAGCCAGGGCAACCTAGCTTGCTGTGGGCTTGCGGGTCACGGCGCGGCCCCCCCCCGAAGGCCCACAAAAAACCGAGGCCCCTCGCGTGAGGGGCCTCGGCGTATATCCGATTGCCGTGTGGAACTAGTACATATCTCCCATACCGCCGTGGCCGGGCATCGGGGGGGTCTTGGCTTCTTTTTCCGGGATGTCCGCGACCATCACTTCGGTCGTCAGCATCAACCCCGCCACGCTCGACGCGTTTTGCAGCGCGGTCCGCGTGACCTTGGTCGGGTCGATGATGCCGGCTTCGATCATGTCCACGTAGCTCTCGCTGGCCGCGTCGAATCCTTGGCTGGCCTTGGAGTTGTTGCGGACCTTATCCACGACCACCGAGCCTTCGAGTCCCGCGTTCGCCACGATCTGGCGGATCGGCTCTTCCAATGACCGCCGGATGATGGTCACGCCGATCTGCTGATCGTGCTCCAGTTTCAATTTCTCCAGCGCCGGAATACAGCGTAGCAACGCCACGCCGCCGCCCGGGACGATGCCCTCCTCGACCGCCGCCTTGGTAGCGTGGAGCGCGTCTTCCACGCGCGCCTTCTTTTCCTTCATTTCGGTCTCGGTCGCGGCGCCGACGTTGATCACGGCCACCCCGCCGACCAACTTGGCCAGGCGCTCTTGCAGTTTCTCCCGATCATAGTCCGAGGTCGTCTCTTCAACCTGGGCCTTGATCTGCTTGACGCGACCTTGGATCTTGGCTGAATCGCCCGCGCCCTCCACGATCGTGGTGTTGTCTTTGTCGATCGTGACGCGTTTGGCTCGGCCAAGGTCCGTGATCTTCACGTTTTCCAGCTTCAACCCGAGATCTTCGGAGATCACCTGTCCGCCAGTGAGGATCGCGATGTCTTCCAGCATGGCCTTACGACGGTCGCCGAAACCGGGGGCTTTGACCGCCGCGACGTTCAGCGTGCCGCGCAGCTTGTTGACCACGAGCGTGGCCAACGCCTCGCCTTCGACTTCTTCCGCAATGATCAACAACGGCTTGCCCATGCGCGCCACCTGCTCGAGGATCGGCAACAGATCCTTCATGGTGCTGACCTTTTTCTCGTTGATGAGGAGCAGCGCGTCTTCGAGCGAGGCTTCCATCCGCTCCGGATCCGTGACGAAGTAAGGCGACAGATACCCACGGTCAAACTGCATCCCCTCCACCACGTCCAGGGAGGTGCTCATGCTCTTGGCTTCCTCGACGGTGATCACGCCGTCTTTGCCGACCTTCTCCATAGCTTCGGCAATGAGGTCGCCGATGGCCTTGTCGTTGTTCGCGGAAATCGTGCCGATCTGCGCGATCTCTTTTTTGGTCTGGCACGGACGGCTGATCTTCTTGAGCTCGTCGAGCACCACTTCCACCGCCTTGTCGATGCCCCGCTTGATGTCCATCGAGTTCGCGCCCGCCGACACGCTCTTCACCCCTTCGCGGAAAATCGCCTGCGCCAACACGGTCGCGGTGGTGGTGCCGTCGCCCGCCACGTCGCTGGTTTTGCTGGCCACTTCCTTGACTAACTGCGCGCCCATGTTTTCGTATGGGTCCTTCAACTCCACTTCTTTCGCCACGGTCACGCCGTCTTTGGTAATGGTCGGCGCGCCGAATTTTTTCTCGATCACGGCGTTGCGGCCCTTGGGACCCAACGTCGCCTTCACGGCGTTGCTGAGCTGATTCACGCCTTTGAGAATCGACGCGCGTGCGTCTTCACTGAACACCATTTGTTTCGCCATCTTTTACTCCTCCCGTTCGATGTCGTGTTCCGCCAGTGGTGCGTGTTATTTCTCGATGATCCCTAAAATGTCGTCTTCTTTGAGAATTAGATAGTCCGCGCCGTCAAACGCAATCTTGCTTCCCGAGTACTTGTCGAACAGGATTTCATCGCCGACCTTCACGGATTTGACCTCACCACCCACCGCCTCGATCTTGCCGCGCTGCGGCTTCTCTTTGGCCGCATCCGGGATGTAGAGTCCGCCACTGGTGCGCTCTTGCTCCTCGGAGTAACTCACGAACACCCGCTCTTTGAGCGGCTTAAAGTTGACCTTTTTCCTAACCGCAGTTTCTGTTCCCATACGTCCTCCTCCTTGTGTCAAGGTTATTACTAGCACTCACCAGAATCGAGTGCTGACAATATATCCTTAGGCGGACCAAAAATCAAGCCCCCTTATGTGGCAATACCGGGTTTTTAGGTGGGATTCGCTTGGCCAGCCTCGACGGATGGCTCCGGCTGGTCCAGTAATCCTTTGAAAATTGCCCAACTTTTCAGCAGTTCGATCGCCTTTTGGAGCTGGATGTCGTCGTCAGCTCCAGTGCCACCCTGGGGCACGTCCGGGATCGGGGGCAATTCAACCGGCTCACTCGGTTCACTCGGCGCGGCGGGCGCCTGGGGCTCCCCGGTCGGATTCGGCAAGTGCCGTTCCAGGTCACGCTCCCTGACCGTTGGACGCCGCCCCTCGCCTTTTCCCGCGGCCCGCACCACGATGGTGGGCGTAATCCCGGTGTTTTGGATCGATCGGCCCTTGGGCGTGTAATACTTGGCCGTGGTCAGGCGCAACGCGGATCCGTCGCTCAACGGGATGACGGTTTGCACCGACCCCTTCCCGAACGTGGTGGTTCCGACCACCACCGCACGCCCCCAATCCTGCATGGCGCCAGCCACGATTTCGGATGCGCTGGCGCTGCCTTCGTTGACTAGTACGATCAGCGGGGCGTCCAAGATCGGATGCGCGCCTTCCGCGGGATACTCCTCGGCGCTGCCGTGTCGTCCCTTGATCGACACCACGGCCTTGCCCTTGGGCAGAAACTGCTCGGACACCTCCACCGCTGCGGTCAGCAGGCCGCCCGGGTTGTTCCGCAAATCGAGAATAAAGGACTGCGCCTTTTGTTCGCGCAGGGCATTGAGCGCCTTGGCCAGGTCAGGACCGGACTGTTCTTGGAACTGCGTGAGCCGCACGTAGCCGATGCCGTCTTCCAGCATCTTGTGCCGCGTGCTGGTAACCTTGATCGTCTCCCGCGTCAACACCACGTCGATCGGCTCGGGAGTCCCCGAGCGTTCGAGCGTAAGCGTCACCTTGGTCCCCTTGGCTCCGCGCATCTTGTTGACCCCGTCCATCAACGTCATGTCCTTGGTCGAGGTGCCGTCGATCTTCACGATCTTGTCCCCGGCCAGCACGCCCGCGCGAAAGGCCGGCGTGTCTTCGATCGGCGCGATGACGGTCAGCCGTTCGTCCTTGAGCCCGATCTGAATGCCCACGCCCCCGAACTCGCCTTTGGTGTCCACCTGCATTTCCTTGTACACGTCCGGCGGCATAAACGAGGAGTGGGGGTCCAACACGTTGAGCAACCCCCGGATCGCGCCGTACACCACGTCGCGGGTCGTGGTTTCTTCCACGTAGTTGCGTTGAACTTGGTTCAGCACCTCGGTAAACGGCCGAAGCTCCTCGTACGTTTCGGCTTGTTGGGCGAGCCCCTTACCCTCCAACAATCTTCCGGACAACAATCCGGCGACGAAAATAACGACGACGCCGAATGGGATCCACCCGGCCCGCGGACGATGCGCAATCATTCCGTTCCTCCTCGTGTCAGCAACCACCCGATCGGATCGAGCGGGGTTTTCCCGTGCCGCAACTCAAAATACATGTGCTCGACGCCCCCCGCGGCCGACGCCTCGCCGAGCGGCTCTCCGGCCCCGACGTCATCCCCGGCGCGGACGCGTATCGAGTCCGCGTTGGCGTACAACGACAGATACTGGTCTCCGTGGTCGACGATGACCACTCTCCCATACCCGTCGAGGGTATCCGCGTACACCACGGTTCCGTCCGCGACCACCCGGATCGGGTCCTGCGTGGAAACTTTGATGTCGATCCCCTTACGGTCCACATAGGTCCCGAAGCGCGGATGTTTATGGCGACCGAATAACCCTACCACCTCGCCTTGCACCGGCCAAATCAACCGCCCCTTGAGTTTCGCGAGCCCGCTCCCTTGGCGCGGCGCGCGCGAGGCTCGGACCAGATCGCCGATCAACGACTCCAGTCGTCGCGACGCCGCTTCCAGATCCCGGATCGACCGCGTGTACGCGACGCGTTCGGTCTGCAATTCCGCCAGCAGCCGCCGCTTCGCGGCTCGCTCGGCCAATACCTCGCGCAACGCGGTCCGCTCGTCGGTTCGCACCGCCTCCAAATCGCGCTTAATCCGCTCCAAATGCGCCACCTGTTCGGAGACCGCTACGGCCGCGGCTTGCGCGGCCAGCACCGTGCGGCGGTCTCGGTCTACCACGCGACGAACCGTATCATACCGCATGGTGATCTCGGACGGCGCGGCTGCCAACACGAACGTGCCGTCGTACACGCCTTTCCATTTGGCCAGTTCACGCACCCGGGCCCGCGCCAAGCGGCGGGTCCGGTCGGCTTCTTGCCGTCTCAGCGCCAACGCATCGCCCGCCTCCGTGAGCTCTCGGTCCTTGCGGTCCACGTTGAGTTCCGTCAATCGCAGCGCGCGCCGAGCAATCGCCAGCGCGCGGGTGGACTCATCCACGCGTTCGGCCACGGACCGTTCTCTCGAACGCACCACGTCACGTCGCCGTTTGATGCGATCCAATTCGGCGTTGAGCGTCGCCAATTCTTGACGCTCCTTGTCGATCCGATCCGACAGCGATTCCTTGGCCCACCCCGTACTCCCGGTCAGCGCCCACGCGATCACCACCAGCGCGATGCCCACCCGTCGCCAGGCGCTCACGCCACCCCCGACGACGCCGCGTCCGGAATCCGCCGCACTGCGGCCAGGCTGCCGACCGCGCCCACCAGGACCGCCAGCGCGATCAACCCCGGCACCAACACCAGAGGAAACTCCAGCCGATCGATCCACCCCGCGAACACCCCCTCAAACGCCGTGCCCCATCGGCGGTGCGCCGCCCACCACCCGCCCGCCAGCACCACCGACGCCACGACCCCGCCCGCGAAGCCGATGGCCATGCCCTCCAGCACAAACGGCGTGACCACCACGCGTTCCGACGCGCCAAAGAGTCGGAGCAAGGAGACCTCCTGGGCCCGGTGACGAACGGAGATCTGCACCATCACGCCGATCACCACCGCCACGCCGCCGAGCAGCGCCACGCCGATCCCGCTCCCCAGAATCGAGACCACCCGCGCCGCGACGCTGAGGTCTTGGATCAACCGCTCCCCGTACCGAACGTCGTCCACCCCGGCAAAGGCGGTCCACCGCGCGGCCAGACGCGCCATCGCGTCGGGCTGTTGGCCTTCTTCCTTGAGCGACACCTCGATCGACGCGGGAAACGCATTCTCGCCCAGCCCCTCCAACACCGACCGATCCAACTGCATGACGCGCAGGAACGCGGCCTCGGCTTCGGCTTGCGAGATAATCCGCGTGGACGCCACCGCGGGCTCGCGGGTGATGGCAGTTTGCAACGCGGCGACTTCCGGCTCCGATACCGTGTCCGTCAGATACACCACCACTTTGACGTCGGCGCGCCATCCGCGCATGACGAGCCAGGCGTTCCACGCCACCAACCAACACCCTCCGGCCAACGTCAGCACCACCGCCGAAGTCACGATCACCCACGCGGCGGTCCCACGATTGCCGGCCCTCATCCCACGCCCTTGCGCGCGGATGGAGCCTCGTCCAGGCGCCCCCCGCGCAACTGAACGCGGCGCGCGCCCAGGCGAGCCGCCGCCTCGGGATCGTGCGAGGTCACCAACACGGTGGCCCCTCTGGCGTGCGCGTCGCGCAACACGGACAGCACCAGGGCGGCTCGTCGTCGATCCATCAACGCGGTCGGCTCGTCCGCCAACAGCACGGACGGACGCGCGGCCAATGCCCGCGCCAGCGCCACGCACTGGGCCTCGCCCGCGGACAGGCGGTCGGGATACTCGTTGCGGCGAGTCTCCAGGTCAAACGCCTTGAGGGTCTCATAGATGCGCACCCGGCGGTCCCGCAACGGAGTTCGGACCGCGCGCAACGCCAGCCCGACGTTCTCCGCCACGGTCAACCGCGGCAACAGCGGCATGCCCGCCACCAACATCCCCAGGGTGCGGCGAACCTGCGCCACCACGGCCGGACTCGCGCCGGTGACCTCAACCCCGCCGACCGCGATCCGGCCCGTCTCCGGCCGTTCGATGGCCGCGACCAACCGCAGCAACGTGCTCTTGCCGGCCCCGGTCGGCCCCTCCACCACCACCAGGTCGCCCCGCTCCATGCGAAGCGACGCGCCCTGCAGGACCGGGAGACCGGGCTGGAACGATTTCCAGACATCTACAATTTGAATGCCCAACGCGAGGGGAGTTGACATCCGTTCGGCGGGCCCGTCCGACACGATTCCGAAGAACGCCCGCGGCGGCATCACGCGGAGCGGTCGTGACGACTCCGTAGGTACTCGTCGATCACCGCGTCCAAGGATCGACGACCCTGCGGCAACGTGGGTTGGGCCGGTGCAAGGTCTTGGGGCTTAGGTTTGACCGGTTGGGCCCCGCCGACCCCGGCGATTTGATTCGAGGTCAGGTTCTTGACCATGGTCTGATGCTGCTGCTTCATCATCTCCCGAACCGCCTCGGGATTCGGCCCCGATTTGAGCACGTCGGCGTATGAGACACGCTGGGACGACAGAATCGCGCCGCCCGCAAACAGATGGGTCACGATCACCGGGTTCTGCGCGCCACCGTCTTCGGTCTGCACGTGATAGGTTTTTCCGGCATGTTCGATATCGGTATTAATTCCGCTGATCATCGTCTCCACCCACGGCATCCGGCGTCGAAGGCGTTGGCGATCACCTCCACGCGCGGCGCCCGCGTTTCGCGTTCATCGATCAACACCACGTCGAACCGACACGGCGGCTCGCCCAATCGACGGCGTGCCAGGTACCGTTCCGCCAATCGGACCAGCCGTTCCTGTTTCCGGTGATCCACCGCGTACGCGGGTTCCCCGAACCCGGCGGCGCGACGGGCCTTCACTTCGACGAACACCAACGTGTCGCCGTCATACGCCACCACGTCGAGTTCTCCCCAGCGCGACCGGCAATTACGTTCGATTATGCGATACCCGCGGCGGGCCAACACGTCCGCGGCCACGGTTTCCCCGCGCAGGCCGAGCGCGCCCGCGTCACCCGCCGTCATGCGGGGGCCTCCGGACGAACGCGATGAAACGTGCGGCGGTGTACGGGGGTAGGGCCCAGCGTGCTCAACCGATCGAGATGCGCGGGCGTCCCGTATCCTTTATGGCGGGAAAACTCGTAACCGGGATACCGAACGTCGTAATCCGCGACCAATCGATCCCGGGTCACCTTGGCGACGATGGACGCCGCGGCGATTAGGTAACTGGACGCATCGCCGCGGATGATGGCGCGCTGCGGCAACAACACCTCGCGCAGCGCGATCGCGTCGATCAACAACGCATCGGGTTGGACGCTCAGACAGCGGATGGCCTGCTCCATGGCCTGTATCGTCGCGCGGAAAATATTGACCCGCTCGATCTCCCTGACTCCCACCACGCCGACCCCGACCGCCAAGGCCCGGCCGATGATTTCGTAGTGCAACCGTTCCCGTTCGGGCGGCGGGACCGTTTTGGAGTCACGCACGCCGGGGATGGGGCGGCTCAACGGCAGAATCACGGCCGCCGCCACCACGGGTCCCGCCAAGGGGCCGCGGCCCGCCTCGTCGATTCCGGCAAGAGTCGCGTATCCCGACGCGACCAATTCCCGTTCGTGCGTGAGCACCCGAAAACGGAACGGACGGCGCGTTAGGAAACGGGTTGCGACTCGGGTTCGACCGAACCGCCGACGGCCGTCGACTCCGCGGCCTTCGGGGCTTTCGCCTCGATCCCGCGTTCCGCGATCCGCGCCGAACGACCTTGCCGCGCCCGCAGGTAATAGAGTTTGGCGCGCCGCACGCGGCCGGAGCGGACCACTTCCACCTTTTCCACGAACGGGGAATGGATCGGGAACACCCGTTCCACGCCGACGCCGTACGACACCTTGCGCACCGTGAACGTTTCGCGGTTGCTGGTGCCTTTTTGTCCGATCACCACGCCCTCGAAGACCTGGATGCGTTCCTTTTCCCCCTCGATCACCTTGACGTGTACGCGCACCGTATCACCCACCGTAAACGCGGGTACGTCGCTCTTGAGCCACCGTTTTTCCACTCGCTGCATCTGATTCATCCCACCCTCCTTCCTACAGACACTCCTCGTGTCGTTTATCGAACGCCGATATTCGATCGCTCGTCGTCAGTAGCGTGCGCCCCGTCCTCCGAGGAGCCGATCGCGCCGGATGTCGCCATCGACCGCTCCTGCTCGCTCATCACCGCGCGCGCGAAGAGGTCGGGGCGGCGCGCGTGCGTGGTCCGCAACGACTGCTCGCGCCGCCACCGGGCAATGGCCTGATGATGCCCGGACAACAACACGTCCGGAACCCGCATACCGCGAAACTCCGCGGGCCGCGTGTACTGCGGATACTCCAACAACGACTCCACGAAGGATTCCTCCCGCGCGGACTCCGGATCACCCAACACGCCCGGCACCAGCCGCGACGCGGCGTCGATCATCGCCATCGCCGCCAACTCCCCGCCGGTCAGGACATAGTCTCCGATCGACAGTTCTTCCCACTCCGCAGTCCCATGGATCCGTTCGTCCACCCCTTCGTAATGGCCGCAAAACACCGTGATGATGCGGTCCTCGCGGCTCAGATCAACCGCCGCGTGGTGCGAGAACCGGCGCCCCCGGGGAGAGGTCAGCACCCATCGACGGGGCGCGCCGTCCCCGCGCAACGCCTCCACCGCGGCCGCCACGGGTTCCACTTTCAGCACCATGCCGGCGCCCCCGCCGTACGGCACATCGTCCGCGGTGCGGTGTCGGTCAACCGTATAGTCGCGCAAGTCGACGACCCGAACGGCCAACAGCCCGGCGTCACAAGCCCGGCGCAGCATACTCGCGCTCACGACGGCCCGAATCACGTCCGGAAACAAGGTGATGATTTCACACCGCAACATCGTCCATCCATCCCGCAGGTGGCCGCACGACCACGTGTCTGCGCGCGCGGTCGACTCGGACCACGAACTCCTTGATCATGGGCAGCAAGCGTTCCGTGCCCCCGTCGTCGCACGCCAACAGATCGTACGGCCCGCTCGACCAGACATTACGAATCACCCCGACCCGCGCTCCCGTCTCCGTGCCGACCGACATCCCCTTTAACTCGTCGTGATAAAACGCGTCCTCCGGCAACCGCGCGCGTTCGGATTCCTCGATCGCCAGATAACATCCGCGCCACGCGCCCACCTCGTCGAGCGATGACCGGCCGCAAAATTGCAACACAACCCGTCCGTCGGGAACCGCCCGAACGCGCTCAACCCTCGCGCGAACCGGAGGCGCGGTCAACACCCACAACTCCGCGCCCTCGGCAAAACGATCCGGCGCGTCCGACAACACCTCGGCCTTGACAGCTCCTGTGAGACCGACGGGTTTGACCACCCGACCCACCACCACCGGGGAGGCGGGACCACCCGTGTCGGCCGCGGACGCTCCGCCGCGTTTGAGCACGGAACGATTCACACCACTTTCTGCGCCGCCGCGGCGCGAACTCCGGAGCGCTTCAGCAACTGCCGAACCGTGTCGGTCGCTTGCGCGCCCTGCGCCAGCCACCCTTGGGTTCGCGCGGCGTCAACTTTCACCGCCGCAGACTCCGCCAACGGGTCGTAGGTCCCCAAGACTTCGATAAATCGGCCGTTGCGGGGCGACTGCGAGTCCGCCACCACGATTCGATAAAAGGGTCGCTTGTGACGACCGTGTCGCGCCAATCGAATTTTAACCATGTGCCTCCATCCCCTTCCTGTTGCGGTGAGTTACGTTCCTATTCATCTTCATCGCGAACGGGCCGCGGACTGTCGCGCGGCCTTGAGCAGGCCCGCGTACCCGTCCGTCGCCACCGTTCCCACGCCATAGGCTATCGATACGCCGTGCGCCAACGGCTGCCGCGCGAAGCGGTCTTGAATCCGAGCGACCAGGCTCGCGGCCCCGTCGGCGTCGGCGTCCAACAAAATCACGGCAAACGTGGCGTGGTCATATCGACCGGCGATATCCACCCGCCGCAGCGACTCCCGGGTCGCCTCCGCGACCCGGCGGATCGCCTGATCCGCGCTGTCGCTGTCCATCCCCTCGCCGGACAACGAGATGATCACCGCGGCCAACGACCGTTGCTGCCGTTCGGCCAACCGAAGTTCTCGTCGGGACAACTCGTCAAAGTACGCGCGCGAGCACAGGCCCGAGACCCGGTCCACGCGTTCGACCGCGAGGATGTGCTCTTCCAACGCCACGCGGTCGGACACGTCCCGAATCAAGATCATGGCCAGCGGGGCGCCGTCGGACGCGGTCATCGGCACGCAGGCCGCGGGAACCACTTGACCGCCGCGCCCCGGGACATTGACGTCCAAGTGCTCGTGCGCCGCGCCGCGATCTAGCGCGGCGCGCCCCGGACATGTGCTCTCGCAGAGTTCAAACCCCTCCGCGTTTTGGCAAATCGCCACTTCCCGACACACCTTGAGCCCGACCGTGGTGTCCACCGAACACGTCGTCAACCGCGCCGCCGCCGGATTCATCGCCACCACGCGCAAGGCCTGATCGATCACCACCACCCCGTCCGCGGTATGCTGGAAGAGTTGGGTGAACCGCTCCTGTTCGACTTGAAATCCCACTGGTGTCTCCCGGATCGCCACGTCGCGCCGCCCGCCGTTTACCCGGAGAACATGCGGGCCATCATTTCGCGTCCTCGCCCGCCCTTGAATGATTTCATCATTCGTTTTGCTTGCGCAAACTGGCGCAACAACTGATTGACGTCTTGGACGGTCGTCCCGCTCCCCTTGGCAATGCGTTTTCGGCGGCTCCCATTGATGACGTCGGGATGACGTCGTTCGTGCGGGGTCATCGAGTTCACCATCGCCTCGACGCGGGCCACATCGCGTTCCGGAGCGCGATCCGCCAATCGGTCCGCGAGTTTGGCGCCTCCCGGAATCATCGCCAACACATCCGTCAGCGACCCCAATTTCTTGACCTGCTGCAACTGGGCTTTGAACTCCTCGAGCGTAAACGAACCCGTCCCGACCGAATCAACCATCGTGCGGGCATCGAGGTCCGAAAACGCCTCGCGCGCCCGCTCGACCAGCCCGGATACGTCGCCCATGCCCAAGATCCGCGACGCCATGCGCTCCGGATGAAACACCTCCAGCGCGGTGAGCGCTTCCCCGGTCCCCACGTACTTAATGGGTTTCCCGGTCACGGCCAACATGGATAAGAGCGCGCCGGCTCGGGCGTCACCCTCTGTTTTCGTCAAGATGATCCCGGAGACGCCGATTCGGCGATCAAACTGTTCGGCGATCGACACCGCGGTTTGCCCGGTCATGGCATCTGCCACCAAGAGCACTTCATGCGGATGCACGGCATCGCGGATTGCGGCCAACTCCGACATCAAGGCGTCGTCGACTTGCAGGCGACCCGCAGTATCGAGCAGGACCAGGTCCACACCGGAGACATCCGCCTTCGCGACGGCGGCGCGACACACGGCCTCGGGACTGGATTCTCCGTCCGGCGCCACGACCGGCACCTGAATCTGTTCGCCGATCACCTGAAGCTGCTTGATCGCGGCCGGCCGTTTTAAATCCGCGGCCGCCAGCAGCACGCGGCGCCCACTGGACGCGAACGCCCGCGCAACCTTTCCGGCCGTGGTGGTTTTCCCGGCGCCTTGCAAGCCAACCAGCATTACCACGGTCGGCGGGTTCGGGGCCAGGTGAACCGGGCGATGGGACTGACCCATCAGCGCGGTTAACTCTTCCCACACCACGGTGAGGACTTGTTGTCCGGGGGCGAGACTGTGGAGAACTCGTTGTTCGAGCGCGCGGGTTCTCACTCGACCAAGGAGATCTTTCACGACTTTATAATGGACGTCCGCCTCGAGCAACGCGAGACGGACCTCGCGAAGCGCCTCGGTTACCGAGGCTTCATCCAACAGCCCCCGACCCCGGAGGCGCTTGAAGATATCATCCAGTTTAGTTCGAATCGCGGTAAACATCGTACGAACGTCGGGTGGCCCACCAACAACGTCATCCTCAACGACCAAACAATCGCTTCGCACCAGCGAAACCGAATTAGTCTAGTGAAGAAGACCCCGGAAGTCAAGTAATTCCCTTGTGTTTTGCGGTGTTGCGGTCCAGCCGTCCTCCCACCAACTGGCCCGCAACCGACGCCGCAATCAGGATCGGGATACTCCATGCCTCCAAGCCGAGCCACCACCGCATGGGCACAATCGCCACAACCGGAAGATGAATCCACACAAACCACGGAACAGACAGTTTCCTGGATCGCGCGCGCAGTCGTCCTGCCCACACATTGAACGCAAACGCCGCGAATGCCAGGCCGACCAGGATCACCGATTCCATCCAGCGCGTGGATCAGCGAGCGGACGATGGGCGACGGCGGACCGTGGGGACGGGCCACGGCCCAGCGGAGTTACCGGGAGCAAATGGGCGCACCACCCGCACGCGCGCCACTGATCGCGCAGACCGGAAGGCGACAATCCTGGAAGATCAATGCGGAGTTTCAGGTTCCGGGAACGGTAACGGCAGTTGTGACCCGGTGACGATTCGAGGGACTGTGTAGTGCGAAACCTGTGGGGCGACGAGGCTGGTCTTGAGAAATTGGAGAAACTGCCCTTCCACTGCGTAGACCTCGCGACAGGCGGAGCACTCCGCCAGATGCCTATCAACGGTGCTCCGATCAGCCGCAGCGACCTCTCGGTCAAGGTACGCGTACAGAAGACTCTTGACCGATGGGCAATCAGTTAGACGGGCGGAGCCCATCGAATTCCCATCACCGCCGAAGTCGCGTCGATCAGCCCCCGCGCCCTCGACGATTCGATCCCCCCGCCCCTACGCGACGGCGTGGTGAGGCGCGGACGATGTGCTCGCCTGGCGAGTTCCCCAGTAGTCTTTGAGCGCTTTTTTCAAGAAATTGCGACCGCGAGACAGGCGGGACATCACGGTTCCCAGCGGACAGCTCATGATCTCGGCGATTTCTTTATAGTCAAACCCCTCAACGTCCTTGAGAAGGACCGCTAAGCGGAGTTTTTCAGGAAGCGAGTCCATGGCTCGCTGAAAATCTTGCCGGAACAGCCCACGTTGGTGGCGATCACTGGACGCGACTAAAATCTCTTTGGGAGATTCATACGGATCGTCTTCAACGATTTCCAGCTCCGTTAGAGAAACTTCCCTCGCCCGTTGGTGATAGCGGTTAATAAACAGGTTTTTGGTGATGGTGAACAACCACGCCTTGTAGTTTGCGATGTGCTCGTATCGATGATAGAAACGGAACGCGCGAAGATAGGCATCTTGCACCAGGTCGTGGGCGTCATCGCTGTTTCCCGTCAACACCAGCGCAAAACCGTACAATGAATCAAGATATTTAAGCGTCAACTCCTCGAATTCGATCTTCTTTGCCGCATCAGGCCCATCAAGGGTTACGACTTCAGTTTCCATCGTCTCCACTCCAGCCCTCCTGTTTCAAACGGCTCATCTTCGCTGGGGTGGAGTGACTGCAATCCTAGCGCCAGGCCTCTAGCGGTCAAAATCACGGTTTCCCAGTCATTAACAGCCTCGTTTTTTAGCAAAAAGTGCTGAACTTTTTCCCTACTACGACCTATATTCCCTAGTTTAGAAAAAAAACGGCACGCATTGCCTCAGAACAGGTTACTGAGCAATGGCGGAGAGGCTGCGCGTTTCTCAACAAGATACGGTTGGTACGCTCGTCCCCGCTGGAAGTCCATAGCCGCTGAACGGCTTACGGCCCCCCCCCACCAACACACCGATGAATCCCGAGAAAAATCTCAGCTACATCGAGAATAGCCGCAGATACCACACTTCTCACACCCCTCTTCGAATTTGAGCTCACAGCCACAATCAGGGCATGGAAACGCGACTTTCCCGGTCCGCCCCGCAACCAACACGGCCCCGGTATCGGAGTCCATCTCCAGGGCTGGGGCTTTTGACGACAAGTAATCCGCCAAACTCTTGGCGATTGCGTCCGAACAGGACAGTACCCGATGCGGACCGATGCCCGTGGGTTTATCACACCGAATGCCGACCAACTGTTTGACGATAGCTCGCGGATCAGCGCCGGCGCGTAGGGCCAGGGAAATCAACCGACCGATGGCCTCATTAAACGAGGCCTCGCATCCTCCGGATTTCCCCATCATGTTAAAGACCTCGAACGCGCGACCGGCTTCGTCCTGGTTCACCGTGACGTACAGATCCCCACACGAGGTCTTGGTCCGACTGGTGCATCCGGTCGTGGTGCGGGGACGCGGTTTCGGCATAATCAAGTTCGCGGCGCCGGGAGTGCCGCTTCCCGGAATCGCCGCGTTCACCGACGCCGGCCCCCCGCTGGATACGTCGGCGCCTTTTTCCGACTTCCCGACGTTGAGCACTTGTTCCTCTCGACTCCCGTCACGGTACACGGTAATACCCTTGCAACCCAACGTGTACGCCAACAAATACGCTTTCTTGACGTCTTCGACCGTGGCCTGCTCCGGCAAGTTGATGGTCTTGGACACCGCGCTATCGGTCCCGGCTTGAAACGCGGCCTGCATACGCACGTGCCACTCCGGAGCAATGTCATGCGACGTGGCGAACACTCGCTGCCATCGCTCAGGCACTTCGGACAGGCCTCGCGCGGACCCATGATTCTCTAGAATGCGCTCAATCAACCCCTCGCGCCAAAACCCTTCGCGTTTGGCCACGTCGATAAAATCTTCGAGCACGTAGGGAAGGTGCTCGCCGTCCATCACGTTCTTGTACCAAATCAGGGAGAACTCGGGCTCACAGCCCCCGGAGGTGTCCGCGATCATGGAAATCGTGCCGGTCGGCGCAACCGTGGTGACGTAGGAATTTCGCAAGCGATACCCCTGCTTCTGATGGAGCGACCCCTCCCAATACGCGTAAGGGCCACGCTCATCAGCGAGCCGACGCGACTCGTCGTACCCGATGTCCCGGAAGAATTTCATGACCTGACGCCCCATCTCAACGCCCTCATTCGAATCATAGGCAATCCCGAGCTTAAACAACAATCTGGCAAACCCCATGATTCCCAGACCGATCTTTCGATTCGCCTTGGTGATTTCCTCGATTTGAGGGATCGGATAGTTATTCATGTCGATCACGTTATCGAGAAACCGCACGCTGGAGCGAATGGTCTGCTCCAACCGCGACCAATCCACTTCCGTCCGCCCGTTCCGTTGGATCACGTGCCGCTCGACATTGATGCTGCCCAAGTTGCAGGACTCGTAGGGCAACAAGGGCTGTTCCCCGCAGGGGTTGGTGGCTTCCATCGCCGCGACGTGCGGGGTGGGATTGGCTCGGTTGGTCACGTCAATAAAGAAGAGGCCGGGTTCACCATTTCGCCACGCTGCAGTGGCGATCCGGTCAAACACGTCCCGCGCAGACAGTTGTCGAATCGGTTGGCCGGTACGGGGGCTGGTGAGATCGTAGTCGGTTCCACGCTCTACGGCCTCCATGAATCGATCCGTCATGGCCACGCTGATGTTGAAGTTCGTGATCTCCTTTGTATCGGTCTTGCACGCAATGAACTCCAAGATATCCGGATGGTCCACGCGGAGAATGCCCATGTTCGCGCCCCGCCTGGTGCCGCCTTGTTTGACGGCTTCGGTGGCATGGTTGAAGACCTTCATGAACGAGACGGGCCCTGACGCAACCCCCCCGGTCGTGCGGACCACGTCGTCCTTGGGGCGCAACCGCGAAAACGAGAATCCGGTCCCGCCGCCGGTTTTGTGAATGATCGCGGCCTGTTTGACCGTCTCAAAAATATCTTCCATGGAGTCGCCGACCGGCAACACAAAACACGCGGACAACTGCTGGAGTTCACGCCCGGCATTCATCAAGGTCGGAGAGTTCGGCAGAAAATCCATCTCCGCCATGATCGCGTAGAAGCGTTCGTACGCCCGCTCGACCGCAACGTCCCCACCGCCATATCCGCGTTCGGCCTGGGCAATGTTTCGCGCCACGCGCTCGAACAATTCCTGCGGAGTCTCGACCGCGTGGCCCTGTTCGTCCTTGGCCAGGTAGCGCTTCTTCAGAACCTTGAGCGCGTTCACAGAAATCTGGGGGGTCGGATGCCCCGCTGAAGCCACCGTCGACCCACCGGTCACCTGGGCGTTTTCACTCATGCCGAAACCCTCCTTGGTTGAATGCGGTGGAAATCACTTCTTTTATAAAAAATGCCCTGAACACTGGAGAGAATAGTGACGTGACAAGTGCAGACCGCATCGCGCTCCGCCAAATGCGAGGGGCGATCCTACTCCGTCACAATCATCGTGTCAAGCAAAAAACACAATATCATGGGCCATACAGTTTTTCTAGCCCTAGATATTGTGGATACTGCTGTTCGTTGACTGGAGACTGCTGTTGATAGCGTGTGGACCGTGCGCTGAGTTATTGGAGTGTCACCACGAGGTCATAGGAGCCCAATACCCCTGCCGACGGATTCCTCGCAGGCCCAGCGGACATGACTTTAACGTAATAGACCCCAGGGGTTAATGAGAGAGGTCCCACTGTTGACGAAAAATTGACGCCGTTATTGATGCCGGCCATGTAGACAGGAGGAGTTGGTCGCTCTCGGTTTCCACAGCCGGTCCGTTCAAATCCGCGGAGCGACTCCCGCGGAGTCGCTGTCGCGTCCTCCCCACTCACGAGCACTCCCTGTTCATTCAGAAGCTCTACCACAGTATCCGCGCCATTGGACAGGTTGAAGGTTTCAATTTTTACGGTGCCCGCCGTGGCAACACTGAACCGGACATGGTCCACATCCCCTTCAGGAAACAACGTGTGGCAGGTCACTTCGCCGAACGCCACGGGCGGCGCGTTGACGGTCGGCGCATTATCTCGCGTTTCGTACTGGTCCGGCACGAACTGCATCCTCCGCAAACCCCCGGTGGACGCCAGACTCAGCGGCCCAATCGATCGGGCAAAGTAGTCCTCAAATGTTTCCAGTGAGACGTTTGCCGGCGCCGCGATCATCCGCTCGAACACATCCCACACGCCCTCGAGCCCCATCGCAAAGCGATCACCGGGTTCGTTCGATCCGTCGTACAGGTCCCAGAGCACCGCCGCCACCGCCACTTCACTGGTCGTGTAGACCCCGTGGGTCTCCAACGGCGTCCCGATCGTGGTTAAGAGATCCGAATGCGGCGTCTCAATCTCAAAGGAGTAGCTATCGGGATGGTCTGGATGATCGGGATCACCGCCTCGCGAATTGACCATATAACTACTGCGCGGCAGTCGTTCCCGGTCCCGCACCGCCGCCGAGAAAAACGTGGCCCACCCTTCGGACCAGGCCAGCCGAATGTCCTGGGCATTGTCGTTTAAATAGTGCGGGCCACCGGCTTCAGCGGCTTTCGAAAAACTGTACGACATAAAGTGGCCGAATTCATGGAGGATGACGTCATCATCGTATTCATCGTGATCCCCCTCATCCGGCCCTCCGCCCTCTCCGCCGGACAACTCGATGCCCGCCAGCGCCTGCGACGTCGCGGTCGGATCATCCGCCACAAAGTAGGTCCCCACGGTCCCGCTGCCGAACGCAGTCCCCGGCGTCCACCCCAGGACCAGTTCGGCGGTGGGCGGACGACCGGCCATGGCCACCGCGGCCTCGGCGCCGCGAACCGCTACGTCCAAAATATTAAACGCGCCCGCGATCGGGAAATCCACCCGCCCGGCCAACTGTGCGGTGACTGGGACGGCCATGTCGCGGTCGAACACGCCGGGTACCGTGCCGTTAAACTCCCCCCCGGCCCAGCTATACAGGCTCCACTGCGGACTCTGAATGTCGTCGACCACCGCAAGATTGAATCGTTTTGGGTCGGTCCTTGATACCACACGAGGATACACGGTCGGGAAATCGGCCGGGACATTCCTCACCTGCATACAGTAGTTGCCGTTGACATCGGTGTACCCTGACGAGACGACGTGGCCGTCGATCGCGAGGACGACTTCCACCTTCGCGTACCGGATCGGCCTGACATCTCGCGCTCCGGTTAGTCCCTGCTGGTTGTAGAGTCGTTTGACGAAGGTCGCCTTCCCGCCGAGCATGACCCCGTCCCCGCGGCAAATCAGCTCCGTGGTCGGGGTCCCTCCTCCGGGGCTCCCGCAGCCGGTCAGTATGGCGACGACGCAGACCGCAACCCGGGCGCCGAGCGGCTTACCGCGGGTCTCGAAATTCAATAACCGGTTCACCGGAGAGGGTTTTCTTGGGAGGCGCGAGGCCAAGGCTCTGCTTGGATCGTCCATCCAAATTCAGCGACAGCGACCGCATGTCTCCCAGCACGGTCCCGTCGGGAAACTCGATCCGCGCGCGCCCCCGGATGACGGCCGGTGCGGCGCGGCGCGGGCGTACGGTCACGGTCAGAACCCGGCTCTCGTGCGCCTGTGCCGCCCCGGTCCACGTGAGATCACCCGCCACAAGGTCCACCTGGTCCGGCAACGTGATGCTCAGGGACAGGCGTTCCGCGTTGATCGCGGGGGTGGCGGTCAGCGTGACCGTGAGATCGACGTCCACCGCCGCGGAGCCGGACGATTCCAGCGCCACGGAAATCGGCACCGACGGCATGGTCGCGCGAGCAACGCCGGAACCCGCGGCGTATACCAGGAGCACGATACCAACCACGACGCTCCGCTGAGCGTACGGGAGGCTCCGCGGCCCCCTTCGACGTTCGGCAGTCTTGTCCACAACCATCTAGACCCCTCCCTTTTGCCGTTTATTCAGGCCTATTGGCCCGCTCCGACCTCAAACCCGCCGTATTTTGCGGCCCCGCGTTCGGCCGCAGTATATCCCAGGCGCGCCGTTGACTTCACCGGAAGACTTCTCATAAGCTGAAGCCATCTCATGGCCGTCCATCCTCCGCTCGGACGCCACCGCTTGGTCCGCCGGTTGGTCCTGCCGTATGCCTTGTTGATTATCGGCACCTTGGCGGTGAGCGGGTGGTTCTTCTACGGCGCGGCGCAAGACGCGCTGGACCAAGAACTCACCAAACGACTCCTGACCGTGGCGCAAACCGTTCGATCCACGATTAACCCCCGGTATCTCATGCAGATGCGTCCCGGCAGCGAGGGCACCACGTTGTATGCGCTGTTGTTGGCCGACCTCCAACGCGTGCAGCACGCCGCCAACGCCAGCCACATTTTCGTCTTGGACGACCAGCACCGGATGTTGTTGGACGCCAACGAACGCACGCCGATCGGACGTGAATACCTCCTGGTCAAACTGGACACACCAGAATGGACTGACGTGTGGCGCGGCCGGTCCGCCGCCTCTCGCCTCTATCGCGGTCAGGACAGCCGATATTATAAGTCCGGTTATGCCCCGTTGCTGGACCAAAACGGGTCGGCGGTCGCGGTGGTCGGCGTGGAAGCGGGCGCGGATTTCTTTGACGCGCTGTCGGTCACCAAGCGTCAGGTCGCGTGGACCGTGGCCGGCAGTCTGCTGATCCTTCTGTCCATCGGCTGGTGGTTGTCCCGCTCGATTCTCCGACCGCTGACGGTCCTGGTCTCGGCCATGGACCGGGTGGGCCAAGGCGAGGCCCCCGCCAAAATCGAGAGTCTGAAACACGACGAAATCGGCTACCTCGGCCGTCGGTTCAATGAAATGGTCGATGCCTTGGCTGAAAAAGACCGCCTGCTGACCGAGCTCTACCAACACGAACGACAACGCGCCGACCGACACCGCGGATACAGCGACTTTCTCCTGCGCAGCATGACGACCGGCGTGATCGGCGTGGACTTCGCGGGTCGGTTGACCAGCGTGAACCCGGCGGCGCTGGATATCCTCGATCTCTCGATCGAGGAAACCGGCGCCGCGCTCGACGCGGTGTTGGAACCCGATCATCCGATCATGCGGATCTTGGACGAGACGCTCGCCGGTCAGCCCGCGCAGGCCAGACAGGAACTCCACATCCAGACGCGAACCGGACGTTCAAAGTGGGTCGGGGTCCACACCGCGCCGTTGCACGACCTGGACGGGATGTTGATCGGCGCGTCGGCCTTGCTGACCGATGTCACCGCGGTCCGAAAACTCCAAGACGAGATCAGGAGAAAAGACCGGTTGGCGGCCATCGGCCAGTTGAGCGCCGGCATCGCGCACGAAATTCGCAACCCGCTGGCCGCCATCGAGGGGTTTTCCGAACTGTTGGCGCGCCGAGTCCCGGACGAAGGCGCCCGCGTGCTGCTGGACGAGATCGTCCAGGAAGTCCGCCATCTCAATCGGATCGTCTCGGACTTTCTCACCTTCGCGCGCGAACCGCAACTGCACTGCGAGCCGACGGACGTGGGCCAACTCGTCGACGGGACCTTAAGCTTGCTGCTCTCCACGCACGCAAAACCCATCACGCTGGCCGGCAATCTTCCCCAACACCTGCCGCCGGTGGCGTTGGACCCGAATGAATTCCGGCGCGTGCTCGTCAACATCCTCCGGAACGCGTTGGAGGCCATGCCCGATGGCGGCACGTTGCACGTCTCGGCCGATCTCTCCGACGAGTGGTTGACCGTGACGATCCGGGACAGCGGTCCCGGCATCCCCGAACACGTCAAAGAACAGATCTTCACGCCGTTCTTTACCACGAAAGACGAAGGCACGGGCTTGGGCTTGGCGATCGCCCACAAAATCATCGAAGGACACCGCGGCATCATCGATGTGGAGAGTACGCCCGGCGTCGGGTCGGCCTTCACCATCCGCATTCCCGTGGAAAGGGTTCCCCATGAAACGCATTCTCATCGTTGACGACAAAGCCTCCATGCGCCACATGCTCCGGCAGGTCTTTCAAGTCCCGGGCTTCGAGGTGGTGGAGGCCGGAGACGGGGATGACGCCTTAACCAGACTCCGCGAGGGCTCGATCGACCTGGTTATTACCGACGTCAAAATGCCCAAAGCCGACGGGCTCACCGTGCTCAAAGAGTGTCGGACCGTGTTGCCGCGAACCCCCGTGATCGTCATGACCGCGTACGGCACGATCGAGCAAGCCGTGGAAACGATTCGACAAGGCGCGTTCGATTACATCGTGAAACCCTTCTCTATCAGCGAGATCGAGCTGAAAGCGCAACGCGCGTTCGATCAGGCGCGCCTGTTGTCGGAAAACGACTATTTAAAGGAAACCATCTCGCGCCAAGTCGGCCGCATGATCGGACGCAGCGAGAAAATGCAGCAGGTCTACCGATTGATCCGCAAGGTCGCGACCGGTTCTCCCTCGGTCCTGATTTTGGGCGAAAGCGGAACCGGCAAAGAACTCGTGGCCCGGGAAATCCACCAGCAGAGTCCGCGCGCCGCGCAACCGTTCATCGCGGTCAATTGCGCGGCCCTCTCCGAAGGGTTGCTCGAAAGCGAGCTGTTCGGCCACGAACGCGGCGCCTTTACTGGCGCGTTGTTTCAAAAAAAAGGCCGATTCGAACTCGCGGACCGGGGCACGTTATTCCTCGATGAGATCGCGGAACTCTCGCCCGCGCTTCAAGTCAAACTCCTTCGGGTGCTGCAGGAGAAGACCTTCGAGCGGGTCGGCGGCACCAAGACGCTGACCGCCGACGTCCGCATCTTGGCCGCGACCAACCGCGAGATCCGCCGGGAAATCGCGGAGCGCCGGTTTCGGGAAGATCTCTATTTTCGTTTGAACGTCGTCACCATCGCGCTGCCGCCGCTGCGAGAGCGGCTCGACGACATCCCCGAACTCGTGGAATACTTTCTCGCGCGCTATGCGACCGCGCTGCACAAACCGGTCACCCTTGCGCCGGAAGTGCTCACGGCCCTCATGTCCTACGCATGGCCGGGCAATATCCGTGAGCTGGAAAACCTGATCGAGCGACTCGTGGTGTTGGCCGAAGGTGACCGCATTGAATACGCGGACCTTCCGGCCGAACTCTTCGGGACCGCGCCGCAACCGCCCTCAACCGACGGCCTCTCCGATCGGATCAATCAACTCGAACGGGAAATGATCCGTCGCACCATCGAAGAGTGCGGGCACAACCAGACGCGGGCCGCGAAACTGTTGGGCCTCAAACGCAGCTCGCTCCAATACAAGCTCAAAAAATACGGCCTCCACTCCTCCCCGGCTTCGTAGCCATGGCCCTGTCCGAACACGACCCGCCCCAGCGCCAAGGACGTTCCTTGACAGCGGACCCGGCTCGCGCGACAATTTTTCGCATGCGGCGTCCTCACCAGCTCGGAAATCTGGTGATCTTCGTCACGACCCTTGGCGGCCTGGCCGTGCCATCCCCAGTGATGGCGGCCGGAGACGCTGCGCGGGGCAAGACCATTTACGAAAAAAACTGCCTGGGTTGCCACGGCCGGACCGGACACGGCGTGGGCGGGGCCACCCCCAACCTCGCGGATCCCGACCGGATGTCGGCCCTGACCGACCAACATCTCTACCAGACCGTGACCCAAGGCCGGCCAGGAACCGGCATGCCGTCGTGGAGCACGGTCCTGAGCGACCAAGACCGCTGGCACGTGGTCGCCTACGTGCGCACCCTGTCCGCTCGTTAGACCAGGAGCGCGGAGCCGTTTGACAAGCCAAAAGCCGAATGCTAGCTTAACGTCCGTCCGACTGTTGTGTGGTATCCGAACATGAGCACATCCCGACTTCTGGTAATCGACCATGATTCCGCGGTGCAGCAGGCCGTCGAATCCGCCCTCAATCCCGAAGGCTTTGATGTGACGGCGGTTGCGGATGGATTGAGCGCGTTGGATCTGGCCCTGGCGAGCCCGCCGGACGTGATCTTGGCGGAATACCGGATGGAGGGCGTGAATGTTTTTCGCTTCATCGAAAAACTCAAACATAAAAGCGCGCTGAACGGCGTTGCGTTGCTCCTGCTGGTCAATCCGGCGGACACGTACGACGAACTGACCCTGCGGTTGGTCGGCGTCACCGAGTTTCTCCGCAAACCCCTGAACCCCAAGGAATTGCTGGATCGCGTCAAGCGGTATCGGCCGTTTGCAATTCCCGTCCCGGCAGCCCCGGCGGCCATGAACACGGTGCACTCGGAGCCCCAACCGGTCGAGGATTTGCTGGGCTGGTCGCAGGACGCGTCCCCCTCGCCGTTTTCAGAGTTGTCGCAGGATCAGTCGACGGGTCTGGATTTCGGCCTGGCCCCGCCCGACCAATCGGCGTCAGCGGCCGGTTCCGCTGATGCCACCGAGTTCTTGGAACGCAATGAGGTCACCCCGAGCGAACATCCCGCGGCGGTGAGCGACACGGAACAAGCCTTTGCGGACCTCGCGCAGGGCGCGTTGGCCGCGCCGGAACCGGCGTTCGCCGATCCGACGGACTCCCTGTTTCCGCAGGCGGAATCTCCTCGGCCGGCATCGGCCCCCGTGCCCGACACGGCGCACCGCCCGGCGGAGCATACCGGGAACGGATCACTGCCGGTCCAACCCGAGGTGATCGAGCGCCTTGCGCACGACGTGGCGCAGCAGGCGGTTGAACGGGTGGCGTGGGACGTGGTGCCCGACCTCGCGAAGCAATCGCTGGAGCGCATCGTGACCGCGGTGGTCGAACGCGTGGTGTGGGACGTGGTGCCCGCCATCGCCGAAGCCGCCGTCAAACAGGAAATCGAGCGCCTCACCCGGGATAACGGGTAACGCACCCGCACATTCCGCTCTCCACATGCATCCCTAACGGGAATTTCCCGCCCGTCGTTTTCTTTACAAGCTTTGCGGCGCGATGGTATGATGGCCGCGATTTCGCCCCCGCAGAGTCATGTCCGATCTCGACACGGTCTATCAACCGAAAGATGTCGAAGCGCGCTGGTCGCGCCTTTGGCTTGAGCGCGACGTGTTTCGGGCCGACCCGGCGTCACCGGGCGCGCCCTACTGCATCGTTATCCCGCCGCCCAACGTCACGGGTTCGCTGCACGTCGGCCACGCGCTGAACAACACGCTGCAGGACATCCTCGTTCGCTGGCACCGGATGCGCGGCGACGCCACGCTGTGGCAGCCCGGAACGGACCACGCCGGCATCGCGACCCAGAACGTGGTCGAGCGTCAACTCAAAGCCGAAGGGTTGTCCCGGGACGACCTGGACCGGGAGCAATTCATCGAACGCGTCTGGGCGTGGCGCAAGGAATCCGGTGGCCGCATCGTGGAACAGCTCAAACGTCTGGGCGCGTCGTGCGACTGGAGCCGCGAGCGCTTCACCATGGACGAAGGACTCTCCGCCACGGTGCGCGAGGTCTTCGTTCGCCTGTACCGCGAGGGGCTTATTTATCGGGCCGAGCGTTTGATCAACTGGTGTTGGCGCTGCGGAACGGCCTTGTCCGACATCGAGGTCGAACATGAGGAAATCGCGGGGAAGATGTACCATATTCGCTATCCCCTCGCCCACGACCCGTCGCAATCCCTCACCGTGGCCACCACGCGGCCCGAAACCATGCTGGGGGACACCGCGGTCGCCGTCCATCCCGAAGATCCTCGGTTCAACCAGTGGATCGGACAGCGGGTCGCGCTGCCGCTGACCACGCGGACAATCCCCATCGTCGGCGATCCGATCTTGGTTGACCGCGAATTCGGAACCGGCGCGGTCAAGATCACTCCGGGACACGATTTTAACGACGAAAAGGCGGGACGACGGCATGGCCTCGACAGCATCTCACTTCTGAATTCCCGCGGGCGGATCGACCCTTCGAGCTACGCCGCGGCTCAGATCCTCGATGATCTCGGCGCCCAACTTGCCGACAAACCGGTCAAGGACGCGCGGACACTCGTGGTCGAACGGTTGGAGCGCGACGGCTTGCTGCTCAAGACCAACGATCACCGCCTCGCGATCGGCAAGTGTTACCGCTGCAAAACCAGCGTCGAGCCGTATGCGTCGCCACAGTGGTTCGTCAACATCAACGACCCGGCTCCCGGAAAATCCCTCGCCCAACCCGCGATCGACGCGGTGCGGAACGGGACCATCCGGCTGATTCCGGAAGGCTGGGCCAACAACTACTTCGGCTGGATGAATCAGATCCAGGACTGGTGCGTGTCCCGGCAAATCTGGTGGGGACACCGCATCCCGGTCTGGTACTGCCGCGCGTGTGATCCCGCGGTCGCGACAACGGGCGCCGCGATTCACATCGGCCGCGCCGCGTTCCCCATCGTGCCCTCAGTGGATTCGGCTCACCAAGCGCCGACCCGCTGTCCTCGGTGCGGCACGATGGATCTGGTTCAGGACCCCGACGTGCTCGACACCTGGTTCTCCTCAGCCCTGTGGCCGTTCTCCACTCTGGGCTGGCCCCAACGTACGCCTGAACTGGCGCGGTTCTATCCGACTTCGGCGTTGGTCACGAGCTTTGACATCCTGTTCTTCTGGGTCGCGCGAATGATCATGATGGGCCTCAAGTTCATGGGCGACGTACCGTTTCGGGACGTGTACATCCACGCGCTGGTGCGGGACGCCGACGGCCAGAAGATGAGCAAGTCCAAGGGCAACGTGATTGACCCGCTCGGCATCATGGATCAATACGGCACCGACGCCCTGCGGTTCACGCTGGCCGCAATGGCCTCGCCCGGACGCGACGTGAAACTCTCCGAGCAGCGCATCGAGGGGTATCGGAACTTCGCGAACAAACTGTGGAACGCGTCGCGGTTCGTGTTGATCAACGTGGCGGGTCGATCAACGGATGCCGGCCCCGAGCACCGATCGCTTGCCGACCGATGGATCACGGTCCGGCTCAATCACGCGATCGACACGGTGACCCGCGATCTGAGCGACTACCGCTTCGATGAAGCCGCCAACCATCTGTACCGCTTTATCTGGCATGAGTTCTGCGACTGGTACATCGAGCTCGCGAAACCCCGGTTGTCCCCGGATGCCCCGGAGCGCGAGGCCGCCGCAACCCGAGCGACCATGGTCACCACGTTGGAGACCACGCTGCGGTTGCTCCACCCCTTGATGCCGTTTATTACGGAAGAAATCTGGCAGAAGATTCCCCACGCGGGAGACACGATTGTCCTCGCTCCCTACCCGCGGCCGGTCGCGATCTCGAACGAGGATCGCGGCCTCGAGGGAATCATGGACGAGATCATCGCCGTGATCACGGCCATCCGGACGATGCGAAGCGAGTTAAACGTCCCGCCGGCTCAGAAGCTTCGGGCGGGATTCAGAACCGGCGCGGCGACGGCGGAACGGATTCGGCGTCACGGCGCGGGCGACATCCTCCGACTGGCCCGCTTGTCGGACTTCCAGGCGGCTCCGGACATGGAGACACCCCACGGTGCCGTCGCTCACGCCACGCCGATCGGCGAAGTATTCGTGGTGCTGGAGGGCGTTGACCTCGAAAAGGAACGTACCAGACTCCACAAAAACCTTCGCGAGACCCAGGCCGAATTGTTACGAATCGAGACCAAGCTGAAGAACCCGCAGTTCACCGCGAAAGCTCCGCCTGACGTCATTGCGGATCATGATCGCCGCCGCGCGGAACTGTGCGAACAGCATCGCACGCTCTCGGAGCAACTCGCCAGACTTGGCGGGAGCGGCTCGCCGTGATCGCGACGCCCGCCGTGCTCCGCGAGTTCGTTGAGCGAGCCTTAGCCGAGGACATCGGCCGGGGAGACGCCACGACACGGGCGTTGTTCACCGACCCCGTCCCCGCGATCGGCCGGATCAGCGCCAAGAACCAGACCGTGGTCGCCGGCGGGACGGTCGCGGCGCTCGTGTTTCAGACGTTGGATCAACACGCCGTAATCGAGCACCGTATCGAGGACGGCCGGATGGTCCTGGCGGGCGATCCGGTGCTGACGGTCCGCGCAGATGGCCGCGCGCTATTGACCGGCGAGCGCGTGGCGCTCAATATCCTCCAGCGCCTCTGCGGGGTCGCGACCGTGACCCGATCTTACGTGGATGCCGTCCGAGGCTATACGACCAAGGTCGCCGACACCAGGAAGTGTCCGGCTGGATGGCGCGTCCTGGACAAATACGCGGTCCGATGCGGGGGCGGAGTCAATCACCGCTTCGGACTCGACGACGGCATCCTGATCAAGGACACCCACCTGGCCCTCGCCGGCGGCATCCCGGCCGCGGTCCGGCGCGCCCGTGCCGAAGGTCGGCACGGTCTAAAGATCGAGGTCGAAGTGCAAACCCTGGACGAGGTCTCCGAGGCATTGGACGCCGGAGCCGATGTCATTCTATTGGACAACATGGCGCTGGCGGACATCCGCGCGGCCGTCGCGCTCATCAAAGGCCGCGCGCTCGTGGAAGTCTCCGGCGGCATCACCCTGGCCGCGGTCCGCGACATCGCGGCGTCGGGCGTCGACCTTGTGTCGGTCGGCGCGCTCACCCACTCGTCGCCGGCCGCTGATCTGCACATGGACGTATGGCCGGCTTGAATCGTGACGCCATCCAACGCGGCCTCAACGACCCGGCCGCCTGGCATCTGCACGTCTTCGACGAAGTGCCCTCGACCAACACGCTCGCGCTGGACCTTGCCGCCCAAGACGCGCCCGAGTGGACGGCCCTGTTGGCTGATTCACAAACCAACGGACGCGGACGCGCGGGACGCGAGTGGCGTACCCCGCACGGCACCGCGTTGGCGATATCGATCATTGTGCGACCGCGCGTCGCCGCTGATGCGCGGCCGTGGGTCGGGCTGGCCGCCGCGTTGGCCACGCGGGACGCGATTGAACACGTAACGGGAATGTCCGGGCTGGTCAAATGGCCCAACGACGTGTTGATCAGCGGACGCAAGGTCGCCGGCATCCTACTGGAGACGCGGCACGGCGCGGTCAGCGACGCAGCGAGCGCCGTGGTCATCGGCATTGGGGTCAACGTCAACAACCGGGCCGCGGCGTTTCCCGAATCGTTCCGCGATACCGCGACCTCCCTATTGGACGCGTCGGGGACCGTGACGGACCGACAGCGATTGGCCGCGGCAATCCTCAATGAGGTGCACCAGGTGAGCGGCGAACTCCCTCACGGGATCGAGACCCTGAGGGCTCGCTGGCGGTCGGCCAGCGCCACGTTCGGCGCAATGGTTGCGGTGTCCACCCCCGGAGGCCTCGTCGAGGGCATCGACCACGGCCTCGATCCCCAGGGACGGCTGATCGTCCGAACGCGCGACGGGGAGCGCGCCATCCATACCGGAGAGGTGTTGTTGTGCCGAACTCTCGCTCCACAGACCACGTAACGACCGCGGCGCGGCGCGGTCGGCGCGGCACACGGCCCGGGGCCGGCGCCCCCCTCCTGCTCGCCGTCGACATCGGAAACACCAATGTCGTAGTCGGCCTGTTCAGCGGACGGAGCCTCATCAGCCAGTGGCGCCTTGCCACCCACGGCGGACGCACCGCCGATGAATACGGGTTGACCCTTCGCGAACTGCTCCGCGACGCGGGACCCGCGCGTCCGTCCGAAGCCATCATTTCCAGCGTGGTCCCCAACCTCACCCCGGTGTTCTCGGAACTGCTTGATCGGTACTTCGGGGTGACCCCGACGGTGGTCGGACACACCGCGCCGCTCGGCCTGTCCATCGGGTACACCAACCCCGATGAAATCGGCGCCGACCGCCTCGTGAACGCTGCCGCGGCCTTCGACGCGTTCGGCGGCCCATTGATCATCGTGGATTTCGGCACCGCCACCACGTTCTGCGTCGTGTCGGCCGACGGCGCATATCTCGGCGGCGTGATTGCGCCGGGCGCCGCGATCTCCGCCGAGGCCCTGACCGCTCGCGCCGCCAAACTCTCCAAGGTTGAATGGGTGCTTCCTCCAACCGTAATCGGCCGCGACACCGCCAGCAGCATGCAAACCGGGATGATTCTGGGCCATGCGTGTTTGGTGGACGGCATCATCCGGCGGATCCAAAAAGAATTGGGAGCGCGATGCCGGGTCGTGGCCACCGGCGGCCTCACCCCGTTGATCGCCCCGGCCTCCGAGTGCATCGACACCGTCAAGCCTCATCTCACCCTCGAAGGCCTCGCGCTGTTGGCCGAACGACAACGATCCCCTTAACGCATCCAGAGCGACCACACCGTCAACAACCCCGCGTTTGGACCATGCGGTACCATACCCGACCCGGTTGTTCTGCCTGAAAACTTGACAACCTCACTTGTTGATTGCTACATTTCCTGTTAGCACTCTCGCTTAGTGAGTGCTAACTTACTCGGGCATCGCAGGCTCTAGAGCTGAACGAATGGATCTTCCTTCTCGGGACCAAGAAATTCTCCGCGCAACCATCCTGTGTTACATCAGGACCGCCACGCCGGTGGGATCGCGCACCCTGACCAAAAATACGGAGCTGGGGTTGAGCCCTGCCACGATTCGCAATGTCATGGCGGACCTGGAGGAGCTGGGGTATTTGGCCCAGCCGCACACGTCGGCCGGGCGCATCCCCACGGAAAAAGCGTATCGCGTGTACGTCAACGACCTCTTAACCACGGGGCAAATCGATCCGCCGGACTCCCCACCCACGACGATCCACCTCGCCCTGGCCGACGACCTGAAAAACACGTTGCAAGAAACCTCGAAGCTGCTCTCCTTGTTGTCGCACTACACCGGCGTGGTGGCGCGACCCAAGTCCGTCACTCATCGCTTGAAACAAGTCGAGTTTTTCCGGCTGGGCGGTCCCCAGGTGTTAGCGGTCTTTCTCATGGGCGACGGCTTCGTGCACCACAAACGCATCGACCTGGACGCGGACCCCGCGCCCGAACAACTGCGCCGCATCGCGGACGAATTGAACACGCGTTTTTCGGGTCAGGACCTGGCCGTGATCCGCGAGCGGCTCCTGGAAGAAATGCGGGGACAGAAACGCGACTACGACCGCCTCATGGAGCGCGTGCTCGCCGCGGCCCAGGGCACGTTCACGCAGCAGGCCGGCGAGGTGTACGTGGAGGGCGCGGGCAACATTCTCGGGCTCCCGGAATTCTCGGACGTGGAGCGCATGAAAGCGCTGTTTAAGACGTTCGAAGAAACCTACATGATGAGTACGCTGATCGAAAAAAGCCTGAATACCGACGGCGTGCGCGTCTTTATCGGGTCCGACAACGCGGCCCTGGGCGCCAACGACTTAAGCCTGGTAGTCGCGAGTTATCGGTGCGGCGAACACGCCTTCGGCACGCTGGGCGTGTTGGGCCCGATGCGCATGGAATACGAACGCGTGATCCCGCTGGTCAACCGGTTCGCGGCGTTACTGGGCGAGTGTTTGCAGGACCAGACCGGCGCCGACCCCGGACACGGGGACACCGCCGGACAACGATGATCACGTCAGGAGCGCCATGGAACCGGAACAAGGAGAACGCATGACACCGGACGGCGCCGCGCCCGAGAGCGCCGCGGCCGAATCGCCGGAAACCGGCGGCGCGGACTGGGAGGCGCACCTCGCAGCCAAGGATCGCGAGTGCGCGGACGCCAAGGACCGGTATCTGCGGCTGTACGCGGAATTCGACAACTACAAACGGCGCGCGCAACGCGATCAACAGGATTACACCAAGTTCGCGGCCGAAAAGGTGCTCAAGGAGCTGCTCCCGATCGTCGACAACTTGGAACGGGCCGTTGCGCACGCGCGCGGCGCGCAAGCCGACGCCTCGATCGTGGACGGCCTGGCCTTGATCGTCCGGCAATTTCACGACGCGCTGCACAAGAACGGCTGCGAGCCCATTGACGCGGTCGGCAAACCGTTCGACCCCGCGTTCCACCAAGCGCTCGCGCAGATCGACGCCGCGGACCGCGACCCGGACACGGTCGTGGAAGAAGCGCAACGCGGGTACCTGTTACACGGCCGGATTTTGCGCCCGTCCATGGTCACGGTCAGCAAAAAGCCCGACGCCACATGATGTCGCACCGACTTGCGGGAGGCCACCAGGACGTGATAGAACCACGCGGTTTGCGCGCGATTTTCCGGAACGATCCACGCCGCGTCCGATCCGCCGTCCCCACGCGGGACGCCGCGTTCAGAACACGTATTGATCTCACGGAGAGTGAAAGGAGACTGTATGGGTAAAGTCATCGGTATTGATCTCGGCACCACCAATTCGTGCGTGGCCATTGTGTCCGGGGGCGACCCGGTCGTCATTGCCAACGCCGAAGGGAGTCGCACCACGCCGTCGGTGGTCGCCATTTCCGACAAGGGCGAGCGTTTGGTCGGGCAAATCGCCAAGCGGCAGGCCATCACCAACCCGGAACACACGATCTATTCGGTGAAACGGTTGATGGGTCGCAAGTTCGCGTCCGCGCAGGTTCGCGAGGCCATGAAGCGCCTGCCGTACAAGGTGGTCGACGCCAAAAACGGCGACGCCCACGTGGAGATCCGCGGCAAGTCGTACAGCCCGCCCGAAGTCTCGGCCATGATTCTGCAAAAAATGAAGCAGACCGCCGAGGACTATTTGGGAGAGCCGGTCACGGAAGCCGTGATCACGGTCCCCGCGTATTTCGACGACAGCCAGCGCCAGGCCACCAAGGACGCGGGAGAGGTCGCGGGCTTGAAGGTGTTGCGCATCATCAACGAGCCCACCGCCGCGTCGCTCGCGTACGGGTTGGAGAAGAAGAAGGACGAAAAGATCGCGGTGTACGACCTGGGAGGGGGCACGTTCGACATCTCGATCCTTGAAATCGGGGACGGAGTGTTCGAAGTCAAATCCACCAACGGCGACACCTTTCTGGGCGGGGACGACTTCGACCTGCGCATCATGGATTGGCTGGTTGACGAGTTCAAACGCGATCAGGGCATCGACCTGCGCAAAGACAAGATGGCCTTGCAACGGCTCAAGGAGGCCGCGGAAAAGGCCAAGATCGAGTTGTCGGCGTCGCAGGAAACCGAGATCAACCTCCCGTTTATCACGGCCGACGCGAGCGGCCCCAAACACCTGGTCATGAAACTGAGCCGGGCGAAAATGGAGCAGTTGGTCGATGACCTGGTCCAACGCACGGTCGAGCCGTGCCGTCGCGCGTTGTCGGACGCGGGGTTGTCCGCCAAACAAATCGACGAGGTGGTGCTGGTGGGCGGCATGACCCGCATGCCCAAGGTCCAGCAGATCGTCCGCGAGTTCTTCGGCAAGGAACCGCATAAGGGCGTGAACCCGGATGAAGTGGTGGCGATCGGCGCCGGCATCCAGGGCGCGGTGCTCAAGGGCGAAGTCAAAGACGTGTTGCTGTTGGACGTCACGCCCTTGTCGCTGGGCATCGAGACGTTGGGCGGCGTGTACACCAAATTGATCGACCGCAACACCACGATCCCGACCAAAAAGAGCCAGACGTTTTCGACCGCGGCCGACAACCAGAGCGCGGTGACCATCCGCGTGGGGCAAGGCGAACGCGAGATGTTCTCCGACAACAAACTGCTCGGACAGTTCGACCTGGTGGGGCTGCCGCTGGCGCCGCGCGGCGTGCCGCAAATCGAAGTCACGTTCGACATCGACGCCAACGGCATCGTCCACGTCTCGGCCAAGGACCTGGGCACCAACAAGGAACAGTCCATCCGCATCACCGCGTCGTCAGGGCTCTCGAAGGACGAGATCGACAAGATGGTCAAGGACGCCCAGTCGCACGCCGAGGAGGACAAAAAACGCAAGGAAGCGGTTGAGGCGCGCAACGAAGCCGACACCGCCATCTACAGCGTGGAAAAATCGCTGAACGAGTTCGGCGACAAACTCTCGGACAGCGACCGCAACGCGGTGACCGAAAAAATCGCGGAGACGAAGAAGGCGGTCGAAACCAATGATCCCGCCGCAATTCGGGCCGCGGTGAGCGCGCTCCAGACCGCCTCGCACAAATTAGCCGAGGAAATGTACAAGAAGACCGCGGCCTCCGGGGCGCAGCCGGGAGCCGGCCCCGCGGCTGGAGACGGCAGGGCCGAGCAACCCAAGGACGACAACGTGGTCGACGCGCAGTACGAAGAAGTCGACAAAGACAAGAAATAACCACCACTCACGCTGCGCCGGGCGTTCCCGCGAACGCCCGGCGCTCGGCAGGACCCCGACCCCGTGGCCAAAACCCGCGACTATTACGAACTGCTCGGCGTGCCCCGCACCGCGAGCGAAGACGATCTCAAGAAGGCGTACCGCAAGCTCGCCATGAAGTACCACCCGGACCGCAATCCGGGCGACAAGGCGGCCGAAGCGCATTTTAAGGAAGTCAACGAAGCCTACAGCGTGTTGTCCGACGCGCACAAGCGGCAGACCTACGACCGCTACGGCCACGAGGCGTTTTCCGCGGGCGCGGGCGGCGGCGGATTCACCGGCGGGTTCGACGCCAATGTCGGCGACATGTTCAACGACATCTTCGAGGACTTTTTCGGCGCGTCCACCGGACGCTCGCGCCGCCGTCGCGGGACCCAAGGCTCGGACCTCAAATACACGCTCGAAGTCTCGCTGGAAGACGTCCTGACCGGCAAGGAAGCCAAGATCAAAGTCCCCCATTGGGAAGACTGCTCCGCCTGCCGCGGCACCGGGGCGAAAAACGCCACCGCCATCGGGACCTGTCCGACGTGTAAGGGCGCGGGGCAACTGCGCTTCCAACAGGGGTTCTTTGCGGTCAGCCGCACGTGTTCGCAGTGCCACGGCCAAGGCAGGATCATTGCCGAAAAATGCCCGACGTGTCACGGCGAACGACGCGCGCAACACGACCGCGTGCTCTCGGTCTGGATTCCGGCCGGGGTCGAAGACGGCACCAATCTGCGATTGACCGGCAAGGGCGCGCCGGGCGAAGGCGGGGCCCCGCCCGGGGATCTGTACGTGGTCATCGTGGTCAAACCGCACCCCATCTTCACGCGCGACGGGGCAAATTTGATTTGTGAAGCTCCGGTCTCGTTCGCCAAAGCCGCGCTGGGGGGCAAACTGGACGCCGCCACGTTGGAAGGCAAAACCGTCACCCTCAAGTTCCCGGCGGGCACGCCGCACGGCAAGGTCTTGACCTTTCGCGGACACGGCTTGCCCGACATGCACGGCGGCGGACGCGGCGACCTGCTGGTCCGTATCCGCCTGGTGGTGCCGACGAAATTGACCGCCCGCCAACGAGAACTGGTCGAGGAACTGGCCAAACTGGACGGCGAGGACGTCAACGGGGAGCCCGTCGGAATCTTCGCCAAAGTCAAGAATCTATTCGACTAGGCGTGTGCCCGTCTACCCGCGACAGCGGCGCCTGTTCAGGATGGGTCGGATGCAAGGCGGAGGAAGGTGTTGCGCCCGGAGCGTACTGGTTCGTACGTGAGGACACAACGCCTTCCGACAACGCCGCAGACGGCCCGTCATGGACAGGCGCATAGCCATGCCGCACTTCTTCCTCGCCCCAGGGTCGATCCAGGGCGACGCGGTCACCATCACGGGCGCTCTGGCCCGTCACCTCGCGGGCGCCCTACGGTACCGGGAGGGGGACCGGATTACGGTGGTGTCGGACAACGGCCAACGGTTGCGGGTCGCGCTGGTGGAAACGGCCGCGCAGCGCGTCTGCGGACGCGTGGTCGAGCCGCTGACCGACGAGACGGCGCCCGGGCCTCGCGTCACCCTTGCCCATGCCGTGCTCAAAGGCGATCACATGGACGCCGTCATCCAGAAGACCACGGAATTGGGCGTTCACCGACTCGTGCCGTTGATCACCCGCCGAACCGTGGTGCGCCCCAAACACGACCGATCAACGCGCCAGATCGAACGCTGGCGCGCCATCGCGCTGGAAGCCGCGCAGCAGTCCGAACGACTCACCATTCCGTTCGTGGATGACGTCGTGTCGCTGGCCGACTGGCTTGAATCCCGGTCCGGCGATCAGTCGATCCGTTGGCTGCTGGGCGAACGCGAAACCCGACGCTTTCTCCGATCCGAGTTATCAACCCGTCCCCCGGCCGACGAGGTCTCGCTCGTGGTCGGTCCGGAAGGGGGGTTCGAGGAGGAGGAACTCGACCAGGCGCGCGCCGCCGGGTGCGTCGTGGTCTCGCTCGGCCGCGCGGTCCTTCGCGCGCAAACCGCGGGCGTGGCCGCGTTGACCATTCTCCACTACGCGTGGGGTGGGTTGGGCGGCCCCCAACCCGCATCAGATCCGAGACATGTTTAGCGAGGAGGCCATCGGTTCCGGTCCCGAGCCCCCCGCCACGCCCGCGGGCTCGCTCGATACCATCCGTCCCGCCGGCGTGTTCCGGCGGGCGATCGCCATGTTCGTTGATTGGGGAATCGTGTCCCTGCTCTACGGCGGATTCCTGGCGCTGGGCGTGTGGGGCGCGTCGTTGGGGGCGCGAGCATCCGGCGCGCGATTTTTCTCCACGGATCTTGCCGAGGCCTTGTCCGGCTCCTTCATGTTGTTATGGATCGGGCTCGCGTGGGTGTACATCGGCTGGTTCACACGCCACGGCGGGCAAACCCCTGGCAAAATGCTCTGCGGAATCCGCGTCGTTGGCATGGACGGACGTGAACCGTCATGGGAACAGGCGTTGGTTCGGCCCGCCGGCTATCTGTTGTCCTGGTTACCGCTCGGGCTGGGGTTTGTCCCGGCGGCGTTCCCGCCGAGCAAACGCGCGCTGCACGATCGGTTGACCAGGACCCGGGTGATCCGTGCCACGGCCCGCGCGGCCCGCGCCGTGGCATGGGGAGCATCCGCGTGGGTGTTGACTGCGGCGTTCGCCACCACCGCGGTTCATGCGGTCGTGGTCGAACGCATTCTCGCGTCCGTCAACGGTCGGCTGGTCACGCTCAGCGACGTCGCCGCGTATGACGAACTGTCCGGACAACCCGCGCGATCCGTCGACAACACCGTGCGCGACCTGGTGGATCGTCGCCTGCTGCTGGACGAAGCGGATCGCTTCGCGATTCCCCTGCCCGACGGGACCCAGATCGCCGCCAGGATCTCGGCCGTGGCCTTCGGACTCGGCGGGCCGGAAGGGTTGACCCGCGCGTTGGACCGGCTGGGGTGGGATCGCGACGACCTCAAAGCCTGGATCACCGACGAGTTGCGCGTCAGCGAATTTCTCGACCAGCGGATCTATTTTTTCGTGATGATCGCGCCCCAGGATGTTGACGCGTATATCGAGCGCCACCGCGAGGACTTCGCGGACATGCCGATCGAAGACGCCCGCGATCTGGCCGGAAAACGCTTGGTGCGCGAACGCGGGGACGCCAAGCGTGATCAGTTTCTGGCGGGATTGCGGGAGAAAGCGACCATCCGCATGAACCCGATCGAGTAAAGCCGACGATCGGTTGTCGCGTCGGTCTAAAACACCGACCAGGCGAGTTTCGCGCCCACCACATAGAGCAATCCAGCAAACACGATCTTGAGTCGATCGGTCGGCATCCGATGCGCGAGTCCCGCCCCCAACGGCGCTGCAGCCACGCTCGCCGCGGCCACGCCGGCCAACGCGGGCAGATGGACGAATCCCAGGCTCTGTGACGGCGCCCCGACAAGCCCGAGGCCGTTGACGATATACCCGACCGCGCCGGCCAGCGCGATCGGCAGGCCCGCCGCGGCCGCGGTCCCGATGGCGTGGGGAAAGGGGACGCGATGGCGCACGAGAAACGGGACGGACATGGTGCCGCCCCCGATCCCCACCACCCCCGAGACGCACCCGATGAGCCCGCCCACCGCCGCCAACACCCGCGCCGGAGGCAATGCCCGATCGGGTCCCGGCGACGCATCGCGCAGTAAACGCGTGGCCACCACCCACAAGAATCCCGCAAACACCAGGGTGAGCGCGGCGAACGACGCGCGCGACGCGATCCACGCCCCGCCGAACGCGCCCACCGCCGACCCCGGCGCCAGCGCCCGCACGACCGGCCAACGCACCGCGCCGCGGCCGTGGTGCGCGGCCGCGCTCGCCGCCGCGGTCAACACAACGGCCGCCAACGACGTGCCCAAGGCCATCGGCATCACGAACCGTTCGCCGATCCCTTGCGCCTGAAACGCCACCGCCAGACAGGGAACCACGACCACGCCGCCGCCAACCCCCAACAGGCCGGCGAGCAGGCCCGCGCCCGCGCCGACCGCGGCGTAGATCACCAGCCATTCCATGACGGAATCTTACGCAAGGGCCGCAAACTCCGTCAATCGCGGGACGCGGCGCAACAGGACGGAGGGACGGGTCCCGCGTGACGCCGCCCTGGGCGGCGCGGTCTCCACGCGATGTTTCCCGAGTCGTTTCGCGCGTGTGACGCGCGGGTCAACGTCCTTCGCGCGTCCACACGCCGAAGGTCGCGCCCGTGGGATCCCTGATGACGCTATACCAACCGTATCCCGGGATTTCACACGGCCCCTTGAGAACCCGCCCGCCAAGGGCTGCGACCCGATCCGTGGTCGCGCGCGCGTCGTCGACCGCAATGAACGGAATCCACTGCGACGGGGCGTCCGGAGACTTGGCCCGCATCAGCCCTCCGCCGGTGCCGTCGCCCACGTTGATCATCGCGTAGTCCAGACCTGGTACGTCCTCGAATCGCCAGTGAAACAATGCGGCGTAAAATGTTTTCGCCTGCGACGGGTCTTGAGTTTGAAGCTCGATGTGAATAAATGGATTGGGCACGGGTCTCCGATCAACCTCCGCCTCTAGCGGACATGGACGATCAGTTCCAACTCGATCGCCGCGCCCAGCGGCAACTCGTACGCGCCCAAGGCCAGCCGGGCGTGACGGCCCGCGTCGCCGAAGATGGCGACCAACAGGTCCGACGCGCCGTTGACCACGGCCGGCTGTTGCGTGAAGCCCTCGGCCGAGGCCACGTGGCCGCTCAGACGCACGATCCGCGCGACCGCGTCGAGGCTGCCGAGTTCAGCCTTCACCACCGCCAGGGCGTTCAAACATGCCAGGCGCGCGGCTTCCGCGCCTTGCTCCACGGTCAACTCTCGGCCAATCTTGCCGGTCCACGCGGGCTTGCCGTCTTTCATGGGCAGGATTCCGCTCAGAAATAAGACATCCCCGCTACGCACCGCCGGAACATAAGATGCGACGGGCTTGGGAGGCGGGGGCAGCGCCAGGCCGAGCGCGGTCAACCGTTGTTCCGGTGACATCACCATCCCTCCTTGGTTCGCATCGTGTCCAAAAAATCCATGGCGCGGCGGTCCACCCAATACGACGGCGCCCACGGCCACGGTCCGTGCACGAACCCGACATGGCCGCCGCGCTCGCTAAAGTCCGCCTGCAACCACGACGAGCGCGTCACGGCTTCGCGCGGCAGGTGCGGTGCCGGCAAAAACGGATCGTCGTGCGCGCTGATCAGTAACACGGGTCGGCGGATGTGTGCAAGCCACGGCACGCAGCTCGACCGCGTCCAATAATCTCGCGCGCCCGTGAATCCGTGGATCGGCGCGGTCACGTGTTCGTCGAACGCCGCGAAACTCGACAAGCGCCGCACACGTTCCACGTCGATCAACCCGGGAAACCGCTCCGCCTTCGCCAAAGCCTTGGCCTTCAACGTCCGTAAAAACACGCGTCCATACACCCGGCCGAAGCCGTGATCCACCCGGTGCGCGGCCACGCCTAAATCGTACGGCACCGACACCGCCGCCGCGGCCCAGACCTGCTCCGGTGTCGTGTCACCGCGCTCGCCCAACCACTTGAGCAAGACATTCCCCCCGAGTGAAAACCCGACAAGGGCGAGGGGACGATGGGGTGAACGGGCGATCAGCGAGGCAACGATCCGATCCACATCGTTCGTCTCTCCGGAGTGATAGAACCGCGGCAGCCGGTTGAGTTCCCCGCTGCACGAGCGAAAGTTCACGGCCACGCCGTCCCAACCGCGCGCCGACGCCTCGACGAGCAGACCCAACACGTATTTGGCCCGTGACGACCCTTCCAGGCCGTGCAGCACGATGACGAGCGGCGTTGTTGGGCGTGGCGGCGGATCGAGCCAATCCAGATCGAGAAAGTCCCCATCCGACGTCTCGAGCCGCTCGCGTCGGTACGTCATCGACGGCGTGCGGCCCATGAACCGACGCCAGATAGTTTGGGCGTGGCGGTTGCGCAGCCACCACGCGGGCTGAAAGTCTTCCCTGTTCGGTTGACGTACCAAGACCCTCGTTACGCGCGAGACCGGCGAGGACGCACCTCGTAATCGGCGGTCCACAACCGATACGAGACAATGGCGCCCACGCCGACCACGATCATCGCGGCGCTCACCACGTAGGGCGCGCGGATGCCGCCCAACATCAGGTCCTCGGCTCGGAAACTGCTGACGAATGCCCGAATCGCTCCGTACAAGATCAGATACACGAAGATCAGAAACCCATCCCGAGTGGGACGACGACGTAGCGACCACATGATCGCAAAGCCGATCACGTTCAATACCAATTCGTACAGCATCGCAGGATGGACCGCCATACCCGGAAATTCCTGCCCCGCCGGGCTGGTCGGCGGAAACACGATGCCCCACGGCAACGTGGTCGGGAAGCCGTGCACCTCCCCGTTCATGAAGTTCCCGAAACGGCCGAAGGCTTGGCCCAGCAGGATCGATGGCGCGCTCGCGTCTGCCAGTTGCCAGAACGGGATGCGGTGTTTGCGCACCCACCACCACCCGCCCAACGTGCCGCCGATCAGGCCGCCGTGGATCGCCAACCCGCCGTGCCAGATCGCTGGGATCTCCGCGGGGTTCGCGCCGTAGTACGGCCAATTGAACGCCACATAGTAGAGGCGACCGCCCAGGATGCCGGAAAAGAGCACGAGCGTGAGGAACGACCACTTGTCGTCGTCCGAAATCCGCAGGCCCTTGCGCGCGATCTCTTTGCCCAACAACCAGCCCCCCACCAGAAACGCGGTGAGGTACATCAATCCGTACCAGCGAATGACGATCGGACCGATTTCGATCAAATTGGGATGCACTCAGACCTCCTTGGAGCCTGTCCATGCAAGGCCATCTGCGCCGGCCTGCGTGCTCACGGTTTTCGTAGGGGCGTATGGGGCCATACGCCCCTACAGGCGCGGCGTCGCCGCGGATACGTCGGTCACGCGCCCTGCGACGCGGCGCGGCGCCCTCGGCGTTGAAATTCATTTACGGCGCGGTTGTGTTCGCGCAGCGTGCGCGAGAACTGATGGGTGCCGTCGTTGCGCGCCACAAAAAACAGATAATCCACCCCCGCGGGATACAATGCGGCTTCCAACGCGTCGCGGCCCGGGTTCGCGATGGGGCCCGGCGGCAACCCGCGGCGACGATAGGTGTTATAGGGCGTGTCGCGGATTAAATCGACTTTGCGCAAATTCCCGTCAAAGTTTTTGATCGGATAGATCACGGTGGGATCGCTTTGCAGCGGCATCCGCATGCGGAGCCGGTTGTGAAACACCGCGGAGATCGTCGGACGTTCGTGGCCCGCGCCGGTTTCTTTCTCGATGATGGATGCGAGCGTGACCACTTGGTGCTGCGTCAGCCCCATGTCCGCGGCCCGCGACGCCCACTCGGCCTGATACACCTCCCGGAACCGCTCCACCATCCGACGGAGAATGTCGGCGCTCGCGATGCGACGCGGCAACGCGTACGTGTCCGGGAACAAATAGCCCTCCAGCGTGGGCGCCTCGACCCCGAGTTCGCGCGCGAACTCGGGAGATTCGGCCAACCCCAATAACGCGTCGGGATCTCCGATCCCGGCCGCGCCGAACGCGTCCGCGATCTGACGGACCGTGTACCCTTCCGGGATGGTGACCGGGTGCAGCACCACGGTCCCGCGCCAGAAGTGATCGAGAATTTCCAGCGGCCGCATGGACGGCTGCAGCGCGTATTCGCCGGCTTGGAGCCGCCGGTCCCGTCCGGTCACGCGCCCAAGCAGTACAAACTCGAATCGGTTGTGAATCACGCCGTCGCGCGCAAGCCGCGCCGCCACCGATGCCAGGGATTCGCGCTCCGCGATCTCGAACCGGATGGGGTCGCCCCCACTAGCGATGGGCACCAGCAAAAACGCGGCCACGTGCGTGCCCACCGCCAACACGGCGAGCGTCGCCACGAGGACCAGGGTGTTCGGAGCCATGGAACGTCTTACCCGACGCACGGTCGCCTCCGCGCACCGACTCCCCACGCGTCAGCCGCCGGATGTCGAAGTCCGATTCGTTTGCGCATCGAGGAAATCTTGCAGGATCACCACCGCGGCGGCCTTGTCGATGACCTGCTTTCGCTTGGCGCGCGACACATCCGCGTCAATGAGGACGCGCTCCGCGGTCGCGGTGGTGAAGCGCTCGTCCCAGGTGGTGATGGGCACCCGTACCACGCCTTGCAATCGCGTCATGAAGTCTTGGACGATCCGGGCACGCGGACCCACCGTGCCGGCGAGCGTCAACGGCCATCCCACCACGATCGCGCCCGCGTCCCAGTGCTCGGCCAGCCGCGCGATCTCGGCCAGGTCCGAGGCCCACGATCGCCGGTGAATCGTGCTCACCCCTTGCGCCGTGATGCCTAATTCATCGCTCACCGCCACGCCGATCCGCCGATCGCCAACGTCCAACGCCAAGAATCGCATCAAGTCTCTCAGGCTGCTGAAAAAGTCCATCTGCGGCGTTTTCGGTCGTCGGAAATCCTCACGACCGACCCAGTACGCTCCGGTTTCCTCCTCCCTGCGGCCTTGCATCCGGAACTTTTTGAGCAGCCTGCTGGCACGCCAGTTTTTCAGTGTCCTTTCGACTAACGCGCCCCGGCCATCGCTTCAACCAACCCGTATACGCGTTCCAGCGCCTCGTCGAGCCGCTCGGGGTTACGTCCGCCGGCCTGTCCCATAGTCGCGTTTCCGCCGCCGGTTCCGCCGACCAGATCCGCCACGGCCCGCACCAGGTTGCCCGCGTGGAACCGTCCGGCTAAATCCGGCGTGACCGCGGCCACGATGTTCACCTTATCGCCCGCCACCGCGCCCAATACCACCACGCCGGACTTGATTTGCTCGCGCACGCGGTCGGCCGCGGCGCGCAGGTCCTTGGCATCCATACCGTCGATCCGGCGCGACGCCACGGTCACCCCGGCCACGGTTCGGCCCCGATCCGATGACGACTCGCTGCGCCCGCCGCCAGCCAGCCGCGTTTTGAGTTGTTCGATCTCGCGTTCGCGCGCCCGCAAGGACTCCACCAGCTTGCGCGCCTTGGACACGGCTTCGTGAGGCGGCGCCTTGAACAACCCCGCGATCTCGGCCAGATCCTGCGCGTCTTTCTTGGACGCCAGGTAGGCCGGTTCACCGGCCACGGCTTCGATCCGCCGCACCCCGGCCGCCACGCCCGCTTCGCGCACGATCTTCAACAAGCCGAGTTCACCCGTGTCCCGGGTGTGGGTGCCGCCGCACAGTTCTTTGCTGAACGACCCGATCGACACCACGCGCACCTGATCCCCGTACTTTTCGCCGAAAAACGCCAACGCCCCGCTCGCCAACGCGTCGCGCTGCGACATCACCGTCTTCTCAACGTGGTGGTCTTCCTGGATGCGCCGATTGACCTCCTGCTCGACCCGCTCCAACTCGCGCGGGGACAGCGGCGCGAAGTGGTGAAAATCGAATCGCAAGCGATCAGGCGCCACCAGCGAACCGGCTTGCTTGACGTGATCGCCCAACGTCTCGCGCAGAATCGCGTGTAACAGGTGAGTACCGGTGTGATGGTTCGAACAGGCTTGCCGCGACGCGCGGTTCACGCTCACCCGATACCGGTCCCCCTCGACCACGCGCCCGCGGCGAATCGCGACCGCGTGCACGTACAGGCCTTTGACCGGAATGACCGTATCCCGAATCTCCGCGTCCGCGTTCGGACCGACCAGTTCACCCCGGTCGCCGAGCTGGCCGCCGCCCTCGCCGTAACAGGGCGTGTGATCGAACACCAATTCAACCTGTTCGCCTTCGCGCGCCTCGCGCACCCGCGCGCCGTCTTTGAGAATCGCCAGCACGCGCACGTCCGCGTCTAATCCATCTTCGCTGAGAAATTCGGTCGGGCCGGTCCGGGCCGCCGTCTCCTTATAAATGGTCTGCACCTGCTCGGCTTCGAACCCGCCCGCGGCTCGAGCGCGCTCGCGTTGCTCGTCCATCGCGGCGGCAAATCCCGCCTCGTCCAGGGACAGGCCGTGCTCCTTGGCCACGTCCGCGATCAGGTCCATGGGAAACCCATACGTGTCGTACAATTTAAATAGGTCGGTCCCGGTCAGCCTCGGAGTCTTGGAGCGTTTGGCTTCATCCACGAGCCCCGAGAGGATCGTCATGCCGTGGCTGAGGGTCTGGGCAAACCGTTCTTCTTCCGCGAGCAATGTGCGCGCGACCGCCTGGCGGTTGCGCGCCAATTCGGGATACGCGTCCTGCATCTGCGCCGCCACGGTGGCCGAGAGGTCGTGCAGGAACGGGCCGTCGAGCCCCAACAGCTTGCCGTGGCGCGCCGCGCGCCGGAGCACGCGCCGCACCACGTAACCACGGCCCTCGTTGGAGGGCAACACGCCGTCGGACAATAAGAACGTGAGCGCCCGGAGGTGATCCGCGATCACCCGCATGGATACGTCGGACGAGACGTCGCGTCCGTACGTTGTCCCGCAGGCCCGTCCGATTGCGTCCAACACCGGCCGGAACAGGTCGCTATCGTAGTTGCTGAACACGCCCTGGGTCACCGCGGCCACGCGCTCCAACCCCATCCCGGTGTCGATGCTTGGACGCGGCAGCGGCGAGAGCGTGCCGGAGGCGTCGCGGTTGTACTGCATGAACACCAGGTTCCAAATCTCCAGGTACCGGTCGCAGTCGCAGCCCACCCCGCACGTGGGTTTGCCGCACCCGACGTGCGCGCCCTGGTCCACGTAGATCTCGGAGCACGGCCCGCACGGACCCGTGTCGCCCATTTGCCAGAAGTTATCCTTCTCCCCCAAACGCACGATGCGTTCAGGCCGCACGCCCACCGCCTCGCGCCAGAGCCGCGCGGCTTCGTCGTCCTCGCGGAACACGGTGACCCACAGGCGATCCGGCGGCAATTTGAGCACGTCGGTGACGAACCCCCACGCCATCCGAATCGCGCCGTCCTTGAAATAGTCCCCGAAGGAAAAATTGCCCAGCATTTCGAAAAACGTGTGATGCCGCCCGGTATACCCCACGTGTTCCAGGTCATTGTGTTTGCCGCCGGCGCGCACGCATTTTTGCACCGACACCGCGCGGACGTAGGGTCGCGGGTCCTCGCCGAGAAAGGTCTGCTTAAACTGCACCATGCCGGCGTTGGTAAACAACAAGGTGGGGTCCTGCGCCGGGATCAGCGACGAACTGGGGACCGGGGTGTGGTCGTGGCGGGCCGTGAAAAACTCGCAGAACGCGCGGCGGATGTCGGCTGCGTTCACGTCCCGAACCGCTCGATTTTAAACCCCGGGTCCGGGGCGGGCGTCGGAGCCGGCTTCTGGGCTTCCCACGTCAGGTCTCCGGTGGACTGCACGCCCTTCATCTTCAGGGCGAAATCGTCGGGGTTGGACGACCACCGCAGGGCCTCTTCGTACGCGATGAGTTTGTCGCGGCACAACTGGGCCAAGGATTGGTCGAAGGTCTGCATCCCGTATTGGGACGTGCCCGCCCCGATCACGTCGTGAATGCGCCGCGTCTTATCCGCGTCGATCACGCACTCGCGGATGGTTTGGGTCGCGACCATGACCTCGACCGCGGGCACACGGCCCTGGCCGTCGATCTTCGGCACCAGCCGCTGCGAAATGACCCCCTTGATCACCCCGGCGAGTTGTAATCGCACCTGCTTTTGCTGGTAGGGCGGGAACACCGAAATGATGCGGTTCACGGTTTCGGTCGCGTCCACCGTGTGCAGCGTGCTCATCACCAAGTGCCCGGTCTCGGCCGCGACCAGCGCGGTGGAGATGGTTTCAAAGTCGCGCATCTCGCCGACCAGGATCACGTCCGGGTCCTGCCGCAACGCGGACCGCAGCGCGGTGCCGAAGGACTCGGTATCCGCGCCGATCTCCCGTTGACTGACCAGACACTTGCGGTCGCGATGCAAAAACTCGATCGGATCTTCGATGGTGATGATGTTTTCGGTGCGGGTGCGATTGATGTAGTCGATGATCGCAGCCAAGGTGGTGGACTTGCCGCTCCCGGTGGTCCCGGTCACCAGGATCAGCCCCCGCGTCTCGGACGACAACTTCTCGATCACCGCCGGAAGGTGCAGGTCTTGGAACGTGAGAATCTTGGTGGGCACCGACCGGAACACCATGTTGACGGTGCCGCGCTGCTGATAACAGTTCACGCGGAATCGACCGAGGCCCGGCGCGCTGTACGCCAAGTCGAGTTCGGATTTCTCCTTGAACCGCTGTTTTTGCGAATTGTTCATGATCGAGAACGCCACGGCCACCGCGTCTTCCTGGGTGAGCCGGACCGTGGGGTCCAGCGGCTCCAAATGTCCGTCCACGCGCACCGTGGGCGGACACCCCACCTTCAGATGCAAGTCCGACCCGCGTTTGGCTACCGCGGCCTTGAGCAGTTCATCGATGTTGAGACTCACGCGTCCGCCCCCTTTGGCGTCGAGGTGATTCGTGGAACCAGACCGTAGGCTTCCCGGATGCGGGACTCGATCTCCTTGGCGACCGCGGTCTGTTCCCGAAGAAAGTGTTTGGCGTTTTCCCGCCCTTGCCCGATCCGGTCGCCTTTGTAAGCATACCAGGCGCCGCTTTTTTCGACGATGCCCTTTTCCACGCCCAGGTCGATCACCTCGCCGAGGCGGGAAATGCCCTCGTTGAACATGATATCAAAATCCGCCTGCCGGAACGGCGGCGCCATCTTGTTCTTGACCACTTTAACGCGCACGCGGTTGCCCACCACCTCTTGACCGTCTTTGAGTGCGTCGGTCCGGCGGATGTCCAAGCGCACCGAGGCGTAGAACTTGAGCGCGTTGCCGCCGGTGGTGGTCTCGGGGTTGCCGAACATCACGCCGATCTTCATCCGGATTTGGTTGATGAAGATCACGGTGGTGTGCGACTTGCTGATCGCGGCGGTGAGCTTGCGCATGGCCTGGGACATGAGGCGGGCCTGGAGCCCCATGTGCGAATCGCCCATCTCGCCCTCCAACTCGGCGCGTGGTACCAATGCGGCGACCGAATCCACCACCACCACGTCCAATGCGCCGCTGCGCACCAGCGTTTCGGTGATCTCCAGCGCCTGCTCCCCGGTGTCGGGTTGCGAGACCAGCAAGTCGTCGGTGTTCACCCCCAACTTTTTGGCGTACGCCATGTCCAACGCGTGTTCCGCGTCGATGAACGCGGCCACGCCCCCATCGGCCTGCGCCGCGGCGACCGCTTGCAACGACAGCGTGGTCTTGCCCGAGGATTCCGGGCCGAAGATCTCCACGATCCGGCCGCGCGGCAACCCGCCGACCCCCAACGCGATGTCCAATCCCAACGAGCCCGACGGGATGATGGCGATCTCGGCCACCGCGCCGTCCGCACCCAAGCGCATGATCGTGCCCTTGCCGAATTGTTTCTCCAATTGCGCGAGCGCCAGATCCAGCGCCTTCATGCGGTTGTTCTGTTGTTCCTTGTCCTTTGCATCCTTTGCGATCATCCTCGATTCCTCCCGTCGGTGTCTCTCAAGTCGCCGAAGTCCCCATGAGCGGCAGCGCCGCCATCACCGTGTAGATCGACCCCTGCGGGGTCAGCCGACTCGCCATCAACCGGATCTCGGTCACGGTCCACTCCCCCGCGGTCCCGCGCAACCCCGGGGGCACGGGTGTTGTGAGCAGCGCCTCGACGCGGTCGCGCGGCGGCGGGGTGCGCCACCGCCCCAACGTCACATGCGGGTGAAACGCCCGCTCCTCGGACGCAAACCCCTCGTGGATCAGCGCCTCGGCCACGCGCGCGTGCACCCGCCGCAATCCCTCGCCACGGTCCTTGATGTCCAGCCACAAGACCGCGGCGCGCCCCGGATGCGGAAACACGCCGATCGAGTCCGCGGCCACCCGACAGGGCGCGCACGCCCTTGCCGCCTCGCGTAAGCGTTCGGCCAACGCGGGCACGCGCTCGCGGGGAACCGGTCCCAAAAACGCCACCGTCACGTGCGCGCCGTCCGGCTGCACCCACCGGATGCCGGACGCGACGGAGGTCCATTGATCCCGCAGCGCCGCCAAGCCAACGGCCCACGCATCCGGGACGTGCGCCGCCACGAAACTGCGCACCGCGTCCCGATCATCGGCAGGCCGCAGGCCGGGCCGTGTGTTCACGCGTTCGCGAGCAACCGCCGCACCGCGTTGAGTCCGAACTGCGAGAACGCGAGCTTGGTGTCCGCGCGGGTGCCGGAAAACCGCCAGCGCGTCGTCTCCGTACCCCGCGCCGTGGCGAGCCCGACCACCAGCGTGCCCACCGGTTTCTCCGGAGAACCCCCCTCCGGACCCGCGATGCCGGTCAATGCCAGCGCCACATCGCTGCCCGCGGCGCGGCGCGCGCCCTCGGCCATCATCGCGGCCACCGGCTCGCTCACCGCGCCGTGCGCCGCCAGTTGCGCGCGGTCCACACCCAACCATTGCGTCTTAGTTTCGTTTGCGTACGTGACCCAGCCGCCCATAAAGTACCGCGAGCTCCCCGACACGTCGGTGAGCCGATGCCCGACCAACCCGCCGGTGCAGGATTCCGCCACGGCCAAGGTCCATCCCTTGGCGCGCAGGAGGTCGCCGACGACCGATTCCATAGCGACCCCGTCGTGCCCGTACACCGCGTCCCCCAACCGGCGCGTGATCTCCGCGACCACGCGGTCCAATTCCTCGACGCCGCGATCGGTCGTTCGGGCGCGCAGCCGAACCTCCACGCCTTTGGGCGACGCCAAAATTCCGGTCTCACACGCGGCCTCGCGAAAGAGGTCCGACAACCGTCGATCCACCTCCAACTCGCCAAGCCCGAAGAGGTGGACGGTGCGCCGCGGGATCGGATCACCCGCGCCGAGTTCCGCGAGCCACGGCGCCACGGACGCGTCGAACATCGCCCGCATCTCCGCCGGGACCCCGGGCAACGCCACGACGTGCGCGCCTCCCTCGCTGAGGCGAATCCCGGGCGCGATGCCCACGGGGTTCGGCAGCGCCTCGGCGCCCACCGGCAATAGGGCTTGTCGTTCGCTCGCGGGCGGCGCCTCGCGCCCCCGGCGTCGGTACGCCTCGCGGATGTCGGCCAACACGTCGTCCCGCAATACCAAACGCCGCTTGGCCACCCGCGCGATCGTCCGCGTGGTGATGTCGTCGTGCGTGATGCCGAGCCCTCCGGTCAGGATCACGAGCGGCGCGCGCGCCATCGCGTCCGACACGGCGCGCGCGAGCGATTCCTCATCGTCGCCGACCACGGTCTTGGCCGCGACCTCGACCCCGCGCGCCCCCAACGCGTCCGAGAGCGTCACCGTGTTGGTCTCGACCCGATCACCCCACAACAATTCGGTGCCGACCGCGATGAGCGCCGCCTTCACGAGACGCCCAGCGCCCAGCGCCCCAGTCGCACCGCGAGGTTCGCGTACAACCCCGCGACCAGATCATCGAGCATGATGCCCCAGCCCCCGGGTTGCGCTTCGAGGCGGCGAATAGGGAACGGCTTGGCGATATCGAACACCCGAAAACACACAAACGCGGCCGCCGCCTCGCCGGCCCGAATAGGCAGCGCATAGAGGGCCACGAGCATCCCCACGACTTCGTCGATCACCACGATGGAGGGATCTTTCCGGCACGCGGCCAGCTCGGTCCGGCGCGCGGCCGCCACCCCCAGACCGAACAAGACGACGGTCAACGCCGCAGACCACGGAGACCCGAGCGCGGGCCACGCCCACCAGGCAATCGCGAGACCCGCCAGGCTCCCGGCGGTGCCCGGCGCCCAAGGCACGGTCCCGACCCCGCCGGCCGTGGCCACCCACCATGCCCATCGCTCCCGCACCGCCGCAGTCCCCCCGGCCGATCTTGCCGGAAAAAGCGGCCCATTCTAGCACCCGGTCGGAGGCGAATCAAGGCAAGGCGACGACGAATCGCTGGGGCGAATATACCATAAAGGAATTGCTTTTCCCGCCGCGCGCCGGGGCTCCCGAAAAATTTCCGCGCCGATGAAATTTTTTCTTGACTTGGGACTTGATTCAGTTATAGTACGGACCAAAATTGATTCCGACGCTCGCGCGATGCATCGCGGCCCGCGCGCGAGCCGATTGAACGAAGTGAAGCGGGCGCGACGACGAAAAGGGGGAACAGAAGGTGCACGGATTAGGAACCCATCTGTTGGCGGAGCTCAAGGTGTGTAATGCCAAGCTGCTCAACGATGTGAAGAAGGTAGAGATGATTATGGTGGAGGCCGCGAAAACCGCGAAAGCCACCATCGTGGACGTGCACTTTCACAAGTTCTCGCCGTTCGGGATCAGCGGCGTGGTGGTGATCGCGGAATCGCACCTGGCGATCCACACCTGGCCCGAATACGGCTACGCCGCGGTGGACGTGTTCACCTGCGGCGACGTGTTGCAACCCGAGGTCGCCATCGAGTATTTAATCGAGAAGTTCCAGTGCAAGCAACCGTCCATCATGGAAGTGCGGAGAGGCATCCTCTCGAAGGGCAACGTGAAGCTGCCCCACAAAACCGTTCCGACCAACGAGGCGACGCCCGTCGATGACCGAGCCAAAGAGCTACAAATGGTTTCTTGACTTCCTCAACCCTGAGGAAGGGCATATGCATGGTATCCGCACCATGCTGTATGCCGCGCAAACCAAGTACCAACAGATGGAGATCATGGACACCGGCAGTTACGGCCGGTGCCTGGTGCTGGACGGCAAGATGCAATCGTCGGAGGCCGACGAGTTCATCTACCACGAGGCCCTCGTCCATCCCGCGCTGCTGACGCACCCCGAGCCGAAACGCGTGTTCATCGTGGGCGGCGGCGAAGGCGCCACGCTCCGCGAAATTCTCCGGCATCGCACGGTCGAACACGTCTTAATGGTGGACATCGACCAGGAAGTCGTGGAGCGCTGCAAACAATTTCTCCCCGAGTGGCACCAAGGCGCGTTCGACGACCCGCGGGTGGAACTCAAGTTCCTGGACGCCCGCAAGTATCTCGAGGAAACCAACGAGACCTACGACACCATTATCATCGATATCTCCGAGCCGGTGGAAGAGGGCCCGGCCTATCTGCTCTACACCAAAGAGTTCTACCAGATCGTGAAGCGGCGTTTGACGCCCCAAGGCATGATCACGCTCCAGGCGGGCTCCACCGCGGTCAACAGCATGTTCTGCTTCGCCGCCGTGTGCCAGACGCTCAAGACCGCGTTCCCAATCGTGGCGCCGTACGATACCTCGATTCCCTCGTTCGGACTCCCGTGGGGTTTTGCGCTCGCCTCCAAGTCTCTGGACCCGCGCGCGATTACCCCGCGCGAGATCGATGAACGGATCGCGAAGCGCCTCACCGGCGAACTGCGATACTACCACGGCGAACTTCACCAAGGGCAATTCATGCTGCCCAAACACCTGGTCCAGCGGCTGGCCGCCGATGATCGCATCATCGAAGACAACCAACCGCTGTTTACCTACCACTGACGCGCGTGATGCGCCCCTGGGCGCGCGACGGACGTTCCGCTCTCCTCTGAATCGTGCCTGACCCCAGCGCGAACGACCTCCTCGCCCCTCCCACCAACGGCACTCCGACGGCCGAGGTTTTATCTACGCCGTCCGAGCGAGACGAACAGCTCCGCACCCCGCTGTTCGACGCCATGGTCGGCCTCGCGGAGAGCCGCAAGGTCTCCTTCCACACGCCGGGCCATAAGAGCGGCAAAGGCATCTCCACGCGGTTTCGTAAATTCGTGGGCACCAAGATCTTCTCCATCGACCTGACCACGCTCGACGAGGTCGATTCGCTGCAGAAGCCCCGCGGGGTCATCAAGGAAGCGCAGGAACTCGCGGCCAAGGCCTACGGCGCGGACCGGTCCTACTTCCTGGTCAACGGTACCACCGGCGGCAATCAGGCCATGATCCTCGCGGCGTGTAACCCGGGCGACAAGGTCTTGATCGCGCGCAACGCCCACAAGTCCGTGTTGGCCGGCCTGATCTTGTCCGGCGCGCAACCCGTGTTCTATAGCCCGCGGGTGGACGCGCGCCTGCAAATCATGCTCAACGTCACGTTCGAGGAAACCAAAACCGCGATCGACGCGCACCCGGAATGCAAGGTCCTATTTCTCACCAGCCCCAACTACTACGGCATCTGCGCGGATCTGGAGCGCATCGTCCCGTACGCCCATGAGAAGGGCGTGGTGGTGCTGGTGGACGAAGCCCACGGCCCACACCTGAAGTTCCACCCCGACCTACCGGCCTCGGCGCTGGAAGCCGGGGCGGATTTGTGCGTGCAAAGCACGCACAAGATCATCGGCGGCATGACCCAGGCGTCGATGCTTCATGCCCGTTCGGCGCGCGTTAACGTGTCGATGCTGAGCAACGTGCTGCGGTTCGTGCAGACCACCAGCCCGTCGTACATCCTGATGGCGTCGCTCGATCTGGCGCGCATGCAAATGGCCACCGAGGGCGAAAAACTGTTGGACAAGGCCATCCGCCTGGCGCAGGACGCGCGCGTCCGCATCAATAAGATCCCCGGGCTGTTCTGTCTGGGCAAAGACAACGTGGCGGGCAGTCTCTTCGGGCAAATGGGAGACCTCGACGTCACCAAGTTGACCATCACGGTGACCGACCTCGGGCTCTCGGGCTATCAGGTCTCCCAACTACTCAACACCAAGTATCACATCCAGGTCGAAATGGCGGACCCGTTCCACGTCCTGGTGATCGTGAGCATCGGCGACCGCCAGGATGATTTGCGCCGGCTGGTCGAGGCGCTCCGCGACATCGCCAAGGAATACGGCACCCGGTCCGGCCCGTCGCCGCTCGCTTCCGAGCCGTTGCCCGCGTTCGGGCACGACGCGGTGATGACCCCGCGCGAAGCGTTCTTCGCGGATCAAGACTACATTCCGCTGGATTCCGCGGTCGGCGCGGTCTCCTCCGAGATCGTGACCGTGTACCCGCCCGGCATTCCCGTGCTCGTGCCCGGCGAGATCATCACCGCGGAAGCCGTGACCTACTTGAAACGCATGTTGGTGCTCGGAGGGACCGTGGACGGCCTGGACGAGACCAACAGTTGGATTGGCGTGGTCAAGCGCTGAAGCGCGCGGGACCCGCCGTGACGCCCGACCTCTCCGCGATCCTCGCCTCACTGTACGAAGAGCGCACATCCGCGTTCTTGTATCAGACCCTGGAGTCGGTCGAGGACAGCCTGCGCGCCGCGCTCTTTGCCAAACTCCGACACGCGTCGGAACGACAAGCCTCGTTGTGGGAGGAACGCCTCCGCGCGCTCGGCGAACCGGTCCCCGAGTTTCACCCGCCCATTCGCGCGCGCCTGGTTGCAAGACTCCTCCGCCTCCTGGGTCCGCGGCCCATGCTCCCGGTCTTGGCCGCGATGAAAGTTCGTGGGCTGTCGATCTACCGTTCAGGCCCCATCGTGCCTGGCAGCGCGGATGCCGACGCCGCGTTCGCCGCGGCCACGGCGCCCGCGGCCGAAACCTGGCACCGCGCCCAGCAGGGCGGCGGTGCATTACGGGCCGCGGTATTCGGGGTCAATGACGGGTTGGTGTCCAACGCCAGCTTGATCGTGGGCGTGGCCGCGGCCGGGGCGGACCCCCACGGCGTGGTCATTGCGGGATTCTCGGGGTTGCTCGCGGGCAGCCTGTCCATGGCCACCGGCGAATACGTATCGGTCAAAACCCAACGCGAATTATTGGAACACCAGATCGCCCTGGAGCAACACGAACTCGACACCATGCCGGAGGAAGAAATCGCGGAGCTGGCCGCGATCTACGAAGCCAAAGGCCTGGCCCCGGACGCGGCGCACTCGGTCGCGGCGCGGCTCATCGCAGACCCCAAGCAGGGACTCGATACCCTCGCGCGCGAAGAATTGGGCCTGAACCCCAGCGACTTGGTCTCGCCAGTGTCAGCAGCATTGGCCTCGTTTGCGAGCTTCGCGGCGGGAGCCATGATCCCACTGGTTCCGTTCCTGCTCCCCACGCCGCAACCCGGCCTGTGGGGTTCCCTCATGGCGATGGAAGCGGGCTTACTGATCGTCGGGGGATTGATGAGCCTGTTTACCGGACGGAGCGTGGTCTGGAGCGCGGTCCGGATGGCACTGTTGGGGTCGGCCGCGGCGGCGGCAACGTTTGTGATCGGCCGATTGCTGGGCGTCGCGGTCGCGGGCTGACCCTACAACGTCACGACCGGCGGAATCGCCGCGATCCGCTGATCAGCCCCGAGTGGGAACCGCCGCGGAGCATCCACCCCGGCCATGGAACACTCATCCGCCACCAACGCGTTGAGGTGGTTGATGAGCGCGTTGAGGTCGCGCGCGGGACGCGGCCCGCTCCACACCGCGCGATCATACCCTGGGATCAGATTCATGGCCTCGGTAAACGCGCTGGTCAACGCCACGCGCGCCACCTCCGGAAAGTCCTCGGCCCACAGTTCGGACAACCGGTCCAGATCCGACGCCATCAACCGGGCCACGACCGGCACCACACCAAGCCGCGGTCCTTCGCTCGCCTCCTCCATCGGCGCCTTGGTCAGGACTACCCCATGCCCGCCCGCGGACTTGAACGCCCACGCGGGATCAGCCAGACCCGGCCACGCCATACACTCCGCGAGCGTGAGCGGCCGATCCGTGGAGACAACTTCCAGACTGAAATGATCCAGAAAGATTTCCCGCAGCCGCCAGGCCGGCAAAAACGCCCGCAACACCTCGCGCCCCTCGCGCCGCGGCCCCGCCAACGCCGTGACCGCCACCGCCAACGGCACGCCGCGCCACCCCGACGCCCCTGCCGGAGACTTTTTCTTGATCTTTTTGACCACGCAGGAGTGCCCGAAACGGGCTTAACGAAAGACGCGAACGTTGGCGGCTGGCTTCGCGGTGCGCGAGCCGGTCGACGTCCCACATTGCGCACAGCGGTAATCGTATAGACTGCCGCCGTCAGGCAGAACCAAGAGGAGGATTTCTCGGGTGGGTGTAGCCTGGCGGCATTTGGGACAGAACAATGCCGAGGCCCGCAGCTCCTGGAACTGTTCCGGACGTTGTGACGCTGCCGCGGGATTGGCCGGCCGCGCGCCGCGCGGTGTGGGCCCCTGAGCCGCGCCCGGCTTCACCGGCGCGCCGCCTGATGTTGGTGCCGCTGTTGGTCGACGAGCCATCGGAAATCGCACGGCCGGATTCTAGGAAAGCATCTGGGACAAGTCAAGCGCGAGGAGGGAGCGGGTTGCGCCTTACGATTAAAGATGCGAGCCCGAGCGAACCGGATATCCGCGCAAAGGCCGGCGCCACGCGTACGCCCGAATCGTCCGCCCGAAGTCTCTGTCACCCATGAGCGCGTCAGCCATGGCAACGGTCATCACCGTGTCATCCGTATAGGAGGAAAGCGGCGTAAGGAGTTTGAAATCCTTTTGCTTGGTACGAACGCTTTCGCAGATCGATCCGATCATGTCACCGGCGATCGCACCGAGCATTTGGCTGTCAGGAATGACGCCCGAACCGAGCGAACAAGCGCCGCAACGTCACGTGCCATTGCGTGGTCGGAAACGGTGTCGTCTTGGATGTCCTCGCAGCGGGCAGCGTGGAGATCGCGGGTCATACCTTACGCGGAACATCATACCTCAACTCGACAAAGGCGGGCCCCACTGCCCGCGCAGCGGTCAGCCGAAGCGGAGGAAACGCGATCTGGCGAGGAAGCAGTGGCTTGCCGGCGCCCAGCGTCACCGAGCCGACTTGAACGATCAGTTCGTCGAGCAACCCGGCGTCGAAGAACTGGCCCACCAACTCGCCGCCGCCCACAAGCCAGATGTTCTTCTCATTCGCCGCCGCGCGCATCTGGTCATGGACTGGGCGGACGTCGCCGGAGACGAACCGAATGTCGGCGCCGGAGACGCGCGGGAGCCCGCGGCTGGTGAACACCCAGGTAGGTTGGTGGTACGGCCACGGTGCTTCCGATTGCGTCCCGGGCTTGATGACATTGCGAAGCATCCACTCGTACGTGGCCGAGCCCATCGCGAGCGCGCCGACTTCGAGGATAAACTGGGGGTAGCTGGTGTCGTTGATGTCGCCGAGTTGAAACAGCCACTCCAGCGAGTGATCAACGGTTGCGATGAAGCCGTCGAGGCTGGACGCCGTGTAGTACTGGGTCTTCATGGCCACTCACCATAAGATGACACCCGGGTCGTCGTAAGATACGATAGCGATTCACCTATATGCCTCCCCCTTAACAAAGTCAATTGGTACGCCCGACTCGTGCTCGCCGCGCCGATCGCCCATTAATGGGTTCGGGCGTATCCCGCTTGACCCATCCGGAGCCACTCCTTAGAATGGGCCGCTGTTGAGATGATCGGAGCGCTATGAGTCACCAGAAATCCAGCAACCTGTTCAGGCACGCCCAGACCCTGATTCCCGGAGGCGTGAACAGCCCGGTGCGCGCGTTTCGTTCGGTGGGGATGACGCCGCCGTTTATTTTGCGCGCCAAGGGGTGCCGGCTGTATGACGTGGACGGGCATTCGTATATCGATTACATCGGCTCGTGGGGGCCCATGATTGTGGGGCACGCGCACCAGCAGGTGGTCAACGCCATCAAGCGCGCGGCCAACCATGGCACCAGTTACGGCGCGCCCACGCCGTTGGAGGTCCGGCTCGCAGAGATGATCGTGGATGCGGTGCCGTCGATCGAAATGGTCCGGCTCGTGAGCTCGGGCACGGAGGCCGTGATGAGCGCGATTCGCCTCGCGCGCGCCGCCACCAAGCGGGACAACATTCTCAAGTTCGACGGCGGGTACCACGGCCACGCGGATAGCCTGCTGGTCAAAGCCGGATCAGGCGTGGCCACGCTCGGACTGCCGGACAGCCCGGGCGTGCCCGAGGATTTGGCCAAACACACGTTGACCGCTCGCTACAACGACTTGGCCGATGTGCGCCGGTTGTTGGAAGCTTCGCCGCGGTCCGTCGCGGCGGTGATCGTGGAGCCCATTGCCGGGAACATGGGCGTGGTGTTGCCCGCTCCGGGGTTTCTCCAGGGATTGCGCGATCTGACGCGCGAACACGGCGCGTTGCTGATTTTTGACGAAGTGATCAGCGGGTTTCGCGCGGCCTACGGCGGGGCACAGGCGCGGTACCACGTGATGCCGGATCTGACGTGTCTGGGCAAAATCATCGGCGGCGGGCTTCCGGTGGGCGCGTACGGCGGACGGCACGACTTGATGCAGTTGATCGCGCCTGCTGGCCCGGTCTACCAAGCCGGAACCCTGTCCGGCAATCCGTTGGCGGTAAGCGCGGGCATCGCCACGCTCAAGTTGCTGCAAAAATCGAAGGTCTACGACGCGCTCGAATCACGCGGAACGATGTTGGCCGACGGCTTGGCGGAGGCGGCGACTGCCGAGGGCGTGCCGGTGCAGATCAACCGCGCGGGCTCGGTCCTGACCGTGTTTTTTACCGCGACACCGGTTCGGGATTACGACACCGCCAAAACATCCGATACCGCGCGATTCGGACGATTCTTCGGGGGCATGTTGGAAGCGGGCGTGTATCTGCCGCCGTCGCAGTTCGAGGCTTGGTTTCTCTCCCTCGCACACACCGAACGCGAAATCGCACGGACCATGAAGGCTGCGCGCGCGGCCTTCGCAGCCGCGGCCTAATCCCCCTTTCGTTCATTGACAACGCTCCGGCGGCCGGTATGTTCATTCTGTATGAGCGCCGCCGAACCAGGTCAACCCGCACCCGATCAGCACGCGCCGCACCGTGACTCCACGGCCCGTCCCCGGCAAGGCTCTGCGCGGTCGTTTCTCCCATGGCACTGGCTCTATTTTGCGCTGGCAGGGTTTGATCTACTCACGGTCGTCTTCGGACTGTATCTGAGCCATCGTGTCACGCGGATCTACACCGACTCCATCGCCGTGAATCAACAGTGGGCCCGGCGCCTCGGGCAATACGACCACCTGCGTCAACTCGCCAGCAGCGTGAACGCTCCTGGTAACGACGTGTTCGACTCCCACAACGTGGTGGCTGAACGGGCGATGATGCACAACCGCCGCACGCGGTTTGACGCCGACCTCGCCGCGCTCCGAGCCGATCTGAGCACGGACGGCACGCAGGACGCGGCCGCGTTGCGCAAAGACTTGGACATCATCGACCACACCATGGGTACGATGACCGCGGAAGCCGAGGGCGTGTTTTCGCTGTTCGAGCGCGGCCAAGCCGAGCAGGCCGGCGAGCACATGGCCACCATGGACCGAAAATACGCGGTGGTCCAACGGGCATTCAGCCACCTGGCCGAGGACGTGGGCGCGATCCAAGCCGCCAATTTCCAACGGCAGATCCGGGCCGCCGCAACCGTGCAGCGACTCGAATGGTTAATCGGCGGGTTTGTGCTGATCATGGTCGTCGGCGCCACCGTGTACGGCCACTTTCTGATCAAACACGCCGCGATTACGGCCCGTCAACGCGAGCTGGATGCGCGCGTGCGCGCGGAGCTTGAGAGCGAACAGCGATTCCGAGCCCTGATCGAAGACGGCAACGACGTGATTCTCCTGCTCGACCGTGCCCTCGCGGTTCGGTACGCCAGCCCGTCGTTCGCGCGCGTGTTGGGCCACGACAGCCGCGTCGCGATCGGGGAACCGGTGAGCGTCTTCCTGCACGGAGACGACGCATTGACCGTGTCCACGCGCTGCACCCGCGCGCTCGAGCAATCGGAAACCGGGTTCTCCCTTGTCTGTCGCATGCGGCGCGCGGACGGCGAGTGGCTGGTCATGGAAGTGGCGGGGCACGCCTCGGACGGCGCCTCGGTGATCCTCACCGCGCGCGACGTGACCGAGCGCAATCGCGCGGAACGGGCGCTGGCCACGTCCGAGCACCGATACCGTGAGTTGGTGCAGAGTATCCACGAGTTACTCGCGGAACTCGCGCCCGACGGCACGATCCGTTTCGTGAACGCCACGTTTTGCACGGTCACGGGATTCTCCGAGTCCGAATTGACGGGCGCCAACTGGTTCGACTTCCTGCACCCCCAGGACCGCGCCGCCAGCCGGCAGCCCTACGAATGGCTGCGGAGTGAACGCCGGCCGATTCGCCACTTGGAACAGCGTCTCCGCACGCGTGGCGGCGCGTATCTGGTCATCTCCACCAACTGCGACCCGGTGGCCGACGCGGCCGGACAGATCACCGCGATGGCGCAGGTCTCGTTTGATTTGACCGCGGTGCGCGAAGCCGAAGACACGATCCGTCGGCTCGCGTATTACGACATCATCACCTCCCTCCCGAATCGCACGCTGTTGCATGACCGGCTGATCCAACAGGTCTCCGTCCACCAACAGCTCGGCAAACCCCTAGCCCTGTTGTTGATCAAAGTGGAACACCTCAAAGACATCAACAATACCTTAGGGTACCGACACGGGGATTGGTTGCTGGAACAACTTGCCGGTCGACTCACCGCGCTGGCGCGCGAGTCCGACGTGGTGGGACGACTGGGCGGAGCGGACTTTGCGATGGTGTTGCCGGGCACGGATTTGGAGGGCGCGCTCCGCATGAGCGAGACGGTTCAGGAGTCGCTGGCGTCGCCCCTCGCGCTGGAGCAGCTCTCGTTGACCGTGAGCGCCAGCGTCGGCGTGGCCATGTTTCCCGATCACGCGGCCTCCGCGGACACCTTGCTCCAGCGGGCGCACGTGGCCGTGGAGACCGCGAAACGCTCGCACAACAAACGCGGTGTGTACTCCCCCACCCAAGACGCATACAAGCCCAGGCGGTTGGCGCTGGCGAGCGAATTGCGGTACGCGATCGACCACAACGAACTCACCCTGTTTTATCAACCTAAGGTCGCGCTTGCCCACCGGACCGTCGTCGGCGTCGAAGCGCTGGTGCGGTGGCGCCATCCGCAGCGAGGCCTGATCCCGCCCGACGAGTTTATCCCGTTGGCCGAACACGGCGGCCTCATCAAGCCGCTGACCCACTGGGTGCTGGCGGCGGCCCGCGAGCAGGCAACGCGCTGGCACGCGGCAGGGTATCGGTTCGCCGTGGCGGTGAACCTCTCCGCCCGCACGCTCCACGACCCCTCGCTGCCGCTCTACGTAGAATCCCTCCTGATGCCGACCACGGGGCCGTCGTGGCTGGAACTGGAGGTGACGGAAAGCACGATCATGGCGGACCCGTCCGGCGCCCTCAATGTCTTGCAAGCCCTCCACGCGTTGAACATTCCCCTCGCCATCGATGATTTCGGCACCGGGTACTCCTCGCTGGCGTATCTGCAGCGGCTCCCGGTCAGCGCGATTAAAATCGATAAATCGTTCGTGAAAGAAATGGCCTCGAACCCCGGCGACGCCACCATTGTACGGTCCACTATTGACCTCGCCCACAATCTCGGACTGACCGTGATCGCCGAGGGGGTTGAAACCGCGGACGCGTGGAACCAACTCGCCGCCCTGCGCTGCGACACGGCCCAAGGGTATTTTCTCAGTCGGCCGGTGCCCGCGAATGAGCTCGACGCGTGGTTCCGCGGGTCGGGGTGGCGCGTGGACCGCGATGAGGAGCCGCCGCTGGCTCAGGCCGCGTAACCCGAGGGTTCCATACCGCCACGGGTCCGCTGAGGCTGTTCGCCTACCGCAACACCTCCTCGGCGATCCGCAGATACTCGGCATGATCGCGCTCGGAAAAACAGCAGAAGACCACCTGCTGCAGACGGTCATCAGCCTCCAGAAACCCTCGGACCACTCCCTGCGCGATCCGCGTCGCCTCATCCAGCGGATACCGATACACGCCGGTTGAGATGGCGGGAAACGCGACGGTTCGCAGCCCGCGCGAGGCCGCCAGCGTCAGGCTGTTGCGGTAACAAGCCGCGAGCCGCTCGGGTTCGCTGCGAGCGCCGCCGTACCACACGGGCCCGACCGTGTGGATGACGTGCTGGGCGGGCAGCCGGTACCCCTTGGTGATCTTGGCTTCGCCGGTCTTGGCCCCGCCCAAGGTCCGGCACTCGGCCAGCAACTCGGGCCCCGCCGCGCGATGGATCGCCCCGTCCACCCCGCCTCCGCCCAGGAGCGACTCGTTCGCGGCGTTGACAACGGCGTCCACCGCCAGCGTGGTGATGTCTCCTTGGACGAGACGAATTCGGCCGTTCAAATACAGCAGGGGACTCCTCCGGTGATCGGCCCTCCGGCGGCCCACGCCGGGCACGGATCAGGGTTTGACAGGTCTCGCCGCTGACGGTACGTTCAATTACCACGCGGGCGATTCTTCCCGCAACCACGGAACGATTTCGGGAATCGGACATTAGAGTCGATCTTCGCATCCGAGGTGTATTGCTCGTCACGGGCGCATCGTTGCTCGCCGTTTTCACGGCACGCGTGGCCGACTTGTCGCGCGGCGCGGCGGTCGCCATGGCCGGCGCGCTCGCGGTCGTCGGCATCGTGTGGTTCGTGCTCCACCCACTCCGGCGTGCGGACCGCGGCCGCTCGCCCGGCAAGCCCCGTCTCGAGGAGGCCCTGCAGGCGCTCCGCGCCAACGAACAGAGGCTCGCGGAATCCCAACGCCTCGCACATCTGGGTAGTTGGGAGTTGAACCTCGCTGAAAATACCCTGTGGTGGTCCGACGAAGTGTATCGGATCTTTGAAATCGATCCCAGCCGGTTCGCGGCGTCGTACGAAGCGTTCCTCGAAGTGGTCCACCCCGATGACCGAGAATCCGTCCATCGCGCGTACCAGGAATCGATCAACAATCGAACCCCCTACAACCTCGTGCACCGCCTCCTAATGCAGGACGGACGGATCAAGTTCGTGCACGAATGTTGTGAAACCGAGTACCGCCCCGACGGCGCCCCGGTGCGATCCATCGGCACGGTTCTAGACGTCACCGAACGCCGGCACGCCGACCACGCATTGCGGGTTTCCGAAGAACGGTATCGCGGCCTCATCGAAAATTTGCCGGAATTTCTCATCGACGTGGCGCCGGACGGGGTCATCCGCGCCGCGAATCGCGCGTTCTGCGCGGCGACCGGATTTTCCGCAGCCGAGTTGACGGGCATGAACGTGTTCGCGTTGGTGCACCCGGACGACGTCCCTACGGCGCATCGGCACTACGACGGGCTGCTCCGCGGGCTCGCGCCGATCCGCCGCTGGGAACACCGTTTGCGCAAGAAAGACGGCGGCTTTGTGTACGTCTCCACCAACGGCGACCCGGTGGTCGATCAGACCGGCGCGCTCGCGTCGATCACCTTGGTGTCGTTCGATCTGACCACGCACCGGGACGCGGAAGCCACCATCCGGCGACTCGCGTACTATGACACCCTGACCGGATTACCCAATCGCACGACGTTGCTCGAACGCGTGACGCACGAGATCGAACGGCACGAAGACGCCCGGCAAACCTTCGCGCTTGCCGTCATGAACATCGATCAATTCAAGGAGATCAACAACACGTTGGGCCACGAACACGGCGACCTGTTGCTGCAGCAACTGGCCACCCGACTCATCGGCATGTTGCGCGAGTCTGACCTGGTGGCGCGGGTGGGCGACCATCAGTTCGCGCTGTTGCTCCCGGACACGGAGCTGGAGGGCGCGCTCCGCGTCGGAGACAAGGTATACGACGCGCTCGTCACGCCCTTTTCGGTGGGCACCCTCTCCATTATGGTGCAAGCGAGTCTCGGCCTGGCCCTGTGTCCGGACCACGCCACCACGGCCGAGACCTTGATCCAACGTGCGTACGTAGCCATGGACACGGCCAAACGCAGCCGCAGCGGACGCGTCGTGTATTCGCCGGAGCGCGACCATTTTCGACCGCGTCGCTTGGCGCTGATGAGCGAGCTGCGCTACGCGATCGACCACAACGAGTTGACGTTGTTTTTTCAACCCCGCGTGGTTATGCAGACGCGACGCGTCACCGGGGTGGAAGCCTTGGTGCGGTGGCGACACCCGCAACGCGGCATCATCACCCCGGACGAATTCATCCCATTGGCCGAACACAGCGGGCTGATCAAACCGCTGACCCAATGGGTGTTGACCGCCGCGCGCGACCAAGCCCTCCGGTGGCGTCACGACGGGTACGGCTTGACGGTCGCGGTGAACCTTTCTGCGCGCACCCTCCACGATCCCTCCCTGCCGGTGTTTATCCGGACCCTGTTGACGGAGGACGCGCACCCGTGGATGGAATTGGAAATCACCGAGAGCACGATCATGGCGGACCCGGTCGGCGCGCTGGACGTGCTCACGCAGCTCAACGAGTTGAAGATTCCCCTCGCCATCGACGATTTCGGCACGGGCTACTCCTCGCTCGCGTACCTGCAAAAACTTCCGGTGGCGACCATCAAGATCGATAAGTCCTTCGTCAAGAACATGGCCACGAACGCCGGCGACGCCGTGATCGTACGGTCTACGATCGACCTCGCGCACAACCTCGGCCTGGCCGTGGTCGCCGAAGGCGTGGAGACCGCGGACACGTGGACGCGGTTGGCGGAGCTGGGGTGCGATTCGGTCCAGGGCTACCACCTGTGCAAACCGCTCCCGGCCGTCGACCTGACCGCCTGGCTGAGCACGTCGGGGTGGACGACCGGCCGCGCCGACGATGACCGGTGCGGCCGCGCCGCTTAACGCGTCCGCAGCCAGCGCGACAACGGAGCGGTCTGCGTCGCTTTGAACGCCACGCCCACGTCGATGAATTCCACGGTTTGCTCGAGCGCAGTGGCCGCAGAGTCCACGCGGTGTTCGGGGCGATGAAAAAACGTCGCGACCTCGTCGCGCCACGTTGATCGCCACAGTCCGCGGGTCGCCTGAATGACGCGGCTCGCGCCGACCGAGCCGACCTTCTCTCGCAGCAGGCCCCAATGGGTTTTCACGAAGTCCCACGCCAGGTCCTGAACGTCGGGATTTTCCAACAGCGGACGAAACGGTTTCCACGCGTCCTGACCGCGCACGGCATCCGTGCCCACGAGTTCCAACAGCCGCCGGATCAAGCCCCGATCGGGAAACTCCGCGAGCGCGACCAAGAACCGATCCCGCTCTTCGGGGCTGCGCGCCGCGCGCAAGCGCGCAACGTACGCGTCAAACCGCGCGGCATCGCCCAGCCGCGCGCCCAACCGCAACACGCCGGAGACCAACGTGGGGTCCAGCGACGACGGGTCCGCCAAATACGCATCCACCCGCTGGTTCGCCTCGCGACACACCCGGTGATCCCCGGCCACCGCGGCAGTGAGCCAGAGCGCCGCGGCGCGGGTCAACCGCGCCTCGTCGTCCTCGGCCGCGCGGGCCTCCCACCCCAAACGGTCCCAGAGCGGCGCGACCCACTCCCCGACCGTTCGCGCGAACAACGGCCGGTCATCGCGCGCCACGACCCGCGTCAGCAACACGTCCAGGTATCCGGCGAGCGACTCCACCAGCACGCGCGTGGCGTCGCCGCGACACGCGGGTAGGATGTCCAGAAACGCGGCGATCGACGCCTCGCCGGATTCCGCCGCGGCCCAGGCGTGGTTGAGCAACCCCACGCGTTCGGCGGCGTCCAACCGCGCCCAGCCCGACGCCAGCAACGCAGCGTGCAAAGCGGGATCATGCGTCACGCGGTAAAACCCGGACTCCATCCCGTTGCCGTACACCCACGCAACTTCGCCGTGGGCCGGCAAGGTCACGCGCGCCCGGTCTCGGTCGAGCACGACGCGATGCGCGTGAATCCCGCTCGCGTCTTGGTACCGGATCACGACCGGAATCCGCCATTGTTCCGTCGCGTGCCGGAGACGGCCGTGCGCGGACCAGCGCCGCTGCGTCAACTCCAGCGTGCGCCGATCGGACCCGACGGTCTCCACGTGGACCACCGGGTACCCGGCCTGCGTCAGCCAATCACGGGCCAGATCGCCCACCGGACGGCCCGACGCGGCTTCGAGCGCGCGCCACAGATCCACCGCGACGGTATTGCCGAACTGGTGGCGCTTCATGTACGCGCGGATGCCCTCGCGAAACTCCTCCGGCCCCAGACACTGCTCGAACATCCGCAACACCGCCGCGCCCTTCTCGTACGTCAGCGGGTCGAACATGGCCTCGATCTGCGCCGGGGTGTCCGCGCCCGCGACGATCGGGCGGGTGCTGTCCAGCGCGTCCAGCGCCAACGGCACGTGTTTTTCGAGCTCAAACTCCTCCCACGAGCGCCACGCGGGCCGCCACTGATCCACAATCTTGCACGCCAGCCAGGTCGCGAACGCCTCGTTGAGCCACAAATCGTCCCACCAGCGCATGGTCACCAAGTTACCGAACCACTGGTGCACGATCTCGTGGACGATCACGTTGGCCACTACCCGCTGCGTGGCGGTGGACGCGCGGGCGGGATCGACCAGCAGCCGCGAATCCCGGAAAAAGATCGCGCCCCAGTTCTCCATCGCGCCCATCGCGAAGTCCGGGACCGCGATCAAGTCTAATTTGGGATAGGGATACGGGAGGCCGAAGTAGTCGTTGAGCAGCGGCAACGTCGCGGCGGTCACGTCCAGCGCAAAGTCCGCGAGCGCCAGATCGTCCGGCAACGCCCACACCGCCACGTCGGTGCCCGCAACGCTCCGGCGCTTGGACGCCAACCGGCCCACCGCCACCGCGAGCAAATACGTGGACATCACCGGGGTCTCGGCAAACCGGACCGTCTTGCGCACGCCCTCGCGGGTCTCGGACAACGCGGGCATGTTGGAGAGCACGGTCAAACGGGCCGGCGCCGTGACCTGCACGCGGAACGCGGCTTTGAACGCGGGCTCGTCAAAACACGGGAAACACCGACGCGCGTCCGCGGGTTCGAACTGCGTGAACGCGTAACGCTCCTCCACCCCGTCCACCACGGCCCTGGCCTCGTACAACCCCTTCATCTGGCGATTGAGCGAGCCCGAGAAGGTCAATTCCAGAGCGGCTTGTCCAGCAGGGAGCGTGCCGGAAGACGTGAGCGTGAGACGGGTGGCTTCCGCGTCAAGCGTGGCGGTCAGCGGACGCCGACGTTCGCCCGCGACTAGCGCGGCATCGGACACGACGAGATCCTGCGCGTGCAGCGCGATCTCACGCGTCGGCGACTGGACGCGGACGGCAATGCACACGCGCCCGGAGAACCGTCCCTCCTCGGGCCGCACATCCAACGCCAGATCATAGGCCTCGGGCGTCACCGTCTCCGGTAACCGCCCCGCCGGCCGCTCAGTGCTCACGCCGTCTGTCCCTCAACAACCGGCGCATTATCGCAAAAGCGTGTGCCGCGGGCAAACCATGTTGCGGCGCGCTCGGCAATCGCGCTTGATTCCCCCCGCTGCGGGGGCGTAGGATGGTTCGCTGCGAGCCCTAATGCTCGCTCGTCTCCCGCTCTATGCGGCGTCACCCGGAGGTAACCCATGGCGCAATGCCTCGGTGAACTCTTGTGCGCGCAAGCCCGCCTGACCCCGCAAGCGCTCAGTCGCGGCTTGGAGGAACAACGCCGGAACGGCGGCCTGTTGGGCGAGCAGCTCGTCGCTCTCAAATTGATCGAGCCCGCCGCGCTCGCCACCGCCTTGGCGCACCAGGCGGAACTCCAACGCGTTGAGTACGAACAGGTCATCCCGCACTTGGCCGCGGATGCGGCGCGCGGACGGCCCGCCGAAAGCGCCGCCCCGCCGCCGTTGGTGCGCCTAGTCGATGCGTTGATCGCCTACGGCGTGGTCCGCCAAGCCAGCGACCTCCACGTGGAACCGACGGTCGAGACCACCCTGGTACGGTATCGCGTCCACGGCCTGCTCACGTCCGCGTTCAAATTACCCAAGGGGCTCCACCCCGCGCTCGTATCGCGGGTGAAAATTCTCGCCTCGCTCGATATCGCGGAGCGTCGGCTCCCGCAAGACGGCGCGGTGCGAGGCCGCCACGCCGGGCACGCCGTGGACTTGCGGATTTCCTCATTGCCGAGCCAGCACGGGGAAAACGTGGTGATCCGCATCCTCGATCATTCCCGGCAACTGTTGAGTCTCGGCGCCTTGGGGCTGACCGCCCGCGAGGAGGACGCGGTTCAGGCCATTCTCGCGCGGCGCAAGGGCATTATCCTGGTCACGGGTCCGACCGGCAGCGGCAAAACCACCACGTTGTACGCCATGCTCAACGCGATTCGAGACGGCGCCACGAATATCGTGACGGTCGAAGATCCCATCGAGTACTCGATTCCCGGCGTCAACCAGGTCCAGGTGCACGTGGACAGCGGCATGACCTTTGCGCGGGCCTTACGCGCCATCCTGCGCCAGGACCCCGACGTGCTCTTGATCGGCGAAATCCGCGACAACGAAACCGCGGAGATCGCGTACCGCGCGGCCATGACCGGGCACCTCGTGTTGTCCACGCTGCACACCAACGACGCACCGGGGACCATCGCGCGCCTGACCGACCTCGGCGTGCCGCGGTTCCTGGTGGCCGCGCACACCGCGGGGATTCTGGCCCAACGGTTGGTCCGGACGCTGTGTCTCGAGTGCCGCATTCAAGGACGGCCCTCCCTTGCCCACGCCCTGCACCTGGGCTTGCCTGCTGTCGCGGCCGACGACGCGACCTGGTGGCTGCCCCAAGGGTGCGACGCGTGCGGCGGAAGCGGCTATCGCGGACGGCTCAGCCTGTTCGAATCATTGCTCCCGTCGCGCGAACTGCGCGAACACATCGCGGCCGGCGCGCACGAAGACGCCCTGCGCGCCACCGCGCTGCGGTCCGGGATGATCTCGTTGCTGTCCGCGGGGTTGGCCAAGGCCCGCGACGGGCACACGTCGTTGGAGGAGTTGGGACGCGTGTTGGAGCCGGAGGACGCCGCGTCGCCGGTGTGCGAGGCGTGCGGGAAAATCAGACCAGGGCCGACACGGTACTGCCCGTTCTGCGGGACCCAAGCCCGCGGGTCGTGCGCCGGATGCGGGACGGCGCTGGCGCCGACATGGACACACTGCGCGTCCTGTGGAGCGGCTCGTTCTTCGTAGCCCGGTTTTTGTCCCGGCGATACCAAAAGGCGGGCGTACGCAGTACGCCCCTACGAAAAAATCCGGAGCCCGTCGGATGGCGCCCCGGTGTCAGCGTTTCAAGACACGGAAGTGCTCATACCCCGCAACAGAGAGCGGTCGGCGACGCCCCGCGCCGTCAATCATCACAAGCCCGCGTCGCGCCGGCGTCACGCGGCCGATGACGGTGAGCGGCGTATCATCGGCCGCCAACCGTTGCGCGCGAGCGAGATTCTCTGGCGGGATCGTCACCAGCAGTTCGAAATCTTCTCCCCCGCCCAACGCGAAGCGGATCGGGTCATGTCCGACCGTTTCGGCATACCGACGTAACGCGGTTGAGATCGGCAACGCGGGCAGATCGATTTCGACCCCGACGTTGCTCGCCTCGCATAGGTGGCGGACATCCGCAGCCAGGCCGTCGGAGAGATCGATCGCGGCCGTGGCCAGACGGTGAGCCGCCAATTGTTGGCCGACGATCAATCGCGCGGTGGGGAGCTGATGCCGATCGATCAGCCGCCGCGCGTGCGATCGAACCAGGCCTCGCGGCAGCCGCCCGCGTCGTTGGAGGAGCGCCAGTCCCGCGCCCGAATCCCCCAATGTCCCGGTCACGCACAACAGATCGCCGGCCCGCGCGCCCGCCCGCGTGAGCGCCCGCCCGCGCGCAACCTCGCCCAGCACGGTGACCGCAACGGACCAACAGGGCGCTGAGGACATGTCCCCGCCCCCGAGCGCGACGTTGTACCGCTTCGCGCAACGACCAAGCCCACGATAGAGCGCCTCGGCCTCGCGCACCGACGCGCGCGCCGGCAGCGACAGGGAAACGAAAAAAACCGTGGGGCGCCCGCCCATGGCCGCGATGTCGCTGAGATTGGCCGCCAGCGCCTTCTCCCCCAGCCGGTCGAAGGGCGTGTTGCCCCGCTCAAAATCCACGCCCTCGACCAGCACATCCGTGGTCACAAGCAGCTCGGTATTCGGTCGCGGTCTCACGATCGCCGCGTCGTCACCAACGCCAAGGCGGACCTGAGGCGAGGTTGTTGGACAGAGCTTTGCGAGGCGAGCAATCAGCCCAAACTCACCGAGCCGCCGCAATTCGTCTTTCACTCGTTCTTCTCCCCTGAGCGCGGAAGCGTGCGCTCAGGGAGCCTGTTCAGGAGCGGGCCATTCGCAAGGCGGAGCGAGCGCCCGCACCGGAGCGTACTGGGTCGTACGTGAGGAGCGGACGCGCAGCGACAACGCCGCAGATGGCCCCTCATGAACAGGCTCTACGCGTTGATGGTGACGGAACGGCTGTGACGCCCCGAGCTCGGCCGATGCGGCGACCGCGCCTTGACCATACGAAAGCCCTTCAGCGCCACCGGCAACACATCGTCCATGGTTTCCGCGAACACGAGTTGCAGACCCTGCTTGACGTGTTTGGGCACGTCTTCCAGATCCTTCTCGTTGCGCTTCGGGATAATTACGGTCTTCATGCCCGCGCGTTTGGCGGCCAACAGTTTTTCCTTGAGCCCGCCGATGGGCAACACGCGGCCGCGCAAGGTCACTTCGCCGGTCATGGCCACGTCGTGGCGCACCGGGGTGTCGGTGAACGCCGAGGCCAGGGCCGTGGCCATGGTGATGCCCGCGGACGGGCCGTCCTTGGGAATCGCGCCCGCCGGCACGTGCACGTGCACGTCGAGTTTGGCGAACACGTCGGGCTTGATCCCGATCTCGTGCTGGCGGGACTTGATGTAGCTGAGCGCGGCGTGCGCCGACTCCTTCATCACGTCTCCCAAGTGCCCGGTCAACGTGAGCGCGCCTTTGCCTTTCATGGTGGTGGCTTCGATGTAGATGATGTCGCCGCCGGACTCGGTCCAGGCCAACCCGGTGGCCACGCCGGTTTCGTCATGTTCCTGCTCGGCCTCGGGCAAGTGCTTCGGAATGCCCAGGTACGACTGCAGGGTCTTGGGCGTGATGGGGTACTGTTTGACCTTGCCCTCCGCGATCTTGCGCGCGACCTTGCGAAACACGTTGGCGATCTCGCGTTCCAGGTTCCGCACGCCCGCCTCGCGCGTGTATTGGGTGATGATCATGCGCAGCGCGGCCTCGCTCAGGTCCACGTGTTTTTCGGTGATCCCGTGTTCGGTCAATTGCCGCGGGATCAGATAGTTCTTGGCGATTCCAACCTTCTCCTCCTCGGTATAGCCCGAAATATCGATGACCTCCATGCGATCGCGCAGCGGGCCGGGAATGGGGTCCATCAAGTTCGCGGTGGTGATGAACATGACGTTGGACAAATCGAACGGCACGGCCAAGTAGTGGTCGGTGAACGCGTGGTTTTGTTCCGGGTCCAACACTTCCAGCAAGGCGGCCGCGGGGTCGCCGCGAAAGTCCATGCCGATCTTATCCACCTCGTCCAGCATGAACACCGGGTTGTTCGAGCCGGCCTGTTTGATGCCTTGGATGATGCGGCCCGGCAGCGACCCCACGTACGTGCGTCGGTGCCCGCGGATCTCGGCCTCGTCGCGCACCCCGCCCAGCGACATGCGCACGAACTCGCGGCCCAACGAGCGCGCGATGGACTTGCCCAGCGAGGTCTTCCCCACGCCGGGAGGCCCCAGGAAACACAGAATCGGGCCCTTCATCTTCTCTTTCATCTTGCGCACGGCCAAAAACTCGAGGATGCGCTCCTTGACCTTCTCCAGATCATAGTGATCCGCGTTGAGCACCTTTTCCGCGGCCGGGATATCCAGGTTGTCCTTGGTCCGCTTGCTCCACGGAATCTCGACCATCCACTCCAGATACGTGCGGATGGTGGCAGCTTCGGCCGAGTCCGGGTGCATCTTCTCCAGGCGTTTGAGCTGCTTGTCGGCTTCCTTGAAGACCTTTTCCGGCATCTTGGATTTCTTGATCCGTTTGCGGGTCTCGGCGATTTCCTCGGCGCGTTCGTCGACCTCGCCCAGCTCTTTTTGAATCGCCTTGAGCTGCTCGCGCAGAAAATACTCGCGCTGGCTGCGATCCATCTCGCCCTTGGCCTCGGCTTGGATTTTTTGCTGCATGGAGAGCAGCTCGATTTCCTTGTTGAGGATCTCGTTCACGCGCCGCAGCCGCTCGATGGGGTCCATGATTTCCAGGACCTCCTGCGCGGTTTCGACCTTCAACCCGAGGTTGGACGCGATCATGTCGGCCAAGCGGCCGGGTTCGTCGAGATTTTCAATCACCACCATGATCTCGGGCAACAACAACTTGCCGAACCCGATGATCTTTTCCAATTGCTCCTTGACCGTGCGCATCAACGCCTCGATCTCCAACCCGACTTCGGGCTCCGGCGCGTCGGACAACTTCTCGGTCCGCACCACGTAAAACGGCGCGGTTTGGTCGTACTCCAACACCCGCGCGCGCGCGAGCGCCTGCACCAGGATCTTGATCCGTCCGTCCGGCAGCTTGAGCATCCGCATGATCATGCCCACCGTGCCGATCGAATAAATGTCTTTGGGTTGCGGGTTCTCCACGTCCAGCGCGCGCTGCGCCACCAACAACACGAGGCGGTTGCCCGCGAGCGCCTCGTCGATCGCCTTGATCGACATCTCCCGCCCCACGAAGAGCGGGAGCACCATGTGCGGAAACACCACCAAGTCCCGCACCGGCAACATCGGCAACTGGCTCGGGATTTCAACCTGCTGGGGTTCTTGATCTACCGTTTGGGTCACGCGTGGCTCCCCTGTGTCGTTATCGCTCATGTGTCGTGACGTCCGTGAACCGCGGAGTCAACCATCCCGTACCGGAATCTCGATGGCTTGCTGCCGTCGATCCGGAATTTTAGGGAACGTCACGGTCAACACACCGCGTTCATACCGCGCCGTGGCCGCGTGCGGATTCACGGGGATCGGCAAAGTCACCACGCGATGAAACGCGACCGTGCTGCGCTCCACCCGTAAATACCCGCGGCGGGCCGCGTCCTCTCGGTTGCGCGGCGCGCCTTCGATGGTCAGGTTGTTCTGCGACACTATGATCCGCAAATCCGCGATCGCCACGCCGGGCAAATCCACCTCGACCACGAGTCCGCCCGCGACTTCATACAAGTCCAAGAGCGGCGTGGTCGGCGCCTCGTGTTCGGACAACCGGGACGTGGCGATCACCCGTTCGCCCACGGTCCGCACCGCGATTTCCTGTTTGGCCATGACGACGCCCCCACCTGCTATTTGAGTCGCAGATCCTCCAGATACTGGCGGAACGCGGCTCCGAGCTCGGGGCTCTTCAAGCCGAACTCCACCGTGGCCTTGAGAAACCCCAATTTGTCTCCGGCGTCGTGCCGGCGGCCCTCGAGGACCTTCCCGTACAGCCGGCCTTGTCGGGCCAGCTCGCGCAACGCGTCCGTGAGCTGAATCTCGCCGTTGCGGCCCGGCGCGGTCCGCTCCAGAATCCCGAAAATATCCCCGGTGAGCACGTATCGGCCGATGACCGCGACCGTGGACGGTGCCTGTTGAGCCGTCGGTTTTTCGATCAGGTCGGCAATCTGATACAAGCCGGGTTTCACCTCCCGGCCTTGAATGATGCCGTACTGGCTCACTTCCTCGCGCGTCACGGGTTGGAGCCCGATCACCGCGACGCCGACCTCCTGATGCACGGACAGGAGTTGTTGGATCGCGGGCACCGGGTGATCGATGATGTCGTCGCCCAGCAGCACCGCGAACGTCTCCGCGCCCACCACGCCTTGCGCCTGCAACACCGCGTGACCGAGGCCCTTGGCCTCACGCTGCCGGACATACACGAACCGCGCGAGCCCCGTGATCTCCCGGATCTCGTCGAGCTGCTTTTTCTTGCCCTGATCGTTCAACGTGGTTTCCAACTCGAACGCCACATCGAAGTGGTCCTCGATCGCGCGTTTGCCGCGGCCGGTAACGATCACGATGTCCCGAATCCCAGCGGCCACGGCCTCTTCCACCACGTATTGAATGAGCGGCTTGTCCACCAGCGGCAACATTTCCTTGGGAGAGGCTTTGGTGGCGGGGAGAAAACGCGTGCCGAGGCCCGCGGCGGGGATGACGGCCTTCACGATCGGCGAGGCGTGCATCGCGGGCATTCTAGGGGTCATCCTCGGGCAATGTCAACGGTTGCCGCCCCGCGCGCGGGCCGACAGTTCGGCCCAGACGCGCGCCACCGCGCGCCGGATTTCGGCGCGCGGGCGACGGCCGTCGATCACGTAGTCGGCCAGCCGGCGTTTTCGCGCCAGCGGCCATTGGCTACGAATACGCGCCAGCGCCTCGGCGCGCGACAACCCGTCGCGCGCCGACAGACGGGCCACTTGCGTGCGCTGGTCCGCGCTGACCACGATCACCGCGTCCATCCGGCGATGCGCGCCGGTCTCCATCAGCAACGCCGCGTCGAACACCACGACCGCGCCTGAGGCGCGGGCCGCGAGCGCGCGCGTAAGCGCGCGCTGCAGCGCGAACACGCGCGGATGCACGATGGCTTCGAGGCGCCGACGGCGGCGTGGATGACCGAAGACCAATGCCGCCAATGCGGCGCGATCCACCACTCCGTGCGGCGCCGCGGCCGGGCCGAACGCGCGGGCCACGGCGCGCGCGCCGGGCGACCCCGGCGCGAGCGCCTCGCGGGCGAGCTGGTCCGCGTCAATCACGTACGCGCCCAGCGCGCGCAACATGGCGGCCACCGTGCTCTTGCCGCAGGCGATCCCGCCCGTCAGACCCACCACAATCATGGGTCCGCAGTGTAGCACGGATCCGTCCGCTCGCGACGTCGTTGATCACCCCGCTCCGCTGCGCGTACAATGCGGTCCGCAGCGCGCATGAGTCACCGAGTTCTCATCCTCACCGCATGACACGACGCGGCCGACGATCGCGACCGGTCCGCCGCGTCGTGGCCTGGGCCGCGTTGGCCGCAGGAACCGTTGTCGTGGCGCTCGGAGCCTACGTCTACCTAACGCTTCCCGACGTACGCGGGCTCACGACCAAAAACCCCACGCGCACCGCGTTTATGGCGTTACGCGAACGGGAGTACCGCGACCGCGAGGCGCGCGCGCCCACCCCCCGCCAGACCTGGGTGCCGCTCAAACGCATCTCCCCCAACTTGGTCGACGCGGTGCTCGTGGCCGAAGATGCGGCGTTCTATCAACACGACGGGGTGGACTACCACGAGTTGTGGGAGTCCCTGAAGATCAATTGGAAGGACCGCGCGATGCGGCGCGGCGCCAGCACGATCACGCAGCAACTCGCCAAAAACCTCTACCTGTCGCCCGAACGCACCGCCATGCGCAAGGCGCGCGAACTGCTGATCGCCAGGCGGCTGGAACGCACCTTGGGCAAACGCCGCATCTTGGAGATCTATCTCAACGTGGTGGAATGGGGACGCAACGTGTACGGCGCGGAGGAAGCCGCGCGGCGGTACTACGGCGTACCCGCCCGCGACCTCACGCCCGCACAAGGCGCCACGCTCGCGGGTATGTTGATCAATCCCATCCGCTACAGCCCGCTCGCGCCGTCCTCCCGGCTCTCTCGCCGCAAACGCATTATTTTGGAGCGCATGGCGAAATACGGGAAGATCACGCAACAGGAGTACCGCCTGGCCATGGGGCTTGAGCCGCCGCGGCACGAAGAACCCTCCGAATCCGCCCCGACTCGGTCCGCGCCGCCTCCCCCGCCGGTGGTCGAGGAAGTTGACGACGCGCTCGGGGAGGACGAACCGATCGCGGAACCGCCGGCGGGCGAGGTGCCGCCCCTGGAACTGAGCGACCAGCCGGTGGAAGACGTGTCCCCGCCGACGATCATTCTCCCGGATTTACCTCCTCCGGCGGGAGAGTCCGACCCCATCCCGTTGATGGAGTAGAACCCCCTCACTCGTTTGTGCTAGTATCACGCGGCGCGACTTGAGGAAACGAATATGCTCGTGGTTCGGTCCTCATGGTCGTCGGCACGTTGGAGGCCACATGCGGTCGACAACGCTCCATCATTGGTCTCACGGCTCCCATTTAAGCCCGCATCACTCCCCAGTGCGCGCAGACGCGGCGTGGCGTCGCGTCCCGAGCGGACCCGGCAGCGCGCAAGGGATCACGCGATCGGTTCCGAGCGTCCGGCCCGCGGCTCGAGCCTTGTTCGAGAGGGAGGACGGCACATGGGAATGAGACTCTACGTCGGCAACCTGTCGTTTGCGGCCTCCGACACCGACCTACAAGCCTTGTTTACTCAGGCCGGAAACGTGACGTCGGCCAAGGTCATCACCGACGTCTACACCGGTCGATCTCGCGGATTCGGGTTCGTGGAGATGGCCTCGCGGGACGACGGCCAGAAAGCCATCGACCAGTTCAACGGCAAACCGCTCAAGGGCAGGCCGATCATCGTGAACGAGGCGCGTCCGCCCGTGCGGCGCCCGGGCAACGACGCGGGCGCACGCGGCCACGGCCTGACCGCATGACACACTCCGGTCCGAAGGCGTCCACCCGGCCGCGCCGGCCGGCGTTGCACTCCGCGCAGCAGGTCTCACCCGGTCGGTTTCCGGAATCGCTCACACGGCATCTGATCCAGTTACAACGCGACGGGTTCCTCACGAGTCTGCGCGAGCGCCGCACCGATCTGTGGAACCCCGATCCCGCGCACCAAGCCGTGGCGGCCAATCGGCTGGGCTGGGTGGACCCGCTCGCCCTCATCGACCGGCACGCGCCGCAGTTGACCGACTGGTCCCGCAACGCCCGCGCGCGCCACGACATGTTCGTGCTGCTCGGCATGGGCGGGTCCAGCCTCGCGCCCGAAGTCATCGCGCGCGTGTCCGCGGCCCCGGCGGACGCGGCCCGGTTCGTGATGCTCGATTCCACCGACCCGGACGCGATCGCCGCGGTGGTCGCGCGAACCGAGACCGGCAATCCCCTGTACCTGGTGTCGTCCAAATCCGGCGGCACCATTGAAACCCGCTCCCACGCCGAATTCTTTTTTGCGCGCGAGGCCGCCCTCCGGTCCGAACCCGGGCGATCCTTCATTGCGATCACGGACCCGGATTCACCCGTGGCCCGGCTCGGGCGCGATCGCGGGTTCGCGCACGTGTTCCTGAACGCGCCCGACATCGGCGGCCGCTACTCCGCGCTCTCGTTGGTGGGTCTGGTCCCCGCGGCCTTGCTCGGACTCGCGCCGTCCGCCATTGCGGACCGCGTAGCCGCCATGATGGATACGTGCGCCCCGGACGCCCCGACCTACGAAAACCCCGCGTTGGTGCTGGGCGCGCTCATGGCCGTATCCGCGCTCAACGGCGCGGACAAACTCACGCTCCTGACCTCTCCCGCGCTCGCGCCCTTTGCCGCATGGGTGGAGCAGTTGATCGCGGAGAGCACGGGCAAGGACGGCCGCGGCATCATCCCGGTGGCGGGTGAACCCCTGGACCACGTGACCTTGGGGAGCGACCGCTGCGTGGCGGCGTTGACGCTGCAGGGCGATCACGATCCCGCGCTGGCCAAAACGCTCGCCGCCATACGCGCGAGCCACGCCCCGGTGGTGGAAATTACGTTACCCGATCGTCTCGCGGTGTTCGGAGAGTTCTACAAGTGGGAGGTCGCCACCGCGGTGGCCGCGAGCCTCTTGCACATCGATCCGTTCGACGAACCGAACGTCAAAGAGAGCAAGGACATGACAGCGGCGATCTTGGCGCAGGTCGAAAAAACCGGCCGCTTGCCCATCGGCCCGGTGGCGGCGGAAACCGATCGTCTCGCCATCTGGGCCGCCGCGCCGCGGCCGTCCGTTGACGCCGTGCTGCGCGAGTTTTTCGCGGCCGTGAAGTCCCCCATGTACGTGTCTCTGCTCGGCTACTTGAACCCGGGCCCCGGCGTCGAACCCGCGATCACGCGCGTGCGCCGCGCCATCGGTTCCACATTGGGCGTACCCACGCTCTTCGGCTGGGGACCGCGCTACTTGCACTCGATCGGCCAACTCTACAAAGGCGGCCCGCCGACCGGCGCATTCATCCTCCTGACCTCGGACCACGCCGCCGCCCAAGCCATCCCCAACGCCCCCTACACCTTCGGCCAACTGGAACTGGCCCAGGCCCTGGGCGACCTGGAAGCCTTGGCCAAACACACCCGCCCGGCGGTGAGGATTCACTTAAAAGGCGACCTGGTCACCGCGCTCGCGGAATTGGAGCGCGTCGTCGCAACCGCGCTGTCATAAAGCGGGAATCCGGCAAAGGCGGGCGCACGCCGTGCGCCCCTACGACAACAATCTAGAAGATGGCCGCCATTTGACACGGCCTGTCTAATGATGCTACGACAACCTTCTATGTCCCGCTCGTCCACATTGCCCGCCCCTGCCGAGAAAGAACGCGTGGTCCAGCGCATGTTTTCCGCCATTGCGCGCTGGTACGACGTTAACAACACGGTCCTATCGCTCGGCCTGCACCACGCGTGGAAACGCGAAGCCGTGGGCCTGACCGAGGTCACACCGGGCGGACGGGTGCTGGATTTATGCGCGGGCACGTGCGACCTCGCGATCCTGCTCGCGGACGCGGTGGGAGCCACCGGCCGCGTGGTGGCCAGTGATTTGAACCCGGAGATGCTGGGGGTGGGCCGCGATAAGGTCGCGGGCCGCGGCTTGGGCAATCGCGTGGCTTGCGTGTTGGGCAACGCGGAGGCGCTGCAATTTCCCGACAACTCGTTCGATGCCCTGACCGTGGCGTTCGGCCTGCGCAACGTCACGCACCTGGACAAGGCCCTGGCCGAGATGCACCGGGTGCTCAAGCCCGGGGGCCGCGCCGTGTGCCTGGAGTTCTCCCAGCCCACCAACGCCGCGTTTCGCAAAACGTACGACTTCTACTCCTTCACCCTGCTGCCCAAGGTCGGCACCTGGATCAGCCGCGACCGCACCGGGGTGTATCAGTACCTGCCGGACTCGATCCGCCACTTTCCGGCGCAAGAGCCGTTCGCGGACCTGTGGCGCAAGACCGGGTTCCGCGAGGTCGCGTACCGCAACCGATCCGGCGGCATCGTGGCCATCCACGTAGGCGTCAAGTGACCGCGGTCAAATCCGTTCTCTACGTCTGGCTGCCGTGTAAGGAGATCTACCCCATCGGCCTGACGTACCTGGCGAACTTCATCCACGAGCGGCACCCGGAGATCAACCAGCAGATTCTGGACCTGACTCCGATCCCGCGCGAGCGACGCAAGCAGGTCCTGGGCGACGTGATCCGCCAGAACAAGTCCGACCTGGTCTGTTTTTCCTGGCGCGACATCCAGGTGTTCGCGCCCCACGAGGGCGACGCGAGCCTCAAATACGCGTTCAATTTCTATCACTCCGCCAACCCCATCAAAAAAGCCGTGGCCTCGTACAAAGGCCTGGAGTTCTTGTGGCGCTATTACCAGGGCATCCGCGAGTTCCTGGGGTACCCCTGGATGGTGGCCGAGCAATTCCCGGACACGCGCGTGATGATCGGCGGCGGCGCGTTTTCCGTGTTCGCGGATCAGTTGATCCACAAACTGCCCGAGGGCACCATCGGCATCTTGGGCGAGGGCGAAGAGGCCGTGCTCAAAGTGGTCGAGGGCAAGCCCCTGGACAGCGAGCGCTACATGGTCCGCGAGCGGGGGACCTTGCATAGCGGCCGCAAAGGCCCCTACCTGCCGCTCAATGATTTCACGGTCGATGTGCCGTACCTCTCTAAAATCTATCCGCAGCACACCGTGCACCGCGGCAACTACATCGGCGTGCAAACCAAACGCGGCTGCCCCTACGACTGCCAGTTCTGCGAGTACCCGTACATCGAGGGCAAGGAGGTCCGTCATCGGCCGCCCGAACTGGTCCTGCGCGACATCAAGCAACATTACGATCTGTGGGGCGCGCGAAAGTTCTGGTTCACGGACGCGCAGTTCATCACCGGCCGCGAAGCCTACCTACAGGTCATCGAAATCCTGGATCGGATCAAGAAAGAAGGCCTGCAAATCGAATGGTCCGGCTACGTGCGCACCAGCCACATCACCGCGGAGCTTGCCAGGCTCATGGTCGCCACCGGGGTGGGCGATTTGGAAGTCGCCATCACCTCGGGCTCGCAAGCCATCATCAACGAACTGCACATGGGCTTCTCATTAGAGAAGCTCTACGAAGGCTGCCGACACCTCAAAGACGCAGGCTTCACCGGGAAAGTGATCCTGAACTACTCCCCCAACTCCCCGGGCGAGACCGAAGAAACCCTATTAGAGAGCGTGCAGTCCTACAAGAAAATCGCCGCGATCCTCGGCGAAGACCACGTCTTCCCCATGTTGTTCTTCCTGGGCGTGCAGCCCCACACCGGCTTCGAACAAACCCTCTTGACCAACGGCTACCTGCACCAAGGCTACAATCCCTTGTCGCTCAATCCTCTCACGATCAAAAAACTCCTCTACAACCCCCCGCCATTCGCCAACCTCATCGCCAAAGCGTGCATGAAGGCGTGGGAGGCGAAGGAGCGGGAAATCAAACAAACTCAAGAAGTGGCGCACGATCTGACCGGACATTACGCAGACACAAACCTGTTCGCGGGCGTGGTGAAAGATTCGGGGCGGCAGGTGCTGATCAACATCGAGCGGGAACTGGTGGGGCCCGCTGGTCGCTAGCAACACCCGAAGGGGCTTGTCGCGGTACCAGACCTGAGCCCGAACTGTCGAGCTAGCCCCCCTAAACCTGCCGGATAGGACCATCATCGGTACGGCGCAAAGGAGAATGCCATGGCGGTACGGTCAGCGGAAGCCGTGTGGACCAATGGATTAAAGGACGGCAAGGGCACGGTCAAACTGGGCAGCGGCGCGTACGAAGGCGCCTACTCGTTTGCCTCGCGCTTTGAACAAGGCCCCGGCACCAACCCGGAAGAACTGATCGGCGCGGCCCACGCCGGGTGCTTCTCCATGGCCTTGTCCGCGGGCCTGGAAAAGGCCGGGCACAAACCTCGGAGCGTCAAAACCAAAGCCAAGGTCCATCTGGAAAAAGCCGGCGAGGGATTTCAGATCACCAAGATTCAGCTCCAAACCGAAGCCGACGTGCCCGGCATCGACCAGGCCAAGTTTCACGAGCACGCCGAGGCCGCCAAAAAAGGCTGCCCGGTTTCGCGCGCCCTGGCCGGCGTGCAAATCGAGCTGGACGCGAAACTCACGTCCTAGGACGTTCCCGATGCGCGTAGTACAGGTCTCCCAACCCAAAGGCCCTTTTGAATTAAAAGAGCTCGACATCCCAGCGCCCGGACCCGGCAAAGTGCGCATCAAGGTCCAGGCGTGCGGCATCTGCCACAGCGACATGTACACCAAAGACGGCATCTGGCCCGGCCTCCAATTCCCGCGAATCCCCGGACACGAAGTGGCGGGCGTGATCGATGCCATCGGACCCGGCGTGAAGGGATGGCAGACCGGGCAGCGCGTGGGCGTGGGCTGGCACGGTGGGCACTGCGGCTACTGCGACTCGTGCCGCCGCGGCCAATTCGTGACCTGCCAGAACGACAACACCGTCACCGGCATCAACATCGACGGCGGCTACGCCGACTACATGATCGCCCACGAAGGCACCCTAGCCAAAATCCCCGACAACCTGACCGCCGAAGAAGCCGCCCCCTTGATGTGCGCCGGCGTCACCACCTACAACGCGCTGCGAAACAGCGGCGCGCGACCAGGCGACACCGTCGCGGTGCACGGCCTAGGCGGCCTCGGTCATCTGGGCGTCCAGTATGCGAACAAGATGGGCATGAAGACCATCGTTATTGCGCGTGGGAAAGACAAAGAACCGTTGGCCAAGAACCTCGGCGCGCGCCACTACATCGACAGCCAGGCGTCGGACCCCGCGGCAGAGATCTTGAAGCTAGGCGGCGCCGACTTCATCCTGGCCACGGTCACGGACGCCAAAGCCATGAACGCGGTCATGGGCGGTCTAAGCCTGAACGGGAAAATGATCATCGTGGGCGCCCCTCATGAGCCGCTTTCAGTGTCCGCTGGCTTCCTCATCGGCGGCCGCCGATCCATCACCGGCTGGCCCTCCGGCTCGTCCATCGACTCGCAGGACGCCCTGGCGTTCAGCGCCCGGACGGGCGTGCGGTCCATGAACGAAGCCTTCCCCCTGGAGCGTGCAACAGAGGCATATGATCGCATGATGAGTGGGACGGCGCGGTTTCGAGTCGTTCTCACGACCGGACAGCACGGCAAGAAATGAGGAACTTGAAAATAAATCGGTCCCCTTTTGGTGTGTTGTTAATTAAGAGATGGAATCGGACGAAACCCAAGACGCCACGACCGTAGCGCCTGAAGAACCTGGAACCGCCGGGACACAGGAACAAGGGGTTGGTCCCGACATAGGTCAAGTAGTTCCAGGATCCGGCTTCACGGGACGGCCGATGATCGACCTCCTCTCTCGGTCGAACATCAGACCCCGCGACCTATTCGCGGCCGTTATGCACCAGAATTTAACTGAATCGGAGGCCAAGAGTCGACTTATTGAAAAATTAACGGCTGAAAACGTAGATCTCCGCAATCACGTGCATCAGGGAGAAATCAGGAACACGGAATTACTGGGCCGGCTTCACGCTGCAACACCATTAGATCTGGCGGGAACAGTGATGATTGGGTTCGGAGTGAACTTCCTCACGAATGATCTCGGATCTAAAGTGGGTGTCCTTCTCCTAATCGCCGGGATCGCAGCAATTGGGTGGAACATCTACAATTCGAATAGGAGATTCTGATGTATCCGGTGCCAATAGTCGACGAGCTCGCACTATACGGAGCGGCCGACCGCGGGGTACCGAGCCAAGAGAGGATTATCCTTCACGCCACGGCAGACGTTAATCTCGCACAATTTGTCCTGTGTTTGGGAGTCAAGATCGGCGACTCTGGGTCTGTTCACCCTATCAATGATCATTTGTTCTGGTTGAATGAGGAATCGGTCGCAGCAGGCACATGGATCTTTGTGTATACGGGGCCTGGAACTCGCCTTACCACCAAGACGAAAGAAACGAAGGAACCTGCAGTAGTACTGCACTGGAACAAACCCACAACCCTATTCCATGAACCTCATGTCATTCCAGTGATATTTCGGATTGGAGGCATCATGACGGAGGACCTGACAGCCCAGAGGGCCTCAGAACGCGCGCGATTCGAAGCAGCAACACAGCGTCTCATTGCCGAAAATGAGCAAAGACAACGAAAGAGCCTCTTCAGGTTCCCCCCTCCTAAGCGATAACGAGATCCCCCCACTAGCGGGCATCTACGAGGTCTTGCAATCAAACATTGGCGACCAACGCTTTGAAGTGTGTTCATGCAAAACCTCGCCCCTGATATGCTGATATGCAACCGCCGCCCGGCCGGGCACCCG
>JBMOMC010000001.1:468192-703796 GCA_049325335.1 Nitrospirota bacterium
TCCCCCCACTAGCGGGCATCTACGAGGTCTTGCAATCAAACATTGGCGACCAACGCTTTGAAGTGTGTTCATGCAAAACCTCGCCCCTGATATGCTGATATGCAACCGCCGCCCGGCCGGGCACCCGTGCGCGATTTGGCTGCGCCAGTTGAGGACCCACTTAGGGTCAGACTTGTGATTTGGGTCACTTTTCGGGGTCATTTTCGGGGTCAGGTCTTGCAATCAAACATTGGCGACCAACGCTTTGAAGTGTGTTCATGCAAAACCTCGCCCCTGATATGCTGATATGCAACCGCCGCCCGGCCGGGCACCCGCGCGCGATTTGGCTGCGCCGGTTGGATCTGGTCCACGCGGAATTGGCATCGGTTCGATTTCCGCGCACGGCCGACGACAGTCTGCGCCTCTGCGCGTCACTCTCGGCCGCGAGTCTCCGCGCGCTGCATGACCGCCCGCGCCGAGAACAGTCGCGCCCCGATGTGGCCGATCTGATCGCTCGCTGGGACCGCGCCGACGCCGCGCTGGCACGTCCCACCCGACGCGGTGGCCGTCACCCGCGATAGCCTGCCCCGCCCGTTGCAGCGCGCGGTCGCCTGTTTTCGTCAGGCCCGTGTCCCGTATGCTCTGATCGGCGCGTGGGCGCGCGGTGTGGGGGCGCGTCCGCGCCACGCAGGACGTGGATTTTCTGGTCGTGGTGGACCAAGCGAAGCTTTACGCGCTGGCCTTGCGCCTCGAGGCGTCCGGGATGACGCGCGACACGGCTTGGGAGCATCACAATCCCTTGCTGCGAGGCAGTCAGGTTTGACTATCCGCCGGTGCAACCGTGATCGACGTGTTGCGGCCGCGGGATGCACAAGACGTGGCCGCAACCGGCGGCTCCAATGACCTCGCAGCTTCCTCCCTGCGCAGCTTTTCGACCCGCACCCCGATCAATCGGATCAATTTCCGCCGCGGGTTTTCGCGGCGATCCAAGAACGGGAGAAACAGTTTCATCACCTCCACCTCCAACACCTTCACCGAGTCCGTGGCCCGCGGCAGGGTGTGCGAGCGAGATTTGGTTTCAAAGTCCGCGAAACGGACCGTGACCACCACGGTACGAAAGCTCGCATAACCGGCGTGCGTGAGACGCGCCATCACGTCCCGGCTCATGGCCTTGAGGTGTTCCACCAACGTTTGGGAGTCTAACGTGTCGCGCAGGAAGGTCTCCTGCTCGCCGATGGACTTGACCTCGTTGGACTCCTGAACCGGGTCCTCGTCGCGTCCACGCACCCGTTCATACAGCGCCCGTCCCCATTTGCCGAAGCGCTCGACCAGGTCCGCTTGCGAGAACGGTTTGAGGTCTTGGACCAGAGTGATGCCCTGCTGCCGCAGCGCAGCCTCGGTCTTGGGCCCGATCCCGGGAATCTTGCGCACCGAGAGCGGGGCAAGGAACGCCTCGGCGTCTTGCGCCTCGACCACGGTGAGTCCGTCAGGTTTGTGCGCGTCGGAGGCGATTTTAGCGATCAATTTGTTCGGGCCGAGGCCGATGGACGCGGTCAGGCGTTCGTGCGCCACGATGTCGCGCTTGACCGCCAACGCCATCTCCCGCGCCCGCTCGTACGAGCCGGTCGCGCTCAGATCCACGTACAGTTCGTCGATGCCCGCCTGTTCGATGGTTGAGGCGTGCCGTTCCACGATAGCGCGGATGCGGGCCGACGTCTCCGCGTATTGCGCGAAGTTCGGACGCAGGAACACCACCGCGGGTTTGCCTTGGCGGCGCGCCCACTCCGACCGACGCCAGGCCTGCGTAATCGGCATGGCGGAATGCAGGCCGTAGACGCGCGCCGGGTAGTTGGCGGTGGCCACCACGCCGCGCCCCTTGCCGTCCATCGGATCAGCCCCCACCGCGATGGGTAATCCTGTGAGGTGTGGACGCTCCCGCTCCTCCACCGCGGCAAAAAACGCGTCCATGTCCACATGCGCGATGATTCGCTGTGACATGTCGGCTCCGGAACCCCCTGATCATACCGCGCACCCCGCCATACCGGCCACGGTGGAACCGGCGGGTTATGCGGCATGTTCGCGCGACGCAGCGCGGTTGCGAGCGTGAGCCGCGCGGACAACAGAAGAAGCCACCGGACGAATTTGCCCCGGAGCGTCCACGATCTGGGCGGCATGAGGAGTCAGCCTTCGGCTACCGGACGCGCGACCGCGCGAGAAGAGCACGGACCGCCGACGGGCCGCCCCAATATGTACAACGGTCACCCCCGCCCCGTGCTGTCGATGCGGCGCGCGAGCTGGCATCTCATGAAAACGCGCCGGTATAATGCCCGCGCGGGTCGTCCCGCCGCCGTCACGATGACTGACTCCATCGCCTATTCACCGCGTCTCGATTTCGGTATGTCCGCGCGTCATTTCACGGCATGACGCGGCGTCGGCCGTCCCACGCGCCAGCCGATGCCGCCACCCCGGCGCGACCCACGCACCCGCCCGGCCCCGCGCAGGAGCGTTCTCGCTCACCCACCGGATCCAACCGGCCCTGGCACCTCCTCGCGGTCGCGCTGATCCTCGCGGCGGTGGGCATCGCCTACGCCAACAGCCTTGACGCGGAATTTCAGTCCGACGACCTCACGTTTACGGCCGACGCCACGCTGCGGCTCCAAGAACTCAGCGCGTCGGCGCTGGGGCGGGCGGTGTGGCACCGGCGACCGGTCGCCAGCCTCACGTTCGCGCTCAACCACTATTGGGGCGGGGACCGCGTCATCGGCTACCACGTCGTCAACGTCGCGATCCACGCCGCGACCGCGCTCGTGTTGTACGCCTTGCTCGTATTGATCGGCCGGCTCCCGCGCGTCCGAGATCGGATGGGACCGCTCCCCGCACCCGCGGCGTTGGTCGCGGCCCTGCTCTGGGCCATGCACCCGGTCCACACCCAAGCGGTCACCTACGTTGTCCAGCGCATGACCAGCCTTGCGTCGTTGTTTTATGTGCTCGCGCTGATCGCCTATCTCAACGGCCGGCTGTGCGGCGGGCGACGCCGCGTCCTGTGGTGGGCCGCCTCCTTGGGCGCGGGCGCGTTGGCGCTCGGCAGCAAGGAAATCGCCGCCACGCTGCCGTTCGCGGTGTTGCTGGCGGAGGTCTGTTTGTTCCAGCCTGATCCGCGCGCCTTCCGACGCGCCGCGGTGGGCGCGGCCCTGGTACTGGTCCCGATCGGGATCGTGGCCGTGTTCGCCGCGCAGGACAAGGTGGGCGGGTCGTTCTGGACGCAATTGACCGCGCACCGGTCGGTCAAAGAGGAATTCACGTTCACCGAGCACCTCCTCACCGAGGGACGCGTGATCGTCCACTACCTGACGTTGTTGGTCTTCCCCCACCCATCGCGGTTGACGTTCGATTACGCGTTCCCGCTCTCGCGCGGCTGGTTCGACCCGTGGTCAACCCTGGCGGGCTGGCTGACGGTGCTCGGCGCCATTGGGTGGGCCCTCGCCCGCATCCGCCGGTCGCCAGTCACGGCGTTCGGCATGTTGTGGTTCTTCCTCAATCTCGCGATTGAATCGAGCGTGATTCCTCTCGACCTGGCGTATGAACACCGGCTGTATTTGCCGTCGATGGGCCCGGCGATCCTCCTCGCGTTCGCGGGCGCGTGGGCATGGGCGCGATGGACGGCGCCTGGATGGCGCGCCGTCCAGGCGGTTGCGGCCGCGGCGGTCATCGTTACCGGCGCCGGGTGGACAATCGAGCGCAACCGCGTCTGGGCCACGGAGTTTTCCCTCTGGTCCGACACCGTGGCCAAGGCCCCCGCCAACGCCCGCGCGCTGGGCGGCCTGGCCATGGCCTACCGCGACCGCGGGGAGCTCGCCCGGGCGGTGGATCTCCTGCGAGAGGCGGTGCGCGTCTACCCCAAGTACCACAACGGCTACGGCCAACTCGGGTTGGCCCTGCTCGACGGCGGAGATCTCGACGGCGCGCTCGCGGCGTTTGTCCGCGCCCACGAACTCGACCCCAACGACCCTCAAGATACCTACCACCTCGGCGTGGTCTACCAAAAACTGGGGAAACCGGACGAGGCGACGCGGGCGTTCCAAGACACGATCCGACTCAAACCCGACGACGCGGAAGCGCACAACAATCTGGGCGCGTTGTACCAGGACAAGGGCCGCTGGCAGGACGCGCTCGCCGAATACCGGATCGCCGCGCGCCTAGACCCCGCGTTGCCGCAAGCCCACTACGGGATGGGACGGGTGTTCGAGCGGCTGGGACAGGCCGATGCGGCGATTCGCGCCTACCGCGCCGCGATCCAATCCAACCCCCGACACCTGGACGCACACGTCGCATTGGCCGGGCTGTATCTGGCCGGAGGAGACAAACCGGCCGCGGCGGACACCTTCGAAGCCGCGCTGCGCCTCGCGCCCGATGTGCCCGAGGGGCAGTATCAGGTCGCGCGCCTCTTGGACGAGCTCGGCCGCCATCCGGAGGCGCTCGCGCATTACCGCCGTTTTCTCGACCTCGCGGCGCCCGCCCACGCACGCACCCGCGCCTGGGTGGAACAGCGCATCCGCGCAATCTCAGCGGCGCCTCGTTAACTCCCCGCGCGCCCCGTCCCGGCCCCGCTGCTATAGTTAAAACGGGCGACGCAGGGTTTTGGTCAGTTCCACCAACGTGGACTCGTCGGCATGGCGGTGCTTCAATTCTGGAAAGGGAAGGTCGCGATCACCGCGCCGGCGTATTACGGATGCGGCCGCCTCGCCCTGTTGTTGGCCATTCCTCTCGGGCATGCGGAGGCGGCCCGACCGGACCGCCCTCGATTGGCCCCGAAAGGCCGCCAATGGATAATGGCATGTGGGAGTCCGCCATGAACAACGCCTCGCGCCGACCGCGCCCCGAGCCCGACGGCCTGCGCCAACGCTCGCTGGCGTTGCGCCAGGCCCTGCTCGGCCTGCATAAAGCCTTGATCGATTCGGAACGGGTGGGGTTTGAACGCACCATGGGAACGATTAGTTCTCCGAACCATTTTTTGGAACTGTTGACCAGCGATCCCTGGTTCGCGTGGCTGCACCCGCTCTCGCGCCTGATCGTCTCAATGGACGAAACCTTGGACAGGGACACGCCCTTGACACACGCAGGCGTGGACGCGATGCTGAGTCAGTCCGGCGGCCTGCTCGTGGCGACCGAACACGGCAACGGATTTTCAGGACATTACTTCGAGGCGCTGCAACGAGACCCGGACGTGGTCCTCGCGCACGCGGAGGTCGTCAGACTCCTCAGTCCGCGGACGTTCAGGGACAGGGGGGCTGCACGGTAACAACGGACTCCCTCGATCACGCGGCCCCGCGGTCTGCGGCCCTGGCCCCACGCGTCGCCCGCCCTCGGCGCTCCAACGCGTGCAGCGCGGGCGGTAATTCGTCCGGCGTGACCGACGTAATGGCGATCCGATGTCCCACCCCGCGAATGCCGTCGGCATACCCCGCGGCCGAATGAAAGGTGTTCGTCACCGTGACCACTTCCCCATCCAGTCTGACGATAAACATAGCAAGCCTCCCCGGACAGTGAATTGCGCGCGGAAGAAGCGTCGCTTCTCCCCTCGCCTCACGGGAAAAGCAAACGCGGTGCCATCCCGATAGTGACCAAAAATCCCGACCCGAACGACCGCCGACCGCCGGGAACGACGAAACTGTCGGTCCGTCGAACACATCTGTCGGTCCGACACGGTCGCGGACCGTCCGACGACCAGGTTTGAGGGGTTCGGACTCGCTTGCTATAATTCGCGCGTGTCGGATCTTGTGGTTCCAAGCCGTGGATTGGTCGAAGACCTGACCCGTGTGTTCGCCCCCGGTCAGGTCCTGGGCGATCACCCCGCACTCACCGCCTATGCCATCGACGCGAGTATCTACCGCGTGCCGCCGCGCGCGGTGGTGCTGATCGAATCCTTGCGCGATGCGGACGCCATCCTCGCGTTTTCGCGTCAACGCCGGATTCCGCTCACGTTTCGCAGCGGGGGCACCAACCTCACCGGCAACGCCGTGGGGGAGGGCATTATCGTGGACTGCTCCCGCATGCGGAGCCTGGTGGAGATCCGTGCCTCCGACGCATGGGCACGCGTACAACCCGGCATGGTCTACGCGGAGCTCAACACCGCCCTGGCTCCCCACGGACTCAAGTTTGCACCGGACCCGTCGAGCGGCGACATGTGTAAGCTCGGCGGCATGGTGGGGAACAACTCCGCGGGTCCGCGCTCGCTCAAGTACGGCGCGGTCAAGGACAACGTGCACTCGCTGGAGGTGTTGTTGGCGGACGGCACGCGCCTGACCGCCAAACCGTACCGCCTAGGGTCTCCCGAGTGCGAGGACCTGTTCGTGGCCGTGCCCGCGGTGCGTGAGCTGGCTCGTTTGGTGCGCGAGCACGCGGAGCTGATCCTGTCCAAACGGCGCGCGGTCAGCAAGAATTCCAGCGGCTACAACCTGTTCGCGCTCGCCGAGGGCCTGGCCCGCGGCGTGCTCGACCTGCCCCGCCTGTTCATCGGCAGCGAAGGCACGTTGGGCCTCGTGACCGAGGCCACGCTCCTCCTGGTCCCGCTGACTCGCGAGACCGCCACCGGGCTCTTTTTTTTCTCCCGCCTGGCCGAGGTCACGCAGGCCGTGGCCGCGCTCAGGCCCTTGGGCCCCAGCGCACTGGAGTTGATCGACGGGCACACCCTGGATTTGATCGGGCGGGCGCGGTTCGGCATTCCCGACGGCGCGGACGCGGTGCTGCTGGTGGAGTTCGACGCGGCGCCCGCGGCCGAGCGGCTCGCGCGCGCGGACGCGGCCTGTCGCGGCTTGGCGCAGCCCGCGCCGCCCGCGTTGGCCGTGGAACCCGAACGCCAAGCCGCGCTCTGGGCCGTCCGCAAGGCCATCTACCCGACCTTGTATCGTTACGACTCCGCGCGGCACCCGGTGAACTTCGTGGACGATGTGGTGGTGCCGGCCGAGCGGCTCGCGGAGTTGGTCGCGTATCTGGAATCCGCGTTCGCGGCCGAAGGCGTGACCGTGGCGATTTACGGGCACATCGGCGACGGCAACGCGCACGTCAACCCGCTGTTGAACCTGCGCGACCCGGCGGACTTTGACCGCATGGACCGGCTCTCGCGAACCATCCACGCGGCGGTGATCGAGCGGTTCGGCGGCTCGCTCTGCGGCGAACATGGCGACGGGCGCGTGCGCGCGGAGTTTCTCCCCGCGTTGTACGGCAAGGAGTTGTACGAACTGTTCCTCGAGACCAAACGGCTGTTCGATCCGGAGCAGCGTCTGAACCCCGGGGTCAAACTGTCCGCCGCGCCGTTTACCGAACGCGTGGACGTCGAACGGTTGGCTAAACCCTGCGCCACGTGCGGCAAGTGTAATACCGTGTGCCCAGCCTACGACGTGTCGCGCGAGGAATCCAACGGCGCGCGCGGCTGGTACCACGTGTTGACCGCGCCGGACTTTTCCCACGAACGCGACGGCCGGGTGGTGGACGCGTGTTTGAACTGCCGGTCGTGCGCCGTGGTCTGCCCGGTGGGGATCGACGTGTCGCGCTACGCGCTCGCGCGCCGCGCAGAACGCCCCAACCCCGCGGCGGGCGTGGTCGCGCGCGCCCTGCTGCGGCCCAGGCTATTGGATCCCTTGGTGAAGTTCGCGGCCGCGACCCAACCCCTGTGGGACCGCCCCTTGCCGCGACGCGCGCTCGACGCGCTCACCCGCCCGTTCTTCCGGCGTCTCGCGCCCACCGCGCGGTTACCGCACGACCTGCGGCTCCCGCGGCTGGCCGCGCGAACCCTGCGCGAGCGCCATCACCCGCTAACCGAAGACGCGGGCGCACGCGGCGCGGTTGCCTATTTTCACGGCTGCGCCGCCAACTATTTCGACGACGGCGTGGGGGATGCCGTGATCCGGCTGTTGCAACGCCGCAACATGGGCCCGGTGTTGCCGGATCAGCGGTGTTCCGGCACCCCGATTCAAACCTACGGCCAGACCGACCCGTTGATGGAGGCCGCGCGGTTCAACCTCGACCGCCTCGCGCGCTTTGACACCGTGGTCACGGGCTGCGCCTCCTGCACCCTGATGTTGAAGGATTACCCGACGCTGTTCTCGGGCGCGGAACGCGCAGCCGCCGAATCCCTCGCCGGCAAGGTGCGCCACATCACGGAGATTCTTGCCCGTACCCCCCTCGCCCCCTCCCCCTCTCGCCCCCTCACCGGTTCGATCACCACCGTCGCCTATCACTCGTCCTGTCACCTCCGCGCGGCGGGCGTCTCGAACGAGCCTCGTGGCGTGCTGGCAAACCTGCCGGGGGTGCGTTACGTGGAAATGCCGGACGCGGACCGTTGCGCGGGCGGCGCCGGCACGTTTATCGTGAAAAACCCCGAGCTGTCCGATCAGATCGCCGCGCGCAAGCGCCGGGCGGTGCACGCGTCGGGCGCCGACGTGGTGGCCACCAGTTGTCCGGCCTGTATGATCCGGCTCCGCGCGGGCTTGCCGGAGCGTATCCGGGTCACGCACGTGGCGCAGGCCGTGGACGATGCGGAAGCCGCTCGGACCCACGGGCACGGCGACCACGGCTGACCCCATGCACCTGCGCGTGATGACCTACAACATTCACAGCGGGTTCGGCCTGGACGGCTACGACTTGCACGCGATCCACCGCGCCATCGAACACGAACGCGTGGATCTGGTTGCGTTGCAAGAAGTCGACTTTGGACTGCGCCGGACCGGGTACCTGAACCAGGCGCGGTGGCTGGCCGACCGGCTCGGCCTGCACGCGATCGCGGGCGGTACCCGCCGCCAAGGCCGGTACGGCAACGCGTTGTTGACCCGCTGGCCCGCCACGTTCGTGATGAACCACAACTTGACCGTGTGGCCCCAGCCGGGACGCGCGTGCCTGGAGGTGCACCTGGCCATGCCCAAGGGCACCTTGCGGTGTTACGTCACGCACTTCGGCCTCCTGCCCCAGGAGCGAACGGTTCAGGCGGAACGGTTGATCGACGAGATTATTCCCGAGGACGACGATCGCCACCCGGCCGTCTTGATGGGAGACTTCAACACCGCGCCGCGCAGTCGGGTGTCGGGGCGGTTACGCGGGCGGTTTATCGACGCGTTCGACGCCGTGGGCAACGGACGATCCGCCACCTTTCACGCGCGTCTGCCCGGCGTGCGATTCGATTACATCTACACCGGGCCCAGACTCACGCCGCAGTCCTGTCACGTGGCGGCTAACCCCTGGTCCGAACGCGGGTCGGACCACTTGCCCCTGGTCGCGTCCGTGTCCGTGTCGTTCGGACCCAAACGATCCTAACCGCGCGTACTCCCGGGTCACGCGCTGGCCGGACCCGACAAAGTCTCGAACACCGTACGCACCAATTGGGTCGGCGTAAACGGCTTGCGGATCAACCGTTCGGGATCCAAGTCCGAGAGACCCTTGGCGTCGTCCCCGTACCCCGACATATACAACACTTTGAGGGACGGCTGCCGTCGTCTGAGGCGCGCGGCCAACTGCGGCCCGCCCACGCCGGGCATCACCACGTCCGTCACCAGCAGATGGATCGCGCCGTCGTACCGCACCAACATCTGCTCGGCCTCGTCGGCCGACTCCGCTTCCAGGACCCGGTACCCGCGCGAGCGCAGGGCCTCGCGCACCAGGGCGCGCACGCCCACTTCGTCTTCGGTCACCAGGACCGTTTCCGTCCCCTGCGGGATCACATCGGCCGGCAGCGGCTGAGGGTCCGGCGTCAGCGCGGCGGCGCGGGGCAACAAGACCTGAAACCGCGTCCCGCGTCCCACGTCGCTGTCCACCGCGAAGTATCCCTCGCTCTGGGTGACGATCCCGTACGCGGTCGATAACCCCAAACCCGTCCCTTTGCCCTGCTCCTTGGTGGAAAAAAACGGCTCAAATACGCGGGATTTGGTCTCCGCGTCCATTCCGACCCCGGTATCGCCGACCGTCAGCGAGACGTACGTTCCCGGCACGGCTCCGGCCGGCACCAGGGTCACGGGGTCCTCCACGTGCGTCTCGGCGGTCTCGATCGTGAGGCGCCCGCCGCGCGGCATGGCGTCGCGCGCGTTCACCACCAAGTTCACGATCACGTGTTCGAATTGCGCAGGGTCAACGCGCACCAATCCGAGGGGGTTCGCCAAGCGAACCTCCATCGCGATGTCTTCACCGACCAGAATGCGCAGCATGCGATCCAGGTCCCGCACGATCGCGTTGAGGTCCGTCACGCGAGGTTCCAAGAGTTGTCGCCGCCCGAACGCCAGCAATTGACTGGTGAGCGACGCGGCCCGCTTCGCGGCTTTACGCACCTCGTCGAGATAGGGCCGGACCGGATGGTCGGGAGCCATCTGCTCCAACCCGAGCGAGGAAAACCCCAGCATGGCGGTCAGCAGGTTGTTGAAGTCATGGGCCACGCCGCCGGCCAGACGCCCGACCGCTTCCATCTTTTGCGCGTGCCGAAGCTGCGTTTCCAAACGCCGTCGCTCGGACACGTCGCGGACCACGGCCGTCACCACCAGGGCGTCGTTGACCCGATGCGGCCGGAGATGGATTTCCACCGGGAGGTCCCGGCCGTCCCGGCACCGCACCGACAGATCCGAGGACGCGCCCAACAACAGCGTGCGCGGCGCGGTGCGATACGCCTCGCGGTGCGCCAGGTACGCCTCGCGGAGCGATTCGGGAACCAGCAATTCGACCGATCGCCCCATCAATTCGTCGGCGGAGTACCCGAACAGGGTCTGGACATGGGAGTTGGCTAACACGATCCGGCCTTGCGTGTCCACGATCAGAATCGCGCTCGGTTCGGATTCCAGCAGTTCGCGATATTTGTCTTCACTGTCGCGCAGCGCCTGTTCGGCCCGCCGTTTGGCCTGGCGGGTCTGCGCCTCGCGCACCTCGCGCTGCACGGCCGGGGCCAACCGCGACAAATTGTCCTTCATCACGTAGTCCTGCGCGCCGGCTTTCATCGCGGACACCGCGATCTCCTCCCCGATGCTGCCCGACACCACGATAAACGGGACATCCACATCCAGGTCCCGAATCATGGCCAACGCGGCGTGCGCGGAAAATCTCGGCATCAAGTAGTCGCACAACACCACGTCCCAGGACTCGGTCAGCAACGCGCGGCGGACATCCTCCGGCTCATCCAAGCGACGATGGATGGCATCCACGCCGGCACGACGCAATTCGCGCAGCAGCAGGAGGGCATCGTCTGGTGAGTCTTCGAGCAACAACACGTGGAGCGGTCGATTCATCGCAGGCCTCGCGGACAGGACGTTTCCCCGCGCACAGCGCGGAGGATAGTCGGGGCGGTGCTGGTCGCACGCGTGAGATCTGAGGGATCGGCGCTGTTGCGCTGCGCCGGCGCGCGCAGCGACGGGGCTTCGTGGTCCGGATTGTCCTCGACCAACAGGCGCATACGTCCTCTCGGGTTCGGCAAACCGTCGGGCGTGGTGCCCCGGTGAAAAGGAGGTCAGATTCTACACGTTCCCACTCCGCCGCGCAATACGGACCCGCGGTCAGTCCCCCCGCAATACCGCGAACGGCCGTTTCCCCAAGAGCCGATACGTGCCGGACAGGCCTACGGCCATGGTGCCGGTCATGGAGGCCGCCGGACCGATGATCGCCAGATCCGCCGCCCAGACCCACGGCACCTCCAGCACCCAGCGCGCCACCATCCACGACAGGGCCGCGGCAAGCCCGGTGCCCAACAGGCCCGACGCGGCGCCCACCAGGCCGAACTCCACCGCCAACGCCCGCAGCATGGCGGGCCGGCCAGCCCCAATCGTCTTCAAGAGCATCGCGTCCCGCAACCGGGCCGCGCGAGCGGCCGCCAGGGCGCCGCCCAACACGACGAATCCGGCAACCGCCACCAACACCGCCACCCCGCGCACGGCGAACGAGACCCGCTCGACCACCCGCTCCACCGACGCCAGAACCTCGCCGATAGGGATCGCCGTGACGTTGGGAAACGCCTCGACCACCGCCTGCTGCATCGCGACTTGCTCGCCGGTCGCGGCCCGCACGGCGGCCACGTACGTGACCGGCATGTCGTCCAACGCGCCGGGAGACAACAGCAGGAAAAAATTGAGGCCGCGGTTGTCCCAATCCACGGAGCGCAGACTGGTCACGCGCGCGTCGAGCGACGTGCCGTGGATATCCAGTCCGATCATCGCCCCGACCCCGATGCCCAGACGGTGGGCCAACTCCCGCTCCACCGACACGCGCACCTCCGACGAGGCCGTGGACGCACCCCCGTCCCACCAGCGGCCCTCCACCACCGTGTTGCCGCGCGGCAGATCGGCGCGCGCCGTGACCACGTACTCTCTGGTCAAGTACCAGCGCGCGTCGGATTCCCCGCCCGACTCGGACCCGGACGTCGCCGGCTGATCCCCCGTCGCGCGCAATCGCCCGCGAGCGACCGGCACCACCTCCGCGGGAATACCGCGCGCGTCCGCCAACGCGGTAAATCCGTCGCGTTGGTCGGGTTGGATGTCGATGAAAAACAGGGTGGGCGCGTCGCGGGGCACGTGTTCGGTCAACTCGGCGCGAATCGCGCGGTCCACGAATCCCACGGCCGCCACCGCGGTCACGCCCAACCCGATCGACACCATCGCGGCCGCGGTGTGCGCGCCCGGACGGGTCAATGCGCCCACGCCGCGACGCCACGCGAATGAAGACGGCGTCGGGAGCGCCCGCGTCAGCCGCGCCAGACACCACGCGGCCGCGGCCAACACCGCCGCCGCGGCCGCCAACCCCGCGAGATAGAGCGCGGCCAGCCCCAGGGAGCGCGTCTGCCACCACCCGAGTCCGAACGCGGCCGACAGACCGATCGCCGCGAGCCGCCACGACGCCAGCCAGGACACGCCCAGCGGCGCGGCCTCGTGCCGAAGCACCGCGGCCGCGGGCGCGCGCGCGGCGGACGACAGCGGTCCCAGCGAAAACCCCACCCCCGCGAGCCCGCCTACGAGCGCGCCCTGCGCGTACGGCCAGGGACTGATCGGAGCGGTCAGGGTGATCCCCGCGAACGCGCTCGCGGCGGCGGTCAGCGCGCGCTGCCCGAGCGCCCCGAGCCCGGCCCCCAGGACTCCGCCCGCCAGACCGAGCGCGGCCAATTCGGCGAGCGTGGCCCACGCCACGGTTCGCGCGTCCGCGCCCACGCACTTGAGCAGCGCGATCGTCCGCCACCGATCGGCCACCAACGCGCGCGCGCTACCCGCCACGCCCACGCCGCCCAAGAGCAGCGCGGTCACCCCGACCAGTCCCAAATACGCGCCGACGCGATCGAGCGACCGGCGGAGTCGGGGTTGCGCGTCGGCGTAAGCCGTGATCTGCACGGGTTCGGCGGCCAACTCCTCGCGCACCGCGTCGCGGACGCGGTCGGCGGGTTCGGCGTCGGGGGGCAACGCGATCAACGCGCGATACCGGACCCGACTGCCCGGCCGCACCAGTCCGGTGAGATCGAGCGCCTCGCGCGCGATCAACACCCGCGGCCCCAGGCTGAACGCCCCGGCCGTGCGATCGGGCTCGGCCCGCAACAGGGCGACGGCCGTGAACTCCGCCTCCCCTAAGCGGAACCGGTCGCCGAGCGACAGGCCCAACCGGATCAGGAACGCCTCGTGCACGACCGCGCCGAGCGGCGGGCCCGCGGTCAACCACGATGCCAACGCGCGGTCGGGCTCGGTCTCCACCCGGCCGTAAAACGGATACCCGCCCTCCACCGCCTTGAGCTCCACCAACACGGACCGCCCCGGGACAACGGCCATCGCCATCAGCTCCGCGACCCGTGTCACGCGCGCGCCCTGCGACGCGAGCCGCCCCACCGCGGCCGCCCCCGCGTTCGATAGCGGCGCGGTGGACCGCAGTTCCAGGTCGGCGGCCAACAGGCTCTTGGCGTCGCCGGCGATCGCGCGCCGAGCCGTGTCCGCCGCGGCGCCGATCGCGACCACCGCGCCCACCCCCAACGCGATGGCCGCCGCGATCGGGACGTGGTGGCGCGATCCCGCGCGTAGGTTGCGGCGCGCCAGAATCAACGCGAACGGGGGCCGGAACCCGATCACGGCGCGGTCCGTGCGACCGCCGTTGAATCCGCGATGATCCTCCCGCCGCGCAGGGTAATCGTGCGATCCGCGGTTCCCGCCAACTCGGGGTCGTGCGTGACCAACACGAGAGTGCCGCCTTGCTCCGCGTGCAACGCGCGCAAGAGGCTTACGACCTGCGCGCCGCTGGCCGGGTCTAAATTGCCGACGGGTTCATCGGCCAACAGGACCGGCGGGCGGCGGGCGCACGCGCGGGCCAAGGCCGCGCGTTGTTGCTCGCCGCCGGAGAGTTGCGCCGGATAGTGCCCCGCGCGATCCGCAAGCCCCACCGCGTCCAACAACTCCCGCGCGCGGACCAGCGGCCGCGCGTCCCCGGCCAACTCCAACGGCACTGCCACGTTTTCCAACGCCGTCAACGTGGGGATGAGGTGAAACGACTGAAACACGAAACCGATCCGGTCCAAACGCACGCGGGCCAAGGCCGATTCGTCCAGCGCGGTCAGATCGATCCGGTCGAGGGTCACGGTCCCGGACGCGGGACGCTCCAACCCCGCGATCACGGCCAGGAGCGTGGACTTCCCGCTCCCGGACGGCCCCACTACCGCGATGCATTGCCGGTCCGGGATGTCGAGGGACACGTCGTCGAGCACGGTGACGGCGCGGCCGGCCGCGTGCAGGCGCACCGTCACGTTTCGAAGAGCAATCATCGCGCGGAGGGTCCGTAGTTGCGGCGCATGGAGTCGCCATTATACACTGCGGCCATGTGGCGGATACCGGTGGGCGGGCACAACGACCCCGCATACGGGCGGATCGCGCACAGCGCGGCGTGGGGATGGCTGCTGTGCGCCGCGGTAGGCGCGGCCGACGCGCGCGGGCAACCGGGGCCCACGCCGACGATCGTGGCGTTCGGCGACAGCCTGACCGCCGGGTTCGGCGTGCCCGGCCGCGACGCCTATCCGTCGCGGCTCGAACGCCGCTTGCGCGGGGAAGGCTACGCGCACCGGGTGGTCAACGCCGGGGTCAGCGGCGACACCACGGCCGGAGGCTTGCGGCGCGTGGACTGGGTGCTCAAATCACGCCCGCAGCTCGTGATCCTCGAACTGGGCGCGAATGACGGACTGCGGGGCTTGTCCCCCGCGCAAACCCGCGACAACTTGGCGCGCATCATCGAACGGCTCCAGGCCTCGGGCGCCACCGTGGTGCTGACCGGCATGCGGGTCCCCCCCAACTACGGGGACGACTACGCGCGCGCGTTTGAATCCGTCTTCCCCGAACTGGCCCGACGGTATCATCTCCCCTTGATCCCGTTTTTTCTCGACGGGGTCGCCGCCGACCCCGCGCTCAATCAAGCCGACGGCCTCCATCCCACGGCGGAGGGGTATCGGGTGATTGTGGAGCGGATCTGGCCGCACATTAAACCTCTGCTCCCCCGACCGTAGCCACGGACCACATGCTCACGCTCGATGATCTCAAACCGCTCACCGTCCATTTAACCGAGATCGCGCACTTGCACAGCGCGGTCTCCGTGCTCTCGTGGGACCAGGAAACCTACATGCCGCGCGGGGGTTCCGCGGCGCGGGCCGAAACCCTGGCCGCGTTGCAAGGCATGGCGCACGAGCGGTTCACGTCGCCGCGCACGGACGAGCTGCTCGCCAGGTGGCTCGATCCGGAGACCGGCCGGCTGTTCGACGACGAGGCGGACCCGGCCGCGCGCGCGCTGCTGCGCGAGGTGTTCCGAGACTACCAACGCGCCAAACGCCTGCCCACCGCGTTCGTCTCCTTGCTCGAAAAAACCTGCGCGCTCGCCAACGACGCGTGGATCGAGGCGCGGACCACCAGGGCCTTCAACGCGTTTCTCCCCCATCTGACGCACATCGTCGCGCTCAAACGCGAGGAAGCTTCGTACCTCGGGTACGATGATTCTCCGTACGATCCGCTCGTGGACGCCTTTGAACCCGGGATGACCGCCGCGCGCCTCACCCCATTGTTCGCGGAATTACAAACGGGCCTGACCGCGCTCTTGGATCGCGTGGCCGGGTCCTCGGTGAAACCCGCACGGCTCCCGACCGGCCCGTTCGATGCCCAACGCCAGATTCAGTTCAGCACCGCGGTATTGTCCGCGATGGGTTTCTCGTGGGACCGCGGACGCCTGGACCGCTCCGCGCACCCGTTTACCACTGGGTTCCACCCCACCGACGTGCGGATCACAACCCGCATCGCCGAGGACGACGTGGTCTCGTCGTTGTTTACCTGCCTCCACGAGGGCGGGCACGCGCTGTACGACCAAGGCTTAAACCCCGACTACTTCGGCACCCCACTGGGGGAAGCCGTGTCCTTGGGATTACACGAGAGCCAATCGCGATTGTGGGAAAACTGCGTGGGCCGGTCCCTTGAATTCTGGCGGCATTTTTACCCGCTGCTGCAGCAGACCTTCCCGGGCGCGCTCGACGCGGTGTCGCTGGAGACGTTCCACGCCGCGATCAACGCCGTGGCCCCCTCGCTCATCCGCGTGGAAGCCGATGAGCTGACCTATAACTTTCACATCATCGTGCGATTCGAGTTGGAGCAGGAGTTGATCGCGGGTCGTCTCCTGCCGCGGGACCTACCCGAGGCGTGGAACGCGGCCATGCGGCGTGCGCTGGGCGTTGTGCCGGCCCACGACGGCGAAGGCGTGTTGCAGGACATCCACTGGGCGCACGGTGCGTTCGGGTACTTTCCGACGTACACCCTGGGGAACCTTTGCGCGGCCCAGTTCTGGCGGCAAGCGCAATCGGATCTCGCCGACCTGCCCACGCTGATCGAGGGCGGACGATTCGAACCGTTGGTCCGGTGGCTGCGCGATCGCATCCACCGCTGGGGGCGAACCTATACGACCAACGAATTATTATTGCGCGTGACGGGAGAAGGGTTGCGTTCGGAATATTTCTTGGACTATCTGAACGAGAAGTACGCCGCGATTTATCGGTGGTAAGGAATGCCCGCAAGCGCCCGCACGTGTAGGGGCGTACGGCCGTACGCCCCTACGAAAACCGTGAGGACCGGAAGCGCAGCGACAACGCCGCAGATGGCCACTCCTGCGCACGGATCAGGCGTCCGCGTCCCCGCCGAAGATCGCCAGACTGGCGGTAAACCCGTGCAGGAAATTGGTCCCGCCGACCGGTCCGATCTCGCCCTGCGCGAAAAATCCCGCGACCGGAATTTTCCCGAGCCGCGACCGCACCATGGTGACGTCGTGGTGGGCGCGCCCGAACAACCGACGCCCCCGGCCGTTACAACTAAACAGCAACGCGGCTTCCGGGGTCGGCGCGTGGTTCGGCTGATCCTGCGCGGCCAGCAAGGTGTTCAGGTCTTCGCTCGCGCTCTCGCGGTCGCGGATGTGAAATTGTACGGTTTGTCCCTCGCGAACCAGATCGCCGACCGCCAGGCTGCCCTCTTGTTGATCCGCGCCGACCAACCCGCGGACCAAAAAGTCGCCGCGTTCAAATTGCGATTGCGCCTCGTTGATGGTCAGCCCCAGATGCAGCCCGCGACGCGCCAGCTCTTGTTCCGCGGGCGATAAGGCCGCGTACATCTCCTGCAAACAGCCGAACGCCGGGCGGCCGCCCAACTCGTAGATCACGTTGCCCTCGGCCCGGGTAATGAGAAACCGTCCCCCCACCGGCCGACACCCCTGGGACACCACGGTGGCGATGGGGAGGTTCCCGCTTAACGCAACGCCGACCACGCCTTCGGTCGCCACGGTATCGCCGATCAACAGCCGATTTTCCCCGGGCGCGCGTCCCCCGCTGCTCATGCCGCCCACGGCTTTGGCACCGGGAAATTGGTGATCGAGCAGCCCGAGAAATTCCGTGCCGGGCGTTGAAAACGGCTCAGCCAACAGGACAAAGAGCGACGGAGCGCCCACGGTCTCGGGAGCTGGAAACCCCTCGACCTGGACGCCGTTGCCACCGTGTTCAAATGTGGCGTGAAACGGCGCGAGGGTCACGCCGGGCATCGCCGCGGCCCACACCGCCATCGCGGGTTGGCCCTCGATCTCTTGATCGAGTCCGATGATCCCTTCGCCGGTGCATCCGAGCAACACGCGCGGCGCCAACCGTTCGGCGACGATCGCCGCGGCGTCCGCGAGTCCGTCGGCATGGTGCGGGGACACGAAGAGAAACGCGAGATCAACCGGCCCGCGAAGCCCGGCCGTCGCTCCGGCGCAGGCGTCTCTGGCCGCCATCGTCGTGTCCGCGTGAATCGATGTCCCAACCCCGAATGACGTCATAGCGCCGAGCACTCTAGCAAAACGGCGTGATGCCGCGCAAGGCGGGGCGCGTCGACGGACCGGCGCGGGCATCGACCGCCCATGCCGGTCCTGATATACTCCGACGCATGCATCGGACCGCCTGGGGGAGGGCCGTCCTCGCGACCCTCGTGTGTCTCTGGGCCCAGGCCGCCGCCGCGTCGCCGGCGCTCGACGTGCGGTACGATCTGGATGTCCGCTTCGACCCCACCGATCAGACCCTGGCCGGGGAGGTGCGCGTCACGATCATGAACCACACCGCGGAGAGTCTGCGCGACATCCCGTTCGTGTTGTACCCGAACCGATATCGGGAGCCCGATCCCGAAGTGGACCGCGTCGCGCTCGAACGGATCTATCCTCGCCGGTTTAATCCGGGCGCCATCGCGGTGGTCTCCATCGAGTCGGCCGACCACGGCGCGGTGGACCTGACCGTCGAGGACCCGGTCCACGGACCGCCGCGCACCATCGCGCGCGCCACCCTTGAACGCCCGGTCCCGCCGGAGGGTTCGGTGGAGTTGCGGATGAGTTTCGTGACATTTATCCCGGAAAAGTTCGGCGTGTTCGGACATTTTCACGGGGTCACGGCGCTCACCGGGGGGTGGCACCCGTACGTCGCGCCGTGGCGCAACGGGCGCTGGGCGCTGGATGACGCGCCGGACCCAGCCGCGGTGACCGCGCGGATCCTCGCCCCGCGCAGCGTGACCATCGTGGGCGCGGACATGACGGACCCCGAGCCGGACGCGCCGATCCGTCGGTGGCACGTCCACGCGCCGCGCGCCGCCGGTATTCCGCTCGCGCTCAGTTCGCGTTACCACGTGCGGACGGAACACGACGGCTCGGTGCGGATCCACTACGCCTTTCTTCCGGATGATCGCCCCTACGTCCCGTTGATCATGGCCACGTTCCGGAGCGGGCTGGCGTTTTTCCGACGCGAATACGGCGAGGTCGCCGGCGCCGAGGTCATCGCCGCGGAAACGCATCTGCACCAGCAACTCGTCTCTCCGGACCCCCGGGTGATTTTTGTGGCCACCCGCGCCTTCAAAGTGTTCGCCCCGCTCAAAAAATATCACGAAGCGGAGCTCGTCAAAGGTCTTTTGTTCGCGCTCTGGCGGTCGCGTCTTCCGGACGAGGAAGTCTGGGTGATCGAAGGTCTCGCGGACGCCAGCACCCAGCGGTATCTGCGCGAGCGGTATCGGAAGCCGCCGAGCCTGGTGCGGCTGCTCAAACCCGTGGCCTTTATCCCTATCGTGGACCAGATCTTGTATTCGAACCGCTTGCCGCTCCGGCAAGTGTATTTTAAAGAGGCTACGCCGGTATTTCCTCGGGAGGAATTAGCATTATTCAACAATCAGCGTCCCGACGGATCCACTGTGTTCTTTAAGCTCACGGGGTTGATCGGCGCGGACGCGGTCAACGCGGTGTTGGAACGGTATACGGCATTGGTGCTCCACGGCGAAACCGCCTCGTTTCGGGCCGTGGTCGAAACGGAAACTGGGCGCGACCTGGAATGGTTCTACCGGCAGTGGCTGCAGACCAATCCTAAGACGGACTTTGCCGTGACCTCGGTCCGGCGCGCACGAATGGCCGACGGCTACCATACCACCGTGGACCTGACGAAAACCGGCACCGGCATCGAGCCGGTCTCCGTCACGTTGCATCAGCGACGCGGTCCCCCGTTGACCACAACGTGGTTGTCCTACGACGCGAATTTTCAGGAGACGTTCGTGACCCCCTCGCCGGTGACCGCGGTGGAACTCGACCCGGACCATAAAACCAGCGACCCGGATCGCTTCAACGACCGCACGCCGGCCGCGATCAAATTCATCTGGGAGAAACTCCCGGGCATCAGTTACGACTTTCAGACCAAAAACCTCAGTTACGACGTGAGTGCGTATTTTCAGCGTCGCTACGACGAGCACAACATTCTCCGATTGCAGTACTCCAACAACGAGACGGAAACGGGCGGGTCGGTGGCCGCGATCCACGACTACGAACGCAGCCTGTTCGCGTACTCCACGCGACAGTCCGTGGGCATCGGCCTCTCCACCACCCGGCGGGCCGAACCGCTCAGGCCAGGCGGGTCCTCCGACGCGGTGACGTCGGCCGAACTCTCCCACGTCATGTCCAACGCCACCACCTCGCTGGTATACCCCGATGAGATCCAGCAATTGATCTTCGGCGCCATTCCCTACTCCACGGTCGGCACCACGCTAGCGACTCAACTCTCCGGCAATCGCCACCCCAGCGCGGTCCGCGTTCAGCTCAAGATGCGCCACCAGTGGGGGCTCGCCACGTTGCACGAGATCGCGGTGCGGGCCGCGCTGGGACAATCCATCGGCAATTTTGCGGAGGCGCGCCAATTTGAGTTGGGAGGGTCTTCCGGCATGCGGGGGTATTCCCCCGGCAGTCTGTTCGGGGAGTCTCTGGCGCTCGCGTCGTTGGAATATCGTCGTCCGGTGGCGCGCGAACTCGACGCCAATATCTGGGGAGTGTCGTTGTTGCGCCGGCTACAAGCCGTGGTGTTCGCCGACGTGGGGACGGTTTCGTCGTATCGTCAATTGCGGAGCGATATCGGCGGGGGGGTTCGGCTCACCCACGAAATCCTGGGGCTCTATCCGATCGTGACGCGACTCGACGTGGCGTATCCGCTCAACGTGGAGGAGTCCTTGCAAGCGGACGAACGCTCGCTCCATTTTTACCTCACGGCCGGGCAACCGTTTTAACCGGACGGTCACGGCGCGACACGGCGCGACGAGTTCGAGGGGTTCCGTTCGTCCCGCGTCGGGCGGTGCAGATCCGGTCTCGGCCGCCGTATTTGGCTTCGTACATCGCTTGATCGGCCAGTCGAATGAGGTCCTTCTTGGTGCGCGCGTGTTCGGGAAACCCCGCCAACCCGAAGCTGGCGGTCAGGTGGACGTTGATGCCTTCCGCGGTGAGAAACTGGTGGCGATGAAACGCCCGATGTAGACGTTTGGTGATCGCGACCGTCGTACGAATGCCGGTCTCGGGCAACACGATCACGAATTCGTCTCCGCCGTATCGCGAGATGATGTCCACGTCGCGGAGGTTGCGGATCAACAGTTCCGCGACTTCCACCAACACGCGGCTGCCCATCAAATGTCCGAAGCGGTCGTTCACGGCTTTGAAATAATCCAAATCCAGGAAAATCATGGAGAGCACCGAGCCGTACCGAAGGCACCGACGAATTTCGATATCGAGCACCTGGTCAAGGTGACGAAAGTTAAAGAGTTTGGTCAGGTCGTCGTGGATGGCGAGTTCTTCCTTGCGGTGATAGAGCTGCGACCGCTCGATCGCAATGGCCGCTTGCCCCATCAACTGCACCAAGAAGTCGCGGTCGCCCGCGTCGAACGGCCGTCCGTCCGTGCGGTTGACCAGCTCCAGCACGCCGAGCGCCTTGCGTTTGTTCACGATGGGCACCGCGAGCAACGACTGGAACCCGCGACGCGGCGGCTTCCATCCCTTCAGCCCGACCGGGAGCGAACTGCGGGGGCCGTCGATCAGGAGCGGCCGGGCGTGTCGGGCCGCCCATCCCGAGGCGCCGGCCCCCCAGTCGAGTTGGCGCGCCGCGGCTTTGCGCCCGTCGTGGTCGGGCGCGCGATGCCGCCGCAATTCGCGACGCCCGTCGTTCTCCTCGACCAACCATAACGACTGCCGTTCGCAGGGGATGAGTCGGCGCGCGCGATTGATCAACACGTCGAGCACCTTGGGGAGCTCCAAGGACGAGGTCAGCGCTTTGGCGGTATTGATAAAGACGGTCAGTTGTTTGGATTTTTCTTTGAGCTGGGCGCGCAACGACGCGTTGTCGATTTGCAACCGTCTCTGCATGGCGGCGGGCCGACGGGAGCGGGGCGGGGTCAGGCGCCGTGGCACTTTTTGTATTTTTTCCCGCTCCCACACGGGCAGGGATCGTTCCGGCCGACCCGTTCGCGGTCTCGGGTCGCCGGGGGGGCCGCGCTGGAACTCGGCGCGCTGAACATCAAGGACGACGGACGCGGCATCGATACCGCCGGGGTGACCGTCTCCTGGCGGATCGCCTGCACCCGGAACAGATGGCCGATCGCGTCGCTTTTAACGCGTTCGACCAGCCCGACGAACAGATCGTATCCCTCACGTTTGTATTCCACCAGCGGGTCTTTCTGGCCGTACCCGCGCAGCCCGATGCCTTCCTTCAAGTGGTCCATGGTCAGGAGGTGGTCTTTCCAATGCGTATCGATCACACGCAGCATGATCGCCTTTTCCAGTTCGCGCAACACCGCGGGACCGAACTCCCGCTCCTTGCCCGCGTAGGCGTCCTTGACCCGCGAGAGGATGTCGTCCGTGATCGCCTCCACGCCCGAGTCCGCCCAGACCGCGGGATCCACGCTCACGGAGAATTGTGCCCCGATCGCCTCGGCCAGCCCCTTGAGGTCCCACTCCTCGGAATACGCGGCCTCGTCGCAATGTTGCGCGACCATGCCCGCCGTCAAATCGGCAATCATCTCGTGGATGCCGTCCACGAACGGCTCCCCGCTAAGCACCTGGCGCCGTTGCTCGTAGATGACCTCCCGCTGCTTGTTCATGACATCGTCGTATTCGAGCAACTGTTTGCGGATATCAAAGTGGTGGGCTTCGACTTTCTTTTGCGCCGTTTCGATTGCACGCGTGACCATTCGATGTTCGATCGGCACGCCCTCTTCCATGCCGAGGCGCTGCATTAGGCCCGAAATGCGTTCGGAGCCGAAGATTCGGAGCAGATCGTCCTCCAAGGACAGATAAAATCGCGACGACCCAGGGTCACCCTGGCGGCCGGCGCGCCCGCGCAACTGATTGTCGATACGCCGGCTCTCATGGCGCTCCGTGCCGATAATATGGAGCCCGCCGAGCCCCACCACCGCCTGTTTGTCGGCTTCGCACTCCGCGCGCAACTGCTCGCGCAGGCGCGACCGGTCGGCCTCGCGTTCCGGCAATCCCATATCAGGATCGCGCGCCACCGCTTGCTTAAATAAAAAATCCGGGTTACCGCCCAGCAGGATATCGGTTCCTCGGCCCGCCATGTTGGTCGCGATGGTCACGGCACCCTTGTGCCCGGCCTGCGCGATGATCTCGGCCTCTTTTTCGTGAAACTTGGCGTTGAGCACCGCGTGTCGGACGCCTTGTTTCTTGAGCAACCCGGAGAGCCGTTCGGATTTTTCGATGGATATCGTGCCCACCAACACCGGTTGGCCCCGTTCATGGCACTCCAGAACTTCGTCGACGATGGCCGCAAATTTTTCGCCTTCGGTCCGGTACACCACATCGGGGTTGTCCGTACGAATCATCCTCCGATTCGGCGGGATGACCATCACGTCCAAGTTATAAATTTTTGCGAACTCCCCGGCCTCGGTATCTGCGGTGCCCGTCATCCCGCTGAGTTTCTTATACATCCGGAAGTAGTTCTGAAAGGTGATGGTGGCCAGGGTCTGGTTTTCGTTGGCGATCTTGACGCCCTCTTTGGCCTCAACCGCCTGATGCAGCCCGTCGCTCCACCGACGGCCCGGCATCAACCGTCCGGTGAATTCATCGACGATGATCACCTCGCCGTCCTTGACGACGTAGTCCACGTCGCGCTTATACAACACGTGGGCGCGAAGCGCCTGATGCACGTGGTGCACGAGCGACATGTTCCCTAGATCGTAGAGGTTGTCCACGCCCAAGAGCCGCTCGATTTTCGCGTTGCCTTCCTCGGTCAACGCCACGGTCTTGGATTTTTCCTCCACCGTGAAGTCCGTTTCGGCCGTAAGATACGGGATCGACCGATTGATCTTGTAATAGAGCTCGGTGGAATCTTCGGCTGGCCCGGAGATGATCAACGGGGTGCGCGCTTCGTCGATCAGGATGCTATCGACCTCGTCCACGATCCCGAACGTCAACGGACGCTGGACAAAGTGCCGGGGATCGAACTTCATGTTGTCGCGCAGATAATCGAACCCGAATTCGTTGTTGGTTCCGTAGGTCACGTCCGCGGCGTAGGCGGCCTGGCGCGCCGCGTCATCCAGGTCATGCTGGATCACCCCCACGGTCAAGTCCAAAAACCGATAGAGCTCCCCCATCCACTGGCTATCGCGGCGCGCCAAATAGTCGTTCACGGTCACGACATGGACGCCGTGTCCGGACAACGCGTTGAGATACACCGGCAGCGTCGCCACCAGGGTTTTGCCCTCGCCGGTCTTCATCTCCGCAATTTTGCCTTCGTGCAGGACGATACCGCCGATGATCTGCACGTCGAAATGCCGCATCCCGAGCACGCGACGCGACCCCTCGCGCACCACGGCAAACGCCTCGGGCAGGAGCGCATCTAACGACTCGCCCGCCGCAACCCGCGCTCGGAATTCCCTCGTCTTGGCGACGAGGGCTTCGTCGGTGAGCGCACGGACCGGCGGTTCGAAGGCGTTGACCTGCTCAACCAGCGGCCCAATACGTTTGAGTTCGCGATCGTTCTTGCTACCAACGAGTTTTCGGAGGATACTCAGCATCAATAGATTCCACGGCGGCCAAAACAGCGGGCCAGAGTATAACATAGTTGCATGCGTTGCCTCTTTGAAGCCGTATTGCCTCGCGTCGTCTCCGCGGCCGTCGCACGCTTGACCATGCTGCTCGCGGTCGGCGGAGTCGTCTTGGCGCATGGAACCGGTGTTGCGGGTGACCCGCCGCAGGTTCCGCCGCCGTCGGATCTTCCCGTCGCGTCGTCGAACCCCGAGCCCCAGGCCGATGTGCTCACCGTGGTGGCCGTGGGCGACATCATGCCGGGCTCTCTCACCCCGATTCCGTTCATCCCCGCGCCCGCCGATCACGAGATTCCCGCCAGCATTCGCCGCGTCATCGGGGACGGCGATATCGTGTTCGGCAACCTCGAAGGCACGTTGGTAACGGACGGCATTGCCCCGACGAAATGTCGCCCCGAGGCGCGAGAGGCGCTCCGGTGTTTTGAGTTTGGGTCCCCGCCGTTCTTGGCGTCGTTTTTAAAAGAGGCTGGCTTTACGGTCCTCTCCCTCGACAACAACCATGCCGAGGATTATGGATTGGAGGGGTACGTGTTGACCCAAGGACTGTTGGCCCAAACCGGTATCACCGGAGTGCCCAAACGCACGCCGGTCGTGTTCGGGATTCGAGACGTGCGCGTCGCGGTGGTGCCGTTCGGATTTTCGGGCCGATCGTTTCACGTGTCGGACCTGCCGACCGCGCGGACGGTGGTGGCGGAGGCCGCGCGAACCGCCGACATCGTCCTGGTCTCGTTTCACGGAGGCGCGGAGGGGGGAACCGCCACGCGAGTGCCCCATGAGGTGGAAACCTATTTGGAGGAAGATCGGGGGGACCTGATCGAATTCGCGCACGCCGTGATTGACACCGGCGCTGATTTAGTGATCGGGCACGGCCCGCACGTCCCGCGCGCCGTCGAGCTGTACCGGAATCGGTTGATCGCGTATTCGCTGGGAAACTTTTGGACCTACGGCAATATTTCCATCAAAGGCGTCAAAGGCATCATGCCCTTGTTACGGGTCACCCTGGGTCGCGACGGAGCGTTTTACGCCGGCCGGATCGTGTCAATGCGCCAGCGGTTGCCTGGAATCCCGGAACTCGACCCCCAAGGAGAAGCGGTCCGCCTCATGGCCACGCTCTCGCAAGAAGATATCCCTGCCAACCCCATCGTGGTGGACGAAGAATCGGGGGCCATCCACGTTCGGCCGCCAGCGCTTGGGGACGCGGTCGCGCCGAACACGTCGACCGGCCGACGAATTGAGGACGTACCGCGCAACTGAAAACCAGGGGTATCTGAGGGCCTCCTAAACGTCCAGAAAATCGGGGCTACCTCAACCTGACCCTGATGAGTTACTCTGGCCAAGAAAAGCGAAATCAAGATACCAGGGGTAGCTCACTCCGACCCTCCCGTGTTGAAAAAACGGGGACGAGCCGAGTTACTCCCCAGCGAGGTCTAATTCAGGACGAACCGCAGGGGATTCGTCGGCGCTGAATTGACGCTGACTTGGTAATGCAGGTGCGGACCGGTGCTCAAGCCGGTGCTGCCGACCAGGCCGATCGTGTCGCCGCGTTTCACGCGTTGGCCGCGGCGCACGAGGATCTTGTTCAAGTGGCCGTAGGCGGTCTGGTACCCGTACCCATGGTCGATCTTGATCGCGTTCCCCAGCCCGCCGTCCCACCCGGCGAACGTGACCATACCGTTGGCCGGCGAGACGAACGGGGTGTTTTCAGGAACCGAGATGTCCACCCCGCGGTGCATGGCGGGGTGCCCGGTAAACGGGGAGAGCCGGGGCCCAAATCCGGACGTGACCCAACCTTTCACCGGCCAAATCGAGGGGGTTGAGGCCCATTTGGCCCGGCGATGCTGAATCCCTTCGGTCAACTCCTGGAAACTCTGTTCCTGTTTAGCGGCCAGGACTTGCAAGGTTGCTAGGTCTTCCTCCAATTCGCGCATCATCGCCACGTGCGAGGTGGCCAGCGCCTTGGCTTCGCTGGACGGCTCAATGGGATCTTCCGTGCCACCCGCTCCCCCGGACACATCGCTCAGGACCGGGACTTCTTCGGTCACCCCACCCTCCGGCGCCGGGGTCATCTCGCCACCCACCCCCAGATACCGGTTGGCATCCGCCGGGACATTCAGGTCCGTGATCATGCGGAGTTTGATATCAAACTCCTTGAGCCGATCCAACTGCGTTTTCAGATTGTCCACGCTCTGCGAGAACATCTCGATTTTTGATTTTTGGACCGAGGTCTCTTTCCGCAGGAGGGTCAGTTCCCAAATATTGCCCACCATATAAAAATACTGGATGACGAACACCACCAACAAGACCGTTACGGCAGCCGCACAGGACAGGGCGATTTTGACCTGTTTTTTCGACACGCTAAAGCGATAGGCTTTTGACGTCGGGTTCGGCAGGATCATAACCGTGTAGGATTCTCGTGCCCTGTCGTCCATGCAACGTCCTCTCAATCCAAGATGGTGCCCAGCCAGCCGTGACCTCCGGCCAAAAATTCGTGGCAGAGGCTAACACAGGGGTCAACACCTGTCAAGAAAAACATCACAACACATTGAATTATCTAATGATTTATAGGGTCTGAGACCGCATCCGCCACCCAATCCAGGTACGGGGCGCTCCCCGTCACGATGGGCAGTCCAATGATCTCCGGCGTGCTGTACGAGTGCAGGGACTTGACTCGGGCCGCCAGGCGATCAAACCGCGCACGCGATGTTTTGACGACCGCCAACACCTCGGTTTCGTCCTGGCGAGCCCCCTCCCAGATAAAGAGGGACCGCACCCCGGGCACGAGGTTGACGCAGGCCGCTAAATGCTCCTCCACCAGCGCGCCGGCGATTCGCCGGGCCTCGTCCTGGGAGGGGAACGTGATGAGGACCACTAGTAAATCCTGGTGAACGGGGGGATCGGGCATGGCGTACCGCTGGGAAGCATAAAGCAGCCTCCGGACGGAATCAAGCCGTGCCTCCGTCACTCATGGATCGTGGGGGTGATAAAGACCAGCAACTCGTTTTGGGTCTCCACGGTTGACCGTTTCTTGAACAGCCAGCCCACGACCGGGATTTTCGACAGCCACGGCACGCTGTTCTCCGACACCGAACTGCTCGTGGTCATGATGCCTCCGATCACAATGGTCTCGCCATTATTGACCAAGAGGTGCGTTTCCGCGGATCGGGAGTTGAGCGGTGGGATACCTTCGACTTGTCGGCTGTAGTCCGGGTCCTTCTTATCCGCTTTCACGCGCATCACGATTTCCCGGTTCGGCGTGACGTGAGGCGTCACCGCGAGTTCCAGTTTGGCGTTGATCGTTGTCACCCCGGTCGGGGTATCCACCGATCCGCCGCCCGAGCTCGACCCCGCCGTCACGATCGTGGACGTGGGAATCAGAATTTCCGTTCCGGCGGAGATCCGCGCCTCCTTGTTGTCGAGGGTCAATACCCGAGGGGTGGAGAGAATCCGCCCCTTCCCGGTATCCTCCAACGCGGAGAGTTGTAGATCGAGCCGCACCGTGTCCGCGATGTTCCCAAACGCCACGCCGAATGCGCCGCCCTGTCCGGGCCCGACCGCGGCCGGAAGATTCACGGCAAACGGACCGCCGCTCAAACCAAGCCCGCCGGTGATGGCTTCCGCGGCCGGGTCCGTCGAGAGATTCTTGAACGCACCGCCGTGTAACGTGGTGAGCCGATTCCCGGACTGCGTGGTATACATCCCGCCCCACTGCACGCCCAATTCGCGGGCAAAATTCGTGCTCGCCTCCACGATGCGTGCCTCGATCATGACCTGCGGGGTCCGGGAATCGAGTTGCTTGACCAAATCAGACACCCACTCGACGTTGGCCGCCATGTCGCGGACAATCAAGGTGTTGGTCCGCGCGTCAACCGTGACGCTGCCCTTCTTGCTCAAATGCCCTTTCATTCCTTTTTCAAGGTCCGCCGCGCTCGCGTACTGGATGGGCAGCATCCGGGTCACCAGATCCCCCAAGCCGCTGTCCCCGGATTTGACGATTCTCGTGATCCCGTCCTCCTCGACCTTGGCCCAGTCCCCGGTCTTTAAAATCGCGTCCATCCCGTCGGCCAACGTGACGTCCTGAAAACTCAACGTGACCTGCCCGCTCACGCCCTCGCCGATCACCACGTTGATGCCCCGCTCTTGGCTGATGGCGCGCAAGACGTCGCGGATATCCGCATCCCGAAACTCCATCGCATACCGATTCTGGTCGCCGGAGGATCGCTCCATCCGGATTTCGGATGGTTCCTTGGTCTGCCCGTTTGCAGTCCACAGCCCGACGATCGCCAACCCCATCGCGAGCACCTGACACGGTCCTTGCCGAATACGCATGCCCTTCTCCTCACCGCCCACGGGGACCCAACACCGACATCACCAACCGACGGGTGTAGTCCCCGGTCTGTAAGACCACCGCGCGCGGGGTGATGTCGATCACCCGCTCGGCGCCGACCCGGTCGCCGATGCGAACAATGGTGGAATCGATAATCGCGACCATTCCGCGCGGTCCCGCAATAATGCCTTGGAGCTCCACCCGCGCGGACGGCGTCGGCTGGGCGGTTCCGACCGGCCGGTCCGCCGGAACCGGCGGGGCGCCGAACGGGTCCGGGCCCCACGCGCGGGGATCCTGGCCTGCATGCGCAGCCCCGGCGTTCGCCGCCAGCACGACACCGCCCAGCACCAGGGCCGCACCCAGGCCGACCCAGGCCGCGTGAACATCCCGTTGAATCATGGCTGCTCCCTCCCCGGCGTCTCCGGCTCCAGGCCGCGAACCCGCACCGGCGTCTCGGCGACAAATCGCGCGGACACGGACGGCCCCTGTTCCGAATTACGCGTGAGCTGAAGGTCTCGAATACGGATCGCCCACCGCGATCGTTCCAGCTCATCGAGGTACGGCCCCAAGAGTTTGAGCGGCGCGCTGAGTTCCACGAACACCGCCGTCCCCTCGGCCGACGGCGGAACCGGCCGGATGGACCCGAATTGCACCTCCGGGCGGCCTTCCACCGACGTGATCTCGCGCATAAACGAGGACACCCGCGGATCAGGTGGCGCCGCCTCGGTGCGCGCGGCCTCGGCTTCGACGTCGCGACGTTGGGCCGCCAACTGGTCCAGTTGCACGGTCAACGCCGCCACGTCCGTGGTCAACGCCCGGCGCTCCCCTTCGAGCATTTTGGCGCGTTGGACCGTGGGCAGGTCGATCAGGATGCCCACAAAAATCGTCATGCCCGCCAACACCGTGGCCCCAACAACGCGTTCGGTATGTGTCAGCCGGAGCCGGACCATCCGTTCGATCACGGACATCATGCCGCCTCCCGCTCGCGCGGCGCGCCGGATGCGCCCTTACGCAACGCGCACTGAACTTCAAATTCCACGCGCGCGATGCCGAGGTTGGCCCCGCGTTGGGTGTAGATGACCATGGGATCGGCAAAATGCGCCGCGGTCTCTAAATTCAGCAACAAGTCGGCCACCACACGCTGCGACACGGCCACCCCGCGAATGCGAATGGCGATCGCCTCCGCGTCGGCGCCGGGCCCCGCGGCATCGGACCGACCCAGGTCCGACAACCACATGCCACGGGGAACCACCAGACTCAATTCTCGGAACGCTTCGCTCCAGTTGATTGCTTCGGCCCGCGCCTGTTCCGCTGCGCGTCGCGCGATCTGCTCCTGCAGCTCGGCCACGGTTCGACGAACCTGATCACCCTCGACAACCAGGCGCTCGCGCGCGGTCCGTAACTCCGCAACCTGCGGATCCAGGCGACCGGCCGCGCGCGCGTGCACGCCCCACACCACTACCGGAATCACCAACGCCGCGCCCACCACCGACAGCACGCGCCACGGAGACGGCGGGGGCTCCGCCGCCAGGGCCAGGTCCGCGAGCAGGTTGATGGACCGCTTCACGCGAGCCCCGCCAGAGCCAGTCCCACGCCGGCAATGAACCGGGGCGCGGCAGCCTGCACCTCGGACTGGACACCCTGGCAATCCATGCCCTCAAACGGATCAAACAGCCCGACTTTCGCGTCGAAAAACTTGGCGAGATACTCGACGAATCCGGGAGTTAACGCCGCGCCGCCGCCGACCCACAGCGCTTCCAACGGCCCGTCGTGCGATTGCGCGCGGTAGTAGTCCACCGACCGTTGAATTTCCACCACCAACCGATCCACCTCCGGCGCCAGCGCCTCCACCACCTTGGGTTTTCCGGACAGTCCGTGTTCTCGCTTGACCCCTTCGGCTTGGCTCGGATCGATCCCCAACGCCCGGGCAAGGCTCTCGGTCAAGGTCTCCCCGCCCAACGCCACGCTTCGAGAAAATCGGAGCGACCCGTGTTTGGCAACGTTGATGTCCATGCGGCTCGCCCCGATGTCCACGAACGCCACGCACCCGGGCCCGGTCTCGTCCCGATTCAACCGATGCGCCGCGTAATAAAACGCGAGCGGGTTGACGTCCATCACGGTGATCCGCAACCCGGCCGCGCGATACCGCGCAAACTCGCTCTCAACCACCCCGCGCTCCGCCACCACCAGGGTGACCGGCATCATGCGCCCTTGGTCCGTCGTCACCTCCGGGCCGTTCACGTAGTCCACCACCAGGTCTTCGACCGCGAGGGATGAGGCTTTTTTGGCCTCCCACTGGAGCGCTTCCTTCAATTCCCGTTTCGGCATGGGCGGCACCGTCAAGTGACGTACCAGCGGGGGCCGGCCCTGCACGCTCACCGTCATATGCTCGCGTTGCGCCCACCCGCATGCGGAGGCAACCTGCATGGCCTGTCGGTTCGGCCACTCATCATCGGCACGCGCTTCCGGCGTGAGTTCCCGCAGCTCCGCCCGCACCACGGACCAGGTACCGCCTCGGCGCTTGAGTTGGACGAGCTTCACCGCGCTATGACCGAAATCACACCCCACCGGCAGGCGTTGCGTCCACGGCATCATCAGGCCGCCCTCCGTTGCTGAACACGCGGGCCGTCCGATGGTCCGCGCCCCAAGTCATCAAGGGCTTTTTCGTAGGCCACGCGGTGTTTAAATCCGCGTTTGAGGTGTTTCCAAATCGCGGCAACAAGTTCCACATCAGCGGCGGAATACTCTCGCGCCTCCAAATCGCCCATGGGGATTCTGGCGGGCGTCACATACCCCTTTTGTTCGAGGTAATAGAGTTTGTGCCGTGGGATATCGATTTGTTTGAGTAGATCGTTCGTCTTCACGCTACCCCTCGACTGACAGATCTATTTTTCTACACTGCGGGGCAAGTCTAATCGTGTTGCGGGATGTGTCAAGAAACTGACGTGGGCAGAAATTGCCGAGGCAGCTTTTACTAACGAACCTGCTCCTGCCACATCAGACCGCCGGCGTCGTTGAGGCTGTTGGTGTTGAACGTGTCCAGCGTCACGGTCGTTGCCACGGTCTGCGATGCGCCCGAGGAATCCGTGATCGTCACGTTAAACGTCACTGGACCGGGAGTGCCGGGCGTGGCGGAAAACGTCAGCCGGTACTCGCCCGAACCGGTCAGATAGAGCTGATCCGTCGCGACCGGAGCGGTAAACACCACGGGGTCGGTTCCTGAAACTCCCCACGTTTCAACCGATGTCGCGGCATTAATCGCCGCCAAGGAATAGGCATCGCCGCTCCATATCCACCCGCCGCTGGCAGGCAACCCGATCGCCACGCTGTCCACGGGAAAACAGCCCTGATTCGTGAAGCTCCAGGTGATTTCTTCGTTGGTACTGGACACATTGGTCCGGTCCGGAATCACGGTGATCACAAACCCGGCCGCTGTAACCGGTGGGGCGGATGTTGCGGTGGGCGTTGTCCTCGACGGATTGCCCCCGGTACCAGTCCCGGTCGCGGACCCGTCGAACCAAAACGTTTGGCCCGGCAAAGCACCCGACACCAAAAAGACCCACTGAAACTGCAGGGTTCCCCCGTTGGCAGTCGCGGTGGTGCCGGACAATGCGGTCGGCCCCGAACTCAGCGTGATCGGCGCCCCCGCGGACGGCGTCAACGTCGGGGTGACATTGATCAAGTCGTAATTGTACCGGTTGGTCAGGGTCATCGTGACCGTCACGTTTCCCCCGTTGTACAAACAGCTCGGCGAGGTCACCACCCCAGCGACGAAGAGGCCGATTGCGAGAGTCGGGGATGTGGCCAGCGCGGAGGTCGCGGAATTCGTGTTGTTCCGGGCATAGGCCGTGTAATACACGGTTCCGTAACCGGTCGTTGAGGTGTTGTAGGTAAACGTGATGGTCCCGCTTGCCCCAGGCGCCAAGGTGAGAGGGTTGGGGCTATACGCCGTCGATGCAAGCCACGGCGGCGTGGGCGGCGTGCCGGCGAAACTGGCGACCTGCGTCGGAGACAGCGGACTTGAAACAATCGCCGTCTGTGTGGCTGTAGACCGGTTTGTCACCGCCATCACCAGGCGAAAGCTGCTGCCCGCGACGAGCGAGGTGATTGGGGTTCCGCTTAGGTCCGTGATCTGAAACGACGTGATGACCAGCGACTTGAGGGTCCACGACCCCGGGTTATTGGTCGTGACCGTCCCCACCCGCCCAAACGGCGGCCCGGTTGTGGAGGTCGTATACCGTGCCCGAATGTCGCGCAGAGTTTCGTTCACATCGGCAGTGGTGGATCGGAAGGTAAAATTGATCGCGAAGTCCCGAAAGGCACCCACCGCAATGGCGTTGGCCCAGGACGTGGCGCGAAACGTCACCGACGTGGTGCTGTACGCGGTGCGCGTCCATCCGGCCGGCGCCGCGGTGCTCGATGCGAAGGTGGTCCCGGTACCTCGCAAGCGAAACCGCATTTCATAAATTCGCTCACCCGTATTGCCACCGTTATTCGTATTGGTAATCCGATAGGTCAATGTCCCGTTGGTGCCCATCGGAAACGAGGTGGGGGCCGCCGGGGTCTGGCCGATCGTATAACTCCGGGCCGCATCGGCTGGACGGGCCCACAGCCCGATCGCCAACACCGCCAGCGCGCATCCGATCAACCGTTTCATCGCGCACTCCTCATCGCTGGACCGTCTTCTGCACCACCCGCGCCGCCGTGGTAAGCGGCCCGGCCCCCACCGAACCCGTGGACATCATCAAGACCTCATAGTCCGGAGCGGAATCATCGTCCAGAAGCGGCGTCACGGGGTATCCGGCCGGACGCAGGGCGCCGCTGGACTGTGAATTCACGCAGCGGGTCACGCCGGTGAGCGTGGCCACGCCCGCGGTCGTACTCGACCCCGTGTACGTGATTTCTTCCGTATCAACCGTGATCGTCCCGGTTGCAAGAAACTTGCTATTGGCGGCAATCGTGATCGACCCCGCAGGCGTGGGGCTGCACGTGGCGCTCACGGCCGCAAGGTTGGCATTCAGGGTGGCCACCGGGAAGACGGCCGTTCCTCGCGGATAGGTCCCGGCCGCTCCGCCGTTGACCCCGCCCACGGTCACGTCGCGCGCGACCACGTTGAACGTGGTCGCATTCGCCACGGTATATTGGACGAACTCGCCTCCGACAATATCGTGTCCGAGCTGGAGCACACCTGCGGCCGGGAAGCGCGCGGTGGAAAAGACCCGGATGGTTCCTCCCGGTGCAGATGTGACTCGGCGCGAGAGTTTGGTCGCGGGCAGAAAGGTGTTGGTAATAAATGTCCCGGCGCCTAGCGCAGTGGCGGGGCTCACGATCGGATCAGCCGCGCTGCGGTACCAATCCAGGTTCTGGGCCAAGGCCCGCTGCGCGAATTCGCTGCCGCCTTCGGCGACAGAGAGGGCTTGCGTCGAACTCAACTCGCCGGCCGACGTGCTCGCCTGCGTGCTCATCAAGGACACCAGCGTGATGCCCAGGAACCCCATGACCACCACGAAGAAGATCACCGCGATGAGCGACAGCCCGCGTTCCCCGTTGCCGCGCGCCGTCGTCACGTAAAGTTCCTCGGGTGTACGCGAACCCTGAAACTCTGCGTTTCGTTCCCGGTCGCGAACGTCAGATCCATCTGGATCACCCACACCTGGGCCGCCGTGGCTGCCGGAGTTCCGTCTTGCTGCACATACGAGAAGGTCAGGACGGCGCTGCCGGATGAGGCGAGCATGGCGCCGTTTCGCGTCACCGACCCGCCGCCCGCCGTGTAGGTGACGGCATTCCCCGAGATGTCCACGAAACTCAGCGTGGTGGCGGTCATGGTCGGGATGTCGGTTGCGGTGCGGCTCCGGATCAACCGAATCTCGCGCGCCATGCGCTCAAGGCTCAACCGCCCCTGCGTCGTGAGCGTGGCCCGAGCGTCCTGCGCCACGTACTCTTGGACTCCGGTGAGCAACAGCAGCGAGGTGGTGGCCGCGATGATGCCCACGATCACTATCGTGATGACCAACTCAATGAGCGTGACGCCGGATTGGCCGCGCACGTGGAAGCGAATGTGACGTATGAGCTTCGCCATATCAGTAGTTGGTCAGCAGGGTCGTCGCCGTCACATTGCCCAGCGACGCGTTGGTGACCGTCACGGTGACGCGGGCGTAGTCGGTGCGCCCGTCGCTGGCAGCGCACGACGGACCTGGCGCCGACCCCACGGCATTGAGATCCGCGGTGGTCACACACGTGATCGCCACTGACCGGGAAAACCCCGTCACCCCGGCAATGGGATTTTCCGCGGGATAGTTCCCAGGCGTGGTCGCGTACGTGAAGCCTCGGGGCGTGGTCTGGTCCAGACGATCCGCGAAAATCTGTTCGAACTTCTCTTGGGCCAATGCCGCGGCCTGCTGCGTGAGCACGGGCGTGGCGCTGTGTCGCGTGCTCACGGTTGATGGGATCAGCACGGCCAGCGACAACGCCAGCACCACGATCACGATCACCGTCTCGATAAGCGTGATTCCCCGCTCGAAAGTTGGAGCTGATTGCGTGGTCGCCATATCGATCACCTGAGGAACCGTACTTGGAGCCTGTTCAGGGAAGGCCAGATGCCTCCTTCGGGGACTTCCGGCATCAAATGTCTTGACGGTGGGTCGCAAGGCGGAGAGAGGACCTTGCGCGCGGAGCGTACTGGGTCGTACGTGAGCACGCAAGGCCGACCGACAACGCAGCAGATGGCCTTTCATGGACAGGCTCCTAGGGAATGCTCGCCATACCGGTTTGGGCGCGGACGGTCACGGTCTGCGTGGTATCCCCCCCGGTGACGGTGATGGTCCCTGTCGCCAGGTTCGTGGCCGACGGCGTGGAGCCTGCGTAGAGGTACGGGCGCCCAAGCGTGTCGAACTCCACGCCCCGGTTCGACACGGTCACACCGTTCAGGTTCCAACTGAGCGTGATCCCTGAACCGGTTGCAATGGAAAAGCCCGTTTGCCCGTCGGGATTCGTCACCAGCGTCCCGGACGCGTCTCTGATCTCATACGTGGTCGTGGACAGGAACACCAATCGGTGTCTCACATTCGTTCGCATGGAGAGTCCTTGGGCATACGCGAGGTCCGATTGCAGCTTCCTGGCTGTGGCGGAGGTCTTGACCCCGACCACATCCGGCAACCGTGGGACCACCATCATGGCCACGATCGCGATCACGACGATGACGATCACGGACTCAATCAGCGTGAAGCCGGTCTCGCTCTTCGGCCTGTTTCCATTCATGCCTGTTCACCCGATCGTCGGTCACCAAGCTCCTCTATGCAAAAAAGACGAGGCGAGCGGACCTTCGTCCTGCCCGCCTCGTCCGAGTACTCTTGGTCCAGCCAGGCTAACAGGTACTCACGTCCACAGACGCCACGCCGGTCGCTTCGGTATAAGTCACGCCGCAGGTCGCGCTCCCCCCGTTGGTCGGCCAGAAGGTCGAGGTCAGCGCCCCGGTGGTAAAGGTAAACCCGCTATAGTCCGCCACGGCCACGTCGATCCCGCCCGCATCACTGGTCGGAATGCCCGTTCCGGCCGCGACGTTCGGATCGGTCCCCGGCCCCAAGTCAACCGTAGTTGCGGCCGTGTTCCCCACCGCTTGGTACTTCGACATGGAAATCGCCACGGCGCTTCGAAGGCCGGCCGCCATGCCGTTGACGGCCGCGGTCCGCGCCTCGGTCCGGAGATCGGCGAACTTCGGCACCGCAAACGCCGCCAAGATCCCCAGGATCACGATGACCACCACCAGTTCAATCATGGTAAAACCCGACTCGTTCTTGAGTAGCTTCATCCTTCTCCTCCCCTGTGTGAGTTCACTGCCCTGCCGCCCTGTTCACACACCACCCGGACGAGCCTATCGCTCCCGACGCCCTGGCGTTCCCTACCATTGTTCATATCCTTTCGATTCTGACAAGACGCGTCCCCCCCCCGGCTCGTACCGATACCGACGACCGAACGGGTCAACCGGGTATCCGTCGTGATCCAGCGCCTGCGCCTCCAAATACTGCGGCACAAACACGGGGTTCTTCCCGGCGGGGAGCAGGTACCCGGTGGCAAACAGTTCGCGGATATCCCGGGGGTACCGCTCGTTGAAGACATGGTAGAGACGCACGCCCGTTCGAATATTGCCCAATCCCATCCGAAGCGAGGTCTCTCGCGCTTCGCGCAGCAAGGAGTCGCAATACGTCATCATCGCGATCACCACTCCCACAAGGACAACGCATGCCACGAGCGACTCCACCCCTGATCGCCCTGACGCTGTTCCCGGGTACACCGCGCGATCACCCTCCTCCCCCTTTGAACACATGGATCAAATTCCACCAGGGCAAGAAGATCGCCAAGGCCAGAAACAGCACCGCCACGCCGATTATCAGCATTAACAACGGCTCCAGCGCGGTTGAGAGGTTTTTGATCGAGTAATCGACCTCCCGGTCGTAGTACTCGGAGACCTTCATCAACATGCCTTCCAGTTGCCCGGTTTCTTCGCCGATCGCGACCATCTGCACCACCCCGGCCGGGAAGAGGCGACTGGATTTCATCGGCTGGACCAAGCCGCGTCCTTGGCGCGCGCCGTCTTGAATCGTCCCGATGACGCGCGCGACCGCGGCGTTGCCGACCGTCCGACCGACGATATCGAGCGCTTGTAACGCCGGGAATCCGCAGCGGTTCAATGTCCCGAACGTACGAGCAAAGCGCGACAACGCGGACTTGAGGAACAAGGGACCGAAGACGGGGATCCGCAGTTTCCACGCATCCCACCACATTCGACCGACCGGGGTTGCGACGTAGGACCGAAACGCGAACGCTCCGGCAACCCCCAGGCCCAGGAAAATAAATCCGAAGGAATGCACCAGCGAGTTCAGCCCGATCATCATCCGCGTGGGCAGCGGGAGCGCGACACGAACGTTCGCGTATAACTTGGCGAACTGCGGGATCACGAACGTGACCAGGATGCCGAACGCCACGGCCAACGCCACCAGCACGATCACCGGGTACCGCGTCGCGGCCTTAATCTTCTGCTTGGTGTCCATGTCGCGTTCCGCCAAGAACGCCAACCGATCGAGCATTTCATCCAGGACCCCGGCTTCTTCCCCGGCTTTGACCATGTTGACGTATAGGTCCTCGAACACGCTCGGGTGTTTGGCCAACGCCGCGGAGAACGGCGACCCGCCCTCGACGTCGCGCCGAACCTGAACGAGCACGGCCCGGAGCCTCGGATTGGTGGTTTGTTCGATCAGCGCGTCGAACACCGCGACGAACGACAGGCCCGCGTCGATCAACGTGGCCATCTGCCGCGTCATGATGATCTTGTCTTGCGGGGTAATTTGCGTAAACCACTCTTGGACGCGGGCGGCCGACTCGCGCCAATCCCAGCCGCTCGCCTCTTGGATGCGGACCGGGAAGTACCCGAGTTGGTTGATTTGCATGGCGGCCGCGTCACGGCCCGATGATTCAAGCACGCCGGTCATCACCTCTCCGGACTTGTCGCGAGCCTTGTAACGAAAACGTGCCATCGGCAAACCTACGTGCAATCCGCGAGCCACCGCAGATCATCACGCCGGCCTGTGCGCAGGCCCGATACGCGAGTCTCGCCGCTTGGATGGACCGCCCGACACGGACCCATAGGGAAGGCGTTTCACACCGACACCAGAAAACGTCACTCGACATCCGCTTCTTGCGTGACGCGGTAGACCTCTTCGAGGGTGGTCATCCCGCTCGCGGCTTTGGCCAGTCCGGCGGTCCGCAACGGCGCGTACCCGGCTTGAATCGACGCGGCTTTCATGGCCGACGCGGTCGCGCGGTTGATGATGAGATCGCGCAGCGTATCCGTGACGGTCAGGAGTTCGAACAACGCGGTGCGGCCGTTGTACCCGGTGTTGCGGCAGCCCGAACACCCGGCGCCTTTGGCCGGAGACAGGGCGCCCACTTCCGGCGCAATTCCGTCGAACACCCCGGACGGCGCCGCGGCGGGCTCGCGGCAGGAGGGGCAGACCTTGCGCACCAACCGTTGCGCCACCACGCCGATCAGCGACGAGGCGATCAGATACGGCTCCACGCCGATATCGATCAGCCGCGCCACCGCGCTGGGCGCGTCGTTGGTGTGTAGGGTGGAAAACACGAGGTGCCCGGTGAGCGCGGCCTGAATCGCAATGGTCGCGGTTTCGCGATCCCGGATTTCCCCGACCATGATCACGTCCGGATCCTGTCGCAGGATCGACCGCAGTCCGGTCGCGAACGTGACCCCGGCCTTGGCGTTGACCTGCACCTGGTTGATCACGCGGAGTTGGTATTCCACCGGGTCTTCGATGGTTACGATGTTGCGCGCCAAGGTGTTGATCGTGTTCAACGCGGCGCAGAGCGTGGTGGTTTTGCCGCTGCCGGTGGGACCGGTGACCAGGAGCAACCCGTGGGGTCGCGCCACCAACCGCTGCACCGTCTCGAACATGCCGGGCGCAAATCCGAGTTCCGGCAATTTGACGATGCCCTGACGTTTGTCGAGGATGCGGAGCACCACCTTCTCGCCGTAAATCGTGGGCAAGGTGGAGACACGCAGGTCGATGTCCCGCTCGCCGACTTTCATTTGGATGCGGCCGTCTTGCGGCACCCGTCGCTCCGAAATATCCAGGTCCGCCAGAATTTTGATCCGGGACAACACCCCGCCCTGTAACCCCTTGGGCGCGGTGGTTACCTCCTGAAGAATGCCGTCCAGCCGATGGCGCACGCGTAGGACGTCCACGTCCGGTTCGATGTGAATGTCGCTGGCGCCGCCGTGCACCGCCTGCGTGATGATCGTGGTGACGAATTTGACGACCGGCGTATCCTCGGCCAACCGTTCGGCCGCGGCTGCGGACGGTTCGTCGGTCTCCGCCGGATCGAGTCCCTTGACCGCCTCCTGAATAGTCGCGGTCATCCCGTACTGGCGTTCGATCGCCCGCATCACGTCCTGCTCGGTCGCCACCACCGGTTGGATTTCCAAGCCGGTCGCGCGCGCGATGTCGTCGATCGCCACCACGTTGAGCGGGTCCACCATCGCGAGCGTCAACGTGGTGCCCTTCTTGTAGAGCGGAATGGCCTGGTGTCGACGGGCCAATAACTCCGGCACGCGTTTGATCACGTCCGGATCAATGATGACGGTTGAGAGCACCTGGTGGGGGATCCCGGTCTGGCGTCCCAACGTCTTGATGATGCCTTCTTCGGTGACGAACCCCAGCCCCTTGAGGATCGCGCCGATACGGCCGCCGTGACGCCGCTGCTCCGCCAACGCGGTCTCGAGTTGCTCGGGCGTCAACAAGCCTTCGGCCAGCAACATTTCGCCGATCTTTTTTCGTTTCTGCTGGGGCAGCGCCATGCGCGATACGCCGTGTGATCCGTCACACGAAAGGTGAATGTAGCAGAGACGGGCGATTCCGCAAGATTCGGGAGACGAAACCGCTGGAAAACTGTGGGGAGGAAGGACGGTCGCGCAGAGGCGGGTTGTCTATCCGTCCGACCGCCGCGCCGCGGGGCGTTACGATCCGCTCAACGCCACGGTCAGTTCGATGCGGGTCTGGGAGTGCAGGAGGATGATGTAGGCCGGCGTGACCTCCTTAAGCACCACGCCGCCGGCCACGGATTCGCCGCGGCCGACCGTGAAGGTTTCGCCCCCGCGCGACACGAACGCCTGATCGCGTCCGCCGCGACTCAGGTACACCAAGTACTTGTATTGCCCCAGCTCGACCCGCGCGCGCTGGGCCGCGAGCTCCTCCTCGGACGGCGCGGGGGGCGGCGGGGGGGGCGGCGGGGGCGCGGGGGGCGGCGGGGGAGGAGGTGGCGGGGGCACGTAGACGTAGATCGGCGCAAATACGTTGCGCGGCGACGTGACCGATTCCGTCGGTTGGTCCAACAATTCGAGTTTGAGGTGCAGTTGCGGGTCTTGTTGGCGGCCCAAGGCGGGCGAGGCCGTGGCACCTTTGGCGTATTTTAAGGGCGCGGTTCGTTGCGGTTCATGCGTGGCGACACGATACCCCAGCAGCGCCACCCACAACGCCGTTAACCCCAGCAGCCACTGTACTTTGCGGTCCATGGAATTAGGTTGTTCGAAGGTAAACCGCGAGTTTGACTTGGACGTCGAGTTGCGCGGCCTCTTTATCGCGCGCGCGGGTCAACGACAGACTTTCCACGGCCAAAAACGGGCTGCTGCGCTCCAAATCATTGAGGAAACGCCGCACGTCCGCATAGGGACCCGCGACGGAAAACAGCAGCCCAACTTTCTGAAAATCCTGCAGGTCCGCCTTCTCGGGTTGATAGTTGACTTCCGGAAGCTTCACCCCGCGTTTCTTGGCCAGCGACGACACGGTCGTCACCACCGAGGGCAGATCATCCCGAGCGATCGCGCGCGCGGTCAACGCGGTGACGTCGCCGTACGATCGCTGATAGTGTTGGTACTGCGCCATGCGTTCGCGCTCCGCCTTCCACGCGGCGTCGTGGCGCTCCGCGGTCCGGAGGTGCGGACTCACCGCGACCGCGTACACGCCCACGTCGAGCGCGGCCATGGCCGCCGCTACGATGATGGGCGCGATCAACCGTTTGACGCGCGCCTTCATCGCGGTCCGCTCCGATACCGGCACTCGATCACGAACTCGGTGCGGTTTTCCTCCGTCGCCCGCTGCTGTTGCAGAAATACGTCGTCGAACCGACCGCTCGTCTGGAGGGCGGTCATTAACGCCGTCACATCTTGCAAGGTCAGCGCCACGCCGTCGAGCGTCACCTTTTTAGTTTTGAGGTCGGGACGAATGCTGTTGACCGACACATTGCGAGGCACCACGGCTTCCAAATCATTCAACAAGGCGGTCCACGAAAACGATTTGGCGTCGAGAATCAGGTTCAACCCCCCGACCTGTTTGATCAAGCGTTGCACCGCGGCGGGATCGTCCGGCGAAAACCCGGCCTTGCGCAACTCGTCGCGTACGCGCGACGTCTGCCGGCGGACTCGCTCCACATTGTCCTCCAGACCCGCCGCCTCCTCCCGGATCTCGCCACCCCACCACCACATCCCACCCGCCAGGCCAAGGCCCACCAATGCGAACGCATAGAGCGCGGCCGCGATCACGCGTGTCCGCGCGTACTCTCCGGACGAGAAGTTTGTCTGAAACGCCTCGGGAACCTGCGACAACGGAGCGGCCATCGCGGGTTATCGCCCCGCGGCCGCGCCGAGCGCGCCGGCTAACACGGCGAACGCAGGCGGCGATTCGTCGAGTCCGCTCAGTCCCGACTCGCCGGGACCCAGCGGTTCCACGGTCAGATGGAACCGCTCCGCCAACGCCACGGGCAGCGCCTCGATCGGCTCCACCGTTGACAGAAAGAGATGGGTCACGCGCGACAGATCCTTTTCTTTTCCGTAGGCGTTGAGCGATAAATCGACTTCGTCCACGATCCTGGCCGCCGCGTCGGCGCCAATCAACGGGCGACGGGTGCCCTTAACGCGCACGTACGCGGGGCGGCCCCCGTCGAAGATCAGCACCGACAACGCCGCGAGCGTGATGGTGAGTACGATAAAGTGTTGGTCCGGTCGGGCCGCCTCCGCGATCCGCGCTCGAAACAGGTTGAACCGGTGAAACACGCCCAAGTCCATCACCTCGGGCTCGAATCCGGCACGGGCCAATGCGCTTTCGTACTGGCTGATGACCGGTTGCGCCACGGCGGAGCCGAGGATACGGATCCCCGCTTGCCCGTCGGGGCGGCTGAATCGCTGCGAGGTCAACCGCGCCGCCCCCAGTTCCACCGCGAACGCCTTCTCCAGATGCCACCGCACCAGTCGGTCGAATTCATCCGGACGGGCCGGCGCCGACGCCACATCGAACAACCCCACGCGCGCGACCGGATCGGGAAGCGCCACCGAGACCCGCCCGCCGCGACGCCCGGCCACCGCGCGCAGCGCGCGGTCAAAAGCCGCTTCATCGACGATGTTGCGCTCGACCGGCGACACCACCAGCATGCCGGAGGCGAGGGGCTCGCTGCGCCGCTCGATCACCACCCGACGCCGGCCGCTGCCGCGAACCCGCACGAGTGTCACCGCATCCGGTGCCAGGTCGAGCCCGGTTCGGACCCCGTGTCGCCATCCCATAACGCGCTTACTCACTCGATGAACGTGACCCGGTTGATCTCGCGCAGCGTGGTCTCCCCCCGCACGACTTTTTCCACGCCGGCTTGGCGGAGCGAGGTCAGGCCCTCAGCCATCGCGGCCTTGCGGAGGTCGGACGACGGACGGCGATCCAGGATCATCTCGCGAATCGTGTCGGACAGATCCAAAAATTCCGTGATCGCCAACCGTCCCTTAAAGCCCGTGCCGTGACACTCCGGGCACCCGCGCCCCTGAAAGAAGCGCGCGTCGCGGTATTGCTCGAAGTTCAGCCCGGAGGTCTCGCACGCCTCGCGCGTGACCGGCGCGTCCTCGCGACAGTGCAGGCACAACGCCCGCACCAATCGCTGCGCCAGGATGCAATTGAGCGAGGACACGAAATTATACGGTTCGATGCCCATGTTCACGAACCGGCCGATCACGTCGAACGCATTGTTCGCGTGCACCGTGGTGAACACCAAGTGCCCGGTTAATGCGGATTGGATCGCGATCTGCGCGGTCTCCGCGTCGCGGATTTCTCCGACCATGATCTTATCCGGGTCGTGGCGGAGGATCGAACGCAGCCCCTTGGCGAACGTGAGGCCTTTTTTCTCGTTGACCGGAATCTGCACCACGCTGCGCAATTGGTACTCGACCGGGTCTTCGATCGTGATGATCTTGTCTTCTTGGTTGTTGATCTCCTCGATCGCGGCGTACAACGTGGTGGTTTTGCCGCTGCCGGTGGGACCGGTCACCAACACCATCCCGTAAGGCTCGATGATCGAGCGACGGAAGCGGCGCAAATCATCCGGGTTAAACCCCAGGCGGTCCAACCGCAGTTGGTTGACCCCCGCGGTGATGTACTCCTTGTCCAGGATACGAATCACCACGGCTTCGCCGAAGATCCCGGGCAGGATCGAGACGCGAAAATCCACGGTTTTCTGCTCCATCCGCAGCTTGAACCGGCCGTCCTGCGGCACGCGTTTCTCCGCGATGTCCAGGTCAGACATGATCTTGATGCGCGAGATCAGCGGCGCGTGGAACTTCGGGTCCAAGGGCTCCATGGCCGGGTACAACACGCCGTCCACCCGGTATTTGACCATCACGCCGCGGTCCGCGACTTCGATATGAATGTCGCTCGCGCGCTTCTGCAACGCGTTCAGGACCATGGTGTCCACCAACCGGACCACCGGGCTCGCGTCCTTGGAGATTTTTTCCACGGAGAGTACTTCTTCCCCCCGGTCGTCCTCCTTGACCAACACCGGATGAAAATCCGCTTCGATCCGCTTGAGGACTTGCGAGGAGCCTTCGCTGCGTTTGAGCGTCTCCAAAATTCCGCTGCGGCTGCCGATCCCGAAACGGAGTTCTCGTCGCAACACCAGTTCGAGTTCGTCCAACAACGGCAAGTTGGTGGGGTCGGCCAACACGATCGTGAGCACACCGTCGCGGTCTTCGTACGGCACGAACGGATACCGGTACATCAATTCCACCGGAATGGTTTTGAAAAAGTCCTGATCCACGAAGAATCCATCCAAGCGATAGTATGGGAGCCGCCACTGCTCCGCCAACGCCTTGGCCAATTGCTCCTCGTCGATGACCCCCTGTTCGATGAGCACCGCACCCAACCAACGTTGCTCGCGCATACTCTTGGCCGCGGCCTCGGCCAACACCTCGGCGTTGACCGTGCCCGCCTCGGTGAGGATGTCGCCCAGTCGTTTTTTGGAAAGAAACGTCCTCACTTGATCGTCCCCGCCAGATTAAAGATCGGTAAATACATGGTGATCACCACCACGGCGACCAACACGCCCATGGTCAACAACATCGCGGGCTCGATCCAGGTGGTGATCCGGGTCAACGCGCGGTCCAATTCTTCTTCGTGAAAGTCCGCCACTTGATTGAGCATTTCCTCCAGCGCGCCCGTAGCCTCCCCCACTTCGATCATTTCCAACGTCATCCGCGGCATGAACCCGTCCACGGCGAACGCCGCGGCCAGGCCCGACCCGGTCTTGACGCGTTCGATCACCCGCGACACGAGGGCCGACACCTCGCGGTTGGGCGTGGAGTCCGCCACCATCCGCAGCGCGGCCACCAGCGGAATCCCGCCCGCCACGATGGTCGCGAGCGTCCGCGCGATGCTGATAGTGTAGTGCGTGCGCACAATCGCCCCGGCCACCGGGGTGCGCAGCCACCAGGCGTCGGCCGTTCGGCGTCCCGACTCTGTCCCGCGCCACAGTCGAAACGCGATCACGGCCGCCGCCAGTCCGGCCGCCACGGCCCAGGCCCAGCGGCTTAGGAATGTCACGACGGCCATGAGCCATCTGGTCGCGGTCGGCAGTTCGGCTTTGGCCTCGCGATAGACGTCGAGAAACGTCGGCATGACGAACATCAACAGGAATGCGATCACCGCCGCTCCGGCCGTGAGCAGGAAGGCGGGGTACGACAGCGCGCCCACGACTTTCTTGCGCACCGCCAAGACGCGCTTCATGAACACCTGATACCGAACCAGCATTTCCACCACGTTCCCGCTGCGTTCGCCGGCCCGAAGCGACGCCACGTAGAGTTCGGAAAACTGTCGCGGGTGATTCGCCAGGGCGTCGGCCAATGCGGAGCCGCCGCGCACGCGCTCGCGTACGTCGGCCAACACGTCCCGAAACGCGACGTGGCCGCTGCGCGCGGCCAACAGATCCAGGGCGCGCAGAATCGGCAATCCGGCTTTGATCAGGACCAACAGTTCTTGGTTAAAGACCAGGAATTCCTGCGGCGACATCCGCCGCGACAGGCCGCCCCATCCGGCCGACCACGTTGTGAACGCGCCGGTGGGTTTGATGGCGAACACCACCACCCCGCGGCGCTCAAGCCGGCTCTTGGCGTCGGCTTCGTCCGCCGCCTCCAGCCGCTCCTCCAACACGGTGCCGTCGGCTTTGGCGATTCGACAGACGAAGGTCGGCATCACCACGCTGGGCGGGCGTCAGCGCCGCGTCCTGCTCGCGAAGCAACCGAATGAGTGGGCAACCGCACGTCCTTTACGCCGTGAAGCCTTCCGGCCGCGCGCGGCTGGAAGGCTTCAGCGACCGGTGTATTCACGCTACGGTCAGTATAGGAGATGGGGTACGCGATTGCAAGATAACCGCGCGCCGGCGCCGCGATCGTATCCCGGAACCGTCAGCGCACCCGGGAGCCCCGGATCACCCGGTTTCCGCCGCTTTAGCGCGCTCCCACAACCGATCCAACTCCGTGGCGGATAACTCGGCGAGGGGACGACCGGCCGCGCGTTCCATGTGGGCAAAACGGGAGGCAAAACGGCCGATGCTCCCCCGCAACGACGACTCGGGGTCCAGGTTCAACCGACGGGCCAGGTTCACCACGGTAAACAACACGTCGCCCAACTCGTGCGAGATCCGATCGCGATCCCCGGCCGTGAGCGCCTCGCGCAGCTCCGCGATTTCTTCGTCGAGTTTTCCCACCACGTCGTCGGTGTTGGCCCAATCAAACCCCACGCGCGCGGCCCGCGTCTGCGCGTGTTGCGCTTTGGCCAAGGCCGGCAGTCCCTTGGGCGCGCCGTCGAGCAACGACGCCCCGCGCGGCGGTTTCCCCTCGCGCTGCTTGATCTCATCCCATTGGCCCACCACGTCGTCCGCGGTGCGCGCCCGCGCGGCGGCGGGGTCGAACACGTGCGGATGACGGCGAACCAGTTTGTCCGCGCACGAGCGAAACACTTCATCCAGCGTAAACGCCCCGGATTCGGCCGCGAGCTGCGCGTGGAACGCGATCTGCAGCGCCACGTCGCCCAACTCTTCTTTCAGCGCCTCGGGCGCGCCGTGGGCAATGGCATCCACCGTCTCGTAGGTCTCTTCGATCAGGTACGGCACCAGCGACTGGTGCGTTTGCTCGCGGTCCCACGGACAGCCGCCGGGCGCGCGCAACGCGGCCATGATCTCGGCCACGCGTCGACAGCCGCACGGTTCCTGATGGGAGGATTCGCTCATGCCGCGTGCTTCTACCACGTTGCCCCCCCTCCCCGTCAATCGTAATTCAAATCCCGTTTCTCGAACGGCGCCGCCGGCTTTTTCCCGAGAATGCGATGGAGCACCGAATTCATCGTGTAGGGGTCGTTGTCGAATCCGCCGTGCGTGTCGGAGGCGGATTCGGACCCCGGCGTCCCCGTGGTGCTCGATTCGATCACGTCGCCGAATGCCGCCCGCCGCAATCCTGGGTCTTTCTTGAAAAAACACTTCATGCCGAGCAACGGGGTGCCGCGTTGATCTTCCAACGCATTCGACACCAACCAGAGCAATGACCGACCGTACGGACCGACACTGTCATCCAGCTCCTGCTGCTCGCTTAACAAATACAACGTCGCACGGGGACACCGCTGTTCCCTGACCGGCTTAAGCACGCAGTCTTTGAATTCGTCGATCCGCACCGCGGGCGCGAAGAACTGCAGCGTCTTGAACGGGATGCCCAGCGAACTCAGGTGCTCCACGGCATGCGCGAACAAGATACTGCCGGCGCTATGCGCCACGACGTGCAACTCCCACTGCTGTCGCTCCGCCTCGCTGACTTGCGCGAGCGCCGCCAGCGCGTGTTTTTTCATCAATTCAACGGCGCCGATGCCACGACGGTGAGCGGACGCCCGCCACGCGTTTTCCTTCATCTCGCCCCACATCTTTTTCCCGATCGGCGCAGATGACAATTCCAACATGAGGTCCTTGGCGTTCTTCATGCCGTCCAGAAGTCCGCCCCGCGCGCGTTGATCCGCGCTCGTGAACAGATCCGCGATGGAACTCTTGAGCGTCTCCAGCGCCCCAGTCTCCCACATCAGATGGAGGGGGTAGACGCCGTTGGCCAAACACTTGTCCCGAAAGGCCACCACCCGCTTGGCCACCGCGTCCTCGCTGTTCAGCCCGCCGTGCAGATACAGCAGGACCCGCTTCTTGCTCCATCGGCGCGCGGCCGCGGTTTGAGGAATCGTCTCGATGAATAGGCGTTGCAGATCGCTTTCACTCGTCCAATAATCGCCCGACTGCGACAGCTCGCCGTTATTCCCGACATCCACCACATAGGGCCGTACCTCGGACAGGGGGATGGTGTTGCGCCCGCGGAACCGGCCGGCCGTGGTGTCGGCCGCGCCTTCCCGCCCCCACAGATCCACGCTGAGCGGAACCCCGACTTGCGCGACCCAGACATCGGTCGTGTGTAGGATAAAGTCCTCATAGGGGACCACGGCGAAGCCGCCGGCTCCCCATCCAGAGCCCCACGAATTCTGCACGATAAAACCATCACGGGTATACCCGACCAAAGCAATGGCATGCCCGGAATTTGCCTGCCCGATCCGTTTGATAACCGGGAGGGTGCGCGCCCCGCGGCCCGTCCCGGCCTTGACCGTGACTCTGCCTGGACTGTCCCACCCATCGTGCACCATCATCGTGCAGTACACCGCACCGGTCTCGTGAATCGCGGCGTGGACGTCGCGCACTTCCCGGTGTTTGATCCGGTAGTACGCGCCGCATGGGGTATCGAGCGCCGCTCGGCTGATCCCCGCGTCAAGCGTTCCGCGACCGCGTGTCTGGTTGGGCCACACCGACGATTCACACACCCCGTGGCGCGCCCACCCCTTCATGGCTCCGCGGGCCGAGGACCCTTCGTACTTCTCCCCGGGCCACTCGTCGTAACAGCGGGCCATTTCATACAACATCCGCGGACTCACCGCGCGCCGGACGCCCCGTTGGTGCAAGAGATAATTGATAACGGCCGCGAGCGCAAACCCCGTGCACGCCCCTTCCTGACCTTGGTCCAGGATCGCCGGGACCTTGTGACAATTCACGATGGCGTCCGGGAGCGCGGCGAGCGTGGGCGTATACGACCAATCCCGCAGATCAATCCGATCGGGAAACGCATCCAGCGTCCGTTTGCCGCTCAGAACAGATCGTTTGGCAGCCATCGTGTCCCTCCTCGAGGTAAGCATTCGCCGGTGATTCGCGGCGTGACGACGTTTTCCCTGAACCGAGATCCCGCGCGCAGGCCCACGGACATCGGTCTGCGACACGACTTAGGTTTGCACGCCCACGCCGGCGCCCTCGCCGTTGCCGGCCAGCGTGCGCACCTCGATATCCTGGTCGACCGGTTCACCCGGTCCGGTTCGGCGCCGCGAAAGTACGGTATACGCGGTGGGGATCACGAACAGGGTGAGCAGCGTGCCCAATAGGAGCCCGCCCACGATCACCCAGCCGATTTGCTGACGGCTCTCCCCGCCCGCGCCGTGCGCCAGGGCCAATGGGACCGAGCCCAGGATCATGGCTGCGGTGGTCATGAGAATGGGGCGCAATCGCAACGACGCGGCTTCGATGACGGCTTCGCGCACCGCGCGGCCGCGGTCCTGGAGTTGATTGGCGAACTCCACGATCAAAATGCCGTTCTTGGCGATCAAGCCCACCAGCATGACCATGCCGATCTGGCTGTACACGTTCAACGTGTTGCCGGTGAGTTTGAGCGACAGCAACGCGCCGGCCACGGCTAACGGGACCGACAGCATGATGATGAACGGGTCGATAAAACTCTCGAATTGCGCGGCCAACACCAGGTACAGAAAAATCAGCGCCAAGGCAAACGCCACGTACATGCTGGCGCCGGATTCCTTAAATTCCCGTGACTGGCCGTCCAGCGCGGTCTGCGAGCCCGGAGGGAGGACGTCCCTGGCCGCCTGATCCAGGAACGCGAGCGCATCGCCCAAGGCCACGCCGGGGGCGAGGTTGGCGGTGATGGTTGCGGCCCGCAGCCGGTTGAAGTGGTTGAGTTCCTTGGGCGCCACGGTTTCATCCACCCGCACCAGATTGGCCAACTGCACGAGCCGATCGTCGTTGCCTCGGACGTAGATCGCGGTCAAGTCCTCCGGTGTGGTGCGGTCCTTGTCCGCGACCTTGACGATGACGTCGTACTGTTCCCCCTCGCGTTTGAACCGCGTGACCTGCCGCCCTCCGAGCAGGGTCTCCAAGGTCCGGCCCACGGTTTCCACTTCCACGCCCACGTCCGAGGTCTTGTCGCGATCCACATGAACCGCGAACTGCGGCTTATTGAGTTTGAGATCGGTGTCCGCGTTGATCAACCCCGGGAATTCGCGCACCTTGGCCATTAACGTCTCGACCATGGTTTGGAGCTCGGGATACGTGTTGCCTTGCACCACGAACATGACCGGCGGGTTGCGAAAACTCTGCCCCAACGACGGCGGATTGATGGCGAACGCGAGCACGCCCGGCAGCCCGAACATCTTGGGCATTAACTCGCCCACGATCGCCTGTTGTTTGCGCTCACGCTCCGACCACGGCTTGAGGCTCACGAACGAAAGCGCGGATGTCACGGGGTTGGGTCGCTCCAAGCCCGGAGCCACCACCATAAAGAAGGTCCTGATTTCCGGCACCTGACTGTACAAGGTTTCCACGCGCCGCGCGTAGCCGTCGGTGTACGCCATGGTCGCGCCTTCGGGCGCGAGCAGCACGCCGATAATGGTGCCGCGATCCTCCAACGGCGAAAGTTCGGCTTTTAAGGTCATGAACAGCAGCACGATCGACCCGGCCGCGACAAGCCCCAGCCCCACCACGACCCCGCGCCGATCCAGCGAGCGGGTCAACAGGCCGCGGTACCCGGCGTTGAGCCGCTCGAGGCCCCGTTCGATCATGCCGTACACGCGCCCGTGTTGGCGTTCATGGCGCAGGAGTTTGGCGCACATCATGGGCGTCAAGGTCAGTGCCACGAATCCCGACACCACCACCGCGGCCGACACCGTCAACGCGAATTCACGGAACAAACGCCCGGTGGTGCCGGTCATGAACGCCACCGGCACGAACACCGCGGCCACCGTGACGGTCATGGCGAGCACCGCGAATGCGATTTCGCGGCTGCCCTCCACCGCGGCCTGCCACGGCGCCATGCCGCGTTCGATGCGACGGTAAATATTCTCCAACATCACGATGGCATCGTCCACCACCAGCCCGATCGCCAGCACCAGGGCCAGCAACGTGAGCACGTTGACGCTGAAGCCCAGGGCGTACACGAAGATGAAGGCACCGACCAATGAAACCGGGATGGTCACGAACGGAATCAACGTGGCGCGGGCCGACCGCAAAAAATAAAAAATTACCAGCACCACCAGCGCCAGGGCCTCGGCCAGAGCCTCGAACACGGACTGGATCGACTCATCGATGAAAATCGAACTGTCAAAGCCGATCTGCAACGTCATGCCCTCGGGCAGCGCGGCCCGCAGACCCGGCAGTTCAGCCTTGACCCCCTTAGCCACCGCCAGGGTGTTGGCGTTGGACTGTTTGACCACGCCCAACCCCACCGCGGGATTGCCGTTGACCCGCACCGCGTTGCGATCATCCGCCGCGCCCAGTTCGGCGTACCCGACATCGCGCAATCGCACCGGGTAGTGATTGACCTGACGGATGATCAGGTTGTTGAACTCCTCCGGCGTGCGCAGATCGGTTTCGGTCAATACCGTAAATTCGCGCTGGCGGCTCTCGATGCGGCCGGAGGGCACCTGCACGTTCTGGCGGCGCAACGCGGTTTCCACCTCTTGCGGGGTCAGGCCGTACGCGGCCAAGCGTTCGCGATCCAGCCACAACCGCATGGCGTAGCGCCGTTCTCCCCCGATGATCACGCTCGCCACGCCCGGCAGGGTCTGCAATCGGTCGCGGACCACGCGGTCCGCGTAATCGGTGATCTCCAAGGGAGAATGGCGGTCGCTGGAGAACGCCACCCAGATCACGGGGAATGCGTCGGCTTCGACTTTGGCGATCACGGGCTCGTCGGCTTCCTCAGGCAGCCGCCCGCGCGCGCGGGCGACCCGATCGCGCACGTCGTTGGCCGCGACGTCGATGTCGCGTTCCAGGGTAAACTCCACCGTGATCTGGCTGACCTCTTCCCGGCTCACGGATTTGATGGTCCGGATGCCTTCGATCCCGGCAAGGGAATCTTCCAACGGCTGCGAAATCTGGCTTTCCACCACTTCCGCGCTGGCGCCGATATACACGGTACGCACCGAGACGATCGGCGCGTCGATACTCGGGTACTCCCGAACCGCCAAACGCGTATACGAGATGACGCCGATCAAGATCAGCATCACGCTCATCACGGTCGCGAGGACCGGCCGGCGGATGGAAAGTTCGGGGAGAAACACGTTAACCCTTGGGCGGCGCAGCCCCCCCGGACGACTCCTGGGGCGACCCCTGGTCTTGGTTAATCACGGTGACCGCGGCGCCGTCGCGGATCTTGGTCTGGCCGCCGACGACCACCAGATCCTCGGGACCAAGGCCGGAGACGATCTCCGCTTCACCGGCCGCGCGGCGACCGATCACCACTTTGACCCGCGCGGCCTTGCCGTCCAACACCCGGAACACAAACGCCTCGTCGCCGACGGGTACCACCGCCTGTTCCGGCACCAACAGCGCACTCGCTCGTTCGCCGACGATCACGGCCACGCGCGCGAACATGCCGGGCAACAGTTCGCCGCGCGGGTTGGGGATCCGCGCGCGCACCAGCGCGGTTCGGGTGGCCTCGTCCAGTCGCGGGTCCATCGCCGCGATCGCCCCGGAAAACGCGCGCCCTGGGATCGCGTCAACGCGCAGGGCCACGGATTGCCCGACCGCCACCTGATTCACCCGGGCTTCCGGAACTCGAAAATCGACTTTGACCGTGGACACGTCCTCCAGGTTGACCACCGCCTGCCCCGGTTGGACGTAATCGCCGGGACTGACCTGGCGCAAGCCCAGTTTTCCGCCAAACGGCGCGCGGATGGTGGCCTTGTTGAGCCGCTCACGCGCCCCCGCCAACCCCGCCTCCGCGTCTTTGAGCTTGGAGGACAGTTCGTCGAACGCCTGCGGGCTGAGCAGCTTCTCCGCCCGCATCGGCTCGGCCCGCTCCACGTTCGCCCGCGCCAATTCGAGCGCGGCTTCGTGCTGCACCGCTTGCGCGGCCAGTTCCGCAGCGTCCAACCGCACGAGCACGTCGCCGGTTTTGACCGAACGCCCCTCGGTAAATTCGATGCCCACGATCCGGCCCGCGATCTCCGCGCGAATGATCACCGACTCATTGGCCAACAACGAGCCCACGGCGCCGATTTCCTGCGCGACCGGTCCCACCCGCACGCGCGCGGCCTCAACCGGCATGGGCGGCATCCCGCCCGGAGGACCTCCGGCGCCGGGCGCACCGCCGGGGCGTTGCGCGTACACCGCCCACGCCGAACCCGCCAGCACGATCGCGGCCGCCACGGCAAACCGCGTACGCGTGATCGCCGTCACATGGACTCCTTGGGCATGGCGGCTTCGGCTTCGCTCAGAAACCGACCCACGCTTCGCTGCAATTCCAGAATCGCTAGGTGTTGGTCGTACGTTGCGCCGATCACGTCGCGTTCGGCTTCGATCAACGCTTGATTCGCGTCCAACACGTCCAAGTTGGTGGCCAATCCGAACGTAAACTGTTTGGAAACCATCTGATAGTTCTTCGCGGCGAACCGTCGCTGCTCGAGCCGCGACTCCAGCGCCCTGGTCACCGCGTCGAGGGTCCCGCGCGCGCGCGTCACGTCCAGATCCACTTGTTTTGCGAGCTTGGCCGTGGCCAGTTGACCCTGCTCCAACCGCGCGCGCGCCTGCCGCAGTTCGGCGCGCCGGAGGCCGCCGTCGAACAACGGGAACTCCAGGCGAGCGCCCACCGCCCAACTCTGATCGAGGAAAAAGGGCGATTCCGGATTCTGGCCGCGTTTGAACAGCGTGCCTTCCGCAGTCAGCGTCGGGAACAGGTTGGCGCGCGCGAACGCCACCCGGTCTTGCCCGATCCGCTCTTGAAGCCTGCTCTTGAGCAGTTCCTCGCGCGCGTCCTGCGCCACGGTTCGTAAGTGTTCCACGGCCTCGTCCGCGATGCGCGGCAACGGCGGATCAGCAACCTCCACCGGATCGGGAAGCCCGGTGAGCAATTGCAGTTCGCGCCCGGCGATCGCGCGGTCATTCTGGCGCGCGACCAACTCCGCTTTGGCGCCAGCCAGTTCCGCCTCGGCGCGCAACAAGATGGATTCGGTCACCTCCCCCACCTTGTAACGCAACTCAGACAGACGGCGGTGTTCGGTCAACCGCTCGACGTTGTGGGTTTGAATCTCCACATTCTTTTGGGCGCGCAACGCGTCGTAAAAAACCTGCGCCACGCGAAGCAAGACCGCTTCCCGGGAAAGCCGCAAGTCCGCGCCCGCCACGCCCACGCCTTGCTTCGCGATCCGCAATCCCGCGCTGTTTTTCCCGCCCGCGTACAAGGCTTGTTCGAGCGTGGCTTCCGCGCTGTAGCTGTCGCGAGGTTGGATAATGCCGATCGGCCCGCTCTCTTCCGGATATCGCCAGTAGGTGCCCCGCACCGTCAACTGCGGCAGCACCGTGGACCGGGCGCGCCGGATCTCCTCTTCGGCTTGACGCACGCTGTGTTCCCCGATCCGCACGTCCTCGCTGCGCTCGAGCGCCAACGTATAGGCTTGGCCCAACGTGGTCGGCGCCGCGCCCACACCCGCGGGGAGCCCCAGCCACCCGAGAGCGAGCAGTACGATCGGGGTCATGGTGTTGATGTCACGGTTCATTGATCGCTCCTTCTCTGATCCCGCAGCGGACCTATCACACGGCCAGCCTGATGACGCGTTCACCGTCCGCGTTTGGATCGTACCACGATGCGAATCGGCGTGCCGCGAAAGCCGAACCGCCGGCGCAGGGCGTTTTCCAGATACCGCCGGTAGTGCGCGGACACGGCCTTGGCGTCGTTCGCGAACACCACGAACGTGGGCGGCTTCACGCCCGCCTGCGTGATGTAGTTGAGGCGCACGGCGCGGCCCTTGGACAGGGGCGGCGGGTGATCGCGCACCACCCCGTCGAAAAAACGATTCAGATCCCCGGTGGTCACGCGCGTGGTGTAGGCCGCGATGACCTCGTCGATCGCGGCAAAGAGTTGGCCCACGCCCGTGCCTTTGAGCGCGGAGAGAAAGACCACCGGCGCGTGTTCCAGGAACGTGAACCGCCGCGTGATTTCGGGCAGAAACGCGGCGCGTTCGGCCTCGCCGCGGGGCTTGAGATCCCACTTGTTGATCACGAGCACACACGCGCGGCCAGCGGCCAGCGCTTCGCCCACGATTTTGGTTTCCTGCTCGACCACGCCCTCGATCGCGTCGATGAGCACCACCACCGCATCGGTTCGGGACAGGGTGTCGCGCGTGCGCTCCACGCTGAAGTGCTCCACCCCTCGGCTGACCTTGCCGCGGCGCCGCAACCCCGCGGTGTCGATGAAGCGATACACTTTCCCGTTGCGCTCGATCAGGCTGTCGATGGTGTCGCGGGTGGTGCCGGGCACGTCGCTGGTCACCAAACGCTCTTCGCCCAGCAACGTGTTGATCAACGTGGATTTGCCCACGTTCGGCCGCCCCAGCACCACGACCCGCGGGATGGTCTCGGCTTGCGGCGGCTCGACCACGCGGTCCTGCTTGGGAATCGCGGCTTCGAGCAGATCGTCCACGCCGTAGCCGTGCTCCGCAGACAGCGGGAACAGCTTCTCGACTCCGAGCCGGTAGAAGTCGATGATCTTGGCGTCGTGTTTGGGACCGTCGACCTTGTTGACCGCGTACCACACGGGCTTGCGGACCTTGCGCAGCCGCTCGGCAATGTCCAGATCGATCGGGGTCAATCCCTCCCGCCCGTCCATCAGATACACGATGACGTCGGCTTCTTCGATCGCCAGATCGGTCTGGCGCTGCACCTCGGCCAACAGCCGCGCAGTCCCAGACAACGGGGACAGGCTACTTTTTGGGTCAGACGCTGTTGCTGGAACCGTCGCCTGTTCCCTTTGCTCGCCGGTGATCCCGCCCGTGTCGATCAGCGTGAACCGGTTCCCACAATACTCCACCGGGTAATAGTTGCGATCGCGCGTCACCCCGGGTTCGTCCTGCACAATGGCCACGCGGTGTCCGATCAGGCGGTTGAACAACGTGGACTTGCCCACGTTGGGCCGGCCGATGAACGCCACATACGGATGGGGGTAGAGGTCGCGCGCCATGCTGGGTCAACAACCCGGATCGGTCGGCAGTGAATACACTTCCGGGCCTGAAAGCTCGGTGGAACGGTACGGCCGCTTCTGGACCAGGTAGCCGTACCACTGCCTCGCCGAGTCCACGAGGATCACCACCGCGAGGATCGCCACCACGGCCACGAGGGCGGCGTCCAGCCGGAAGTTGAACACGGCGTTGGCCGTGGTCGCGGCCGTGGCCTTGGCCGAGAATACGTTAAAGAGTTGCCAGGACGCGGTCAGCGTGATGGTCCCGACAAAGAGCATCGGCACCACCGTGATCCAGATGTGCCAAGGTTTGCCCATCTTGATGAGCAAGGTCGTGCCCACGCACAAGGCCAGTGTGCCCAAAAGCTGGTTGGCCGCCCCGAACATCGGCCAGATCGTGGCGATGGTGCCGTTGGCGATGAGATAGCCCCAGGCCGCCACCACCAGGCCGCTCGACAGCATCGCCCCCGGCGTCCAATTCAGATCCGCGAAGCGCGGCCATGCGGTGCGCCCCATCTCTTGGATCAAATAGCGCGCCACGCGCGTACCCGCGTCAATGGTGGTGAGAATAAACAACGCCTCAAAAAGCAACGCGAATTGATACCAGTAGGCAATCAGCCCCCGCAATCCCGGCACCGCCGCGAAAATCGACGCCATACCCACGGCGAGCGACACCGCGCCCCCGGGTCGACCTTCCACGTTGGTTTCAACCATGCGCGAGAACTCCCCCACTTCCACCGGCGCAAACCCCAACGCGGTCAGTTGCTCGGGCGGCAATGTGGTGTTGATCGCAAAATAGTCGCCGGGGATGAGGATCGTGGCCGCGATCAGCGCCATCACCCCGACAAAACTCTCCATGAGCATGGCGCCGTACCCGACCAACGCGTGCCCCTCGCGCTCGATCATTTTGGGCGTGGTGCCGGAACACACCAGCGAGTGGAACCCGGAGATCGCGCCGCACGCGATGGTGATAAACACGAAGGGAAACAACGTGCCCGGGATGATAGGTCCGCCGCCCGCCACGAACGCAGTGGTCGCGGGCATCTGGATCTCCGGCGCCATGGCCACCACCCCGGCCGCGAGCAGGATCACCACGCCCACCTTCATAAACGACGAGAGATAATCGCGCGGCGCCAGCAGCAGCCAGACCGGCAACACCGACGCCAAGAACCCGTACCCCGCGAGCCACCACACCAGACTCTCGCGGCTCAGATCGAACAGACCTCCCAACGGCGTGGCTGCGAGGGGTCGGCCCAGAATCAACGCCGTAAGCAGCAAAGCCACGCCGATGATCGACACCTCGCCCACACGGCCCGGGCGCCAGCGCTGCAGGTACACGCCCATGAACAGGGCGATGGGCACCGTCAACGCCAGGGTCAACGTCCCCCACGGGTTGTGCGCGAGCGCGTTGACCACGGCCAACCCCAAACCCGCGAGCGCCACGACTACGATGAAGAGCACCGCGATCGCGGTGGCCAGCCCGGTGACCGCGCCCACTTCGTCGCGCGCGATCTGCGGGAGTGAGCGGCCGTTGCGGCGTAACGACCCGACCAGGATCACGAAGTCCTGCACCGCGCCCGCGACCACCGCGCCGATGACCAACCAGAGAAACCCCGGCAAATACCCGAACTGCGCGGCCAGCACCGGCCCCAATAAGGGCCCCGCGCCCGCGATCGCGGCAAAGTGGTGTCCGAACAAGACGAACCGGTGCGTGGGATGGAAGTTCTTCCCGTCGTTGAGCCGGTGCGCGGGCGTGATCCGACGGTTGTCGAGGCCCACCACCCGCCCCAAGAACCTGCCGTAGAACCGAAACGCGAGGACGTAAAAACACGAAGCCGCCACCACCAACCAGAGCGCGTTGACGTTCTCTTCCGGACGCACCAATCCGGTCACGAACGCAAACGCAATTGCGCATAGAACCGCAATCGCGGCCCAGAATACGTGTGTGAGAATGGCAGGCATGTAACTCGTGATGGTAGCGGACGGGTCAGCGCAAAGTCAAAACAAACCTCGTTTTCCGCCGGTTTGACGCGCCTCACCGCCGCGTGCTAGCGTGCCGTTCGGAACGGCGAGGGGTATCACGGTGAGACTGGTTCGCCTGGTGACGTTTCTCGCGACCATTGCATGGTCCGCCACGCTCGTGGCCGGGGAACCGCTCGCTCAGACCATTCGGTTCGACGTCACGGATCCGCGCGATGAGATCACCCGGGACATCGACGCGGCGCTCATGCTCCGGGTGGTGCGCGTCCGACACGAACGGGGTTCGCGCGTCGGCTGGGAAGTTCAGGTCGTGGAGCGGGCCCGTCTCAACCGCAGGAACAACCTGTTACGCGACCACCCATCCTCCGGCGGCCCGCACCCATCCGACGTCCTGGCTTGGCTCAGCCGCGAGCGCCGGTTCCCGGATGATCGGACCTTGCGCATTCCGGGCCAACCGTACGAGATCCGAATTCGCCTGATCGACTGCCGCACCGAACAAATCGGCGACGACGCCTCCTTCGTGTCGGGAACCATCGAGATCAGTTGGCGCCGCCTGGATCTGGCCGGCGCGTGGGCACTCCAAAAGCTTAGCTCTGTTATTGACCAATCGTTCTAATACGTGGTATACGTGCGCGTCCCCAGAGCCGTTGTATGCCGCGCCCCAAAAAATTTAATTCTGACGAAGCGATCGAGAAGGCGATGCACGTCTTCTGGCACAGGGGCTACGAAGCCGCGTCGATCGAAGACTTGCTGGACGCCATGGACATCAATCGCGGCTCGCTCTACGCCACGTTCGGCAGCAAACGCGACCTGTTCCTGAAGGCGATGGACCACTACTGCGGCGAAGGCGGCGTGGGCAATCGGTTTTCCATCCTGCAGCAACCTGGGCCGGCAATGCCTCTGGTCCGCCAGTTTGTTGATGCCATAGCGGATTTCGTCCTGTCCGATCCTCTGCGCCGCGGCTGCCTAATCACCAACACGGTGATGGAACTGGCCCCGCACGACAAGAACATCGGCAAGAAAGTCTCGGGACGAGTCCATATGCTGGAAAATGCCTTCTTCAAGCTGCTCATGCGTGCACAGCGGGAGGGCGACCTAAGCAAAGACAAAGACCCGCTTGCGTTGGCGCGCGTGCTGCTCACGATGATGCAGGGCATGATCGTGATGGTCAAAGCCGGCACACCGACCGCCGTGGTGAGGCAGACCGTCAAGACGGCGCTCTCGATCCTGGAGTGAACGGCATCCATGAGCTGCTGGCAGGCCGAGAACGCGATGGACGGAACGAGACCCGAGGCTGCCCTCGGAAGAAAGGAGACGCGCTCCGATGTTTATCGTCCTGCTCAAATTTTCCGACAACAAAGGTCAAGCCAGCCAATTCATGGACGGACACAAAAAATGGATCACACGCGGTTTTGACGACGGCGTATTTTTGTTGGTCGGCAGCCTTCAGCCGAACTTGGGCGGTGGGATTGTAGCCCATAACATCTCGCGGCAGGATCTGCAGCAACGGGTGAACGACGACTCATTTGTCGCGCAGGACGTCGTGAGCGTAGACATTCTCGAAATTACGCCATGGAACGCCGATGAACGACTCAAATTTCTACTCGCCTGATTCGCGGCCGTCCGCTTTTCGATATCAGGACAACACGCATGAGCACAACGTCACGGGTCCCGACGGCAACACGCGTTGCCGCTGGTGCGGCGCCGCACCGGAGTTCTTGGCTTATCACGATACCGGGTGGGGTTTTCCGGTCGACGATGATCGACGCTTATTCGAGAAATTGAGTCTGGAGGGCTTTCAATCCGGACTGAGCTGGCGCACCATCCTCGCCAAGCGCGAGAACTTCCGCGCCGCGTTCCATGACTTCGATTTCGACCGGATCGCGCGTTTCACCCGGCACGACGTCGACCGTCTGCTCAAGGACGACGGGATCGTTCGTCACCGCGGCAAGATCGAGGCGGTCATCAACAATGCGCAACGGGCCCAGGCACTCGTCAGACGGGAAGGCTCACTGGCAGCCTTCATCTGGCGTTACGAACCCGACATGACGCACCTCACGGAACCGGAGACCGCCTCGACCTCGGTGGAATCGCTGGCCCTGTCGAAGGATCTGAAAAGGCAAGGCTGGAAATTCGTCGGACCCACCACCGTGTATGCCTTCATGCAAGCCATGGGGCTGGTCAACGATCATGTTGCGGACTGCGTGATCCGAGCCAAGGTCGAGCGCGCACGGAAGAATTTCAGGCGGCCGAGGAGCTGATCGCCGCGAGGAGGAGCACGATGTATACGATCACGGGAGCAACTGGCAACACGGGAAGACGCATTGCCGAGGCGTTGTTAGACGGGGGGAGGCAGGTCCGCGTCGTGGGACGGAACATGGAGCGGCTCAAGGGCTTGGTCGCACGTGGCGCCGAGCCGTTTGTGGCGTCGCTGGACGACGTGGCCGCGATAACACGCGCGTTGCGGGGCGCTCGTGCAGCCTATCTGATGATTCCCCCTTCCTACGGCGAGCCAGATTTTCGCGCGTATCAAAATCGGGTGGGCCACGCCTTGGCGGAAGCGGTCTCGGCCGCGCGGGTTTTGCACGTCGTTAACCTCAGCAGCGTGGGGGCGCATCTGGCGGAACGGGTCGGGCCGATCAACGGGCTGCACGATCAGGAACAGCGCCTGAACCGCCTTGCCGACGTGCATGTCCTGCACCTGCGTCCAGTGTCCTTTATGGAGAACGTGCTCTTCAACATCAACCTGATCAAACAGGCTGGGATCAACGGCACGCCGTTACGGGCGGATTTGGCGATTCCCATGATCGCGGCTCAAGACATCGCCGCGGTCGCCGCTCGGCGTCTGCTCGCGCTCGATTTTTCCGGGAAGACCACGAAGGAACTCCTTGGCCCCCGCGAAATATCGATGGCAGAAGCCACACACATCATCGGGAAGGCAATCGGGAAGCCTGATCTGCCCTACGTCCAATTTCCGTACGACGAAGCGGAAAAGGCGATGATCGGAACCGGGATGTCCCCGAACGTGGCGCGTGCGTTCGTTGAGATGTATCGGGCGTTCAACGAGGGACTCCTGCGCCAGACCGAGCCTCGCTCGGCGGCCAACACCACGCCCACATCGTTCGACGCGTTCGTCAGGACATTCGCCGCGGCATACGCCGCCAAGACCTAGCCACCGTTCTGGTCGTCATGGTCAGGGGAAACAGACCGGCCGTGACGCCTCCGGCGTCACGGCTTGCGCCGACCGATCGAGAGTAGCGTCCTCTTCTTTCCGATATCGTGTGATGTCCGTGCGCGCAGCTCCTCAACAAACGCCGATCGGCTACCGTATCCGTTGTCGAAACACTGAGCTCTAACTTCGTGGGCTCGGAGCGGATGTTCTCAAGATCCAACCTTTATCAACCCCTTGAACGGGGGCTGGTCGTTCAGCACGTTCTCGATCACCGCACCGTGCCAAGCCATCAGATCCCAGAGCGGCTCGGGCCGTTCGACCGCGGCCGCGCCCAGCACACCGATAGCCTGGATCAACCGGTACACCGCCAACTCAGTCGGCCAGTCCGATACGCCATAACTATCGAGCATCGGCGCCTCATACGCGGGATATCGGACCGCGGCCTCGTGCAGGTGCAGCAGATCGCACGCTGCGTGGCCCGACCACGCCCACTCCAGATCGAAGCAACCCGAAAGCCGCGGCGTCGGCAACACGTCGTATTGCAGGTTCCCGAAGTGAAAGTCTCCGTGCAGGAACACCCGCGTCGGGGACGCCGGAAGCATCCCGACGCGCTCGCGCATCCACGCGCGGGCCCGCTCGGCCCACGCCGGCGCATACCCCAACCGCGTCTCGCAGCGGGCCACCAAGCTCCCGAACCACGCCTGACAATAATCCCGCCACACTTGGCCGCGATGGTGCGCCTCGATCAATGCTCCCTCAGGATCAGCGAAGGTGTGCAACCGACGCAGCAACGCGCCGACTTGCACCAACAACCCGTCGCGCACCGGATCAGGCAGACGCTCGATGTCGGCCCCCAGGTTGAACCCGGGCAAACGCGGCAGCAACGCATATTCGTCGGCAATCAGGTCCCGCGCGGGATCGACGTGGTACGCGTTGGCAATCGGCAACCCCGGCGCACGATCCCACAGCCATCGATACACCGCGGCCTCGTGCGCCAGCTTGCCCCTCCCGCCCTCCATATCCACCCGGCACACCCACGCCGTCCCGTCCTCCAGCTCAAATACGAACGACCGGTTGATGACTCCGCCCGCCACAGGCGTCAAACTCCGAACCTTCGGCAGCCCAAAGCTGGCGGTCATCTGATTCGCCGTAATGAGACTGATCACGAATGAATATGGATGAGGTTTTTCGGCCGCTGAGAACCGTGCAGATGTCAGACGGCCGAGGCGGCGAAGGCTACGCCTTCGCCGCCTCGGAGCGCATCGCGGCAATCGACTTCGCATAATCGCGCTTCCCGAAAATCGCCGATCCCGCCACAAACACTTCCGCCCCCGCCTTCCGCAACGCGTTGGCGTTCTCGGGTTTGACCCCGCCGTCCACCTCGAGCAACACATGCGGCGCAATCGCGTCGATCAGCTTGCGCGCGGCCTTGAGCTTGTCCAACACAAACGGGATGAAGGTCTGACCCCCGAAGCCGGGGTTGACCGACATCACCAACAACAGATCGATATCCGCCAAGATGGGCTCGACCAACGACAACGAGGTGGCTGGGTTGAGCGACACCCCGGCCTTCACACCTTTCTCTTTGATCAATTGCACGGTGCGGTGCAGGTGGGGACAGGCTTCCACGTGCACGGTGAGATAGTTGCTCCCCGCTTCAGCGAATTCCGGGATCAATGCGTCGGCATCGTGGATCATCAGGTGGACGTCCAGTGGCAACTCCGTGACGCGGCGTGCCGCTTCCACGATCATCGGGCCCACCGTGAGATTGGGCACGAACTGCCCGTCCATCACGTCGACGTGGATCAGGTCCGCGCCAGCCGTTTCCACGTCCCGAATCTCCTGTCCCAGGATGGTGAAGTCGGCGGACAGGATCGACGGCGCAATCTGCAGCGGTTTCATGCGGCATGCCCTCCGGCTGCGGGCGCGTTGGTCATCCGCGCCGCGAAAAAGTGGTCCATGTTGAACGAATTCCCCATGGTCGAGAGATACCCCTGCGGATTGATCAGCGGTGCGGCGGCCGGCGGCAAGGCGTCACGCAGGCTCTGCGCCGCCCATCCCACGTGTGTTCGCAGGAACGCTTCCACGCGCTCCTCGTTTTCCTCTCGCTCGGTGGAACACGTGGCGTACACCAGCGCGCCGCCCGGTTTGAGCAACGGCGCGACCGCATCGAGAATCGCGCGCTGCGTGGCGACCAAGCGACCGATCAGCGCCTCGGTCTTGTGCCACTTGGCCTCGGGGTGCCGGCGCAGCACGCCCAACGCGGTACACGGGGCATCCACCAAAATGCGGTCGAACCGGCCAAGACTTGCCGCAACGTCGGCTCGGGTCAAATCCGCGACGATCGGACGGACGCTCGTCACCCCGAGCCGGCGGCAGTTTTCGATGATCAGACCGATGCGGTCCTCGCTCGCGTCCGCGGCCACGATCTCCCCGCGGTCACCCATCAGCTCAGCCAGATGGATGGACTTGCCGCCTGGCGCGGCACACGCGTCCAGAATCCGCTCGCCCGGTTGGGGTGCCAGCGCCGACCCCACGAGTTGCGCCGCCTCGTCCTGCACGTAATACCAGCCCTGGCTGAATGCGCGCGAGGCCGCGGGTGAGCCGCTCGCCAGAACCAGGCCCTGCGGCGAGACGGCGCACGGTTCTGCGGTCAACCCTTCCTTGGCCAACACGTCGATCAACCGCTCGCGCGTAATCCGAAGCGTGTTCACGCGTAGCGTGGTCGGAGGAATCACATTGTTCGCCCGGCACAAGGCCAATGTGCGCTGCAACCCGAACCGCTTGAGCCAGCGCCGGACCAACCACACCGGGTGCGAAAACTCTGCGGTGAGATGGTCCACCGGCCGATCCAACAGGCTGGGCACCTTCAACTCGTCTTTGCGCCGCTCCAGCGCGCGCAACACCGCGTTGGTAAACCCCACATCGACCTCTTGCGCCATTACCTTGGCGAGCGCCACGGTTTCATGCACCGCGGCGTGCGGGGGAATCCGATCCAAGAACAGGAGTTGGTACGCGCCCAGACGCAGGATGGTCTGGACCGCGGGCGTCATCATGCCCCACCGGCGTGTCGAACACGCGGCCAAGCGCCAGTCCAAGGCTGATCGGTGGCGCAACACGCCATAGAATAACTCATGAATCAACCCCCGATCTTCCGGGGACAATGTCGGCGGCAGCTCCGCCAGCAACGCGGGCGCGAACGCCTCGCTTGTTTCCGCGCGCAGCAACAGTTCAGCAGCCCACCGCCGCGCCGGCCACCGGCCGCGGTCCGCAATAGAGGCCAACGGGGGCACGCGTGAGATTCGCTCGCGGCGCGAGTCGGCAGGGTCTCGCTTCGTGGCGTCCGGACGCGCCGACTCGCGCGTCGGCCGGCGTGTCGAGCTCCCTGGTTCACGGGCCGGCTTTCCGGTCTGACGAGTCGCGGTACGCGGACGCTCGGAAGACCGCGATGAAGCGCCCGACCGCCGCGGCTGACTCGGCGGTCGGGACGCGGTCGGCTTCACCGACGAGGGTCGGGACGGCGCGGGTGCCGGGGGTGACGGCGCCGCGGCCTTCTTTTTGATCAACCGGCTAGCCAAGCTGTACTCCCGTCGTGATCGCGTGACCGGTCAGATAGTCGCGAATTACCAGGCGCCGTTTGCCGGGAGTCTGGAGCTCGGTGATCACCAGGTGACCGTCGCGGGTCCCGACCGCGATACCCGCAGCGTCGGCTCGCAACACCATGCCGGGCTCCCCAGTCCCGGATTCGACCGTGGCGTTCCAGATCCTCCACGGCTCCCCGGCGTGCGTCGTCCACGCGCCGGGCCAAGGGTCCATGCCGCGCACGAGCGCGTGGATCGCGGCCGCAGGTTGCCGCCAATCGATCCGGCCGTCGTCTTTCTTGAGCATGGGCGCCAGCGTGGCCCGCGAGGAATCTTGAACCGTGGGCGACAACCGGCCGGCCGCAAGCAGATCCAATGTCTCGTTCAGCGTTCGCGCGCCCAACGCCGCAAGGCGAGCACCCAGGGTGGCCGTTGTATCTTCCGGGCGAATCGCCATCGCCCGCTGCAACAACATGGGCCCCGTGTCCATGCCCGGGTCCATCTGCATGGTGGTGATCCCGGTCTCGGTTTCGCCCCGGATAATCGCCCACGCAATGGGCGCAGCCCCTCGGTACTTGGGCAGCAACGAGGCATGGACGTTGATGCACCCCAGACGCGGGATATCCAACAACGTCTTGGGAAGGATCTGCCCGAACGCCACCACCACGATCAGGTCCGGCGCCGCGGTTCGGCACCATTCCAGAAACTCGGGCTGTCGAACCTTGGCCGGCTGCTGCACCGGAACGCCTGCCGCCAGTGCCGCGACTTTCACGGGCGGCGCGCTCACTCGCTGCCCGCGGCCCTGCGGGCGATCCGGCTGCGTGACCACGGCCACAAGCTGCTCGCCTCGTGCCCGCAGCGCCTCCAGAGAAGGGAGGGCGAACTCGGGCGTGCCCATGAAGATCACACGCATGGAGAAATGGAGCGGTTACCCGCCTTCGGCGCGAAGACGTTTCTTGAACTTGCGTTGAATCAGGTCGCGTTTCAACGGGCTGAGGTGGTCGAACATCAGCACCCCGTTGAGGTGATCGAGCTCGTGCTGGAACAGCCGCGCCTCCAGGCCCTTAGCTTCGAGTTCGACCTCCTTGCCGTCGCGATCAAACCCCTTGAGCATGACGCGCGCCGCGCGGCTGACGACTTCACGGTAATCCGGAATCGAGAGACAGCCTTCTTCTTCTTGGATCTCCCCCTCCTGTTCCACGATGGTGGGGTTGATGATGATGCGTTTGTCCTGTTCGCCCTCGCGAATCCCCATGTCATACACGAACAATCGGATCGGTTCCCCGATCTGCGGCGCGGCCAAACCCAGACCGGGCACCGCGTACAGCGTCTCGAACATGTTCTCGATCAGCGCCTGCAGCTTGCCGTCCACGTTCGTGATCGGCTCAGCCGTACGCTTGAGCACCTCTTCCGGATATTCGCGAATACGTAAGATGGACATTTCCGGTATGATGCCACGCCGAGGCCCCGAAATCAAGACGAGTTCGGCGCTGATTAGCCCGAATCGGGATGATCCAACGCGACGCATTGTCCCGCGCGCGGAGCGCGGCTTGACGGAGGCTTCTGCGGTTTGTTACGATGCCGTCCGCGGGGTGGAGCAGCTTGGCAGCTCGTCGGGCTCATAACCCGAAGGTCGTCGGTTCAAATCCGGCCCCCGCAACTTTGAAAATCAACGGGTTGGCTCTTCGGGGTCAGCCCTTTTTTATTGCGCTGTGCTGAAAGTGTGCTGACGGACATCGTGCCCACCCGATCCAGCGCCTCGATCCCCGGCCGCAAGCTCTCCGGATAATGATGCGCATACCGCATCACCATCTGAATCGTTTTCCAGCGACCCAGCTTCTGCACCGTGTACACGTCCACGCCGGCCTGAACCAGCCGGGTGGCAAACGTGTGCCGAAGATCGTGGAAACGGAAGTTGGTGATGCCCGCCTCGTCCCGTGCGATGTAAAACGCACGGAGGAGATTTCTCGCGTCTCGGCGCTTGCCTTCGTTGTTCGCAAACACGAAATCAGACGCGAGGCTTCTCACCTTGGCGCGCGCTGTTAAGACCTCCAGCGCCCGGGCATTCACCGGCAGCGTGTCCACACACTTGTTCTTTTGCTTGAGCAACGTGATCGTTCGTCGGAACATATCGACCTGCGGCCATTCGAGATTCAAGATCTCGCTTTGCCGAAGGCCCGTGTTGATCGCAAACAGGATGATCTCTTGGAGCCAGTCGGGCGACGCATCAAGAAGCGCTTTCTCTTCCTGCAGGGTCAGCCACCGCTCGATGTGATTGTCGACCCGCTCTCGCGAGACCCCAATGACCGGATTCTTGTCCGTCCACTCCCATTCCGCCACCGCGCGCTTAAACGCGTGGGACAGCAGCGCCAGTTCGCTATTGACAGTCTTCGGTGCGGCTTGCTCTGCCCGGCGTTGGCTTTTGTACTCGGCAATGAGCTTGGGCGTAATGTCGTGGAGCAGTCGCTCGTCGCCAAAGAACTTGAGCAAATGATCGCTTAAGCTCTGGTCGCGCACATACGAAGTGTGCGTCTTGTTGCGTTTGGAGTGTTCCGCCAAGTAGCGCTCGATCATCTGCTTGAGTGTTCTGTTCTGATCCGGTCTGCGATCAAACCATTTCCCTTCGGCCACTTCCGTTTGGATCTTGCAGGCGATCCGTTCCGCGAGTTTCTTGTCGGTGACTTGAAGCGATCGCCTGATTTGTCTTCCCTGAAACTGCAGGGTCACACAGTACGTTCGGCCACGCCGAAAAAGTTTCATCGCCCCTCCTTTCTGTGGGCGTGGCCTGGTTTCCCGATGGGGCGATTATATGCTCTTTTCACGTCTCCGATCGAGCGGGTGATGACGTGATCCAGGGAAGCCGGGGGCCGAGCAATTTCTTTGACCACCGATCGGGCTTGAGCAGCAATCGTGATCGGATCATGGTGCTGGCCGGCCAGCCAGGCGTCGATTTCCGCCTTCCGAAACCGCACCAGGCGATTGATCTTGTAGTGCGGGATTTCTGGGATGTGGGCGTAAAGGGTTGAGCGCTTGATGCCCAGATACGCTGACAGCTCCTTGATGTCCCACAACTCAGCCATGATTCTCAGCCATGATTCAGTTCGTCCTCTGATCGGCCCCCGCCGGGAGCTGATCCCGTGGTGCCGGTTTCACGGATCGTATTCCCGCCGTGGTGCCCCTTTCATGAAACTTTTCATGAAACTTTCTGTCCGATCGGGCTTTTGGGACCCGATTTCATGAAAATTTTCATGAACATGTTCATGAAGCCCTCCACGGGCAGCTCGCGATCGAGGCCTGCGCGAGGTCTTTCACCCGCTCCATGAGCGCCTCAGGCGCGTTGTGGTACCGCACGTACTCCTCGAGGCCGACCGCCTCCCCGGCCCGCAGGCGCTGCCGGATCTCCAGATAGGTGAAATACATGGCGGCGAATTCACGCCTGGCCTCGTCCGCCAGCTCACGGAGCTCGTCGTGGCGGAGCCGTTCTGACCGGGAAAACCACTCCCGCCAGCGTTTCCAGGCTGCGGATGACACACTGGCCGCCGTCCGGGGCTTCAAGTTGAACCGCGCTCCGATTCGTGTCTTGCCGTAGTTCCCCGAGAACAGCTTCCGGGGTGAGCCCTCGGAGAAGAACGTCACGCCCCGGCGCTCGTAGTCCGCTTCGACCTCAGCGAGCAGTTTGGGAAGATGGATGGTGACGAGATTCCTCGACTGCTCCGGTGCGTCCGGAAGTTTCGGAACGTACACCCGGCGCCCAGCCAGGCCGTGCTTGACCATGACGTCAATGATCTCTTGCGGCAGCCTCGATTTCCTCATAGTCTTCGCCCCCCCGTGCACGGATTCCGACCCACGCTTCCCCCTGAACCATAAGTGCAAGGCCCCCCTCCCACCCGGAGGTTCCCTCGTGCAATCCGTTGTGGCCCAATCAATCGACCTGGACTCGGGCGTTTTGGCTGCCCCGAGCGTAACAGGGCGTCGCACGAGCCTCCCATCGTTTTCCTGCCAAGTTCGGTCAATTTCTGGCGGGATTTTGGTGCGCGCCCGCGCCCATCGTCTGCTATAATTTCTGCCTTTTTCCCCTCGTCCGAGAAACCCAACCCCGAAAAATGAATTGGCCCCTGCGGGGTGGAGTGAGCCCGGCCCCCTCCATCCCTCCCCGGACAGGGAAGCCATCCGTCAGGCCTCCGCCAGTCTGGGACGTAGCCGACGACCGTCGTCCGGCTCCCCAACCCGAAAAACGACCTCCTGATTCGGCGTGATCGGGGCACGGCCCCGAACTCGTTGATCCCAGGCTAAGGAGGTTGCGATGGACGACACTCCAAACGGTAGGGCCGGACCTGCGTGCGGGCGTGACCCGTCGCGGAAGGCGATCGCGGTGGTCCGCATCCAGATGGTCCGGGAGGGGCGATTTCCCTACGGGTCCACGGCCATCAGCCAGTCCTCGGACGCGGCGAAGCTCGTCCAGACCTATCTCGCCGGCGCGGACCGCGAGTACTTCGTGCTCCTGCTGCTCGACGGCAAGCATCGGGTCAACGCCATCAACGTGGTCGCGATCGGCTCGTTGACCGCGGCGCTCGTCCATGCCCGGGAGGTCTTCAAACCCGCGGTGCTGGCCAACGCCGCGGCCGTCATCCTCGCGCACAACCACCCGTCAGGCGATCCCGAGCCCAGTCGGGAGGATCGGGAGCTGACCGAGCGATTGGTCAAGGCCGGTCGGCTCCTGGGTATCACCGTGCTCGACCACGTGATCGTGGGCGAGGAGGGGTTCTTCAGCTTCGCCGATCACCACCTGATTCCCAATGGAGGGTCCCTATGATCGCCAAGACTACGCCGGTCACACTGCCCTGGCTGGAAGCGTTTACCGTTCCAGCGGAGCCGATTCCCGCAGAACCCCTCCTGGTCGGCCTCAATGCCGAGCAGCGCGAGGTGGCGATGCACGGAGAAGGGCCGCTGCTGGTGCTGGCGGTGGCGGGGTCGGGCAAGACCATGGCCATGGCGCATCGGGTCGCCTATCTGGTCTCGGCGCGGAACATCCCGCCTGCGCAGATCCTGTGCCTGACCTTTACCAACAAGGCGGCCTGCGAAATGCGCGAGCGGATCGCCCGCGTGGCGCATCGGCCGATGCAGGACGTGACCGTTGCGACATTCCATGGGTTCTGCGCTCGCCTCGTGCGCAGCCACCACGACCTGATTCCCCGAAGCGATCGCTTCCGCATCTACGACGGGGACGACAGTCGCCGGCTGGTCAAGGCCGTGGCTGAGGAGCTCGACGCGCCCGGAATGTGGGAGTCGCTGCGAGCAGACATCGACCGACTCAAGCACTTGGGCATTGCCCCCGGCCATGAGCTCGCTGCGTCTGCGGCTTCGGTCCCACCCACCGCCTACTACCTCGCCCTGCTGGACGAAGCCTACCGCAGGTACGAGCGGCGTCTGGAACGAGACGACGCGGTCGATTTCCCCGACCTGCTACTCAAGGCCCTGCGGCTGCTGGAGACCTACCCTCCAGTGGCGGATCGGGTACGGCGTCGTTATCGCCACATCCTGGTCGACGAGTACCAGGACACCTGTCCCCTGCAGGAACGTGTGCTCCAGTTCCTCGCGGCTCCGGCCTACAACGTGTGCGCGGTCGGGGACGACGACCAAGCGATCTATGCGTTTCGGCACGCGGACGCAGCCGGCATCCTCAACTTCGAGGCGCGCTTCCCTGGGGCGACGGTGATTCGGATGGAAACAAATTACCGCTCCAGCGGGAGGATCGTCGCGGTCGCTCGTCGGATCATCAGCACCAACCGTCATCGCACGCTCAAAGCCATCACCACCTCCAACGCCACTGGCGAGCCTGTGGAGGTGGTCGCGTGCCGGTCCGCCGAGCACGAGGCGGGCTGGATCGCCGACACCATTGCGCAGCTCGCGCGTGACGGCGCTGGGTTCGGGGAGATCGCCATTCTGGGCCGCGTGGCCTCGCTCTTCCGTCCGGTGGAGCAGGCGCTGGCCGACGCCCAGATCCCCTACAGCCTGGTCGATGGGCTGGCGTTCTGGGAACGGCGCGAAATCAAAGACGCGATGGCCTTCCTCCGGTTCATCGACGATCCCAGCGACGCGGTCAGCTTCAAACGGATCGCCAACCTCCCTCCGCGTGGGGTGGGGAAACGGGTGATGGCGCGGATCGATCACGCCATCGCGGCCCACCGTGGCAAGCCGGTGATGGAGAACCTCCTTGGGGTTGACGGGATCCCGCGCCGGCTCCGCGCCTTCCTCAACATGATGGACGCGCTCCGAGCCACATCTTTTCCGGTGAGCCGCATGCTGGAGACCGTCCTGGAGCGCGTCGGCTACGAGGAGCACGTGACCAAGACCTACTCCGACTCGGCCAGACGGTTGGCCAACCTGACCCAGCTCGTCGACATCGCGCGGCGCTTTGACCGGGACGTGGGCGGCGACCTGGGGGCTTTTCTCACCCACGTCGCCGGCAACGACCACGAGGCGGCTGGCAATCAGACGAAGACCGTGCGGCTCATGACGATCCACGCGGCCAAGGGCCTCGAGTTCCGGATCGTTTTTGTCGTCGGCTTGGAGGACGGCGTGCTGCCCCACGCGCGCGACCGCGACAACCTCGAGGAAGAGCGGCGGCTCTTCTACGTGGCCGCGACCCGGGCGCGAGAGCGGCTCTTTCTCTCGTGGTCGGCCCAGCGGGTGGTTCAGGGGCGAGAAATGAGTCATCGGCTGTCGCCCTTTGTGCGCGAGATCCTGCCACAAAGGGCCGGAGCGTGGGGCGGTGAGCGTTCCGACGCGGCTGCGGATCCCGTGGTGATCTGTCACCAGCCCCGTCTCCAGAGGCAACGGGAGACGGTAGCAAACGGTTAAGGAGGGAGGTCAAATGACGCTGTCGCACAGCAGAGTGACGCGATACGACTTCTGCCCGCGGGCATACCGCTACTACTACCTCGAGGGATGGCGACCCGTGACGAAGAAGCCGGCGCTGCTCTTTGGCGACGCGATCGATCGCGGCCTCACCGCCCTGTTTCAACGCGGCGCCGACCCGGTGGCGGTCTTTGAGGCCGGGTGGCAGGCGCTCAAGGATGCAGACGTGGAGTGGGGCAAGCGGCACACGTGGGACGCCCTGTTGGAGATCGGGAAAGGCGCGTTGGTGCGCTTTGTGGCGGAGGAACTGCCCCGATTCTCGAACGTCGCCCCTGAGCACGTGCAGCGAAGTCTCTCCGCCGAAGTCGATGGCGTGGGCTTTGTCGGGTATCCGGATCTGTATGGCGAGGTCGATGGACTCCGCACGCTGGTGGATTTCAAGACCGCGCAGTCAGCCTACGATGCCGAAGAAGTCCAGCTCAACGAGCAGTTGACCGCGTACTGGTGGCTCTTGGAGGCCAATGGCATCCCAGTGGATCGCGTGGCGTTCTGCGTCCTGCTCAAGCTCAAGGAACCGAAGATCGAATGGTCCTTCGCGACCAGAACGCCCCAGGACATCGCGGAGTATCGCGAGAAGCTGGCCCTTGTGGCCGGCGACATCGCCAGCAGCCGCTTTCCGAAGAAGACGTCGTCGTGCGGGTTGTGGAGTGGGTGCGACTACCGGCCGTTGTGTCTCGGGAACGAGACCGCCATTCGCACTCACCTGGTACTGACCGAGGAGATGTCGGACGAAGAGATCGTCGTGTAGAAGGGAGGACACCATGAGCACGGGACAGAACGGAAAGGCCAACACGGGGAACGGAGTCGTGACACTCGATCCGGCCGAGCAACTCCGGAAGGAGATCGAGATCAGCGACCGCGATTTCTACGCCGTGTACGACCGCCGACACGGCAAGCGGCTAATCCCCAGCGCTCGCGTCTACAACAACTGGGCGAAGGAGGCTGGGATCAAGACGCGGATCATCGAAGCGGGGTGCGACGCGGACAAGGCCTGGGCGCACGTCAAAGGCTGGATCGGCGTGGAAGCGAATCCCGTTCTGCAGCGCGAGGCACGCGTCACCATCGTGTGGAAAACCGAATGCGAAGACCTCGTCTGGAACGCGATCGCGCCCAAGACGGATCACCGGGGCCAGGTCGTCAAAGCCGGCAAGCCCTACACGATCGGCCCCGACGGCTATCCGGTCTTGACCGAACCCAGCGATCAGTTGGCCATCATCCAGCAGCTCTCACGGCTCAAACGCTTCGGGGAACGGACCGCGGTGACCAAGGCCGAGGCGATCGTGGAGAAGAAATTGCTGGGCGTGGAGTATCGCGAGCCCGAGGAGATCACCCACGAGCAGCAAGAGACCGAGGCCGTGGCCGCGGCCAACGGCGAGACGGTGCAGGAGGCCTCAGGATCGGTCGCCGGGCTCAGGCCGCCAGCCGGGAACGGAGCGGCTGCACCGAGTGACGATCCGCCTCATCCCCGAAGCCGGGTGCTCAATACGGTTGTCGAGATCAACGGCAAACGTCTGCGGACGGCCGGCATCCAGGCTGATCAACTGGAGGCGATTTGGGCGATGGCTCAGCGGTTAGGGAAGGGACCCGTGGCCGAGGTGCTCAAGGCATTTGGAGCGGAGAAATCGGTACACCTCTCCCGTGAGGAGGCGGGGCAGGTGTTGGCGAAGCTCAACGGGCGACTGTCAGAAGCGATCTAAAAACACGCTTGGGAAGCTCCTCACTCACACGGAAAACTCGTCTTGCGGCTCTTTCGGCGGTCAACACGTCAAAACGTTTGCTCATCGGCACATACGGAGTATGGTCACTTTGCGCTTGCTAACACTCGTTAACACTCGGAACTCGTTGTGGCCCGTCGTGGGCCATTGTAAATCATTGCGAATGATGTAAAACGCCTTCCGCACGCGCTAACACTTGGTAACACTCGGGGCCTCTTCTCGCAGGGAATAGACCACCTTGGGCGGCTTTCCTTCCCGTCGTAGAAAGCCGCCCGAACCACTCCATTTCCGTAGCAGCCGGGAGATTTCGACTCTCGCGGTTTGGGACTCTCCAAGATGCAGCAGCACGCGGCATTGTTTGGGCGTGATCGAGCCGTGATCCTGGAGAAACACCTTGACCATCTCAGCGTAGCGCAGCGGGCTGATTCCCTTCGCTTCTGAGTATGCCGCTTTGCCTAACAAGCCGCTGGCCACTGGCTTGGCCAAATGAAAACTCGCGGCTTTGGTTCTGCCACGCCGTTCCAGCAAGGCGGTCGGCGGCTGCGTCAGCTGGTCGAGCACGCCCCGCGCCTCGTCGCGAGACAACTGAAGAACCTGGGCGGCCCTGGCTGAATCAATAAAGGCGTGCTCCCGCAAATAAGACAGCACCAGTAAGCCGTCCAGATCAACCTCGATGCCTTCTTGCTTCCATTTCGCGACCAAAGCGGCCATCCGTGCGTCAAAACTTCCGTCGAAGACGCGCAGGGTGACGCGGGTTCCATCGGTCTCATAGACGGGTGGTCGCTTTCCGTACGACAGAGCGGGCAGAAAGATGCGCCGCCGCCCAATGCCCGCCCGCTCGACCAACCGCAACTTTTCCAACGCCTCCGCCAGCGTCCGATTACGGCTCACGGGTTCACGCCGCAGGATGTTGTCGGGTGTAATGCCGCTGATAAAACCCCCGGGACTCGTAATCACCAGCTCGCGTTGAGTGTGCCGGATCAAGACCTCGCCCGGATCGGAGTAGTCACGGTGCGTCACGGCGTTCAACACGGCTTCTCGCACGGCCTCCAAGGGGTAGGCAGGAATCCGTATCTTGAACAAGCCGACGGACAACTCCTGCTCAGGATTGGCCGGCCCGGCGAAGTTCTGTTCGATGCGTTCGAGGATGTTCAGGAGCCCTTGTCGGTAAGAATCGTTCCGCGCGACTGACACATCCGAGGTCTGCAGGACATAATGGACCTGGTGCTGCGGGCAACGTTCACTAAGGACCTCCTCCCGTCCAAACAACACCAGCCCCGCATGCGTAACCCGGCCGTTTCGTACCGCGCCAAGAGCAACCAGGAACAGCTCATCTGCCAGCTTCAGCAGTTCCGATTCAGGACTGATTCGCCGTAGGATGTTCCGCGCTCTTGCGATTTCGACGGGATCAAGATCAGTCAGGCGCAAATCGGTTGGTTGCCCGCTCCAGTCCACTGCGCCCGAAGAGATCTGTACGCGAGCAAAGTTCTGCGGATCGAGCGGCATGCAGTTCTTGCCCACGCGCCGTTTGAATAATCCCTGTGCGGTGCCATAAGGGGGCAAGCCACCCTTGGGCACTCGCACGACCAAGAGCTTGCCGGTCCCTTCCGGCACAGGCAATTCCTCCACATCGATGCGCAGGTTCGGGCGCACGCCGTCGTAGATGCCGCGCCGCCACACGTCGAGGTCGTAACCCGTCGCGCCGCGAATGGCTGCAGCCCGTCCGCGCGTCTCGTCTGCCACGCCGAAGACAATGACACCACCGTCCGCGTTCGCCAGACAGGCAGCATACTCGACGGCCACTTTCATGTCGGATTTCGGGTCGGTCCACGGCTTGAAGTCAAGCCACTGCGTTTCCAAATCATCCGCCACAGCGGTGTTCAGTTTGTCCAAGAGGGCCAGAATCTCGGCGTTGGTCGGAATGCTCATAGCGTGAACCTGATGGATGTCTGCGGGGCTTTCACGCAAATCATGTCAGCTGAGCCCCGAGTAAGTATAGAGACATTGTCTGCTCATTGTGGGACCCTCCTCACTTCTTATACGGCTCGTTAGAAATCCCGAATGGCTTCTTCGGGATACACTTGACCCGACCGCATCCCATCGTCATCCACACCAAGCACGAGCGTGCCCCTGGCAGTCGTGCGGGGCAATAGCGCCCGTGATGAGTGGGCCGATTGATCCGAGCCCCTGGGTTTTCAATAATCCCAATTCTCACGCCGAACCGGAAGGCGGTTAAGCACGTCGCGATAGAACTGCCACTTGGGCATAAATCGGTCCATGAGCGCAACAAATCGGGCGTTGTGTGTCGGCTCCAGCAAGTGAACCAACTCGTGAACAACGATGTATTCGACGCACTCTCGTGGCTTCTTCGCCAGCTCGGTGTTGAGGCGGATCGTGCGTGCTCTGTGGTTACAACTCCCCCATTTGGTTTTCATCCGCTGCACAAAAAACCGCTCCACCTTTGCGCCCGTCAGACGTTCCCACTTGGCAATCAAGGGCGGCACCGCTTGCTTGAGTTGCTGGCGATACCATTCCTCGACGATGGCCTCCCTCTTCTGTTCGTCTGCTCCAGGTCGAACCCGTAGGAGCATCCGGCTGTGTCGTAGTTCGACGGACGGTACCTGGTCGCTCTCGCAAACCGTGAGCAGGTAGCGCTTCCCCCACACATAATGGCTTTCCCGGTCCAAATATTCGCGCGGAGTTTCGCGTTCCTGTTCCCGGAGCTTTCGCTGTTGTCGTTTGATCCAGTCGAGCTTTGAAATGGCAAAGACCCGGATCGTGTCGAGGCTCATGCGCAGCGGCGCCGAAATCCGTACTCTGCCGGTTGGCGGATACACGCTGAGATGAACGTTCTTGATGTTCTTCAGCACCACGTCCACCGCAATATCACCCAATTCGACCTGCATAATCGTCAGTATTCTATTTGTGCTTTGATAATGAGGAAGATGCGCTCCACCTCGCCCACGTCCTGCAACACGTCATACAGGGCTTTCTTGACCATTTGCTCTCGTGCCTGGACGCCGCGCCACCCATCCGGTCGCTTCGTCTTCACGGCTTCGTCGATCTTCAATGCGATTACTTCATTCTGGCCAAGGTTGTTGTATAGGGCGCGTTTGCCCGGTGTGTCCAACGCCGCTGGCGTGTCCTCGGCTTGCCCCGCTTCCACCTTTTTCGCCAATTCGGCGATCCGCTTCAGGTACTCTTCATACTCGATCGCCCGTGCCTTGCGGTCGGCGATGATCTCGTCCAGCAGAGTAGACATCTTCTCATAGTAAGCCGGGTCGTTCAGGTGCTCTTTGATGATTTTGCTGCGGACATTGTTCTCAATCGTTTCGGCCACCGCATTCTTGTTGCCTTTTAATCCACCGAGCTGCGTGGCAATGGCATTGGCAATCCCGGTCTTCACAATGAGGTCCACCAGGCTCATGTTGTCGAAGGGAGAGATCTTCCTCGGCTCATCGGCTTCGATATACGTGTCGATGAGGTGCCGCATGTCCGCCTCATACGCCTTCAGGTCGAGGCTCTCCCCGCTCGCCTTGCGGATGATCTCGCGGACGTTGAGATAATGGGTGAGGTGTTGCTTGATGCGTCCCACGTCGCCGACGCTGTATCCGGCGGGTTCCAATTCATCCGCGATGTTGGCGTAGGCCCTAACCAGGGCCACGGTCGCTTTGTAGAGCGCAGCGCGTTGCGGCTCATGTTCCTGCAGGTCCTCCGGAATCTCCGTATTGCCGCAGAAGTAGTGGATATGTTCCAACTCGCCCTGCGGCGACTCAACCGGCTCGCACAACAAGGCGAGAGCTTCGAGCGCGTTGTCGAGGCGTTCCTTCCCCTTCTTCAGGCGGTCCTGCAGCAGCACCTCTGGGTCCGCTCCACCTGCGCTGTGATCCAGCTCGGAGGTGTACACCGCGATCGCATTCTCGACCTTCTTGAACAGGTCTTTGTAGTCCACGATGTAGCCGAAGTCCTTGTCCTCACCGTCCAGCCGGTTGACGCGGCAAATGGCCTGAAACAGACCGTGGTCCTGCATGGACTTGTCAATATAGAGATACGTGCAAGGCGGCGCATCGAAGCCGGTCAGCAGCTTGTCCACCACAACTAACAGCGCCATGTTCGCCGGCTCTTTGGTGAAGAGCGTCTTCGCCCACTCCTCGTAGGTCTCCGTCTTCGTCATCCCCGGCTTGGGGTCGACGTCCTTCAGCAGCTCGGTGTAGGTGTTGTAGATAAACTGCTTGTCGGTTTCGGTGTTCGCGCCGATCTCCTCCCTTGTCACGTCCTGCGCCTGGGGGTTGTAGGAGGTCACCACCGCGCACTTCCCTCTGAACGGCGTCTTTTGGAACAGCGTGAAATACTTGCACGCTTCGTAAATGCTGGAGGCCACCAAGATCGCATTCCCGCGCTCGCTGGACAGGCGCGGCTTCACGCTGAAGTCGAATACGATGTCGCTCACCACTCGCTCCATCCGTGAGCGGGAGCTGAGTACGCTCTGCATCGTGCCCCACTGTTTCTTCAACTCGTCCTTCTGCCACTCGTTCAGCCCCTTGGTCTTGGCCTCGAACCACGCATCGATCCTGTTCTCCGAGCCCAGGCGCTGGTCAATATCGCGCGCCTCATAAACCAAATCGAGCACCACTCCGTCTTCAACGCCCTCGCTGAACTTGTAAGTGTGGATGTAACCGCCAAACACTTCGAGGCTCGTCGCCTTATCTTTTTTCAGGAGCGGCGTTCCCGTGAAACCAATGAACACTGCGTTGGGCATGAGCGCCTTCATCACACGGTGCAGCTTGCCGCTCTGCGTGCGATGACACTCGTCCACGAACACGAACACCTCGCCCACCGTGGGGCTGGGTTGGGCTTCCAGCTCCTTGATGAACGCGTCAAAGTCGTCCACGCCCTTCTGGCCGAACTTGTGGACCAGTGAACACAGCAGGCGCGGCTTGGCCTGGCCGAGTTGGCCCATTAGGTCGCGGCCACTGCTCGTTCGCTTGATCGCCTCACCCGATTCGTTGAAGACGCGCTCGATCTGCTTGTCCAACTCATCGCGGTCGGTGATGATAGCAACGCGAGCGTTGGGGTTGTTCTCCAGAATCCACTTGGCCAGGAGTACCATGACAATGCTCTTGCCGCTGCCCTGCGTGTGCCACATGATGCCGCCCTTCTTCTGGCGGACATGTTCCTGTGCGGCCTTGATGCCGAAATATTGGTGCGCACGCGGCAGCTTCTTCACCCCGCCGTCAAACAATACGAAGTCATGTATCAGCTCGATCAGCCGGTCTTTGCGGCACATCTTGAGCAGGTACTTGTCGAGTTTGAAGCGGGTGTTGTCCGCTTCGTCCTCTTTCCACTTCAGGAAATATTTCTCCGGTGTCCCGATGGCGCCGTATTGCAGTCCTTCTGAATCGTTTCCGGCGAACACAATTTGAACGGTAGAGAAGAACCATTCGTTGAACTCAGGCTGCTGGTTGGAGAGCAGTTGGCGAATGCCGTCCCCGATAGAGATGCGGCTGTTCTTCAACTCCAACACAGCGATGGCAATGCCATTGACGTACAGCACAATATCCGGCCGCCGCTCATGGTTCCCTCTGAGCGTCACCTCCTCGGAAATGGCAAAGTCGTTCTTCAGCGGTTCCTGCCAGTTGATGACGTGGACGGTCTCGGTGACCTTGCCCGCCTCGACCTTTACAGGAACGCCGTAACGTAACAGGCTATAAGTGGCTTGGTTGTTACCGTAGAGGGTGCGGCTGTGATTATCGGCTTCAGTACGCAGCTTGTAGAGGGCCGCGCTGATCTGCGGCGGCGTGTAGCCGCTCTTCTTGAGCCATTCGGTGAGCAGCCTTTCTTCGATGTTGCTGTTGCTGTCGCGGTCGGTCCGGTCGCCGAGGTAGCGGTAGCCCAGCTCGTCGCGGAACAAAGCAATGACGCGCTCTTGCGTCGCGCGTTCGGGTTGGCCGACGCCGTTCATCAGTCACGCCCTTCGGAAGCGAACAGCTGCCTGCATGATCTGATTGCTCGGCTGATCTTGTCCTCAGAAAAGATTGCGCGATCCAGCTTGGCCTCCCATTCGGGATGGTCTTGGATGACCTGCTTCACCGTGGCCACATCCACCACCTTCCCCTCGCGGCGAAGATCCTCCATGGCCATATCCACGGTCGTTAGCAATTCCAGCTCGTCATTAGACTTGCAGCGAAACTGCTCCAACCAGGTCAAGACGTCATCGCCATACCACTTGGAGAAATAACTTTGTGCCTCGCCAATCTTTTCACCAGCAACAAATCCAGAGAATTTGTCACGGGAATGCACGCTGACGTAGCCATTATTGAGTGCAATTCCTTCAGGCCCTTTGTATCTGGTTGCCGGGTTGTAAGGTCCTGCGGCCTTCTTGAGATAGCCTTCAGGCTGTATTTCCACATGGCGATGGAGCAGGTACGAGAGTTTGGTATAACGCTTCCGGCCCAACGGCCATTGTCTCGAGCCGAAGTTCTTGGCCAGAACGGAAATGACCACGGCCTCGTTGATCTGCCAGTTGTGCGACGTAGTGGGGGCTGACGTGGACTTCTTCCTTACCGGCAGGTGGACAACTTCCGAGGCCGGTCGAACTAAGCGAATCCTCCCGGTGAGCAACTCCTGCATCATGCCCTGCTTGAGCTGACCGGATTTTGCTAGTTTGGCTTCCAACGCAGCGATGTCAGCGTCCATGTCGAAAAGGATGTTGGCGATGGCAATTTGCTCTTCAATGGTCGCTGGCGTTCTGTAAACGAAATTGACGAAATCCTTCTGATAAAGGTGATTGATTGTCGACCCGGCACTGAGCTGAACAAGAAACTCGGTGAAGACGTTAGAACAAAGGAGGTAATAGAAGAACTCGGGATGAAAGGCCTCTGCGATCGGCCGGATCACGAAGACCCCACTATTAAGCGTAGCTGGTTTAGGCAGGTCGGTGATCAACGCGACCTTGCCGATGGTGCCGTCCTTTGTCACGAGAACATCGTGCTCTTTCAACTGGATGTTCTTGTCCTGCTTGTAGCGAGACTCATCGACGTAGTGGCAATTGTTCCAGTCGATATAGCCCTCTTTGAATTCAGTGCCTGTCACGAGGTAGTAGTCCCCGGAGTCCAGGTATTCAGCAGTCGTTAAGCCCTGCCATCCAATGCGCGCTTTGAGAATAGCCGTAGTCCCCAACCGCTTCCGCTCCCACTCCCCGCTAAACCCCGGTAGACGCTTCTTGCCGGTAAGCAATTCCTGCATGGCGCCTTGTTTGAGGTGGCGTTTTTTTGCGAGGAGTTGCTCCAGGGATTCGACGAGGGCATCCGCATCGCTCAACGCCTCGGCAATGGCTTCTTGTTCTGCTTTGGTAGGCGGGAGTGCAAGACGGACTTGCTTTACTGTCGTCAAATTCATTCCGGCTTTGGCACCAGAGTCAGTGAGCGCTCGAAAAATCTTTTGCGGCTTCTCGGATGCCAAGAAGTAACTGACGAATTTGGGGTTGGTAATTGAGGGATCGAATCGCACTAACGCGATGTGTTGATTGATGTAGGCAGGCCTTGGAACTTGTGCGGAGACGTAACTAACAATTCCAATATCGGCGGTGATTGAAATCAGGACATCGCCGGGTTGAAGCTGTGTGCGTGCACCCTCGCTGTTGTCAGCGGGAAGGCTGACAAAACGAAGATCATTCAGGTCCAAGTGAATTGAGCCACGGGTAAGGTTGGTAATACGAATGAATGGTGAACCGTGATCGGCATAGAAACCTGCCCAGCCACGCGAGCCACTGGTAACAAAGGGGTGCAAATCACCAATCGGCTTGGCTTCCCAATCCTCCGGAATCACGCCCACATCGGTCTGCTTATAGCCGGGTCTCACTTCCACGCGAACCCCATCCGTTTCAGGTGGCGGTTCACTTTGGTTTCCAGGTCAGCCACACGAGTGACCATCTGCGGCAGCGGGGTTTCGTAGCGTTCGGCCAGCTCCTTCACGCGCTTGGTGAGTGCCTGGCTGATGCGGTCCATCTCGCCGTGGATCGCGGCGTCGAGCGCTGCGAGCCACTTGTCGTCGACCACCAGCGTCTTGATCTCAGACTCAGTGAGCTTCAGGTATTTCGCGTAGGCCTTGGCGTCGAGCGCGGCCTCGGCATCTTTGAGGCGCTTCTTGATGTCGGCCTCCTGGGCGCTGAGAGTCAGCCACATAAGGAGGATTTCCGCGTCTGAGGTAGCTCCATTGCCGTACGGTCCGGGAGCTTCTGCCGCCATCGGCAACTTCTCAGTCGTGGACGTGCTGTGGGAGTTTTCGTCTTCTTCCTGAAGGTCTTTCAACCGAGCGGCGACATTGGCTCTATTCACCTTGTCCAGTTCTGAAAATGCGCTTTCTTCGCCGCCATGCTCTTCTTCCAGCTCGGTCATGCGAGCGGTGACGCTCTCCAGCTCGGCGGCGAGGTTATCGATCGCTTCCTGCTCCTTGGCAAAGTAGTGGGCGACGATGAGGGCCTTCGGCACAAGGTCACACGTCCAGCCTTTGTCCTTCTCCTTGCCCTTCTTGTCTTTCTCGATGATGCGGTAGGCCTCGGCCTTCCAGCCGTCGGTGGCGATGAGGTAGCAATCGTCTTGCATGGTGTCCGCCCAGTAGTCCATGACGTGCTGGTAGACATCGTATTTGTCGATGAGTGGTTTGTCCGTGTAGTGGGCGAGCAGGTCTTCGGACGATGCGGTCATGACTTCCTTCGGATGGCAGCCGGCTTTCAACTGCCGCAATGTCTTGGCGCTCTTCTGCCGCCAGACTTCGAAATGCGCGTTCATGCTCGCAATGAAAGCCGCGAACTCGGGGTGCTCGTAGATCGTGGACTTGATCGCTGCCTTGTCCACGGCGAGGTCGACGTAACCAGGGCGGTTTGCCTTGAACAAGACATGACGGAGCTGCGGGCAGACGGCCCAATAACGATCGAGAGCATCGACATCTGTAACAGGGATGCCGCCCTTCAAGTGGCCTTCGATGTCCTGGAGATCCTCGGGCTCGGTGCTGTCGATGTAGCGCGGAAGGTTCAGGTTGAACTCGTTTTTCTCGATTTCCTCAACGGAGACCATACGGGAGTATTTGGGGCCTTCGAGTCGCTTATTGAAGACATCGACGATTTTATGGATGTCCTGTGCGCGCAGACGGTTCTTGGGGCCGTCCTTCATGAAACCGCGGCTCGCGTCGATCATGAAGATGCCCTTGCGGGCGTGAGCGTTTTGCTTGTCGATGACGACAACGCAGGCTGGGATACCGGTGCCGTAAAAGAGATTGGCGGGCAGGCCGATGATGCCGGTGATGTACCCCTTGCGCACCAAATTGCGGCGAATGTCGGCCTCGACATTGCCGCGGAACAGCACGCCGTGGGGCAGGATGCACGCGCCTTTGCCGGTGGATCTCAGCGAGCGAACAATGTGCAGCAGATAGGCGTAGTCACCCTGCTTGTTGGGCGGCACGCCGAAGTGCTTGAAGCGCTCATAGGGGTCGTCCAGCGGATGGAGGCCGGTGCTCCAACGCTTGTCGGAAAACGGCGGATTAGCCACGACGTAGTCGAATGTCTTGAGCGTGTCGCCGTCTTTGAACTTTGGATCGGCCAATGTGTTGCCTTGGACGATCAGCGCGGTGGGATTGTTGTGCAGGATCATGTTCATGCGGGCAAGACCGCTGGTGGCCGCGTCCTTTTCCTGGCCATACAGCGTCACCGGCGTGCGCGCCTCATCGGCGACTTTGAGCAACAACGAGCCGGAGCCGCAGGTAGGGTCGTAGACCGTGGTATCAGGACTCGTCTTGGCTTCGCGGATGCCGAGGATTTGCGCGATGATGCGGCTGACTTCGGCGGGCGTGTAGAACTGGCCCTTGCTCTTGCCACTTTCCGTGGCGAAGTGCCGCATGAGGTATTCGTAGGCATCGCCCAAGATGTCATCGCCTTCCGCACGGTTCTTGGAGAAGTCGAGTGCGGGGTTTTCGAAGATGGCGATGAGATTAGTGAGCCGATCGACCTTTTCCTTCCCATCGCCGAGCTTGGCCGAGTCATTGAAGTCGGGGAAATCGGACAGCTTATTGGCGTTGGCCAGCGGCCCGATGATCTTCTTGTTGATCTGATCACCGATGTCCGACTTGCCCTTCAAGGCGACCATGTCCTTGAAGCTGGCCCCCTTGGGAATCGTGATCGGGGCGTACGGAACGCCAGCGTATTTGTCACTGATGTACTTGATGAACAGCAGGACGAGGACGTAGTCCTTGTACTGGCTGGCGTCCATGCCGCCACGCAGCTCGTCGCAGCTTGCCCAAAGCGAGCCGTAAAGTTCGGATTTCTTAATCGCCATCGACTACTCGCCTCACCTGCGGTGTCTCCAAACCTAGGACCGTGCGCTGTTCAGCCGCGGAATACCGCGTCCCCGTGCCATTCAAGGAACTCTCGATTGGGAAGATCGACTGCACGCGGCGGCACCCATATCTGCTGGCCATTCAGCTTGTAGTAGTGTTCGCCGTTGTCGAAATCCCTTTTGAGTCGGTGACTGACGAGGAACTTATATTCCGGCGTGACCGTGACATACCCTCGGTCAAAGAGGGTATGCACGTCTGAGCGAAGCAAGAGGCCATTTCCGACCTCATGCCTTCCGCTGTTCGCCACCGGTTTGATGTGCGCGGCCTCCAGCACTGGCAGCGCTTTTTCCCGCGTTACCGCGCAGCGGCGCTGGTAGATATCCGTGACGAGGATCCGGAAACTTCCCTGACCCAACCGCGGGCGAACGAGAATGGGCTCGCCATACACCGGCCGCTCGCCCTCAGCAACGTAAAGGGCCTTACCACTTGTCGCGGACAGCACTGCCTCGATACGCGCCCAGAGTTCCTTGCCTGAGCCCTGACGCACGTCGTACGTTTTACCCTGCACGATATTCTTTGCAAAGTCGCTCGGCACTGGGATCCAGTCACGTTCGCCCAGAAAGAACGGCTGTTCCAAGATGATGCAGCCGACCTTGTAGTCCTCGTGCGGGTCTGGTTTGGTCCGGCGGAACTTCTCAATCCCCTTTCGCATCTGCTCCAGCGTAGCGGCCCCATTCTTCTCGCCGAAAGCATCCCAGGCGAGACTCGAGGGCAGGATTGACGAGTGGGCAAAGAAACCGCCCCCAACGATGAAGTGTTCCGGGTAGTGGAGCTTGAAGAGGAACGGCTCGCCCGGTTGAAGGGCGCTGAAGGCACGGTTTCCGCCCGGCTGCCAGAAGTTGACTTCGTCCAGGCCCGGACGCGCGCTCAGAAACCGAAACCAGTCCCCGTCGGTTACCGCCACATACGCCTTCATCGCATTCCCGGAAACAGAGGGTAAGGCCAGATCTCGCTTCGACGCGTCGGCGTCGTCCCGTGCGTTCCCCTATCTTTGCCGAACACTATTGCACGTCAGGAACCGTGTGTTTCTCTTCGTAATCAGGTCTAGAATAGTCCCCGTCACTGCGGACGACGACCAGCACTGGTGATCACCCGTTATCCCGCCCGACGGACTTTCATGGCCACGTCGATCCGTGAGCCAAGCCGGTTAATGATCCCCATGAGGCGATCCACGGTGAACCGCCCAAGATCGGCGTTGCGAATGCGCGAAAAGTCCGCCGCGGCAATGCCGGTGCGGGCGTGCGCTTTCCGCACGCTTAATTTCTCGCGATCAAGCATTTTGATGATCTCGGCGGCAAGGAGCGCCTTGAAATGCTCGCTATCCGCGTTCTTCTTTTTGAGATCGCGGTAGACATTGCCGCTTCCGCGGATGATCTTCAACTCGTCCTTTTTCATCGCAACTTTTTCCTCAATCGTTTCAGACTCCTTCCGAGCTCTCCGAGTCCACGAAATCGGCCCGGTCGGCGGCGTCATGTGCTTGTTATTTTGGTAGTGTCGTCATGTGTGACAACGGATGTCAAGCCCCTCCCATCCACTCCCGTCAACAGGCTCCTCCCAGATGACGTGATGATATGTCAAAATCCTTACACTCAATCTAAGTAATTTGCATGAAGGGGATCATCGCACCGACCCGAATTGATTCCGGGCGAATGGAGCGTACACTGTTCGCCTGAGTGGACAACAGATGACTAATTCGGCGACAGCATTCCATTTTGCTCCATCACGTTCGCTCCTTCGCCGCCGCGCGGGGAGGCTCGCCGTGGCCTTTGGTCTCCTGATCGCCGCTGTGTGGGTGGTCGGCGGGGTGTTCCATCAGGACCTCCTCGCCGGCTTGCTTGTGATCACGGCGATCGGCGTGGGCGGGTTCCTTCTCGCGACGGTCACCCAACTGCTGATAGGCAAGGTGCCGACCGCAGAATCTCGGGCACCCGGCTTCGACTGGGACGAAGAGAGAGACAGAAATCCGTTTATCCCGGGAACGAAGGCATACTGGAATTACGGCCAGGAACTCCTCGATCGCGACCGCGACGATCAGCGTTCGACGCGCTCCAGCGCCTTCAAACGCGATTCCGGATAGAAGTTCAGGATGCGGAGCCGTTTCCTGAAACAACTCCTCCGGCTCGAGAACGCGCTCATAGATCGGTCGCTGCTCAGATCCGCGACGTATTGTTCAAACAACCAATCCAACTCGCGGTGTTCAGTCCCCGGCCCAATCCCCATCCCACGCTCCAAGCCGAAGTATTAACGGGTCACGTCCGACAGGGTGTCGCATGCCACCCCACTCTGCACGTGTGGGCCGGGCGTCCTGCAGAGGATGGCCGTTCCGATCGACCGAAGGAGCGGATCATGGTCCGGCGCGACACCAGAACGATCGATCCATCGCGGTCGCGCGGGCGAGACACCTCTTCGCGCAGGACTATCAGCAATCGACCATTCCCGGCAAAGGGTGGCGACGTTTCTGGCGCGCGATGCCGGGCTCGTCTCGCGGATGAGGCGGATGGATGAGGCCGAGCGGGCGCAGGCTTCCCCGTTGCTCGGGTGAAAGTCAAGGAGTCAAGCTTGACCAGGTACCGTTCCCCAACTATTCCTGCGCGATATTAGAGAACGAGTAGCGACACGTCGAACGCATTGGGACCTCTCATAGTAAATCCGATCTTAAAGCTTACGCGCGTTCCCCTGGTAAGCATCTTCCAGGCACTCTCGTCGATATTATTGCAGTGGGCATATATCCAGTCATTCAGACCATCACGAGCTATAAAGCAATAAGTTGCCTCTAAGCGCGCAACCTGACCTGTAAATGACTGGTCCATTGGATATAAGAGTTTATCTCTAACGTCTGGGTTAATTCGAGCATTGCCAAGCCGACGAAAAACCTCTTTGCTTTCGTCAACCTCCCCATTAAGGAACAGCTGCCTCCCATACAGTAACTGGGCGTCGTAATTGTTGTCTCCGTCGGTAAATGATCTCCGCAGATGATAGACGAGGACCTCATGGGCTGCTCCACCTTTAGCAATCAGAAGTCTGGCATAGGCATAGTGCAGTCGGCGCTCCCCTGGATTCGCCTCGAGCGCCTTTGTGAGTATCTGTTCAGAGCGTTGGAAGTCGTTATGCTGTTTATAGTAATTTGCTAATCGCAGTGCTATGAACGTGCTGCGTGGATTTCCGTCGAAAGCCTTCTCCAGCGCCTGAAGAACTCGACCGGCGTCGTCGAGGATCTTTGCGAGTTGCGCTTCCGCATCAAGCAAATATGGATGAGTAGGAAAGAGTTGGAGTCCTTCCGATAAATTCCGCTCAGTATCTTTCACTAGAGCCTCAGCGGCCGTCTCAGATATAGCCTCGCCAGGCTGCTCTATGAGATCCTTAAGTCTCATTAAACCGATCTTGACCAAAGTATGATGGACGTAGCCTTCACCGCTCCCTAGTGGTGTCAGGGATTGGACGATTGATGTCGCTTCCGAAAGCAGCTTTTCGCGCTCAAGCGGTGTTCTTGCCGTGTCCGCCAACCGCAAGCGAAGTTCTGCCATCGAATGCTTTACGGCTACAGCCAGGTCTGGATACGCTGACTGCAACGCCTTGCTCAACGATTCACTAGCTGCTTGAAGATTGCCATTGGGTCTGTGCATCTCATATAACGCCTTCTGGTGTGACAGGTATGGGTCGTCGCCAGCGATGCGTTTTGCCACCTCTAACACACCTTTGGCGAGCTCATGATTTGGAAAGAGTTCAATGAGGAGTCGCCCCCTTACCATTTGGCGATATGCCGATCTGTCTGCTGAATAATCTATGTTTAACGCCCCCAGAGATTTGATATAAGCGTCGTATCGTTCTTCCTGGAGGCGAAGCATTCGGTTAAAGACGATCTGAGCAATGAGGGGATGTCTTGCTCGGTATGTGTAATCACGAATGATAGGGTCTTTGTCCACCTGCACCACATGCTCGAGGGGCCCGAACAGACGCGCCCTGAATTCATCAAAAGGGACATCATGAATTCGGGACACGATGCCGGCACGAACACGAACGTTCAGACGATTCAGTGTACAGATCGTTAGATAAATTTGTTGTGCTTCAAGAGGCAGGATGCTTCTGTATTCGTCTTCGATAATATCTTCGAATGGCTTTCCCAACGTTGCCTCGTGAAGCGCTACTAAGAGCTGACGGCCCGCACGTTCGGATAACGCTAATCGTCGACTGTTTAGGTCTAGATGGGTAAGAGTGCCAAGGGCGTTGTGGCGCTCGAGTAGAGACAGAAGAGAGTCGATTTCCTTTACCGAAAGATAACGGAGTTCGTGGACGGTACTAATCAACGGCGCAAGTGCCGCGCAGGAAACGTTCCACTCATTAGTCCGCTCAGCAAGTATGACTGTAAGGTGCTTTCCCTCAGGGCCAATAGTCTTGGATAGAGATTGAATCTCGCGAGCACGATCAGCCGCGTTATCAACAAACAGGTAGATGCGCTCTTTACAAAGAGATATTAGTTCCTGAAGCGCTTGAGCGTTAATAACACCATATGGTCTCAAGTAAAGACAGAGGCAATCGTAGTCGTGCGTTGCATCCCAGGCGATCCGTCGAAGCAATACCGACTTTCCTGCCCCAGCATGAGCTTTGATTAAGATTAGTTCTAGTCCCTGACGATGTTCGGCCTCATTAATCAAGAAGTGATCTGAAAGGAGGGTATCTGCTAAGTGACGGCGAACATCGAGCTGCTGCTCAATTGCGGACCAACCAAGATTGACTCCCTTATAAAAGTCGCTCGGAGTGACCGTCTCGGTAGACGTAACACTCTTTACGTACTCCACATCTGTTTGGAGGAATTGTTCACAGGGTTTACTTAGAACAAAATCTCGCGTTTTGAATCGTTCGAATATGGGAAGCGCGGTATCCCGTACCAGGACAGCCAACCCCCGAAACTCAGCCGGGATGGTAGAATCAAGCGCCTGAAGAAACTCCTCGAAAGTGCCCTGCAATGGAGAAATCCTTTTCGCCTCCCAAAATCGTCTCTGTACATCGTCGACCCGTGGAACCACCGCGTAGTACCTCGGTCGCCTTTCCCCTAGTTGGGTCATTTCCAGCAGAATTGCGCGAAGGTCTGGGTCCTGCAAGCTGTGACCGATAAACACCAGAGGAAGCTCATACGCCCACTCCCTCAGGTGACTGAAAATACGGCTCCGGCCTTTTAAATATTCAATATATTGGTCAGTTGTAAGGATGAGAGGGCATTCCGGATTGGCGGTTCTAGTAATACAGCCGTGCAGTTTTAGTAGCATCACACTTCTAGGATCCCGAAGGTGTTCTTCCACCCGGTCGCCGTTTTCTATGAACGGCTTCGGAACCTGAACGGCAGCGGGTGTTGTTTCGTATGCTTGTTCTATAAGGCGATCATAGTTTGTAGTGGCAAGGCCCCGCCAGGTAAACGTACACATCAATTGGTGTGCTGGTGTGGGCTTGAAAACCTCGAAAAGTTTACGAATATATTCCTGGACTGTGACGAGGTCGGTCTCACTGATTGCGTATTCTGCGATCTGGTTAAGCGGTAGGTCCTGGTATTTTCCTCCCAGGAATGTTTTCGACAGCATTAGGCCGAGGTCCCGGCCACTCGGAGGGGGCCTTCCGTGGTCGTCCTGAGCGCCCATAGAAGCCCCCGCGCCAAGGATTAACACGACCTTACCCTGTTGAACGTGAGTTTGGAGGATACTCGGTATTTCCATATGACGAGACTCGCTAGGGGGAAGGTCTGTAGTCTGTCGACTACGTCAGTGGCCCATTAAAGAGGCACCGTGGGTGAATCAGCGTTTGATGAAACCAGAGCTTAGGTGTCGAGTCTTGAGGAACGGTACGTCCGCCGTGGGAAACCGTGCAACCTCGGCAGCGATCGACTTCCGGGACCGTAGCACAATATCCGGCCGATGCGCAAGTCGGGGGCTTCATGATCAGAAAATCAAGAGGGGCAGTTGGAGTTGCTCCCCGCCCCTCTTGAAATTCGTCGTCTCTTTCATATTGATTACCCCAGCGCGTTCAGTGCCAACCCTGACTTCTCACCCGATCTGTTGCGCCGTCATGCTGTGATGGCCCGGATCTTCTCGTCCTGGCCATTGGCCTTGTGGATCGTCACCTCCACCGGCTTGCCAGACGCCAACGTCCAGAGGCCGCTGATGCTCTTCCCGGAGCAAAGCATAGCGTCGGACGCAAACTGGGATTCCATTCCAATCTCCCCGTTGGGTCCGGCTCCACGACTGGACAACCGTTCCCCTGGGTCTCGAATGCGTTATGGCGCACACCGGTCCCAATCCCACCAAGACAGCGGACGCATCGCCTCTTCCTTGGTATCGAGTACTGAGGGCGGATTTTCACAGAGCGGATCAATCCGGTCGGCCTGCTGGCGGGCCCACACCGTCCAGTTCACCTGCTCGTCGTTGGGTGTCCCGCTTGCGCGCACCTTGGCTTCAAACGCGTCGACATAGGCCCGGATGGTCCGCGCCCGCTGCCAGGCCTGCGCATCCTTTTCCAACTTGGTGACGGCCTGCCGTTCCTGTTCAACGCGCAGGCGCAGCGCTGCGCGACCGTCCTGCTCCGCTTGGAAGCGGCGCTTTCGCTCTTCCCGCTTTAACCGTTCGGCCGTGAGCCAAGCCGCCATCTGGACGAGGTTCACAATCACTTGATTCAGGCAATCCTCAATGCGCTGGTGGCGACCGTCAGACCAGTTTGAGCGCAGGCCCGAGCCGTAGCCGCCATCCAGTTTCAACGTCAGCTCTCCCGTGGGCACATAGTCGTACTTTGGTGCTGAAGACCAGCGGGACCGCTCGAGGTCGGCGCGCTCGCGCGCGGTCAGTTCGTGGGCCTGACGTCGGAGGCGCTCTTCGATCGACAGGCCCAAGGTCTCGCCGTTGACGATCAGCTTTGCTTGGCTCCGGTCCTGCGGCGTCCCCGCTTTGATCAGAAACCCCCGGGTCACACAGGATTTGACCAGTGCGTCGATGATACGCAGCACGCGTCCAACGGTGAGGCGCCGGACGCGCACGTAAAATGCCCCATGGTCGTGGCATTTGAGCATCCCGTAGTCGTCGAGCCTCCCGGCTCTGAGTGCGTGTCTGGTGATCTGCGTCACTTCATGAGGCCGTTCCAGCGTCTCCGGCACAACGATTCGGTTCTCGGGGTTCTCTTCCGCCTGCGCCTGCTGGACGACACTCGGCGGCACGCTTTCGTCGTTCGCTGCCACCCGTGGACGGACGGTAATGTTGATCATGGGCGCCTGGCCGGTACGAGGAAGAGGCGGTTGTTTGACCCGCATGCCCGCCTGCAGCATCTGCCAATAGCCACGGCCGGGCACGGGGATCCAGTGCTTCCGGCAGATCTTCTTGAGGCCGACATCGGACAGATGAAAGCGTGCCGCGGCCTTGGTCATGGGCTCGGCCCACACCAGGGCATAGAGCTCTTCGCGGGAGAGACGCTTCATCTCAGGTTGCATCTGCCGGGAGCTACCAATACGCTCGAAAGGAAACGAACTGGGGCCGAATTTTACAACATTTCGTAGCTGGTTGGACCGAATTGACCAATCAGGACGATCGACCTACTGACACCGGGTTGAAGCATTAAAGAATGGCTTTGGACACGGTGTCATTCACCATTCCAATCTGCACGCGTGGGTCTGGCGTTCATCATCGGCCGCTTGTATCGATCGCGGCCGCGTCCTCGTTACGGAAACAACTTCTCGATCACACTCATAGGCAGGAACAGCCTGGCCGGCTGATCCGCAAAGGGGATGAACTCGTAGCGCCTGTAAAACGCCATCGCCCGCTCATCTTTCGCATCGACGATAACGGCGAGCGAGGCAACTTGGCGCGAAGCCTGCATACTGCGGTGCAGGGCGTCCATCAGGAGATATTCTCCGGCGCCGTGCCCCTGAACCCGTCGGTCGATCGCAAGGCGCCCCAGCAGCGTGGCCGGGACGACCGGGTACCTGGGGAGTTTCTTCGCCACAGTCTCCGGCCACTCGCCGATATCCACGCTGATGGCCGACAGCGTGTAATAGCCGAGCACCGTGTTTTTCTCGCCTTCACACAGCACAAACGGCGCGGCAACACGTTTGCGGGCGTCCTGCCCGGCCTGGGCCCGCAGGTAGTGATCGAGCGGCTCGTTGCCGCAGGAAAACTCTGACCGGTTGTGCTGTGGGCCGAGCGCCTCAACCCGGTACGGCCTCTCGCCTGTTTCCCCTGACAATTAGTCAAGCCCCGCACGGTCTTTGTAGCGCTTCGCAGCCTGCCGGAGTGCCTTGCCGGGGGCGGCAGGCTGGAGCAGCGCCGACACAAAATCCTTGCGGTCACGCTCGCTCAGCGTCAGCACGTCATGCGCGCGCAAGGCCTTCTCCGCGGCTTCCTGCACGCTCGCAACCAGAAAATCCGTCAGCGACCGGCCCTGAAGGGACGCCGCACGCAAAAAGAGCGTCTTCTGCGCCTTGCTGACCCGCGCCTCCAGTCGTTCCGACCGAGAAGTCTTCCCCGGTTTATCCATGTCTTTCGTGATCATGGTGGTCTCCTGTTCCCACTGTTTACTGTACGGCAATGTGCCGTACATGTCAAGCTGGGTACCAAGGCGGACACCCCTCTGGACGAGAGGGCCGGGGTCAAGGAGCATGGCGTTTGACCCCGTGTCAATCGCCATGCCTGTCTGCCGCCGTCCGTCTCTTATCCGAAAGCCGCTGTTTGACCGTGATCGTCTGAGAACACAAAGGTGTTCGGGTCATCAACCCGAAGGTCATTCTCGAAAATGGTGTGCTGAAAACGTGCTGAAGTTCGGCCGAATTGATCGACACAATCGGAATAAACGGGAACAGATCGAATCCCACAACTCATTGATTTGAAGCCTTAATCGGGAAACCAGGCCACATATCCATGAGGTGTATAGTTTGGCCTAAACGCGCTCATAACCCGAAGGTCGTCGGTTCAAATCCGGCCCCCGCAACCAACTTCTCCCCTCATCAATCCCGAAACAGCACCGACTCGCTGCGAACCCGCGGGCTCGCGCCTATCTTAGGCGGCTCGTTTGAGCGTCCCGACGAAGGCTTCAACCACGGTGGGATCGAACTGGGTGCAGGAGGCCGGCCATGCGCAGGTGTCGTTTCTCCTGTTCGTCCAGATTGAGCGCATCGGCGAGTTGGGCGGCGTAGCGCACCACCCGCTCGGACTGCCCGCGCGTATACGGACTTTTGGCGCGGAACCGGGAGTTACGCGCGGAGGAGGTTTCCGGATCCCGTGTGCAATGCGGATCCAGTACGCGTTGGGGCGGGTTATGGTTCGTGGGCCCCGGAAAACCCGTTCTGCCGCCAGGCTTCAAACACCACCACGGCCACGGCATTCGAGAGGTTCATGCTGCGATTGTTGGGCATCATGGGAATCCGCAGCAAACAGTCGGGCGCGAGGGTTCGGCGGATCGCGGGGGGCAGACCGTGGGTTTCCGACCCGAACAACAACGCGTCGCCTGGGTGGAAGGCGGCGGCGTTGTAGGAGCGCCGGCCGTGCGTGGAACACGCGAACACGCGGGGCGGTTTCACCGTGGCCAGGAACTCCTCCCACGACGCGTGGAGGTGGAGCGCGGCGCGGTCGTGGTAGTCCAGGCCCGCGCGCCGCAACCGCGCGTCGTCCAACCGAAAACCGAGCGGTTCGATTAAATGCAGCGCTGCGCCGGTGTTGGCGCTCAAGCGGATGATGTTGCCGGTATTGGAATGAATTTCGGGCTGGTGCAAGACGATGCGGAACATGGTATGTCCATCCATGCGAACAATCGGGCCCGCATTGTACCGTGTGCCCCCGCTGTTTGCCCACGGTCGCATGGCATGGTCGAATAGACCGAAATTCCTGTAAGATCAGCGGCGGCTCGGCATACGATCCCCTCACCAATCGGAGTACACGATGATCGCCCTGGGTTCCCGGATACCCGCCCCATGAAAGGCTTCACCCCTCGTCGAAGCCGCAAGGCCGGCCTGCCGCCGGGCAGTGTCGTGCATATCGGCACGCCGTCGTCGCGTCCAGCACGCATCCAGACCCTGCGTTACGGCCCCGACCGTCTGGTCGAGGAACCGACCGCCACGCTCGACCAAGCGCTCGCCTGCCGCGAGGAACCCGGTGTGGCTTGGATCAACGTGGACGGCGTGCAGGACGTGGAGATGCTCAAGCAACTCGGCGAAGGGTATGGACTGCATCCCTTGGTGATCGAGGACATCGCCAACACCGAGCAGCGGCCCAAGCTGGAAGATCACGGCGACCACCTCTTTATCGTGCTCAAGATCCTGTCGCCAGATAACGGCCGCGTACGGACCGAGCAGGTCAGCATGATCATCACCCGCAACCGCGTCATCACCCTCCAAGAACAGGACAAGCCGGGCGACTGCCTGGATCCGTTGCGCGCGCGCCTACGCGCCGACGCCTCGCGGTTGCGCGCCGCGGGGTCCGACTTTCTCGCCTACGGAATTTTGGACGCCGTGGTGGACCACTACTTTGTCGTGCTCGAACACCTCGGCGACGCGGTCGAGCGCAGCGAAGAGGCCGCCACGCTCGACCCCACCGCGCGCGGAGCCCGAACGATTCACGAGCTGCGCCGCGAGTTGCTGGTGATGCGCCGCGCGGCATGGCCGCTGCGAGATCTCGTCGCCCAGTTGTTACGGCGCGAATCCCCGCTCATCGCCGAAAAAACCGCGGTGTACCTACGCGACGTCCACGACCACTTGGTGCAAGTGATCGACACCATCGAGACCTTGCGCGATTTGTTATCCAGCCTGTTGGAGGTGGAGCTCACTCGCGCCAGCCTGCGGATGAACGAGACCATGAAGGCGTTGACGCTGATCGCCACCGTATTTATACCGCTCACGTTTATCGTGGGCGTGTACGGCATGAACTTCGAGCACATGCCGGAACTGCGCTGGCGATGGGCCTATCCGTCTCTCTGGGCCATCATGATCGCGCTCGGCGTGGGCATGGTGGTGTGGTTTAAGCGCAAACGCTGGCTGTAACTTTGGACGACAACACCGCGGAGCACATCCGTCATACGGTGGACGCGGTCTACCGCGACGAATCGCGCCGCGTGCTCGCCACCTTGATCCGGCTGCTCGGAGATTTCGATCTCGCCGAAGAGTCGCTGCACGACGCGTTCAGGGCGGCGCTGGAGCAGTGGTCCCGCGACGGGGTGCCCGCCAATCCACGGGCGTGGCTGGTCTCGGCCGGTCGGTTCAAGGCCATCGACGGCATCCGCCGGCGCGGGCGGATCTGTGCCGGCGGCTGGGGCGAACCGCGGACGCGAGGGCGTCCTACGAACGGGCACTCGCTCTGACGCAACAGGAGCCGGAGCAACGCTTTCTCAAGCGACGGCTGGCCGAATTGCCGGGCTGAACCAGCCCACGCGATTTTTTTTCAGCCCATGTCGATTTCGGCCTCCCCCGAACGACCAACGAGCGTAGAGCGCGATTCACGCGACCGATCAATCCGGGAGGAACCTATGAAATACGTGTGCCTGGGATATATGGACCCGAACAAGTGGAAGAGTTTGTCGGAATCCGAGATCCATGCGTTTGTTGACGAGTGTTTGACCTACGACGACGTGCTCAGAACGAACGGACACTTCGCGGGCGGAGACGCGCTCCAAGGCCCTGAAAGCGCCGTCACCCTGCGCTTTCAAGGCGGAAAGGTCGCGGGCACGGACGGCCCCTACGCGGAGACCAAGGAGCAATTGGGCGGCGTTCTGATTCTCGACGCCAAGGACCTCAACCACGCCATCCAATTGATGTCCAAGCACCCGGGGGTACGTGGCGGGCCTTTTGAAATCCGCCCGGCCGCAGACTTGACCGAGATGGTCCGTGAGAGCGAGAAGCGGCGGGCACGGTCCACGCGACCCTAGCCATTGCGACAAGGAGGCCGAAATTGAGGTGAGGGAGTTGCACGAGGCGGAGGACTTCCTGCCCGAGGACGCAGTCGAACGGTTCCGCAAGATCGGGATCGGTGAAAAGTAAAAGAATGATGAGGGGCGCAGGACAGGCTGTCGATTGCTGCACCACCTGTGTGGAAGATGGGGATTCCATTCCATGACCCTGGCGCGGTGGAAGGGCAATCCCGACTGCCGGCGCACCCGGGTTACTCCGTGGGGGGGCTTGCAGCGCGCTGTTCTCCCCGTCTTGCAAAGCGTTATCCGTCGATGTTATCAATTTCTCACGACTGAGCTCATCCTATGGAATTTAAGGATTGTTCGGTAGTCCCTCCTGTCTTAAAAAACGATGCCCAGCAGTACCGGACCCTGCTGGAGGTCTCGGAATCCATCGCCACGCACCGCGACCTCAAAGCGCTATTGAGGGATTTGGCCCAGCGGCTGCTGTCGGTCGCTCAACTCGAATCCATCGGGCTCATCCTCCACGATGGCGAGCGGGAGGTGATGCGGGCGCATTACCTCGGGACCGGGGAGACTGAAAACGTCACCGGCTTGGAAATTCCGGTGGCGGAGTCCGCCAGCGGGTGGGTGTATCACGCGCAGCAAGTGCTGGTCGTCCGGAATTTGGACGACGAGCCGCGTTTCCCGGCGGTGAAGGCGGTACTGGAACGGATGGGCGTAAAGTCGTACTGCCTGTTTCCGCTGACGACCGCAGTGCGGCGCTTGGGCGCGATCGGGTTCGGCAGAAAGAGCGTCAGCGCGTTCGGAGACGGGGAGTTGGAGTTTTTGCAGCAGGTCGCCAAGCAGGTGGCGGTCGCGGTGGACAACGTGCTTAATTCCGAGAGCGCCCGGGTCGCTCAGGAGCAGTTGGCGCTCGAGCGCGATCGGTTGCGGCTTCTGCTGGAGGTCTCGGAATCCATCGCCTCGCACCGGGACCTGGAGGAGCTGTTTCGAGATCTGGCGCGGCGGATTCCGCAGGTCGTCCCGTTCGACTACATCAACGTGGTCCTCCACGACGCGGCCCGCAACGTCATGCGGTTGTGTTTCCTGGTCACCGCGCAACCGAGCACGTTTCCTATCGGCCTGGAAATTCCGATGAACGAGTCGCCGGGCGGCGTGGTGTGGGAGACCCAGCAGCCGTTAATGGTGAGCGACCTGAGCCAAGAGACGCGGTTTCCGATGTTGACCGAGAAGCTGCGCGAACACGGGGTGCAATCCTTCTGCGTCGTGCCGTTGACCACGGCGCATCGCCGGTTGGGGGCCATGGGATTCGGGAGCATGCAACCCAGGACCTACCAGGCCGAGGAAATCGCATTCATGCAGGAGGTGGCGAAACAGGTCGCGGTCGCGGTGGACAACGTGCTCAACGCGGAGAGCGCGCGGGCGTCCCAGCGCCAACTCGCGCGCGAACGCGACCACCAGCAGTTGTTGCTGGAGATCAACAACGCGGTGGTCTCCCATCTGGCGTTGAACGACGTGTTCACCGCGGTCAGCGCCTGCCTGAGGAAAGTCATCCAACATGACGGGTCAAGCCTGGTGCTATACGACCCGGAGACCGGGACATGCCGGGTCCACGTGCTGGATTTCACGACGAACCAGAGCGTGGTTGAGGAAAAGCAGGCGGGGCCGAAGTGCACCACTCCGGCGCGCGTCGCGATCAACTCGGGCAAGCCGACCGTATTCAGCGAGCAGGATCTGACCGCGATGTCGGCGGACTCCGAAATGGCGCGATGTGTCCTGGCGGACGGAATCAAATCACTCTGCTGCGTCCCGCTGATCTCGCACAACCATATGCAAGGGACCCTGAACCTGGGGCGGCGCCGCGACGACGCGTTCGGTCCGGGAGACGTCGAACTGTTGAGCCAGGTGGCGCAGCAGATCGCGATCGCGGTCGAGAACGCGCTGGCCTACCGGGAAATCGCGGAGCTGAAGGAGCGGCTCAACAAGGAAAAGCTCTACCTGCAAGAGGAAATCCGCACCGAATACAACTTCGAAGAGATCATCGGCGAGAGCACGGCGCTGAAACGCATCTTGAAACAGGTCGAGACCGTAGCGCCGACCGATTCCACCGTGTTGATCCAGGGCGAGACCGGCACCGGGAAGGAACTCATCGCGCGGGCGATCCACCACCTGAGCGGACGGCGCGAGCGCACCTTCGTGAAAATGAACTGCGCCGCGATCCCCACCGGCCTGCTGGAAAGCGAACTGTTCGGCCACGAGAAAGGCGCGTTCACCGGCGCCATCGCCCAGAAGATCGGGCGGTTCGAGCTGGCGCACAACGGCACGATCTTCCTCGACGAGATCGGGGACATCCCGCTGGAGTTGCAGTCGAAGTTGCTGCGGGTGCTGCAGGAGCAGGAGTTCGAACGCCTGGGGAGCACCAAGACCATCAAGGTTAACATCCGCCTGGTGGCGGCCACCAATCGTGATCTGGAGCAGATGGTAGCTGACAAACAATTCCGCAGCGACCTGTTCTACCGTCTCAACGTGTTTCCCGTGACCGTGCCGTCTTTGCGGGAGCGGCGGCAAGATATCCCCTTGCTGGTGCGCTACTTCGCGCAGAAGTACGCGCAGCGAATGGACAAGCGGATCGAAACCATCCCGACCGACGCGCTGGACGCGCTGTCGAAGTATCACTGGCCCGGCAACATCCGGGAGTTGGAAAACCTGATCGAACGCTCCGTGATCCTGTCGCAAGGTCCTGACCTGCGTGTGCCGTTGGGAGAATTGAAGGTCCGGAACACCCAGCCGTCGGATGGGGATGCCACGCTGGACGGAGCGGAAAGTCGGCACATTCTTCGCGTCCTCAAGGAAACCGATTGGGTGATCGGTGGTACTTCAGGCGCTGCGGCCCGTCTCGGCATGAAGCGCACCACCCTGCTGTCGCGCATGAAGAAATTCGGCATCACCCGCTCGTCGTAAGTACCTCGCCTCGCTGATACCCGGAACCTCCGGTGTCGATTTCAGCGCCCGCTGAACGACTCCAGGGCGTGAAGGTCACAGGCAGAGTCTGCTTATGGAGCTGTCGATCGTTCGACATCTGTCGATATTTCGACACGAACGCTTCGACACTTGCTCCGGGGTCGAGTCGGTTTTCTGCGTCGCGTTCTCGTGACTCGCTTGTAGTTTCCGTCACTTCCGCCCTGTCGTCCCCTTGTCACGCGTCCTGGTACGAGAGTCGCTATAGAAATGGGCGAGAGGTGAGTGAGAAGGGGTGACGTGATAAACGTGACATTTAGATTGGCAGACGGAACACCGGCCGGGATCGTACCGACCAGGGAATTGCGGGAACTGGCCAGGCAACGCTTTGGCGTGGAGTGGACGGCGGGCAGGAAGCTTTCGGTGGTGTTCCACGTTCGAGACCAACAGGCGTTGGACCGGGTGATCACGCGGTTCGGAGTACACCACGCATGCTGAGAATTACGCGCCGGGACGAGGCCGGGACCGCGGTGATCCAGGTCGAGGGGAAGCTTGCCGGGCCCTGGGTCAAAGAGCTTGAAGACTCCTGGCGGTCAGTCGAGGGTGAACAGGGTCGGAAGGTCTTGGTGGATCTGACTGCGGTGAGTTTCATCGACGAAACGGGGGAAGAACTGTTGCGCACCATGCACCGGGAGCGCGTTGGGTTGAAAGCCCGGGGGTGCTTCACCACCTGTCTCATCCAGACTATTCAAGAAGCCATCGGGCGGGCGAAGCTGCGCCAATGAGTTCACGCAGGTTGTCGACGAAAGGGTTCGCAATGCGCGCAATGACGAGTAGCAAAGATTTGAGCGTCCACCACATCGGGCTCGGCGCCGGTCTCCTTGCCGGGGCATTGATGCTGGCGTTGTCCGGCTGCCACCAGGCTGCGGGCTCGCCGCCCGCTCCCCCGCCGCCGGACGTGGCGGTGGTCACGGTGCAGCCGCGGGACCTGCCCGCCGTGTTCGAATACGTGGGGCAGGTGGCGGGCGTGCGGGAAATCGAAGTGCGCGCGCGAGTCTCCGGCATCCTGGAGCGTTGGAACTATCAGGAAGGGGCCTCGGTGAAAGCCGGGGACAGCCTTTTCACGATTGATCCTCAGCCGTTTCAGGCCGAACTGGCGCGAGCCGAAGCGGTGCTCGCCAGCGCCGAAGCCACTCTTACGCAGGCCACGCGCAATGCGGCTCGTCTCGAGCCATTGTGGGAGGCAAAGGCGGTGAGCCGGAGGGAGTACGACGACGCCGAGTCTGCGGAACAGGTCGCGGGCGCCAACGTGCAGGCCGCACAAGCCGCGGTCACGCAAGCGCGCCTGAACGTCTCCTATACCCGCGTGGAAGCGCCGATCTCCGGGATCACCAGCCGCGCGGTGGTGTCCGAAGGCAGCCTGGTGCAGGCGCAACAGACATTGTTGACCACGATCTCGCAGCTCGATCCGGTGCATGTCATTTTCAGCTTCACCGAAGCCGAGCATCTTCGATTCCGGCGCGAACTCTCGGAAGCGCGGCTCACGTTGCCCAAGGACGGCCGGTTCGACGTGAAACTCACGCTCGCGGACGGCAGCGAGTATCCGCAGGCCGGGAAGGTGGACTTCACCGACGTACGCGTGAACACGAGCACCGGCACCATCGAGGCCCGCGCGGTCGTGCCCAACCCGCAGCGCCTGCTGCGGCCGGGCCAGTTCGTGCGCGTGCATCTGTCCGGCGCGGTCCGCCCCAACGCGATCGCGATTCCGCAGCGGGCGGTGTTGGAAGGGCCCGGCGCGAAGATCGTGATGACCGTGAACAAGGAGGGGATCGTTGAACAGCGGCCGGTGCAGGTCAGCGACTGGTCCGGGACCGAATGGATCATCACCAACGGCCTCAACCCCGGCGACACGGTGATCGTGGACGGCGTGGTCAAGGCGCGTCCCGGATCGCCGGTCACCGTCGCACAGGCGCCCACGGCCCAGCACGCCCAACCGGAAGGAGCACCCTGATGTTCGCCCGATTCTTCATCAACCGCCCGATCTTCGCAGGCGTGCTCTCGATCTTCCTGGTGCTTGCAGGCCTGGCTGCGGTGCGGATGCTCCCGATCGCGCAATACCCGGAGATCGCGCCGCCGGTGGTCACGGTCCGCGCCGTGTATCCGGGGGCCTCGGCCGAAACCCTGGAACAGACCGTGGCCGCGCCGCTGGAGAATCAGATCAACGGCGTGGAAAACATGCTCTATATGAGCTCCATCTCCAGTTCCAACGGCGCAGTGGAGATCAACATCACGTTCGAAATCGGTACCGACGTGGACCAGGCCACGGTCAACGTCAACAACCGTGTCCGCCAGGCGGAAGCGCGGCTGCCGCAGGAAGTGCGTCGGCAGGGCGTGACCGTGGAGAAGAACTCCAGCTCGTTCCTACAGGTGCTGGCGTTCTATTCGCCCGACGGCACGTTCGACGACGTCTTCACCAGCAACTACGTCACGCTCAACGTGCTCGACACCGTCAAGCGCATCCCGGGCACCACCAACGTCCAGATCTTCGGCGCCAAGGACTACGCCATGCGGATCTGGCTGCGGCCCGACCGCATGACGCAGCTGAAGCTCGCCACCTCCGACATCGTGCAGGCGCTGAACGAGCAGAACGCGCAGTTCGCCGCGGGCAAGATCGGTCAGACCCCGACCGCCGGGCAGCAGGAACTGGTGTACACCGTGACCACCAAGGGTCGGCTCTCCGAAGTATCTGAATTCGAGCACATCATCCTGCGCGCGAACCCCGACGGCTCCGCGCTGCGGCTCAAGGACGTGGCGCGGGTGGAACTGGCGTCGAAGGACTACGATTTCATCGGCCGGGTCAACGGCAAAGAAGCGACGTTGATGGGCATTTTCCTCCAGCCGGGCGCGAACGCGCTGGCCGTGGCGGACGAGGTCGAAACGACCATGCACGGCCTGGCCGCGCGGTTCCCGCAAGGCCTGAAGTACTCCAACGTGTACGACACCACCCGGTTCGTGAAGGTGTCGATCCGCGAAGTGGTGAAGACCCTGGCCGAAGCCATGGCCCTGGTGTTCTTGGTGGTTTTTCTGTTCTTGCAAAACTGGCGCGCGACCTTGATTCCGTTCTCGGCCGTACCGGTATCGTTGATCGGCACGTTCGCCGGGCTCTTTCTGCTCGATTACTCCATCAACATGCTCACCCTGTTCGGCATGGTGCTGGCGATCGGCATCGTGGTGGACGACGCGATCGTGGTGCTGGAAAACGTCGAGCGCATCATGCGCGAGCAGCGCAAGTCCGCGCGCGACGCCGCGATCCAGGCCATGCAGGAAGTCACCAGCCCGGTGATCGCGATCGTCCTAACCCTCTGCGCGGTGTTCGTGCCGATCGCGTTCCTGGGCGGTCTGGCCGGCGAGTTGTACCGCCAGTTTGCGGTCACCATTACCATCGCGGTGGTGCTCTCCGGCATCGTGGCACTGACGTTGACGCCGGCCTTGTGCATGATGATCCTCAAGCACGGCCACCGGCAGCCCGGACGGTTCTTCACCCGGTTCAACGCGTGGTTCGCGCGCCTGACCGGCCGGTACACCGCGGGCGTGGCGTGGATGATCCGGCGCAGCGCCATCGGCGTGGCCCTGTTCATCGGCATGGTCGTGATCACCGCCGGGCTCTGGCGCGCCACGCCAGGCAGCCTGGTGCCGGACGAGGACCAGGGGTATTACATCGGCGCGGTGTTTCTGCCCGACGGGGCCTCGTTGCAGCGCACCGACAAGGTGGTCGGCGAAGTGGTGGAGGCGATTCTCTCCAACCCGGCCAACGAATACGCGATCGCGTTCACCGGACTGGATTTTCTGGGCGGCGGGTTCCGCAACAGCGCTGCCACCATCTTCGTGACCCAGAAGCACTGGGACGATCGCGACGTCTACACCCCGCAACTGGTGGGCGAGTTCTTCATGAAGACCGCACACATCAAAGAGGCGCTGGTGCTGGCCTTCGGCCCGCCCCCGATCTTCGGGCTCGGCAACTCCGGCGGGTTCGAGTTCTACATACAGAACCGCGGCGAAGGCGGACCGCAGCGCTTGGCCCAGGTGATGGGCGAGTTCCTGGCCGCGGTCAACCAGGAGCCCACGCTCGCAGGCGCGCAAACTCTGTGGCGCTCCAACGTGCCGCAGCTCCGCGTGGACGTGGACCGCGAAAAAGCCAAGGCCCTGGGCGTGCCGATCAACGAGCTGTTCGACACGTTGTCCGCAACCCTGGGTTCGTACTACGTGAACGACTTCAACAAATTCGGCCGGACCTGGCAGGTGTTGATGTCCGCGGAGCCGTCCCACCGGAACAACCCCGACTCGGTCGGCGAACTCTATGTGCGCTCCGAGCAGGGCGGGATGGTGCCGGTCAAGGCGCTGGCCTTGGTCAACTATACCGCTGGACCAGAGACACTGGACCGGTTCAACAACCTGCCCGCGGTCAAGATTCTGGGGCAAGCCGCGCCCGGCGTTTCTTCGGGCCAGGCGATCCAAACCGTCGAACGGGTCGCGGAGAAGGTCCTGCCCGCGGAGTTCAGTTATGACTGGGGCGGAGCCTCGTTCCAGGAAAAGCAAGCCCGCGGCACCTCGGGCTTTGCGCTCGGGCTGGCGGTGGTCATGGTGTTTCTGATCCTGGCTGCGCAATACGGGAAATGGTCGCTGCCGATCTCGGTATTGTTGGCCCTGCCGTTCGGCACATTCGGCGCCCTGGCCGCAGTGTGGCTGCGAGGCCTGACCAACGACGTGTACTTCCAAATCGGCCTGGTCACGCTGCTGGGCCTGGCCGCGAAAAACGCGATCCTGATCGTGGAATACGCGGTGTTGAAGCACCGCGAAGGGCTGTCCGCGTCGGATGCCGCGCTGGAAGCCGCTCGGTTGCGGTTCCGGCCGATCCTGATGACCTCGCTCGCCTTCATTCTGGGCGTGGCGCCGCTCGCGTTCTCCACCGGCGCGGGAGCGGGCGCGCGGATCTCGGTCGGCACCGGCGTGATGGGGGGCATGCTAGCCGCCACGTTCCTGGCCATCTTCTTCGTGCCCATGTTCTTCAAACTCATCGCGGGCCGGCGTTCCGACGGGACGCGCCCGACCGAGGACGCCGCCGTCGATGTGGAATACCACCACGCGGGAGTCGGGGGCAACGGGGCCGCAGCGCTTACGCCGCAAGGAGGACGGTCATGACGGGACATCGGATAGCCGGCGCGGCGCTGATCGCCGCCTCGATCGCGGGCTGCACGCTGGGCCCGGATTACCGCCGGCAGGCCATCGACACGCCGGATGCCTGGCCGACGCCCGCCACGGCCGCAACGGTCCCGAACGAGTGGTGGCGGGGCTACCAGGATCCGGCGCTCGACGCCATGGTCCAAGAGGCGCTCGCGCACAACGCGGATTTGCGATTGGCGATCGCGCGGGTGGACGAAGCGCGCGCGAGCCTGGGCGTGGCGCGCGCGGATCAGTGGCCCGGCGTGTCCGCCAACGCGGCAGCGGCGCGCACCAGGACGAGTGAGGATCTGCCGCTGGCGTTGCCAGCCGGCGTGGATCCGATCAACAACAACATGCGCGCCACCCTGGACGCGTCCTACGAAATCGATCTATGGGGCAAGTACCGGCGCGCCACCGAAGCCGCCAAGGCCGACCTGCTCGCCACGGAGTTCAGTCGCGACGCGGTGCGCCTGGCGCTGATCGCCGAGGTGTCGCGCGGGTACTTCAACCTTCGCGCGCTCGATGCGCAGGTGGCAATCACGCGGCGTACGGTCTCGACCCGGCTCGATTCGCTGGCGCTGCAACGCAAGCGGTTCGAGGCCGGCGTGGCGTCCGAGCTCGACCTGCGGCAGGTGGAAGCCGACGCCGCCGCGGCGCAGGCCCTGCTGCCGGTCCTCGAAACCCAGCTCGCGCGGCAGGAGACCGCGCTTGCGGTGCTACTGGGCCGCAGCCCGCGGGCGATCGTGGGCGCCACGCCCGAGCGCGGCGTGGCGATCGAGGCGCTCACCGTGCCGCCCGCGGTGCCGGCCGGGTTGCCGTCGGATTTGCTGGAACACCGGCCGGATCTGCGGCAGGCAGAGCAGCAGTTGGTTGCGGCCAACGCGCGCATCGGCCAGGCCAAGGCCGCGTATTTCCCGACGATCTCGCTGACCGGATTAGTGGGCGGGGAAAGCACGTCGCTCGCCGACCTGTTCGGCGCGCCGGCCCGGATCTGGCAGGTTTCGGGCTCGGCGGCCCAGGCCGTGTTCGACACGGGCCGCACCGGGTCGCGGGTCAAGGCCGCGAAGGCGCGCGAGCAACAGACGCTCGCGCAATACCGGTCTGCGATCCAGAACGCGTTCAAGGACACGCTCGACGCTCTGGTGGCGCAGCGCAAGGCGCGCGAGACCCTGGACGCCGAGCAGGCGCGGGTCGCCGCGCTCCAGAGCGCGCTTGACCTGGCGCGCCTTCGTTATCAGAACGGCGTGTCCAGCCAGCTCGACGTGTTGGACGCTGAGCGCGGGCTGTTGGCGGCGGAGCTGAGTCGGGTCGAGGCCCAACGCGTGCAGCTCGCCGCCACCGCGGATCTGTACAAGGCCCTGGGCGGCGGGTGGGAGAGCGGCGCCCAACTCGAGCAGCAGACCGCTTCCCTGAACTCCCGGTAACTCGCTGAAAAACCGTGAATCGCCGCTTCGCCGGACCAGGGGAAGGCTCCTTGATCCGGCGACGGCATTTTTTTTATCGTTGAGTGTCGAAATCCCCCTCCCTGGAACGACTATGGGCAGAGACGCGGTTCAGCAGGGCTCCGACGCCGTCTCCAACCATGTTGAAAAGGAGATCGAAATGAAGTTTCTATGCGTGATTTGTGGCGAGAAGGTGGTTGTTCGAAATGCCAGCCTCTGATTTCAGTCGGGCGAAAAAATTCTGCGAAGCGTGTTCGACTGGAACGTCTACCTCTGGGGCGACCAGGGCGCCATGGCGCTCACCACCGCCTCTTACAAGGCGTACAACCCGGTCGAGCCCGGAGGTATCAACGGCGGGTTCTACAAGCGCACGACCGAGCACGAGTACGCGTCGTTCGGCGTACAGACCGCGTCCATCGACCGCACGCTCAACGCGATCGAAAAAGCCGGGGGCAAAGTCGTGACGCCCAAACACGCGATCGGCGAGTGGGGCTTCATGGCGGACTTTGCGGATCCCGAGGGCAACGTCTTGGCGCTCTGGGAAAGCCCAAAAAAATACGCCGGGATCGCGTAACGGTCATCGCGAGGAGACGAATATGCGTACGATCACCCCATGTTTGTGGTTCGACGATCAAGCCGAAGCCGCGGCGAATTTCTACGTGTCGATTTTCAAGAACTCCAAGATCGGACACATTGTCCGATACGGCGACGAGGGGGCGAAGGCCTCGGGAAGACCAACGGGGACAGTCATGACCGTGACCTTCGAGCTCAACGGGCAGGAATTCATGGCGCTCAACGGCGGCCCGGTCTTTCAGTTCTCGCAAGCGATCTCGTTCATGGTGCCCTGCAAGACGCAGAAGGAGGTGGACGAGCTGTGGGACAGGTTGTCCCGCGGCGGGGAGCGGCAACAGTGCGGCTGGTTGAAGGACCACTACGGGGTCGCGTGGCAGATCGTCCCCACCGTGTTGGACAAGATGATGCGTGACAAGGACGCCAGAAAGTCGGAACGCGTGATGAAAGCGTTGCTCACGATGGACAAACCGGATATCAACGCGTTGAAAGCGGCGTACGCGCAGCGATAATCGAACCCGGTCAGGCCGGTGATCGAAATCCCGGGGTTGCCGCCCGAGTAGTTTCCGCGACGGTCGAGAGGTTGATGGTTGCCCACCGCGGTCGACGAGCTGATAGAGACAGAACCCTAACCAACGGAGGTGTTCCCTGCGATTCATGGTGATTGTCAAAGCGAGCAACGATTCGGAAGCAGGTGTGATGCCGAGCGAGAAGCTTCTCACCGAAATGGGTAAGTTCAACGAGGAACTGGCGAAGGCCGGGGTCCTGCTCGCGGGCGAGGGACTGCAGCCGAGCTCAAAAGGCTCGCGCGTCAGATTTTCGGGCACGAAGCGCACCGTGATCGACGGGCCGTTCCCCGAGACCAAGGAGTTGGTCGCGGGCTTTTTTGGCTGTGGAAGGTCCAGTCCAAGCAAGAGGCGATCGACTGGCTCAAGCGCTGTCCCAATCCCCACAACGAAGACAGTGCGGTCGAGATCCGCCAGGTGTTCGAGGCGGAGGATTTCGGTGAAGAGTGCACGCCCGAGCTCAGAGCGCAAGAGGAGCGTGTGCGTGAGATGGCCGAAAACAAGAGGAAGTAGCCGTGACACGCGCGGACGGGCTCGGGAACAGGCCGCGGGGGTCACCACCAGGGGATGAAGCCATGCGGAAGATAACCGCCATGGTCATCAACGCTTCGAAGCTGTGGGTGCTCCTGCCGTTGCGAAAGGAGCCTGCACAGCGGTAAAAATAGCCGGGCTTTGATGGACGACAAGTTTCACGTGGTCACGTAGAGGGAGCGATTATGGCGCGCACGATCAAGAAGTCCGCAACCAAACCGACTCGAAAGGCCGCCCCGCCCACACGTCCGGCCCGCCGCCCGTCGCGTCGGTCGCTGCTGCTCGTCGCCACGCGCAAAGGCGCGTGGCTGTTCCACGGCGATGCAACGCGCAAGACGTGGCGGAGCGATGGCCCGCATTTTCTCGGCCATATCATCAACCACCTGGTGCTCGATCCGCGGGACGGCCGCACACTCCTGGCCGCAGCCAAAACCGGTCACCTCGGCCCGACCGTCTTTCGCTCCACGGATTTCGGCCGCACCTGGAAGGAAGCCGCCAAGCCGCCCGCGTTCGCCAAGGCTCCTGAGGGCGAGAACGGCCGCGCGGTGGATCACACGTTCTGGCTTACGCCATGCCACGCGAACGAGCCCAACGCGTGGTACGCGGGCACGTCGCCACAGGGATTGTTTCGCTCCGAGGACGGAGGCGTCACGTGGGAGCCGTTCTCCTACATCAACGACGACCCTCAGTACCGCGTGTGGATGGGCAGCGTGCAGGACGGCACGCCGGACGGCCCGAAGATGCACTCCATCATCGTGGACCCGCGAGATCCGGCCCACCTGTACTTCGCCATGTCAGGCGGGGGGGTGCACGAATCAGTCGACCGCGGCCGAACCTTCGTGTCCCTTGTCAAAGGCATGGAGGTGGTCGCGGGCTTTGACGCGAGCAACATCGCGTTCCACGACCCCCATTGCATCCGGCTCTGTCCGACCAACCCAGACCGGTTGTACCAACAGAATCACTGCGGCATTTATCGGCTCGATCGCCCATCCACCGAATGGGTGCGTATCGGCAAGACCATGCCCAAGACGGTCGGCGACGTCGGATTCCCGATGGTAGTGCACCCGCGCGACGCAAACACCGTCTGGGTGTTCCCCATGGACGGCCAAACCGTGTGGCCACGCACCAGTCCGGACGGAAAGCCCGCGGCCTTTGTCACGCGCAACGCCGGCAAGACCTGGCAACGTCTCGACGCGGGTTTTCCCCGAAGCCAGGCCTGGTGGACCGTGAAGCGCCAAGCCATGACCGCGGACGCGCAGGATCCGGTGGGCCTGTACGTCGGGACCACCAGCGGCGAGGTGTGGGCGAGCCGCGACGAAGGCAAACGCTGGGCGCGCATCGCGGGAAATCTCCCGCAAATCTACGCGGTGGAAGCCGCGCAGGTGTGATGACGCGGCCCTGATTTCTCCGTCGGCTCAATGACGGTACTGATTCCCAGTCCGCTGCTCTCCTACACCAGCGCCCGCGAGGTCGAGGCCGCCGGCGCGACGATCGCGGACCTGCTCGTTGACCTGGATCGTCGATACCCCGGCTTGCGATTTCGCGTGATCGACGAGCAGGACCGGGTGCGGGCGCACATGCGGTTCTTCGTAAACGGCGAGCAAGTGTTCGATCTGACACACGCGCTGCGCCCGACCGACGGGGTGCAGATCGTCCAGGCGTTGAGCGGCGGGTGAGGGAGGGCGATGCGCGCCTTTACATCGCGGATCCATCCGTGCTACACCGCATCCAGCACTTGGGCCGGGCATGAAACCGATTACGGTTGTCTCCGCCACACGACGAACTCCCGCCGAGTTCGAAGCCGACGCGCCGTTGTGCGCCTCCCTGCGTAAACTCACCATCGCTGGGGCGACGATCGCACCCAAGATCGTCTATCAGAACTCGCTCGGGCTCGGCACCGTCTACAATCGCTATCTCACTACGGAATACCACGATCACATCCTCGTTTTTGTCCACGATGACGTCCGGATCGAGGACCTGTTTTTCGCGGACAAACTGAACGACGCGGTGCGATATTTCGACGTGGTCGGACTGGCCGGCAACCAAAAACCCGATCTCGGGTACCCCTCCTGGTTCGATCAACGCCGGCCGTTGTCCGGGTTCGTCGCGCACCCACACCAGGCCCCGTCTCCCGAAGCGCCGACGGGCACGGTGGCGATCAGCGCCTACGGGCCGAGCCCCGCCCCCTGCCTGTTGCTCGACGGGCTCTTTCTCGCCGTGAATGCCGATTCCGTGTTGTCACGCGGCGTCCGGTTCGACGAGCAGTTCGCGTTTCACTTCTACGATCTGGATTTTTGTCGACTCAGCGCCGCCCAAGGCCTCCGACTCGGGACGTGGCCCCTGTGGGTCATTCACCAGAGCGGCGGGGCGTTTAACACCCCGGCGTGGAAACAAGCCGCGCGGGCCTACCAGAAAAAATGGGCCGGCGAGCTGGCGCCCGCTGACGCCGGCTCGCCGCGCTGATCCGGCCCGGACGCGGTTGAATCGATCGCACGGTTTCCGTATGATGCGGGCATGACCGTGCTGCTGCACCACCCCACGCGCCGGACCGTCCTCAAAGGACCCAAGAAGGTCGAACACGTCCTGCGGGACCTCGACATCCTTCCCGACACGGTGCTCGTGATCCGCGGCGATGAACTGATCCCAGACGACGAGATCGTGGCCGACGGCGAGACCATCGAAATCCGTCCGGTCATTTCCGGGGGCTGAGATCGGCCCATGCGCTGCCGCAAGTGCTCAGTGCGCGCCCTCATCAAACTGCCCCGCCACAACAGCGCGTTCTGCGCCGCTTGTTTTGACGAGTACGCCCTTGAGCAGGTCCAGCGCGCGATCAAGGCCGACCGCATGTTCGGCCGCGACGAAAGCGTGGCGGTGGCGGTCTCCGGCGGGAAAGACAGCCTGGTGCTTTGGGAGATGCTGTCGCGCCTGGGGTATCGCACCATCGGCTTGCACATCGACCTTGGGATCGGCGCCTACTCCGAGACCTCCCGCGCGAAGGCCGAGGCCTTCGCGCGAACGCGGAACCTGCCCCTGATCGTCCACGCGTTGCGTGAGGCGCACGGGCTCGGGATTTCCGAAATCGCGGACACCGTGCGCCGTCCGGCCTGCTCCGCGTGCGGGGTGATCAAACGCTACAACATGAACGCGATTGCGGCGGAACACGGGATACCGGTGCTGGCCACGGGCCACAACCTGGACGACGAGGCCGCGCGGCTTCTGGGCAACGTGTTGCACTGGCAGGACGACTATTTGGACAAACAATCGCCCGCGTTGCCCGCGTCGCACCCCAAGTTGGTGCGCAAGGTCAAACCCTTGTACCGTTTGGCGGAACGCGAGATCGCGGCGTGGGCCGTCCTGCGAAAAATCGACTACATCGTGGACGAATGCCCGAACAGCGTGGGCTCCAAAATGCTGATCTACAAGGACGCGCTAAACCGGTTGGAGGCCGCCGCGCCGGGGACCAAGCACCAATTTTATCTCCAGTTCCTGGATCGACAGAAGGCGCGCGCCCCCTTGGTGGCGCTCACGCCCGACCTTCGTGAGTGCGTGTCCTGCGGCCAACCCAGCACGGCCGAGGTATGCGGGTACTGCAAACTGATCGCGCCGCTGAAAGTCGTCCCGTGACGTTTAAGGACGGCGAGCGCGTCCACCTGATCGACCGCAAGGGCCGGACCTACGCCCTGACTCTGCGCGCGGGCAAGATCCACCAACACAGCGGCCAAACCATTGCCCACGACGCGCTGATCGGCATCGAGGACGGCTCCTCGGTCACGCTCTCCGGGGGCGCCAAGTTCGTGGTGCTGCGGCCGACGTTGGCCGAATACATCATGAAAATGCCCCGCGGCGCGCAGGTCATCTATCCAAAAGATCTGGCGACGATCCTGCTGTGGGCCGACATCTACCCCGGGGCCACGGTGGTCGAAGCCGGAATCGGGTCCGGCGCGCTGACCATGACGTTGCTGCGGGCGGTTGGAGAGTCCGGGCGCGTGGTGTCGTACGAAATCCGTGACGATTTCGCGGATCGCGCGCTGGAGAACATTGAACGTTATTTAGGCAAAGTGGTCCACCACGTGCTGCACCGCAAGGACATCACCCTCGGCATCGAGGAACACGAGGTGGATCGCGTGGTGTTGGATCTCCCCGAGCCTTGGCGCGTGGTGCCTGAGGCGGTCGCCGCCCTGCGCACCGGCGGTATTTTTTTGTCGTACCTGCCGACCGTGCCGCAGGTCGTCAAGGTGGTGGAAGCGCTCCATGGCAGCGGCGCGTTCAGTATGATCGAGACGTTCGAGACGCTGCAACGCCCGTGGAACATCGAGGGCCGGAGCGTGCGCCCCGCGCTGCGGATGGTCGCCCACTCCGCGTTTCTCACCGTGGCCCGAAAACTGGCCGCGCCCGTGGTGCTCGACCCCGACGATGTCCCGGAAGGCGGCTGACCGCCGCGCCTCAACGCGGTACAACCCGTGCGAGTACACGAACCGTTGTTCGGCAACCAAGGAGGATGTATGGACGTGGTGAGTTGGATCGTGATCGGCGTCGTGGGTATGGTCTTGGCGGGGCAACCCGATGAAGCGGAAGCCAAAAAGCTTAAACCGGGAACGTACGCGGTCTTCGAGACCACGTTGGGCAAGATCGTGTGCCGCCTCTTTGAGAAGGAGGCTCCGCAGACCGTGGCAAATTTCATCGGTCTGGCCGAAGGCACCAAGGAATGGACCGACCCCAAAACCGGACAGAAGGTCAAGCGCCCGTTCTACGACGGACTGATCTTTCATCGGGTCATTCCTGACTTTATGATCCAGGGCGGCGACCCCCGCGGCGATGGAACCGGCGGACCCGGGTATCAATTCGGGGATGAATTCTCCCCAGCGCTCAAACACGATAAACCGGGACGCCTGTCCATGGCCAATGCAGGTCCCGGCACAAACGGCAGCCAGTTCTTTATCACGGAAAAAGAAACCTCGTGGCTCGACGGCCGACACACGATTTTCGGGGAAGTGGTTGAAGGGCAGGCGGTTGTGGCCAAGATTGCCAGAACGCCGAAAGATGGGCGCGATCGTCCGGTGACCCCGGTGGTAATGAAAAAGGTCACCATTCTGAGGCAGCAATAAGACGCCCCATCACGGTGTATCAGGGATCGAGGCGGTGCGATGGATCGGTTGACCGGGGAACGCTCCGGCGGGAAGCTGAGCGGGCAGCCGGCTCAGCGGGCGAACTAGCCGTGTTGCTTGGCGAGCTCCATGGTTTGGCGCGCCGGGGCCGGGGTCGCCAAGCGGATTCGGATGGTGATTTCCTCGGCGTCCTTCGGCAAGGGTTCCGACAGCACGAGGTGCGTATCCCCAACAACCGTGGCATGAACCAGCTTCATACTTATCCCGCTCCTTCCAAGGTTAGTTTTAAGCGATAAACCGCGAGATCATACCAGACATTCCGCGAAATCGTCAACCACAATATGCTCAGGGCACGCTTTTTGACAAAAATGTTCCATTCTCAGTGAGATACATGGCTCAACTCGAAGACGAGTGGTTCGACATTATCGCAAAGGCACGCTCAGGGCACGACTTTTCTCTGGCACATGTTGCCGAACTCGTTGGGGTTTCGTTCGAGGCGTTAGAATCCTGGGAAGCCGGATCAGGCGCCCCCACTGCCGTTCAATTCGCCTTACTCGCCAAGACCTTACACCTCGATGCCGCAAAACTCGCGGCTGTTCAACGCGGACAAGCACGCCCCACGACCCCACTCCCCCAACCATCAGACGGCCTCCGCGTCGAGACACTCACCGGGTTGATGCACGGGTACGCGGTGCACGCGTACCTGCTCTATCGTGAGGGAGAACCTGACGCGGTCTTGATCGACACGGGGTACGAACCGATCCGCGCCATCGAGACGGTGTTGCACCGGCGATTGTTGTTGCGCTGGGTGGCGCTCACCCACTGCCACCAAGATCACATGGAGGGCGCCGCGCTGATCAAAACGCAAACCGGCGCGCGGGTCGCGGCGCCCAAAGCCGAGATCGCCACGTACCGCGCGCATCATCGGGAAACGCCGGATCTGGCGGTGGAAGACGGGACAGTCATCACGGTCAGCCCAACCGTCTCCCTCACCGCGATCGCCACGCCGGGCCATACGGCCGGGGGCACGTGTTATGCGATCGGAAACGTCTGCGCGGTGGGCGACGCCCTGTTCGCCGGATCAATGGGACGGGCCATGTCTCCGGGCGGCTACCGCTCACTCCGGACGGCGGTCGCCACCCGAATCCTTGCGCTCCCCACCGCCACGATCCTGCTGCCCGGGCACGGCCCCATCACCACGGTCGCCGACGAACTCCGCCACAACCCGTTCTTCCCAGACACGTAACGACGGACAAAGATCCCGCGCACGAGGCTGTCCGAGTATCCCCAGTTGGAGCCTGTTCAGGGAAGGCCAGATGCAAGGCGGAGGGAGAGCCTTGCGCGCGGAGCGTACTGGGTCGTACGTGAGCACGTAAGGCCGACCGACAACGCCGCAGATGGCCTTTCATGGACAGGCTCTTAGGCGTGAGGGGCGGCCGGGCCGGTCACACGGCTGGCCATCACCAACAACCAACCGGCGACCGTGGCGTAGGCCGCGCTGAGGATCCACGGCGTTGCGGTCTCCGCGAGCCACGGGAAAAACAATCGGCCGTTCTCGTACGGCGAGTGCATCACGCCGAAGAGCGCCGCGATCGCGCCCGCGGCCATAAGCGCGGCGGCGCGCCGAAGCCGGCCGTCGATGATAAACGCCGTGGTCCCGGCCCACACCAGCGCCGTGACGACAAATCCGTTCCCCAACAAAAGCATGGCGCGGTACGTGCCGGCAAACTCCCCTTGGAGGGCCGACGGCTGCACCCCCAGATTCCCCATGAGCGCGTTGCTCTGAATCAGGACCAATCCCGCGAGCACCGGGAGGAACGCGATGGCCAAGGCGGGGTGATGCGCTTTGGGGGTGGCGGCAAACGTCTGGGCCGTGATCTCCAACCCGATAAAGATCAAGATCGGCGCGACCACGGCTTCCGGGATCAATCCGGCCAAGAATGAAATATGCCCCAGCGCGCCGCCGAGCCCGACCACCAACCCTGCGGCCAGGGTATACCCGGCGCCGCCCCCCATCCGTTTGTACGCGGGATGCCCGATGTAGGGCGTGGTCTGCACCACGGCGCCGCACAGCCCGCCGATAAGAGTGGAGAGGCCGTCGGTCAAGATGATCCGACCGGTCGGATACTCGTCGCCGGATGACGCCGCGCTTTCCGTCACGTCGATGCCCCCGATCACCACGACTAGGGCGAACGGCAGCGCCAGCGGGAGATAGGTGGGCAGCGACGGGAGGCCGTCGAGGAACCCGAGCGACGGCCACGGCACCGCGATCCGCCACGCGCTGTGCCCGTTCTGAAGCGCGCTGTGCGGGACCCCGAGTCCCAGCGCCTGCAACGCGTAGTACACGGCCAGCCCCACCACGACCGCGGCAAACGCGCCGGGCAGTCGCCCGGGAAACTGATGGCGGCCGATCAAACAGACCAAAATCACACCGAGGGCAATGAACGCGGGGACGGGATCGTACATCATCCGCAGCGACGGGAAAAACGCAATCAACACCAATGCAATAGCCGCGATCGGGCCCAACAGCCCGGCCCGCGGAATGACGCGGCGAACCGCCTCCCCGATGAACGCACCGCCGATCTTCACCACCCCGACCGTGACGATTACCGCGCTCGCGATCCGCCAGGTGAGGGTCGCGTCCTTGGTCGCCAGATACGCGGGCCCCACAACCCCGAACGTAAACGCGAACAAGGACGGCGTGTCGATGCCGAGCGGCATGGCCGTCACGTCGGTGCGTCCGGATCGCACGGCGAGCGACACCGCCATCCGCGTGAACACCAGGTTCCCGATCAAGACCCCGATCACGGAGCCAGGAATCATCCCGTACAGGACGACGTCGGCCGGCATGCCGAACGCGCCGATCAAAATCGACGCCATGATCACCATTTGAGTCAAGTTATCGACCGCCAGCCCGAAAAAGGCGTTGACGTCGCCGGGACGAAACAACACGCTGCGTATGATGGAGCCGGGAGGCATGGCGTCGGATCTCCGCCGCGCTCGCGAAAGCGCGGGACGCGTCAGTATACTGAACTCGACTATCACCCGCAACGCCAATCCGTCGCGCTGATTGACCCGAGATCTTGAATATTTGACAGGTCAGAACGAGTTTGTTTAGCATACGCGCAATATGCACGTCGGGGATGTGCCGTTCCGGGCTTTCCCCGCCGCACAACCCAGGTCGGAGCGCACCATGGATACGGCGCACGTTGAACGGGTGTACTCGTCGTACTCGAAGATTTACGATCTGATCTTCGGACGCGTGTTCCACGTCTCGCGTTGCCACGCGGTCGACCTCCTGGGCTTGAAGCCGGGAGCGCGCGTGCTCGAAGTGGGGGTGGGAACCGGTTTATCCCTGCCGTTGTATCCCGTGGGATGCCGGGTCACGGGCATCGATGTGAGCGAAAAAATGCTGGAGAAGAGCCGCGAGAAGATCGCGCGCCGCGGCTTGCGCGACGCGCGTGTCCTGCGCATGGACGCGTCGCACACCGCCTTCGCCGACAACGCGTTTGACGCGGTTTTGGCGGCCTACGTCATGAGCGTGGTTCCGGACCCGCAGGCCACGCTCCGCGAAATCGAACGGGTGTGCAAACCCGGCGGAACCATTGTAATTCTTAATCACTTCCACGCCACCCACCATGTGGGCGCGTTGGTTGAACGGGGGATCTCTCCGATGTGCCGCCAGATCGGATTTCGTTCGGACCTTGGACTGGACGATCTGCTCGCCGGATCAACCCTGCGGGTGTTGGTCCAGCGGACGATCGGGCCGTTCGGGTATTGGACGTTGATTCAAGCCATCAACGACAAACCCCGGCGGCTGCTGCGCGCCGTCGGGGTCGATCCCAGCCGCATGGAGCGGCGCGCGGCCTCTTAGGTCCCGCCCGACAATGCGGTCGCGAGCACGGTCACGCGGTCGTCGAGCACTTCCACGATGCCTCCCGCGAGTTCCACACGTTTGGTGGTCTCGCCCATGCGGTACACCAAGGGCCCTGGCCTAAGCGCGGTGAGAAAGGTGATGTGGCCCGGCAACACGCCGAAGTCTCCTTCCACGCCCTGGGCCGTCACTTCATCCACCACCTCCGACACCACGAGCGCTTCCGGGGTCACAATGTCAAGGTGCAGCCGGCCTTCGGAGCGGCTCTCCATTACGACGCGACTCCGAGTTTGTTCGCTTTCTCCACGACCTCTTCGATCGTGCCCACCATGTAGAACGCCTGCTCCGGCAAGTCGTCGTATTTGCCTTCCGTAATTTCACGGAAACCCTTGATCGTGTCTTTGATCTTGACGTACTTGCCCGACATGCCGGTAAACGCCTCGGCCACGAAGAACGGCTGCGACAGAAACCGCTGGATCTTGCGCGCGCGAGACACGGTCAGCTTGTCGTCCTCGGACAACTCGTCCATGCCCAAGATCGCGATGATGTCCTGCAGGTCTTTGTAGCGCTGCAAAATCAACTGCACGTTGCGCGCGATTTTATAATGCTCCTCGCCCACGATCTGCGGGTCGAGAATGCGCGACGTGGAGTCTAGCGGGTCCACCGCCGGGTAAATCCCCAACTCGGCCAGTTGACGCGATAACACGGTGGTGGCGTCCAAGTGCGCGAACGCGTTGGCCGGCGCCGGGTCGGTCAAATCGTCGGCCGGCACGTAAATCGCCTGCACCGACGTAATCGAACCTTTCTTGGTGGTGGTAATGCGCTCTTGCAATGTGCCCATCTCCGTGGACAAGGTCGGCTGATACCCCACGGCCGACGGCATGCGGCCCAAGAGCGCGGACACCTCGGAACCGGCCTGCGTGAACCGGAAGATGTTGTCCACGAACAACAGCACGTCGCGGCCCTCCTGATCGCGGAAGTTTTCTGCGATGGTCAACCCCGACAGCCCGATCCGCAACCGCGCGCCGGGCGGCTCGTTCATCTGGCCGTACACCAGCGCGGTACGGTCGATCACGCCCGACTCCTTCATCTCCAACCACAGGTCATTGCCCTCGCGCGTGCGCTCGCCCACGCCCGCGAACACCGAGTACCCGCCGTGCTCTTTGGCGATGTTGTGAATCAATTCCATGATGATGACGGTTTTGCCCACGCCGGCGCCGCCGAAGAGACCGACCTTCCCGCCGCGCGCGTAAGGTTCCAACAGGTCGATCACCTTGATGCCGGTCTCGAACACCTGCGTGGCGGTTTCTTGTTCCTCGAACGACGGCGCGGGCCGATGGATGGGCAAGCGCGCCTTGGCGTTGACCGGGCCCTGTTGGTCCACCGGATCGCCGACCACGTTCAGGATACGGCCCAGGACTTCCGGGCCGACCGGCATGGAAATCGGCGCCCCGGTGTCGCGAACCGCCATCCCGCGCACCAACCCGTCGGTAGAGGACATGGCCACGGCCCGCACGCGGTTCTCCCCGAGGTGCTGCGCAGTTTCCAGCGTCAGGTTGATCGCGGCGCGGCCAGCCTTATCGTCGGCCGGTTGTTCGATCTTGAGCGCGTTGTAGATCGACGGCAACGCGCCGCGGGGAAACTCCGCGTCCACCACCGGACCGATCACCTGCACGATTTGACCTGTTTGCACGGCTTTTTCCTTTCACAGATTAGGGAGAAACGGGCGCACGGCCGTGCGCCCCTACTTCAACGCCTCTGCGCCCCCGACAATATCCATCAATTCTTTCGTAATGGCGGCCTGCCGGGTCTTGTTGTAGATCAGCGTCAGCTTGGCGATCATCTCTTTGGCGTTGCGCGAGGCCGAATCCATCGCCATCATGCGCGCGCCCTGCTCGCTGGCCGAGGACTCCAGCAGCGCCCGCCAGATCGCGATCTCCACCGCGCGCGGCACCAGATCGACCAGCAACGCTTCGTCCGACGGCTCGTACAGGTAGTCCGGCCCCGCGTCCGTCGCGGACGCATCGGTTCCCTCGGCCTGGATCGGCGCCACGCGTTTGACCTGGATCTGGGACAACATGGCGGACTTAAATTCGCTGTAGATCAGCCAGCACTCGTCCACGGCGCCGGCCAGATACGCGTCCATCACGTTCTTGGCCAGCTCCGCCGCGTGCTCGAAGGACAATTTGTCGAACACGCCCGCCGCGGTGTGCCGGATTGGGATGTCACGGCGGCGGAAAAAATCGCGCGACTTGCGCCCCACGCAGGTGAGCGAGACCTCGCGTCCCTGCTCCCGCTGCGCGCGCGCGAGCTCCATCGCGCGCCGCACGAGTTGCGTGTTGAACGGGCCGCACAACCCGCGATCGGACGCCACCACCACGATATCGACGCGCTTGATCGGACGAACCGCGAGCAACGGATGCACGTCGCGGCTCACGCGCCCACCCAGGTTGGACAGCAGGGCTTCCATCTTCTGCGCGTACGGCCGGGCCTTGAGAATCCGCTCTTGCGCGCGGCGGAGTTTTGCAGCGGACACCAGCTTCATGGCCTTGGTGATCTTCTGGGTGTTCTTGACGCTGCCGATACGGCGGCGGGTTTGCTGCAGACTCGGCATGGATTAGGCGCGCGCGATAAATCGCTTGGACTTAAACTCCGTAATTGCTGCCTTCAGCCGCGCGGTCAGGTCTGCGTCGAGCGCCTTCTTGGTCGCGATGTCCTGGCGCAACGCCTTCTGCTCGCCGTCGATGTATCTGAGCAACTCGGCCTCGAACCGGCGGACTTCATTCACCGGGAGATCATCCACGAACCCGTTGATGCCCGCGAAGATCGAGGCGATCTGCATCTCCACCGAGAGCGGGGCGTACTGGTCCTGCTTGAGGAGTTCCACCATGCGCGTTCCGCGCGCAAGCTGCGCCTGGGTCGCCTTGTCCAGATCGCTGCCGAACTGCGCGAACGCAGCCATTTCTCGGTACTGCGCCAGATCCAACCGGAGCGTCCCCGCCACCTGCTTCATGGCTTTGATCTGCGCCGACCCGCCCACGCGCGAGACGGACAAGCCGACGTTGATGGCGGGCCGGATCCCGGAATAGAACAGATCCGCACCCAGATAGATCTGGCCGTCGGTGATCGAAATCACGTTCGTCGGAATGTAGGCGGACACGTCGCCGGCCTGGGTCTCGATGATCGGCAACGCGGTCAACGATCCGCCGCCCAATTCGGCCGCCAACTTCGCGGCGCGCTCCAGGAGACGCGAGTGCACGTAGAACACGTCGCCGGGATAGGCCTCACGGCCCGGCGGCCGGCGCAACAACAGCGACAACTGGCGATACGCCACCGCATGTTTGGACAGATCGTCGTACACGATCAGCGCGTGTTTCCCGTTGTCGCGGAAGTACTCGCCGATCGCGCAGCCGGAGTAGGGCGCCAAGAACTGGGAGGGCGCCGGGTCGCTCGCGGTCGCGGCGACCACGATCGTGTACGCCATGGCGCCTTTGGCTTCGAGCGTGCTGACCACCCGCGCCACGGTGGAACGCTTCTGCCCGATCGCCACGTAGATGCAGATGACGTTCTGGCCCTTCTGGTTGATGATGGTGTCGATCGCGATCGCGGTTTTGCCGGTTTGGCGGTCGCCGATGATCAATTCGCGCTGGCCCCGGCCGATCGGGATCATCGCGTCGATGGCCTTGATTCCGGTCTGCAACGGCTCGCGCACGGGTTGACGCTGCACCACGCCCGGCGCGATGACTTCCACGCGGCGGGTTTCTTTCGCCGTAATCGGCCCCTTGCCGTCCACCGGCACGCCGATGGGGTCGATCACGCGGCCGATCATAACGTCGCCGACCGGCACTTCGGCGATACGCCCGGTGCGTTTGACCGTGTCGCCCTCTTTAATCAGCGTGTCGCTGCCCAGCAACACCGCGCCGATATTGTCTTCTTCCAAATTGAGCACAATACCCTTGATCCCGCCGGGAAATTCCAACAATTCGCCGGCCATGGCGTGTTCGAGGCCGTAGATCTTGGCGATCCCGTCGCCGACCTGCAGCACGGTGCCGACCTCGGCAGCCTGGACCGCGCCGTCAAAGCCTTTAATTTGGCCCTTGAGAATTTCGGTGATTTCTTCCGCCTTCATTTGCATGCACGAACTCCTTCGTGGAAACGCCGCGGACTAAGAGGCGACCAACTGCCGGCGTAGACGTTCCAACTGGCCTTTGAGACTGGCGTCGTAATACAGGCTGCCGGATCGGATCACCAATCCGCCAAGTACCGTGGGATCCACGGACACGTCGAGGGACACGGTCCGACCCGTGAGGGATTGCAGGCGTTGCGTGAGCGCGGCCTGTTCCTGCTGGTCCAGCGTCTTGGCGGAAATCACGCTCACCCGGCGGCGGCCGGCGGCCTCATCCAACAGGGCTTGATACGCGCTCGCGATCGTCGACAGAAACGACAGCCGGTTTTTCTTCAACAACAACGAAAGAAACTTCACCGCGAGTCCACCGGCCCCGGATCGCTCGATCGCCGCGATCAGCACCGCCCGCTTGGCTTCGATCGGGTAGCGCGGGTTCAAACACGCGTCGGCCAGCGGTCCGCGCGCATCGAGCGATCGCCCCAACTCGGACAACGCGGCCGCGATCGCCTCGCACCCCGGATCGGTTTTCGTCAATTCAAACAGCGCCTTGGCGTAGCGCCGTCCCAGCACTTCACCCTGCACGATACGCCCCCTAAAACAAAGGCGGTACCGTAGCACAGGCTCCCAAAAGAAGTCAATTCGCCCTATACGGCGCGTCGACGCGACACCCGAAACTCATCCACGTCGTGGCGACGCGGCAGGCACTGCGCCATGTCTCAGGGAATCCGCTGGGTGATCTGGCTCAAGAAGGTTCGGAGCGCGGGGAGAAATCGTAGAGCGAGCGCGGCCATAACGGCACCGCCGATTGCCACGGCCGCGATGATCAGGACACGCCGGGTTTTCCCGCGTCGATCGTGCGACCGCGCATTGGCGACGCTGGCGCCCGACCGTTGGGAACCCCGTGTGAGCGCGGCCAACACCTCGTCCACGTTGGCGTAACGTTGGGAGACGTCTCGCGAAACCATCGTGGTCAGCAGTGTTTGCACATCCGGCGGAAGCGTCCGAAATGTCTCGTGGTGGACCAATTTGCAGTGGTTCCACGACGGCAGCGACCCGGTGACCATCTCATACACGATCATGCCCGCCGCATAGATATCCGCGGCTTGGGATCGCGGTTCATCCGGCGGGTGGTACCAATTCCCCTGGGCCCCGCCGGGTCCGTAGTGCTCGTCCAACCCAAAATCTGTGAGTTTGACGTGACCGTCCTCCGCGATCAGCACGTTGGACGGGCGTAGGTTGCCGTGCACGACGTGGTTCTTGTGCGCAAAACTCAGGCCCTCGAAGATGTCTCGCGCCACGGCCAAACCCTCGTGCCACGGCCGCACTTTGGCGAGGCGATCGCGAAGGCTCCCGCCGGTGACGTATTCCATCACGATGATAAATTGGGTGTCCATGCTCGAGACACCGTAGATCGGTACGATCCGCGGGTGGCGTAACGCATGGAGTAATTTGGCCTCGCGCAGCCCGCCGGTTTTGCCCACGACTTTTTTGATGACCATCAACCGGTGATCCCCGCGATCCTCGAACAGATACACGGCGCCGTGCCGGTCCTGCTTGATCACGTCGAGCAACGCGAACTTGTTCTGCAGGTTCGCGAGGCCTTGCAGCGCGGACTGCTTCTGCGCCTGAGCCAAATGCGCGCCTTGGATGGCCTCCAGCAAGTGGTCTTTGAGTTCGTCGGCGCTCGCAACGCGACGCGCCGGATCAGACTCCAAACAGCGGGTGATCACCGCGTCAAGACCGGAAGGGAGTTCCGGGTTCACGACGGACGGCGTGGTCGCGGTGCCTTCGAATCGCTGGCCGGTGAACAGTTCGTGCATCACCACGCCCAACGAATACACATCGCTCGCCGCGGTCACCGTCGACGAATCCACGCGTTGTTCGGGGGACATGTACCGCGGCGTGCCCATCACGACTGGACCGTCTCCATGGTTTCTGTCGGGGTCGTCGCCTTGGAACAGGTGCGCGATCCCGAAATCCGCCACCAGCGCGTTGCCTTCAGGATCGAGCAAAATGTTGCCGGGCTTGATGTCCCGGTGAATCACGCCGTTTTTGTGCGCGTAGGCCAAGGCCTTGCAGACCTGCACGATGATCTCGGTTTTCTCGCGCAGGGTCTTGGTATTCTCCTTGATGACCTTGGCCAGGTCCGTGCCCTCGATAAATTCCATGATGAAATACGGCCGTCCGTCGCTGATGCCGCGGTCGATCACGTGGATGATGTTCGGGTGCCGGAGGCGGGCGATGATCAGGGATTCGCGGTTGAATCGCTCCACAAACGACGGGTCCTGGCAGAACTTGGGGGACAGCACCTTGATGGCCACGGATCGGTTGAGCGACGTCTGGCGGCCCTTGTACACCAAGGCCATACCGCCTTGCCCGATCTTGTCGAGGACCTGATAATCCGCGAGCCGCGCCACGCGCTCCCTCCCTAAACCACGCCGAGGGTAAGGGTACTGCGCGGCGGTGAACGCGCAAGGCAGGATCAGAACATCAACGGAGGGGACTGGGGAAGGGTGACGGCTTCAACGGCGGAGCGAAACCATCCTCCGACTTCAGCCGTTCTCGGTCGATGCGATCACGCCGCCGCCGATCACGATGTCGGCGTCATACAAGACGATGGACTGCCCCGGGGTGACGGCGCGCTGCGGCTCGTCGAACGTCACGTGCAGGAGACCATCGTGACTACGGCTCACGGAGGCGGCGGCTTCCGGCGTCTTGTACCGGTACTTGGCCGACACACGCAGGGGCTCGGCAATGTCGGCGACCGCGCCAAAGTGGATGTCTTCGACCAAACAGGACTCGCGGTATAAGTCAGCCTCCGTGCCCAGCACGACCAGGTTGCGTTCCGCGTCCACGGCCGTGACGTAGCGCCGCTCACCCGCGGCCACACCCAAGCCGCGGCGTTGGCCCACGGTGTAAAACGCCACCCCGCGGTGGGATCCCAACGGTTCACCCTCCACGCCAACCAGGGCTCCGGGGCGTTCGGTCTCGGGGAGCTGCGCCGCGACGAACTCCCGGTAGTCCTTTTGCGTAACAAAGCAGATCTCTTGACTCTCCGCGATGTCGTCCACGGGTAACCCCATGGCCTGGGCCTTGGTCCATACCTCGGCCTTGGTGAACTCGCCGAGGGGGAAAAGCGTGCGTCGGAGCTGCGTCTGCGAGAGTCGATAGAGGAAATAGCTCTGATCTTTCTGCGCGTCGATGCCTTTGAGCAGCCGGTACCGCCCTGTGACCGCGTCCTGTTCCACGCGCGCGTAATGACCCGTGGCAAGCAAATCCCCGCCCGCTTCCTCAACCGCCTCGGCCAACAACGCGAACTTCACGCGCTCGTTGCACAACACGCACGGGTTGGGCGTGCGCCCGGCCGCGTACGTCGCGCAAAAATCATCGATCACCGCGCGGCGAAACCGCTCCTGTGCGTCGATGACTCTGTGCGGGATACCCAGTTCTTGGGCCACGTACTGCGCAATGCCGATCTTGCAACACGAGCGATCCTGCCAGCGTTTCTCGCGCTCACCCGGCTCGGACCACGTGCGCAGCGTAATCCCCTCGACGCGATATCCTTGAGCGACCAGCATGGACGCCACCACCGCGCTGTCCACCCCACCGCTGAGGCCCACGACGACTTTTTTCTCTCGACTCATATTTGTCTTCGCGGCAGGCATGACAGCCTGCCGAAGGGTTCAATCCTGAACTGTTCCGACCTCAAAATGCAAGGGGCGGCCAGATAGGACGCCAACTGTGTTGATGCTGGCCGCCAAGAAGGTGGCGGATGCAAGGCGGAACAAAACCTCGCTCCGCAGCGTACTGTGTCGTACGTGAGGAAGCGAGGCTGCAGTGACAACGCAGCAGCCGCCCCTTATCGGCGGCCGGCAGCGAGCGACCTACCGGTCGTTCGCTGCAACCGCCAGCGGCTCATGATCCACGATCACGTCCGCCCGCCCCTCACCCTTCATCTCGCACTGACCGTTCAACCGCACGCCCGCTTCGATCATCAGCACCGGCGTTTTGATCGAGCCGGTGACCACCGCGGGGTTGAGTAACTGAACTTTCTCGGTGGCGGTGATGTTCCCGGTGATCTTGCCCCCGCACACCAGCGTTCCGACCGACACCTCGGCGTCGATCACCGCGGTCTCGCCCACAATCAGGGTCCCGGTGGAGATGACTTCGCCCTCGATGTGTCCGTCGATGCGCACGGTGCCATCGTACGTCACCACGCCCTTAAAACGCGTGCCCTTGCCCAAAAAGGCGATGATCTCGTCTGAACTCGTATTGCGTTTGTCTCGGTCGTCTCTTTTGGTCAACATCGCGTGATCTCCTTACGTGTATGTCGGGGTCCTCATGACCCGGCCGATGTGCGAGCCGCATTGGGTCCAGCCTCCAGCCATTCTAGCAAACGATCCAGTTCCTCGCTCGACGCGTAATGGATGTGGATCTGTCCCGAGCGCGCCGTGCCTCGGATCACCACGCGGGCGCCGATAGCGCGAGCCAGCCGTGCTTCCAAGTCCGCCGTCTCCACCGCGATGACGCGACGCGGACGCGCGCGGCGCGACACGGCGTTGACTACGTCCTCGGTCCGCCGCACCGACAACCCCTCGGCCATCACGCGGCGTCCCAACACCAGTTGGACGTCGGGATCCAACCCCAGCAGCACTTTGGCGTGCCCATGGCTCAAGCGATCATCCAGCACCGCCTGCTGCAACTCTTCGGGCAATTGCAACAACCGCAGCGTGTTCGCCACGCTGGAGCGGTCTTTATGCACGCGGCGCGCCACGTCGTCCTGCGTCAGGCCGAATTGCGTCATCAACCGTCGGAACGCCAGCGCCGCCTCCATAGGGTTGAGATCTTCGCGCTGCAGGTTCTCAATGAGCGCCAGCACCGCCGCGTCCGGAGGCGCGGCGTCTTTTACCACCGCCGGAATTTCAGCCAGACCCGCCCGTTGCGCGGCGCGCCACCGACGCTCGCCCGCGATCAACTCATACCCATTCGGGATTTTCCGCACCACCACCGGCTGGAGCACGCCTTGCTCTCGCAACGACGCGGCCAGCTCTTCGAGCGCGGCCTCCGCGAAACGCTTGCGCGGCTGATGCGGACTTCGCGAGATGAGATGGACCGGGATCGTCAGGCCGCGCTCGGTCTCTCGCTCAGCCGGACGAGCCGCGTCGCCCAACAGGGCTTCCAATCCGCGCCCAAGGGCTTTGCGTTCACCGCCCGGACGGGCTTTCGCCGACGAGACGCTGGAGTCTATGCTGTCCGTTTGAGCACCTCCTTGGCAAGCTGCATATACAATTGAGCGCCCCGCGAGGCAATTTGATAGAGCAATGCGGGTTTGCCGTGACTCGGGGCTTCGGCCAGGGTCACGTTGCGCGGAATGATCGCGTCGAAGACCTGCTCGCCCAAATGGCTGCGGACTTCGGACGCGACCTGGACCGACAGGTTGTTGCGCGGGTCATACATGGTCAAGACGATCCCTTCGATCCGCAGGCTGGGGTTGGCCGACTGTTGCAAGTGCTTGATGGTATCCAACAACCGGCTCAACCCTTCCATGGCGTAGTACTCGCACTGTACCGGAATAATGACCGACCGCGCCGCGGTCAACGCATTGACCGTGAGTAAACCCAGCGACGGGGGGCAATCAATGAACACGAAGTCGTATGCACTCGCCACGGAATCAAGGGCTCGCCGCAAACACAACTCGCGCTCCGGCAGCCCGACCAACTCCACTTCCGCGCCCGCCAAGTGCACATCCGCTGGAATCACGTCGAGATACTGAAGTTCGGTTTTCCGGATGGCGTCCGATGCCTTACAGGCGCCGATCAAGACCGCGTAGCTTCCGGGCCCGCGCTCGCCCAGTAGCCCCACGCCGCTGGTCGCATTGCCCTGCGGGTCAAGATCAACGAGCAACACGCGGCGCTCCGCCACAGCAATGGATGCGGCAAGGTTCACCGCGGTCGTGGTCTTGCCCACGCCGCCTTTTTGGTTGGCAATCGCAATCACGCGCGGAGAACCGTCCATGGTCATCTCAACGGCCGGGATCGTAGCATAACCAGCGCATCGAATGATAGACATGAGATGTTCCACGTGGAACATCTCACCGACAAGGGTGCTGGTTTAGGTGGGCACGCGCCAGAGCAACAGTGCGTGGATGAGATCGGTCTCGGGAATCCGGTACGTGCGCACGGAAAACCCGCTATCCACGTGCTCGGCCTGCTGCTTCGAAGCCCAAATGACGACCGTGCCGCCCGGGTTGACCAGTGGAAGAGCCAAGTCCTTCGCGGATCGCGGTTCCGCGACTGCCCGCATCACGACCGCGTCAAATCGACCGGCCAGATGCGTTGATCGGCGTTTTGGGCCCACCGTTTCCTCGACGACGGTGACGTCTTGCAGCTTGAGCAGGGCACAGACCGTGGTTAAAAACGCGGCGCGCTTCTGCCTTGGCTCGATTAACGTCATGTGCAGGTCAGGCCGCGCAATTTTCATGGGCAGACCGGGAAATCCAGCTCCTGATCCCAAGTCCGCGATGTGAGCGCCACGTGGTAAGGCGTTCAGAACCAGCAGGCCAGCCAGAGAATCCACCACGTGCCGCGTGACAAGCTCATCGAGCGTTTCCGCCGCCGTGAGATTGATCCGCTGGTTCCATTTCTGCAGCTCGGCAAGAAATCGCTCGAACAGCAGTAATTGGTCTCGGGAAATAACCACGCCAAACGCAGCGGCACCGCGCTCAAGGAGTTGAAGCGGGGAGGCGGCGGACACGTGCGGGAGTTAGACGCCGGCGAGTGCCGTCGCTGATCCACCGCGCCGGTCGCGCTCGAGCGCGACCAACAACAACGACACGGCCGCAGGCGTGACGCCGGAAATACGGGAGGCCTGGCCCAATGAACGCGGAGACACGGCCGAAAGCTTTTCCACCACTTCGCGCGACAGGCCGTTGACGCGGTCAAAGGCAAAACCGATAGGAATTTTTCGGTCTTCAAGCTGTTTGAAGCGCTCGACCTGTTGCTCCTGGCGTTTCAGATACCCCTCGTACTTGATCTCCAGTTCCACCTGCTCGATCAATTCGGGGTCAACAGCTTTCAGCTCAGGCCAGATCGCGGCCAAGTCCGTCAACGCGACCTCCGGACGCCTGATCAACTGCGCGGCCGATGTTTCGGGCGTGAGCCACTTCCAGGTTTCTGGGAGTGACGTGCTGCGAACCCGTAATCGCGACAGTCGTCCGATCTGTTCTTGAATCGCGTCACGCCGCACATGAAACCGTTGATGCGTTTGGCCGTCGATCAAGCCGATCCGTGCGCCCAGATCCATCAACCGCGCGTCCGCGTTGTCGTGTCGTAGCAACAATCGATACTCGGCGCGCGACGTGAACATGCGATAGGGCTCGTTCGTACCCTTGGTGACCAGATCGTCAATCAGCACCCCGATATAGGCCTGTGACCGCTCCAGGACCATGGGTTCTCGCTGTTGGATGGCCAGCGCGGCATTGATCCCGGCCATAATACCCTGTGCCGCGGCCTCTTCATATCCAGAGGTGCCGTTGATCTGGCCCGCATGGTACAAGCCGGGAACCGCTTTGGTTTCCAGGGTGTGCCAGAGTTGCGTGGGCGGGACATAGTCGTATTCGATTGCGTACCCAGGCTTAATGAACTCCACGCGCTCCAGCCCTGGAATCGTCCGGACGAATCGGTGCTGGACATCAACAGGCAAGCTGGTGGAAATGCCATTGGGGTAATAAATCGGCGTGTCCAGACCATCAGGTTCCAGAAAGACCTGGTGACGTTCTTTATCGCTGAACCGGTGGATCTTGTCCTCGATTGACGGACAATAGCGCGGGCCAGTGCCTTGAATCACGCCGGTAAACAAGGGCGAGCGGTCCAGATTATCCGCAATCACCGCGTGCGTCTCCGCGCTGGTGTACGTCAAAAAGCACGGAACTTGTGACTGAGTAATCCGCTCAGTCCGATACGAAAACGGCCGAGGCGGATTGTCGCCATGTTGCGGCGTGGTGACGGAGAAATCGATCGTGCGGCCATCTAAGCGCGGCGGAGTCCCGGTCTTGAGGCGTCCCAAGGTGAAACCTAACGCTTCAAGACTAACGGACAACCCTTCCGCCGCAGGCTCGCCCGCGCGACCGGCCGAAAAATTCGTCAGCCCAACGTGAATCAGTCCGCGCAAGAACGTTCCAGTGGTCACGATCACGGCCTTAGCGCGATACAGGGTCCCGTCCGCCGTGACGACTCCATTAACCCCCGCATCACCAGCTACAAGGCGCACAACCTGTTCTGGAACAATCGTCAGGTTGGGTTCGGCCTCCAAGGTAGCCTGCATAGACAGCCGATACCGCACCCGATCCGCCTGCGCCCGCAACGCGCGTACTGCTGGCCCTTTGCTGGTGTTAAGCATCCGAAACTGGATGCCGGTCCCATCAATCGTTCGCGCCATCTGCCCACCCAGCGCATCAATTTCCCGCACCAAATGCCCCTTGGCAATCCCGCCGATTGCTGGATTACACGACATCTGGGCGATGTTCTCGTAGTTCATCGAGAACAACAGGGTGTGGCACCCCATACGCGCAGCAGCCAGAGCCGCCTCACAGCCAGCATGGCCGGCACCGATGACGATAACGTTAGAAGAAGGGCCAAGTTTCATATTGGTGTCACGAGACGCCCTCAGCCTGCGATATGAACACGGTGCGCCAGTGCCTCATGTTCCACGTGGAACATTCGTTTCCATTCCTCATGCATACCATCCATCGTTTGATAACGGTACCGTCGAGCGGAGAACTGTACCAGAAATGAGAGTATGAAACCAATCAACCGTCATTTTCGTAGAATTGTATTTCCTGCCTGTTGCATTCCTTACCCGTGGCTGAGTATACTGGTACCATATTCTCTTAACCTAAGACGAATGCGTCGGCCATCAACCGGATGGTCTGGGGGAACTCACCGGGTCCTCTCAACTAAGCCATGTAAGGAGTCTCCGATGTTCTGTTCCTCCCATCGAATACTGTTCGCTGTTCTCTTGGCCTTTAGCGTGGCCGTGGGCATTGCTCCAACCGCGCAGGCCGTGTCGTATACCTTCACGACGCTTGATTACACGCCAACTGGAATCAACGACGCGGGAGATATTGTAGGCAATGGGCCGGGAGGTGGGCTTTTCTATAGTGGCGGAGGATTTACCAATATTAGTGCCTTTAGGCCATATGGGATCAATAATCACGGTGACGTCGTGGGCACCAATTCCAGCTTCCAGGGCGCTCTATTGAGCGGAGGGACCATCACCACTCTGCAGATCCCATACGACGAATTCTTTGGAACGCCCCTCACGATGTTCGAGGATATTAATGATTCGGGCCAAATCGTGGGCAACGCTGGCGCCAGTGGCGGCTTTCGGTCATTCATCTATTCCGGAAGCGACTACACCTTCCTTGCTAGTCCATTTGGCGGTCCGTTCTACAATTCAGAGACCTTCGCGACTGGGATTAACAACCACGGAGATATTGTAGGTACGGAATCCTACCGCAGTGGAAGCGAGGAACGTGGCGTGCTGGTCAGCGGCGGTATCACAACTTCCATACGATTCCCCGATGCATACATCACCCGGGTCGAAGGCGTTAACGATGCCGGGCAGGTCGTGGGACTGACCGGGGGTTATAATATTGTCGACGGGCTACCCGGTAGCTGGTGGACTCACGGATTCGTGTGGAGCGAGGGGATTTTCTCAACCGTGGATGTTCCTGGCGCGATCTCTACCCACATCCTTGATCTGAACAACAGCGGACAGTTGGTTGGAACCTACCAAGACGCCTCCGGTATGCATGGCTTCATTGCAACTCCTGTCCAAGTCCCGGAACCGAGTGGGTTGCTTCTATTGAGCTCTGGAATCGTAGGACTGATCGCCCTGAGAAATCGGTGCTTAGTATAGCCCGGGAACTACTGGAGGCACACGGGCACTACCAAGAGATCCACTCCGCAGACAGACTTTTGAATATCAACCGTGTCTCGACTCTTGTTTTGTGGCTGGCGGCCCTTACGGTTCGTGACTCTCCTCGCGTCGCGCGCCAGCATATTGCGCAAGGCCGTCTAACCGCTGACCTTTGACGATTTACGCCGGCACCTTCCTCTGCCGTTTGAGAACTTTTGAGAGCTCCAAACAGGGTGCTGTTGACGGATTCAGCGTCTGGGAACACGCGCGCGACCTCGGGGTCGAGGACCACGATATTCATCCCCTGTGCGAATCGCTTCGCGTATTTTCCTCTGATACCTCCGGAGGAATCGTATTCTCGCCGCATATCAGGGCTGGTGGTTTTAGTTCTTGGTCTCTTCTATGCATCCTTTCACGGCGAGTCGCGACCCGTGCGCTGATAATCCGGATCCGCTGGCCTCGTTCCGTATACACCACGACCAAGGCTCGGCCCTGGCTCGATTGTCCGACGATTATACACCGGCCTTCTTCTCCGGAGTGTGCAGAATCTTCAATCGTCACCGACAACTTATCCCCGAATACCAAGACGGCTTCCTCGAACGTCGCCCGGTGCTTCTTAAGATTCGATCTGTCTTTCCCGGTGTCCTATTCGAATATAAAATCCACTGAGCCCCCCCCACAAGGTGGCGGCACCCTTTTTACTTCCCGATGCAGAACTTTGAAAAGATCTCTTTCAGTAAATCATCCGTCGTTACGGTACCCAAAATCTCTCCAAGTGCGTCGACGCCGCCGCGCAAATCGAGTGCGATGCACTCGTGCGGACCACGTTCTGCCAACGTTTCTTGGAGATGCACGAGTGAGACCTCTGCGCGCCTGAGCGCTTCGACGTGGCGAAGCCTTGTCACGAACGTACCTTCCTTAGCCACGACACCTCCACCAAGTCGCGTCACGATCTCGCTGGTCAGCGCATCGAGTCCTTCGCGCGTGAGCGTTGAGACACGCTGAATCATTGCGCCGCCAAATGCGCGACTGATTGTCTCGGCATTCACTCGCTGCGCAAGGTCCGCCTTGTTCGCCACCGCAATGACCGAGGGACGCTTGAGCTCGGCCAACAACACTCGATCCTCGTCCGTCAGCGGTTCCGATCCATCGAACACCGCGAGGATGAGATCCGCGCTTTCGACCGCGTCCTTGGTACGTCGAATGCCTTCGACTTCCACGGGATCGTTTGTCTGTCGCACACCCGCCGTATCAGAGAGCCGCACCGAGATCCCGCCAAGGTTTGCGACTTCTTCGATCGTGTCCCGCGTCGTGCCAGGAATCGGGGTGACGATCGCGCGGTTTTCGCGCAACAGCACATTGAGCAGGCTGGACTTGCCCACATTGGGCCGACCCGCGATCACGACCGATGCGCCCTCGCGCACGATGCGGCCACGATCCGCGGTAGCGAGCAATCGCCGAATCTCGCGCAGGGCTTCTTCGACCGATGCGGCTAGCATTTCGCGAGACAGGAACTCCAGGCCCTCTTCGGAAAAGTCGATACTGGCCTCGATCTCCACCAGCAATCCGATCAGTCGCTCCTGCAGTGTCTTGATCTCGATCGACAGGCCGCCGCGCAGTTGCGCCACGGCCGCGCGTGCTCCCGCATCGCTTTGCGCGCGGATCAGATCCATCACGGCTTCGGCTTGCGCAAGGTCGATCCGGCCGTTGAGGAACGCGCGTCGCGTGAACTCGCCGGGCTGGGCGAGCCGAACGTCGGGCGCGAGCAGCAGGCTCATGATCCGCTTTAACACGTGGGGGCCGCCGTGGCAGGAGATCTCCACCACGTCCTCGCGCGTGTAGCTCTTGGGCGCGCGCATGACCGTCACCAACACTTCGTCAATAATCCCATTTAGGGATTCATCGATCGCGTGGCCGAACGCCATGTAGCGGTCTTCGAGCGATTTGAGCGGTTGTTTCGATTGCAGTCGCAGCACGCGATCCGCGGCGGCGACGGCGCTTGGACCCGAGAGGCGGATCACGCCGATCGCGGCTTCGCCCGGCGCGGTCGCGATCGCGCAGATGGTGTCAGACGGGAATACGCGCTCCGGCATCGGAACCCTCGCTCACGCGGACAGGCCTTTCGGAATCACGAGGGGTTGCGGCTTATAGTACCGCAGCGTCACGTATTGTTGCACGATGGTCAACGAGTTGTTGGCGATCCAGTACAGCACCAATCCAGCCGGAAACGCGAGGAAGAAAAACGTAAAAATGACCGGGAGGAACAACATGATCTTGGCCTGGGTGGGGTCCATGGTGGTGGGCTGCATTTTCTGTTGCACGAACATCGTGATGCCCATCACGATCGGCAGCACGTAGTAGGGGTCTTTGTCCGACAGGTCGGTGATCCACCAGAAGAACGGCGCCTGCCGCAATTCGATCGTGGTGTACAGGATGTTGAACAACGCGATAAAAAACGGGATCTGCACCACCATGGGCAAACACCCGCCGAGCGGATTGACCTTATTGCCCTTGTAGAGCGCCATCAACTCCTGGTTGAGCCGCATCTTATCGTGTTTATACTTTTTCTGAAGCGCCTGGGTCTGCGGGTGCAGCGCGGCCATGGCTTTCATCGACACAAAACTCTTGTGCGAGAGCGGCGCGAACACGAGTTTGATCAACGTGGTCAATATGATGATCGCGATCCCGAAGTTTCCGGTAAACCCGTGCAGGAATTGCAACAACAAGAACAACGGCTCCGCGATCAATCGCACCAACGCCCAACTGCCGTAGATAAACCAGCCGAAGTCGATGGTTTCCTGCAACCCGATCTGCAGCGCCGCCAACCGGTCGTACTCCTTGGGCCCGGCGTATAAGCGCGCGGACAGGGCTTTGCCGTCCGCAGCCTCGGTTTCGCGAAGACCAATCGTCACGCGGTTCTCGCCGAAACGCTCCGCGACCGTGGTGCTGCTCGGCGCGCTCGGAATCAACGTGGTCACGAAGTACTTGTCCTGGAGCGCGGTCCATGTCACGCGCCCGGCATGTACGGCGGGCTGCTCGAGGGTGGATGGTTTGTCTTGCACCACCTTCCCGTCGATCAGGCTGGTGGGGCCGATGTAGCCGACAAACGACATGTCGCCCCATTGCTGGATCCCGAAGTTTTCGCCCAACACCACGCGATAGGACCCGGACACGCCCCACGTGGAGACGTCGACGTCTACCAGATAGTTGTCGTGGTGAAACGTGAGCCGTTTTACCACGGTTTCACCCCGTGGTCCCCGCGTTTCGAATTTCAGCGTACCGGTCGGACGATTCGCGCCCAGACGCAGGTCGCCTCCGTCCACCGAGTACAACCCGTTCTGGATGGCCGCCCGCGCGGCCTCGTCGCCGGTCTCCAGCACCACGGCCAGCGGCGACAGGCCGCCCGCGGCCGGCGCCGTATAGAGGTCGATGGGCGTATCCTTGGCCGGGCCGCCCTTGTACCCAGCCAACCGCCACGAGGTAATCACCGCTCCGCGCGTGGACAACGTGGCGCGATACACATCGGTCTCGACCACGATGGTCCGCTCATCAGCGGACGCCGCCTGATCCGGGGCACCGGGCGCCGGTGCCGTGACCGCTGCGGCCGTCAGCGGCGCGGTCGTTCCCGTGGTCTGGGCCGGCGGTGTGGTCGGGCTTTGAACGTCGGACTTCGGAGGCGGCGCGGGAGGGAACAGGACCGAGTACCCGATGATGATCGAGATCGACAGGACTAAAAACAGGATTGCGTTACGTTCCATCGCGTCGGCACACGTCTCGTGTTAGAGGGATTGGGACACCGCGCGTTTCACAACGGTCACGGAACCGGATCATACCCGCCGGCGCACAGCGGGTGACACCGAAGCAGGCGTCGAATCGTGAGCCATGCGCCTTTGGCCGCTCCGTATTGTTCCAACGCGTCCACCGCGTAGGCCGAACACGTCGGCAGAAACCGGCACCGGGGCGCCAACCACGGGGACATGAAACGGCGGTAGCCCCGCACGAGCCCCAGACACGCGCGGCACAACACTCCGCACTCGTGACGCGCATTGGCTGCCGGCGAGACACCTACGAACACGTCTTGGTCCATTCTCCAAACAACACGGCGATCCGTTCGTGTAACACGGTGAACGACCAGGCCTGAACAGCGGGGCGGGGGAGCAACAGCCAATCCCATCCTGCCGGAACACACTCGGGATGGGTCCGCAGAACCTCGCGCAGCCGGCGTTTGACGCGGTTTCGTTGCACCGCGCCGCCGAATTTTCGCCCCACCACCACGCCGGCGCGGCGAGTCTCCGGCGCATCCGCGCGGCGAAGGCCGACCACCGTTAGCGGGCCGCGAGACAGCCGCCTACCGCGCTCGAAGATTCGTCGAATTTCCGGAGAGCGGGAGATTCGAGCCACGCTGACGTCGCCCGTCAGACCGTGGTCAGGCGTTTTCTCCCCTTGGCGCGGCGTCGTTTGAGCACACGACGACCGTCGGTGGTGGACATTCGCTTGCGGAATCCGTGCGTGCGCTTGCGGCGGAGATTACTCGGTTGCCTGATTGTGACGGACATACGACCACACTCCTCTGCTTGTTATTTCCAAAAAAACGCCCTATTATAGGGAACCCCTCACGGGGTGTCAAACGTGACGCATTGTCAAATCTGGGACGATCCCGGCATGAGGAACCCATCGGCGCCACGGACAGTCGCCGTACACTGCGCAAGGACCGGCGCATGACCGTCGTGACTTCGGCGACGCAAAGCGATCGCGACACGCTCCTCCGCCTGTTATTCGAACGGGCATTTCGATACAGCGAGGAACCCTCGTTCCGGCTGGCCTCGGGCGCACTGAGTCGCTACTACCTCAACAGCAAACTGGTGACCCTGGATCCCAAGGGCGCAACCCTGGTCGGGCGTCTGGTGTTTGAACGGCTGCGCGGGTTGGGAGTGCAGGCTGTGGGCGGCCTCACGTTGGGCGCCGATCCCATCGCATTGGCCGCCGCGATCGCCAGCGAGTCCGCGGGAGAACCGATCGCCGCGTTCGTGGTTCGCAAAGAACCCAAAGGCCACGGTACGGCCCAGTGGATCGAAGGCCCCCTTGCTCCGGAGGCCGCGGTGGCCGTGGTTGACGACGTGGTGACCACCGGAGGGTCCACGGAAAAAGCCCTCGACGTGCTTGGGCGGCTCGGCCATCCCGTGGTCAAAGTGATTGCCTTGGTGGACCGCGACGAGGGCGGGCGCGCGGCGATCATACAACGAGGCGTACCGTTTGAAAGCCTATTTCACATCAACGATTTCTTGACCCTGCGGAATGCCGACCCTTCACAAGCCGTCTTATAAAGGGTTGGGCCCTTGCGGAGGCCCAGAAGACGGCTTGGGTGCGGGGACACCGGTAAATTGTGTGACGCCGATCCCAAGCCCCAACCGAACAGCCCCGGATCGGGTTCCCGCGACGAGTGGTCGCGGGAACCGACCGACTGAATGGAAAGGGAGGATGGCGTGAGGCATCGCAGTGTGGGACTGGCAGTCGGATTACTCGCGGCCTGGATGGTTGCGGCGTCGTGGCCGGCGCACGCAGGAGTCTTGGCCACGGAGATCGCTCAGAAATCCGAAGACGTATTTCCGGGACAAGATCAAACCGCCAAGTTGACCTTCACCATCAAAGACTCCACCGGGGGAGAACGCAAATCCGTGCTCCGGCGGTTTTGGAAGAATTACCGCGGGGAAAACGGTCTGGACTTCAAGGTCCTCGTGTTCAATGAGTACCCGCCGGATGCCAAGGGCAGCTCGTTCATGCTCTGGGCCTATGACCCGAAAAGCGGGAAGCCGGCTGATCGCTGGTTGTACATCCCGATTCTCGGCAAGGTGAATAAGTTGGCCAACAATGCCGAGACCGGGGGAATCGCCAGTTCCGACTTGAACCCCAACGACATGGTCTCTCGTCCCGTGGATCGCGATACCCACAAGCTGCTGGGAGAAGACACTGTCGGAAATCGATCGTATTACATGATCGAAAGCACGCCCATCAAACCAGATCCGTCCTATAGGTACGGCAAGGTGGTCAAGTGGATCACCAAGGACACCTCGCTGAAAGAACGCGTAGATTACTACGATCTCAACGCCAAGTTACTTAAAACCCAATACATTACTTGGAAACCGATCAAAGACGCGTGGGTATGGGAAAAGGTGGTCATCAACAACGCCCAGACTGGCACGGAGACCTACCTGAGCATCAACGACATTAAGACCGACACCGGTATTCCCGACTCCTTCTTCAGTGACCGCAGCATGAAGAAAGGGATCGACAGCCTGCCATGACGGCGTCGGGCCCCCAGCGGTCAGCTCGCTTCGGCCTGTTCCAGTGGCGACCGCGCCTCAAGACCCGTCTCGGCCTGTTCATTCTCACCGCCGGCGTGGTCTCGGGCGTGATGACGCTCGGCGTCATCTATTTTCTCGGGACCGCGACCCTTAAGAGCACGATCGGACGCAGTTTCGAAGAATTGGCGTCATCAACCGCCTCGAATATCGACACGCTGTTCAGCCATCACATCGAGGAGGCCCGGCTGTTGGCTTCGGTCCAGTCCGTGCTGACCGTGGTCGAAGAATCGAACGCATTTTTCAGCAGCGACCCGATTGACGACGTGCGGGCGCGCATTCGGGAAATCGACGAGCGATGGCGGACCGCCCAAGGCGTTGATGCCTTCTTTCTCGAAATTCAGGGAAACCGGGCCACCGCGGCGCTGAAAGAATTCATCGCCCAGACTCCCGATGCAACGCTCTATCAAGCCGTTGTTGTCACCAATATCCATGGGGCCCTCGTCGCAGCCACAGGACTACCGGCCCGATACGATTTCAGCGCGACCCCCTGGTGGATACACGCGTTCCAAAACAGGGACGGTCGTCCCTTTGTCAGCGGCGTGGAAGCGCTGCCCGGGACCGCCGATCCGCTTGTCGTCATCGCCACGCCGATTGTCAAAAATCGACAAACCATCGGAGTCTTGGCCTTGGTGGAGCGCGCCGATACCCTGCTGCGGGGCGTGGCGTCCGCCAAGATCGGAAAAACCGATCACACCATGATTCTCACCGCAGATGGCGTGGTCGTGTTCTGTCCGGTTGCCCCGCTTCAAAGCCATGCCCTCTCACCGAGCTATCTGACGGCAGTCACCGAAAACCACAAGGGCTGGCTGGCGACGCGTGCCGACGTTCATTTTCCCGGACGGGAAGCCCTCACCGGGCACGCTCCCGTCGGCTTGACCCAGCGACTCGGCGCCGACAACTTCGGTGGGCGACCCTGGTATGTGATCACCAGCCAAGATCCCGCTGAAAGCTACGCGCCCATTTACACCCTCTTGCGCTGGATCGGCGTGGCGGGCGTGGCCGGCACCCTCATGTTCGTGCTCATGGGCTCGCTGATCGCGCGCCGTATCGTGCGGCCGATCCAGACCTTACGAGAAGGCGCCGAGCGTATCGGGCAAGGAAACCTGAACCACCGCATCGAGGTCGCCACCGGGGATGAAATCGAGGATCTGGCGAACCAATTCAATAAAATGGCGCACAAGCTCAAACTGTTTTACATCGGGCTTGAAGAAAACGTGAAGGAGAAAACCTGGAAGATCGAGCACCAAAACAAAGAGCTCTCGATTCTGTACGCGATCGCCGCGACCTTAAATCAATCCTTGCCGATTCGGGACCTTCTGGACCAGACCTTGCAAAAAATGCTCGACGTCATGGAGGCGGACGGCGGCCTGATTTGGATGGCGCAACCTCCAGCCGGGTCCTCGCCGATTACCGCCACCAAATTACCCACCCTGTCTCCCTTGCAAATGAGCAATCTCATCGAACTCATCCACACCATCAGTTTACAGATTCGGCGCACCGGGGATCTGTGGGCCACCGAGAACCTTGCCGTGGATGATCGTATCGACTCGACGCGCTCCGGGGATCCCGGCTTTATCTCCCTGGTCGGCATCCCGTTACGGTCACGTGATCACGTGCTCGGCATCCTTTTTTTGTTATATCGCGATATCCGGGCGCTCACCTCCCGCGAGGAAAAGCTGCTGGCGTCGGTCGGAAGCCAGATCGGGGTGACCATCGAACACGGCGCTACGCCACACGGGCTCGGGGCAACGTCCCAGTCATGACGCGGGGTCCAGGGAAGATTTCGGCGGTCTAAAGGGTCAATTCTGTACAATGACGCATTTTCGGCTCACGGCACAGGATCAGTCGCGACAAAGGGAGTTCGAGGAGCACACGCTCCCGTATCTCCCATCACTGTATGGGTTTGCCGTGGTCCTGACCGGGAACCGCGATGACGCGAATGACCTGGTTCAAGACGCGTACATCCGGGCATTCCGCTTCTACCCGAAATATGAACGTATCGCCAATTACAAAGCGTGGCTGTTTGCCCTCACCAAGAATCTCTTTATCAACCGGTACCACCAACGCGCCAGAGAGATTTCGCTGGACGATCTCGACCTCATTGACGACGAACCACACCAGTCGTCTGCCGCGCTGTTGCTCAACGCTCACGATCGCCACGCCCGGGGTATTTTCCGTCGCGACTTCGAGCACGCATTGGCGGCCATGCCGGAAAAACTCCGCCTGGCCGTGCTCCTCAAGGACGTCGAAGGCTTTGATTATAAAGAAATATCAGAAATCATGGGGTGCCCGTTGGGAACCGTGATGTCGCGCCTGTCGCGCGGACGCAACCTGCTCAAAAAATCGTTGAGCGATTATTGGGGAACCTTAAAAGACGGGAAGGGGGCTGGCCTCTCCCACACCAACGCCAACTGACATGTACGACTGCTCAACCATCGTGAAACTCATGCACCCGTTCCTCGACGGAGCGTTGGACGTGAAGGAATCGGTTCGCGTCGATACGCACCTTAAGGGTTGCGAAGATTGTCGCGAGGCCTTTCTCGCGGAGAAGGCCTTCCTGTCGCTCATACACGAGGCGGCTGAAGTGAAGCCGGCCCCGACATTTACGGCAGCCTGCTTGCGTGTGGCCTTAGACCGAGAGGTTCGCCGCGACCGTGGGCAGCGAGAACCGTTCTCCCTTCCATGGGTTGCCGCGATCACGGGATTCGCGGTTGCGGTGCTCGCTCTGATCGTGTTCGGCACGTTCCGCCACCAGGTGCCGGATTTGGTGAAACTTGCGGTGCAACAGCACCAACTTTCGTTGCGAGAACCCGACGCCTTGGATGTAGTTAATGCCGACGGGAAGGTCGTTTCCGCCTGGTTGGAGCAAAGCCTAAAGTTCGCCGTCGACATCCCGCACAGCAGTCCAACCGGGTTTGAGTTGGTGGGGGGACGGGTCGCCCGAACTGCGGACACCACGGCAGCCTATGTGGCCTACCGGGTTGGGGAGGACACGGTGTCATTACTGATGACACCTCCGCAAGAAATCCGTCTGGCGGGCCGCGATGTGATCAGCTTCCGCAACATCCTGTTTCACCCTGAGGACGTGGACGGGTACCACACCCTTGAGTGGTCCGACAGTCGCCACACCTACGTCTTGGTTGCGTCGAGTCCGCGTCTGGCGTCCCAATCCTGCCTGATCTGTCACGGCTCCGACCGCGGCCGTGAATTCATCTCCGGATTCGCGAACGGTATTTAACTGGTCTCGCCTCGGGCTGGCCCGATGAGTCGGGCTGGACGGCGACGCAACCCGCTTGTGAGCCGCCAGGCTTACGGGCCTGGCGGCTCACGCGGTTGATCAGAGGCGAATGGTCGAGATGAGCGTCTCGATGAATCGGGGCGTTACGCGGACTTCATCCCCAGATCTTGGTCGTACACCAGGATCGGCTGGGCCGTGTTCTGAATCGCTTCTTCGGTGATGATGCACTCTTTCACGTTTTTGGACGACGGAATCTCATACATCAATTCCAACATCACCCGCTCTAAAATCGCGCGCAGTCCACGGGCGCCGGTTCGTTGTCCGTACGCGCGGCGCGCAACTTCGGCCAACGCGCCAGGGGTGAATTTGAGACGGACCTTCTCGAACGCAAAGAGCCGTTCGTACTGCTTGACCAGGGCATTTTTCGGTTCGCTCAAGATTTTGATCAGGGCTTGCTCGTCCAGGTCATCCAGCGTGGCGTGGACGGGCAGACGCCCCACGAATTCCGGGATCAACCCGAATTTGAGCAGATCTTCGGGCTCCACGTGCGCCAACAACTCGCCAATCCGTCGTTCTTCCCGACTCTTGATATCCGCGCCGAACCCCATGACTCGCGTCTGAAGGCGTTGCCCAATGATGGATTCGATGCCCACGAACGCGCCCCCGCAGATAAACAGGATTTGGCTGGTGTCGACCTGAATGAACTCCTGGTGCGGGTGCTTGCGCCCGCCTTGCGGCGGCACGTTCGCCACCGTACCCTCGATGAGTTTGAGCAGCGCCTGCTGGACCCCCTCGCCCGACACATCGCGCGTGATCGACGGGGAGTCGCTCTTGCGGCTGATCTTATCGATTTCGTCGATATACACGATGCCGCGTTCAGCCTTCTCCACGTCGTAGTCCGCGGCTTGGAGCAACTTCAGGATGATGTTCTCCACGTCCTCGCCCACATACCCGGCTTCCGTCAGCGTCGTGGCGTCGGCAATGGTAAAGGGAACGTCCAGAATACGGGCCAGGGTCTGTGCCAACAGGGTTTTCCCGGTGCCGGTCGGGCCGATCAGGAGAATGTTGCCCTTTTGCAGCTCAACGTCGCTGACGCTCGAACCCGCGTTCACGCGCTTGTAATGGTTGTGGACCGCGACCGCCAGCACTTTCTTGGCCCGCTCTTGCCCGACCACGTATTGATCGAGGATTCGCTTGATCTCGGTAGGTTTGGGCAGCGACGACGACGTGACCAACTGTTTTTGGGTCTCGGATTCTTCCGCGATAATGTCGTTGCAGAGCTCGATGCACTCGTCGCAGATGTAGACGGTGGGACCGGCAATCAGCTTGCGGACCTCGTCCCGATTTTTCCCGCAGAACGAACACCGCAGCGTGTCCATTCGGTCCGATTTACGTTTGTCGTCCACCCGTCTCCTCTCCCGCGCCGCTCGAGGTGTTTCCGAGTCCGCTGGTTACGTTTTCGGTATACTGGGACCCCGTTCAAGGATGCTGTCGATCAAGCCGTAGTCCTTGGACTCCTCACCCGAGAGGAAGTAGTCCCGTTCCGTATCCGCTTGAATCCTCTCAAGCGACTGTCCCGTATGTTTGGCCAAAATTTGGTTCAAGCGTTCGCGCGTTCGCAAAATCTCCTTGGCATGAATCCCAATGTCGGTCGCCTGGCCTTGGAACCCCCCGAGCGGCTGATGGATCATTATTCTAGCATTGGGCAGCGCATGCCGCTTGCCGCGCGCGCCGGCCGCCAATAACACGGCGCCCATGCTGGAGGCTTGTCCAATACAAATCGTCGAGACATCCGGCTTGATATATTGCATCGTATCGTAGATAGCCAACCCGGCGGTCACCAGTCCGCCCGGACTGTTCACATACATGCTGATGTCTTTGGCCGGATCTTCGGCCTCCAAAAACAACAATTGGGCGATGATCAGATTTGCCGACGTATCCTCGATCGGGGTGCCCACGAGGATGATTCGGTCCTTCAACAACCGCGAATAGATGTCGTACGCTCGCTCCCCACGATTCGTTTGCTCAATGACCATCGGTACCAACATGCGCGCTCCTTACGAAAACGAAAGGGGTTCCATCCCCCGGTGTTTACCTAGGCTCCTGACCGGCGGTGGAGCCGTCTTCTTCCCTAATCTCCGCATGATCGATCAACCAATCCAGCGTTTTCTCCCGACGCATCGTCGCCCGCAATCCGACGAACTCGCCGCTGTCGCCCGCGAGCAGTTTACGGACCTCCCGGACGTCGGACCGCGTTTGCGCGGCGATGCGTTGGACCTCGCGCTCAATTTCGTCCATTCCCACGGCCACCCCTTCGCGGTCTGCGATCGCTTCCAATAGCAAGTCGCCTTTGACGCGGCCTTCCGCCGCGCCGTGGATTTCCTTTTCCATGATGTCGCCCGATGCGCCGGGAACCGAGGTTCCCGGCGCCGCATGGGACAAATGGCGTTCCATGCGTTCCTTTAATGCCGCGGCTTCTCGATGTACCAGGCTGGGCGGCAAGTCCACTTGATGCCGCTCATTGAGTAATTTGACGATCGCAGTCCGTTCGTCGGCGCGCTGATCTGCGGCCTTCCGGGCAGTGATTTCCGTGCGCACGCGTTCGCGCAGGGCATCGAGCGAGGCCAGGCCCAGATCTTTAGCCAGCTCGTCGTCCAACGCAGGGAGCACCCGGCGTTTCACGTCACCCACGACGATCCGGAACACCACGCGCCGCCCCGCCACCTGTGGGCTCTGATACTCCGCCGGGAACGTCACCTCGGTTTCGAGGCGATCGCCCTTGCGGTGCCCTCGCAACGCATCATCGATCTCCGGGATCACGGATTGTTCACCGACGTGCACCAGGTACCCGGTGGCGCTGGCGCCAGGCAGGGGCTGGCCATCGGACGCGCCCTCAAAATCCACGACCGCAAAGTCCCCCTCCGCGATCACATGGTCGTCCTCGTAACTGACCAATTCAGCCTGCCGAAGACGGATGTTCTCCAGCATTTCCCCGACTTCGACGTCCGTGACCTCCGCGAGGCGCCGTCTGAGCGGCAGGCCCTTATACGGTTGTAGTGCGACGTCAGGCCGCACTTCCACCACCGCACGAAACGACAACGGCGCGTCCTTGGCGATCGACAACTCTTCGATCATGGGAAGCTGCACCGGAACCAGTCCGGCGTCTTTAAGCGCCTGCTGGTAGAACCGGGGCACCAACCGCTGCACCACATCGTCGGTCACTTCGCGGTGGAACCGTTTTTCCAAGACCGGCAGCGGGACCTTCCCGGGGCGAAACCCCGGGACCTTGGCCCGGCGGCCCAGTTCCGAATACGCCGTGTCGAACTCACGGCCGACCACGGATGGTTCCACTTCAATGACCAACACACGTTTGACCGGCGACACTGTTTCCACTGAGAGTTTCATACGCACTCGGGCTATTGAAAATGTGAATAAGAGACGACGTTCCCGGACCACACCACAACGGCGACAGTGGTGCGAGAGGGGGGACTTGAACCCCCACGGGGTGACCCACCAGATCCTAAGTCTGGCGCGTCTGCCAATTCCGCCACTCTCGCACGTGTTTTCGTCAACAAAGCGTTGCCGTCCGATGGCGCGCCCGCCGGTCCCCCGACGCGCCCCGTTTCCGACCAGTTGGATTGTCCCATGGATCGAGTGAGTCCAGCGGCCCGACGGAAAGGGTGGTGAGCCGTGTAGGGATCGAACCTACGACCCGCTGATTAAGAGTCAGCTGCTCTACCAGCTGAGCTAACGGCCCACATGTACGACAATGGCGCGCCTGGAGGGAATTGAACCCCCGACACATGGCTCCGGAGGCCATTGCTCTATCCGCTGAGCTACAGGCGCACGTCTCCGCCCCACGTGGACGGGCGCTCAGGCCGTGTTCACCACGCCCACCCATGCGCCAAACGCCCCCGAAAAGCGCGCGTATTGTACCGGAGCCTGAAACGGTTTGTCAAAACGCCCGCGTGTTCTCTCACACGCCACACCGTGCCGCGTTGGACCGGGTTGACCAGGGCGAGTCCACGGCTATCCTTAGCGCGCACATGGTCCAGAAACCCACCACCCTCCCGACGTTACGCGAGCCGGTTGAACACGACCTGCGGCAAATCGAACGGCGCGAGTGGCACCTGTGGTCGCTCGCGCTCATCCTGCTCGCAGCGTCCGGGGGCGTCACGGTGCTCTTAGCCTACCTCCTCGTCCAGGACGACTCCAAACAAACCGACCTGTCTCAACTCATCGCCACGCGCGGATTACCCGGACTGGTCGTGCTCATCGCCTTATTCTGCGCCTACGTGCTCCATACGCGGGTGACCTTCGGCCGGATGCGCACGTTGTTCCAGAAACAAGCCATGCGTGACGCCCTCACCGGTCTGTTTAGCCGACGGTATTTTAACGAACGGATGGACGAACACTTCTCGAGAGCCGAATCCGCTGGCGGGATCTTCGCCTTTTTGTTATGCGACCTCGATCACTTCAAGGCCGTCAACGACACCCAGGGACACCAGGCCGGAGATACCGTGCTTCAGGACGTCGGCAAAGCCGTCTTGGAAGCCACGCGCGGCGCGGACCTGGTGGTCCGGTGGGGCGGAGATGAGATCCTCGTCGTGCTCACCAGAACCACCCGTGACGGAGTGTTGACTGCGGCGGACCGTATCCGTAAGGCCGTCGCATTGGTGGGAACGCAGCGCCGGATGCCGTTGGACGTGAGCATCGGTGCCGCGTTGTATCCCGAGCATGGTCAAACCGTTGAGGAGCTGGTCCGTCTCGCGGATCGCGCGCTCTATATCGCCAAACGCGGCGGCGACAAGGTGCATATCGGCGAAGACGAATATCAATTGGATGACCAAACGGTGCACACCGTGTTCCAACCCGTGGTGGATCACACCTCCGGGGAAATCCTGGGATACGAAGCGCTGAGCCGAGACCCTCAAGGGAAGGTCGGCATCGGCGAGTTGTTCGGCCGGTATCAGGCCGTGGGGCAACTGCACGAACTCAAGTGTTTATGTTTCCAAATCCAGCTTCGCGCCGCCGCGCGGGTCGGACTTCATCGGGTCTTCATCAACGTGGATTTTGCCGTGCTCGATCACCTGAACGTGATCCCCAAACCGCCTCAGACCGAAGTGATCTTGGAAATCTCGGAAGCCGAGGCCCTGCACGACGTCGAGCGCCACCTCGATACCACCAAAGCCTGGCGCGCCGCGGGCTATAAATTCGCAATCGACGATTTCGGCGCCGGGTTTATTTCGCTGCCGTTTGTGGCGCGGCTGATTCCGGACTACATCAAACTGGACCGGGCCACCATTGTGCAGGCCGGCGAGTCTCGGCAATTTCTGACCTTTCTCCGCGACCTCGTCCTCGCGCTGCGGAACTATTCCAAGGAAAACATCATCGCGGAAGGTATTGAAACGCCGGACGAGCTCCAGGTCGTCCGCGATCTCGGAATCAGCCCGGTCCAAGGCTACCTGGTCGGCAAGCCCCAAGAACTTCGCGCGAACCCCACCCGCGAACGCCGCGCCGCGTAACACAACAAAACTGCCGGACAGCCTGGCGCGCCTGGGGCGAATCGAACGCCCGACCCACAGCTTAGAAGGCTGTTGCTCTATCCGACTGAGCTACAGGCGCATGTGTACAGGCACCGACGAGGGGAGATGGGGAGAGCGGGTGACACGTACTTTCGCCCATTCTCCCCGTCGCCCACTCACCCCTTCGTCTTTAAAAAGTCGGGGCGACTGGATTTGAACCAGCGACCCCCTGCGCCCAAGGCAGGTGCGCTACCAAGCTGCGCTACGCCCCGTACTCGTATCAGCCGACCAGTTTGTTCACGGCTCCCAGAAGCCTATTCAGGGAAGACCGGATGCACGGCGGATGGAGAGCCTTGCGCGCGGAGCGTACTGGGTCGTACGTGAGCACGCAAGGCCGACCGACAACGCCGCAGACGCCCTTTCATAGACAGGCTTCCAGCCACGCCGCATCCGTGCTCAGCATATCACGAACCGCAACCAGCGCGCGCGCCCGATGGCTGACGCGATTCTTCTCCGCATCGGACAATTCCGCGAACGTGAGGTCTCGCTCGGGCAGCTCGAACACCGGGTCATAGCCGAATCCGCGGACGCCGGCCTCGGTGTCGCGGATCCGGCCTTCGACTGATCCCGCAAAAACGCGAACCGCGCCGGACGGAGCGGCGAGCGCGATTACGCACCGAAACCGGCCGGTTCGACGATCGGGTGGCACGTCGCGAAGGCGCGCCAACAACAGTCGGCGATTGTCCACATCGGTCGCCCCGAGGCCCGCGTACCGGGCGGACAACACGCCGGGCGCTCCGCCGAGCGCATCCACCTCTAATCCCGAATCATCCGCCAATACGGGAAGTTGAAGGCGTCGGGCCAATGGCACGGCCTTCTTGAGGGCATTGGCCTCGTACGTCAGGCCATCTTCTTCCACGCCCGTTAAAACGCCCACGTCGCGCTGGGAGACGAACTCCCAGTCGAGCCCGCTCAGCAGCGCGGTGATCTCGCGAACTTTCCCCGCATTAGTGGTGGCGAGCACTAGAACGCGTCCGCGCGTCCCCGCAACATTCGGCGACGGCACCTCCGCGGCCTACAACGCCAGCTTCGGTCCCAACGCGGCGCGCTGAACCGCGGTGAGCTTGCGGATCCCGCCCGCCGCCAAGCGCGTCAGCTCCGCCAGATCCTTCGCGGAAAACGGCGTGCGTTCGGCGGTGCCTTGGACCTCCACGAATCCGCCGGCGCCCGTCATCACCACGTTCATGTCCACCTCGGCGGCGGAATCTTCCGCGTAGCAGAGGTCCAACAATCGCGCGCCGTTCACAGTGCCCACGCTCACCGCCGCCACGTAGTCCTTGACCGGCATCGCGGTAAACAGTCCATCGGCCATGCCTTTGCGACAGGCCACCACCAGGGCGACAAACGCGCCGGTGATCGACGCGGTGCGCGTTCCCCCGTCGGCCTGAATCACGTCGCAGTCGATCCAGATCGTGCGTTCGCCCATCGCCGCAAAATCCATCACCGCGCGCAGCGAGCGACCCACCAACCGTTGGATCTCCTGCGTCCGTCCGCCGATCTTGGTTCGTTCGCGCTGGGTGCGCTCGGTGGTGGCGCGGGGCAACATGGCGTATTCGGCCGAGACCCACCCCACGCCTTTGCCCTTGAGAAACGGCGGCACGCGGTTCTCCAACGTGGCCGTACACACCACCTTGGTTTCGCCCATTTCGATGAGCGCGGAGCCCTCCGCGGGTTTGATGAAGCCCGTGGTGATCTTCACTGGGCGTAATTGCTTCGCTGTTCGTCCATCGGGCCGCAAGGTTCTCCCCCTGAAAAAAGTGGGGCGATTATAGGAAAGGGCGTGAGGAAAGATCAAACGCGCCGCGCGCCACCTCATGACACGCGATGATGATACGCCGCAGGCTCACCTAACCCACGGCGCAGCAACGGGCGGAGCATCAGAGCCGCGTCGGATCATGCCGCGTTGGGCAGCGATGAGTCGGTGTCCCCAAAACGCTGCGACCGGCGGTCCGCGGTCCGCGGATCCATCGGGAGCACCACCGCGAACGTGGTTCCGCGACCGAGCGCGGAATCCACCGCGATGGTTCCGCGGTGTTCGTCCACGACGTGATAACACGTCAGCAGCCCCAACCCACTGCCCTCGTGGCCTTTGGTGGTAAAAAACGGGGTGAACAATCGTTCGAGATTCTCCTCGGAGATCCCCACTCCGGTGTCGGTCACGCGCAGTTCCACGTGGGGAAGGGATCGGACGGTGGTCGCCCGGGTCGACACGGTCAGCGTACCCCCCGAGGGCATGGCCTGGATCGCGTTCAGCATCAAGTTCAGCACCACCTGCGTCATCCGCTCTTGGTCCATCTGGACGAGCCCGAGCGAGGCATCCGGTTGTACGGCGATCGACACCCCGTTCAGGCGGGCCTGCGGCGCGAGCAACGCCGCGGTGTGTTCGATGACGGCGTGTAAATCCGCGGCCGCCAGCAACGGCGCGGCGGCCCCGATAAACTTGGAGTAGTTCAGTAGTTGACGAATGAGCCCCCGGATCCGCTCCACTTCCTTGACCGTCACCTGATACAGCGTGCCCCAATACTCGGGGTCTTCGCTCGCCTCTGCCCGTTTGGCCGGGAGCATTTGCAGGAATGTCGAAATCGGAACCAGGGGGTTGTTGATTTCGTGCGCCAGGCCCGCGGCCAAGGTCCCCACCGCGCTCATGCGATTGGCGCGCGCCATCCGTTTGAGCGTCTCCACCTTCTCCGCATACAGCCGCTCGCGTTCTTTGACCAACAGATATCGCTCAATGCCGTCGCGAAAGGCCATCTGCACCTCGCGTTCATCGTACGGCTTGGTCAGATAGCGGGACACGTTGCCCACGTTGATCGCGTCCACCACGCTTTCCAGGTCCGAATACGCGGTCAACAACATCCGCCCCGTGTCCGGGTACTGGGCGCGCACCTGCGCGAGAAATTGCGTGCCGGACATGTCGGGCATCCGCTGATCCGAGAGCACCAGCGCGATCTCGCCCTGGGACAAGATCTCCAGTCCCGCCGCACCGCTGGGCGCGGTCAGAATCGTGAACTCTCGCCGAAACTGCCGTTGCAGGGTCTCGAGCGCGTAGGGCTCGTCGTCCACGTACAGGACCGGATACGCCTTGTAGTCTACGCGCTCGCCCATCGCGTCCCTCATCGCGTGTGTCAGGCGGCCTTGGCCGCGCCTCGCGCCACCGGCAGCACCACAGTGAACTCCGCGCCCTGTCCCGGCTCGCTCCGCACGTCGATCCGGCCGCCCACGTCGTGAATGATTTGGTAGCTCACGGACAGCCCCAACCCGGTCCCTTTCCCCACCGGCTTGGTGGTGAAAAACGGCTCAAACAGCCGGGCGCGGTGCGCCGGCGAAATCCCGGGGCCCGAATCCCGCACCGTCACGGTGACCGCGTGCTCGAGATCGCGGGATTCGATCCAAATATCGCCGGAAGGGCCGACCGCCTGCACCGCGTTTTGCACAAGATTCATCCACACCTGGTTGAGTTTACCAGGCACTGCGCGCACCAGCCGAGTCGATTGCAAATCGGGATGAAACGCCAACCCGGGTCCCACCATGGGACGAACCAAGTTCAGGGTTGATTCCAGGCTCTCCTGCACGGAACATTCGATGTTCTGATTCTGATCCTTACGGACAAAGGTTTTGAGTTGCGCGACGATGTTCTCGGTGCGCGCTACTCCGTTTTGCGCGATTCCCAACGACGCCTCCACGTCTTCCACGGATTCAGCCGGGGTCCGGTCGGGGGGGAAGAGGGGTTTGAGCTCGCTCCACGCGCGCTGCAACACGGTCAGACTGTTTTTCGCGAAGTTGATCGGGTTGTTGATCTCATGCGCCATGCCCGCCACCAAGAGTCCCAACCCCGCCATTTTTTCGGATTGCACCAACTGCGCCTGCGTCTCGGTGAGTTCCGCCAGCGTCGCCTCCAACACGTCGTGGCGGTGCTGAAGTTCGCGCTCCAAACGGCGGAGCTCCAACAAAGATTTGATTTTGGCGCGCAGCTCTTGGGCGTTAAACGGCTTGGTGAGGTACTCGTCGGCCCCGTGCTCGAGGCCTTCGATTTTCATCGCCATGTCCGCGCGCGCGGTCAACAGGATGATGGGGATGTGCCGGGTGCGCGGATCGCGGCGAACCTCGCGGCAGAGCTGATATCCGTCCATTTCCCGCATCATGACGTCGGAGATGATCAGATCGGGCAGGCGCTCCACCGCGGCGCGCACGCCTTCTCGACCCGTGGACGCCTGGAGCACGCGGTACTCGCTCTGCAGTTCAAACGCGATGAACCCCCGCATGTCCGGGTGGTCTTCCACGATCAACACTTGCCGGCCGGTGGCCGGAGCGCCGTGGGGTTCCGATGCCACCGTCGGCGCCGCGTACACCCCGGTGACATGTCGCTCCGCGGCCTCGTGCAGTTGGCGCGTCCAGTCGTCCGCCGGAGCATCGCTCTCCACGGCCTCACGGGTCGGTGCGCCCGCGGTCTCTTGTTTCGGCGCATCGAGGAGCAATGGAATCGTCACGGTAAACGTCGATCCCCGCCCCCGCTCGCTGTCCACCGCGATCCGCCCCCCGTGCAACTCGACCATTTCCTTCACCAAGGCCAGGCCGATCCCCGTGCCCTCGTAGCGGCGGCTGGTGGTGGCGTCAACCTGGGAGAATCGCTGGAAGAGTTTCGGCAAGTCCTCCTGCGAAATACCGATGCCCGTATCGAGAACAACTACCTGAAGGTGTCCCTCTCCCGACCGGCCCCAGCGCAAGGTGACGCGACCACCCGCGTCACTGAACTTCAGCGCGTTGAACAGGAGGTTCAAGACGATTTTTTCCAGCCGATCCGGATCAAAATACACGCGATCCGGCAAACACGACTCTTCCACCCCGATCAGCCCGATCCGCTTTTTCTCTGCCATCGGCGCAACCGACGCCACCAGTCCTCGGAAGAACACCCCGAGGTTGCCGGGACGGAAGCGTAGCGTCATCCGGCCCGCATCCAGTGTGGTCAAGTCGAGCAAATCATTGACTTGTTTCAGGAGACGCAACCCGTTCTGGTGCATCACCGACACGTACCGCCTGACGTTGTCGGACAATGGTTCGGTTTCCGCCTTGAGCAACGACTCCAGCGGGGCGAGGATCAAGGTCAGCGGCGTGCGCAGTTCGTGGCTGACCATGGCAAAAAACCGGGTCTTGGCGTCATCCAGTTCTTTGAGTTGGTTGTACGCGCCCTCGAGGTCCCGGGTGCGCCGGAACATGGCGTCATCGCGTTCGGCGTTGCGCGGCTCCGGTTGCGCAACACGCTGATCCCACGCGGGCAGGACCCGCCGGGTGTACGCCACCAGCCCCACGCACAACAGCGCGACCGCCCCGGCCGCGAGCAGCCGGTTGCCTTCCACGAATGGGTACACCACCCAAAACACCGCACCCGCCGCCACGACCGCGATCGCGGACCATGGCGCGCTGCTGCGTGGCCCGGGTGTGGTTGTTTCCGCGACCGTGGACATCGGCACAATGGGAAGTGTAGCAGAGCACCGTGCGTTCATCGCGTCGGCCACCGCCACCCCGCGCTCACGCCCGCCACATGCGCCTGCGATCGGTAGCGGCCGTTGGCGGCTCCGCTCGCGGCTCCCACTGCGTTGTTTTTGATCCGCTCGAACCACAGGAATTGGTACCCGGCATCCAAGGTCCAGCGACCCGAGCCGATTCCGATCCCGAGCGAAGCGCCGCGGCGGTCCGCGTCCGGAATCAACGGGTTGAGATACTGGTCGGGAATCGGGGAACGATCGTACAAGAGTCCGCCTCGTAGCCGCACGGTCGGCGAGACCTCGTATTCGGCACCCAGGCTGTACGTCATGGCGTCGCGCCACCGAAACGTGGTGATGTCGTCCGCCAGCCCGTTCGTGAAGCGGATCTCCAACCGGTCAACCGTGGACCAGCCGGTCCACGTCGCGTCACCCTCCACCGTCCAGTGGGGCGTCACCCGGACCAGGACCCCGGTGCGCAACGACGGCGGAAGTGTGACCGCGGTTCGCAGCGTGGCGTCGGCAAACATCGCGGCGGCGGGCGCCGGCACCGTAAAGTCCGCCCACCCGTCCCTGACCTCGGCGTTCATCCGACTCCGGAAACTGAGGCCGACCTGCCAGCTCGGGGACGGCGCGACCAGCATCCCGGCCGTAAATCCGACGGCACGGCCCTCGCCCGATAAAGACGCCACGCCTTCCGGCAAGGCAACGGACGAGAGGTCGATCGCTCGGCGGAGCGACAGCTCCACCACGGAGTACTGGAGCCCGCCGGCCACGGCCACCCGCGCGCTCGGCCGCCACGCCAGCGCCGGGTTGATGGTCGCGGTGCGGATCGTGGCGTCGATCACTTGGAACCGGCCGTCCCAATCCGCGAGCCATTTGGTGGACAACCCGAACGGGGAAAACAGGCCGAGCCCGGCGACGAGCCGCGGCCCGATGGGCGCGGTCAGGTACAGGTGCGGGAGGACGTAGTACCGCTCACGTTCGGTCGCGGCGGCGCCGGCCCCGCTGGGCTCGTAGTCGGCATGGGGACGCAGCACGGCGGCGCCGATCAACCCCGCGGCTTGGTCCAGTTGGATGATGCCCGCCGGGTTGTAGTACAGGGCGGACGGATCGTCCGCCTGCGCGGTCACCGCTGAACTGCGCGCAATCCCCGCGCCGCCCTGCGCGGTCACGGCAAACCCCGCGGCCCAGGCCGGCGACCAGGCGCCGAAGACCGTCGTCAGGATGAGGAGGAGCGTGACGGGGGTGGTCGGAATCACCACCCGTGTCGCGACGTTCCGAAGTCTCATGTCCGTCTCCCGTGACCGGGTGCGGGCCTACCGACCTTCGTGAGGCGAGCGCGCATTATACCGAGCGCGACTCCGCCTCGCAAATCGGCTCTCTTCCCGCCCCGGCTTGTGTCGCGGCGCGGATCGCCGTAAGATCACCTCGTGACCATGTCGCTTGCCACGCTGACGATCACCGATATCTCGGCCTTGGCCGCGCCCGCCGTGTTTTCCCGGGGCCGGGAGTACCACCAACATGGCGCGGTCTTGGAGCTGACCGTGACCGACACCGGCACGTTGTGGGCACGGGTGCAGGGGACCGAAGCCAGACCGTATCTGGTCACGGTGGCGCCGGTTGGGCCCAGCGGGCTGCACTGGGAGTGCACGTGTCCCTATTTTCACGATCGAGACGGCGACGCGTGTAAACACGTGGTGGCGGTGCTCATCGGATGGTTGTCCCGTCGGGACCGCGCCCTTGCGCGCGGCCCGGTCCGGATCGCGCGCCCGACGCGGCGACCCTCTCCGTGGACCCCGACCTGGACGCCGTCGCCGTATTCAGTCCCGCTCGCCCCGCCGTCCGAGCCGTCCCTGCTCGACAGCACGACGTGGACCGACCTTCGGCTCGATGTGACGGAGACCGGTGACGGCCCGCCCCAGGTGCTCCTACGGTTCAAACCGCGCGGATCCGATGACGACGCGGTCATGACGCTCCCCGCGAACGCAACCCCGGACGCGTTGGCCGCCCTTCGCGGCCGGGCAACCTACTCGCCGAGCGCCCTGGGGATCCGGATGTTGCGAACGCCGTTGCTCGCGGAGTTACAGGCCTCCTACGACGCGGACGGCCGCCTGCTGCTCGGCCCCGCGTTCCGTCACCCGTCACGCGCGGGCCGCAACCCGGGGCCGGATCCCGTCATCGTCACCCCCTCGTGGATCTGGTCGGACGGGACGTTTTTTCGAACCGAGACGGTTCCCGACGCGTTTCGTCCCTATTTTGCCCACGCAAACCCCACGGTCTTGGAAGGCGACGCGATCCACCGGTTCCTGGAACAGGATGTGCCGCGGTTGTCGCAGTATCCTCGGTACCGTCCGTCTCCCGAGGTCGCCAGCAGCCGCCTGCTGCCGCCCCCGGTGCTGACCGCGGTCTCCACCCAGGGCGAAAACCGCGACTGGTTGTGGCTGGATCCCTCCTACACAACGGGCGCCCACACGTTGACGCTGAACGAGTTGCTGCGGGCCGCGCAGACCAGCCGCCCGGTCCGACGAGGAAACGATTGGATCACGCCGCCCCAGGCCTTGGCGCAGACGTGGGAAGCGCTCGGCGGCCGCGTGGAATCCGGCCGCGTGCTGGTGCCGAGGCTGGGCTACCTGCGGCAGCGAGCGGATTGGACAGGCATCGACGTGCGGCGCGATACGGCGGTTCAACGGTTTGAAGCGGACCTTGATCGCCTCACGCCGCCGGGTCCCGCGCCGGATCCGGTGGATTACAAGGGCTCGCTGCGCCCGTATCAACACACCGGGTACAACTGGCTCTGGTTTCTGCACACCACCGGATTACACGGCATGCTGGCCGACGAGATGGGGCTGGGCAAGACCCACATGACCATGGCCGTGTTACTCGCGGCCGTGCGCGAGGAATCGAGTCGCCCCTCCTTGATCGTGTGCCCGACCTCCGTGATCGACCACTGGGAAGACACGCTGCGCGAGTACGCGCCCACATTACAGCCCATGCGGTATCACGGGACGACGAGAGGACCGCTGGAGCACGGGCGTCTCCCGCCCGTGGTGCTGACCAGTTTTTCGTTGCTGGCGCGCGAGCCCGAGATATTTCGCGCGATCGCGTGGAACTACCTGGTGTTGGACGAAGCGCAGAAAATCAAAAACCCCGCGACCCAATCGGCCAAGGCCGCCAAGTCGTTGTCCGCGCGTCACCGCTTGGCGCTGACCGGAACGCCCATTGAGAACCGGCCGGCCGAACTCTGGTCGATCTTCGACTTTCTCCTGCCCGGTTATCTGGGCTCGGCCAAATCGTTCCGCCGGGAGTTTGAATCGCCCATTATCAAGCACGGTGATCGCGGCCGAGAGGCCGTGCTCAAACGCGTGATCCATCCGTTCAAACTCCGCCGACTCAAAGCCGACGTGCTCAAGGAGTTGCCCCCCAAGGTCGAGGATCGTCGCCACTGTCGCCTCTCGCCGGCCCAAGCCGCGATCTACCGCGAGGTCGTGGCGCGCGACGGACAACGGCTCGCGGACGACATCCGCCACGGGTCAGGGCCGATTCCCTATATCCACGTCTTTGCCGTGCTCTCGCGGCTCAAACAACTCTGCGACCACCCCGCGTTGGTGATCAAAGGCCCCAAAGGGCGGGGAATGGCCTCCGGCAAGTTCGAGTTGTTCACCGAACTCATGGAAGAGGCGCTGGACGGGGACGAGAAGGTCGTGGTCTTCACGCAATATTTGGGCATGATCGACCTGATCGGGGCATGGCTCAATAAACACGGCGTGGACTGGGTGGAGCTCCGCGGCGCCACGCGCGATCGCCGCGCCGTGGTCAAGCGCTTTCAGACCGACCCCACGTGCCGCGTCTTCGTCTCGAGCCTGTTGGCCGGGGGCCTGGGCATCAATCTGACCGCGGCCTCGGTCGTGATCCACTACGACCGCTGGTGGAACGCGGCGCGCGAAAACCAGGCCACCGACCGCGTGCACCGCATCGGCCAATCCCGGGGCGTCCAAGTGTTCAAGTTGATCACGCGCGGAACCCTGGAGGACAAGATCGACAAGATGATCCGCGAGAAGGCCTCGCTCCTGGACTCCATCGTGGAGGAAGACGCGGCCACTCTCAAAGCGTTGACGCGGGAGGAATTGGTCGAGCTGTTGACCAGCGTGCCGACGGAGAGCGAGTAAGCTTCTGACGGACGGCCGAAGCGCATGACCCACCAACGGATGTAGCGCCAGAAGGAGTCACCGCTTGCATTCCGCGGAGTGACCATGGTAACGCATACGTTACTTAGGGGGGAACTTATGCCGGTCACACGAGCATTCCGAGTCACCATCATGGAGCGGGCTGGGCACGACGCGCGGTTTCGCCAGCACCTGTTGATCGAGACGATCAATCAATTACTGAGCGGCGACCTCGCCGCGGGCAAGGCCATGCTGCGTGATTACATCAACGCGACGATTTCCTTCGATCAATTGGCCAGCACGCTCAAGAAGTCCAGCAAGAGCCTGCACCGGATGCTCGGCCCACAGGGCAATCCGACTGCGGAAAACCTGTTCGCCATCATCAAAGTGCTCCAGGCGCATGAACGCGTGCAGCTCCACGTGAAGTCGCAACGATCCGCCGCGTGAACGGACCGACCCATCACTGAGTCGTCCCTTCGCCTCCTTCTTGATCATTGAGCCCGCAACGGGCTAAGCTGGGCCTCCGCAAACCGGACCGCCAGAGATCAACCCGTCAGGGGATATCCGTCCGAACGGCTAGGATACTGATCATTCGAAACGTGGAGGACCTTGGCGATGGCGTATAAGAAAACGGTCGTCCCGGTGGAACGCATCGAGTCGAGAATTCTGGTCATTCGAGGCCAGAAGGTCATGCTCAGCACGCATCTCGCCGAGCTCTACGAGGTCGAGCCGCGTGCCCTGCTGCAGGCGGTGAAGCGAAACAGCGAACGTTTCCCAGCCGACTTTCTCTTCCAATTGAGCGCGACAGAGTTCGCGAACTTGAAATCACAAATTGTGACTTCAAGTTGGGGCGGCATCCGCCGTGCCACGCCCTATGCGTTTACCGAGCAGGGCGTGGCCATGCTCTCCAGCGTGCTGCGCAGCCGCCGCGCGGTACTCGTCAACGTCGAAATCATGCGCACGTTCGTGCGCTTGCGGCAAATCTTGGCATCGAACGCGGAGCTGGCCCAGCAGCTCGCAGCGCTGGAGCAGAAATACGACGCCCAATTTCGAGTCGTCTTCGACGCCATCCGCGAACTCATGGCCCCGCCCACGACCAAGCGCCGGCGAATCGGCTTCGAGGTCCGCGAGCGACGCCCGCGCTACGGCCGGCATGCGGCAGGGGAGCGAGCCGTGTGACGCGATCCGCGGTTTCCTTTCGTCCGCCCTTTCTCCCGTTTCCCGATTCTCCGGCTCGTGTTCACACGCCCACTCTCCGGTTCCCAGTTTCGCCATTTCGCCCATTCACCCCTTCTCCCCCTCGTCCTTGCCACAGCCCTCACCCTCTCGGCCCTTGCCCCTTCTTGACCCCCTACCCCGCAACGGGCTAAGCTGGGCCTCCACCTTAAGCAAATGTACGAGGAGCCTTGCGCGCTGTTTTGTAAGTTCGCTCGGCGACATCTTTTTGCGGGCTTGATTCAGCAAGCGGTGAGGCCCGTCTGCGGTGGGGGAGGGATGTTGTATTGCAAGACCCTTAACGCTTTCGCTTAACCGAATCTGTGCTTCAGCGAATGTTTTCTCCAAAATAGTCGGGGCGGAGAAAAGGCATTATGATCGCACCATCTCATGCGGAAAGCAGTACCGAACCAGTAATGGATTCGGCTGACGAGTCCAGTGGCATATCGCGATTCCTTGTCCGGAAGCCTTGGGTTGTCGTCATAGCTGTTCTGGTTCTTTGGGGGATCTTCGGATGGGTTCCGTACTTCCGGGGAGTGAGAGGCGAATTCGGTGATGTCTTTGGTGCTGTGAACGCTCTGTTTTCGGGTCTTGCATTCGCGATGATCATTCTCACGATCTTATTGCAGAAGCAGGAGCTCACTCTCCAGAGGCAAGAACTCACACTGACACATGAGGAATTGAAGGGGCAGAAAGAGCAGCTCGCAATACAAAACGTCACGCTAGCCCGACAGATGACGGAGAACACCTTCTTTGCGTTATTGCGACTCCATCATGAGACTGTCAATCTGCTCCGGTTAGGCCCTCCCTTTGCGTCTAAAGGAGCAATCGGGGTGGAGTGTTTTGAATCTTTCGGCGCGAGCTTTTCGGGGCAATTCCTCATTCGCCAAATTCACCGAAAGGGGAACGCTACCAAACGATCAAATCAGGATGGAGAAGCTTTCACGGAGGGTATCAGCAATACATCGGCCACTATCTTGAAAACCTGTACGAAATTCTCCGGTTTGTCGACTCGCGCCTCGAGAATGAACAGAGATTCTTCGCGAACCTCCTCCGTGCACAGCTATCGTCCAATGAGATCATCCTGCTCTTTTATATGACCGTCACTGATAGGGACGACGGCGGAAGATTTTACCCGTTGATCAAGAAGTTTCGAATTCTTGAACATAACATCCCAATGGGTCGTCTAGCGTCGCCACAGGATGTCGAGATTCACTCCGACCTTCTGCAAGCCTCCGCGGAGTCGTGACGCACCACCAGGTTCGGATTCCCGTTGGCGTATCGTTGTCCTCAGGGTCTTCATGAACTACAGGGGATCAAGCCAGCAGCTCTTGCGAAATGCGAACGCAGCGATGCTTGCTGCAATCGAGATCTATAACAAGCCCCGCTTCGATTACCGAGAGGAGTGCTGCGTCATTCTGCTCCTGAACGCCTGGGAACTGGCCTTGAAGTCGCTCATTTCGAAGAGTGGTAAATCGCTCTTTTATCCTAAGCGTCGGAAAGAGCCGTATCGAACATTGTCTTGGCGGGACGCGTTTGGGCAGGCAGAGTCATTTCTCCCAAAAGAGCTGCCTCCACTGCCTTTGAGGCGGAATCTTGACCTGCTCAGCATTTACCGGGACCATAAGGAACATGCTGAGGGTCAGGTTGTAATAACACATTACAGACCGCTTCGCTCTCAACCACTGTTTGCTTACAGGGCCTGACCCTCACTTTCTTGGCCGTGCGCGCGGGCTCGTGGCACTATGCGGCTAGCGCTTGGCCCTGAGCGCCTTTGCCGCCTTGTTGACGTGGGGCTGTTTCACCCACAGGATGGCCCCAAACCGGCCTTTGCCCGCGGCAACGGCATCGATGGCGGTGACGTTGATCTTGGCCTGAGCGAGCGTGGACAACACCGCCAGAACCGCTCCGAGCTTGTCATCGCCCACGACCAAGAATCCCGTTTTCCGGGCGCTCAATGGGATCCCGGCGCGTTTGGCCGCTGCCTTGAGCGCCGCGCTGTTCTCCGGGATGAAATCGATCTGAGCCTGACGGCCGCGGGGAAACCCGGTGAACGCCAACAAATTGACCCTGGCGTCCTTCAGGGCGCTCAGGAGACGGACCGCGGTTCCCGGGCGGTTCGGTGCATCCATGGAAAAGTAGTCGACCTTCCGAACGGTGTGTGCCATGAGGTCCCTCCGTGGAAAAAGGGTGGACAATCCCCGCCGTTGGTATCACAGCGCGCAGGAGAACTCAAGGCCGACCGCGATGACCCATGCGTCACGAAGGAAACGGATGAGGGGTCGAACTGACCGTCGCCGTTCACCGCCAGCGCTCTGGGCAAAGCCGGATTGAACCAGGCATAATGTCAGTCACGTTTTGACGGAGCGCGTATGGATCCCAGTTTTTGGCACCAACGGTGGGCTAAGAATGAGATTGGCTTTCACGAGCCCAAGGCCAACCCGCTACTAGTCACGCATTTCAAAGAACTGTCTCTTCCAACGGGCTGTCGAGTCTTCGTGCCCTTGTGCGGCAAAACGCTGGACATCGCGTGGCTGCTGTCCCAGGGCTATCGTGTGGCGGGCGCGGAACTGAGCGAGGTGGCGATCACGCAATTATTTGCGGACCTCGGGGTGGAGCCGCAGATCTCAACCAGTGGCGCGCTCACGCACTATCGAGGACCCGATCTCGACATTTTTATCGGCAACATCTTTGATCTGTCCGGCCGCGTGCTCGGCAGCGTCGATGCCGTGTATGACCGGGCCGCGTTGGTGGCGCTCCCCGAACCCATACGCCCTCGTTATACGGCGCACCTCATGGAGATCACGAATCGCGCGCCGCAGTTGCTCATTTCCTACGTGTACGACCAACGCGTGATGGACGGCCCGCCGTTTTCGGTTTCGAACGAGGAAGTCACGCAACACTATGGACGCCGCTATGACGTCCGTCTCATCGCCAGCACCGATGTGCCCGGCGGATTGAAGGGCAAGTGCGCGGCCCAAGAGAACGTGTGGCTGTTGCGGTGAGAATGACTTCTCTTCGGTTTAGCCACCCCGCACTCAACTACATCTGAGCGAGCCCCGATTTCCCGGCCCTGCCGACTTGACTGCTCACCACGTCGTGGCAGATAATTCACCACGACGTGGTGATATGTATCCCCGCTACCTCAAGGAACGGCTCGACGCCGCGCTGGCGGACACGCCGGTCGTCTTATTGACCGGCGCGCGTCAGACCGGAAAAAGCACGCTCGCCCACGCCCATGCGGCCGCGACCGGGGCCGCCTACGTCACCTTCGACGATCCGAACGTGTTGGCGGCGGCCAAAGACGCCTCAGGGTTCATCCGGAGTCTGGGCGAACGGGCCGTGATCGATGAGGCGCAGCGGGCGCCGTGGTTGTTTTCGGCCATCAAGCTGGCCGTTGATCGCCACCGCCGCCCCGGGCGATTTCTCTTGACCGGCTCGGCCAACGTGCTGATGGCGCCGAGGGTGTCCGACTCGCTGGCGGGACGCATGGAGATCCTCCAGTTGTGGCCGCTCTCCCAGGGGGAGATCCTCGGGCGCAAAGAGCGGTTCATCGGCGCGCTGTTCGGCGGCCGCGAGTGGTCCTTGCTGCCGGCCAAACCCGGGGACGGCGACCTCCCGGGCCTGCTCACACGCGGCGGGTATCCGGAGATGGTGGCGCGGCCCGAACCGGCGCGCCGGGAGGCGTGGCTCGTCTCGTATCTGCGGACGCTGATCGAACGGGACGTGCGGGATCTGTCGAACATCGAGGGGCTGGTCGAGTTGCCGCGGCTCCTCGCGCTGCTCGCCGCACGCTCGGGCGCACTCATGAACGTGGCCGAGGTGTCTCGCGCGGTGGGCATCCCCCACACGACCCTCAAAAGGTACCTCGCGCTTCTACAGGCCACCTACCTCGTCACGCTCTTGCCGGCGTGGTCCGGCAACCTCGGAAAGCGTCTGATTAAAACGCCGAAGGTTTATCTCCCGGATAGCGCGGTGGCGGCCTCGCTGGCACACTTTGACGCGGCGCGGCTTGCGGAGGATCGCGGGATGTTGGGACACCTGATCGAGACGTTCGTGGTCTCCGAGCTACGCAAGCAGATGGGGTGGGCGACCGCGAGCGTCAATCTCTACTATTTTCGGACCGCCACGGGGCAGGAGGTTGATCTGCTGCTCGAAGATCGGAGGGGTCGCGTCGCGGGTATCGAGATCAAGGCCAGCGCGACCATCGGGGCCAAGGACTTTTCCGGGCTCAACGCGCTTGCAGAGGCGGCTGGCAAGCGGTTCGTCCGCGGGGCGCTGCTCTACGCGGGCCATGACGTCTTGCCGTTCGGCAAGAAGTTGTCCGCGCTGCCGATCAGCGCACTGTGGCGGGCCAGTTGAGCACGCCCATCTTCCGGGGGCGGAGTCCGTTCTTTTCGTAGGCCAACTGCGGGAACGACGAAGGCCATGCGACTTTCGTCGCATGGCCTTCGTGAATGGTGGAGGCGGCGGGAATTGCACCCGCGTCCGAAGATCGTCAGCCTTAGATGCCTACGTGCGTAGCCCTGTTTGAGATTCGCCACCGTCGATGCCCAGGGCGGGCGCGACGACCGCTAGCCCAAGAAAGTTCTCGCCGGGTTTCCCTTGGACGCGGATTCCCAGCCAGCCTGTTTGTCGGCGCCTTTTCGGTAGAACAGGCAATCTACGATGAAAAGACGCGCAGCTTAAGCTGCGAGTGCCAGTTCTTGATTGGCAGTTATACGTTCCCAGTTGTTTTACGAGCCCACTGGGACCTCGGCACGCCATCTAAAACGTCGTAACCCCCGTCGAGCCTATTCGCCCCCTTTCCTCGCTAGCGATGGGCAACGCAGCGCCTGGTTTGCTTCGCCACCTGTACGGTGAAGAACCTGTTTGCATTCTGCGCCATATGGCGCAGCGTAGGTTCCCGGCGCGAGGCTGCCAGATTTTTTGCCCCTACGCCTTTTGTCTTTCCCGCATGCCGCGCTGAATTTCTCTGCTGGCTTCGCGGCGCTTGAGGGATTCGCGTTTGTCCGGACCGGTTTTCCCTTTGGCCAGGCCCAATTCCACCTTCGCGCGACCGACCTTATTAAAATACAGCTTCAGCGGAATCAACGTCAACCCTTGCTCCTGGGTCTTGCCCAGCAGCCGCTGGATCTCATTACGATGCAACAGGAGTTTGCGCACGCGCAACGGGTCGTGGTTCTGAATATTGCCGTGGCTGTAGGGCTGGATGTGGCAATGGTGCAAGAGCACTTCGCCATGTTCGATTCGCGCGAAGCTGTCCTGTAGGTTCGCCTTGCCCTCGCGCAGCGCCTTGACCTCGGTGCCGACCAATGCGATACCCGCTTCGTACGTCTCCAGCACGTGATAGTCGTGGTACGCGCGGCGATTGCTGGCCACGATGTGTTCCTTGGACTGCGTTTTCACGGCGCGATTATAACACCCACGGGTTGACGCGGTGCGTGGAAAGCCCGTAGGATGCGGCCACCCGAGGTCTTGATGCGCGCTACCGACACCCTCATTCCCTCGCTCTTCGCGGCCTTTGGCCTAACAGCCAAGTTGGACGAACACCGGCTCATCTCGTCGTGGCCCCAGATCGTCGGGCCTCAGATCGCGGCGCACACCGCACCCAAAGAGGTGCGCGCCAAAACCCTGTGGGTGGTGGTGGACAGCTCGACGTGGTTGCACGAACTGACCCTGCTCAAACCATTGTTACTGGAAAAACTGGCGCCGCACGCGGGGAAAGCAGTGGTGCGGGATGTGCGGTTTGTGATCGGGGATGTCTCTCGCGCGCCAGCCAGCGATCAGAATACCGCGCCGGCGGCCGCGCCGTTGACGCCGGATGAGGACGAGGCCGTCAATCGCACCGTGTCCGCCATCTCCGACCCCGACGTACGCGAAAGCGCTAGGCGCCTGCTGCGCAAAGCCGCGTCGGCCGCTCCCCCCGACCCTGATCTTATTCGCCGGCCGTAGGCGCGCCGTTGCCCGCCGGGTCGGACCCGGCGGTACCCGCGTCGTCTTTTTCGCGCAGGATGGCGGCCGCGGCTACGCGGTCCCCTTGCGCCATTTCGATGAGCCGCACGCCCTGGGTGTTGCGCCCGATCACGCGCAACGCCGACACGGACAAGCGCAGCATTTGCGCCCCGGCCGTCACCATCATCACGTCCTCATCTGGGGCCACCTGCATCACCGCCACCACGTCGCCGTTTCGGGGCGTGGTCTGGATCGTGATGATGCCCTTACCGCCGCGGCTTTGCGAGCGGTACTCCGCCAGATCCGTGCGTTTGCCATAGCCGTGTTCGGTCACAGTCAGCAGGGTTGCGCCCTCGCGTCGGTGTACCACCTCCATGCTGATTACCTCGTCGCCTGATTCGAGCTCAATCCCCTTGACCCCGTAGGCAGTCCGTCCCATGGGTCGCACGTTTTCTTCCGGAAAGCGAATAACCAACCCTTTCTTGGTCCCCAGCAAGACTTCCTCTTCTCCGTTCGTGACGAGCGCGGAGATCAGGTGATCGCCTTCTTCCAAACCGAGCGCGATGATCCCGCCGACGCGGGGGTTCGCGTAGGCGGACAGGTCGGTCTTTTTCACGGTGCCGTTCTTGGTCGCCATCACCACGTAGCGGTCTTCGCGAAACTCCGACACCGGGAGAATCGCGGACACGGTTTCGCCCTCCGCCAGTTGCAATAAATTGATGATGGGCTTGCCCTTGGCGACCCGACCCGCTTCCGGCACTTGATGGACCTTGTGCCAGTATACCTTGCCGGAGTTGGTAAAAAACAGGAGGTAGTCCTTGGTGGAGGCGCTGAACAGCGTGGTGACAAAATCCTCCTCCTTGGTGCCCATGCCGATCTTGCCCTTGCCCCCGCGGCGCTGCGCGCGGTAGAGGCTCACCGCATTACGCTTGATGTACCCGGAGTGTGAGACCGTGATCACCACGTCCTCGGGCGCGATCATATCTTCCAACGAGATCTCCGCGCTCTCTTCCACGATTTCGGTGCGGCGCTCGTCCCCGAACTTGGTCTTCAACTCGGTCAGTTCGTCCCGAATCACGCCGCGCACCAACGCGTCGCTCGCGAGAATGGCCTTGAGGGATTCGATTTTTTGCAGCGTCTCTTGGTACTCGATGACCAGTTTTTCGCGTTCCAGGTTCGTGAGCCGCTGCAGCCGCATGTCCAAAATGGCCTGGGCCTGGATCGCGGACAGGGCGAACCGCGTCATCAAGCCGGTCTTGGCCGCGTCGGGGTCCGCCGCCGCGCGGATCAGCGCGATCACCGCGTCCAGGTGGTCGATCGCCTTCTTCAAGCCCTCCAGGATATGGGCGCGTTCTTCGGCCTTGCGCAGCTCAAAGCGCGTCCGGCGGACCACCACCTCGCGGCGGTGCTCGACAAAGTGCGACAACATCCCGTGCAGGTTCAGGATCTGCGGCTGATTGCGCACCAACGCGAGCGAGATGATGCCGAACGTGGTCTGGAGCGAGGTGTGTTTGAACAGTTGATTGAGGATGACCGCCGCAATTTCGCCGCGTTTGAGTTCGATCACGATCCGCATGCCCTCGCGGTCCGATTCGTCGCGCAGGTCCGCGATGCCTTCGATCTTGCGATCGGACACCAGCTCCGCGATTTTCTCCAGCAGCCTGGCCTTGTTGACCTGATAGGGTAACTCGGTGACGATCAGGCTCTCTTTTTCGGTCCGGGGGTGCGTCTCGATGCGCACGCGCGCGCGCAGGGTGAGCGACCCGCGACCGGTGCGGTACGCTTCGCCGATGCCGCGCTTGCCGTAAATGAATCCCGCGGTCGGGAAATCCGGGCCTTTGATCACGGCCATTAACTCGTCGATGGTCACGCCGGGGTTCTCCAGCACGAGCAACAAGCCGTCCACCACTTCGTTCAGGTTGTGCGGCGGAATGTTGGTGGCCATGCCGACCGCAATGCCCGAGGACCCGTTGACGAGCAGGTTGGGCAGCCGCGTGGGCAACACGAGGGGTTCGGTCTGGGTGTCGTCGTAGTTGGGGCCGAAGTCCACGGTCTCTTTATCGATATCCGCGAGCAACTCGTGACCGATCTGCGCCATGCGCACCTCGGTGTACCGCATAGCCGCGGGCGGATCGCCGTCCACCGACCCGAAGTTGCCCTGACCGTCCACCAGGGGATACCGCAATGAGAAATCTTGCGCCATGCGCACGATGGTGTCGTAGATTGCGGCGTCGCCGTGCGGGTGGTATTTACCCATGACGTCGCCGACCACGCGCGCGGACTTCTTGTACGCCCGGTTCCACGCCAGGCCCATCTCGTTCATGCCGTACAGCACGCGCCGGTGCACGGGCTTCAGTCCGTCTCGCACGTCGGGCAGGGCGCGGCCCACGATCACGCTCATCGCGTAATTGATGTACGCGGACCGCATTTCGTCTTCGATATTGATCAGTACGTTTTGTTCGGGCATAGGTCTCCGACTACGGGGCAGGCCCCTACCGCACTATCAGATGTCCAGGTTCTTCACTTCTTTGGCGTGTTTCTCGATGAACGCGCGGCGCGGCTCCACTTCGTCGCCCATCAGGACCGTGAACATGTCGTCCGCGGCCACGCCGTCGCCTGGATTCACTTTGAGCAGCGTGCGCTTCTCGGGATCCATGGTGGTTTCCCAGAGCTGCTCGGGGTTCATTTCGCCCAGCCCCTTGTACCGTTGAATCGCCAGTTCCTTCTTACCGTGCTCCAAGATCGCCGCCAGCAGGCCCGACGCCGTCGCGGCGGTCTGCTCGGGCCCCGCGGCCGCGCCCTCGCGGCCAGCGTTCCGGAACCGATAGGGTCCCGATCCCAGGCCCAGCGCAGGCGGGGACACCGTGAGCAGCTCTCGAAATTCGCCGGTGGCGATGAAGCCGTGGTCCACGTCCAGCGTCTGACGCAGACCGGACGTCACGTATCGAACGACTAATTTCTGGGCTTTATGTTCTTCATCCACGGCCACATCCATCTCCACGGCGAGGCCAACCACCGCGCGCAAGCGCTCAACCACTTCCTCGCGCAGGCGGCGCAAACGCTTGGCGTCTCGCAGCATCTCGCGGGTCAGTTCCTCTCCCGCCACCAACGCCTCGATCAAGTCACCGGGAATTTGCCGGCGGTTGAAGTGTCGAACCAACGCGTCGTAGCGCACGAGTTTTTTGAGCAACGCGGCCAGCGATCGCCCCCCGGTCCAGCGGTCCCCGGTCGCGACTTCAATGTCCTCCACGACCGAGTCCAGCAAGTATCCTTTGAGGCTTTCGTCGTCTTTGACATACCGTTCTTGTTTGCCGCGTTTGATCTTGTACAACGGCGGCTGTGCGATGTACACGTAGCCGCGGTCGATCAGGTCCTTCATCTGCCGGTAGAGAAACGTCAACAGGAGCGTGCGGATGTGCGCGCCATCCACGTCCGCGTCGGTCATGATGATGATCTTGTGGTAGCGCGCCTTGGTGGCATCAAAATCTTCCGAGCCGATGCCGGTGCCCAGCGCGGTGATGAGCACGCGGATCTCCTCGGAGGAGACCATTTTGTCGAAGCGCGCCTTTTCCACGTTAAGAATTTTACCTTTGAGCGGAAGGATCGCCTGGTTCTTGCGATCGCGGCCTTGTTTGGCGGACCCACCCGCGGAATCGCCTTCCACAATAAAGAGTTCGGACAGCGCCGGATCCCGCTCCTGGCAATCCGCGAGCTTGCCCGGCAACGCGCCGCTGTCCAGCGCGTTCTTGCGGCGGATCAACTCCTTGGCTTTACGCGCGGCCTCGCGCGCGCGGGCCGCGTTCAGGCTCTTCTCGATGATCTTTTTCGCGACCGAGGGATTCTCCTCGAAAAATTCCCCCAGCGCCTCGTTGACCGCGGCCTCGACCGCGCCCTTGACCTCGGTGTTGCCCAACTTGGATTTGGTTTGGCCCTCAAACTGGGGTTGCGGGAGCTTGGCGCTGATGACCGCGGTGAGCCCCTCGCGCACATCGTCGCCGGTAATGGATTCGCCCTTGAGCAGATTGTGGGACGAGGCGTAGTTGTTCACGGTGCGGGTCAGCGCGGCCTTGAAGCCCACCAGGTGCGTGCCGCCCTCGCGCGTGTTGATGTTGTTCGCGAACGAAAACAAGTTTTCGCTGTAGCTGTCGTTGTATTGGAGCGCCACTTCCAGAATCAGCCGGTCTTTTTCCCTGGTGATGTAGATGGGTTTGTGGAGCGGGCTCTTATTCTCGTTCAGATGTTCGACGAACGAGACGATGCCGCCTTTGTAGGCGAATTCTTGCTCTTTTTCGGTGCGCTCGTCCGCAAGCGTAATGGATAAGCCGCGGTTCAAGAACGCCAGCTCGCGCAGCCGTTGCGCGAGCGTGTCGAACGCGAACTCCGTGACCTCGAAGATCTTCGCGTCAGGCTTGAATGTGACGGTGGTGCCGCGCTTGGTCGTTTTTCCCGTGACCGCCAACGGCGCGGCGGGCTTGCCGCGGTCATAGTGCTGGTGAAACACCTGGCCGTCGCGGCGAATTTCCACCTCCAGCCATTCCGACAACGCGTTCACGACCGACACGCCCACCCCGTGGAGCCCGCCCGACACCTTATACGCTTCATTGTCGAACTTGCCGCCCGCGTGCAACACGGTCAACACCACCTCCGCGGCCGAGCGTTTCTGCGCGGGGTGCATCTCAGTTGGAATGCCGCGCCCGTTGTCGATCACGGTCGCGCTGCCGTCCACGTGCAGGATCACTTTGATGGTGTCGCAGTATCCCGCCATGGATTCATCGACGCTGTTGTCCACCACCTCATATACCAGGTGGTGCAGCCCGTCGATGCCGGTGCTGCCGATGTACATGGCCGGCCGCTTGCGGACCGCCTCAAGCCCCTCTAAGACCTTGATGTCCTCGGCCCCATACCGGGCCGCTGCTTGCGCCGTCATACGCGTCCTCGGTAACCGCTGTGAACGTTGACCATCCGCCGCCTCATACTCGCATGGGCATCACGACGCACAAGAACCCCTCGACTCCCGGTTCGCGCATCAGACACGGGCTGAGCGCGTCTTTGAACTCCATGATGACCTCCGGCCCGGACACGGCGCCGAGCACGTCCAACAAATACCGCGCGTTGAATCCCGTGGTGATGGTTTCGCCTTCGTAGGCCACGGCAACGTCTTCACGCGCTTCGCCCAAATCCGGGTTGTTGGTGGAGATCACGAGACGCGACGGCTCCACCTGGAACCGCACCGCGTTGGTGCGTTCTTTGGACAAGAGCGCCACGCGCCGCAATGCGCCTTCGAGCGATACCTTGGGCAGGGTAATGCGTTTATCATTCCCGACCGGGATGACCTGTCCGTAGTTCGGGTAGTTGCCTTCCATCAGCCTGGCGAGCAGCACCAACTCGCCTTGTTGGAACGTCATTTGCGTTTTGCTGATGTGCAACACGATGGACTCTTGGTCGCTGTCCTCAACGAGTTTTTTGAGTTCCATCAGCGCCTTTTTCGGGACGATGGCATTGGTGTCGGGGAGCGAGGCGCCGCCTTTGGTCGCGGTCAGCGGACGTTGGGCCACGGCTAACCGGTGCCCGTCGGTGCCGACGACTTTCATGGTTCCGCGTTCCACCGAGCATAACACGCCGTTGAGCACGTATCGGGCGTCGTTCTCTCCAACCGCGAACGCGGTTCGCCGCACCACATCCAGGAGGTCGCTACGCGAGATGGTACTGGCGGGGTCGGAGCCGACCCCTGGAAACACGGGAAAGTCCGCGGGCGGAAGCCCGGCCACTTTGAAGCGGCTTCGGGCGCATTCCACTTTCACGGCATGGTTATCTTCGCTCGAGAGTTTGATATCCGCCTCCGGCAACTCGCGGATGATCTCAAAAAGTTTGCGGGCGGATACGGTTGCGGCGCCTGGGGTTTTGACTGTGGCTTGGTAGGAGGCCCGGATTCCCAACTCCAAATCAGTGGCGAACAACGTGATTCCGTTGTTCGCCGTTTCGATCAACACATTGGAGAGAATCGGCATGGTGTTGCGTTTCTCAACGATGCCCTGAACCCGTTGGAGGCCCTTGAGTAGGGTTTGCCGAGTCGCGGTTAATTCCATTATGGAATCCTTTTTAGTAGTGCCACCGGGGGGAGCCTGTCGGTGGTGTGGCTTCAGCCATGAATCGCCTTGATGAGGCCATCAACCGTTGACTTGGTTTGATGGTCGCGCTCGATCTGGTCCGCGATCAATCGCACCGCGTGAATCACGGTGGAGTGGTCTTTCCCGCCGAACTCGCGGCCGATTTCAGGGAACGAGCTGTCGGTGAGCGTACGACAGAGGTACATGGCCAACTGTCTGGGATATACCACGGTCTTCGTACGGCGTTTGGACTTGAGGTCCGCGGTTTTCATCTGGAATCGATCCGCGACTGTTTTTAAAATGTGATCGACGCTGACTAACACCTTGGTGTCTCGGATCGTGTCCCGTAGGACCTCTCTTGCAAGGTCAACGGTCATGTTTCGTCCGGTTAATGAAGAGAATGCGTTGAGCCGCAGCAACGACCCTTCCAGCTCGCGGATATTGTTCTTGATGTGAGTGGCCAAAAACAAGGTCAGATCGGACGTGATGGGTAAATGATCCGCCTCGGCTTTTTTATTGAGGATGGCGATCCGGGTTTCCAAATCTGGCGGCTGAATATCGGCCATCAACCCCATCTCGAATCGGGATCGAAGCCGGAGTTCAACATCAGCCAACTCCTTGGTTGACCGATCAGAGGAGATGACGATCTGTTTATTCTCCTCATACAAGGTGTTAAACGTATGGAAAAACTCTTCTTGGGTCCGTTCCTTGCCCGCGATAAATTGGATGTCATCGATCAGTAAAATATCAACCGTGCGAAACCGGTTCCGGAATTCCGCCATTTTATCGTATCGGATCGAGTTGATCACCTCATTGGTGAACATTTCCGATGACAGGTAGGCGATGCGTTTATGTGGTCCGTGGTCCAAAATCGCGTTGCCGATGGCATTCAGGAGATGTGTTTTCCCAAGGCCGACACCCCCGTAAATGAAAAACGGGTTGTAAATTTCTCCGGGTTGTTCCGCGACTTTCCGCGAAGCTGCGTGGGCAAACTGGTTGCTGGCGCCGACCACAAAATTTGCAAACACGTATTTGGCCTGGAGCTGCCGGTTCTTTGACCGCCGCTCTTGGGACAAGAGGGATATTGGTTTCGGAGCGTCGACTTCCTGCACCTCAAACGAGATATCTAACCCTCTGTTTAAAGTAAGACGCCGCAGGTTTTCTTGGATGGAGTCAGCATAATGTTCTTGGATCCAATCAACAAAGAATTTATTGGGGACCGCAAACACGGCCTCTTGGTTAGAGCTGTTTTCGACCACCAGTGTGAGCGGCCGAATCCAGGTATCAAAACTCTGTTTGTTGACAGAGGCCTCGAGCTCACGTCGGTAGGCCTGCCACGCTTCTTCAAGGGTCATTCGCCAGCCTTACAACTTAATAACAGGGTTATTCACAAGTGTTAATAACTCAATTTCTCCAAAAAAAACAGCACTTGGTTATTTGCCGCGATGCAGTACGGACGTTGTTTGGCCAGTCTGAGGACCGGCGTACTATATCAGACTCGATACTACGGTTCAACGCTTTCTATTTGCCCGTGTTATACACACTATTCCCCACTGTCTTCGACACGAACCGATGTCCGTAAAGTCCATAAAAAACCAGTTCTTGAATATCTTTTCAACGATCAGCCGGACCCCCTATTACTACGGTTAATATTTACGCTTCATTGAAAAGTCTTTTCGCTGTTGTTACTATTTCACTCTCGCGGAGGCCGTGGATATGTTGACTGAATCAAAAACTATTTGGATGGACGGCAAGCTCATTCCCTGGAAAGAAGCGACCGTCCACGTGTTGACGCACTCACTGCACTACGGCCTCGGGGTTTTCGAAGGCATTCGTTGTTATGAAGGAGCCAAAGGGTCTGCAATTTTTCGTCTTCGGGAGCACGTAGAGCGTTTGTTTGCGTCCGCCCACGCCAGTTGTATCGAGATTTCATTTTCCCAAAAAGACATTGAGCAGGCGATCTGTAAGACCGTGAGGGAGAATGGGCTTCAGTCTTGTTATATTCGTCCGTTGGTTTTTTTGGGGTATGGCGATATGGGATTGTATGTGACGTCAAACCCGGTCCACGTGTCCATCGCTGCTTGGCCGTGGGGTACGTACCTTGGAGAAGAGGGGTTGAGTAAGGGGATCCGAGTGAAAATCTCTTCCTTTGCCCGCCACCACGTGAATGTGAGTCTGACGCGAGCCAAGGTGTCCGGATATTACGTGAACTCGCAGTTCGCCAAGCGGGAAGTTAAAAAAGCGGGGTACGACGAAGCACTTCTGTTAGATACCGATGGGTTTGTCGCGGAAGGCCCAGGGGAAAATATTTTTGCGGTGCGGCGCGGCATCTTAAAAACTCCGCCACTCACCTCTGTGCTCGAAGGCATTACCCGCGACACCGTGCTGGCCTTGGCGCAGGAGCTCCGAATTCCCGTCAAAGAAGAACGGCTCACCCGCGACGATTTGTACGTGGCCGACGAGGCGTTTTTTACTGGAACCGCAGCCGAAATTACACCGATTCGAGAAATCGACGACCGCCGAATCGGACCCGGGCAACCAGGCCCCATTACCAAACGTATCCAAGAGGCGTTTTTCTCGATCGTCAGGGGATCAGGGGGACATCAAGACTGGTTAACCTCTATCTGACCGTCCCACACTGCGCGCCGCTGCAACAACAAGTTCCCACCCAGCCTGACGCGTCTTAATCCACTGTCGTTGTCGGCTGGACGCGACGATCTTTTGATGGGTAGAGAGTTGAACCGCTTCCGATGGGCTGGTCCAGATCCCAGCGCCAACGCCAGCCAACACAGCGGCGCCCCAACCCGAGGTTTCTCGGAACCGCGCACGATGGATTGGACGGTTCAGATACGAGGCCTGCAGTTCCAACAAGAGATCCACCGCCGACAACCCCCCTCCGGCAACGACTCGGCGGTACGGAACCGTTGCTGGAGCGGCTCGCACGATTTGTGCGAGTAAAAACGCCACGCCGTCCAAAAACCCATACACCAAATCCGCTTGATCCGTAACCAGTGAGACCCCGGAAACCAACGACTCGGCGTCGGCATCCCAGTAAGGAGCGGCAAGTCCCGCCAACGCCGGCAAGACCCGCGGGGCCATTGTTGCTGATCGCGCCAGCCGTTCGATCGCGCCAAGGTCTTTGGGTAATCGCAACATTTTGGTCAGCCACGCCAAGCCCGATCCCACCGCGTTGACCCCTCCCTCCAAGAGATAAGTCCGTTGAGTCGAAGAACTCCACGCGACATTCGCCAAGAGTCCTCGACAGCGAACAAGGTGCTCCCCGGTGAACAAGAGGGCGAACGCGCCGGTACCGTAATTCAGACAGAGGTCTCCGCGGCGAACCCCTCCCTGACCGATTGCCGCGGCCTGTTGATCGCCGATAGAGGCAAGGACTGGGACAAGAGCTCTCCCAGCGCGGACCTCTCCAAATTCAGCAAGGGTCGGTCGGATCTCGGGAAGTAGGACCCGAGGGATGCCAAAAAGATCACAGAGACGTTGGTCCCACTGTAAAGATGACAGGTTCATCAACAACGTTCTGCCCGCCTGCGTGTGATCAGTGAGAAACAAGGACCGACCCGACCAGTGCCAGAGCAGGAAGGTATTGACGGTCCCACACATCAAATCACCGTCCTCCGCGCGGCGCTGGCCCGTTGGAAGGTGATCCAACAACCAACGAATTTTGGGACCGGCATAATAGGGGCTGAGCCGGAGACCGGTTACCCGTCTGATAAAGGGTCCTGCCGATGCCATTGCGCGGCACACATCCACGGCGCGCCGGTCCTGCCAACTCACTGCCGGAGAAACCGGGCGTCCAGTCCGGCGGTCCCATAACACAATAGTCGATCGTTGCGCGGTGAGGCCGATGGCCCGCAACGATCGTGGTACCGACTGCGCGGCCGCGCTCATCGCAGCGGTAGCGCCCCGTAACAACTCGTCGGGGTCATGTTCAACCCATCCCGGTTTCGGCGTTCGCGTTGCCAGGGGACGCCGCGCTTCAGCCACCACGCGCCCAGTGGAGTCAAAAACCAAGGCCCTTGTGCTGCCGCTCCCCTGATCAAGAGCCAAGATCAACGGCCGCGAGCGGGTCATGGACGTGGCATCCGGTGCCGCGCCGCGTCGCTCAGCCGCGGGGCGCGCCGCCTTGCGGGACGAAGGGGCATCTGGTACCATCGCGCCTTTGCCTCGCTGCGCGGGGCGAGCAGGAACAGGTTTGAAAGCATGGCGAAAACAGGGTCCTCTCAAGCATTCCTACGGTTTATCATTGTCGAAAAGACGTTTATCGGACTGCTCTTCCTGAGCTTGTCGATCGGCCTCTTGGGATTGATCGACAAGGATTTGGTGGTGTTCGGTCGGGAAGTGGTCGCCATGCTGAACCTCGATACCGATAACGCATACATCACCTTGGCTCTCGGGAAACTCGGGCTGGTCGACAACAAAATCATCGTCGGACTCTCCATCGGCGGCTTTGCGTACGCCATGCTCAATTTGTTGGAAGCCTACGGCCTTCACAAGCGGCTGCGGTGGGCGGAGTGGTTGACGGTCATCGCCACAGGCATTTTCATTCCGTTTGAAGTGTACGAAGTGTGGCACCGGTTTACCCCGGTGCGGGTGGGGGTGTTGATTCTCAATGTCGCCATCGTCATCTACCTGGCCAAACATAAGGAACTGTTCCCGCGCTGGTTTTGAGGGACGCTCCGCGTTCTTCGCGCAGGACCAGGCAGACGGTCCCTGCGGCTGCGCAGGGCAGGGCGATCAGATTGACCACCGGAACGGCCAGCGCGACCAGAACGCCGGCCCCGAGCCCGGATACCATGGCGATGCGCGATCGCACGACCCCGATGATCTCCCAGCTTCCCGCGCCCCTGGCCGCGGCCGCAGCCGTAACGAACCCGGCCCCTAAGACCGGACACGCCAGGGCCAACGTGGCGGGAGGGCCGACCACGGGAACATAGGCCAGGGCGGCGCATCCGATGCCGCCGACCAGCATCCACGCGAACGCGGCGATGCGGGGGCCGATGCGCTCGGACCGATCCGCCGCGCCCCCCCGACGATTGACCACCGCGTCAACGATCTCCCGCACGGAGACCACCGATAGATAGCTAATTTGCGCGCCCCATGCGGCCACGGCCGCAGCCACCCCGATCGGTAACTGCGACCAGGCCCACTCGACCGCCACGAGGTACCACGGCAGGAGGAGCGCCGTTGCCGTGGGAAGGTATCCGTCGATCGCGGGCGTCGTGCGCGCCATGAGCCAAACGCAGAGCGCCGCGACCAGGAAGTGCCCGGCGTGGCGCGGGATAAGGGTCCGGTGGGTGCCCCAAAACTCCACCCCTTCGATGACCGCCCCTCCGCCGCGAAGCGCGGCGTAAAGCCCGTGGTTCACCGCCCGCAGCACCGGAATTACCGACGGCGCGTGACCGCGGTTTGGCGGCACCAACGGGCGATCGAGCACCGGCCGCAAAACGGGGAGGTCGGCGTACAGAGAAACTGTCCGTACGGCACCAGCAGGTCATTGAACTCGATCCAATACGACCGGGGCAGCTTACGTCGCAGCACCCGTTCCGTCTCGTCCGGAGATTTGGTGGCGACGTAGCCCCACCGATTGGTGATCCGGTGGACGTGAGTATCCACGCAGATGCCGGGTTTTCCGAACCCGATGGTGACGACCAGGTTCGCGGTCTTTCGTCCAACGCCGGGGAGAGACAACAATTCGTCGATCGTGTCGGGAACCGTCCCCTGAAACCGGGTGAGGAGTTGGGCGGACAAGGCGCGAAGACTCCGCGCTTTCGTGCGGTAAAACGCGACCGGATAAATGGCCCGTTCGATCGCGGTCGAGGAGAGCCGCGCCAACGCGTCCGGGGTCGTGGCCAGCGCGAACATCCGGGTTGACGCCGCCGCGGTGGTCGCGTCTTTGGTCCGCAGGCTCAACAGGCAGGAGACCAACACGCGGAATGGGTCGCGGGTCTCTTGGGCCACCACGCCGACCGCCGGGGTGGGCCATCCACGGACCACGCGGCGCAGCTCGGCGATCACCGAGTGGATCTGGCGATTGGTCATGACCCGGGTGCGCGGACGCGTCGCGCACCCGGTCGGTTCTTGGCCGGTGGACGACCAACCGGAGCCTGGTCGAGGGGTGATTGGGCGAGCGCGGCGTACAGATCCGGTCTGCGATCCGCGAACAGGTGGTTATAGCGGTTCAGGGTTTTTCTTCGGGCGTCTTTGGGGTCGATCGTGACGACGCGCACCTCTTCTTGATCGGTGGATGCGCGGACCAATGCTTCGCCCTGGGGGCTGGTGACCTGGCTGGTCCCGATAAACGTGAGGCGCTCTCGTCCGCCGCGCTCCTCAAACCCCACGCGATCCGCCGTGATCGCGAAGACGCGATTTTCCAAGCACCGCGTCTTCATCGCGTTGGGCGCGTGTGGGAGCACCAGGTTGGACGGATGGCAGATCACGTCCGCGCCGGCCAACGCCAGCAACCGCATCGACTCCGGGAAAAACCAATCGAAACAGATCATCACGCCGATCACGGCCCCACCCGCGTGGAACACCCTGAACCCGGTGTTGCCCGGAGTAAACCACAAGGTTTCTTCGTAAAATAGGTGGCTCTTTCGGTACAATCCGATCAGCCCGGTCGGGCCGACCACGACCGCGGAATTAAACAACGAACGGCCCTTACGTTCGGCGAGCCCCGCCACAATCGCGCACTTGCGCCGCTTGGCCAAGGCGATCAGTCGTTTGGTGGTGACGCCGTCGGGAACCGGCTCCGCGAGGCGCTCGGCTTCCCGTTGCGACGTGAATTGATACCCGACCGCGAAGAGCTCGGGAAGCACAAACAGGTCGGCCCGAGCCGAGGCGAGGAGATCGGCGACGCCATCGAGGTTGGCTTTCACGCGCCCGAAGATCGGAGCGGTTTGAATAAACCCGATATCCACGTCGTCCTCCGGGTGGTTGGTGCCGAACAATAACATAGCGGTGAGCCCGCGTACAATTGGCGAGCGTGGAAACGACATCCCGACGGCATGGGTCACCGCACATTGCTGGAACAGCCCACATAACAAATATTAATCAATAAAATCAACAACGTTGACAATATTTGGATGCTGATGTTACAACACCTATATTCCATCCGTCACCAGACCGGGGTCAGTACCAGCCACGGTTTGGTAGGACGGCCTGAGGTGAGGGATGCTCATTCAGATGCGTGTTCGGGGACTCATGTTGGATCCTCCGAACACCTACGTGGTCATTCTCCGAGGCGAGGAGGGACAGGATGTGTTGCCGATCTGGATCGGGAAGGCGGAAGCCAACTCGATCAGCTTGGCCCTAGAGCACGTGGAGATGCCGCGCCCGTTGACCCACGACTTGATCAAAAATGCGCTGGACGCACTTGAAGCAAAGGTGATCAGCGTGGTGATCTCGGACCTGAAGGACAACACGTACTACGCAAAACTCCATCTCTTGCATCATGACGCGGAGATTACCGTTGATACGCGGCCCAGCGACGCCATTGCGATTGCCTTGAGAACAGACAGTCCGGTGTTCGTCTCCCGGGACGTGTTGGATCGGCAAATGGAGGACGAAGACATTGCCCGCTGGCTGGAAAATCTCCGACCGGAAGATTTCGGGAAAGCCGATGCGTAGCGCGACGGTCCATCGGAAACGGGTGAGCGAGCCCGCGCGGGTCAGGCGCGTGGTCGCGGCGGACCCGATGCAGGTCTATTTGAGCGAGAACGTGTTTATGGGCATGGTCTTGTCCACGGTCGAAGTGTATAAGAACGAGTGTTTCGGGTTGCTGTTGGGGTATCGCTTAGCGGATCGCTACGTGGTCGAGCATGCCATCCCGTACCAGAGCGTCAGGCGAGGCCGAAACTTCGCGGAACTACGCAGCGACAAATGGCGGGTGATCCAGGAGGTCCTGAAATGTTTTCCGCGGCTTGACGTGCTAGGGGACTATCATTCCCATACCATGTACGGCAACGTGCGCGCGGACGTGTCCCTCAGTCGAGACGATATCGACTACATGGAACCCAACGATCTGCAGGTGGTGATCGCGGTGAACGAAAACCGTCGGACCAGAGAATGGACCGTCAACACGGACCGGACCGTGTCGGGGTCGCTGGATCGGTACCATTTCAAAATCGCGGCCTACTACGACGCCAATCGGGTCGGGGGCCGCGCGATCTCACGCAAGGTGGCCAGCACCAGACTTCGCCGCCGTCCCACTCCCAGATTGGAACTTGCCGCGATTTTGTGCCCGTTCGCCATGGCGGCCGGTCGGGCTGTCTGAGCAGGCGCATCCATGGACGTCGCGGTGTCGGTCAAAGGCGTGATCCCTGATCCGACGACGGAGGCGCAAATCGTGGTGCTCGAAGAAGAGGGCGCCTCGCGGACGCTGACGATCTGGGTCGGGATGGTTGAAGGCAACGCCATTCGCTCGGCGATCGAGCGCGTCTCCTCCGCGCGCCCGCTTACCCACGAACTGCTTCATCACGTGCTGACACGGTTACACGCCGAGGTCAAACGGGTGGTGGTGCGCGACGTGCGGGACAACACGTTCTACGCGTCGATCACCCTGGACGTGCGGGGGCGCGAGGTCGTCTTGGACGCGCGTCCCAGCGACGCCATTGCGCTGGCGTTACGCGCTGGCTCGCCGATCTATACCCGCCGCGATTTGCTAGCCGGCTCCGAATCCGACCGAGTCCAGGCCTGGCTGGAAGATCTCAAGCCAACCGACTTCGAAACCCCGTAGCGAATCGATCCGAGCGGACGCCGACCCTGGTGTTCCCGGGTCGGACGGGGGGCGTTGTTAGATCGACAGTTCCGCGGTGGCGAATTCGACCTCAACGGCCGGTGAATCTTCGCGGTCCTTGTGCAGATTCACGGACACGATTTTCGACATCCCGGCCTCTTCCATCGTCACCCCATACAGCACGTCGGCCTGTTCCATGGTGCGGCGGTTGTGGGTCACCACCAAGAATTGGGAGTGCGCGGTCATGGGGCGAAGCGCTCGGGTGAAGCGCCGAACGTTTTCTTCGTCGAGTGGGGCGTCGATCTCGTCCATCACGCAAAACGGACTGGGGTGGATGAGAAAACTCGCGAACAGCAGCGAGATGGCGGTCAACGTCTTTTCACCGCCGGACAGCAGGGAGATATGGCGGAGTTTTTTCCCGGGGGGTTGCGCCACGATCTCGATCCCGGATTCCAACGGATCGCCCTCGTCCACCAAGCGCAGCGCGGCCTGTCCCCCTTCGAAAAACGACGCGAACACTTCGCCGAATCGCGCGTTCAGGGCCTGGAACGCTTCCAAGAACAAGGTCTTGGTGGTGGCGTTGATTTTCGCGATGGCCGCGCGAAGGTTGTCCACCGACTGAACCAAGTCATTTTCTTGCGCGGCTAAGAACCCGGATCGTTCGTGGAGTTCGCGATACTCGTCAATCGCCGCCAGATTCACTCCGCCGATTTGCGCCAAGGCGTCCTTGAGCTCGGCGATCGTCGTCTCCATCCGATCCGGTTCACACGTCGGAGCCGGCAGCGAGTCCTCGCCGACGGTTTCAAGGTCGACGTGGTAGCGATCTCGAATGTCCGAAACCTGCTGGCTGGCGCGCAGCGTGGTTTCGGTCAGCGACACCGTGAGCGCGTGAACCCGCTCTTGAGCGGCGTCCGCCTGGCGGCGCGCGGTCCGGGATTGATCGTCCAGCTCCCGGACGCGATGGGCGCCGTCTGCGCGAGTTTTGGCCAACTCGTCCACGTTCTGACGGAGGGAATCCACGTGGCGATCGAGCGACGCGATTTCCGCGACGAGCCGCGTCCGTTCCTCGGTGGCCGCGGCGATCCGGCCGTCAAACTGCGCGAGCGCGGCCTCTTTGGACGCGATCAGCCGCTGGTCTTCCTCGATTCGGTCGGCAATGGCCCGCAACGTGGCCGACGCGTGTTCGCGTTTTTCGCGATCCGCGGCCAATGCGAGGCGAAGTTCTCCGGCGGCGGTTTGTTCCCGCGCGAGCGCGGCCTTGAGATTTGCGGCCGCTTCGTACTGACGGACGAGGCCGGCCTCGTCGCGACCCTTGGCCGCTTCGCCGCCGGCCCTCGCGGCCTCGTGCTGCTCAGCCTCCCGCGTCATGCCCTCCAGTTCATTGACCACGGCGGAGTCTTCCGTGGTCAACAACGCCAGCCGTCGGTCCAGTTGCACGAGTTCTTGGGCCGCAGCTTCTGCGGCCTTGCGGTCGTGGAGCAGGCGCAACTCGCCGTCGCGGACCTCGGCGTCCAGCGCGTCCAACGCGGAGCGGTCCGCATCCAGCGCCTCGCGAAGCGCGGCGGCCGCGGCCTCCAACGGGGCGAGCGCGGCTGCGGCCGCCGTGAGATCGTGTTCGATGGTCTTGATTTGGCGTTTGCGTTCCAGCAGATTGAGGCCCGTGTTCGACCCGGTTCCGCCGCTGACCATCCCGGAGGGATAAAACACGTCGCCTGAACGCGAGACCCACGTGAGGCCTCGCTGGTCCGTCTCCCACGATTGTCGGGCGGTCGCCCGATCGTGCACGATCACCACGTTCGAGAGCAAGGCGTCTCGGAGGGCTTCGAATCCGGGACGGCATCCTACGAATCGCGTAGCGGGTCCGCAGACCCCGTCACCCGCCGTCGCCGACTCGGCGACATCCTCGACGGCGGGACGGCTCCGGGGTGCCTTCGGAATGAACATGGCGCGTCCGGCCTGTTGTTCGTCCAACAACGAAAGGGCCGACACGATGTGGTCCGGCTGTTCAGCGACCACGCCCTGCAACCGGTCGGCCAACACGGCCTCCACCGCGCGCTCATAATCGGCCGGGATATCCAAGATATCGGCCACCACGCCCACCAGTCCGCTCACGGGCGCGCCGCTGGGGTCGGCCAGCAGCACGCGCCGGACCCCTTCGTCGTACCCGACGAGGTCGCGTTGTAACGCGTGGAGCGAATTCAACGTGGCGCGCAAGCGCATCAGCTCATCGCGTCGGCCGGTCAGGACCGCCTCTCCCTCGTGGAGGGCGGCCTGCCGTGAGGCCGAGACCCCCCGCAAGGCCGCGCGTTCAGCGTCCCGCGTCGCGAGCGACCGTGCGTGGAGCTGGTGGGAGGTCTCGAACTGCTGCTGCGCGTCGCGCTTGTGCGCGATCTCGGCCTGGACGGCCGCGATGTCCTCGCGGTATCGCGTCCGGCGTCGCTCCAGTTCCTCGCGGCGCGCCGCAAGGCTCGTCAACGCGTTGGCGGCGGTCGTGACTGCGGCTGCGGCCTCGAACACCCGATGGCGGGTGCGCTCAATCTCCGCCGCGGCTTGAGCCAGTTGGTGTTCCAGGTCCCGCACCGCGCCGTCGCGACCCGCGACCGAGTCGGTCCGTTCCGCGATCGCGGCGTCCAAGGCCGCGGCTTGCCCGGTGAGTAGGGTCTGTTCCTCGCCGCGCGAGGCGAGCAAGCGAGCGATCTCCTCGAGTTCGGCAACGAGCGTGGTTTGTTGCGCGCGCCATTCTTCGGCCTGCGCGGCTAAGACGTCGATCCGGTGGTGCGCGTCGCGCGCGGCGATCTCGCGGGCCGTCAACTCGGTCCGCGCGTCCATTAGCCGCGCGTCCAGCTCCGCGACATCGGTTTTGAGCGCCTCGGTCGCCGCGTCCAGCGTGCTCACCTGCGCCAGGGCGCCCGCAGAGTCCGCGCGCGCGGCCGTCAACTCCACGGTGAGCGCCTCGGTCTGGGTCCGCCACTCCCGATACCGGGTGAGCGCGGCGCGCACCTCCAGCGTGCGCAATTGGTCGGCGGTCTGACGGTACCGCTCGGCCTTCCGGACCTGCCGGTCCAACGACGCGAGCTGGCGCTTGACCTCGCCGATGATATCGCGCACCCGCAACAGGTTTTGTTCGGTCGACTCCAGCTTGCGCAAGGCTTCGGCTTTGCGGATTTTATATTTGGTGATGCCGGCGGTTTCTTCCACGAGCGAGCGCCGTTCAATCGGCGACGCGGTCACGATTTCGCCGACCTTGCCCTGCTCGAGGATGGTGTGGCCCTTGATCCCGGCCCCGGACTCGAGGAGCAGGTCTTTGATGTCCTTGAGCCGACAGGCCACGCGGTTGATCAGGTATTCGCTTTCCCCCGATCGGTACAATCTGCGTGAGATAGTCACCTCGCTGTAGGAACCGGCCACGCCCTCAATTTCGCCAGGCCGCACGCCGCCCAGCGTGAGCGAGACCTCAGCCAATCCCGTGGCGGTCCGACGGCTGTTGCCGTTAAAGAGCACGTCTTCCATGCGGTCGCCGCGCAGGGTTTTGGGCGACTGTTCGCCCAGGCACCACAGGATAGCGTCGGCGATGTTGCTCTTGCCGCAACCATTGGGACCGACAATGGCGGTAATGCCTGGCTGGAACGTGAGAACGGTTCGTTCGCCGAAAGACTTGAACCCCGTGATTTCCAACCGTGTTAGTCGCATCGCGACTCCTTGGAGAGTAAGTCAGGTTACGACGAACCGCGCGATCTATACCACACGATTTAGCGCAATGTAAAGCATAAAAATGACAATTTATGGAGGACTTGTGCCGGTTTTAGGCCTCGCCAGCCCGGCGTACCGGTGCAAAGGGTTTCTCCCGGGTGCGGCGGGGGGTGCTCGGCGCCGTGAATCTGCTATAGTACCGGCATGTCGCATTCGGACCCCCCCGCGACCGAATCCAACCGGCTTATTGTCACCTGCCCTTGCTGCCGCGCCGAGATGACGATCGACGCGGCGACCGGCTCCGTGATCTGGCACCACCCGGAGCCTGCACCGCCGCAACCCTCGCTCAGCGACATGGTGAAAGCACTCGACGTGAAGCGGCAAGAAGTGGCGGATCGCTTCGAACGCGAACGACGAGCGCTAGGCGACCGCAGCCGCGTGCTTGAAGAAAAAGTGAAAGAGTCGCTCAAACGCGTTGATCCTAACGCGCCGCCGCCAATCCGACCAATTGATCTGGATTAAATTAAAGAGGACGGGGTTCAACTGGTTCAAGCGTTCAACGGGTCGATGTGAACCCGGTGAACATCGGTGAGCCGCGTTGAACCGCCTTGCATTCCAGGTCGCGTGTGTTATCTTTCCAAGGCTTGGAGCACGGCATGCTTCCCGAGTGGGAAATCATCACCGCCATCGGGGTCTTCGGCGCCCTGATCGGGAGTTTTCTGAACGTCTGCATCCACCGGTTGCCGCGAGGCGAGTCGCTGGCGCGGCCGAGCTCGCGGTGCCCGGGTTGCCTGACCCCGGTTCGTCCCTACGATAATATCCCGATCGTGTCATACTTTCTCCTCGGAGGGCGCTGCCGGTCGTGCCGGAATCCCATTTCGATTCGGTATCCCGCGGTCGAGGCGCTCAACGCGGCGGGGTATATCCTCGTCTGGCATCGGTTCGGCCCCACGCCCGACGCGTTGGTGTTCGCCGCGTTTTATTCCTCGCTGTTGGTGGTGACCTTTATCGATTGGGACCACCAAATCATTCCGAACCGGATCACGTTGCCCGGCATCGTGATCGGGTTGGTCTCGGCCGCCACCGTGCTGGCAGGAAGCTTCGTGGATGCGCTGGTGGGGGCGGTCCTCGGGGGCGGGCTGTTGTATGCGGTGGCGGTGGGCAGCGAATGGATCCTCAAGAAAGAGGGCATGGGGTTCGGCGACGTGAAACTGCTGGCCATGATCGGCGCGTTTTTGGGGTGGCGGGCGGTGTTGGTCACGATCTTCGTGGGCGCGCTTGCCGGGTCCGTCATCGGGCTCGCGCTCATGGGGCTGCGCATCAAAGCGCGCGGCGAGCCGATCCCCTTCGGTCCCTTCCTCGCATTGGGGGCGTGCGCGGCGTTGTTCGCGGGGCCCGAGCTGATCGCCTGGTATCTCCGGTTGGGCGCGTAGACCCGCCGCATGTCGTCTCGGTTCAGCGTGGCACGCTCCGTCTTGTCGCTCACCGTGTTCTGCGTCCTCATGTTGGCCGCGCTGGGCCTGCGCCGCCGCCTGTTTCCGCATCCCATGGCGGAGCAAGTCGTGTCGGCGGTAGACCTGGCGATCGTGGTCGGTATGAGCATGATCGGCGTGGCCGCGGTCATGTTCCGGATCCGGCGGCGCGCCCTGGCCGGGCCGAGCGCGGAGGACCGCGCCGGTTTTGTCATGCACACCTTCCAGGAAGTGCTCAAGCAGCTCAAGGACAAGGAAGCGGAGCTCGAACAATTGCGTGCGCGGGCGGTGGCGCGGGCGGAAGACGTCGAGAGTTATCACGGCAACATCCTGCGCAGCATCGCGAGCGGCGTGATTACGTGCGATCCCGCCGGGCGCATCACCACGTTTAATACCGCCGCGGAGCGCATTTTGGGTTTTGAGGCCGACCATGTGCTCGGCCGCCCGTGCGAGGAGGTGTTCGGAAGCGACACGCCGATTCCGGCCATGGTGCGCGGCTCGCTGGAGACGCTGGCGCCCATTTCCCGACGCGAGTGGGAATTTCGCCGCCGCGATCGGGACCGAGTGTGCGTCGGGCTCTCCAGCGCGCTGCTGCGCGACCGAAACGACGACCCCATTGGGGCGGCCTTGGTGTTCACCGACCTGACCGAGATTAAACGACTGGAAGAGCAGGTGGAGTCGGAGCGTCGGCTGGCGGTGTTGGGAGAGATGTCCGCGTGGATCGCCCACGAGTTCCGCAACTACATGGGCACGATCGCGGGGTGGACCAAGATGTTGGGCAAGCAGACCTCGGAGGGCTCTCAGCCCCGAGCCATGGTCGAGGCGATCAAGCGCGAATTGGGCACGATGCAGCGCTTGATCGACGACCTGCTCGCGTTCGGCCGACGCATGGAGCCTCACCTGGAGCGGGTCGCGGTTCGCGACTTGGTGGCGGAGGGCGTGTGCGTGTCCGCGGATCGACGGGACGTCAGTCTGGAGGTATCTTGGGAGACAGGCGTTCCGGACGAAACCGAGTGGGACCCCACGCTGATGCGACAGGTGCTCAAGAATTTAACCCACAACGCGGTCGATGCGATGGCCAACGGAGGCCGTCTGCGCGTGGTGATTGCGCGTTCGTCCACGACGGCGGACGCCATTGAACTCGTCATGTCGGACACGGGAAGCGGCATTCCCGCGGAACACGTGGAGCATATCTTCGACCCATTTTTTACGCTCAAAGCCGGGGGCCACGGGTTGGGCCTCGCGTTGGTCAGCAAGATCGTCGCGGCGCACGGCGGGCGGATCACGGTGCACAGCGTTGAGGGACAGGGCACCACGTTTACCCTGACCCTCCCGCGCTCCAGTCGTCAGGACGCCGCGCGAACGTGGCGGTTACCCCAAGCCGCATAAGGACGGGCACATGCTCACGATTTTGATCGCCGAAGACAACGAGGGAATGGCCTCGATGCTCACCACCGCGGTGAGCGCACAAGGGTACGACGTAATCTGGGCGCGCGACGGCCGCGAAGCCATTCAGCGGCTGCACGAACGCAAGATCGACTTGGTCGTCACCGACCTGAAAATGCCGCATAAGAGCGGTCTGGATATTCTCCAGGTCGCCAAGGACCACAACAGCCTGTTGCCGGTCATCCTGATGACCGCGCACGGCACGATCGAAGACGCGGTGCGCGCGGTCAAAGACGGCGCGTACGACTTTCTTCCCAAACCCTTCGACCCCGACCACCTGTTGTTGTTGATCGAACGGGCGCTGGAAAAACAGCGCTTGGTGACGGAGAACCTGTTGCTCAAAGACGACGCGTCCGGCCAGACGGGGCTGCCGCGCATCATCGGCAAACATCCGCGCGTGTTGGCGATCGTGGATCAGATCCAACGCGTCGCGACCAGCCGGACCACGGTGTTGTTGTTGGGGGAAAGCGGCACCGGGAAGGAACTCTTTGCTCGCGCCGTGCACGGCCTCAGTCCGCGTCGCGACGGGGCGTTTGTCGCGATCAATTGCGCGGCGATCCCCAAGGAGTTGCTCGAGAGCGAATTGTTCGGCCACGAACGCGGCGCGTTTACCGGCGCCACGGATCGCCGCATCGGAAAATTCGAATTGGCCGACCACGGGACGATTTTTCTCGACGAGATCGGCGACCTGGATTTGGGACTCCAGGCCAAGCTGCTGCGGGTGCTGGAGGGAGAAGATTTTTGCCGAGTCGGCGGCACCATGCGGGTCCGGATCGATGTGCGGGTGGTGGCCGCGACGAATAAGGACCTCCGGGCCGCGATCGCGCAGCAGGCATTCCGCGAAGACCTGTATTTTCGGTTGAGCGTGCTCCCGGTCACGATTCCGCCGCTGCGCGAGCGCCGCGAAGACATTCCCGCGTTGTTGGAGCACTTTTTGGGTCACTTTTGTCGGGAATTAAAGCGCGGCCCGAAGCGGCTCTCCGAGGGCGCGTGGCAGGTGATGATGAATCATCCGTGGGCCGGCAACATTCGCGAGTTGCAAAACTGCATCGAGCGAGCCGTCATTTTGAGCGACGGCGACGTGATCGAGGAAGAACACCTGGGGATCCGGCAACAGGAACTCAGTGAGATCCATGCCCGCGAAATCGCGCTCGAAGGCACGCTGCACGAGGTGGCCGGGGCCGCGGTACGCATGGCGGAAACGCGCATGATCCGCAAGGTCCTCAAGAGCACGGGCGGCAATAAGAGCCGCGCGTCGCACATCCTGGGCGTGAGCTACAAAACGCTTCTGACCAAGATCAAAGAGTACGGGATCGAACGGCCGACATCGGCCGGGGCCGTGGAAGAAAAAGAACCGCTGTCTCCGGCGGCGTAAGCCCGCCTCCCTCCCGGTTGTCGTGGGTTGCTCGGAAGGGGCGCGGCATACCGGACCCTTCCTGAGGGATCGTTCATACCGCACGCGCCCAGCCTGAACGGCTGATCAGTCGGAACAGGCGCCTCGTGGCCGCGAGGGCCTCAGACGCGCTTCCGGCCGTGGCACGGCTCTTGGATTGTGATCCGGACATGTTGCCGACCGGGTTACGAGATCACGCGGGGTATACGGTCGTCGAATTGCTCGTCACGCTCGCGGTGCTGGGGATTCTCGGCACCATGGCGTGGCCCAGCGCGGCGGATGTGATCGAGCGGACCGAGCTGGCCACGGCCGCCCGCGTCTTGGCCGGGGACATTCAGCACGCGCAACGGGAGGCCAGGGCGACCGGGCAACGGCTCGCCCTGGTAGTAGACACCGCCGCCGGTTCCTACACCACGCGGTTTCCAGACGGCGCACGCCGCGGGCACCACCTTCCCAGGGCCCTGACGTTCGGCGCTCCGGACGATCCAGAGTCGGACGGCGTCACGTTTCGCGACAACACCATCTGGGTTGCGCCCAGACCGGGGCCTCAGAGCAGCGTGGGAGCGCTCACCATTCGAACGCGACACGGCGCGGCGCGGAGGGTCACGGTCAGCCTCACCGGACACACCGCGATCGCGGTGTGGGAGGGGTCTCGATGGCGCTGAAGCGAACGAACCGACGGGAACGCGGATTCAGCGCCATCGAGACCCTCATCGCGTTGGTGATTCTCACCATTGGGATGACTGCCACCGCAACCGGCTTGACCGAAGGTCGCCGCGTGGCCGCGGAAGCGGATGTGCGTCAGCGCGCGATCTGGCTGGCATACGACAAGATGACCGAGAAGATCGCCTTGGGCTACGACGCGGTCCGGACGTCCGGCGGCCCGATCGAGCAGGTAATGAACGGCGTCCTCGTCGGCGCGGACGAGGACGCCGGGATCACGCGCCGGTGGTGGGTCGAACCGGGATGGGCCGACCGGGAATTGGTTCGCGTGGTGGTGCGCACCGAGTGGACGCGGCGCAACGAGCGCCGGACGCAGATTTTAGTCGGGCTGCTCGCCAGTGGGTTGGCGCCGTGAGCGTCTGGGACAACAACAGGGTGGGGCGCACGAGCGAGCGCGGCGCGACCGCGGTCGAATTACTGGCGGCGACCGCCTCCGGCCTGCTGCTCGCCGCCCTGTGCAGCCATACATTTTTAGTATCTCACGCCACGTACCGTTCCGCGGCGGCGCGGATGGATCGCGATCAGCGCGCGCAATTCGCGCTCGCGCTGATCAGCGCCGAAGTCGGGGCACTCCTTGACGCGTCCGCGTCAACCGGATGTCCCGACCGCGGCATTCGGATCGCGACCGGGCGGATGGAGTTCTCCGCGAATCTCTACGACCGAGACACCGCGCTGGCGGCCCCGGCGTCGGTGGGAAGCCGCGAGGTGATGGTCGACGCGGGGAGCGTCGTCGAAGTCGGCGATATGGTGCAGATTACGGACCCCGGCGACCTCGCCGACCCCTCCGATGACGCGGCCGAGTGCGCGGTGATCGAAGACACGGCCGGCGACCGGCTGACATTGACGAGCGCGCTCGCGCGCTCGTTCCCGGCGTGGAGTCCGGCGGTCTTGCTCAACCGTGTGACGTACCGACTCGACGGACAAGGGCGTCTCATGCGCACCCAAGACCGGGGCACGCAACGGATCGCCGACCAGGTCGCGGGGTTCGACGCGGCGCAGGACGGCCGACTGCTCACGCTCCGGCTCACCATGCAAGACGGGCCCACGCTCATACGCCGTCTGCTGGTGGAGAACCCATGATGACGCGCCGCTCCGAGCGCGGCGCGATCGCCGCGTACGCATTGGCGATCCTCGCGGTCGCTTCCATCCTTACCGGCGCCTGGTTGCGCCTGGTGGGCGGGAAGGTGGCGTCGGCGAGCCTTGACGGGCGTGATGCGCAGGCGCGGTTGCTGGCGGAGGCGGGGCTCGAACGCGCGCTGGCCTGGTTTGCCGAGCCGTCGGGGATGGATGCGCAGGTCGAGCTTGGTCCGACCAGCGAGTGCGATCCGACCGCGGACCGCGGCGCGGTGTTGCGCAAGCGGTGTGTCGGGCCTGACGGCCTGCCCGCGTATGTCGGCGTTGACGGGTCCCGGCAGTTTGTCGGAACCGCCGACAGCCCGGGTCTGCGCATGATCTGGACCGACGCGTCGATCCTGTTCACCCCGCCATCGGACTCGGATGAGCGGCGGGGCGGACCGAACCAGGCGCGGGTCGAAGTCCGCGTGTTTGCGCCCCGCAGTCTCGACGCCGTCGCCACGGTGGTGAGCGTGGCCGCGGCGGATCGCGCGTCCGCCGCGGTCCGAGCGGAGCTGATCGACGGTCCCTGGCAAGGACTCCCGCATGCCGTGGCCGCGCGGGACCTCGGCGCGAATACCATTCCGGTCCGCGTGCATTGGGGCTCCGTGGCCGTGAACGGCTCGGTGGACCTGAGCGCGCTGCTGGATCGCGTGCCGCGGCGCGACGCGTCGGCGGTGCTCTCGGGCTCGCCGTATCCGAGCGAGCCGGGACGCGATCGGTGGGCGGGCGTTTCGGCCGCCGGAACCATCGTGGGACCGCCTCGCGACGCCTCGGGGTTTCTCCCGCCGTTCCAACACGTGGACGACGGCGCCCCAGTCGGTCCAATCCGGATCTGGTCGCACGCGGCGCTGCGGGCCTTTGCCAGAGCACGCGGGACCTACTTCGCCACGCGCGGGACCGGCCTGCTCTACCCGGCCGACGGCGGCCCGGGCGTGTCACCGTCCACGGCCCTGGCCGCGCACTCAGGCTCGGGACGCGTGGTGTTTATCGACACCCTGGACGGCTTGCCGCCGCGCGCGGACAACCTCGACACGGTGCAGATCGCCATCGACCACCTCGAAATCACTCTCTACGCGGGCGCGCATGTCCGCCTCAGCCCCGGCGCCGGACGGTCCGTCACCGTGGATGCGCCGCCCGCGCCGGACGATCCGTTCGGCCCGCCCGCGGCGCGCGGGGTCACGGTCAACTCCGTGCACCTTCGCGGCGCGCTGATGGTCGCGGGGGAGCTCTCGACCACCGGGCGCGTGAATGTCGTGGGGGCGCTCGTGGCGTGGCGCGGCGTGCAGGACCCGGGCGCGGTCGAAGTGTGGTACGACGCGTCGTTGCGGCGAGGGTACCACCCGGGATTCCCTCCGGTCGTGATCAAACCCGGATCACGCCGCGCGGTCATCATCAACAGTCCATAAGTGCGCGATTTCCGCCGCCCGACTCGTCCGACAGAGTAACGCGCTACATAGGTATGGTCTCCGCCACCGTGCGGCGCGTCCGCGCCGCGGCCGCGCATCCGAGCGCGACCGTGAGTTATCAATCACTTGCGCGCTGCGCGAATCGGGCACGGAACATGCTCCGTCAGGACGGCGAACGGGTTGAACGGGAGATCTCAGCATGCGATCAGAAGCCGGGTTTTCATTGTTGGAACTGCTGATAGCGATGTCAATTTTGTCGGTGGGGTTAATGGCCACGCTGAACATGCAGTCCACGGCGCTGGGGGCCGATGGCTTAGCTCAACGCACCACCGCGGCGGCCGGGGTCGCGCGCGCCGCACTGGAAGAACTCCTCTCGCGGTCGGACTCGGCGGCGATTTTTACCACCGCGTCTGCGGGCGTGTTTGACCTCGATCCACAAACCGCGGCGAACACCCTCACCGTGCAGGGGATCGTGTTTAACGCCACGCTTACGGTCACGCCCAACGCCACGGTTGACGGAGTGACGGTTCCGGGATTGACCCAAATGGTGCTGACCGTGACCGGCAGCGATCGAACGCTCACCATGACGGGGTACAAGAAAACGCAGGGGCCGGTATGACCAAGAACATGCGACAGCGCAACCGATGTGTAGAGGCTGGATTTAGCCTGATCGAGTTGATGATAGTCCTCGCGATCTTCGGCGTGGTGGTCGGCGCGATCAACACCTTGTACGTCGCGCACCAACGGTCGGCCACGGTGGAAGGCGAGGTGGTGGATGTCCAGCAGAACCTGCGCATCGCCATGGATCAGATCACCCGGGATATTTCAATGGCGGGGTTTGCGTTGAAGGGGATCCAGGTGGGCGGGGTCGACGTAAATCCGGTCAACGCGGTGACAAACAATGCCTCTCCCACCGCGGACATGTTGACGATAAACACGGCGGGGGAATCCATCGTGGTGTCAACCATCGACAATTCCGTCGGAGAAGTCAACCTGGCGGCCGGTGCCCTGCTCAATCTCTCGGTCCGCGTGATCGCGGGCACGGTCGGGGGATTTGAGCAGTCCGACGAGGGGGCGAGCAAGGTCCGTATCGTCAATCTCAACGGAGAACCCGTCGCCCCCACCGCCCCGGCGACGGACATGGTCTTCACCGTGGTCCAGGTCAATCCGGATACGGATCCATGCGGCGCGGTTCCAGCTCCCTGTCTGCAATTGCGCGCCGACGTGGCCGGAACGGGAACGGTGGAAAAAGGCGACAACATCATCCGGACCAATGTGGTGGGCGGGGCCGAAGACTTTCCCCATACCGTGCGGTATTCGGTGGCGGCGTGCCCCGCGCCCCTGGCCGGCAACTGTTTGATGCGCACGCTCACGCCGGCGCCGTTGGGCGGTGCGCAGGTGGTGGCGACCAACATCAGCGACGTACAGTTTCGGTATTTGCTCAGCGGGACCACGGAGGTGGACGCCCCGACCGCGGCGCAGATGAGTTCGATTCGCGCGATTCGGGTCACCATCTCAGGACAAGTGGTGGACACGGCGGCCGCGGCCGGGGGGAACCTCAAAACCCGCACCCTGATGTCCGTGGCGGCGATACGCAATGCCAGCATTCCCTAACGGAGGAGTCGTGTGAACGGACACAATCATGAACGCGGCGTCGCCTTGGTGCTCTCGCTCTGGATGTTGGTGCTGTTGGGATTGGTCGGCAGCATGATGTTGGCGTCATCCACGGTGGAGGTCAGGATCGCGGCGAACGACCGAAACGCGCAAAGCGCGTTATTGACCGCGGACGCGGCTGCTGAATTCGCCAAGGCCAATCCCGCGATCTACACCGGCATCGGCGAGGGAAGCGTGACGGACCCGTCCATGACCATCTCGGGCTACGACGCGGAGAACGTGACCGTCACCTACCTGACGTCCGGGCCGCCGCCAAACGATCTTCCGGGCGACATTGCTTTTGACTCAAGTAAGTTTAAGACGGTCCACTATGCCATTGAGGCCACGGGCGTGGGCCCGAACAACACCCAGGCGATGGTCGAAGTTCAGTTCGGCAGAGTGGTTCCCAAGTAAACAGGAGGCGCGCCGTGAACACATTCTCCCTACAAGACGGTTTCCACATCCGACGAAGTCCTACGAGCCGCATTGGTCTTGCCGCCGTGGTTGCGGTCTGCATGGCGGCGGTGCTGGGGTCAGCCACGCAAGCGGCTGATGCGGGAGCAGCGCCCTATGCCGCCACGAGGGTGGCCGACTCCGAACGTGGGTCGGATCGAGAGTACAACCCGGAGAAAGAGTATTCGGGCATGTTCGAGTCCGCCAGGATTTACCATATCGCGCACCACACCGAGGGCTGGGCCGGCAGCAAGCGCCCGGCGCGGCTCAACCAGATCACGTGTCGGGAAGCCCGAACCGCGTTGGAAGAGCGCGGGTTTTGGCGCGGGCCGCTCAGCGTTACGGGGGGGTGTGGGGCTGGTGAACCCACGGAGTGGGCCACCGGCAACTTTTTGAATTTCCAATCCAACAGCCATGACGGCTCGGAAAGTTAGCTCACGTGGCGTTGACTGGACGTGGATCTGAGGGGAGGTTGACGATGAAAACCGTACTGAGAGTCCTGATACTGGGCATGGCCGTGGTCTTGCCGTCGGTGGCTGGCGCAGCGGCCGACCTATATTTGGGGGACACCGCGATCTTCGGCGGCGGCCCATCGAACGTGCAGCCCAATGTGATGATCATCCTTGATACCTCAGGGAGCATGAACGACGAGGCCGCGCCGGGCAACCCCTACGACCCCAATATTACGTATACGGTGAGCAATAGCTGCGCGGGCGGAGCCTGTTCCGCCAACACCGTGTACCGGTGTACCGCGTTCGGGTTGGAATGCGGGAATTGGACCCCGCACGTGGCCAATGTGAGCAGCGTGACTACGGCCTGCGGCGGAAGCAACCCCAGAAACAGCTTGCAGACCACGGGGCAGTGGAACAGCGGCTGGAGGAGGCTTCAGACATCGGGGGCGTGCGCCACCGGGAACGGGATCTACGCGTTGGGCAACTGGATCAACTGGCGCAGCGAGGTGGGGGCGCCGGAACCCAAAATCGACATTGCCAAACGGGTGGTGACGAACATCGTGCAAAGCACCACCGGCGTGAAGTTGGGGTTGATGGTGTTCAACAACAACCAGGGCGGGATCATCCGCAGATACAACTCCTACACCGCCTCGGTGAAGGATATGGACGCGATTTTCAGCGGGACCACCACCAACCGCCAGGCCTTGGTCAACGCGATCTCGCCGATCGTGGCGAATTCGTGGACCCCGCTGGCGGAAAGCCTTTATGAATCCATGTTGTACTTCAAAGGGGCGCAGAGCTATTTCGATACCCCGACCTACATGTACACGTCGCCGATCGAGGCCGCGTGCCAGCAAAACTACGTGGTGATCGTGACCGACGGGATGTCTACCCAGGATAGGGACACCGCGCTCCAATCGATCTGCACCACCGGGGCGAACGGCATTCCCGGCGACTGCAACCAGGATGGACACGAGCCGGCCAATGACCCGGCCAAAACCTACCCCAACAGCGGGTCGGACTATTTGGATGACGTGGCTAAATACATGCACGATACCGACTTTTCCACCACCTTTGCCGGGACCCAAAACGTGGTGACCTACACCGTAGGGTTTGGGCTCGGCGGCGCGAATGCCGGCGCGGTCAAGCTGTTGCAGGAGACCGCGAATCTGGGCGGCGGGGAGGCATTTTTGTCCGATGACGAGGCCGAACTGACCAGCGCGCTCACCCAGATTTTGGGTCAAATCATCGAAGTCAATTCCTCGTTCGTGGCGCCGGTGGTGCCGGTGAGCCCGGAAAACCGCACGTACAGCGGAGCGCGCGTGTACCTGGGCTTTTTCAAGCCGCAAAGCAACACCGGGTTCTGGTTGGGGAACCTCAAAAAATACGGGATCGATGACCAAGGGTCCGTGGTGGACAAAAACGGCGACTATGCCAACTGGGTCGACAACAACGGCAATGGCTTCGATGATCGGACCAACGAAGTCCTGCCCGCCGGCTCGAGCAACGGCAGTTTTCGCAGCACGTCCACCTCGTATTGGACCGCCACGCCCGACCAGGGGGATGTAGACAGCGGGGGCGGGGGGCAGGCGTTATTGGACCGCGACTTCTCGACGAACCCGCGGTTGCTGTATACCTACCTGGGCAACGCGGACTTGAACCACTCGTCCAACCGGTTCAATACCACCAACATTACGGCCGCGATGCTGGGTGTCGCGACTAACACTGACCGCGACCGGCTCGTCAATTACGTGTACGGGACTGACGCATACGACCAGGACGTTGACGGGAATACTTCCGAGAAACGGGAGTGGATTCTGGGCGACATTCTGCACTCCAAGCCCGTGGTGGTGGGGTATCAGAACTACACGTATGGCGATGAAGGAAACTGCAGCAACAACCGGACATTGATCCTCGTGGGCGGCAACGATGGGATGTTCCACGCGTTTAAAGACTGCGACGGCAGCGAGGCCTGGGCTTTTATCCCCCCGGATGTTCTGCCCAACCTCACCTACCTCCGCGGCACCACCCACACCTATTTTGTGGATGGCTCGCCCACGGTGTACCGCTACGACGCGGACCGGGACGGGAACATCGAAACCGCGAGCGGGGACAAGGTGATCGCGATCATTGGGCAGCGTCGGGGCGGCGGGTACTACTACGCGCTCGACATCTCCACGCCTGATACCCCGCAGTTGCTCTGGAGAATCAGCGCGTCGTTGAGTCCGTCCGGGGTCAATACCGAGTACTCCGAGCTGGGCCAAACCTGGTCGGATATGGAGTTGGCCAAGGTCAAAATCGGAACCGACATCAAGATCGTGGGGATTTTTGGAGCCGGGTACGACAATTTCAATGAAGACGGACGCTACGGCGCCGTCACCTCCTTCAGCACCCTAGCGCCGTCCGACACCGGTGAAGGCAATGTGTCCAGCGCGGAGGCATCAACCACCGGGGTCAGTCCCAAGGGACGCGGGATCTACGTGGCGGAAATCGCGAATATTTCAAGCGGCGCGCCGGATTTGAGTCGCAGCGGGTGGAAGATTTGGGATTACACCTACGCGAACCTCAGCACCATGCGGTACTCCATCCCGAGTTCAGTAGCCACGGCGGATACCAACTACGACGGGTACAACGACCGGATCTACGTGGGAGATACCGGCGGCAGGATGTGGGCCGCGGACATCGGCAGCACCAGCACGTCGAGCTGGAGCGTGCGGCGGATGTTTTCCGGTGGGGCGAGCGGCGTGCTCGGGGCCGGTGATCGGGGCCGGAAAATCTTTTTCCCGCCCTCGGTGGTGCTCCAAGACGGGTACAACGTCTTGGCGTTCGGGACTGGCGACCGCGAACACCCGCTCAACACCGCGGTGGTGGATCGCCTGTATTCGGTCAAGGATCGCGGGCAAACCGATCCGGTGCGGGAGACGGACACGGATGAACTGGTCGATGTCACCACCGACCAGCTCCAGGCGAGCGCGGATGAAACCGCGATCGCAGCCATGCTCCAAGAGCTGGAGGACCAGTACGGGTGGTTCATCCGTCTTGAGAACGCGGGCGAAAAAATGCTTGCGCCGGTGCTGACGTTCTTCTACAACTACTACACCACCTACACCCCGGATGCGGTCAACAACGGCGATCCCTGCGAGCAGGAGGCCATCGGCACCGGGCGGTTGTACGTGGTGAACTATAAAACCGGCGAAGCCGTGTTCAACTTCGACACGTCCAATGACTCCGACACCGGCCTCGGCAGCCGGGCCACCAATGCCGGCGGCGAGGTGGTTAAAAAGACCGATCGGGTCCAGACCATGGGACAAGGAATTCCATCGGGCGTCGTGCCGATCATCAACGCGGATGGATCATCGGACTTGCTCTGCGCCGCAGGGGATAAGATCTGCAGCCCGCAGAGTTCTGAGAAAGACACCTCCATCGATATTTACTGGAGACGAGTGCTGTAGCGGAGAGTTACGATCGCGGAGGCGGTCCCGTCCCAAGCACGCGTGCTTGGGACGGGACCATGTGTTGTGAGAAAGGCGGGAGAGACGTGACGGGGATATTCTCCAAAGGATGTTGGGTGGCGGCGATGGTGACGGTGGCGATGGGCGGCTGCGATCGTACGAGCAGCGGGCCTGCGTCCGGCTCCAACACGCAAATGGTCGAAGCCGCTGACAGCGCCGTCACGAGTCAGACGGTGAGCGCGCAGGACGGGGCATTGGCGGTCGTGTTCCAACCGGACATCGCCACCGCAGGGCAGGATCTGACCGCGGTGGCGAACGAAGCCGCGGCGACGTACGCCTGGTTCGTCAACGGGACTCCGGTGGAGGGAGAATCCGGCCCAGTGTTCCCGAAAACCCGGTTGCGCAGGTCCGAGACGGTCAGGGTGGACGTGGCGCTGAACGAGCGCCGCGCGCAGGTGGAAACCAGGGTTCAGAACAGCCCTCCTCGCGCATCGGGGGTGTCGCTGGCTCGCCCGTTCGACGCCGCCCAGCAGCGGCTAGACCTCACCGCCACGCCGACGGGTGTGGATGCGGATGGCGATGAGATTGGATGGGAGTACCAATGGACCCGGAACGACGAAATCCTAACAACGGAAACCACCCCCGTGTTGCGGGGAGACCGGTTCCAACGGGGCGACCGCATCACCGTGTCTGTGACCCCGTATGACCACGAATCGCGCGGCGCGCCGTACACGTCCGGCGTGGTGGAGATTGCGAACGCCAACCCGGTGTTCGTGAGTCGCCCTCCGGCGGTGACCGGAGGCGCCCGCTATGAGTACCAGATGCAGGCGGTTGACCCGGACGGTGACGCGGTCCAGTATCGGTTGGTCACGGGTCCCGCGGGGATGACCATGGATCCTCCCGGCGTTGTGCGCTGGTCGCTGATCGGGGTGGAACCGGGAAGGCAACGGGTCGAAGTGGCGGCGGACGACGGGCACGGTGGTTCGGCGTCGCAGCCGTTTGAACTGGACATTTCACCGCCGGAGGGATGATGCGTTCTGAGACGGGAGCGAGCCTGGTTGAATTGGCAATGGTCGTCGCCATCATGGGCGTTTTGGCAGCCATCGCCATTCCCAGGGGATTGCAGATGCAACAAAACGCGGTGTATCGACAGGAAGCCATGGCCATTGGCGCGATGCTCCGCGAGGCGAGAAGCCGAACCGTGTCGTTTAATCTGGAGAACCGGGTTGAACTCGACCTGACCGCAGGCGCCAACCGGTATCGGTTGGTACAAGGCAACGCCAGCGCCGGGAGCACGGTGTGGGCCACGGTGGTTAGGAATTGGGTCAACGCGCCGCAAACCGTGGCGTTGGCGCAAGCCGGCTGTACCGGAATGGCGCCGCCGATATTTACGGTGGACTTTAATCCCAATGGCTCCGCCGGAGTCGGTTGCGCGATTACCGTTCTGGACGTCGGCGGAACGGTGCGGCGGACCATCACGATCACCCAGAACACCGGCCGCGTTAGAATCTCGTAGCCCTCCGTGTTCGCATCGAGCAGCATGGTTTCCGGCCGCTTGTGAATCCGCGCACCCTGCCGATATAATTCTCCTCAGTCACGGAGTCGACTCCCGCGCGTGAGCGTTCGCCTCAAATTGAAGGAAGGGCTCGATACCTCGGCCCTGTTCGGCAGCTTCGACCAACATCTCCGGGAGGTTGAAGACGCGTTCGCGGTCACCATCCGAGCGCGCGGCGATGAACTACGCATCGACGGGGAGCCGCACGCGGTGCGCAAGGCCGAGCGCCTGTTGAGCGCCTTGGCGGCGCGCCTGCACGAGCGACCGCGCCTCCCGGCGGATGAAATCAGCGGCATGATCCGCTCGGCGTACGCGGACCGCGACGATGAGGCGGTCGGCAAAGCGGGCGACACCGTGCTCCGCACCAAGAAGCGGGTGCTGACCCCCAAATCACCGCACCAACGCGAATACCTGGAGGCGCTCAAACACGCAGACATCGTGATCGGGATCGGCCCGGCCGGAACCGGTAAGACGTATTTGGCGATGGGCATGGCCGTGGCCGCGTTGGTCCGGCGCGAAGTGAGCCGGATCGTGCTGACCCGTCCCGCGGTGGAAGCGGGGGAGAAGCTCGGATTTTTACCGGGCGACATGTTCGCCAAGGTGAACCCGTATCTGCGCCCGATGTACGACGCGCTCTACGACATGATGGAGGTGGAGCACGCGAATCGTCTGGTTGAACGCGGGGAGATCGAAATTGCGCCGCTCGCGTACATGCGCGGCCGCACCTTGAACGACTCGTTCATTATTTTGGACGAAGCGCAAAACGTCACGCCCGAGCAAATGAAGATGTTCCTCACCCGGCTCGGCTTTCGGTCCAAGGCCGTGATTACCGGCGACATCACCCAGGTGGATCTGCCCGCGCAGAGCCCCTCGGGTCTGATTGAAATTCAATCCGTGGTCAAAGACATTCCCGGGATCCGGTTCGTGTACTTTGACGAAGGCGACGTGGTGCGGCATCGCTTGGTCCAAGCCATCATCAAGGCCTACGAGCGCTACGAAGGCCGGCGAGCGCCGCGCCGCAAGCGCTGACGGATCCCAGCCCCCGACCCGCGCATGCTGCAAATCTCGGTGACGAACCGCCAGCGGGCGGTGAAACTGGACGCCGCGCGCGTCAAGCGCCACGCGCGGCGGGTCTTGCTCGAGATGGGGTTCGTCAAGGCGGAACTCAGCCTGGCGTTTGTGGACGACGCCCAGATGCGCCTGCTCAACGCCGCGTATCGGCGGATCAACGCGCCGACCGACGTACTCGCGTTCGCCATGACCGAAGGCCGGTTCAGCGAGATCAACCCGCAAGTACTCGGCGACGTGGTGATCTCGGCCGAAACCGCCGCCTATCGCGCAAAACACGACGGCCGCCCGTTGCGCGACGAAGTCAACGCGCTGCTGGTTCACGGCATCTTGCACCTCCTGGGCTACGATCACGAGCGCTCTCCTTCGGATGCCCGCGTCATGCGGGCCAAGGAGCGGGCCCTGCGACGACTCATCGAGGCGCCGGAGTAACCGATGTCGGTGTGGAGTCGTCTAGTCTCCGGCCTGGCCAAGAGCCGGGACGCATTGGCCGCGGGCCTTCACGGCCTGGTCGGCGGCTCCGCTCGCGGGGCCGCGGTCTCGTTCGAGGATCTCGAGGCCGCCATGATCCAAGCCGACATCGGCATCCGCACCACAGACCGCCTGCTCGCGGAGATCAAACGCTCCGGGGAAACGGAGCCGTCCGCGGTCCGCAAGCGGCTGCAAACATTGATCGCCGCCGCGTTGCAACCGAAGGTCGATGCGGATCACCCGTCCGCGGATCCGCGGCCGCGGGTCGTGCTGATGGTCGGGGTCAACGGCGTGGGCAAGACCACCACCGTGGCCAAACTCGCGGCCGGCACCCGGTCCCAAGGCCGCAGCGTGATGTTGGCGGCCTGCGATACGTTCCGCGCCGCCGCGATTGACCAGCTCCGGGCGTGGGGCGAACGGCTGGGCGTCGAGGTCGTCCACCAACAGTCGGGTTCCGACCCCGCGGCGGTGGCGTTTGACGCGGTGAACGCGGCCGCGGCGCGCGGGATCGACGCGGTGTTCATCGACAGCGCTGGGCGTCTGCACACCAAACACTCGCTGATGGACGAATTGATCAAGGTCAAACGCGTGATCGGCAAAGCCCTGCCCGGGGCGCCGCACGAAATCCTCCTGGTGTTGGATGCCACGGTGGGACAAAACGGCTTGGCGCAGGCCCGTGCATTTCACGCGGCGTTGGGGTTGACCGGCATCGTGGTCACCAAACTGGACGGAACGCCCAAAGGCGGCATTGTATTGGCTGTGGTCGAAGAACTGGGCGTGCCGGTCAAATGGCTCGGCCTCGGCGAGAGCGCCGACGCCGTGGTTCCGTTCGACGCGGCCGCGTTCGCCGCGGGGTTGGTCGGCGCCGGGGACTGACGCGCGCCGCGCGTTCTTGACAGCCCTCGGGCGCTTTGTACGCTCAGCACATGGACTCGCCGACCCTGCCGACCCGTTCCCGGGTCGCGCGACTGCTCACCTACGTCACGCCCTACCGGTGGTTGATCCTCGGCGCAACCCTGTGTGGGATCGTCAAATACAACATCCCGGTGGTGTTCCCGTGGGTGCTCAAAGACATCATCGACCGTCTGGTGTCTCCCGCGTCCCTGTCCCTGGAACGCTTGCACCTGACCATGGCGGGCCTGCTCGCGCTCTACGGCGTCTGGGCGGTCGCGACGTATTGCCGCTTTTATTGGGCGGATCTGGCCGGCCGGCGCCTGATGTTCGACCTGCGCCACGCGGTGTACGCCCACCTCCAGCGGTTGTCGCTCTCGTTTCACGAGCGCCATCACGTGGGCGCGTTGGGCTCGCGCGTGATCGGCGACATCGCGACCGCCCAGAACTTCGTCGGGCTGGCATTTACCAACACCATCATGGACGTGAGCGCCCTGTTCCTGGTCAGCGGCCTGCTGATCGCTCTGAACTGGCAACTGGCCGCGGTCTCGCTCGTGATCCTGCCGTTCTACGCCGTGCTGAACCGGTGGTTTCAGCGCCGTATTCGGGCCACCAGCCGCGCCGCGCACGAGACGTTGGAAGCGATCTCCGGCGACGTGTGCGAGCGGCTCGGGGCCGTGGCCATGGTCCAATCCTTTACCCGGGAGAAAACCGAGGAGCGTCGGTTTTTCAAACACCACCGGACGTACCTGACCCAGGTTCTCACCAACATCAAACAGAACGCGTCGGCGGTGTCCGTGATCGGCCTGCTCACGTCCTCCGCGCCCGTGCTGGTGATCTGGTACGGCGCGGTGCAGGTCCTGCACGGGCGGCTCACGCCCGGCGGGCTGGTCGCGTTTTACGCGTACCTGGGCATGTTGTACACCCCGCTGAACCGGCTCACCGAACTGAACGTGTTGTTGGCCAACGCGCGTTCCGCGATCGACCGCATCGTCGAGCTGCTCGATGCCGAGCCCGAGGTCGTTGAACAGCCGAAGGCCCGAGCGCTCGGAGTCGTCAGGGGCGAGATCCGGTTCTCGAACGTCTCGTTCGCGTACCGGGGCGCGCAACCGACGTTGCGCGGCATCGACCTGCGAATCCCGGCCGGGGCGACGGTGGCGGTGGTGGGACCGAGCGGGGCCGGGAAGTCCACGTTGGCCAAGCTGCTCCCGCGGTTCTACGACGTGAGCGACGGCGCGATCACGATCGATGGTCGCGACATCAGAACGCTGACGTTGGCGTCATTACGACGCCAGATCGCCGTGGTGTCGCAGGACGCGGTGGTGCTGTCCGGCACGATCCGGGAGAACGTGTTATACGGGAACCCCAACGCGTCCGACGCTGAGGTCCTGGCCGCAACGCAAGCCGCGGCGGCGCACGACTTTATTCTCGCGCTGCCGGACGGCTACCGCGCCGCGCTGGGCGAAGGCGGGGTCACATTGTCCGGCGGCCAACGCCAACGGTTGGCCCTGGCGCGCGCGTTTCTCAAAGACGCGCCGCTGTTGATCCTGGACGAAGCCACCTCGTCGTTGGACTCCGAATCCGAACGCCTGATTCAGGCCGCGCTTGCGCGGCTGATGCGGGGGCGCACCACCATCGTGATCGCCCACCGCCTCTCCACGATCCGCTCCGCCGACCTCATCGTTGCGCTGGATCACGGCCGGGTGGTCGAAGCCGGGTCTCACGAGACCCTGCTGGCCCGTCCCAACGGCCTGTATCGCCGCCTCTACGAGCAACAGGTCCGCACCCTGGAGTCCGGCATCAACGGCCACGGGGTCCACGTCGGGGCGAACGACCGGCGCGCCGCCGCCGGGCCATTCCCTTAGGGGATAGTGTCGCTCTTCGGAACTCACGGAAAACCCGAGACTTTCCGCGCGGATCGCGCCCGGATTGGTTTGACAACACCGGCGCCTTTCCGTATCATGAGGCCAATCTTTTCGGGGAAGTCGGCCGCGGGGTAATCGCGGCGCACTCCGGCACTCAGGGAGCCAGTGGACGCGTTTTCACGCATCACGCGTCTCCCGCCGTACGTCTTCAGCATCGTTACCGCGATGAAGACCGAGGCGAGGCGACGCGGGGAAGATATTCTCGACTTCGGCATGGGGAATCCCGACATGCCGACGCCCAAACACATTCAAGACAAACTCATCGAGGCGGTGCGCAACCCCAAGAACCACCGCTACTCGCTCTCCCGCGGCATTCCCAAGCTGCGCGAGGCCATGGCCGCGTGGTATCAGCGCAACTACGGCGTGAGCTTGGACCCGGAAACCGAAGTCGTGGTTACCATCGGCTCGAAAGAGGGGATTTCTCACCTGGCGTTGGCCATGGTGGGGCCCGGCGACGTGGTGCTCACGCCCAGCCCGACCTATCCGATCCATTTTTACAGCGTGATCATCGCGGGCGGTCAGGTCAAAAGCATCCCGTTACGCGCGGACTCGGATTTTTTCGAGGACATGACCGCGGCCTACAAACAAACGTGGCCGCGGCCCAAGATGTTGATCCTCAACTTTCCGCACAACCCCACCACGCGCGTCGCGGATCTGGGATTTTTTAAACAGGTCGCGGACTTCGCGGCCGAAAACCAACTGCTCGTGGTGCACGATTTGGCGTACGCCGACTTGGTCTTCGACGGCTACCACGCCCCCAGCTTTTTACAGGTCCCTGGCGCGAAAAACCTCGGGGTGGAGTTCTACACCCTGTCCAAAAGCTACAACATGCCGGGCTGGCGCGTGGGGTTTTGCGTGGGGAACCGCGAAATGGTGGGCGCGCTGGCCAAGATCAAGAGTTATCTGGACTACGGCGTGTTTCAGCCCATTCAGATCGCCGCGACCGTGGCGCTCAACGGACCGCAGGAGTGCGTGGCGGAGATCACCGAGGTCTATCGCAAGCGGCGCGACGTGTTGGTCAACGGATTGAACCGCATCGGCTGGAAGGTGGAGAAGCCGCGCGCCACCATGTTCGTCTGGGCCCCGATTCCCGAGCCCTTCCGCGCCATGGGATCGTTGGAGTTCTCCAAGATCCTGCTCACGGAAGCCAAGGTCGCGGTTTCCCCGGGCATCGGATTCGGCGAATACGGCGACGACGGCGTGCGATTCGCGCTGGTGGAGAATGAACACCGCACGCGCCAGGCGATCCAGGGGCTCAAGAAAGTCTTGCGCCGCCACGGGTAGCGCCGTGATCGGCAGCGGTCTGACATGACGCGATCTCGCATCGGCATCGGCATCATCGGCTTCGGCACCGTGGGGTCCGGCGTGGTCAAGCTGCTGCTGCACAACCGCGACGTGCTCGCGCGACGCGTGGGGATTCCCTTGGAGTTGATCAAGGTCGCGGACGTGGACGTGACGCGCGATCGCGGGGTGACGCTCCCGTCCGGCGTCTTGACCGCGAACGCGGGCGAAGTTATCGCGCACCCGAATGTCGACGTCGTGGTGGAATTGATCGGCGGGATCGAGCCGGCCAAACGCTTCATTGTGGAGGCCATGGCGCGCGGCAAACACGTGGTGACCGCGAACAAAGCCTTGCTCGCGGCCGCGGGCGAGGAGCTCTTCGCCGAGGCGGGTGCGCGTCGCGTGGACTTTGAATTCGAGGCCGCGGTGGGCGGCGGGATCCCGATCATCCGCGCGCTCAAGGAAGGGTTGTCCGGCAACCGCATCGAGTCGATCTACGGCATCATCAACGGCACGTCGAACTTCATCCTGACTAAGATGACCGACGAGCGCAAAGCGTTCGCGGACGTGCTCGCGGAAGCGCAGCGCGCGGGTTACGCCGAGGCCGATCCCACGGCCGACGTGGAAGGCCACGACTCCGCGAACAAGCTGGCCATCGTGGTGTCGCTCGCGTTCGGGACGCCGGTCACTCTCAAAGAGATCTACACCGAAGGCATCACCGGCATCACCCCGTTGGACATCGAATTCGCGCGCGAGTTCGGGTACCGGATCAAACTGCTCGCGATCGCCAAGGCGCAGGACAACGCGATCGAGGCGCGGGTGCACCCGACCATGATCCCGGAAGAGAACCTGTTGGCCCAGGTGGGCGGCGTGTTCAACGCCATTTACGTGGTGGGCGACTTCGTGGGACAAACGCTCTTTTACGGCCGCGGCGCGGGGGATCAGCCCACCGCGAGCGCGGTGGTGAGCGACCTAGTCGCGATCGCGCGCAACATCCGACACGGCGCGGCGGGCCGCGTGCCGCCCGCGTCGTACGACGGCCCGAGTCGTCGGCCGCTGCGCCTGTTGGCGATGGAAGAGATCGCGAGCCTGTATTACCTGCGGTGCTCCGTCGTGGACAACCCCGGCGTGTTGTCCACGATCTCCGGCCTGTTGGGAAAATACAACATCAGTATTTCCGCGGTGATCCAAAAGGGCCGCAAGGCCGGCGGAGCCGTGGCGGTGGTGATGATGACGCATCGGGCGATTGAACGCGACGTGCGCCGCGCCTTGGCGGAAATCGACCGACTGCCGTCGGTGGTGGACAAAACCGTCTTGATCCGCGTTGAAGGGGAGGGAGACTGACGTGACCGGATGGCCCGGCCTCATCGCCCACTACCGCGACTGGCTCCCGGTCAGCGACCGGACCCCGATCGTGACCCTCAACGAGGGCAACACTCCGCTGATCGCGACCAAAAACCTTGCGGCCGCCATCAACCCCGAGCTGCGGTTGTTCCTCAAATACGAAGGGGCCAACCCCACCGGGTCGTTTAAGGACCGCGGGATGACGCTGGCCATCTCCAAGGCCGCGGAAGCCGGCGCGGACGCGGTGATCTGCGCGTCCACCGGCAACACCTCGGCCTCCGCCGCCGCCTACGGCGCGCGCGCCGGGATGCGCGTGTTCGTGTTGATCCCCGAGGGCAAGATCGCGATGGGTAAACTCGCGCAGGCCATGATCCACCGCGCGCGGGTTATCCAAGTCGAAGGCAATTTCGACGAGGCGCTCACCATCGTCAAAGGCGTGGCCGAACGCTATCCGGTGACCCTGGTCAATTCCATCAATCCGTTTCGGTTGGAAGGCCAGAAGACCGGCGCGTTCGAGGTCTGCGATCAACTCGGCCGCGCGCCCGACGTGCATGTGTTGCCCGTGGGCAACGCGGGGAACATCACCGCGTACTGGCGCGGCTATAAGGAGTATCACGGGCGCGGCCGCGCCGACCGGCTCCCGCGTATGGTGGGGTTTCAAGCCGCGGGCGCGGCGCCGATCGTGCTCGGACACGTGGTGGAGAAACCCCGCACCATCGCCACCGCGATCCGCATCGGCAACCCCGCGAGTTGGAAATCCGCGGTGGAGGCCGCGTCCGAATCCAAGGGGCAGATCGACTTGGTGACCGATGATGAAATCATCGAGGCCTACCGCATGATCGCGGGCCTGGAAGGCGTGTTTTGCGAGCCCGCGTCGGCCGCGTCGGTCGCGGGCGTGATCAAGCTGAACAACACCGGATATTTCCGCGGCGGGGAAACCGTGGTCTGCACCCTCACCGGCCACGGGCTCAAGGACCCGGACATCGCGATCAGCGTGTCGCAGAAACCCACCACGATCAAGGCGCGTCTGGAAGACGTGGTCAAGGTCCTGGGCTATTAGCGGGCGAAGGAACCGAGGATGAAGTATCTGGTATTGCTTGCCGACGGCATGGCCGACCTTCCGATCCCGCGGCTGGACCAGCAAACGCCGATGGAAGCCGCGAAGACGCCCCACCTCGATCGGCTGGCGCGAGAAGGGGAACTGGGTCTGGTCCGGACCACGCCGGCGGGCGCGGTCCCGACCAGCGAAATCACCAATCTCACCATCCTGGGATACGACGCCAAGAAGTACCCGCAGTTCGGGCGCTCGCCGCTGGAAGCGGCCAGCCTCGGCGTCAGCGTGGGCAAGGACGACGTGGTGTTTCGGTGTAATCTGGTGACCTTCAAGGACGATCAGCGGGGGTACGACATCGACCGGCTCGGACCGCACGTGATCTTGGAGGATCCGAGCGCGGGGCACATCAGCTCGGACGACTCGCGCGAGTTGATTCAGGAGTTGAACAGCCAGTTGGCCACCGAGTTTCTGCAGTTCTACGCGGGGGTGAGTTACCGCCACTTGATGGTGTGGATCGGCGGCCGTGCGCGAGGAACCTGCGTGCCGCCGTACGACATATCCGGCAAATGCGTGACCAGCGGGTTGCCCACCGGCGAAGGCGGGGAGATGTTGCGCAAGGTGATGGACAGCGCGGCGGCGGTGTTGTCGCTGCACCCGTTGAACGTGGAGCGCATCGAGCAAGGGCTCAAACCCGCGAACGGCATTTGGTTCTGGGGCCAAGGCAAGGCCGCGGAGTTGACGCCGTTTGCCGAACGGTTCGGCAAACGCGGGGCGCTGATCGCGGCCGTGGACGTGATGAAGGGGCTGGCGCTGGCCGTCGGGTTCGAGGTGATCCATGTGCCGGGCGCCACCGGCTATTTGGACACGAACTACCAGGGCAAGGTCGATGCGGCGGTTCAGGCGCTCACCACACACGATCTCGTCGTGCTCCACGTCGAAGCGCCGGATGAAGCGAGCCATAACGGCGACCTGGACGCCAAACTTCAGGCGATCGAGGATTTCGACGCCAAGGTGGTGGGCCCGATTCTGCAGGCCACCGCGTCCGAGCCCGCCCTGCGGGTGTTGGCGTTATGTGATCACGCGGCGCCGGTCTCCACCCGCTCGCACACGGCCGACCCGGTGCCGTATCTGGTGTACCAGCGCGGCGGGGCGTCCGTGGCCACGTCGGGGGCCGCGGGATTTCACGAGCGCGCGGCCCAGGCGAGCGGCAAACTCGTGGGCGACGGCCACCGGCTGATGGAGTATTTCTTGAAAGGATCGTGACGTTGGTAGGGGCGCACGGCCGTGCGCCCCACGACACCGAGCCATTGCGCCATGGCATTGATCGTCCAAAAATACGGCGGCACCTCGGTCGGCAGCCCGGAGCGGATTCAGGCCGTGGCCGAGCGCGTGATCCGGGCGAAAAAAGCCGGCGATGACGTGGTGGTGGTATTGTCCGCCATGAGCGGCGAGACCGATCGGCTCGTCGCGCTCGCGCACAAAATGAGCCCCATGCCCGACGAACGCGAAATGGACATGTTGTTGTCTACGGGCGAACGCGTGACCATCGCGTTGTTGGCCATGGCCCTGCGCGAACGCGGGTACCCTGCGCGGTCGTTCACCGGACGACAAGTCGGGATCGTCACCGACGCGGTGCACACCAAGGCCCGCATCGAACGCGTGACCGGCGAGCGCATGCGCGAGGCCTTGGCCGAAGACGTGATCCCGGTGGTGGCGGGATTTCAGGGTATCAACGAGAAATCCGACGTGACCACGTTGGGCCGCGGCGGATCCGACACCACCGCGGTGGCGCTGGCCGCGGCGCTCAAGGCCGATCGGTGCGATATTTATACCGACGTGGACGGCGTGTACACCACGGACCCGAACATCGTGCCCACCGCCCGCCGCCTGAACAAGATCTCGTATGAAGAAATGCTCGAGATGGCCAGCCTCGGCGCCAAGGTGTTGCAGACCCGGTCCGTGGAATTCGCGATGAAATACCAGGTTCCGGTGCGGGTGGTGTCTAGCTTCACCGACACCCCCACGGGCACGCTCGTGACGAAGGAGGATCGTGACATGGAACAGGTGGTGGTCTCGGGCGTGGCCTACGACCGCAATCAGGCCAAGATCACCCTGCTGGGAGTTCCGGATCGTCCCGGCATCGCGGGGCGGCTGTTCGGCGGCATCGCGAAGGAAAACGTCGTCGTGGACATGATCATCCAAAACATCAGCCAGGAAGGTCTGACCGACATTTCCTTTACCGTGCCGACGAGCGACGCGAAAAAAGCCGTGGCCCTGGTCAAAACCCTGGCGCGGGAAATCGGCGCGCGCGACGTGGAGCTCTCCGAGGGCATCGCCAAGGTGTCGATCGTGGGCGTGGGAATGCGGTCGCACTCGGGCGTGGCCGCGACCATGTTCGACACGCTGGCGCGCGAGGGGATCAACATCATGATGATCTCGACCAGCGAGATCAAGATTTCCTGCGTGATGGATGCGAAGTATGTGGAGTTGGCCGTCCGCGCTCTCCACGAAGCCTTCGGCCTCGGCGGGGTAGCCCGTCCATGAAGGGCCGTCTGCGGCGTTGTCGCTGCGCGTCCGCTCCTCACGTACGACCCAGTACGCTGCGGTGCGGGCGCTCGCTCCGCCTTGCGACCCACCGCCAAGAATGGGATCGTCGGGAGTCCCCGAAGGGGGCATCCGGCGCCTTCCTAAACAGGCTCCCGCTTCGCGGGGAAGAATGAAAAAACGCAACGAGCCGGTGATTGAGTTGTACGACACGACGCTGCGGGATGGGGCGCAGGCGGAGGATATTGCGTTTTCGGTCGAGGACAAGCTGCTGATCGTGCAAAAGCTCGACGAGTTGGGCGTGCCGTATATCGAGGGCGGGTGGCCGGGGGCGAATCCCAAGGATGGGGAGTTCTTTAAGGAAGTGCGCCGGCTCAAACTGAAACAGGCGCAGATCGCGGCGTTCGGCGCCACCCGACGCGCCAAATACCGGGTGCAGGACGACCCGTCGCTCAAAGCCCTGCTCGATGCGCAGACGCCCATTATCACGATTTTCGGCAAGAGTTGGGACCTCCACGTCACCGAAGCCTTGGGGGTTTCACTCAAGAAGAACTTGGAGCTGATCGGCGATTCCGTGGGGTATCTCAAGTCCAAACGCAAGACCGTGGTCTATGACGCGGAACACTTTTTCGACGGGTACAAAGCCAACCCCGAATACGCCTTGGACACGTTGGCGCGCGCGCAGGCCGCGGGCGCGGATCGTATCACGTTGTGCGACACCAACGGCGGCGCCATGCCGTGGGAAGTGCGGGAGATCGTGGCGGCGGTGGCCGCGCGCGTGACCACCCCGTTAGGCATCCACGCGCACAACGACGCGGAAGTCGCGGTGGCCAACTCGCTGGTGGCGGTCGAACAAGGGGTGGTCCAGGTCCAGGGCACGATCAACGGGTTCGGCGAGCGCTGCGGCAACGCGAACCTGTGTACATTAATCCCCAATTTGCAGCTCAAGATGCGACGGCCGGTCGTCAACGTCGCGCAACTGGCGCATTTGACCGAAGCCTCGCGGTACGTGTACGAAATCGCGAATCTGCCCGCGCACAAACGCCAGCCGTACGTGGGAGAGAGCGCGTTCGCGCACAAGGGCGGGGTGCACGTGCACGCGGTGCGCAAGAAGGCCGAGACCTACGAACACGTGCCGCCCGGGGTGGTCGGGAATCGCCGTCGCATTCTGGTGTCCGACGCGGCGGGGCGTGGCAGCCTGCTTGAAAAGGCCGCGGAATACGGTATCGACGTGGACGCGGCGGACCCCCGGCTCCACGACTTACTGGCCACCCTGAAGGAGCTCGAGCGCCAGGGGTATCAGTACGAGGGCGCGGACGGCTCGTTCGAATTGCTTATGCGTAAGGCGCTCGGCACGCACCGGCGGTTTTTCGATTTGATCGGTTTTCGCGTGACCGTGGAGAAGCGCCGGGACGGCGAGGACCCGTTGTGTGAGGCGACGATCATGTTGCGAGTGGGCCAAGACGTCGAACATACCGCGGCCGTGGGCTCGGGACCGATCAACGCCTTGGACCACGCGCTGCGGAAAGCCTTGGAGGGCTTTTATCCGCAACTGCGCCGGGTCCGGTTGCTCGACTATAAGGTCCGCGTATTGGCTGCGCAGGACGGCACGGCGGCGCGCGTACGGGTGTTGATCGAGTCCGGCGATCAGGAGCGCAAGTGGGGCACGGTGGGAGTGTCGTCGAACATCATCGAAGCCAGTTGGCAGGCGTTGGTGGACGGCATTGAGTATCGCCTGTTGCGCGGCGGGGCGACCCGCGGCTAAACCGGGCCGCGGGTCCGTCATCGTGCAGCGAGTAACCAGTTGATTTTGCTTGACTCTGAGGCGCTGTTTCGTTAGGGTTGCGGAACAGATGGGCGCGGATGGCGTGTTGGCCGGACGCGTAGACGGTCGGGGTATCCACGATGCGAAAGGCCGACATCGCAACCGAAGTGTATGAGAAGTTGGGCATTCCTAAGAAGGATGCGTCCGACATTTTGGAGTTGATGCTCGATGCCATCAAGGGCGAGCTGCAAAAGGGCGAAACCGTCAAGATCGCGGGGTTCGGGAATTTCGTGGTGCGTCACAAACGGGCGCGCAAGGGACGGAACCCCAAGACCGGTGAAGAAATCGGCATCACCCCGCGCAAGGTCGTCACCTTCCGGCCGAGCCAAGTGTTTAAGCACTACGTCAACGACGCCCAGGTCAACGCGCCGTCGGTGGTGCCTCCGGAGACCGCGGAAGCCGAAGAAGAGCGGGTGGACGCCCCATGAGCGCGCCGGTCCGTGCGTCGGGGCAGTCCACGCCGAGCCGATCGCGCCTGCTGCCCGTGGTCCCGGACAAATTGTTTTTCAAGATCGGGGAAGTGAGCCGACTCACCGGACTCGAGGCGTACGTGTTGCGGTATTGGGAAACCGAGTTTCCCGCGTTGCGTCCCCGCAAGTCCGGCGGAGGGCAACGGGTCTATACCAAGAAAGACGTGGAATTGGTGTTGCAGATTAAGCAGATGTTGTACGAACAGGGGTTTACCATCGCGGGCGCGCGCAAACGGCTCCGCGCCCGTTCCCCGGAGGCGGTGGTCGAACGCCGCGCATTGTTGGGAGAAATTCGCGGCGAGTTACAGTCGATTTTGGATGATCTCAAGGCCTGCGCTCCGCTTCGCGTGTCCGCGACTCCAGGCGCGACGCGCGAGGAGCGGGGGAAATCATAACGCGAAGTTGCGGGGGAATTCGGGGCGTAGCGCAGCCTGGTAGCGCACTCGCTTGGGGTGCGAGTGGTCGCTGGTTCAAATCCAGTCGCCCCGACCATCCTCGCTTGCGAAGGGCAAGGCAGGGCCTGACTTCACGGCCCGAGGCTGCCAGGTCTTTTGCCTCGGGTAGTGCTTTTCCTCATAAGGGTGATCTCTCGAACGGATACCGCTGACGAAGTTTGAGTCGCGGGAGAATAGCGTAACGCCAGCAGCACGGCCATGTCCTCCCGACCCAAAATCCTCGTCTCCAACGACGACGGCGTCCATTCCGCGGGCATCAAGCGCCTCGCCGAGGCGCTCAAGGCCGTGGGCGACGTGATCGTGGTGGCGCCGGACGGGGAGCGCAACGCGGCCAGCCACGCCATCACGTTGCACAAACCGCTGCGGGTCACGCAGCTCGCGGACAACGTGTACAGCACCAGCGGGACTCCGACCGACTGCATCAATTTGGGCGTGATCACGATCCTCAAGGAGCGGCCTGCCTTGGTCGTGTCCGGGATCAACCTGGGCGAGAATTTGGCCGACGACGTCACGTATTCCGGGACAGTGTCCGCCGCGATGGAAGGCACGTTGCTGGGCATCCCGTCCATCGCCATCTCGCAGTCCGGCGAGGGCGTGTTCCGCTTCGACGCGGCCGCGCAGGTGGCGGCGCAACTGGCCGCGGTGGTGTTGGAGCAGGGCCTGCCCCGCGACACCCTGCTCAACGTCAACGTGCCGGATCTGGACCCGGCGGACATCCGCGGGGTCAAGATCACGCGGCTGGGCCGGCGGTCGTACGACGCGAACGACATTATCCAGAACGTGGACCCCCGAGGCCGCAAGTACTACTGGATCGGCGGCAACCGGATGTTCGGGGTGGACCAGGACGGCACTGACTTCGGCGCGGTGCAGGCCGGGTACATTTCGGTCAGCCCCGTTCACCTGGACCTCACCAACTACGCGGCCCTGGCCACGTTGGCCACGTGGGAGCCGCGCCTCTCGACCCGTGGCCGGTGATCAGGTGAGGCCGCGCCTGCTGGCCGAGCAGTTGGCGGGACGCGGCATCACGGACCGACGCGTGTTGGAGGCGGTGGCCGCGGTGCCGCGGCATTTGTTCGTGGAATCCGCCCTGGCGGAGCGCGCGTATGAAGACCGCGCATTGCCCATCGGTGAGCGTCAAACCATCTCGCAGCCCTATATGGTGGCGTTGATGACGCAGGCGTTGGAGCTGACCGGCGCGGAGCGCGTGCTGGAAATCGGGACCGGGTCCGGGTATCAAGCGGCGGTGCTGGCCCAACTTGCGGCCCGGGTGTGCACCGTGGAGCGCGTCAAAACATTGGCCGATCGCGCCCGCCACACGCTCGATCGCCTCAAGATCTATCACGTGGTGATCAAGGTGTTCGACGGCACGTTCGGTTGGCCGGATGAAGCGCCGTTCGACGCGATCATCGTGACCGCGGGCGCGCCCGCCGTGCCCAAGCCCCTGATCGACCAACTCAAGGATAACGGCAGGCTCGTAGCGCCGGTGGGCGATCGCGACGGCCAACGGTTGGCCAAGCTGGTCAAACGCACGGGCGGGGTGCAGACCACGTGGCTGACCGAATGCGCCTTTGTCCCGTTGATCGGCGCGCACGCCTGGCCGGTTGAGACGTCGCCGCCGGCTCTGCCCGGGGTAGGCCGATCGTGAGTCGTCCGACCTCCGGCGATCCGACCCTCCGCCTGCACAACACCTTGACGGGGCACAAGGAGCCGTTGCGGCCGCGCGTGCCGCGTCACGTGGGCATGTACGTGTGCGGCGTGACCGTGTACGACCTCTGCCACATCGGGCACGCGCGCAGCGCGATCGTGTTCGACGTGTTGCGTCGGTATCTGGAATCGCGCGGCCTGATCGTCACCTACGTCCGCAACTTCACCGACATCGACGACAAGATCATCCACCGCGCGCAGCGCGACGGCATCACCTGGCGCGAGGTGGCCGACCGCTACATCGCGGAGTTCTACCGCGACATGGACGCGTTGGGTGTGGGCCGCGCCACGGTCGAGCCCAAGGCCACCGACCATATCAAAGAGATGCTCGCCGTGATCCAAGGCTTGATCGCGCAGGGCAACGCGTACGCGGAGGGCGGCGACGTGTATTACCGCGTGGCGAGTTTTCCGGGCTACGGCAAACTGTCGCGTCGACGGCTCGATCAACTGCGGGTCGGGGCGCGCGTGGAAGTGGACGAACGCAAACACGATCCTCTGGACTTCGCGCTGTGGAAATCCTCCAAGCCTGGCGAGCCCTCGTGGGACAGCCCGTGGGGACCGGGCCGACCGGGCTGGCACATCGAGTGCTCCGCTATGGCCATGGCGCACCTGGGGCAAACCATCGACCTGCACGGCGGCGGCCAGGACCTGACGTTTCCGCACCATGAAAACGAGATCGCGCAGTCCGAAGGCTACACCGGCGTGGAGTTCGCGCGTTGCTGGGTGCACAACGGGTTCGTGACCATCAACGAAGAAAAGATGTCCAAGTCATTGGGCAACTTCTTCACGATCCGAGAGATCCTGGACAAATCGCCGTGGGAGCAAGCCGTCACGGCCGAGGCCTTGCGCTATTTACTGCTGGGCACGCACTATCGCAGTCCGATCGACTTTTCCGACGAGGGATTGCGCGGCGCCAAGGCGAGCCTGGACGGGTTCTACGACCTGCTCGGCCGCTTGGCGGAGCGCGAGGGCAAGGCTGATCGCGGCGAGGGCAACGAAATCGCCAGGCCCGTGCTCGATGCGATCGAGAAGGATTTCAACGTCGCGATGGACGACGATCTCAATACCGCGCAGGCGCTCGGAGTCCTGCACCACGCCAGGACCGAACTGAACCGAGCATTGGGTCGCGGGATGAGCCTCGCGCTTGCCGAACGTGCGGGCCGGACCCTGCGAAAGCTGGGCGCGGTGTTGGGGCTGGAATTTCTGGCCGAGCGACGCGGCGAGATCAAATCCGGTAGCGAGCGATCAGTCGCGATCGATGCCGCGCCGGGTTCTCGGTCAGGCCTCTCCGATGCCGCCGTCGCGCGTCTGGTCGATGAACGCAACGCGGCGCGGGCGCGGCGCGATTGGGCCTCGGCCGACGCCATCCGTAAGCAGCTCGCAGCCGCGGGCGTGACCATCGAAGACCGGCCCGATGGCACCACGCGCGTGAAGCGGTGAGCGCGCCGCGCGAAGAGATGGTCTTTGGCGTCAACGCCGTGCTCGAGGCGCTCCGAGCGGGTCGTTCGTTCCGCCGCATTCTGATTCAGCACGGTCGGCGTGGCGGAGACATCGGGGAGATCGAACAGGCTGCTCGCGCGGCCGGCGTGCCGGTCCATGTCGAGCCGCGCGAGGCGCTCGACCGCGCGAGCGGTGTCCTCAAACACCAAGGCGTCGCGGCGTTTCTGACCGAGGGCGCGTACCGCGCGTTCGACGACGTACTCGCGCAGGCCGTGGGTCAGCCCGGCGGACCGTTTTTAGTCGTGCTCGACGGCGTGGAGGACCCGCGCAACCTCGGAGCCATCGCCCGCACCGCCGAAGCCGTGGGCGCGCACGCACTGATCGTGCCCCAGCGCCGCGCCGCGGGCGTGACCGGCGTGGCGATGAAGGCCTCGGCCGGCGCGCTCGCGCACCTGCCCGTGGCGCAGGTCGTGAACTTGGCGCGCGCAATGGAGCAGATGAAGACCGCGGGCTGCTGGCTCGTGGGCGTGGACGCCGAGGGCGACTCTGCCTACACCGACGTGGATTATTGCTCGCCGTTGGCGATCGTGGTGGGCCACGAAGGCGAAGGCCTGCGCGCCTCCACGCTCAAAGCGTGCGACTTTCGCGTCCGCATTCCCATGCGCGGCCGCGTGTCGTCGCTGAACGTCTCGGTCGCCGCCGCAGTGGTCATGTACGAAGCACTGCGGCAACGGGCCGCGCGGTAAACTCACGGGCGGCGTAATGGACCACGGCGGATTGCGCCGGCGGTTTTCAATCCTATACACTACGAGTCCGACCAACGCTCGGACCGCCGACGGACCTGATTCGCTCGGATAGCCCGAAGAGAGAGTGACACGTGAGACCATTTAATCGACCGCCGAACCGGAAAGGGCCGAAGCGCGGCCCGCAGCATCAGGGACAGAGGCCGGGACGACCGCAAAGCCGGGGAGGGAACCAGCGACCGCAGGCCCCGGCCGGTCCGTCGGGTCCGCCGTCCGCGCGTGCGGCCGCGATCGACCCGTTCCAATTGTTCTGTTCGTATTATCTGGGCATCGCGGCGGACAAACGGTACGCGCCGGCCAACATCCACGAAGTGGGCCGACGGTTCGGGGTGGACGCGGGCGTGATCCGGCAGGTGCTCAAGGAGCACGGGATGGACCCTGAGTCGGTCATGAACACGGAGTTCGACTTGGCCATGGCGCAGATCGACATCCAGGTCGCGCCGGAGGGCGTGGATCGCCTCGAACTGGCCAAGGGCATCTACCAAGAATTCCGCGCCGCGCCGCGAAAACCCCGCGATTGGCGCCGCATGCTGGAAGACGACGCCCGCGAAAACGCCAAGATCTTCGGCCGCCGCGACTGACGCGTGACGCCAGGCGGGCGACGCGTGGTCATCGCTCCCGTGCCATGACCGTCACTACACCGCAGCCATGATCGCCCAACCACTGATCGGCGCCGGGTATCTTCTGCAAGGCTTTCGGTTGATTCGTCGCCGCGAAGTGCTTCCGTACGTGGCCATCCCGGTCGCGATCAATGTGGCCGTGTTCGCGGCGCTCGGCTGGTACGCGGTGGACGCACTCGGACCGCTCGTGGATTGGATCGTACCCGATGGCTACGCGTGGCTCTCGTGGCTCGTCTGGCCGCTTGCAGGCCTCGCGGTTCTGGTCCTGCTCTTTTACCTCTGTACGCTGCTGGCCAACGTGATTGCGGCGCCGTTCAACGGTCCGTTGGCTGCTGCGGTGGAAGCGCACCTGACCGGGAGTGCGCCGGTGTCCGGGGGCGGCGGGTTGCCCGCAGTGGTGCGCGGGACCACGGAGGCGCTCAGATCGGAGGCACGAAAACTCGGCTACTACTTGGTGCGCGCAATCCCGCTGCTCGTGCTCGCGTGGATTCCGGTCGTCAATTTAGCGGTGCCGTTCTTGTGGCTCGCCCTCAACACGTGGATGCTGGCCTTGGAGTATGCGGACTATCCGATGGGCAACCACGGACTCGGGTTTGCCGAACAACGCGCGCGACTCGGGACAAAGCCGCTCGTGGCGTTCGGCTTCGGCGGAGCCGCGCTGGGGTTGACGTTGATCCCGGTCCTAAATTTCATCGCGGTGCCGACCGCGGTGGCGGGAGCGACCGCGTGGTGGGTCAACGAACTCCGGCAGTAGCAGCGCAGGGGGCATCGCCAGGCGGCCTCCGACCCGAATTTATCACGCTGGGACCCTCGACACCCCAATGCCAATGGATCTACAATGGCTCCAAAATGACGCCATGAAGTCCATTACCCTCTCGATCAAAAACGTGTCTCCCGAACTCGCCAAGCGCTTGCGCGAGCGAGCCGCCCGTCATCACCGCTCTCTCCAGGGCGAGCTGATGTCGATCCTCGAACAAAGCCTGACGACCGAACACCGACTATCGCCGGCAGAAGTGTTGGAGCGAGTCAAGCAGGCGGGGCTGAAAACCGCCGCTGAATCCGTCGAGATCGTTCGGGCCGATCGGCGTGGCCATTAAGGTCATCGACGCCTCTGCGCTCGCGGCGTTGCTATTCTCAGAACCGGATGCCGAGGCCGTCGTTGCCGCCATCGGAGCCGACACGCTCGCCGCCCCGAAGCTCCTGCCATTTGAAATCGCCAGCGTCTGTCGCAAGAAGCTGTAGACCCATCCCAAACAGCGGGCGGCGCTCTGGGCAGGGTAGGATCTGCTCGATCACATCGCGATCCAACTGGTCGATCCCGTCCTGCGCCACGCGATCGAGCTGGCGGAGGAGTCCAGACTCACGGTGTACGACGCCGTCTACGTCCAGTTGGCCCTCGACCTTGACGCGGACCTCGTCACGCTCGATCAGGCGGTGCAGAAGGCCCATCGCGCCCTGAAGCGCTCACGTCCAGACCAATAAGGGCAGGCGGCGCGGCCTTGCTCCTGACCCTGATCCCCGGGCCTGACCCTCAGGCGCGGCGCCGACCGCGTAAAGTCAATTCGATAGACCTGGCCCCGTCTCCATTGTGTGTGGCCCCGTCTCCTCATTGCGACCGGCTCAACCGGACGCAGACGACCTCTCGTCTGGTCAAGCGCCTTCGGGAACTCGGGTACCAGGTGCAACTGACTGAGGCGACCGCCTGACGGAATTTTTTGAGGAACGTCCCCTACGCCATCCCATTTCTACGATTTATTGCTTCTTGAGCGGTTCCTCCCAGGTTTCAACAGCACTCCCAGCGATGGGATGCATTCTCCCGGGTTTTTCTTGATTTCGTGCTCCCAAAACCTCACGACTCTCCAGCCAATTTTCCGAAGAGTCCTTGTTACTTTTGTATCACGATCTTTATTCGAGCGAATCTTCTTTAGCCAAAATGAGTGGTTGCTGGCTGGAATGTTTCGGCAAAGGCTACAACCATGCCAAAAGCACCCGTCGACAAAAACGGCAACCCGGTCCCTCTCGAAGAGGAAATCCGGTTTCCGGGCAACATTATTGGATGCCACCTTCCAACCTTTCATCCCGGACTGCATCATCCGAGAACGCAATCGCCATTCCGTGGTCCGGTTGCCCTTGCCACGAATGGCGGCCATGATTTGGGAACGCTTTGACTTTGTAAAAATGTCAGCCATGCGGCTTAGGAGTAGGCTCGAACTTTTTCCGTAACTCCTCATATATGCGGCGCTGTTCGGCGCGGCCGAGCCGTCTGATGGTACGAAGAACGGTGAGGGTGTTCGGAGCAGGCGGAACTACGATGTTGCTCCGACCTTCATTGCAGTTGTGGCAAAGAACCCTGAGGTTGTCGTCGCTCGCAGGCCCGTCCGGATTGATATGGTCGATGTGAAGCGTGATCTTGCGGTTGGGATTGTAAGGGTCGGCCTCGCCCGATGTTGCTCCGCACATTCCACAGGTCAGGCCGTTTCGTTCAAGAACTCTCGCTCGCTGCCCTTTGTCTATCTCCCGGGCTCGGGGTCGAGACTTGATGTGTTGATTCTCCATGGACAAGCGGAGACTCAATTGTACGTTACCCTCTCTTAGACTAATTCCTCAAATCGGTCGAGGCGCCACCTAAGGTATTCCGACTTAGGTGTGAACCGGTCGGGGAGCACTATCCGTTTCCCATTGAAAGCATGAAACAAGAATTCCGAAGCCGGATCTGTCGCCTTCTTCAGGCGTGCATTAACAATCACCGTGAAGTCCATTTTCACCACAATCAGACCCCTATCATACGCTCGGTCATGTGACGCGCAAAGACATAAACCATTTTCAGGATTGACTCTGGTATCCTCTCTAACACTCCAAGGAATGATGTGGCCCGCGACCAAAAGCTCTGGATAAGGTAGGCCGCAGATGCAACAACGTTGGTTGTACCCGGAGAGGACTGCTGCGCGAAAGAAATCTTGGTGAATTCGTTGCTTGAACTTTGCTTCACGTTCAGTTGGACCGCGCTCTTCAGGTAAAACGTCTTCGCTGCGCTCACTTGAAACAACATACCCCAGCGCCTTCCTTAGCTCCTCTGCTTCGAGAACTAGCCTCCCCCAGTTTGCATTGAATTCATCCCAAATCTTGCGGTCGAGTTTGCTAGTGTGAGTCAGCCCAGATATCTGTCTTCGTCTTAGTTCCGGGTCGAAAGCACCGAAGTTGCCTAATTTTCTGGCAATCGAGGCTGGGGTACGCCTCAGAATTCGAGAGAGGCTGACGACCTGCGGGTTGTTAGCTTTGGTCTTGCTGAATGGAACGCGGCAGTAGAGATCGAAGGCAAGAATCAATTCCTCTCGCGACCAAGCCTTGCCGTCTCTTTGGGGCTTTGGATTATCACCCATGTCGAGTCAGGTAGCATATGGAGAGATCAAGACATAGTGGCCGGATGTAGATCTTGCTGGCTGGTAATCTGGGTCAGCATCCAGTTTGTAAACCCCTCGACCAGCTATTTCATGTTTCTTTGCGAAGAAGACGTGATAGGGAGTATCCTCGATGAAGACCGTTCCAAGCAATAGTCCACCCTCGTCTTCCATCTTCACCGGCAATCGGCCACCATTCTCATTCTCAATCCATACAGTCTTTGAGTCAGATTTTGGCATGTATTACCCCTAGCTTAGTCAGCCTACGGACAGCTTTTGTTCGAGTGGCAAATCACCAATTGCCTGCCCGCCTGAACAAATCCCTGAGTAAAGCCGCCTGCCCCTGCAAACAAATCTATCAGGGTCCGGACCCTGATTTTCCCTTGGTTCCGCTCTTTGTCCGCGCTCAGCCCACGCTCTTCTCGAACATAAAAGGCGCGGTGTCCGTTTAGCGGGTACTTGGATTTACGAGGTGAACCGTTCATTTCTTCGAGTGTGGAAATGACGGCGTTGACGATTCATGGCCCCCACGGAGCCGTGCATCCGCAGGGTCAAAAGTGATTCGCTGATTGTCGGATGCCAGCTCCATCCTGCGAGCTCTCGAAAGAGTACGAGCCATGAAACTGAAATAGCAGCTACCCTAACACACGGGAGCATACGGTTCAATCACACCCCACCGAAAAATCGCTCCGGACCTCGTGCAGACGCCATCTTTTCGAAATGTTGTGCGGTTCCACGCTACGTATCGCGGGACTGCCGGTCCGTCACGTGCCGAAAGCATTGCACACGGATGGTGGCCGCGTTGTTATCGGTCGTGTGGCCGTCGCCTGAACAGATGTGGTTCAATAGCGTGGACTTGAGGAAAGAGAATGTTCGCCACAACCATGTCACCAACGCCTCGACCCATGACGGGGTTTCTGTTTCTCTGGGCGCTCAACACCTTGGGCCTCTGGGTGGCCGACTATGTGTTCGACGGGATTGCGTTTGACAGCGCTGGTGCGCTGTGGGTGTCGGGGCTGTTGTTGGGATTGGTCAACGCGGTGGTCCGTCCGGTGCTGATTCTCCTTACGCTGCCCCTCACCATCGTCACGTTAGGGGTGTTCTTGTTGGTGATCAACGCGTTTATGGTGTTGCTGGTGGCCTGGTTAGTGCCGGGATTCATGGTTGCGGGATTCTGGACCGGCCTCCTTCTCGCCGTGTTTCTGTCCGTGTTCGGGTGGGGCACCAATCTTGTTCTCGGTCGATACACCGTGGCCGTAAAGATCGACTGACCGTCGGGTGAACCGGGCCGACGACTCGCTCTCCTTCCCAGCGTCTTTGCGGTGACCATGCGTCGTACGCGGCTCAGATGCTGACGATCGTTGTCGAAATCCTGCTCGCGCTCGTGGGATTGCTCTCAGCGGCCCACGCGTTCCTGAACAAACGCGACCCCAAGTCCGCGTGGGGGTGGGTGGCGGTGTGCCTCATGTTTCCCGGGGGCGGGGCAGCCTTGTACTGGCTCATGGGAGTGAACCGGATCAGGACCCGCGCCAAGGGGTGGGTCGCAGAAGGTCGGTTCGAACGCACGGGCGTTGATTCCACGCCGCCAACCTGCGCTCCACCCTCCTGTGACGAATCGATCACCTCGCTGGTGCGTATCGGCGACACCGTGACCGGCCTCCCGCTGGTGGGAGGCCATCGCATCACGATCTTGCACAACGGCGAGGAGGCCTTCCCCGCCATGTTGCGCGCGATCGACAACGCGGCCGAGCGCGTTTACCTCTCCACGTATATTTTCCGGAACGATGCCGTGGGCGAGCGGTTCATCGACGCGTTGACGAGGGCGGCGCAACGCGGCGTGGACGTGCGCGTGTTGATCGACGGCGTCGGCGAACTGTACACCTACCCATGGGTGACTCCGCGCCTTCGCCGCGCCAAGGTCCGCAGCGAGCGGTTTTTGCCCCTGGTGCGTCGCGGTCTTCACTTCAACCTCCGGAATCACCGCAAGCTCCTGGTGGTGGACGGGCTCGTGGGATTCACCGGCGGCATGAACATCGGCGCGCACCAACTGGCCGAGGATTCACGGAACCCGCATCGCGTGATCGACCTTCAGGTTGGGGTGGAGGGGCCCGTGGTCGGACAACTGGAGGGGACGTTCTTGAGCGATTGGCGCTTTGTCACGGGGGAACCCCGGACCTCCCAGCCGCCTCGCCCCCCCTCTGCGCCCGCGGGCCACGCATTGTGCCGCGGCATCAGCGCGGGGCCCAATGAGGATTTTGAGGATCTGTACTGGCTGGTGCTGGGCGCGCTCGGCGCGGCGCAACGGCACATTCGGATCATGACGCCGTACTTTATCCCGGACCGGGCCCTGCTCGCGGCGCTGAACACGGCCGCGCTGCGGGGCGTGCGCGTGGACATCGTCTTGCCGGAACGCAACAACCTACCCTACGTGGCGTGGGCGATGCGGGCCATCCTCTGGGAGGTGCTGCAATACGGCGCGCGGGTGTACTACCAGCCGGGACCGTTCGTGCACAGTAAGTTGTTGGCGGTGGACGACGTGTACACCATGGTGGGTTCGGCCAATCTCGACCCGAGAAGCCTGCGCCTGAACTTTGAATTCAACCTGGAGATCTATGACCGCGACACGGCCGCGTCGCTCACCGGGCACTTCGATTCAACACGCGATCGGTCGCGAGAAGTCACCCTTGCGGACATGGACGGGCGGCCGTTGCCCGAACGCCTGCGTGACGCTGCGGCCAAACTGTTTGCGCCGTATCTATAAGGGGCGGCTGTCTTTTCCGAGACGGCGTTCTGTCAGAAACCGGGCCAGAAATCGGGCGGTGTGCGACGTGGTTCGAGCCGTCGCCACGCGCTCCGGCGGGCCTTGGGCTACGATGCGGCCCCCCCCGCCACCGCCCTCGGGGCCGAGGTCGATGATCCAGTCGGCTTCGGCGATCACGTCCAGGTTGTGTTCGATGATCACCACGGTGTGGCCCGCGGACACCAGGCGGTGCAACACGCGGATCAGTTTTTCCACGTCGGCCATGTGCAGGCCGATGGTGGGTTCGTCCAAGACGTACAATGTGTGCGCGTTCCCTGACACGCGGGTGCCCTGTTCGTCACGCGCCTTCGCGAGCTCTGTGACCAATTTGATCCGCTGGGCTTCCCCTCCTGAAAGTGTGGGACTGGGCTGGCCGAGCGTGAGGTAGCCAAGGCCCACGTCCTGGAGCAAGCGCAGCGCGTGGTGGATCCGGCGGTGGGCTGAGAACACGTCAACCGTTTCGTCCACGCTCATTGCGAGCAGTTCGCCGACGGTCCGGTCCTTGTAACGAACCGTCAACGTCTCGGGCGTGAACCGCGCGCCGCGGCACACGTCACAAGTCACCTTCACGTCGGGCAAGAAACTCATTTCGATCGTTTTGACGCCCTGGCCCTCGCACGCCTCGCAACGCCCACCCGCCACGTTGAACGAGAAGCGCGACGGCCCCCACCCGCGCATGCGCGCCTCGGGCACGGCCGCGAACAAACGCCGGATCTCGTCCCAGAACCCCACGTAGGTCGCGGGACAGGAGCGCGGCGTCTTGCCGATCGGGGTCTGATCCACTTCAAGCACGCGGGCCACGGCCTCCCATCCGCGGAGGTCCCGGCAGCCCGCCCATTCAAACCGGGCACGGCGATGCGAGCGACCGTGAGCCAGGGCGGCGCGGAGGTTGTCGTGCAGGATGTCGCGCACCAATGTGCTTTTCCCGCTGCCGCTCACCCCGGTTACGCACACCAGGCGACGCAGCGGGACCCGCACCCGCGCGCGCCTCAAGTTGTTGCGCGTGGCGTCGAAGATCTCGATCGCCGGATCGCCCGTGGACACCTCTCGGCGTTCGGTCAACGGGTGCCGCAAGGGGCGGGCCAGGAACCGGCCGGTCAGGGACTCCGGCGCGCGCATCACGGACCGCACCGACCCGTGCGCCACCACCCGGCCCCCGTTCGCGCCCGCGCCCGGCCCCAGATCCACCACGTGCTCCGCGCTGCGAATCGTGTCCTCGTCATGTTCCACCACCACCACGGTGTTGCCCTTGGCCTGGAGCCGGTGCAGCGTGGCGAGCAGGCGGACGTTGTCGCGCGGGTGCAGCCCGATCGTGGGTTCATCCAGGATGTAACAGACGCCACGCAGGTTCGAACCCAGTTGCGACGCGAGCCGGATGCGCTGGGCCTCGCCGCCCGAGAGCGTGGGCGCGGAACGGTCCAGCGACAGGTATCCGAGTCCGACTTCCTTGAGGAAGGCGAGGCGGCCGCGCAGTTCGACCAGGATGTCGCGCGCAATCGCGGCCTCGCGGCCCGCCAGCTTCAGCGCTCGGAACCATTGGTCGGCCTGCTCAACCGGGAGCGCGGTGAGCTGCGCGATGTTGTGGCCCCGAAACCGCACGGCCAAGGCCTCCGGGTTCAGCCGGCGGCCGGCACACGTTCCGCACGCGCGCTCGCCCCCTTCCCACCACGCGTTCCACCAGACTTCCTCGCCGGTCTGCTCCGCGTCGAATCCGCGTAACTCCATCCCGGTCCCGTAACAGTCGCCGCACCAGCCGTGTTTGGAGTTAAAGGAGAACAATCGCGGATCGAGTTCTTCGAAACTGCGCGCGCAACGCGGGCAGGCCCGCTGGGTCGAAAACAGGGCGTCGCCCGGCGCGATTCGCACCACGCCTTTGCCGAAGGCCAATGCGCGTTCAAGCAGCTCACGCACCCCGCGTTCGGCCTTGGGCGTGACCGCGATGTCGCCCACCGGGAGTTCAATGGTGTGTTCCTTGAACCGGTCCAGGCGCGGCCACGGATCCGTGGGCACGAGAGCGCCGTCCACCCGGAGCTGTTTGAACCCCTTGGCCTTGGCCCAGTGCGCCAGATCCGTGTAAAAGCCCTTGCGCGCGGTCACTAACGGTGCAAGCAGGTGGATCACTTGGCCGCGATGCTGCTTGAAGATACGCGCGAGAATCGCCTCGCTGGACTGCGGTTCGATCGGCAGATCGCAATCCGGGCAATGCGGCGTACCGAGTTTGACGAACAGCAGCCTCAGGAAATGGTAGGTCTCGGTGAGCGTGGCCACCGTGCTCTTGCGCCCGCCGCGGCTGGTGCGCTGTTCGATCGCCACGGTGGGTGGAATCCCGAAGATCGCGTCCACGTCGGGCCGGCCCGCGGGCTGCACGAACTGCCGCGCGTACGCGTTGAGCGACTCCAGGTACCGGCGCTGGCCTTCGGCGAACAAGATGTCGAACGCGACCGTGCTCTTGCCGCTCCCGCTCACGCCCGTGATGACCGTGAACCGCTCGCGCGGAATCGTGATGTCCACGCCGCGTAGGTTGTGTGCGCGCGCGTTATGAATCCTGATGTCGGGGGAGCCCGTCCCGGAAAGGCCATCTGCTGCGTTGCCGCTGCGCTTCCGGTGCTCACGTACCCGCACAGTACGCTCCGCTCCGGTTCTCGCGGCGCCTTGCATCTGACCTTCCCGGAACGGGCTCAACTGGCCGAATACTCGGTCAAGTTGTTGGTTCGTGGCACTGGCCTTGCGTCCAAGGCCTTCTTGGTAGGCCCGAAGCGCCGTGCCGGTGTGGCTCGCCTCACATGCGGCCACATCACCCGGCGCGCCCTCGCACACGAGGTGGCCGCCGTCCTCGCCGCCCTCGGGTCCCAAATCGATGATCCAGTCCGCGGCCCGAATCACGTCCAGGTTGTGTTCGATCACCACCACGGAGTGTCCCTCCGCGATCAAACGCCGCAGCGCCCCGAGCAGTTTGGCGATGTCGTCGAAGTGCAATCCGGTGGTGGGTTCGTCGAACAGGAACAGGGTGGGCTCGGTCTGTGAGCGACGGCCGCGCGCCTCCGCGAGATGGCCGGCCAATTTGAGCCGCTGCGCCTCACCGCCGGAGAGCGTGGGCGTGGGTTGGCCCAATCTGAGGTAATCGAGGCCGACCGCCACCAAGGGTTCGAGCGCGCGCCGCACCTCCGCGGAGCCCGCGAAAAACGCGAGGGCTTCGGACACGGTCAGGTCCAACACCTCGGCGACGGACTTGGGCGCGCTCTCGCCTCCGAGGGGCCACACGGTCACGTCCAACACCTCGGCCCGGTACCGCCGGCCGTTGCAGTCCGGGCAGCGCAGGTACACGTCGCTGAGGAACTGCATTTCCACGTGTTCGAATCCGTTGCCCGCGCAGGTGGGGCACCGGCCCGTGCCCGCGTTGAAACTAAACGTGGACGCGCGGTACCCGCGTTCGCGGGCAAGAGGCTCAGCCGCGAACAATTCGCGGATCGCGGCGAACGCGCCCACGTAGCTCGCGGGATTGGAGCGAGTCGTTTTTCCGATCGCGGATTGGTCCACCAGTACCACGTCCCCGATCCGTTCGTGGCCAATGATCGCGCGGTGCGATCCCGGCGGCTCGGTCGGACGGCCCTTGAGTTTGCGCAGTCCCCGATACAACACGTCCTGCATCAACGTGGATTTGCCCGACCCGCTCACGCCGGTGAGACACACCAGGCGATTGAGCGGAATCCGCACATCGAGGCCCCGAAGATTGTTCTCTCCGGCGCCCAGAATCTCGATATGATCCGCGGCGCGGGTCAAGGGCGCGACCGACGGCGCGACCCGTTTTTTGCCCGATAGGTATTGCCCAGTGAGCGAACGGGAGGAGCGCACGAGCGCGGCGGGCATTCCGAAGAACACGACGTTGCCGCCGCGCTCGCCCGGACCAGGGCCCAGGTCCAGCACGCGGTCCGCGGCCAGCATCACCTGGGGGTCGTGTTCCACCACGAGCAGGGAGTTACCCGCGTCGCGCAAGCGGTGCAGCACGCTGATCACGCGGCCCATGTCGCGGGCGTGCAGCCCGATGCTGGGCTCGTCCAACACGAACAGGGTGTTCACCAGCGAGGTGCCCAGCGCGGTAGTGAGATTGATGCGCTGGACTTCGCCGCCCGAGAGCGTGCGCGACTGGCGATCCAGGGTCAGATACCCGAGCCCCACCTCGGTCAAGTACCGCAGGCGCGAGCGGATTTCGTTGAGCAGGACGTCCGTTGCGTCGTCCAGCGGAGCGGGCAGGGTGACGCGCTCGAAGAACTCGCGGCAGCGCGCCACCGGCAGCAACATCACGTCGTGGATGGTCAGGCCCGGTAGCTCCGCGAACCGCGCGGCCGGCATGGTCACGCCCGAGGGCGTGAACCGTGGCGAGGTCGTCGCCACAGCGGTCGCGTCCTCGCGGGAACCGAGCCGCCAGAGCAGGGACTCGGTCTTGAGCCGCGCGCCGCGGCACGTGGGGCACGGCGAGTACGCGCGGTACTTGGAGAGCAGGACGCGGATGTGCATCTTGTAGCTCTTGCTCTCCAGCCACGCGAAAAAGCGGCGCACCCCGTACCATTTGCGGTCTTCCCACGAACCCTCGCCGTCCAAGACCCACGCCCGCTGGTTCGCCGAGAGTTCGCGCCACGGGACGGTGGTGGGAATCCCGCGCCGCCGCGCGAATTGCATCAAGTCGTCCTGGCATTCGGCGTAACTCTCGCTCTGCCAGGGTTTGACCGCGCCCTCGGCCAGGGACTTGGATTCGTCCGGGATCACCAACCCGGGGTCGAGCCCGATGATCCGGCCGAACCCGCGGCAGGTCTCGCACGCGCCCACCGGCGAGTTGAACGAAAACGCGCCCGGGCTGGGCTCCCGATACGACGCGTTGCAATCCGGGCAGTGCAGGCCCGCGGAGAACCGCCACGGCGCGCCCGGGCGCCCGTCGGTCGCCAACGGGTACACGTTCACGCGGTCATGCCCGTGGCTGAACGCGGCCTCGATGGCTTCCGCGATCCGGCTTCGCTGCGCGGGACCCACCCGCACCCGGTCCGCGATCACCTCCAAGACCGTCTTGTCTTCGCGAAGAATCCGGGTATAGCCCTGCGCAGCCAAGAGGTCCTTGACCTCGGCCACGGAGAAGTTGTCCGGTACGCGCACCGGGAACGAGATGATCGCGTCGATCGCGGCGGCCGACGCCAGCAATGCCTCGACGATGCTCGCGGGCGAGTCCCGCGTGACGGCCCGACCGCACCCTCCGCAGAACAAGCGGGCGGCGCGCGCGAACAGCAGTTTGAGGTGGTCGTTGAGCTCGGTCATGGTGCCGACCGTGGAGCGCGAGGTGCGCACCGGGTTGGTCTGGTCGATCGCAATGGCCGGCGGGATGCCGTCGATGCGGTCCGCGGCCGGCTTGTCCATGCGATCCAGGAACTGGCGCGCGTAGGGCGAGAACGTTTCCACGTACCGGCGCTGGCCCTCGGCGTAGATCGTGTCGAACGCGAGCGAGGACTTGCCCGACCCGCTCACCCCGGTGACCACGATCAGCTCGTGCAGGGGAAGCCGCAGGTCGAGGCTCTTGAGGTTATGCTGTCGGGCGCCCCGGATGTGGATGACGTCGTGTGCCATAGCCGTGCAGAAGGTCTTAAGCGACCGCGCAGGCCGAAGTCAACGGGCCGTGCGCTTGATTCTCATCGTCGCGTTGTAGTACGGTTCGGCCGCTTCCATCCAGCGCCGACCCGGTCGGCACAACACTCACCAGGGAGGAATTTATGAAGAACGTCACTCGGTGGTTCGGGGTCACGACGGCCGTTCTAGCGCTCTCGTCGGTCGCATTGGCTGGCGAGGGTCCGCACGCAGCGGGCAAGGGACCGCACCGATCCACTGATGAGATGGTCAAGATCGCTCTCAGCGGGGCCCCACCGCATATCTCGAAGGACGCCTCCGTCATCGTCCCCGGAGCGGATGGAAAGATGGTCGAAGCCAAGAAGGGCTCAAACGGCTTTACCTGTATGCCGTGGGTGGACACCCCCGACACGCCGGACCCGATGTGCATGGATGCCGCGGTCGGACAGTGGGTCGGCAGCCTCATGAATAATGAGCCGAAGCCGAGCAACACCGTGCCGGGCATCGCCTACATGGGGCGCGGCGGACAACACTGGGAAAAAGATGGCGCCGTGTTGATGAAGGCGGAACCTGGGGCAAAAGCGGTGAAAGAGCCGGCGCATTGGATGCTGATGTGGCCGTTCGACGCGAAGGCCAGCGGCCTGGCCACGTTACCCAATCCGTCCGGTGTCTGGATCATGTGGGCCGGCACGCCGTATGCGCACTTGATGATTGAACAGGACCCGGCGAAGATCAAACCCTAACCCGAATCGAGTGCAATCCCCCCCTCGCCCCCCTTAACACAGGGGGATGGGGGGGGATTTGTTTTTCGTCCTACGTCGCCAGTGCAGCTTCCTTCAGCGCCTCAATCCGGTCGCGCAACTGCGCAGCGGTTTCAAAGTCCAATCGCTTAGCCGCGTCTTTCATTTGGCGTTCGAGGGTCTTGAGTAAGGCAGGGAGTTCGTCCGCCGGCACGTACGGTGCCGCGGGTTCGGCCGCGATCGGCACCGTGACGTAATCCGACTCGCTGACTTCGTAGAGCGTGCGCGGAATCTCCTTCTGGATCGACGTGGGCGTGATCCCGTGCTCGCGGTTGTACGCGGCTTGGATCGTCCGCCGGCGCGCGGTTTCGTCGATCGCGCCTTGCATGGACCCGGTCACGTGGTCCGCGTACATGATGACGCGGCCGTTTACGTTGCGCGCGGCGCGGCCCGCGGTCTGGACCAATGACGTGCGCGAGCGCAGAAACCCCTCCTTGTCCGCGTCCAGGATCGCCACCAGCGAGACTTCCGGCAAGTCCAGGCCCTCGCGCAGCAGGTTAATGCCCACCAGCACGTCGAACTTGCCCAGGCGTAATTCGCGGATGATCTCCATGCGTTCCAAGGTGTCCACTTCCGAGTGCAGGTATTGCACGCGGACACCCACGTCGCGGTAGTAGTCGGTTAAATCCTCGGCCATGCGTTTGGTCAGGGTGGTGACCAGCACGCGCTCGCCGCGTTTGGCCCGCGCCGTGATTTCGCCTAGGAGATTGTCCACCTGGCCCGTGGCGGGCCGCACTTCGATCTCGGGGTCGATCAGCCCGGTGGGCCGGATGAGCTGCTCCACGACGGTGTGGCGGGCCTGCTCCAGTTCGTACCGCGCGGGCGTGGCGGACACGTACAACACCCGCCCCAGCAACCGATCGAACTCGTCGAACTTGAGCGGGCGGTTGTCGAACGCGGAGGGCAGGCGGAACCCGTACTCCACCAGGTTTTTTTTCCGCGAGCGGTCGCCCTCATACATGCTCCCAACCTGCGGGATGGTGACGTGGCTCTCGTCCACGATCAGCAGGAAGTCCTTGGGAAAGTAGTCGATTAACGTGGGCGGGGGCTCGCCGGGCGCGCGGCCCGACAAGTGCCGGGAGTAGTTCTCGATCCCCTGGCAAAACCCGATCTCGCGGATCATCTCCAGGTCAAAGTGCGTGCGTTGTTCGATCCGCTGGGCTTCGACCAGTTGGTTGCGCCGCGTGAAATACGCGATGCGCTCTTCCAACTCCTCCTTGATGCCGGAGATCGCGCGGTCAATCCGGTCCGGCGGGATCACGTAGTGGCTGCCCGGGTAAATCGGCGCCTTGGCGAGCTGGCGCACCACCTTGCCCGTGAGCGGATCCAGTTCGGACAAGGCTTCGATCTGGTCGCCCCACAGTTCCACGCGGATCGAGTGCGCCTCGGCCGAGGCCGGGAACACGTCGATCACGTCGCCCCGCACCCGGAACGTGCCGCGGTGAAAGTCCACGTCGTTGCGTTCGTACTGGATGTCCACCAACCGGCTCAACAGCTCGTCCCGGCCGATGCGCATCCCGGTTTCGAGCGGAATCAACATGCCGTGGTACGCCTCGGGCGAGCCCAGGCCGTAGATACACGACACCGAAGCCACGATCACCACGTCGTTGCGGTCGAACAAGGCGCTGGTGGACGCGTGCCGCATGCGGTCGATGGCATCGTTGATCTTGGTGTCTTTTTCAATGTACGTGTCGGTTTGCGGAATATACGCCTCGGGCTGGTAGTAATCGTAGTAACTCACGAAGTACCCCACGGCGTTTCCGGGGAAAAACGTCTTGAATTCGTGATAGAGCTGCGCCGCCAGGGTCTTGTTGTGGACCAGCACCAGGGTGGGCCGGTTGAGCCGGGCGATCACGTTCGCCATAGTGAACGTCTTGCCCGACCCGGTCACCCCCAGGAGCACCTGGCGACCGGACCCGGCGCCAAACCGCTCGCTCAGGGTCTCGATTGCCGCGATCTGATCGCCTTTGGGACGGAACTCCGAAACCAACGAAAAGGAGGAGGCGGGGGAAGCGGTGTGATCCGGCATGGCGGCATTGTACCACGCCCGATCCGGGGCTCGCGCGCGGGGTCCGACATGCTGAAAACCCAAGCGGGGCTTGACTTTGCGGGCAAACGGGGCGTATACCTAGAGCAAGGGTTTGGAGCGTCCCGCCATCTGTTCCCACCTGGTCGCGGCTGTTGTGGAGGGTCGTACCACTGAGCATGGAAAGCGAAACACACCGGACTACCCAGTGGAAGCCGCTTCAGGACGGCCTGGCTAAGGCCACGGGACTGTCCCTATTGGCATACGGCCCGTCCCGCAGTGTGGACCTCTCCCGCACGGTCTGTGAACCCAGCCAGGACAACCCAATCTGTCGCCTGTTGCAGGAGCAGTACGGCCAACGCGCGCAGTGCGACGCGCATTGCGGCCGCCAAGTGGCGCGGGCGTTCGAAACCGGGCGCGGCGCGGCGTTTACCTGCCACGCCAACCTGCGAGCGTTTACCGCGCCGGTGACCGACGAGCAGGGCGTGTCCCTGGTAATTTTGGGCGGGAAATCCTTCTCGTCGTACGAAGATTTCTTTCTGTTCCGGGAAACCGCGCAGCGCTACGGCGTGGACGCGGCCACGCTCCTGACGGTGGCCAAGGACATCCACTTTAAGGACGTGGCCTTCGTGGAGTCGGCCGCCGGTCTCGTGGAAGAAATCGCGCGCGGCGTGCTGCGGAGTCTGGCGTCCCGGCAACGACAAGAAGCCTCATCCGCGCGATTGATGACCTTATTCGCGATCAGCGCGGAGTTGCGCAATCAGCTCGACCAGCCGTCCTTGTTTCGCCTGGCGCTCAGCACTATCGGGGTGTTGTTCAACGCCAATTCCGCGATGATTTTGGACGTGGAGGCGCGCGGCGACCGATACTCCGCGGTGGAGAGCTTCGGCGTCAAACGCGAGGCGTTGAGCCGGTACTCCGCGCCGCGGCACCAAAAATTGCTGGCGCAAATTCAGCCCTCGCACCGCCACGTGGCGAGCCACGCGGCATCGGAACTGGGTCAGGCCGGGTTTCCGCCCGACGTAACCTCGGCGCACGTGTTTTCCCTGGCCCAAGACGGCAGACGCCTGTTGGTGGTGCTGGATACCGCGTTCGCGGACGATGACGTCAAGGTGTTGTCCGCGTTTTGCGACCTCTTCGCCGTAATCTTGGAAAACGCCAACTTGCGCGCCCAGGTCGCGGACCGGCGCCAAGGACTCGCCTCGCTCACCGAACTCATGCGCAACTCCGCGTCCACCCTGTCGGTCGCGGATCTGTCCCAGATCGTCCTGGACTGCACCACCGCGAGCGTGGACGCGGAACAGGGCTCGCTGATGCTGCTGGATGAGGACCGCAATGAATTGGTGGTCAAAGCCATCAAGGGACTGAACCCCAAAATCGTAGACGCGCTGAGGATTCGGCCCGGCGAAGGCATTTCCGGCAGCGTGTTCGCCGAAGGCCAACCCCTCTTGGTCTCCGACTTGGAGACCGACGCGCGCGTGCTACAAGACAAACGGCCGCGGTATCGCACCCGCTCGTTCGTGAGCCTGCCGCTGCGCGCGGAAGACCGGACCATCGGCGTGCTCAACGTGGCGGACAAAGCCAGCGGCGACCCGTTTACGTCCCAGGACCTGGATTTGCTCACCTCGATCGCCACCTACACCATGGTCGCGGTGCAACGCTCGGAGTTTCATCGCCGCTCGGAGGAGCTCAAACGTATTTCCATCACCGACTCGTTGACCGGCCTGCTCAACCGCGGCCACTTTCAGGAACGTCTCAGCGAGGAGGTCGAGCGGTTCAAGCGGCACAAACTGCCATTCTCGCTGATCATGATCGATATCGACGACTTCAAGCGCCTCAACGACACCCACGGCCACGTGGTGGGCGACGAAGCCTTGGTGGCCACGGCGCGGGCCATTCGCAACTCCATCCGCGCCATCGACATGGCCGCGCGCTACGGCGGCGAAGAGTTCACCGTTATTCTGCCCCAAACCTCCAAACAAGCCTCACGCACCATGGCGCAACGTATCGGCCGCGCCGTCTCGCGCACCCCGATCCACTCGACCAAAGGCGACGTGATGCACCTGACCGTAAGCCTGGGCGCCGCGAGTTTCCCCGACGACGCGTCCACCCCCGATGAACTCCTCCAGCGCGCGGACCAAGCCATGTACGAAGCCAAACGCCGGGGCAAGAACCAAGCCGTGGTCTACGAACCGCCCGGGGCGCCGCCGAAGAAGTAACGCGTTGCGGCGCCCGAGATACCTGGGCGTAGAGGCTGGTGGTTCGACAAACGGGCGCGTAATCGCGGGTTCCATAAAGTTCCCGAATCGGTCGTCTTATAAGGCGACAGCACGGCCAGATTTTCAGGAAGCGATTGATTTTTTGGGGATATAGGGCTATACGTGGATCGCTGTCGTAATTAAAGACGACACGGGTGTCGTCTAATACTATGTTGGACCGCCGGAGTTGACGGGATACCGTGAAGGGGTGGCCCATTGTGTCGGGTCTCGCGGTTCAGGCCGTGGCGAGGGCAGCGCGTCACCCCACCCGTTCGGCCTCCGGCAGGGGCGGGTTGATTCCGCAGGCCACGCAGCCCATGATAAAATGGCGCTCTACGCCAGAGCCCATGCTGCGTCCAACAAGTCACTCAACCCGACCGGCTGCGGGCGGCGTTGCCTCGCTCCGCTCGGGACGTCGGGGGCCGGCGGGTTAGCTTTATCGTTAGGCACCGGAAAATCTTTAAGTGGATGGGCGAGGCGTCCAAATCGCCAAATTAGTTGCGCGTTATGTGTGACGTTACTTATACTGTGCCCCTACTCCGCATAACGGAGGTATCCAGCATGCTTCGATTTCTACGGGAACTCCTTCGGGCGGCAATCCTTGATTTGCGAGAAAGCGAGTCTTTTAGGAGCGTATTCCTGTTTGTCCTTACCATCGCAATTCTCGCGGGCATAAGCTGGCTCAATTTCAAGATTCCTCTTATTAAGAACTGGCTAGGTGGCATCATGGATAAGGCAGGCACGGAAGCGCTCACCAACGCAGACGCAGTAATGGGAGTCCTGTTCGTTGGACTGGAGATCGCTGTCGCTGTCTCACTTGCCCATTGGATCTTGTCGGTTGTTGGATGGAAGGGTGAAGATCCCCTGGATATCTCCCCCAAGAAGTAGGATTGGCCGTTCGCACGAAGAACGCGGCGGGCGCTCATGGAAAACAAAGTAAAGTGCAATAAGTGCGGAGCTAAGATAAGAGAAGCCACTTTCCAAAAAACTGGCGGTGTATGTATGCCGTGTTATAAAGAAGACGACCCGGTGCACCAGAGTAAGACTCGCGCGGATATGGTGACCGGCACTCTTGGTGTGCTAATTATGGTTCCGATAGGGACGGTAACACTTGGAGCAGTTATTCTATGGATTGACTATCACTCTGTGGCGTTGAGTACCGAGTTTCTTCCTTTTAGAGCGGCAGCGTTACTTCTCGCGATCCCCACAGATTTTGTCAGAACCGTTCTTGGAATACCTCTTTCGGGTATTCTAGGCCTATGGGTTTATGAGCTCGCCGTGGGCGGACTAATATTCGCAGGTGTGACAGTTTTGGTAAACGTATTATCAATGAATCAAAAAACAAAGGAGGACCGGGAAAAACGAATGAATCGCGATCAGTCTCAATAGAATCTCAACTTTTTACGACTTAGAGAGTGTCGCGTACTTCGCATGGATGGGCGGAGTGCCGATGCCTGCGCTTTAGAGGGTTCTCTTACTCGATTGATCGAATTACAGCTCGAATAAACTGTTTATCGTCGTGTGATGCCTAACCCTTCACTCAACCCGACCGGGTGCGAGCGTGGCGTACTCGCTTCGCTCGTCAGCTCGGGTGGCCGGCGGGTTAGTTTTGGCGTTCGGCGTCAACAAAATGAAACGAGTGCTAATCATGGCCAGTGTCTTCTCATTCCTTTCGGGGTTGCTCTCATCTGGCGCAATCGCAAAGGACTACAAAGTGGCAGAGGCTTATTCCGGGCTTCGCAATATGGTGCTCACAACAAAACCAGAAGCCGTAGGGTTGAAGCCTGCTGCGAGTGAGGTCTGGGGTATCTTGATGGAAACAGGTTATCCTGAGGCTGTTGTTTCATTGGTCGCATTAGCTGACGGTACCGTGAGTATCTATTTCAGCAATGGTGGTGGCATTATTGGTCTTGGTCCTCATCCCGGCCCACAGAGAGCGGGTAAGGCATTTCTGGCTCTTGCCCAACACTATTCGAAGTCTGCTACGGCAACCAAAAATTATCCTCTCCCAAATCCCACGTACACCCGCTTCTATTTCCTAACTGGTAGCGGTGTCACGACAGTGGAAGCAAAGGAAGAAGATTTTGGGTATGGGCGTCATCCAATGTCGCCGTTGTTCCACAAGGGGCACGAGTTAATTTCGGAAATTCGTGTCGTTGACGAAAAACTTCGCGCCGAACAAGGCGCTCCAGAGGACGCGCCAAAAGCGGCGCGCCCCTGAGCTCTGCGTTGGGCAGCGCAAAGAGGGTTCGACACGTGGTGATTCCCGATGCAGCGCTTTTCCTTGCCGGTTTCGTTCTCGCGCATTCCGCTTGGAGTGTTTCCGACCTTCCCGCAGGCGAGTTGCTTACTCCGCTGGCGATCATTGAGTCGAGCGGAGAGCGCAGGCTGCTGCGCTTTGAGGCAGATACTCAAAACGAGGCGGTTGCACGCGGGAAGGCCCATGTCTCTTCGCTCGGAGCCACGGTTGACGCATGGGCCTTCGCTCGGGAGGGGCTGATGCCGTATGGAGGTTCGAAGGTCGATGTTCTTTCGGTTGACTTCTGGGTAAAGGGAATGGACAAGTCTATAACCCTCGTGCAGCGGTTTGTCCCATACGCGCGGGAAGGGTGCTTTCGCCTTATCGGCGAACCAATGCTAATCGTAGATGGCGTTTCGCAGCCCACAGCGGCGACCCGACTTGAACTCAGGTCCGTACTACAAGGGGTCCAACGCCATGAGAAGGTCGCTGCACTCTGGAGTTCTTGGAAGGATGAACCTTAGAGGCAGTTGCGCCGCGCTGCCCAACAAAACGCTGGAGCGGACGCGCGACCAGCGCGCGCCCCTCAGCGTTGGGCGTTAGAGTGCAAAGAGAAGGCCCATGCCGAGCGTACTAATCGAGGTTAGGAAGCGGTACACACAAGAGCAGGAGACCGTGCTTATGGAGGCAGTGCACACCGCCCTACGTGAAGCCTTCAAAATCTTGCCCGGCGACAGAAACGTACGGTTAGTCGTTCACGAACCACACCGTTTTGCTTGTCCTCCTGACAGAGAAACGCCCGAGCTCTACACCCACATCAGTATTGATGCTTTTGCGGGGCGTTCTCTCGACGCAAAACGCAACCTGTACAAGGCTATCGTTAACAACCTTGAGAAATTCGGCATTCCCAGGAACCACGTAAAAATTCTGCTGCGTGAAATCCCAAAAGAGAATTGGGGTATTCGTGGCGGCCAGGCAGGTTGTGACGTTGAGCTAGGTTTCAAAGTAGAGGTGTAGTAACCAATGCACTCTAACATTGCGTTCGAGAGGGACGCGCCAAAAGCGGCGCGCCCCTCAACTTTACGTTATACCGCGTGAACACCGAAACCAAACAGGCTAAGGTCATGTTCCGCGTTCCCGATAGCGAGGGCGGCGAGGACGTAGAAACGCTGTGGGCTTATCCTATAGGTGGCGATCTGTACAAAATCGATAATTCGCCCTTCTATGCCTACGGAGTGTCGTGGGGCGATACCGTCGAGGCGCTTTGGAGTGAAGAACATGGCTTTCCCGTGTTCCGTCGCGTTGTGGAAAAATCAGGGTACAGAACGGTTCGCGTAATACTGGATCCACCGGCAGAGAACAACAACAAATCTCAGAAACTGCTCGATGAAATTACTGCGCTCGGCTGTAGCTACGAAGGAGCGAATCGGTCATACATAACGGTCGACATTCCGAAAGAAATCGATCTCTGGAAGGTTCGTGATTTTCTTATCGAGAAAGAAGTCAAATGGGAGCATGCCGATCCAAAATATGAGGAGCTATTTCCTGATGCCGAGTAACATCGGTATAACACGTCGCTCAACCTGACTCGCTACGTCGGCGCTTCGCGCCTCGTAGCTCGCAGGTTAGCTCTGCGTTAGAGGGCACCATGTTTGAGAGCCGCATAAGTCAACCCGAGCGCCAACTCTTGGACTCTGTTGTTGGTTTGGAGGTATCGGACGTCATCGTACCTCTCGCCCATCAGGCTCGTGTATCCGTTCGCTTCGATACTGTCACCGTTCCAATTTCTCAAAGTTGGTACCTCCTATTGTTGTCGGACGACCGGATGGTGTCGTTCTTTCCGAAGGATGTCTCGATCCCCATTGCTGAATGCCATGTCGAATCATTTCGGGTGGGAGTTGGTCTCGAAGAGCTGTTTCCTGTGAGACGAAAGTGGCCGGGAGGTCCATTCCTTGAATGGCAAAGTCTTTTGGCGCTCGTGCGCCTGCCACAGGGACCAATTACCTCCTACAACGTAATCAGCACAGAGAGCGCGTTACGGGACGAAACGCATCGCGAACTGGCTTCGGTCCTTGAGGACGTCGGGGTCGTGTTCCAGTTCAATGGGAATCGCACAGTCACGTTTCATATCGATCCCAAGTTGCCCGGGAGCATAGTTCTTCAACTTGATTCCGTGGAGCCCTCTAACCATGCACTGGAGCGGACGCGCAAGTAGCGCGCGCCCCTCAGCGTCTGGCGTTGGACCGCCGGAGTTGACGGGATACCGTGAAGGGGTGGCCCATTGTGTCGGGTCTCGCGGTTCAGGCCGTGGCGAGGGCAGCGCGTCACCCCACCCGTTCGGCCTCCGGCAGGGGCGGGTTGATTCCGCAGGCCACGCAGCCCATGATAAAATGGCGCTCTACGCCAGAGCCCATGCTGCGTCCAACAAGTCACTCAACCCGACCGGCTGCGGGCGGCGTTGCCTCGCTCCGCTCGGGACGTCGGGGGCCGGCGGGTTAGCTTTATCGTTCGGTGGACGCTCGCTTCGCTCGCAACCGTCCACCGAACGGGGCGCGAGCTCAGCGAGTTGTTGCGCGCGTGAGAGGCCGCGCTCGGCGGGGCTCGCAAACGAAGCGAGCGCCGCCGAACAACTC
>JBMOMC010000002.1:0-232500 GCA_049325335.1 Nitrospirota bacterium
GGCCTTGCCCCAGTTGCGGGCCGCCTTGCTCCGGCGAGCGGCCTCGGCCACCGAGACCACCGTGCACGCAGCATAGGGATCACACAGGAGCCGCGATCGAATCTCAACTAAAAATGGGATTGACTCAAGCGGCCTTGTGGGAATCTTTCCAGAATCTTCGTACTGCTCGAAATAAGTTTGTTCATGAGGGCTCGGCTATAGTTGGTGGAAGGCCTGTCTCGTTGGAGGACACTATTCGGTTAATAGCGCGGTGCAAGGATATCGTGGAGTGTGTTCGACAATGGCTGCCACCCACTATCCAATGGCCACGATTCCAACATTCCGTGACTCTCAAGTTCCAATCTCCAGTTATTTGATGGTCCCTACAAGCACTTTGCTGGTGAGGGCTTTATGGAACGCATGAACGAGTACCGCACGCTCAGACGCACTGGGCTCAGAGTATCTCCGTTCGGTCTTGGGGTGATGACGTATGGGTGGGGGGGGCGGACAAGCCGGCGGCGAGGGCCATGTTCGATTTGTACCGCGATTAAATATCAGGCGGTGGCTCAGTTTCCCGAGTCACCGCCCTGATGCCGTTTCACGGTCGCAGTGTGTGGGCGCTAGTCCGGCAAGGCGCACACCACTGACGTGGAGTTGTGCCAGCCGTTGAACAGGCCGCCGTACTGGGCGATTTCGCCGTAGGTGGCGAATCCCACGATGGGCGTGCCTTTCGCGAACACGCTCGCGATCGCGTCGACTTCAGCGCCGAATTTGTTGCCGAGGACGGTCTTGCGGCAGATGCAATCGAACACCAAGACCCCGGAGGCGGTGCTTTCGCCGAGATTCTTCTTGGCCTCCTCTGAGGCTTCGGTGGCAGCCTGGATGAGTCGTTTGGCGTCTGAATCCACGATACAGATCATGGATCCCTGGGGGACTTCCGCCGCCATCTGCAGCGATCCGTCGGGATTGACCTTGAAGGGGGCGCGGATCTTGGTGAAGAACCCGGCCTGAATCGCCAGCTCGGGGACTGAAGGAGGGACGGTCCCAAGTAAGTAAGTTTTCTAAATTGCCGATTGTGCACCCCCGGGGCGGCCTATTCACAACTTGTTTACTTTCTTGGGACCGTCCCCTGTCAGTCCCCGAAGCGGGAGCAGGTGGGATTGAATCTGAACGCGTTGGCGATTTCACTTCCGTCCGTGATCGAGCGCCGACTCACCGAGGTGAGCTGGCCCGAGTCTCCCGAGCTCGATCACGTCTTCGAGCCCACCATGAAATATTGGGGGTCAGAGTACTGTAGTTATTTGGCCATTTTTATCGTCGCGGCCACGTGTTTGGGGTGTAGGTGGCAATAGACGCGGTGTTCCGCGGCCGATGGGTCGATGTTCGCGAACGGCACCGTGATGGTCTTCTCTTCGCCCGCTTTGATGACTTCCTGGACCTTCATGGTGTCGATGGCAAACCCGTGTTCGGCGGCCAAGGTGTTTTTCACCTTCAAGGTCACCGGCCCTTTGAGATCGATGGTGCCGCCGCCTTCCCAGACCTTGGCCCCGTCCTTTTCCACTGTGGTGAATGTAAGCTCTGCGCCCTGAGCCGACAGAGATGCCCCGGTCACCGCGACAACAGCCAGGATGAGTACGAAGAATAGTCGGACCGAAGATGACGTCATGGGGTTACCTCCAGGTGACAATCGAGTGTGGTGCTTCAACCGGCGGCATTGTATGGGGGCTGCAGGAATGGTGTCAACGGCGCCGTCCTGTGTCGGTGAATGAGCCTGCCGAGAAAGTAATCGAAACTGTCGGGAATGACTCAATTTCACGAGTCACTCCCCTTATTCGACTTTTGCGGGGCTCTTTGCGGGCTAGTCCGGCAGGGCGCATACCACCGAGGTGGAGTTGTGCCAGCCGTTGAACAGGCCGCCGTATTGGGCGATTTCGCCGTAGGTGGCGAATCCCACGATGGGCGTGTCTTTCGCGAACACGCTCGCGATCGCGTCGATTTCATCGACGAATTTGCTGCCGAGGATGGTCTTCCGGCAGATGCAATCGAACACCAAGACCCCGGAGGCGGTGCTTTCGCCAAGATTCTTCTTGGCTTCCTCTGCGGCTTCGGTGGCCGCCTGGGTGAGTCGTTTGGCGTCCGAATCCACAATACAGATCATGGATCCCTGGGGGACTTCCGCCGCCATTTGCAGCGACCCGTCGGGATTGGCCTTGAAGGGGGCGCGAATCTTGGTGAAGAACCCGGCCTGAATCGCCAGCTCGTGGTCCATCATGAACGCGGGCGCGCTTTCACGGGTCAGGTCCACGCCTCGGCTCTTGGCGAACGCCAGGTACGCGTCGAAGGCCGGTTTGCCGTCGATCTCGTGCAGCACGGCCCCGGCTGATTTGGTCACGTGCATCGGCTTGGTGCAATTGTTCATGCCGTGTTTCGCGCCGATGCCGATCCGATTCTTCGAAAAGATTTTGACGAGTACCACCGCCTCCGACAGCACCTCGTCGCCGTAGAACAGATTCGAGCCGATGAACTTGCCGTCGTCGCCGGCTGCTCCGCCCACCACCTGGCCGAACGCGCCGATTTGCTGCCGGAGGGAGTTGACCATGCCTTCGCCGTCTCCGAGAAACGGATCGATGAACATCATCACGGTGGCGTGGACGTAGTCCTTCTTGCTCATGGCCCGGCACTGCGACTGGAAGTCTTTGACCGCGTTCGTCAACGCGGCCGGGTTGGTCTTGAGGCCCACGACCTTGACCGGTTCGAAGATGATGTTGTCGGATTTCACCGCCATGACTTCCACCGAGTTGGTGTTCGGACCCAGCTCGGTGAATTCGCCCGCGGTCGTACACCCCACGATGGTGGACGCGCCGGAGGCGGTTCGAATCTCCTTCAACAAGGCCTTCAGGTCGTAGACCGTGGAGGCAAAGACGATGACGATGTCGGGAGGTCCCTCGGTAATATTTTTCAGGGCCTGGGACACCGCTTCACGCGCGGCGGTCACCGCGTTTTCTTTCCGTGAAAACCCGCTTCCAGTCTTCGTGGCCATAACACCCTCCTCACCAGATGATGGCACCGTGGGATCCCGCACCGAGTGAGTATAAAGAGGGTGGGTGTCGTGTCAACGAAATGTCGGAGACCGGCTTCGGTGAACGCCATGGCCATTGAAAGCGAGCGGTCGTCACAGTACGATGAGAAATGCGATGAGAAATCGGGACCGATGAGGAATCGGGATGGATTTATTTAACTGTGACTATGCGAAAAGGCGGCGGGTCATTGATCGCTATAGCCGGTCATACTGTTTTCCTATTTGGATGAAGAGGGCCGGGACTGTGCGCGTGGTCAACGTGCCGGAGATTCGGTCCTGAATTTCCCGGTATGGCGTGATTTCACCGCGCGGTTGTTGCGCGCGGGCCTGGTCTTTGTCGGTCTGGTCATGGTGATCGTGGTCACCCATGCAGCCGGGGTGTTTTCACGTGCGGCGTGGGCTCAGCCCGATCGGGCGGAGCAACCGAGACCCTCCGAGGAGTCGGCTGGCGCCGCGGGCGTCATTGACCGGGCGCACGAGCTGATCTCTTCAGGGATTACCGATACTGCGGACCGCATCGACGCCTTCCTGGGCGATGAGCGCATGTACGAGGAGGCGAACCGGAGCTCGCTCACCGTGGCTGTTCTGCGCGTGACTGATGAGACGGGGATGGAGGTCAACGGTCGGATCCGATTAAAGATCGTGCTCCCCAAACTCCAACGTCGTCTCCACCTGGTCATCGCCGAAGACGATGAGATCGAGGGGCCCTCTGGACCGGATGAAGGGGACGCGGGAATCGGACCGCTCGTAACGAAGTCCTCGCGGGGAGATCTGACCTCGGCGCTCCGGCTGCTCCTGCGTGCGACGCAGGAGTATCACGTCTATGTTGACGGCGGGGTCCGGGTGCGAACTGACCCCACGGTGTTTGCCCGGCTGCGGTATCGACGGAGCGCTGAATGGACCCACTGGGCCGCGCGGTTTACCCAGGGGGTCAAGTGGGAAGAGGCGTTTGCCGGACACCCCTTTCACTGGGAGGCGATGTCGCGATTCGACGTGGAACGCCCGCTGGCCTCGGCGTTCTTTTTCCGCACCTCGCTCCAAGGGACCTGGACCGAAGGGCGACACGGGTATGTGGTCGACCAGGGATTCTCGCTCGTTCAGCGCATCACTCCCCAACGAGGCTTGCTGTATCAGTGGAACACGGCGGCCCAAACGGGCCGAGGCTTCAAGACCGAGAACACCATCGAGGTGATGGTGGATCCTGACCGTCGGTTTCGCGTCGTGGAAACCGGCGGGACGATTCGCTACCGCCAGAGCGTGTGGCGCCCGTGGTTGTTTGTCGAGGCGGGACCCGAGTTGGCCTTCCGGCGCGACCTGGATTCGGATTCACGGTTTGACGGGATCTGGCGGTATCTCGTGAAGATCGAAGCGCAGTTCCTGGCGATGGGGCGGATAACCGGGACGGACTAAGGCGTTCTCAGCGCCGGAACGTGTGGGGGAAACCGGCTAAATGCCCCTGGTCCGTTGATGGTCGTCGGGCACCAGGACCGGCTGCGATTGGCCCGGCACCCAATCCAGTTCCAAGTCCATGGTGTCGTAGACAAAGTCCTTGCCGGTAAAGTCCAAGATCTTGGGGATCGGCAGCTTGCGACGCGACGGACACGGACGGCCCATGTGATTGGTGAACTCGTCGGGGAAATGTTTGAGAATCGTGCGCACGATCAGGGATTCCGCGTTGATCAGGAAGCAGCGTCCCTTGCCGGGCATGCGTTCGGTGATCTCCCACGCCTCCAACATGTCGGCTTCGGTGCCGGTGCCCTGTTCGACCTTCAAGATCAGGTTCGTGATTTCCTTGCTGCTCCAGTTACAGGAGAAACACTGGCCGCAGCTTTCATTGGCGAAGAACCGGGAAAAATTGTACGCTACGTGGACCATGCAGGCGGTGTCGTCGTACACGATGACACAGCCAGAACCGAGTCCGGAGTCCACCTTTTTGAGGGAATCGAAGTCCAAGGGGGTATCGAACGTGTCCGGCGTCAACAAACCGGCCGAGGGGCCTCCGGGGAACGCGGCTTTAAATTTCCGGCCCGGCTTAGGGCCGCCCGCCGTCGCCAGCAATTGCGTCATGGTGGTGCCCATCGGCAACTCGTAGTACCCGGGTTTGCTCACGTCGCCGGACACGGTCCAAATAAAGTTGCCGGGGCTTCGCGGCGGGCCGATGACCTTAAACCAATCCGCGCCGTTTCGCATAATATGCGCGACGTGGGAGAGCGTTTCCACGTTGTTGACCACCACCGGCGAGGCGATCCCGCCGCCCGAAAACGGCAGGCCCCATTCAAACGGCTTGACCTGGCGCGGCATGGCCGGATTGCCCATGATGGTCTCGAGCATCGCGGTTTCTTCACCCAGGAGATACGTGGCTGGGCCGATCGTTAATTCGGCATGGACGCCGCGCCCGGAATTACACACATTAGGCCCGAGATATCCCTTGGCTTCGCACTCGGCAATGGCGTCCAACATTCGTTTGATTTGCGCGTGGAAGATCTCCTTCACGCAGATAAAGGCCTTGTCCGCGCCGATGGTCAGTGACGCGATGGCCACGCCCTCGAGCAGTTGATACGGGTTGAGCATCATCAAGGGGCGGTCCTTATACGTGCCCGGCTCCCCTTCGGCGCCGTTGCACACCAGGTATTTGCGGCCGTCCGGGGATTCTTTTTGGCGGGTGCCCGCCCACTTGATGCCGGTGGGAAATCCCGCGCCGCCGCGTCCCCGCAACCCGGACCTCTTGATCTCGTCGATCACGGCTTCCGGGGTCATGGACAGGGCGCGTTCCAACCCCTTCCAGCCCCCGGTCTTGGCGTACTCTTCGGCGGACGTGATCGGTTTTTCAGGCAGCAAATATGCGGGCACCGTGGCCTCCTCTGGTCAACACGCCGGATCAGCGGGACCGGCGTGAGTCAAAAATGAGCAATATATCGCACAGTTCACGGTAAATCGCAATCATTCAAACCATTGGAAGATCGACGAAGGCGACCAGAATATCGAGAAGTGACCGAGAAGTCAATCAGCGCGGGGCGCAGCTAAATGTCCATGCGGGGGGCGCAGCGGCTGTTGCGTTTGAGCGCGGCCGCGTCGTCTTGCAAGGTCAATGTATACGCGGTCGCCTCATCCGTCACGGCGCGCCGCTCCAAGATCAACGTAGTCTGGCCGTCGTCCCACATTTCCACGTCGCCGCCCGGCGTAGGCAGGTGAAACCCGGTCCCGTATTTGCCGGTGGCGACGTCTACAAAGGTCTGCCACGAGGTGCGGGCCGAGTACGCGGAGGAGTAGATCACTTCAATGTGCGCCAACCGATCGCCGTCAAACGACGCGGTGACTCCGTAGATGTCGGACGGGACCCGCGTGACCGCAAACACGCGGCTGGCGGGATTCCGGCTGACCTCTTCGGCGGGCGTGTTCGCCGTGAACTCCTCGATCGTCATGCCGAGTTGGAGCGAGTGAAACCCGCGATAGATCGACGCGGCCTGCGCCGCGGATTGCTCGCCCGCAAACCCGACGGCCGCGACCGCGGCCAGCGTCATGCCCACGAGCTGTGACAGCCAGGGAAACATCATGACAGTGTAGGGCACGGTTGGATGGGAAGGCAACCGTGTCTACGACACGGTCGGACGATCTGTGCCGAAACCATGCGAAGGGCAAAAGACAACCCGGAAGCGGATCGTGTGATCCTAGTGCGGCTCCGGCGTCCGCGCTTCCGGGTCTGGTGGCGCTGGGCATTGTCCCAGCTCCGCCGAAAGAAGGGGCGTGGCTAGGACGCCGCCACCTCACTCGCCGTAGGGTTGGTACTGCCCACTGGACCACCTCCTTTCATCGGCGGGACACTGCCGCGCGCGGACCCAGCCCGCGAGCTCCCATTCACCGGACCGCCGCTGCCCGGCTCCTGGGTCGCCTCCCCCCTGCGGGAGACTCGGGGAGGAGTGACTCCCCTATGCGAAAAACTATAACACAGTCTGGCGGCCGGCGCGACGGTCGGGCGTACGATACAACTCGGGCGGTTGAAAACGACGTCCGCGCTATTTTTTCCCCGCCGCTCCCGCGGCCTGTTGCATCAAGTACGCTTCGATGAATTCGTCGATCCCGCCGTCCATCACCGCGGAGACCTGGCCGACTTCCTTGCCGGTGCGGTGGTCTTTGACCATTTGGTAGGGTTGGAAGACGTACGAGCGGATCTGGCTGCCCCATGCGATGTCTTTTTTCTCGCCGGTGAGTTTGGCCATCTCCTCTTCCTTCTTCTGTTGCTCGAGCGCGTAGAGTTCGGCGCGCAGCACCTTCATCGCCACTTCTTTATTTTGGTGTTGCGACCGTTCGTTTTGGCACTGGGTGACGACGCCGGTGGGGATGTGGGTGATCCGGATCGCGGAGGAGGTCTTGTTCACGTGCTGGCCGCCTGCGCTGGAGGCGCGGTACGTGTCGATGCGCAGGTCCTTCTCGTCGATTACGATGTCGATGTCGTCCTCGATCTCCGGATACACGAATACCGAGGCAAAGCTGGTGTGGCGGCGCTTGTTCGCGTCGAACGGCGAGATGCGGACCAGTCGGTGCACGCCGGCTTCGGCGCGCAGGCGGCCGTACGCGTATTCGCCGTTGACCGTGAACGTCACGCTTTTGATCCCGGCCTCGTCACCCGGTTGCAGGTCGAGCACCTGCACGCCGTAGCCCGCGCGTTCGGCCCACCGCACGTACATGCGCATCAACATTTGGGCCCAGTCTTGCGATTCGGTACCGCCCGCGCCGGGATGGATGGTCACGATTGCGCTATTGGTGTCCTTGTCCCCGGACAGGAGCTTCTCCTGCTCCAAGCTGGAGATTGCACGCTCCAAGGCATCGAGTTGGGTGGAGAGTTCCGCGAGCAGCGAATCATCTCCGCCTTTTGAGAGCTCGATCGCCGCGGTCACGTCGTCGATCATGGATTCGACGGCTCGCCATTGGTCCATTTCGCGCAGCAGACGGGCTTTTTCCTGCGTGAGGCTCTTGGCCTTTCGCTGGTTGTTCCAGAAGTTCGGTTCGGCGGTGAGCCGTTCGAGTTCGTCGAGGCGGTCGGTCAGGCGAGCCGGGTCAAAGATACCCCCGCAGGGCGATGGTGCGCTGACGGAGGGATTCGAATCGGCTTTGGTAGTCTTCTAACATTACGGCGTCCCTTCCTTAGGAGGCTGTCCATGAAAGGCCATCTGCGGCGCTGTCAGTCGGCCATGCGTGCTCACGTTTTTGTAGGGGCGTATTGCATACGCCCCTACCGGCGCGCAAGGACCTCCCTCCGCCTTGCATCTGGCCTTCCCTGAACAGCCTCCACACTGGGTGACTCGGATAGGCTTCTGAAAATTTGGATCAGGCGCGGGGATTCTATCACGTCGCGCGGCCGCGCGTCAGGGGCGTCGGCGTCGGGTCGCCCGCGCCAGCGAGACCACCGTGAACGCTGCGCAGGCCCACGCGAACGCGTCGCCCGAGCGCGTGTACCAGGTGGTTTCCGCGCGCGGTGCGAGCGGGTTGGCGCGGGAGGCCGGCACAAACAGGTCCGTGGCGGCGCTCACGCGGCCGGTGGCCGCGATGAACCCCGAGACGCCGGTGTTGGCGGCGCGCGCGAATGGTACGCGGTTTTCCACGGCGCGCAGCGCGACCATGTCGAGGTGTTGATACGGCGCGGCCGAGTCGCCGAACCATGCGTCGTTGGTGATGGCCGCTATCACCGTGGCGCCGTTGCGGACCGCGCGGCGGGTCAGATCCGGAAACACGACTTCGTAGCAGATCATCACGCCGAGGCGGAACCGTTCCAGCGAGAACACGGTGACGTCGTTGCCGGGTGCGAACTCGCCGATGCCGTCAACCATCTTGTTCACGAACACGAGCAACCGTTCGAGCGGAACGTATTCGCCGAACGGCACCAGGTGCACCTTGTCGTACCGGCCCGCCGCCTCGCCGGTTTCCGTGACCAGGTAGGCGCTGTTGTAGAGCCGGGGAGCGCGGCCGCCGCGTTGGTCGATCGCCGGGCTGCCGAAGAGCAGCGGCGTCTTGGTCTCGGCGACGAACGCGAGCAATTCCTCGCGGTACGCCGCGTCGCGTTCGAAGAAAAAGGGCATCGCGGCCTCGGGCCACACCACCAGGTCGAGCGGCGCGGTCGTCTGTTCGCGGGTCAACGCGTGGTAGCGGTCGATCGTCGCCCGCAGGAACGCGGGGTCCCATTTGCGGTCTTGATCCACGTTGCCTTGGACCACCGCCACGCGGAGCGGTTCGATCGCCGCGTCGGCCCGCGAGAGGTGATCCAGGCGCCAGTGCCCGTAGACCAGCACCACGGTCAATGTGAGCGCGGCGGTCAACAGCGCGGCCAGGCTGCGGCGCGGTACCGATGGCGGCGCGACCGGTACGAACGAGGCCACCGGGATCGGCAGGGGCATTTCCCCGGCCGGGCGCGGCGCGGTCAGAGCCACGGCGAGCGCGGCGTTCACCAGCACGATGACGTAGGAGACGCCGTATACGCCCGTGAGTTCCGCGATCTGAATCACCGGCAGGGTTCCGGCCTGCGAATACCCCAAGACCGCCCACGGAAACCCGGTCAACAAGTAGGTTCGCGCGAATTCGAGCGCGGTCCATGCGGCCGGCAGCGCGCTCAATCGGATCCACGTGGGCTGATCCAAGAGCACGCGGGCCGTCCACGCGAAGAGTCCGACGTACAGCGCCAGGTACGCGGTCAGCAGCAGCAACACGAGGTAACTCAACCATTCCAACAAGTGGCCGTAGTGGACCATGGTATACGCGATCCAACGCAGCGAGCCGGTGAAGAACGTGATGCCGGTGATCCAGCCGAGCAGGAACGCGCGGCGTGGGGACGCGGTCGTGACCGCGAGCAGCAACGGAACCAGGGCGAACCACGCGAGGAGCGGGAACTGGGGGCGGGGAAAACTGAGGATGAGGAGCAGGCCGGAGAATCCGGCGGCCACGAGCTGCCGCCGTGACAGCTCGGTCATCACGGGGTCTTGGCTGCGGGGGCCTTCTCCTGGGCAGGGTGGTGATCGATGCCGATGAAGGCTTCGATAAATTTCACGATCCGATCCTCGTCATATCCGTCGAACGCGTCGATGCGGCCCCACGCGGTCAACGCGATCTGGCGCTCCATGTCCGGATACGGGGCCACGATCAGGTGATCGTATTTGCTGCGCACCGGAAATCTTGGGTCCCGCGGCGGCCCAGCGGCCTTGCGATCCGCTTCGGCTTTTTCCGCGTACCGCGCGGCGAGTCCCTCCAATTTGGCGACCAGATCAGGGCAGCCCGCGTCGCACTTATATTGAATGGCCACCCCGCCGTCTTCCAAATTGTGCACCTGGAGCTCCCGGAGCACCGGCGTCTTGTGCACGCCCCACTTGGCCGTCCACTGCAGGTGCGGGCCCGAGGTGGGCGGCGAGGTGTTGTACGGGACGTGCGGCGCGCTCGGGGATTGCACGTGCTCGTTGCCCAGCGTCTCCACCGCGCGGCCCGGTTTACCGTCCGGCTTCTGCGGCGCGACCGTCGCCTGGGCCTTCGGAGCCTCAGCGGCCGCAACGTGCCCCGCGACCAGGCCCACCATCAATAATGCGAATGCCGTCACCACCCCCAGCAGCCGTCGATGCATGCTCGAATCTCCTATAAGCAACACGTCGCCGGATGGTAACAACGCGGGAATCGAAAGTAAAGAATCCGCCGTGGTTCGTTGACACTCCGTCGGGCTTTCGGTATTGTACGCGCGGTTTTGAGCCAAGGAGCGGATCAGTATGGTGGAACGGACGTTGTCGTTGATCAAGCCCGACGGGGTGTCGCGCAATCTCATCGGGGAGGTGCTGAAGCGGTGCGAGGCGGCCGGGTTGCGGGTGGTCGCGCTGAAAATGACGCAATTAACCGTGGACGCGGCGAAAGGATTTTACGCGGTCCATAAGGACCGGCCGTTTTTTCAGAGCTTGGCCGAGTCCATGTCCGCCGGGCCCATCGTGGCCGCGGTGTTGGAGGGCGAGGGCGCCATCGCGAAATACCGCGAGTTGATGGGCGCGACCGATCCCAAAAAAGCTGCGGCCGGCACCATTCGCGCGGACCTCGCCATCGGCCTGGAGCAGAATACCGTGCACGGGTCGGACTCGCCGCAGTCCGCGGCGTTCGAAGTCCCCTACTTCTTCAACGCGTTCGAATTGTCCGCGCGCCGGTAATCCCTCATGCCGCCCTCGTCGCGATACGACGCGGTGATCGTGGGGGGTGGGTTGGCGGGCGTCGCGACCGCGGCGTTGCTGGCCAAACGCGGCCGCCGCGTCGCGTTGTGCGAGCCGCGTCCCTCGTGGGGCGGCCTGTGGGCCGATCGACGTCTCGGCGCCGTCTCCGTGGTGCCGGGGCCGCGGGCCGTGGTCGGCCATGAACGCCTGGGGTGGGCCGACCGGTACTTCGAGGCGATCGGCCTGTCGTTGCCGTTGATGACGCGGGAAGGCGCGACCTTTCGCCGCGACCCCGTGCAGGTGATCTGGGGCCCGCATCGGTTGACCGTGACGTCCGACCGCGGCGAGATGGCGGAGGAGCTTCGGCGCGAATATCGCGCGGGACCCTCCGAGGTCGCGGCGCTGTGGGCCGACTTGGACGCGGCGTACGACACGTTGGCGCCGCGCTTTGATCCCTCGCCGCTCGAGCCGTCCGGTCACGCCTGGTCCCGCCTCCGGCACCGGGCCTCGGCACGGGCGTTTGTCTCCCGGTTCGGCGGTCTGTCTGTGGCCGAGTATGCCCGCGCGCGCAACCTGGCGGATGTGCTGATTCCCTATTTGGACGCGTGGCGGGCCGTCTTGTCTCTTCCGGGCGATACGCCGGGCGCGTGGTTGTTTCGCGTGGCGTCCGCGCATCGTGGGTTGGTGGCGGTGCCCGGAGGCCTCGCGGACGTGTGCGCGATGTTGGCGTCGCGTGTTGCGTCGCACGGCGGGGACGTGATTCGAACGCCGGTCGCGAGCGTGGGCGGCGGATCAGCCCCGTTCGTGGAGACCGACGGCCAACGGCTGACCGCGCGGGCCGTGATCCTCAGCGCCGGGTTCAGGCCCCGAACCGAGGACGTGGCCCCGGCGTCCGTGACCAGTGCCGCGGCATTCTCCGCGCCGTCATCGTGCGTGCCGGAGGCCATGGCCGGTTACGTGCTCGCGACCGACGGGACGTCGACATGGTCGTTGGCGCGGCGGCGCGTGGAGACGGCTGGCGGCGCGTTTCGCGAGGCGCTCACCGTGTCGTGCCGTGGGCGATTGCAAGACCGGGACGCAAAGCCGCTGGCGGATCGGTTGGCGGAGGTGATGCCGTTTGCCGAGGGGCGGCTCACCTATGACGGCATTACCTGCGACCAAGACGTTCCAGACCCGGTGGACGCAACCGTGTGGGGCGCGGCGTTCCGCCGCAGCCGGGGATTGGGGTGGGCGCAGGCGGGCCGCAGCCCGGTGTGGTGGGTGCCCGACGTGAGTGATCCGTGGTTGGGCGATGCTCGGGCGTATTGCGCAGCGCTCGTGGGTGATCGAGTGATCGGACTACAGTGACCTCGCGTCGGGGACTCGGTCGGCGGCGTGCGCTGGGACGCCTTGTCTGGGCCTGGGCGCTGGCCTTGGCGGCCGGGGGCGCGGCGTTCGCGGCGGACGACCCGCTCCAGCGGGCGCGCGCCGCGCTGGAGCGGGGAGATGCGCCTGCAGCGGTGGTTGCGGCGTCCCAGGTGATTCTTTCCGCGCCCGGCGACGCTCGGTTGGCGGACGCGCAGCGCGTGTTGGGGTTGGCCTATGAGCGCGCGGGTTCCCGCGGCGCGGCCTGGCAGCAATACCGGTTGTTTCTCGACAACTTTCCCGGGCATCCGGCGCGGGACGACGTGGCGGATCGCGCCGACGCGTTGGTACGCCGCGCGCGGGAGCGGATGATGCCGCTGCCGGTCCGCTGGCAGGTCGTGTCGGCCGGTGATGCGCGGTGGACGTCGTCGGCCGACGACGTCGCGGTGGTAGTCGCGGTCAACGACCGGGACAACGCCGCGCGCGTGGGGCCGCGTGTGACGCGGGAGGCCGTGGACGGAGCGCGCGTGTGGATCCGACTGGAGCCGGGCGGGGTGTTTGATCCGTTTGACGACGACGCGGTGACGCGCCTCGAACGTCGCGTGCTCGCCGCGGCGGACTGGCCGATCGAGGGCATCGTGCTCGACGGCGTGCAATTGGGAGCGGGCGCGAGCTCGCCGGCGGCGGATCGCGCGTACGCGGAACTGGCCCGCGTGGTCGCGGAGCACCCCGCCGGCCGTGATCGCCTGGTGTGGACGTGGGCGGGCATGCGCGCGCGCGCGTCGGCCGCGGCGCTGCGGCGGGTCGTGGTCGCGGCGCGCACCGTGGCCCCGCACATCCGGTGGGCGATCCGGATCTCCGCGGATGCGGTGTTGCGGCCCGAACTGGCCGTGCGGGAGGCGGGGGAAGACTGGGCCGCGTTCCAAGCCGCGGCGCCCGACGCCGTCTGGGCGATCGACGCGCCCGCGAGCGCGACCTTGGGGTTGGCCGCGGCGCTGACCGAACGCGAAGCCAGACTCCCGCTCGCGCGATGGACCCCGGACGGCGGGATGACGGCGCTTCGTTGACGACCGATAAAGCGCCTCACGCGACCGGATGTCTCGCCCATGGCGCGGCCCCCCCCTTGACTGGCGACCACGCAATTGTCTAGCATCACATCTTTCATCTGGCGATGGCTTGCGCTCGTGGGCGCGTGCCAAGCCGAGTGATGGAGTGGAGACATGAAATCGTTTGCGATCGCCGGGTTTGGCGCGGCCGGATCACCGGATGCCCCGCCTTCGGCGACCGACACGCAGTATCTCCTTGTGGCATGTAACGTTACGCGCGTCGTCACGGTGGACGGCCGGCCGGTGGGCCGCACCGACGAGGTGCTGGAGGTGCCGGCCGGCGAACACGTGATCGGCTTGCTCGCGCCGCCCGAGAACTTTCGGCCCAAGGAGCGCAGAGTGGTCTTGGTCGGGACGTCGGCTGCCAAACCGTTAACGGCGCGCTTCGAGACCCGATAGTCGGCCGCTTGTTGTGTGTGGGTTCGCCTAGATGGGGGGGCGTCGATCGACTCCGTCCGGGCACCGTTTGACTTGCCGGGAACGCGTTTGATACCATTTCGCTTTGTATTCTCAACTTTATCAATCGAGAGTTCGTGATGGCCAAGGACGCGAAAGCCAAGAACGATAAGAAGTCGACCAAATCAGCCGTCTCCGAGAAGGACCGCGATCTTGCCGAAATCCGTCAGAACTTGGAGTCGCAGCGCAAGACGTTATTGTCAGACGCGGGCGCGATGATCGGGCAGGGACTCACCTCCGGGGCTGAAAACATGCCGGACCTCGGCGATCAGGCCAGCGCCGTGACCGATCAGAATTTTATGCTCCGGCTCAAGGAGCGCGAACAACGGCTGCTCAAGAAGATCGACGAAGCGCTCGATCGCATGGCGAACGGCACGTTCGGCGTGTGTGAGTCATGCGGGGGCGAAATTTCCATCAAACGCCTCAAGGCCCGTCCCGTCACTACGCTGTGCATCGAGTGTAAGACCAGGCAGGAAGAGGACGAGCGGGTTCGTCAGTAACCCGAGCCGCCTCGCCCGCGTCCTCCCCCCTCGGGGAACTCCTTCCACATGAGCGTCGCCAAGAATGTGGGCGGCTGTTTGATGGTGATCGTGGCGATCGTGGGGTTTTACGTCGCGATCACTCTTAGCCTGACCTTTTGGGCGTTGCCGCTCGCGATCATCATCTTTTTCGGGTGCCTCATCCTTTTCTCGTTGGCCCTGGGGTCCACGGACCGGCGGTGATGTTCGAGCCCGAATCCTTGGGACGCGTCGGACATGTTGGCCGTGCCTGACCACGACCCCGAGGTGTTTGCCCTGATCCGCGCCGAGATCACGGCGCGCGGGCCCATCACGTTCGCGCGGTTCATGGATCTGGCGTTGTATGCCCCTGGCGCGGGTTACTACATGCGCGACGCGGATCAGATCGGCGCGCGCGGGGATTTCTACACGAGCAGCCAGGTACATGTCTTGTTCGGCGAAATGATCGCGCGCCAACTCGATGAAATGGCCGTGCGGATCGGGGCGCCTCGGTTCACGGTGGTGGAGTGCGGCGCGGGACGGGGGACGATGGCGCACGACATCCTCACCGCGCTTACCGCGTCGGGTCGTGGTCCGGCGCTTCATTACATGATCGTCGAGAAAAGCCCGGCCATGATTGCCCGGCAGCGGCGGCTGCTCGATCCGTTCGCCGCAGCGGGCCGCGTCACATGGGCCGCCGCATTGCCGACCGAACCGATCGTGGGGTGCGTGTTGTCCAACGAACTGCTGGACGCGTTCCCGGTGCACCGGGTGGCGCGCCACGGGGGGCGGCTCCAAGAGATCTACGTGGACGCGGCGGGCGACGGGTTCGTGGAGCGCATGGCGCCGCCGTCCACGCCCGAGCTGGCCGCGTACCTCGACCGGGTGGACGTGACGCTCGTCGAGGGGCAACAGGCGGAGGTCAATCTCGCGGCGGTGGCGTGGATGCGGGCCGCGGGCCGCGCGCTCGGCCGCGGATTCGTCCTCTCCATCGACTACGGGTACCCGGCGGAGGAATTGTATGCGCCCCACCGTGTGCGCGGAACGTTGCTCGCGTATCATCGGCACCGCACCAATGAAGCGTTCCTGAACCGCGTGGGTCGCCAGGATTTGACCGCTCACGTGGATTTCACCTCCCTGGCCCTGGCCGGGCGTGAGGTCGGTCTCGATGTCGAGGGATTCACGAATCAGACCGGTTTTCTCTTGGGGCTTGGGGCTCACGAAGTCGCCGAGCGACTGCTCGATGCCGCGGCCGACGAGGCCGCGCGCGCGGACACGCTCGCCGGCGTCCGGGGGCTGCTCGATCCCCACGGCATGGGACAAACGTTCAAGGTGCTGATTCAACGCAAAGGCGTACCGCCGAGCCGACTTCGCGGGTTGTCGCTGGGGTCCGGGGGCGCTCACCGGCTCGCGGCGGTCCCGGACGGTTGAGTCCAACCGGTATACGACCGGCGCTCTGAAATCGCTTGACACCGAAAACCGCCCTCGATAAGATGGCACCCCTGCTTCGTGCCGCGACGTGGGTCACGGCGGGAGCGGTGGTCTGGACTCATCGGTCTCCATGGAGGCTCCGTGCCTGGAGAGTACGTTCCGCAGCAGTACTTGCCGGTCCTGATCTTTGCCGTCATCGCGGCGGTGTTTGGATTCGTCCAACTGTTCGTCGCGTCGTTTATCCGGCCGGCCGACCCCTACCGAGAAAAACTCAAACCGTACGAGAGCGGCATGGACCCGTTTTCGGACGCGCGCATTCCATTCCCGATGCGCTACTACGTCATCACCATGTTGTTCGTGATCTTCGACATTGAAGCCGTGTTCCTGTACCCGTGGGCCGTGGTGTTCAACCAGATCGGCCTGTATGCTCTGGTGGAGATGGTGCTGTTCATCGCCATCCTTGTGGTCGGGTACGTCTACGCGTGGAAGAAAGGGGCATTGGAATGGGAGTAGCGGGCGGGTTGGACTCCACCCTGATTACGACCAAGGTGGACTCGGTCATCAATTGGGCGCGCAAGTCCTCGTTGTGGCCCATGACCTTCGGACTCGCGTGCTGCGCGATCGAGATGATCGCCTCGGTGTCCGCGCGACACGACATCGACCGTTACGGCGCGGGCGTGTTCCGCGCGTCGCCGCGGCAGTCGGACCTGATGATCGTGGCGGGCACGGTGTGCCGCAAGATGGCGCCCATCATCCGGCGCATTTACGATCAGATGCCCGAGCCGCGGTACGTGATCTCGATGGGGTCGTGCGCCACCTCGGGCAACATCTATAACAGCTACTCGGTCGTGCAGGGCGTGGATCAGATCGTGCCGGTCGATATTTACGTCCCCGGTTGTCCGCCGCGGCCCGAAGCCTTATTCGACGGGATCTTGAAGTTGCAAGAGAAGATCACGCACCGCCGGGTTCTCACGAAAGCCTAGGCGTGCATCCCCTCGCGCAGTTCGTCCAAGACCGGTTTCCCGGCGCGGTGACCGGCGCCAACGAAGCGTTCGGCGAGCTTACGATTTCGCTACGCAAGGACCGGCTCGCCGACGTCTGCCGGACTCTGCGGAACGACCCCGCGTGGCGGTTCAATTTTTTGAGCGACGTGTTGTCCGTGGATTTTCCGGACGACGAGGAGCGGTTCGAGGTGATCTATCACCTCTACTCGATCGAGAAGCGCCACCGCGTGCGCCTCAAGGCGCGCGTGACCGAAGAGGACTGCCGGATCGAGTCGGTAACCTCGGTGTGGCCGGGCGCCGCGTTCATGGAGCGCGAGGTCTACGACCTCATGGGCATCGAGTTCACCAATCACCCGGATCTGCGCCGGATCTTGTTGACGGACGACTTCGACGGCCACCCGCTCCGCAAAGACTATCCGACCGAGGGCAAGGGCTGGCGTAATACCTTTGAGTTCCTGCCCAAAGGCGAGGGACCGTCGGTCTCTAGATGAAACGAGCTGAGATGATCATGACCTTCACGCGGGTTCATCATGGCTGACGCGACCGAGTTCAAGCGTCCCGCCGCGTCCTCGGATCGAGGCGATTTCGGCGTGATCTATCACCAGCCTGATCCGGCGCCGGACGATCGCGCGGTGTTGCGGACCGAGGAACTGCTCCTGAATATGGGGCCCCAGCACCCCAGCACGCACGGCGTGCTCCGGGTGGTGCTGGAACTGGAGGGTGAGCGCATTCTCAAGGCCACGCCGCACCTGGGGTACTTGCACCGGGGCACCGAAAAGCTGGCCGAGGGCAAAACATATCAGCAGGTCGTGACCCTGACCGATCGCCTGGACTACGTGTGCGCGATGACCAACAACTTCGCGTACGTCCGGGCCGTGGAAAAACTGCTTGGCGTCAAAGTCCCGCCGCGGGCGGAATACGTCCGGACGATCGTGGCTGAGATGCAACGGATATCCGGCCATTTGTTCTGGTTGGGTACGCAGGCGCTGGATATCGGCGCCATGACCGTGTTCTTCTACACGTTCCGCGAGCGGGAGATTCTCATCGAGCTGTTCGAGAAACTCTGCGGCGCGCGGCTCACATACAGTTACTACTCGATCGGCGGGGTGAGCAACGACCTGACGCCGGAGATCATCGCGGCGCTGCGCGCGTTTCTCAACACGTTTCCGGAAAAGATCACCGAGTACAACACGCTGTTGGAGACCAACCGGATCTGGCTCGCTCGGACCAAGAACGTGGCCGTGATCTCGGCCGATGACGCAGTGGCGTACAGTCTCACCGGACCCACGCTGCGCGGATCGGGCGTGAACTACGACATTCGCAAGGCCGAACCCTACGCGGCCTACGGCGACGTGGACTTCGATGTACCGCTGGGTAAGAACGGCGACACCTACGACCGGTACTTCATCCGGATCGAAGAGATCCGCCAGAGCGCGCGGATTATCAGCCAGTGCCTGGACAAATTGCCGGACGGGCCGGTCTCGATCGACGTGCCCGGCATCACGTTTCCCGCCAAGGATCGTGTGATGCTGGACATGGAGAGCCTAATCCATCATTTCAAGATGGCGTGCGAGGGGATCAAGCCGCCCAAGGGCGAGGTGTATTGCGCGACCGAGGTGCCGAAGGGCGAACTCGGCTTCTACATCAATAGCGACGGGGGCAACCATCCCTATCGTCTCAAGATCCGCTCGCCCAGCTACGTGCACCTGGGCGCGTTCGACCACATGGCCAGGGGGTATCTCATCGCGGATATCGTGACGATTTTCGGCACGTATGATGTGGTGATGGGGGAGTGCGACCGCTGATGAGCCCGTTCATGAAAGGCCATCTGCGGCGTTGCCGCTGCGCATCCGGCGCTTTCCTGAACGGGCTCCGCTTTCGCGGATCCTCGGAGGGGCATGATGCTGTCTGAATCCGCCAAATCCCGCATTCTGGACCTGCTCCCGCGGTATCCCGACAAGCGATCGGCCACGTTGGCCGCGCTGCGGATCGCGCAGGAGGAGAAGGGGTATGTCTCGGACGATGCGATGAGCGACATCGCGGTGTTGCTGGAACAGACGCCGGTGCAGGTGTACGAGGTCGCCACGTTTTACACCATGTACACGTTGTGGCCGGTGGGCAAGTTCCATATCCAGGTCTGCCGGACCTTGTCCTGCGCCTTGGTGGGCGCGGAGAGCATCATCGCATACTTGGAGCGCAAGTTGGGGATCAAAGTCGGCGAGACCACGCCAGACGGGTTCTTTACATTAAAGAAGGTGGAGTGTCTGGCTGGGTGCGGGGCCGGGCCCATGATGCAGATCAACGACGACTATTACGAGTATTTGACCACGCAGAAAATCGACCGGATTCTGGACGATTTGAAGCGAGAGGGGAAGTCCTCGCTCGCGTCCGGACCGTTCTTGATTCCACTCCAACTCACGTAGACGACCGTGCCTACATACGAACCGATCCTGTTAAAAAACATCCTGACGCCCGGATACGCGGGCGATTTGGCCGCGTACGAGCGAACCGGCGGATATCAGGCGATCCGCAAGGTGCTCAAGGAGTATCAACCCGACCATGTGATCGACCTGGTGAAAAAATCGGGCTTGCGGGGGCGCGGAGGCGCGGGGTTCCCAACCGGCACCAAGTGGAGCTTCATCCCCAAGGATCCGTCATCGCCCAAGTACCTGTGCATCAACGCGGACGAAAGCGAGCCCGGCACGTTCAAGGACCGCCAGTTGGTCGAGCGCGACCCGCATCAGATGATCGAGGGTTCGCTGATCGCGGCCTACGCGATCGGCGCAAAAGTCGTTTACATCTATATCCGCGGCGAGTTCGCATACGGGGCCAAGGTGTTGGAGCGCGCGCTGAACGAGGCGCGGGCCGCGGGCTACGTGGGGAAGAACGTCTGCGGGAGCGGGCACGAGATCGAAGTCTGGGTGCACCGCGGCGCGGGGGCCTACATCTGCGGCGAAGAAACCGCGTTGATCGAATCCATCGAGGGCAAACGTGGTCTACCGCGCGCCAAACCGCCGTTTCCCGCGATCAACGGCCTGTATCAAAAGCCCACGGTGGTCAACAACGTCGAAACCATGGCCAATTTGCCGCACATCGTGAACCGCGGCGCGGAGTGGTACGTCACGATCGGCACGGCCAAGAGCACGGGCACGCGGATCTTTTCCGTGAGCGGGCACGTGAAGCGGCCGGGTAACTACGAGGTGCCGATGGGGATCCCGCTGCGCGAGTTGATCGACGAACACGCGGGCGGCGTGCGCGACGGCCACCGGATCAAGGCGATCATTCCCGGCGGAGCCTCCGCCGCGTTCTTCACGCCCGAACACCTGGACGTGAAATTGGATTTTGAGTCCGTGGCGCAGGCCGGTTCCATGTTGGGGTCGGGCGGCGTGACGGTCATGGACGAGACCACGTGTATGGTGTGGGCCGCGTACAACCTGATGGGATTCTTCCACCACGAATCCTGCGGCAAGTGCACGCCCTGCCGCGAGGGCAGCAACTGGCTCTACACCATCATGGGGCGCATCGAACACGGCGAAGGCCGTCCGGAAGATCTGGCGCAGTTGGAGCATTTGTGCGGCAACATCGCGGGCAAGACCGTCTGCGCGTTTGGCGATGCCGAGGTGGCGCCGATCTTGAGCACGCTCAAACATTTCCGCGACGAGTATGACGCGCACATCCGTGAGAAGCGGTGTCCGATGCGCGAGCACTCGGTCGCGGTGGGAGCCCATTGATGACCCCGACAACCACTACCGCTCCCGCGACCAATCGAGTGACGCTGACTATCAACGGCCAGTCCGTGAGCGTGCCCAAGGGCACGCTGTTGATCGAGGCTGCCAAACAGGCGAACGTCGATATCCCGCACTTCTGTTACCACCCCAAGTTGAAGCCGGACGCCAACTGCCGGATGTGCCTGGTCGAGATCGAGAAGGCGCCCAAGCTACAAACGTCCTGTAATCTGCCGGTGGCCGAGGGCATGGTGGTGTCGTCCAATTCGCCCAAGGTGAACGAGGCGCGGGCGGGCGTGTTGGAGTTCATCCTCGCCAACCATCCGCTCGACTGCCCGATTTGCGACAAGGGCGGGGAGTGCCAGCTCCAAGATGAATCGCACGCCCACACCCCGAACTACAGCGCGTTCCGTGAGACCAAGCGCTTTTTCGAGAAGGAATACTTCGGTCCGCTGATCGACAAGGAAATGACGCGCTGCGTGCAGTGCCTGCGGTGCGTGCGCTACTGCGACGAGATCGTGGACTCGCGCGCGCTGGGCTCGCGCGACCGCGGCAATTCGCTGCAAATCGGCGGGATGGTGAACCGCGAGTTGGATTGCGAATTTTGCGGCGGCTGCATCCAGATTTGTCCGGTGGGCGCGTTGACCAGCCGCGTGGCCATGTACGATTACCGGCCGTGGCAGCTCAAGAAGATCGAGACCATTTGCCCGCACTGCGGCGACGGCTGCCGCCTTAAAGTCGAGAGCCGCGACAACGTGGCGCTCCGGATCACGTCGGATCACGGCCGCGGCCGCAACAACGGCGATTTGTGCGCTAAGGGCTACTTCGGCTTTGACGTGGTCAACCGCGAGGACCGGCTCAAGAAGCCCAAGATCCGGCGCGAGGACCGGTTGCTCGACGCCTCCTGGTTCGAGACCAGCGCGTACGCGGCCAAGAGCCTGGCCGCGGTCAAAGCCAAATACGGCGGCTCCGCGATCGGGGGGATCATTTCGGCGCAGGCGCCCAACGAAGATCTCTACCTGTTCCAGAAATTCATGCGCTTGGTGTTGGCCAGCCCGCACGTGGACAGCACCGCGCGGTTGGGTCATCACAATGTCGTGGCGGCATTGCGCGACGTGGTGGGCCATGGCCGCATGACCGCGTCATACGAGGATATCGATCACGCGAACGCGATCGTGGTGGTGGGCGCGGACCTGGCCGAGACCAACCCAGTGCTCTCGTACCGCGTGAAACAGGCCGCGCGTGTGCGAGGGGCCAAGCTGGTCACGATCGGGCGGTACGGGGCGAATCCCGGCGCGTTCGTGAGTAATCTCGTGAACCGCGCCACGCATCCCTTGACGACCGCGCCCGGACAGGAGCGCGCCGTGGTGCTGGGCCTGCTCAAGGCCGTGGTGGAATCCGGGAAAACCGACGCCGCGTTGCCCGCCGCGTACGCGGATCGAATTCGCCAACTGGCCGGCCGCGTGTCGTGGGACGATCTGTCGGCGCGGAGCGGTGTCTCGCGCCAGGCGATCGAGGCCGCGGCCGCGGCGTACGCCGGTGCGGGGCGCGCCGTGATCCTGTTCGGCCGAGACGTGGTGCGGTCGGCGGACGCGGTGGAAACCATCCGTCTGATCGCGGACTTGGCGTTGACCGCGGGGAAACTGACCGCGCCGGGTTGCGGCGTCGGGTCGGCCTGCGATGAATCCAACGACCAGGGCGCGGTGGAGTTGGGCGCGACCCCGGAATACTTCCCGGGGTTGTCCCCCGTGTCCGATACCGCGGCGCGCCAGGCCGTGGCCGGAGCATGGAAAGACGAGCTTCCCTCTGGAACGGGCTGGACCCTGATGGAGATGTTGGAGCAGGCGCGGGCCGGACGGCTCAAGGCGTTGTATTTGGTGGGCGAAGATCCATTGGCCGATCTACCGGCCTCGGCCGACGTGCGCGGCGCATTGGCCAATCTGGAATTGCTGATCTGCCAAGACGCGTTTACGGGGCCATCCGCGGAGTTCGCGCATGTGGTCCTGCCGTCGGTGACGTTCGCGGAAAAAGAGGCGAGTTGGGTCAACCAAGAAGGCCGCGTGCAAAAGGGCAAGCAGGCCTTGGAGCCGGTGGGGCAGGCGCGGCCGGACTCGGAGATTTTTTCGGAGATCGCGGGCGCGATGGGATATCCGCTCGATTACGCGGGTCCGCGCGAGATCGCGCAGGAGATCGGGCGATTGGCTCCGGCGCTCGCGGTCAAAGGCGAAAGCCGGCATCCGGGGGGGGTGATCTCGTCCGCGTTGTCGGCGTACCTGGCCGGCGGGTACGCGGGCGATATCGAACGACGGGTCGCGCTGGGCACGGCGCCCGCGCCGTCGGGCGAGTATCCGTTCCAATTGACCATTACCCGGTCCTTGTTCCGCTCGGGCGCGTTGACCGCGCGGTCTGAAGCGTTGGAGAAGGCGCCGTATCAAGGGTTGTTGTTGATGCACCCGGATGACGCGGTGCGGCTGGGCGCGGCCGACGGCGCGCGCGCGCGGGTGCGATCCAAACTGGGCACGGTGAGCGTGGGCGTTCGGGTGAGCGCCAAGGCGCGGCCCGGGCAGGTGTTGTTCCCCGAGCACTACGCGGACGCGATCCGCGATCTGGCGCCGGTGGAGGTGAATCCCGTGACGCGCGTGCCGGTGTTTACGCGCGCGGCGGTGGCGGTGGAGATTGAACGATGACCGGACTCGGACAACTCGTGGTGATGTTGCTCACCATCGGCGTGGTGATGGGCACGATCCTGATCCACGTCGCGTTTTTAACGTTGGCGGAACGGAAAGTCTTGAGCTGGATGCAGGATCGCCTCGGTCCTATGGAGGTGGGGACGTGGGGCCTGCTGCAACCCATTGCCGACGGAATCAAGCTGCTCTTAAAGGAAGACATCGTGCCCAGCGGCGCGAACAAGATCATTTTCACGCTGGCGCCGATTCTTTCGCTCATTCCGGCCCTGATCGGGTTTGCGGTGATTCCGTGGGGCGACGGGCAGACCACCGTCTCGCTGCCGCTGATCGGCGACGTGACGCTCCGCCCGTTCATCACGGACCTCAACATCGGCATCTTGTACTTGTTGGCGCTCTCGTCGGTGGGCGCGTACGGCATTCTGCTCGGGGGCTGGGCCTCGAACAGCAAGTACTCGTTGCTCGGCGGGCTGCGGTCGGCCGCGCAGGTCATCAGCTACGAACTCGCATTGGGCATGTCGTTGGTCGGGGTTCTGCTGATGGCAGGCTCGCTGTCGCTCGTGAAGATTTCACAGGCGCAGGCCGGCGGGTTCTGGCACTGGTACGCGTTCGGGTTTCCCCCGTTCTCGTCGAACGTCGCCTTTCCGCAGATCATTGCGCTTGTGCTCTACACCATCTCCGCGATTGCGGAAACCAACCGGTTGCCGTTCGATTTGCCCGAGGCGGAAAGCGAGTTGGTGGCGGGCTTTTTCACCGAATACAGCGGGATGCGGTTCGCGTTTTTCTTCCTGGCCGAATACGGCAACATGATCCTGGTGTCGTGTATCGCCACGGTAGTGTTCCTGGGCGGGTGGCACGCGCCGTTTCCATTCTTGGATTTCATACCAGGCATCGTATGGTTCGTGCTGAAGGTCTATGGGTTCCTGTTCTTCTTTATCTGGATCCGCGGCACGCTGCCGCGGTTGCGGTATGACCAGTTGATGACGTTCGGGTGGAAGGTCATGATCCCGTTGGTGTTGGCCAATATCGTGATCACGTCGATCGCCGCGTACTTCTGGATGAACTAGCGAGGTATCCCCATGTCGTTTGCCTCTGCGGTCAATAACGTCATTTTTGGAGAGATCCTTCAAGGGCTCCGGCTCACGTTCAGCCATCTCTTCCATAAGCCCATTACCCAGCAGTACCCGCACACCAAACCCAAGCTGCCGGAGGGGTATCGCGGGATCATGTCGCTGCTGCGGTACGACGACGGCACCGAACGTTGCGTGGGCTGCGCGTTGTGCGAGATCGCGTGCCCATCGGGCGTGATCAAAGTGGTGAGCGCGGAAGAGCCGGATCGCCCGCTCAACCGGTTCGCCAAGACGTACACGTTCGACGTCACCCGCTGCGTGTTCTGCGGGTTCTGCGTGGACGCGTGCCCGGTGGACGCGTTGGCCATGACCAAGGAGTTCGAGTGGGCTTCCGAGAACAAGCGGACCTTGTTTCTCGATAAAGACCAGTTGCTCGCGAACGGCGACCGGTGTTTCCCGGAGCGCGGGAAAAAGCCCGAGTACAAGGGCTCGATCGAAGGCGACTGGTACGTGGCGAAGGTCAAAAACAAGCAGTATCCCACCCACGCCGAGACCGACTGATGGCGCAAATTTTGTTCTTCTATTTTGCCGCGATTATCGTGGTAACCGCGGCGTTGGTCGTCACGCTTCGCAATCCCGTCTACAGCGCGCTGTCCATCTTCATCATGTTCTTTCACGTGGCGGGCATTTTTGTGTTGCTCAACGCGGAGTTCATCGCCGCGGTCCAAGTGTTGGTCTATGCGGGCGCGATCCTGGTGTTGTATCTGTTCGTGGTCATGTTGTTGAACCTCAAACGCGAAGAGCGGTACCACCAACAGTATTTGCTGGGCGGATTGCTGGGCGCCGTGATTATCACCGAGATATTGCTGGTCTTGTTCCGGTCGAAGTTCTCTCCACCGATCGGTCCCTACACGCCGGCCGCGTTGCAGGCGGTCGGGAACACCGAGGCCGTCGGCAAGGCCATGTTCACCACGTACCTCTTGCCGTTCGAAGTCGCCTCGTTGGTGCTCCTGGTGGCCATGATCGGCGCGATCGTGCTCGCGAAAAGAGTGGTGCAACCCTGATGGTGCCACTGTCCTATTACCTGGCCTTGTCCGCCATCCTGTTCGTGGTCGGGGTGGTGGGCGTGTTGATCCGCAAGAACATCATTATCATCCTGCTCTCGATCGAATTGATGTTGAACGCCACCAACATCAATTTCGTGGCGTTCTCGCACTATCTGCAGGACGTCACGGGCCAAGTTTTCGTTTTTTTCGTGATGACGGTGGCGGCCGCGGAGGTGGCGATCGGGCTCGCCATCATCATCGCCTTGTACCGCAACCGCTCGACCATCAACGTCGAAGACATCAATTTGATGAAATGGTGACGGTCGGCTCGCGTTCAAGGATCGCCTGATGGAATATCTGGTACTCATCCCGCTTCTGCCATTCCTCGCGTTCCTGATCACCGGCCTGCTTGGCAAGTGGATCGGGGAGCGCGCGCATTGGGTCGCGGTACCCGCGGTGGCCGCATCCTGGCTGTTGTCGGTCATCGCATTTTTCCAGGTGGCCTCGGGCGGCGAGCCGCTGCGCATCACGTTGTACGAGTGGATTTCCTCGGGCGCGCTGCGTGTCAACCTCGCGCTGTACGTGGACCAACTCACCGCGGTGATGCTGCTGCTCGTGACCACGGTGAGCACTCTGGTGCACGTGTACACCATCGGCTACATGCACGGGGACAAGGGGTACGCGCGTTTTTTCAGCTACATCGCGTTGTTCACGTTCTCCATGCTCATGTTGGTGATGGCCGACAACTTCCTCCAACTGTACGTGTTCTGGGAAGCGGTGGGCCTGTGTTCGTATCTCCTGATCGCGCACTGGTACGAGAAAAAGTCCGCGTGCAACGCCGCGACCAAGGCGTTTGTGGTCAACCGGGTGGGCGATTTCGGGTTCGGGTTGGGCATCCTGCTCGCGTTCGTGACGTTCGGCTCGTTGGACTATGCCGTCGCGTTCAGCGTGGCGCCGGGATACGTGAGCCAGACCATCAACCTGCTGGGCTGGTTGGGCGGGGACTGGTCTGTCAACGTGATCACGCTGATCGCGCTCTTGTTGTTCGTGGGCGCGATCGGCAAGTCCGCGCAATTTCCGCTGCACACGTGGTTGCCGGACGCCATGGAAGGCCCCACGCCGATTTCGGCGTTGATCCACGCCGCCACCATGGTGACCGCGGGCGTATTCCTGGTGGCGCGACTCAATCCGATCTTCTCGCTCTCGCCCATGGCCATGGACGTGGTGGCGTGGGTCGGCGGGTTGACCGCGATCTTCGCCGCCACCATCGCGATTACGCAATTCGATATCAAGCGGATCGTGGCGTATTCCACGGTCAGCCAGCTCGGCTATATGATGATGGCGTGCGGGATCGGCGCGTACACCGCCGGCATGTTCCACCTGCTCACGCACGGGGCGTTTAAGGCTCTGCTCTTTTTGGGGTGCGGCAGCGTGATCCACGCGTTGGGCGGCGAGCAGGATCTGCGGCGCATGGGCGCGTTGCGCTGGGCCATGCCCATTACCTACTGGACATTCCTGGCCGGAGCGATCGCGTTGGCGGGGCTCCCGCCGTTCGCAGGTTTTTTCTCCAAGGACGAAATCCTCTGGGAAGCGTTTTCGGCCGGAGGCATGGGAATCGTATTTTGGTTGATCGGTCTCGTCACCGCGTTCTTGACCGCGTTCTACATTTTCCGCCTGGTGTTCTCGGTGTTTCACGGCACCTCGCACGTGCCCAAGGAAGCGCGACACCATTTGCACGAGTCGCCTCCGGTGGTCACCGTGCCGTTGATCGCGCTGGCCGTATTGTCGCTGATCGCCGGATGGTTCGGGATTCCGAGCGAGGGCCTCAACGCGATCCGGCCGTTCCTGGCACCGGTGCTGGCGGCGCATCCGGTCGAAGCGCATGCGGAGAGCCACGCGCTCGAATACGCGCTGATGGTGGTGTCGGTCCTGGTGGCTGCGGCCGGCGTGTGGTTGGCGCATCTGTTCTACGTCAAATCGCCAGAGCTGCCGGCGCGCCTGGCCGCATCGGCGGGCAATCTGTATCAATTGTCGTTGAACAAGTGGTACGTGGACGAGCTGTACGACAAAGTGTTTGTGCGCCCCACGGTGCAACTGGCGACGACGCTCTGGCGCAGTTTCGACGTGTTGGTGATCGACGGCGCGGTGAACGGGGTGGCGCGGGTGACGCAGGCGTGGGGCGCGACGCTGCGCGTCATGCAGAGTGGGCAGTTGCAGCATTATGCGTTGTTTATGGCGATTGGGGCGGTGCTCGTGGTCGGCGTCTACCTCCTCGGGTGACGGGGAGCCTGTCCATGAACGGCCATCTGCGTTGTTGCCGCTGTGCTCCGGTACTCACGGTTTTCGTAGGGGCGTACGGCCGTACGCCCCTACAGGTTCGGGTGCTCGCGGCGCCTAGCGACCCACCGCCAAGAATGGGATAGGCGGAAGTCCCCGAAGGGGGCATCTGGCCGATTCCTGGCAAGACTCGGCTTCGCTGGGAAGTAAAGAGTCAAAGGCAAGTAGGAAAAGACAATGGGTGAGTCGAGTTTTCCGATAGTTTCTCTCGTGGTGTTCCTGCCGTTGGTCGGGGCCCTGGTGGGCCTCGTGCTGCGCAATGCGGAGGCGGTGCGGTGGGGGGCTCTTATCACCACGCTGGTCACGTTGGTGGCGTCGCTGCCGTTGTGGACCGGGTTTGACCGCGGGAGCCATGCGTTTCAGTTCACTGAGCGGGTGGACTGGATTCCGACGTTCAACATCGAGTACTCGGTCGGAGTCGATGGGATCAGTCTCTTGCTCGTTTTGCTGACCACGTGCCTCTCGCCGATCGTGGTGTTGTGCTCGTGGCGGTCGATCGACAAACGCGTCAAAGAGTTCATGACGTCCCTCCTGTTGATGGAGACCGGCATGCTCGGGGTCTTCGTCGCGTTGGACTTCGTGCTGTTCTACGTGTTCTGGGAGGCGATGTTGATCCCGATGTACCTCATCATCGGGGTGTGGGGCGGACCCAACCGGATTTACGCCGCGATCAAATTCTTCCTGTACACCCTGGCCGGCTCGTTGTTGCTCTTGGTGGCGATCATTGCCCTGTACTTCGCGGGCGGGCACACGTTTTCGATTCCGGCCCTCATGGGCCAACCGTATTCGGCGGCGTTTCAGTTCTGGGTGTTCCTCGCGTTCTTCGCGGCATTCGCGGTCAAGGTGCCCATGTTCCCGTTCCACACGTGGTTGCCGGACGCACACGTGGAAGCGCCCACCGCGGGCAGCGTGATCCTGGCGAGCGTGTTGTTGAAAATGGGCGGATACGGGTTCATCCGGTTCTGCCTGCCCATGCTCCCCAATGCCTCGGCGCTGTTTACGCCGCTCATGCTCGTACTCTCGGTGGTGGCGATTATCTACGGCGCCTACATGGCGTTGGCCCAGACGGACTTAAAGAAACTCATCGCGTATTCCAGCGTGAGCCACATGGGTTTCGTGACCTTGGGCGTGTTCGCGTTTACGGCGCAGGGCATCGAAGGCGCGATGTTGCAGATGATCAACCACGGGATCACCACCGGAGCCTTGTTCCTGTGCGTGGGCATGGTGTACGACCGGACCCACAGCCGGCAGATCGCGGATTACGGCGGACTGGCCAAGACCATGCCGATCTACGCCACGTTGTTGGTGATCTTCTCCTTGTCCTCGCTCGGATTGCCAGGCACCAACAGCTTCGTGGGCGAATTTCTAGTGCTGTTGGGCGCGTTTATCAGCCAGCCCGTGTTCGCCGTGATTGCGTCGTTGGGCATTATCCTGGCTGCGGTCTACATGTTGTGGATGGTCCAGCGGGTGGTGTTCGGGGAAGCCAACCCCAAAAACGCCAGCCATCCCGACCTGAGCCTGCGCGAATTGGCCACCGCGATTCCATTGGTGATCGCCGTGTTCTGGTTCGGACTCTACCCGGCGCCATTGCTCGACGTGTTGCACGCGTCGGTTGATCACTTACTGGCGCAGACCGAGGTCACGGGCGGCGAAGTCGCAACCGCCGGGTGGTCGGAGCTCTGGAGTATGGTCCGCGCGGCGTTTTCGTCGTAAAGCTTCGGGGGGGGATTGCGCACAATGGACGGGATGTGGATGCAGGTCATAACCATCTTGCCCGAGATCGTGTTGACGGTCGGGGCATGCGCCCTGTTGTTGTTCGACCTGGCGGTGTCCAAGGACCAAAAAGACAAGTTGGGGTACTTTGCGGTCGGCGTGTTGTTGGTGGCCTGTTACGGGTCCTGGAAGCTCGCCGACGTGGAAACCGACGCGTTTTCCGGGATGTTCGTGCTGGATGCGTACTCCACCTATTTCAAGGTACTGGTCTACCTCGCGGGCGCGTTGACCATTCTGTTGTCGATCACGTACCTGGAAGTCGAACGGATTCACTTGGGCGAGTACTACGCGTTCGTGTTGCTCGCCACCGCTGGCATGATGGTCATGGTGTCGGCCGGCGATCTGATCATGATCTATTTGGGGTTGGAACTGTTGTCGCTCTCGCTGTATACGATGGCGGGGTTCAAACGGTATGAGGGCCGTTCGGTCGAGGCATCGGCCAAGTACCTCATCCTGGGGTCGTTCTCCTCCGCGATCCTGTTGTACGGGATCTCGATCCTCTACGGCATCGCGGGAACGACCAATCTCAAAGCCCTGGGGACGTTCTTTGCGCAGAACACGATCGACAATCCAGGCCTTCTGATGAGCATGGCGTTTCTGGTGGTCGGATTCGGCTTCAAGGTCGCGGCCGTGCCGTTCCACATGTGGACGCCGGACGTGTACGAAGGCTCGCCCACTCCGGTGACCGCGTTTATGTCCGTGGCGCCCAAGGCCGCGAGTTTCGCGGTCTTCCTCCGGGTGTTCGCGGAGGCGCTGGGCGGGCTGAAAGCCCACTGGCAACCGATCCTGATCACGCTGGCGATCGCGACCATGATCATCGGCAACGTGGTGGCGATCGTGCAGACCAACATTAAGCGCATGCTGGCGTATTCGTCCATCGCGCACGCGGGGTACGCGCTGATCGGGATCATCGTGGGCGGCGGTCTTGGCACCATGAGCCTGATGTTGTATTTGATGATCTATGCGCTGATGAACCTGGGCGCGTTCGGCGTGGTGATTCTGCTCCGCAAAGGCGCGCTGCGGGGCGAGGAGATCACGGACTTCACAGGCTTGGCCAAGACCAACCCGGTGGCGGCCTTCATCATGCTGGTGTTCATGTTCTCCCTGGCCGGGATTCCGCCCACCGCGGGATTCGTGGCCAAGTTCTACCTGTTCATGGGTGCGGTGGAAGCGGGCATGGTGTGGCTGGCCGTGATCGGCGTGCTCCTCTCCGCGGTCTCCGCCTACTACTACCTGCGCGTGGTGATGGTGATGTACATGCGCGAACCCGCCGGGCGGTTTGACTTGGCCACCTCACCCGCGACCCAGTTCGCCCTGGTCGTGACCACCGCCGCGGTGCTCTTCTTCGGCATCTACCCCACGCCGCTGATCGACTACACCAAAGCCGCGATCCTGCAAGTCCCGTAACGGGTCATTGCCCCTGGTAGTGCGGGTCGATTCTGAGAATCCGTGCCCAGCGTAGGCGGGCGTCTTCATAGCGGCCCATCCGGGTCAACAGCGTGGCGGATCGTTCGAGCAACTGCACGGCCCAGGGCTGGTCCGGCACGTCGGTTTCGTACGCGGCCAGCGCCAGGTCCTGGCGGCCGGCCTTTTCGTAGGCGTTCCCGAGATTCAACCGAGCGGTTCCGAAAAACGGGCTGAGGCGCACGGCGGTGTTGAACTCCACAATGGCCAGGTCCAATTCTCCGAGCCGGGCGTACACTATCCCGAGATAGTTATGCGTGGCCGGGAAGTTGGGCGCGAACGCGGCGGAGGTTTCCAAGTGCTCGCGCGCGGCCGCCAGGTCCCCCGTCTCCACGAGGCGAAGCGCCAGATGGTTGCGGGCGAGAATACTGGTCGGATACACGGACAAGGTGTAGGCCCATAACCGGTCGGCATCGCGCCAGATCATGGTGCGAGACCGGTCGGTCCATAACGCGCCCGCCGCAGTCGCCACCGCGGCCAAGCCGGCCAGCACCACGAGCATCCGGCGGGGAGCGCACCACACGCCTATGCGGCGGGCCAGTTCCCCCGCGGCGCACGCCAGCCCGACTCCCGCCAGGTAAACGCGTTGATCCTGGTACAAGGTCACCCGGCTGACCCAGGGCAGGGCCGCGAGCGGGAGGAGCGAGATCCAGAACCACGCGACGCACCAGCCCACGCGGCGGTCGAACCGGAACACCGCGACGGTGAGGGCGGCCGCAACCGCGGCTCCCGCGATGAGCGCGGCGCCTTCCGCGGGCTCGATGCGCCACGACCACCCGTGATCGATCGCCGAGCCGATGGGAACGAGCCACGACGTCACCGAGACCAGGAACATCTTGATCGCGAACAACGCCGGTTGCCACGCGCCGTCGCCAATGGGTTGTTCCCGGAATTTGTCCGAGAGCAGCCATGTGCGCCACGCGAGGTACGCCGCAACCAGCACCCACCACGACGCCGAGGCGCGAATCGATTCCGCCCACGCGCGAGCCGGCTGCGAGGTGAGGCGGTCCCAGGCCACGATCAACAGGGGCAGGATCACCGCGGCTTCTTTGGCGCCGAGTGCCAGCGCGCCGAGCACCCAGCTCATGATCATCCAGGAGCCTCGGGTGGCGGTACGATTCGCCCGATCCCACGCCGTGATAGCGGCCAACACGAGCAGCGTGGAGAGCAGGGTCGACCGGGCCGAGACATAGACGACGGCCTCGGCATTGAGCGGGTGCCACGCAACCACGGCGGCCGCCGCCAGCGCGCTGCGGGCATCCCGCCAGATCCGAAACGCCAGGCCAGCGACCAGCGCAATGACCGCGAGGTGGAGACCGATGTTGACGGCGTGAAACCAGAATGGGTTGCGACCGAACAGGGCCACGTCAAGCCCGAAGCTGGCGGTGATGACCGGCCGATAGCTGACCTCGCTGCGGGAACTCCAGGATTCGGGATTGAGGAACCACGCCGCGGCCGAGCCCAACGAGTCGATCGCGCGGTTGTGAACGATGGTGTAGGTGTCGTCCCACACGAATCCGTTGTGGAGCGCGCCGCGGTATGTCAGCGCCGTGAGGATGAGAACGGCCGCGAGGGCGATGCGGAGCCGGGTGGTCACCGCGGAGGGCTCGGGGATGAGGCCGCCTCGCGTCCGCGGATCATTGCGCGTGCGCCCGGGCCTCGTTAAAGAGCCGCGCGTCCAACTCCGTGGTCCGAGTCACGATGAACGGCGGGAGTCGCTCGTTGATCGACGGCGTGGCGTGGACTTGCCCGTCGAGGAAGCGGGGAGCGATCCCTGCCGCGCGTAATAACCCGAACCCTCCCACCACGTCCCACGGATTTTTTCCGGTGACGCTGACAATGGCGTCGGCCTCGCCGTACGCGACCAACGCGAGCTTGTACGCGATGCTGCCCACCGCGGTCAGGGGAAGGTCCTCCCTCCACCCCCTGAATCGGTCGCGGGCCAGGTCGGATCGGCTGACCAAGATGCGCAGCGCGGCGCTTCGGCCGCGCGCGCCGGGGAGGGAGGCGGTGTCGGTCGGGCGCAGCCCGGTCGTGATCGCGCCGGCCATGACCGTTCCGCTCGGGGGGTGCGCGATCGCGCCGGCCACCGCGCGCCCCTGCCAGACCAAGCCGATCGACACCGCGTATTCGGGCAGTCCCTCGACGAACTCGCGCGTGCCGTCGATGGGGTCCACCACCCAGGTAAACGCGCCGGAGGCGGAGTCCACCAGGCTTTCCTCCGACAACCACCCGTCTTCGGGAAACCGTTTGTCCTTCACGCTCCGGATCAGCTGATCGGCGGCGCGATCCGCGTCGGTGACCCAATCGTTAGGTCGCTTTTCTAGTGCCGTGAACCGATCGCGCATGGTCCAGACCGCGGCGGAGGCCTCGCGCGCCGCGTCGATGACCGCGGTCAGACGACCGTCAACCGCGTCCCGCCATTCGGGTGAGGCGGCGGGGTCGACTACGGTTGACCCCATGTCCTCATCCCCATGTCGTCGAGCAATTCGATCGTCGGTTCTCCTTGATCCAAGGCCAACCGGGCCCGGTCCACGCCGTCTTGGTCGCCCAAGAGCAGTTGCGGATCATGGTCTTCGTTCAGCGACAGCTCCGCCCGCGGCATGCCCTCGGCGTCGGCCAACACGAGGCCCGGCAACTCGTTGGTTCCCGCGATCACTTCACTGCGCGAGATGCCGTTGGCGTCCGACAAGGTCAATCGCATTCGATCGCGCTCGGTGACCAAGGCCACCGCGTTGCCGCTCTCGTCGCCGAACGCCAGGCCGGTGGTCACGTCGGGCCAGGCGATCAGCCAGGCCGCGGTGCGTCCGTCGGGTCCGAAGAACGTGAGCGACGGCACCGCGCCCGGCAACACCTCCAAGCTGATCAACTCCTGTTGTTGGTCGTCGTAGAGCCGAAGTCCCGCGACCCCGTGGCGGGTGAGCCCCAGGGTCGCGCGCGGGGCGTCGTGATCGTCCACGACGACCAGTCGGCGGGTCCTGATTTCGTCGGGGGGAGCCGATGGTCGAGCCGCGCCGAGCGCCATCACGCCGACCACGCCGCTGAGCGCGATCACGGACAGGATTTTAAATCGTCGGGCATCGCGTTCCAGCCGTTCCAGGCGTTCCGTCATCCTGCGCGAGGGGCCTTCCTCCATAGCGATCTCCTTCAGTGTGGTGGCGCCGAGTACGTGGCTCGGGGCGAACTCTACGCAATTGTCGAGCGCGCCGCAAGAGGGATTGTTCGGAACGGACATGAAGCAACGTGGCAGCGGCCGCGCGGACGGTCGAGAGCGCGTCGCGTCCCGGTGATGGGGAGCCGCCGCACATTCGACGTCTGCAGTCGGTTGGGCAAGCCGTTACGATTGACTTCATCCGCGGGGTGGTGGCAGACTGCCGACACGACAACAGCCCAGGGCGGTCCCGTCGCATGCCGTTGTCCTGAGGTGTCGTCCGGTCCATCTGCGAACGCACGGTCGGTGAGAGAGCCGGGATGCGCGTTGAACACGGGTGGTCAATACGCGGGTCCTCGACATGATCGGGCGACCCGAGGCGCCCGCCACGACGGGGCGCGTCGGCGCTTCCGCGGGTTCGCGGCCGCGGATCGTCCTGGCCAGCGACGACGCGGAGACGCGAGAGGCTCTCCGTCGCGTCTTGGCCGCGGCCCATGACGTGTCGGCGGTTTCCGACGAGGGAGCCGCGTTGGCTGCGGCGCGCGCGGAGCAACCGGATCTCGTGGTGAGCGACCTGATGCCGACGGGAGTGGACGGCCTCGGGCTGTTGCGCGCACTGAGAGCCGAGCCGATCACGCGCGCCATCCCCGTGATCCTGCTGTGCGCTCAGGGGGATGAGGACGCCGCGGCCGAGGGGCTGGAGGCGGGCGCGGACGACGCGCTCGTGAAACCGGTTGCCGCGCGCGAGCTGTCGGCCCGGGTTCGAGCCCGGATCGCGTTCGGCGCGCTCCGTCGGCAATGGGCGCTCGACCTTGACCGTGTGACCCAGGAACTCGACGCCTTCAGCTACGCGGTGTCCCACGACCTGCGCGCGCCGTTGCGGGCGATCGAGGGGTTCAGCGACGCCGTGCTCACCGAGTATGCCGCCGCGGTCGACGAGCAAGGGCGCCGGTATCTGGACCGGATTCGGGCCGGTACTCAGCGGATGAGCGCGCTCATCGAGGCCCTGGCCGCGCTGTCGCGGGTGTCCCGCGTGGACCTGCATCGAGAACCGATCGATCTGGCGTCCATGGCGCGTCGCGTCCTCGGAACCCTGCAACGGCGAGAGCCGTCACGGGCGGTGCGCGCGGACATCCCCCTGCAACTGCCCGCCACCGGCGACCAACGACTGCTTGCCGTGGCCCTCGAACACCTTATCGGGAATGCCTGGAAGTTTACTGCCCGCCGCGCGGACGCCGCCATTTTCGTGGGGCGGGAGCCGGGAGGCACCGAGACCGTGTTTTTTGTCCGAGACAACGGCGTCGGGTTCGACATGGCGTACGCGGACAAACTCTTTGTCCCGTTCCAGCGGTTACACAAAGCCGACGAGTTCGAAGGCGTGGGCATCGGCCTCGCGGTTGTGCAGCGGATCATGTCTCGCCACGGCGGCCGTGTGTGGGCGACGGGCGCCGTGAATGAAGGGACCACGGTCTATTTCACGCTGGGAGGTGATCGATGAGGAGCCGTCGCGCGGCCGCGGCAATCGGGGCGTGGACGATCGTCATGCTGACCACCGTCTCGGCGGGGGCCGAGCTGCTCTTGGGCGTGCACCCATTTAAACCGGCCACCAAACTGATCGAGGCGTTCACGCCGTTGGCCGCGTGTCTGGGCGACAAGCTCGGGGAGCACGTGACGCTGCGCATCGCGAAGGACTATCAAGCGCATACGGACGCGATCGGGCGGGATGAGTTGGACATCGCCTACATGGGGCCCGCGTCCTACGTCGCGTTGGTGGAACGGTACGGGCCCAAGCCGCTGTTGGGGCGGCAAGTCATCACGGGCAAGTCCTTGTTTCACGGGAAAATTTTCGTGCGGAGCGACAGTCCGATCCGCACATTGGCCGATCTCACCGGCAAGCGCTTCGCCTTCGGTGAGCCGCACTCCACCATGAGTCACCTGCTCCCGCGGTACATGTTGTGGGAGGCGGGTGTCGGAATCGACCGGTTCGCCGGCCACGCGTTCGTGGGCGACCACGTGAATGTCGCGCTCGGCGTGTTGGCCGGGGATTACGACGCCGGCGCGGTGAAGGAGGACGTGTATTTCCGGTACGAGGGTCAGGGGCTGCGCGCCATCGCCACCTCGCCGCCCATTGCGGACCACGTGTTCGTGGCCGGTCGGAAATTATCCGAGGAGATGGTGCGGCGGTTACGCGCGATTATGTTGGGGTTGCACGAGGATACGCGTTGTGCCGCCGCGCTGCAGGCCATGACACCGGGCGTGACCGCGCTGATCGAAGCGCGGGACGCGGACTACGACTCGTTGCGCACGGTGCTGGCCAAGTTGCGTGAACTCGGGGTACCGTACTGATGGACGATGTCGCGCTCACCCGGGCCAGGAACCGGCGCGCGCTCACGGCGTTTCTGGTGGTGGTGTCGCTCGGGGTCGGGGCGATTAGCGGGGGCGTGGTCTGGCTGCAGCGGCAGTACCTCCACGAGAAGATCCGCGGGGATATGCGGACCGAGTTGGCGCTGATCGGCGAGGCGATCCTGGAATCGCTGCTGCGCTCCGACTACGCCGCCGTGGAACGGCTGGCGCGAACGTGGGTGGAGAACCACGACGATCGGATCGAGATCGCGGTGGTGATGCCGAACGGGTTCGTGCTCGCCGAATACCGCAAGGCTGTTTCTCCGCGAGACTCCCTGACCGTGGAGCAGCCCGTGGAGTTCGACGGCCGGGTGGTCACGACGTTGCGGGCGGTGAGCGACGTGTCGCTGCGCGCGAGCGGCCTGCAAGCCATTGTGTTCTATGCCTGGCTCGCGTGTGTGGCCGTGATCGCGCTGCTCGGGTGGGCCTTGTGGGCGACGTTGGAGCGCACCGCGATCCGCCCGTTGACCGAGCAGGTTCTCCGACGCGAGCTCAAGGAGCGACAGTTGGAGCAGCGCGGCGCCGAATTAGAGGCGGCGGTCCGGGAGCTGGAGACGTTTAGTTATTCGGTATCCCACGATCTGCGCGCGCCGTTACGCGCGATCGACGGATTCAGTCATGCGCTGCTCAGCGACTATGCGGCGACCCTCGACGACAAGGGGCGCCACTACCTCAGCCGGATCCGGTCCGGGGCCCAGCGGATGGCCGAGCTCATCGACGACCTGTTGAACCTCGCGCAGATTACCCGGGGCGAGCTGCGCACCGAACCGATCGATCTCTCGGACCTTACGCGAGGCATCATCGAGGAATTGCGAAAACGCGATCGCGCTCGCGCGGTGACCGTGAACCTGCCGGACCGGCTGCTCGTGCGCGGCGACCGGCGGCTGGTTACGGTGGCGATGGTCAACTTGTTGGGGAACGCCTGGAAGTTTACGGGCAAACGGGCGGACGCCGTGATCACGGTCGGACGGGAGCAGGACGGACCCGAGACCGTGTGGTTCGTTCGAGACAACGGCGCGGGGTTCGACATGGCGTACGTGAATAAACTCTTCACGCCGTTTCAACGCCTGCACAAAGCCTCCGAGTTCGAGGGCACCGGCATCGGCCTCGCGATCGTGCAGCGGATCGTCGCGCGCCACGGCGGCCGGGTGTGGGCCACGGCGGCCGTCGACGAAGGCGCCACGTTCTATCTCACGCTGGGAGACCGCCAATGAGCAACCACCCGACCATCCTGCTCGTGGAGGACAATGACGACGACGCCGAACTGACCACGCGGGCGTTTCGGGAAGCACGCATCACCAATACGCTGATCAGGGCCGGCGACGGCGTCGAAGCCCTGGACTATCTATTTGCGCGGGGAGGACAGGCCGGTCGCGATCCCGCGGAGTTGCCCGAAGTGGTGCTCCTGGACCTGAACCTTCCGCGGGTCAGCGGCATCGAGGTGCTGCAGGCCATTCGCGCGGATGCGCGCACCAAGCACCTGCCGGTCGTCATCCTGACGTCGTCCAACGCGGACCGGGACCGATTGGCCGCCTACGACAACCACGCCAACAGCTACGTGCAAAAACCGGTGGATTACGATCAATTCGTGGACGCGGCGCGCCAGCTCGGTCTGTATTGGATGGTGTTGAACCTGCCCGCGCCGCCCCCTGAGGCGTGACCCTGGCGGCGCGCCGTCCCGTAGACGTGTCACGCCCGCTGTGTTAGATTGTGACTCGATGTCCGACCGGCCGCTGCTCATCATCGCCGCCAGCGAAAGCGACTCCAACCTGTATTACGCCACGCGGTTTCTCGCGCCCGACGCGTTCGTGTACCTGCGCGACCGGGGCGAGTCGATCCTGCTGATGAGTGATCTGGAAATGGATCGGGCCAAGTCGCAGGCCACGGTGGACACGGTGTTGTCGTACACCGCGTACGAGGAACAGGCCAAGGCCAAGACGACGGACCGGCCGCGCGTCGTACACGTGGTTCGCGAGGTGCTGGCTGAGCGCGGGATCACCGCGTTTGACGTGCCGAGCAATTTCCCGATCGAATACGGCGACCTATTCCGCGGCATGGGGCTGACCGTGACCGTGCGGCCGGATCCCTTGTTCCCGGAGCGGGTGCGCAAACAGCCGCGCGAAGTGGAGGCGATCGCCGCCGCGCAGCGCGCGGTCGAGGAGGCCGTGGCGGCGGCGATGCAACTGTTGCGGGATGCGGACGCGCGTCACGGCGTGTTATACGCGAACGGCGAGGTCTTGACCTCCGAGCGCATCAAACAACTCATCAACGTCACACTCATGGAGCGCGACTGCGTGGCCCAGCACACCATCGTGGCATGCGGCGTGGACGCGTGTGACCCGCACAACGAGGGATCGGGCCCCTTGTTGGCGAACCAGCCGATCATCTTCGACGTGTTTCCGCGATCCAGCCGCAGCCGGTATTTCGCGGACATGAGTCGCACCGTGGTCAAGGGCCGGGCCAGCGACGGCATGAAGCGGTTGTACGACACCGTCCTGGAGGCGCAGGAGTGGGGCGTGGCGCAGGTGAAAGCCGGGGTGGACGGGCAGTCGATCCACCAGGGCATTTGCGACCGGTTCGCGAGCAAGGGGTACGAAACCGGCCTGAAAGACGGCCGGATGCAGGGGTTCTTCCACGGCACCGGGCACGGCGTGGGCATCGACATCCACGAAGCCCCGCGCGTGAGCAAGGTCACCCACGTGTTGCAGCCGGGTGAGGTCGTGACCATCGAGCCCGGCCTGTATTATCCCGCCATCGGCGCGGCCCGCATCGAGGACATGGTGCTGGTGACCGCGGACGGGGGCGTTAATCTCACCCGGTTCCCCAAGACCCTCGAACTGTAGAAGCCTGTCCATGAGCGGCCATCTGCGGCGTTGTCGCTGCGCTTCCGGTGCTCACGTACGGATTCAGTACGCTCCGCTCCGGTTCTCGCTCCACCTTGCGACCTACCAACAGAAATCCAAATCGCGGAAGTCCCCGAAGGGGGCATCTGGCGCACTCCTGAACAGGCTCTTGTCGGCGGTTCGCCATGACGAGTCGTAGCGAAGTGTCACGGCTCCGAAAGACGGTCGCGGAATCCGCGTCGGAGATGGTGCAGGTCGTGTTGCCCAACGACACCAATCCCTTGGGCAACGTGTTGGGCGGGCGCGTTATGCACTGGATCGACCTGGTGGGCGCGATCGTCGCGTATCGGCACTGCCACGGCCCGATCGTGACCGCGTCGGTGGACCGGCTCGATTTTCGCCATCCCATCAAGCTCGGGGAAATTGCGCTGCTCAAGGCCCGGTTGGTCTACGTGGGGCGCACCTCGATGGAGGTGCTGGTCGACGTGTTTGTGGACGACCCGCCGAAGGGCACGCGCAACCAGACCAGCGCCGCGCGGGTCACGTACGTGGCCATCGACAAACGCGGCCGCCCAGTACCGGTTCCGGGCTTGGAGTTGGTCACGGACGACGAGCGCCGCGTATTTGATGAGGCGCTCGCCCGTCGCCGCTCCGAGGGTCGAGCATAACGCCCGTGGTGATGCCCCCTTTTTCGCGTTCTCGGCTATCCTGTACCGGGTAACGCGATGCGCACCACTTTCCACATACAGAAGTTTAACCCTGAGACGGACCAGGGGCCTTCCATGCGCGAGTACCACCTCGATGTGGCGTGGAAGGGCAACACCGTGCTCGACGGCTTGTTCCAGATCAAGAACGAACTGGACGGGGCGCTGACGTTTCGCGCCTCGTGCCGCAGCGCGATTTGTGGGTCGTGCCCGATGGTGATCAACGGCCGTGAGCGCCTCGCCTGCCAGACGCTGATCGCGGGCGAGATCGAACAACACGGACGGATCGAGGTGCGGCCGCTGCGGCAAATGCGCGTCATCAAGGATTTGGCGGTGGATCTGACCCCGCACTGGGAAAAGGTCCGCGCGATCACGCCGTTTCTGACGACTGAGGCACATCGGCCGCACACGTGGAACGCCCATCAGGACCCGCACGGCGGGTTTCAAAACGTAGACGCGTGCATTTTGTGCGGCGCGTGCGTATCGGCCTGCTCCAGCCTGGAGGTGTCTCCGGGATTTCTCGGCCCTGCCGCGTTGGCCAAGGCCTACCGGTTCGTGGCGGATCCACGCGAAGGCCATGCAAAGGAACGGCTGGAGGAACTCACCCATGACAACGGAATCTGGGATTGCGTGCGCTGCAACTGGTGCGTGGAAGTGTGCCCCAAGGACGTCAAACCGATGGAAGCGATCATTCGCTTGCGGCGCGAGGCGATTCGCGCGGGACTGACGAATCATCCCGGCGCCACGCACATCACCGCGTTCATGGACTTGGTCAAACACGAGGGGCGATTGAACGAGGCGCGCATGCCGGTGGCCATGGTGTGGCCCAACGTGGCTCGGTTGTTGAGCATCGTGCCGATCGGGATCAGGATGTTCCTCAAGGGCAAGGTGCCGGCTTGGTTCCAACGGCCGATTCCCGGGATCGCCCAGGTCCGACGGTTGTTTGAGGCCAGGGAGGCCTCCACCAAATGAAATATGCCTTCTTTACGGGTTGCGCGGCCAAGGGCGCCTGCCCCGAGTTGTATCAATCGGCGGTGAAGGTGGCCAAGTTGCTGGGCATCGAACTCGAAGAGATGAAGAGCGCGGCGTGCTGCGGCGCGGGTGTGGTGCGCGAGGGCGACGCGGAGTTGAGCCTGGCCGTCAACGCGCGCACGTTCGCGCAGGCCGAAGCCAAAGGCTTGCCCGTGCTCACGATCTGCGGCACGTGCCAGGGCGTGTTGGCCGGCGCGAACAAGACGCTCAAGGAAGACGCCGCCGCGTTGGAGCGGATCAACACCTTGTTGGCGCCGGACGGCCTGACCTACCGCGGGACCACCGAGGTCAAACACCTGCTGTGGGTGCTAATCCGCGACGTGGGATTGGCCAAGCTACGCCGGGCCGTGAAGCGGTCGTTGGCCGGCCTTCGCGTGGCGCCGTTCTACGGCTGCTACATCCTGCGTCCATCGACCGACTTGGGGTTCGACGACCCCAGCAACCCGAGTTCGATGGAGGACTTGATCATCGCGCTCGGTGGACAACGGGTCGATTACGCGGGCCGGACCAAGTGTTGCGGGTTCCCGTTGGTGTTGGAGAACGAACCTATGGCCTTGGCCATGAGCGGCAACGCGACCGCGGAGGCCAAACACCAAGGCGCGGATTGTATGGTCACGCCCTGTCCGCTCTGTCACATGAGTCTTGATATCTACCAGGAACGCGCCGGCGAGCAACGCGGCGAACGGCTCGACATGCTGGTGTTTCACTTGCCGCAACTTGTGGGCTTGGCGCTCGGCCTGTCCGAACAAGACCTCGGCTTGTCTCGACATCTGGTCCCGGTGGCGCACGCCCTCGACAAACTCGCCGCGCCGCGGCCGTAACGAGTTCCCACCCCGCGAACATCCTCCGGCGGACTCGCCGCTCGCTTGCAGAAGGTTACGCAAGTGGGCTAATATGGCCCACTTGTAGGCTTCTGGATCGCAACGTCCGGAGGGAGTCGGCGATGGGGCGTCGGAAAATCAGCGTCATCGGAGCGGGGAACGTCGGCGGGACCACGGCGCAACGTCTGGCCGAGCGCAACCTCGGCGACATCGTGCTCCTCGACATCAACGAGGGCATGGCCAAGGGCAAGGCGCTAGACATTATGGAGTCGGCGCCGATCGAGGGGTTTGATTCGCGCGTGATCGGCACGGCGTCCTACGAGGACACTGCCGGGTCGTCGCTGGTCGTGATTTCCTCGGGCGTGCCCCGTAAACCCGGGATGAGCCGTGACGACCTGCTGCGGATCAACGCGGAGATCGTGCAATCGGTCGTGCGCGAGGTGGCGAAGCGCTCGCCGAACGCGATTTTGATCATCGTGTCCAATCCGCTCGATGCGATGACGTACGTGGCGTTTCGGGAGAGCGGGTTCCCCAAGGAACGAGTGATGGGCATGGCGGGCGCGCTGGATTCGGCGCGGTTTCGCGCGTTCATCGCGATGGAGGTGGGCGTGGCGGTCTCCAACGTGCACGCGGTGGTGCTCGGCGGGCACGGTGATACGATGGTTCCGTTGATGCGGTACACCACGGTCAACGGTCTGCCGGTCGCGCAGTTGATCCCGTCGGATCGGCTGGAGACCTTGGTCAAACGGACCCGCGAAGGCGGGGCGGAAATCGTGAATTTGTTGAAGACCGGGAGCGCGTTTTACGCGCCGTCGGCCGCGGCGGTGGAGATGGCGGAGGCGGTGTTGGCCGACCGGCATAAAGTGATTCCCAGTGCGGTCTACTGCGACGGCGAATACGGCATCCGCGGCCTGTTCGTGGGCGTGCCGGCGCGGCTCGGCGCGCGCGGTGTGGAGTCGATCGTTCAAGTGGAACTGAGCGCCTCGGAGCGCGCGTTGCTCGATCAATCCGCGGCCGCGGTTCGTGAACTCTGCGAGAAGGTGGACGCCGGCCTCAAATAGGGACGGACGCCGTTGATGGGCGTCCGCATCATCGTCAGGTTCTGCTGAACATGTCCGTCACCACAATCCTCTTGGAAGGCGTGCCGCCCGGCGGCTCCCTCGATCTGGCCGCGTACGAGCGGATCGGTGGGTACGACGCGCTGCGTAAGGCCGTGGCCGGTCTGGCGTCGGAGGACATCGTCGAGGAAATCAAACGCTCGGGCCTGCGCGGACGCGGCGGCGCCGGGTTTTCCACGGGCAAGAAGTGGGAGATGGCGCTGGGCAAACGCGGCCGCCTCAAGTACGTCTGCTGCAACGGGTCGGAAGGCGAACCCGGCACGCTGAAGGACCGCCACCTCATTCGAGCCAATCCGCACCTGCTGATCGAGGGCGTGGTGCTCGCGGCGTACACCGTGGGCGCGGATGAGGCGTACATCTTTCTCAAGGACAAATACCGCGAGGAACACCGAATCCTCGGTGCGGCGCTGGACGCGGCGCGTCAAAAGGGCTACTGGGGTCCGTCGGTGCTGGGCTCGTCGTTCGGCGTGACCGTGCATCTCTTTCGCGGGCCTGACGCCTATATCGCGGGGGAAGAGACCGCGATGTTGGAGGCCATCGAGGGCAAGCCGCCCCGTCCCCGCCAGAAGCCGCCGTATTATCCCATCCAACACGGATTGTTCGGGTTGCCCACGTTGGTCAACAACGTGGAGACGCTGGCCAATATCCCCAAAATCATCCTGCACGGCGGGGCGTGGTTTGCCGCGGTGGGATTGCCAGCCAGCCCCGGCACCATGCTGTTTAGTCTGACCGGCGCGGTCGAGCGGCCCGGCGTGTACGAGTTGCCGCTCGGGACTCCGTTGCGCGCGTTGATCTACGACGTGGGCGGGGGAATCGCGCGAGGGCGAACGTTAAAGGCGGTGTTTCCCGGCGGACCGTCGCAGACCGTGTTGACGGACAAAGATCTTGACGTACCACTTGAATTCGACGCGCTCAAGAAGATCGGCTCGGGGCTCGGGACCGCGGGCGTGATGGTGTACGACGATCAGACGTGTATGCTGCGTCTAGCCATCGAATTCGCGCGGTTTTACCAGGAAGGCTCGTGTCGGCAGTGTCCGCCGTGCGAGTTGGGCACGCAGAACATCGCCAAATTGGTGGCGAAGATTGAGGACGGCCAGGCCGAACCGAGGGACTTAGACTTTCTCACCCAGGTCTTCGGGCTGGTGCGGGGGCGCGGGTATTGCGATCTGATCAGCAGCGCGGTGCGCTCGGTCGAGAGCACGGTGAAGGTCTTCCGGGACGAATACGAGGCGCACGTCGCGCGTCGCGGGTGTCCGTACCCTAAACTCTGACGCCCAAAGGCCCTATGGCGCGTGGGTATCCGGCCCACTCGACCTAGGGCTCCGCGCTCATTGACAAGGTTTCCGAGCCGATGTTACGATACGCTCACCTTCTAAATAGGTCGGCGATTTCTTCTGACGTTTCAATTAGTTCTATGACCAATGAGAGGCCACGCGATGTTGCTTATCACGGAAAAAGCAGGCGCAAAGATTAAAGACCTTCTGGCCGCCGAGCCCAAACCAGCCTCGGGGCTTCGGGTATACGTCTCGGGGGGCGGGTGCCAGGGATTCCAATACGGGATGACGTTCGAGGAACAGGCCAATCCTGATGATACCGTGATCGAAGCGCACGGGGTTCGGGTATTCGTGGACGGGCAGAGCGCCCCGTTGTTGAGCGGCGCCGAGGTGGACTATATCGACGGCCTGGAAGGATCGGGGTTTTCGATCAAGAACCCCCAGGCCAAATCCTCGTGTGGCTGCGGCCAGTCGTTCGGCGCGTAACCGGTCCGCTCACGATGGCAACCGCTCGATATCAACAACCGATGTGGATCAATGCGGAGTCGGCCTTGGCCGACCGGCTGCGCGGAGACGGGGACGAATTTTGCACCGTGGCTTGGCGGGAATGGCTCACGGCGATGGTGGTGGTCGAGATGGCGCGCTCCGATACGCGCGTCTCCTGGCACTAGCGGAACGATGGGCGGCGCCGATCCTGCGTGACCGGCGTCGGCGAGTAAGGCCCTCGACGGCAGGCGACGCCGCGAGGCGGCGTGACGACAACAGAAGGAGGAGAGCGTATGTCGCTCAGGATCACTGAAGAATGTATTTCATGCGGAGCGTGCCTGCCGGAGTGTCCGAACGAGGCGATTTTTGACAGCCGGGCGTCGGCTGAATCCGCGGGGTGGCATATCTCGGAAGGCGACGGGATGGCCGACGGACTGTACGTGATCACCTATGATCGGTGCACCGAGTGCGTCGGCCACTACGACGCGCCGCAGTGCGCGGCGGTTTGCCCCGTGCCGGATTGCTGTGTGTCCGATCCGCAGTACCCGGAGGCGAAAGACGTGCTGCTCGACAAGGCGCGGAAACTGAATCCGGGCAAAGAAATCGACGCGAATAAAGTCTGGTCCGGCGTGCGCGCATAACCGGATCACGAGGAATCACGAGGGGCCTGGCGGATACGTTCCGCCCGGCCCCTCGTTGTTTGGGGGCGGACGGAGCGGCCATGGACACCTTTTCCCACGAGGAAATCGACTTTCTCAAGCACGCGGGATTCTTCGCGTGGAAGGAGAAACTGACGCGCCGTCTTCAGGGCCGATTCACGGCGCTCCACGAGGCGCTCACCCAGCGGATTGTCCCCGGCGACTTCCTGGCGCCGGACGAGATGGATTGGACGCGGTGGCAGTCGGTGCGCGGCGAGCGGTTTCACGATCGGCCGTACGCATATCTCGATTACCCGCAGTGTTTCTCCCGCGAGACGAAATTTACCTATCGGTCGATGTTCTGGTGGGGAGAAGGGCTGTTTTTCGCGCTAATCCTGGAAGGCGCGTTGTGTGATCGGTACATCGAGAATATCGATCAACGGTATGCGGCGATCGTGGGTCGCGATCTGTCGCTGTCCGTCGCGGACACGCCGTGGGAGTGGGCGCGGTCCGGTCGCTCGCTGCTGCCGATTCGATCCGACACGAAGGACGCGGTGTTGAGCGCGGTCAAGAACCGGCCCGTCATCAAATTGCAACGGGCGATTCCGCTCGACCGGTTGGGCGACGACAACGTGATTGTCCGCGAAGGGGTGGCGACGTTCGAGGCCGTGCGGCCCGTTGTCGCTAGAATTGGTTCTTGAAATAGACCAGCAGATCGCGCACCGACAACACGCCCACGATTTTGCCTTCCTCGGTGATCACGAGGTGGCGGATCGCGCGCTCGCTCATCAGCGCGTTGGCCTCAACCGCGCTCTTTTTAATGTCGAGCGTGATCAGCGGGCTGCTCATGACCCGTTGAACCGGCTCATGGTCGATATCCAGTCCTTCGGCCACTCCGCGCCGGACGACGTCGGTTTCGCTGATAATGCCCACGAAGTCGCCTTCCGCTTGGACGAGCAGCGAACCGACTCGTTTTTCCCGCATCAACCGCGCGGCGTCGCGAACCGAGGCGTTACGGTCGATGGTTTTGAGTTCACGAGCCATTAAGACGGCGAGTGGCAACATACGGGTCGGGTTCGGTATTCCGCGCCGAATAAAAGAGTGGGCGGATTATACCGGGGTCCGAAGAAGGGGGTCAAGCCGAGGAGTCGTTGACAGGCGAACGGCCGAGTCGCTATGCTCGCGCAAGTTGAATCACTCGTCGTGATCCAACTCCACGTTCCAATACAGGTAGTCTTTCCATACTGATGGAGTATGAGACAGGCCGATGGTCATCGCCAGGGCGGGGTTCCAGGAGGGTTTCACGGGCGCTTTGATCAGCTTCATGCGGGCTTCACCCGGCGTACGACCGCTCTTGTGGTTGTTGCACCGCCAGCACGCGGTGACGATGTTCTCCCAGCTCTTCTTCCCCCCGCGGGCGATGGGCAAGACGTGATCGAACGTCAGGTCTTCGGTGCGAAACCGTTTCCCGCAGTACTGGCACGAGTAGTGGTCGCGGATAAAAATATTGGCGCGCGAGAATTTCACGCCCCGGCGCGCGGGCTCGATCCGAATCAGTTTCAGCAGGCGCAGGACCGCGGGCAAGGGGACCGTGGTGCTGACCCCTCGAATGCGGCGGTCGTACACCTCCAACACTTCGACCTTTTCCTGCCACAACAAGGTCACGGCTTTTTGCCAGTGAATGATCCGGAGCGGTTCGTAGGACGCGTTCAGGAGAAGCGATTGTTCCATCGACGGAATACCCCAGCCGACTTGCCTCGCGGAAAGTGTATCAACTTTAACGACCCCGCGCAAACCATTGATCGGGGAGGATCGGGCCCATGATCCGGTCTTATCAGGGGAAAACGCCGGTGATCGACCCGACCGTGTACCTCGCCGCCGGGGCGCGGGTGATCGGCGACGTGGTGATCGGGCCCGAATCGAGTCTGTGGTTCAACGTGGTGGTCCGCGGTGACGTGAACTCGATCCGCATCGGCTCGCGCACCAACGTGCAAGACCTGTCCATGCTGCACGTCACGCGTCGGACCGCGCCGTTGCGCGTGGGGGATGAGGTGACGGTCGGTCACGCGGCGATCCTGCACGGCTGTACGGTTGAGAACCGATGTCTGATCGGCATGGGGTCGGTGGTGATGGACGGCGCCGTGGTCGGCGAGGAATCCATCGTCGGGGCCGGCGCGGTGGTGCCGGAGCGCATGATCATCCCGCCGCGAAGCCTCGTGGTGGGCGTGCCCGCGACGGTCCGACGCGCGTTGCGGCCCGAGGAGATCGCGTTTCTGGCCCGGAGCGCGGCCAACTACGTCCAGGACGCGGCGAACTACCGCGCGGACGAGGCGCTGAACAGCCCCTGATAAATCGCGTCGTGGATCGCGGGACGGAAGGCCGCGATACCCTGATTCTCCCGCGTCGGGTGGACCCGATTGGTCAACAGGATCACGGTCAGTTCGCGGTCAGGATCCACCCAGATCGAGGTGCCGGTGAACCCGAGGTGTCCATACGAGCGAGGGGAGAAGAACCGCCCCGATGTTGACGGCGGCGTCGGGGTCGTCCACCCCAGGGTCCAACTTCCATTGCCCACGTCGTTTTGTCGGGTGAGAAATCGCATGGCCAAGTCCGCGGGCCAGCGGGGTGAGCGCCCGAGCGACGCCTCGCGCCAGCCCCGAACGAGTCGGAGCACGCTCATCGCATCGCCGAACAGCCCGGCGTGACCGGACACCCCGCCCATGGCGTAGGCGTTCTCGTCGTGCACCTCGCCGCGCAACACGCGGCCCCGCCACGGACACTGTTCTGTGGCCGCCACGGTTCGATGGTCCGCCCAAGACGGTGAGTCCGTCCGGCGCGCCGGGAGAAAGCCGATGGAGTGCAGTCCCAGCGGGGCAAAGAGCCGTTCACGCGCCGATTCGTCCAACGGTTGATCCGCGACGCGTTCCAGAATCGACCCGAGCAGGATGAACCCCAGATCGCTGTACCGGCTCTCGGCCCCTGGAGGGCTGATCAACGGTTCTCGTTCAGCCGCGTCGATGAGCCGGTGTTTGCCCGCCGGCGTCGCGATCAGCTCCGGGGGCACGTCTCGGTAGAACGGGCGCCAGTCGGGTAATCCCGAGGTGTGCGTCAATAGATGGCGGATCGTCGCCCGCGCGCCCGCCCCGTCCCGCCAGCTCGGCAGGTAGCGGCCGACGGGATCATCGACCGCGAGGCGGCGTTCGGCGACCAACGACAGCGCCAGGGCGGCGGTCACAAGGGGTTTGGTCAACGAGGCCAGGTCGAATACGGTGTCGGTGGTCATGTCCTCTGCAACGGGGATTTCCGCCGCGCGGCCGAACGCCTCGAAAAACACGACGCGGCCGCCGACATCCGCTACGAGGACCCCGCCGGGAAAGGCGCGGGCGGCGAGGGTATCCGCCATGAGCCGTCGGATTCGTCGGTCGTGCAGCACGCGCCATTATACCGTGATCGCCCCGCTGCGGAGGCCGAGGCTGGCGGCGCGTTCGTGGTTCTCAGTTAAGGCCTTATGTTATGATAGCGACGTGTCGGGCTTGATGACATCACTGCGATCCGGCCACGCGGGCGCCGGTGACGGACGTGACCCAGCGTCGCTGACCGGCGCGGCCATCGCCGCGCTGGTCACATTGCTGGATCGCGAATCCAAGGCGGAAAATCTGGCGATGATCCGTGCGCGGCTCGACGAGGTCGGCGAGGGCGCGCTCCCGTGGCTTGATGCGGCCGCGTCGATGGGCGGCCGATCCGAGCGTGCCGCGGAGATGGCGACTCGTATTCGCCGCCGGCGTCTCGATGCCGAATGGGAACCGTGGATTGCCGATCCGTGCGCTGATCTCGAGTGCGGGGTGCTGCTCATCGATCGATTCGGTGATCCGTGCCGGGAGGCCCAAGCGGTCCGGCGCGCGTTGGATGAACTGGCTGAGGCCTTGGGCCGTCGGTTACATGGGGTATCGGACACGACCGCTGTCATCGAGCGTCTGAATGGGTTGCTGTTTGCCGAACTCGGGTTCCGCGGGAACGTGGAGTCGTATGACGATCCGGAGAACAGTTACCTTTCCCGAGTGTTGGATCGACGGGTCGGGATTCCGGTGTCGCTTTCGGTCGTGGTGCTGCTCTTGGCGGAGCGCCTCAAGTTGCCGTTCGTGGGGATCGGGATGCCGGGACATTTTCTGCTTCGGTACGGCGCCGACCCCTCCGGGCCGTATCTTGACCCGTTCGGGAACGGCCGCGTCCTGAGTCGAGAGGACTGTTTGGCTTGGTTACGGGCGTCGGGATTGCCGGTGACGCCCGGGCTGTTCCACCCGGTGGGCCCTCGATACATCGTGGCTCGCATGTTGCGGAACCTGATCGGCGTCTTCACAAAAGCCGGTTTGTCCGGTGAATCGGTCATATTGACGCGGTATCTCAAACGCGTGACTGCCGCGCCGAAATCATCCACCGGAACCGACTCGGGGCGGCGGAATGTCTCGAGTAGGGGCACGCTGCCGTGAGAGCCGATATGCGCCCCATCCGTCAATAACCGTCATGAGCGCCCCCCTGATGAGCACGTCTCCGCCTCATCCGTTGGTTGAGATCACGATTCTGGGACGATGTTATCGAGTGCGTCCCGATGTGTCTCTGGTGTGGGCGCTGTACGATGAGGGATTCATCACCGCGGCCAACCGATTTTGTTGGAACGGAACGTGTTTGTACTGCATGGTGACGGTGGTCTGGCCGAATACTACGGTCGCGGTGCGGAAAAAAGCGTGTGAGATCTTCCCTACCGCCGGGTTGAACGTGATTCGGCTCGGCGGGGAGTTTTCCGTGCCGGTCCGTCTCGCGTCGTGAAGCTCGATCTCGGTCCGTTTGCCGCGTTGGTGCGTCCCCACCGCGGCGCCATGGCGCAAGCCTCGCTGCTGGTCATGGGCGTGGCCGCGCTCAACCTCGCGTTGCTATGGCTCTTTCGGTATTTCTTCGACCATGTGTTGGTCCGCCACGACACCGCCGCGCTCGGTCGGATCATCTGGGCCTCGCTCGGCCTGTTTGCACTGCACAGCGCCTTGTCCTTGCGCCAACACGTGGTGTTGGCGCGCGTGGGACAGCGGATCGTCACCGCGCTGCGGTTGCGGTTGGTGGAGCACCTAACCACGTTGTCATTGGATTTTTTCGTCAAACGACGGACCGGCGAGCTGATGTCGCGGGTGACCAGCGACGTGGGCACGGTGCAACAGGTCGCGACCAACGTGCCCGTGGACTTGGCGAAACAGTCCGTGACGTTCGTGGGCGCGTTGGGGCTGCTCTTGTACATGAATTGGCGGCTGTGTCTGGCCGTTCTCGCGGTGATCCCGTTGGTGGTGGTGGTCGCCCGTCTGTTCGGACGGCGGCTCAAGGCGCTCTCGACCGAGAGCCAGGACCGAGCTGCGGAGTCCGCGACGATCCTGGAGGAAATGTTGTCCGGCATCACGCTGGTGAAGTCGTTCGTGATGGAGCGACACGAGGTGGATCGACTCGGCGCGCAACTTGAGCGCGCGGACGCGGTGGCCGCCCGCCGCGCCGCGTTGGTGGGGGTGTTCGTGCCCGTGGTCACGGTCCTGACGCTGCTCGGCGCACTCGGCGTGTTGTGGTACGGCGGGGTGCAGGTGATCGCCGGCGCGATGAGTCCCGGCGATCTGGTCGCGTTTTTGTTGTACGGCGGCATTCTGATGGGACCGTTTTCCGCGGCGGCTCGCGTGTTTTCGCAGATCAAAGAGGCGCAGGGCGCAATGCAGCGGGTGACGGAGATCCTCAACGAACAGCCGATGGTTCGCGACGCCCCGGGCGCCGCCCGTCTGGGCGCGGTGAACGGTCGCGTGGAGGTCTGCGACGTCTCGTTCGCCTACGAGCCGGGACGATCGGTGTTGCGCGGCGTCTCGCTCACCGCGGAACCCGGGCAGATCGTGGCATTGGTCGGACCCAGCGGCGGCGGCAAATCCACGCTCGTTCATTTGTTACATCGGTTCTACGATCCCTTGGAGGGGGCCATCTTGCTCGATGGCCGCGACCTACGGGCGATCCGGATGGCGGACCTGTACGCGCGGATCGCCTTCGTGCCGCAAGAGACGATGTTGTTCGGGGGGACGGTTGAAGAGAACATCCGGTTCGGTCGTCCGTCCGCGCGTCAGGACGAGGTGGCGGCGGCTGCGGAGGCCGCGCACGCGCACGGATTCATTCAGGCGCTGCCGAACGGGTACGGGACCGTGGTGGGGGAGAAGGGCGTGCGACTGTCCGGCGGGCAGCGACAACGGATCGCGATCGCGCGGGCGGTGCTCAAGGACCCGAGAATTTTGCTGTTGGATGAAGCCACGTCGGCGTTGGATAATGAATCCGAAGTGTTGGTGCAAGACGCGTTGGACCGCCTGATGAAGGGCCGCACCACGATCGTGGTCGCCCATCGGTTGTCCACCATCCAGCGCGCGGATCATATCCTGGTGTTGGATCAGGGGCGGATCGTGGAACGCGGCACGCACGGCGAATTGTTGGCGAGCCGCGGGGTGTACCATCGTTTGTCGGTCGCGGTGTCGACGAGCGCGGGCGCATGATGCGACGTACGGCGGGAGGATGCGGTGCAAGAGAACTTTGAAGCAATCAAGCAGGCCATTGCCGAACAACGCGTGCGGTTGGCGATCGTCAAACCGAAAGCGCGTCAATTATTGATCTGGCCCACGGCGGACCAGAAACAGTGGGCCCCGTCGGGGCTGCAGTGGTTCTCGCGCGGGTTGGGCGCGCTGTTTATCGGGTCGTCGTTGACCGCCGCGTATGCGTGGGTGACCTGGGAGTTGATGCAGATGATTTTTTCCTGCACGATCAGCCTGGTGTCGTTGCGGTACCTGGATCGGATCGCGGCCCACCATACCCAGGACAAGGCCTTGTCGGACGAAGCGTTTTTTCACGCAGGTCGCGAATCGGGGTTGATCGAACTCGAACCCGTGACCGGCCGAGCGGAATCCCGCGGCTACTCCTGATCACCCGCCGCAGAGGCGGTCGATCGGTTCCACGCGCGGGCCCTTGAGGTTGTCGCGCGCGGCGTCCGCGCAATCAAGACTCACCAAATACCGAACCAACTTGTCCAGCCCGGCGACGGTGAACGTCGCCTTGAAATGGGCGGGCATGGTGGATTCATCGGGCCGTTCGCGCTGCTCGAACCCCGGGACGATGAACGCGCTGGGGCGGAGGACGGACTCGCGGATGTATTCCTCGGGCGACCGAGCCGAAGCGCGGCCGGATCGGACCGCGGCTTGATACGCGGGGGAGGCCATCCGGCGCTCCGCGGTGACCTTGGGGAGTAAGAGAGGTCCTTCGACCCCGGATTGCGCGGTGAGGATTCCCGGGATCTGGTGGCACACGCCGCAACCCAGTTTGGTGATCATTCGTTCTGGCGTGTCCTCGTCTTGCGCCACCACCGGTATCGATGCGGGCAACGTGTCAGAACCTGGAGTCGTCACGGGCCGCCCGGCTGGGATCGATATCGGCGCGGGCGGGGCGAACCACGCATGCCATGCCGCATACCCTCCGACCACCAGCGCGGCGGACCCGACTCCGAGCGTGAGCCAACGGTACTCGGGGGTGCGAGCCGCGGTCGAGAGCAAGATGAGCGCCATCAGCAGAAACGGGACGGCGATCAGGACGGAGGTCATCAACACATCGCGTCGGTGGACATCGCGGGCGGGAACGATACCAGCGAGAGGGTGGTCGGGTCAATCGAGGCCGAACCGTCGCGTAAATGAGACGGTTCGGCCTCGGACCTAAGGTCAGGCCGGCGCGCGCATCGCGTCGATGAGGATCTGCGCGACCTCGGCGCGGGAGAACTCCGGGGGCGGCATTTGGCCCGTACTCAACATTTCCCGGACTTTGGTCCCGGAGAGCGCGACGTGGTTGGTCGGGTCGTGCGGGCAGGTCTTGGACGAGGCCATGCTCCCGCACGTTTTGCAGAAAAACGTGTTGTCGAAGAATAATGGCGTGATCCCCAGTTCGCCGTCCTTGAATTCCCCGAAAATGTGGTGAGCGTCGAACGACCCGTAGAAGTTGCCGACCCCCGCGTGATCGCGCCCTACGATAAAGTGGGTACACCCGTAGTTCTTACGCACCAGGGCGTGAAAGATCGCCTCGCGCGGTCCGGCGTAGCGCATGGCCGCCGGCAGCACCCCGAGCAGGGTCCGGTTCTTGGGGTAGTAGTTCGCCAGCAATGCCTGATAACAGCGCATCCGCACGTTCGCCGGAATGTCGTCGGATTTGGTTTCGCCCACCAATGGGTGGATGAAGAGCCCGTCCACGATTTCGAGCGCGCATTTCTGGATGTACTCGTGCGCCCGATGAATGGGGTTTCGGGTCTGAAAACCCACCACGGTTTTCCAGCCCCGTTCCGCGAACGCCTTGCGGGTGTCCGCGGGGTCCAGGCGGTTCTCGTGAAAATCCGCGTGGGTTTGCCGTCGCAACACGTCGACTTTGCCGCCCAACAAGACCTCACCGCGTTTGAACAAGTAGTCGACGCCGGGATGCTTGCGATCTTCGGTGCGGTAGATCGAGCGCGCGGCTTGGGCCTTGTCGCGTTGGTAACGCTCTTCCAAGTGCAGGATCGCCACGATCGTCCCGCTCTCGTCGGTCAGGGCCGCGTCACGGCCGTCCTTCAGGGCTGCGGCCTGGCCGTGATCCACCGCCAGGATGATCGGCAGGCTCCACGGCAAACCGTTGGCCAGATGCATGGCGTCGCGCACGCTCTCGTAGTCCTTGCGTCCCATGAACCCTTCGATGGGGCTGTAGGCGCCGGTGGCGATCAAGTCGAGATCGGACCGTTCCCGCGCGTTCAGCGCGATCTTCGGCATGTCGGCGGCTCGGCGTTCTAGGTCGGCTTGTTGTTCGGGCGGGACCATTCGATTGATCAGGACGCCGCCGTGGGGGATGGATTGAATAGACATCTGGTTGTGCTCCTTTCCGCGAACGCTTCTAATAAGAAGCCGACACCCCGCGCGGGACGAGGTGTCGGTCAGTCGTCGGCTCTTGGATCGAGGCGCAGGGAGGTACGCCTCGACGAATCAGGACGCCTTGTTCTCGATCACCAGCTTGTAGTGATCCCCTTCCTGCTCCATGGACACGACGCGGTAGCCGTCGGCCTTCACGCTGCGCGGCACGTTCTCGGCGGGCTCGCCCGCGTCCAACAAGACTTCGAGGATTTGCAGGGGATCCATTTCTTCCAATTGGAGCTTGGTTTTGACGTAGTTCATGGGACAGGCCACGCCCAACAGGTCCATTTTGATGGTCGGCGCGGTCGCGGGCTGAGCCGGAGTAGTCGAGGCGGATGGCGCCGGAGTCGTCTCCGCCTGCGAGCCCTGCGCGACCTTGAGCGAGGCGTCGATCTTGGCGAACGCGGTCCGGCACGCGTCCGCGAGCGCCTTGGCATCGGCCACGAACCGGCGGGCTTCGTCGAGGGTGATGTGCGATTTGACCGCCGCGCTCCGCTGGATCACGGCCTCGTACCGATCGCGCGGTACCACGCCCTTGTCCACCATGCGTTGCGAGAATTCCTTGAGCACCAATTCATGGCTGGTTGGCTCGATCGCTTGGGTCACCAACAATCCCTTGGCCGCGGCCACGATGCCCAGTTCAGCCCGCATCACCGCGTCAACGGGCTTGTGTTTCTCGATGAGCACGCTGGCGTGCGCCAATTCGTACTTGGAGTCTTCCAAGTGTTGTTCCACCATGTTAATGACGCCGCCTGCGCACTCGCCCGCGCCCGCATCCTCCAAGGAGAACGGGGTGTAGGCCCCGTAGTCCAGGTACTGCGACGGCGCGTCCGCGTGGGACGGCAAGGTGGTGTACGGTTCGAGCGCGGCCGTGATCGGGGCTTTGCCCACGCGGTCCACGAACGCGGTGAACGATTCGCCGGCTTGACGGTGATCGCGGTAGTACTCCAAGAGCGCGTCCACGACTTCCGGGAGTCGTTTGGCCGGGTACTTACCGCCCGGCAGACCGAACGCCACGCCGTGATCCGTGGATCGGCCGCCCAGGTGCAACTGGTACGCAGGGATCAACTGCCCGTCGATGCGGTGCCCGAGGCCGTGGAACCCGATTGACGCGATGTGATGTTGGGCGCAGGAGTTGGGGCACCCGCTGACTTTGATGTCGATGCCCTTGAGGTCCTCGGCAAAAGCCTTGCCGTTGTGCGCCAATTGTTCACTGAGCGCGAGCCCGACCCCCTTGGACGAGGTGATGCCCAGACCGCAGGTGTCGGCGCCGGGGCACGTGACCACGTCGCCGACGCGGTCGGCGCCCGGCGTGCCCAACCCGATCGCGGTGAGCGCCTCGTGCAGCACGAGCAAATCCGCGTCCGCCACCCAGCGCAGGAGAAAGTTCTGAGTCACGGTGACCCGAATGCTGCCGTGCGCGAACCGCTCCGTGATGTCGGCCAAACCGCGCAATTGCGCCGTGGTCAAGTCCCCGATCGGCAACGTGACCAATGCCGCGGAGTAGCCGGCCTGTTTTTGCGGTTTCACGTTGGTGGCCTGCCACGCCTCGAACGCGTGCGAGCGCGACCCGTTGGACGGCGGGCGCTTGGACCCGTTGGTGGGCACCGGCTCCGACATCGGTGCGAACGCGGCCAGCGTCGCGGCGTCGCGGCCTTCGCATACGAACGCGTACTCCTCAGCGTACATGGCGTAGAACTTCTCGAATCCGCCTTTTTCAATCAGGAACTTGAGTCGGGCCAGGCTGCGGTTCTTACGGTTGCCGTGGCGGTTGAACACCCGGAGCACGGCTTCACAACGCGGGCGCAACTCCGACGCGGGCACCCACTCTTCCAGCAGATAGGGTCGTTTGGGGCTGGGCCCCAAGCCGCCGCCGACCGTGAGCCGGAATCCGATCTCTTCGCGGCCGTTCACCGTGCGTTTCACGGCCAACACGCCGAAGTCATGGATGCCGGTGAGCGCGCAATCGCTCGCGCAGCCCGAAAACGCGATCTTGAACTTGCGGGGCAGATTCTCGCACACGGGGTTGCGCAGAAAATGCATGGCCACGCCGTGGGCGTAGGGCGTCACGTCCACCACTTCGTCGCGGCAAATGCCCGCGTAGGGACAGGCGGTGACGTTGCGGACCGTGTTGCCGCACGCCTCGCGGGTGGTCAGGCCCACCTCCGCGAGTTGCCGCATGATCGCGGCGGTGTATTCGAGTTTGATGTAGTGGAGCTGAATGTCTTGGCGCGTAGTCAGGTGGGCCACGCCTCGTGAGTAGCGATCGCCGATGTCCGCGACGCGACGAAGTTGAGGCGCGGTCATCCCGCCGAACGGGATCTTGATGCGCACCATCTGCACGCCGTCTTGCCGTTGGCCGTAGATGCCGTGTTGCAACCGGAACCGTCGAAAGACCTCGGGATGGATCTCGCCGCGCAGGAAACGCTGCGTTTCCTGTTCGTAGTTGGCGATCTCCTCCTCGATGTCAGGAGGAATGGTGTGCGTCGCGATTGTTGCCTGTGCCATGCGTGGTTCCTCCCGCGAACGGGTCAGCGGCTGGCCGTCGCCTTGGACCCGCTGTGCAACCCGCACTCTTTATGTTCCGGTGACTCCCACCACCACCGGCCCGCCCGGACATCCTCGCCGGGTTTGATCGCGCGCGTGCACGGCGCGCAGCCGATGCTGGGGAATCCCTGATCGTGCAGCTTATTATAGGGCACTTTATTGGTTTTGATGTACTCCCACACCTGGGACTCGGACCAGTGGATCAAGGGGTTGAGCTTGGCGATGCCGTTGTGCCCGGCGTCGTGCTCGATCATCGGCATGTCCGCGCGCGTGACGGCTTGGGCGCTTCGCAGTCCCGTGATCCACGCTCGCAACCCGGAGAGGGCCCGACCCAGGGGCTCGACCTTGCGCACACCGCAGCACTCCTTGCGGTTCTCGATGCTTTGATAGAACAGGTTCACGCCCTTGGCTCGCACCATGGACTCGACCGCCGGGGCCTGCGGGAAGTAGGTCTCGATCGACACGCCGTAGCGATCCCGGACCGCGTCCATGACCTCGTAGGTCTCCGAGTGCAGGCGTCCGGTGTCCAAACAGAAGATCCTGGGCGTTCGGTGGAGTTTACACAACATGTCGACCAGCACCACGTCTTCCGCGCCGAAGCTGCACGCGAGCGAGACCTGCGAACCGAACTCGTTGAGCGCCCACTTGAGCACGACTTCGGCCGGTTGCACGGTGTATTGTTGGTTCAAGGTTTTGAGTTGTTCTTGCGTGTACAACGTAGCGGTGCTCATCGGGACGTCAGCTCCTCAATCGTCATGGTTCTGGTGAGTAGAATATGACCGGGTCGGGGTCATCGCCTATCTTGCTTCAGTTGTGAGACTATTCCAACTAGTTTACTCAGAATCTGTTCACTATAAATGGCCCCTGAACGGCCTGTCAAGGCCACTTATAGCCCGCGGCGCGATCTGCATCGGAACGGTTCCTTGTCAACAAACCGACTCGTTTGTTATTGTTATTCTCCGTGCGGAACTTGTGAGGTAATCCGTCAACAACATGCCTTGGTATTCCATACTCGTCATTTTGGCGTTGGTTTTGGCGAACGGGTTTTTTGCGGCCGCTGAGATTGCGATCCTGACGGTTCGCAAAAGCCGCATCCTGCACCTGGTCGAAGCCGGGAAGCATCGCGCCAAAGACGTACAACGGCTTCAGGCGGATCCGGAACGGTTTCTGGCCACGATCCAGATCGGTATCACCGTGATCAGCGCATTGGCCGGCGCGGTGGGCGGCGTGACCGCGATTGAGAACATCAAACCCTACCTGGAACAGATTTCGAACCCGTTGCTGCGGAGCGCAAGCGAAGGCATCGCGTTGACCATTGTGGTGGCGTCGATTTCGTATTTGTCGCTGGTCTTCGGGGAGTTGGTGCCCAAGTCCCTGGCCTTGCGGTATCCGGAGCAGATCGCGTTGTGGGTGGCGTGGCCGATCGACGCGCTGTCTCGATTCTCGTCGGTGGTGGTCAAGGTCCTGACGTGGTCCAGCCGGCTGATTCTGCGGCCGCTCGGCGCGCACTCAAAGCCCGCGTTCTTCCCCGAGGAAGAGATCAAAAGCCTCTTGATCGAAGGGCGAGAGACCGGGGCGATCGATCGGACCGAACAGGAGTTGATCCATTCGGTATTCGAGTTCGCCGACATCTCGGTCAAGGAAGTCATGGTCCCTCCGCCCAAGATCCACGCGATCAAACTCGATACCCCGCAGGAAGCGGTGCTGGCTGATATTACGGAGAACAAGTTTTCCCGGTATCCGGTGTACCGCGAAGAGCTCAACGACATTTGCGGCGTGGTGTATACCAAGGACATTCTCGACGCCATGGTGCGGCGGCGACCGATCGACATCAAGACCCTGATGCACCCCGCGTATTTTGTCCCCGAGAGTATGAAGGTGAGCCACCTGTTGCAGGAGATGCAGCGCCGGCACACCCAGATGGCGATTGTGGTCAACGAGTATGGGACGGTCGAGGGCTTGGCGACCATGGAAGATCTGATTGAAGAGATCGTGGGCGAGATTCGGGACGAATACGACTTGGAAGAGCGTCCGGTGGAGCGGCTCAAAGACGGATCATTCGTGGTGGACGCATCCCTCTCGGTCCGGGATTTGAACGAAGAGTATGGCTTGCCGATTCCGGAGTCCCCGCTGTACGAGACGTTGGGAGGCTTTGTCATGGCGCAGTTGCAGAACATCCCCCGCAGCGGAGCCATCACCCACCACAATCAGCTCAAGTACACGATCGTGGATATGGAAGGCCGGCGGATCATGAAAGTGAAGATCGAAAAGGTGCCGGGCTACGAGAAGACGGCGGTGTCGTAGCTATGAGCCTGTCCATGAGCGGCCATCTGCGGCGTTGCTGCTGCGCTTCCGGTCCTCACGTACGACTCAGTACGCTCCGGTCCGGTTCTCGCAGCGCCTTGCATCTGGCGCGCTCCTGAACAGGCTCCGCCCTGCTTTGCAGGGCGGTTAAGGCTTGAACCCCTCCAACATTGCGCCGACGAACTCTTGGTATCGGCGTCGCAGGGCGAGTGTAGCCTGTCCCGGTTGTCCCGATCCGACGTGACGCCCGTCTACTCGGGTGACCGGTAGTACCTCCATCCCCGTGCTGGTCAGCAAAACCTCGTCGGCTTCCCGGAGCTGATCCGGAGTCAGCCGATCTTCGGCTGACTTGATCCCATCGCGGCGCGCTAGATCCAACACCACCTCGCGGGTGATGCCTTGGAGGATGCCGTCGGAGAGCGGCGGGGTGTGAAGTGTGCCGTTCTTGACGCAGAAGACATTGCTCACCGTGCCTTCCGCGACGTGCCCCGACTCGGTGCACAACACGGCTTCATCCGCGCCCTGTCCGGAGGCCTCGCGTTTGGCTTGGACGTGCGCCAGCAGGCTCAGTGATTTGACCGACGGGGTCAGCGCGGCGGGACGGAGGCGGGTGTTGGCGAGGATGACGATCGAGGCTCCGGATCGGTACAACTGATCCGGGTACCCCGCGAACGGCTGCTCCACGATGACCACCGTGGGAGTGCCGTCGTGCCGAACGTCCCAGCCCGTGGTGACGCCCCTGGTGACGGTGGTGCGAACCAGAGCCTCCGGGAGCTCATTCCGCTCGATGAGATCGCGGATCGTCCCGGCGAGCGCCGAAGCCGTCGGCAATGGGGCGATCCCCAGCGCGGTTGCGCCCTCGATCAGGCGCGCAAGGTGCCGGTCGATCAGAAACGGTTGCCCCCGATACACGCGGAGCGTGTCGAAGACCCCGTCGCCGTATCGAAACCCGCGGTCGTGGACCGAGACCACCGCCTCGCGGTCAGGGACGAACGTTCCGTTGACCACGGCCCACACCGGATCAACCCACCGCGTCGATCAAGGCCTGGGCTTTATACAAGGTCTCGCGGTACTCCTTCTCCGGGTCTGAGTCCGCCACGATCCCCGCGCCGGTGTAGAACGACAGCTCGCCGCGTGTTCGCGTCAACGTGCGGATCACAATGTTCCAATCCATGTGGCCCGACCACGACACGTAGCCGATGGACCCGGTGTACAACCCGCGCGACACGGGCTCCAGTTCGTCGATGATTTCCATGCAGCGGATCTTGGGCACGCCGGTCACGGTCCCGCCGGGGAACACCGCATCCAACACGTCGAAGCCCGTCGCGCCCTCCCGGAGCAGGCCGCGGATATTGGACACGATGTGGATGACGTGCGAGTACCGCTCCGTGACCATCAGCTCATCCACCTTGACCGATCCGTACGCGCACACTCGGCCCAGATCGTTGCGCTCCAGATCCACCAACATCAGGTGTTCGGCGCGTTCCTTGGGGTTGAGCAACAAATCGGCCGTGAGATCGTCGTCATCGGTCGGGGTCGCGCCGCGGGGCCTGGTGCCCGCGATGGGACGGGTTTCCACCTCGCGGCCGGACACCTTGACCAGGCGTTCGGGCGATGAGCAGATGATTTCGGTCTCGCCAAGGTCCACAAACGCCGCGAACGGGGCGGGGTTAATGGTACGCAGGCGCCGATACACGTCCAACCCGTCGCCGTGATGCGTGGCCGTGAATCGCTGCGCCAGATTCGCCTGGAAGATATCGCCCGCCGCGATATAGTCCTTGGCGCGGTCCACCATTGCGCAATACGCCTCGCGCGACATGCCGGCAACGATCGAGGCTGCGGGCGCGGTCGGGCTCACGTGTTCCGCGCTGAGGCCACGCGTCACCGCGCCGAGAAAGTCCCTCAGCCTGGTGCGGCCCTCTTCCAGCAGCCGCGCGCGCGGCTCAGCCGCAAATCGCTCGGGAGACGGACAAAACGACGCGGTAAACGTACGCTCAACGTGATCGAACGCGCCCACGAGATCGAACAACATCCAATGCAGGTCCGGAAAGAAGTCGGTCCGATCGTGTGGTGCGCCGCGTCGGTGCCGTTGCGAGAGCCTGTACCCCAAGCATCCGATCGCGCCCCCGATAAACGGCGGTGCCCCGGGCGGCGCGGCCACGGCGCCCGGCAGCATCTGGTCAAACACGGCGGCCAGGGGATCAACCGTCGGCGTGGTCGTGGTTTCGCCGGACGTTGACGTCCAGCGGGTCAACGCGCCGTGTTGGGCCGTGACAGTCTGATACGGCGCGCCGCCGATGAACGAGTACCGTCCCAGCGCTCCGCGACCGGCTCGGCTCCCACTCTCCAGGAGAAACGACGGCGCTGCCGCGCGGATAGCGGAGTACGCATCCACCGGCGCGAGATCCCCAAGTGGAATCGTCGCCAACAGCGGAACCGGCACGCGCGCGTCCAGAAACCGGGCTTCATTGGTCAACACGCGCCCATCTTCCCGCGCGACTCCGCGCGCTGTCAAGCAGTCGAGTCGTGGTGAGACGCTCCGTGGCGCGTCCATGAACGTTCGGTTGATGCGCGGTTGACGGGCGTAATTGGCAGCTGCTATGGTACGCCTATGTTTTATGAGGATGGGGATGTTGTTTAAAGATTAAAAGCTCACTGCAATACCTGCGGCGCAAACCTCCGATCATAAAATCTTTAAACAACGTCCCCAATCAGTCCCAATTGGCTAGCACGCGTCCATCTTCCCGCGCGGCTCTGCGCGCTGTCAAGCGATCAAATGGTGGGGCATTGACGGCTGCGTGATGTCAGAGGCCCTTGACGAGCGCGCGCTGAAGCGTGTTAGGCTGGGTACGCCTTATTGGGATTTGACAGTGGAAGTGAAGTGGCTTTGAGACCGTCGTGATAATAAATCTGTCCCGTTAGTTGTAGAGAGGGCCGAAGAAAATGGTTCCTGTCACCCTCCGGGTCCCTGGCCCCAATCGTGGGCCGCAATCAGTTCAAGGGAACGAATGAATTCCGGAACGACATCCACGCCTCCGCAAACTGTTCAGTCCGACCCACATTCGACACCTGGTATTCCTCGTGCAGGCCACTACTGCTCTTGAAGACCAGCGCGCCGTATACGGTGACGGGAATCTGATAGTTGTCCTTGAAACGGCGATCAGGGCTGCCATCTTTGTTTGTCTTCGCCCAAGTATGCTCGATCACCCGGCTATCAGATGGCACATGCTCGTGCTCAATGAACTGAACTGGTGTGTAAGTCAGAACGACGTCGCGCGTGTCGATAAGGGCAAAGGCCTCTTTGGACACGCGATAGAGAATAAACCCCGGATAGATCCATAGGTCACCACCATTCCTATTCGCGAGGTGAGGCACCTGCTGATCCCAGCTAATTAATTCACTCCGTCCCAGTCTAAACGTGACAGGTTCTCTGGTGATGGCCTCTTTGGCGAGGGATCGTTCGACAATGGCATTTGTTGGCCGTTTGGTCAGCGTGTCCCAGATCTGTTGGGACTCCGCGAGTGTGGCAAATGTGTCGCGCATGCGGTAATAGGGCTCAGCTTGCTCGCTAGGAATATCGAACTCGGTTGCTAGTGTTGTGAGGCGGAGCTGCTCTTGCAGCTCCGCTTGCTTGGCGGTCGCAGTGTCAGCGTCATTTTTGAGTTGGGCAAACCGGGTCTTCCACAGATTTTTAAGTAGAAACCCTCGGTCCCATCGTTGATAGCGGTCCGCAGCGTGCTCTTGCTCGCGGTCTGCAAGCGCAAGTTCCCTCTCAATTTCGTCGTGCTCATCCCGTGTAGTCTTAAGCAATTTCCGAAACTCCTCGAGGCCCTCACTTGTGAGCATTTGAGTGCTCGCGCTGCGGACCTCCTGAGTCGGTGCCGCCGGTGGTGAGGTTGGTTTTGGGACGGAAACTGTGTCAGGGGGATCTAGAAACGGAGTGATGCTAGGGACATTCGCCGGATCAGTTGCGTGGAGCCCCCTCCCAGCGATCCGGGTACGAAAGGACACGCCGGTGCCAGGAGCTGAGACGTTTCCATAAACCCCACGTGGTCCGATGTTGAGTGAAAACGGGGCGGTTCCAATGGTTGTACTAATACCACTACGCGAAAGATTGAGGCGGACGCCTGGCAGTAGTTTGAATGTCTTCCTGAACCGCCAACCCATGTGTCACTCGCTACTATAACAAGGCAGGAGAACCTCAAATACCCCTCCTATTTACTCGGATTCCCTGTCGGAGTCAATCGACTAACAAGCAATCCCTCAGGCTCGCTTCAAAATATCGCAGACAAAGGAACTTATCAGCGCAACGCCCACCGAGTGACGCAAAGTAAGGGCCTCTCTCCTAACCCGCGTTGGTTTTGACACGAGGTCGGCTGTGGCTATACTTGGCCGCGTCGCGAGGGGAGCCGTTTGGTCGGTCTTCCTCGCGCTCTTACTTATCGCAGACATGGTGCACGAACCCCTCAAGCCGGCATCTGTTGGAGCCCAGCTGGCACCCGAAAATCCTTTGGTCGAGTCCGCCCGCGAGGTGATGCGCGGGTTGGTCAAGGCCGTCAAAGCGTCGAAGATGTATCTGCCGGAGCACGAGATTTGCCGGAAGTTCCGAGACGATTTTGCAGGGCGGCTGTTGCGGCATCTGGACGAACAGGGCGACCTGGCGCTGACGGTCAAGGGGTGCGAGTTCTATGTCGGAGACACGCCGGTGTATGAGGAGCCCAACCGGTTCGAGAATCTGGCGTTTCGGTGTTCGTCGGACGGCCTTTGTGAATTGGTCCTCCACCAGGGGCTGACGCGCGCAGACCTCGACCGGTTGTTGGATGTGCTCACGTCCGACGCGCGGCCGCTGGACAACGACATTGTCACTAGGTTGTGGGAGCAGCCGATTCCGCACGTCACGTATGAAGTGGCCGAGGTCGATGAAGCCTCGGATCGCGAGGTGGCGCTGTCATCCCGACCGCCGGGCGCGAGATCGTTGTCCGAAGCCGCTGATGACGCTCCAGGGGCCGGGGCGCCCGCTCCTGAGCCGGAGGTCATTCCCGACTCGCTGCGTCATGACAGTCCGGTGTTCACGCTGACGGATCAGGACATCGAGTTGCTGCAACGGCAAGTGGTGGAAGACAGCACGCAGGATTACGTGGGGCAGTTGATCGATATTCTGACGTCGATTCTGATGTTGGACGACGATGAGCAGTCGTTTCTGGAAGTGTTGCAGGTGTTGGACGACATTGTGGCCGCCAGCGTCACGCAGGATCGGTTCGAGCGCGCCAACGATATCGTGAGCCGGTTGTCGGCGTTGCGGGACGACGAGGTCAAGGTCTCGGCGCGCAGTCGCGAGTTGATTCGCGTAGTCTGGACCCAGATGGGGAGTTGGGAGCGCGTGGCGCCCTTGGGGAATTCCCTCAGTCGGCAAGGCGCGTGGGAGTCGGACGCCATTGCGCGCTATCTGATCCAACTGCCGTCTTCCGCCGTGGACTCGCTGATCACTCTGCTCGATCACGTGCAGACCGCCAAAGGGCGACGGATCATTTGCGACGCGTTGACCGCGTTTGCGGGCGAGGCGCTGGACGCCATGCTCTCGCGGCTTCCGGAGGCGCCTTGGTACGTGGCGCGCAATCTGATCTATGTTCTGGGGCGCGTGAAGGATCCTCGTGCTCAGCCGGCATTGGAAACGTTCATGGGGCATGCCGATGTGCGCCTTCGCCGCGAAACGCTCAAGGCGTTGGAAGCGCTCGGCGCCGAGCGGCTGGCCGAGGCGCTTCCCCAGTGGTTGGGTGATGATGACGACGGGGTGCGACTGCACGTGCTTCGTTTGGCGCGCCGTCATCCATCGCGGGATCTTCTGGCGGCCTTGATCGCGGCGATCAATGACCGCGGGTTTGCCCACCGCAAGGACGCGGAACAGCGCGAGTGGTTTGATACGCTCGCGGATGTTGGGGGCGACGCGGCGTTGTCGCTGATCCGGCCGTGGTTGGAGCTGGGACGCGGGTGGCGGCAACTCTGGTCGGCGCGGCACGATGCGCGGGCGCGGCATGCCGTGGCGCTGGTGCGGCGAGTCGGGTCCTCCGCCGCGGTGGCGCTCTTGCGGGAAACCGTCGCGTCCGCGCGAGGGGACATCCGCGAGGAAGCGCGCCGCGCCCTGCAGGACCTGGAGCGTGCGGCGTGACGCGCGGCGGGACTCCTCATCACGCGGCGCCCAAACTGTTCGATGCGGTCAAGGGCAGTCACATCCGAGACGAGAACCTGCACCGGATCGGCAAACGCCTCGTGTATCAAGTTCACATTCTCCTCAAGACCGCGCACATCCATTTGGCGGGCAACGTGGCGCTGAGTCAATCCGCGGACCGGCTGGTCAAGACCGTCGTGGAGGTGCACGACTGGCGGGCCGAGCCCGTGTTGCGCCAGGACGGCGATCATGTATACCTCGATGACATTCGGCTCAAGGTTGATCTGGAAGGGTACATCGGGTTCAGCGAAGTGATCGCCGCTATGCAGGCGCGCGGGGTGGGAAGCGTTCGGTTCGACGCGGGCCTGAGCCCTGGAGACGTCATCGCGTTCGCGCACGAGTGGGCGACCGCCGCGACCACGACCGCGGAGGAACTGGGCGCGGCCCTGACCCGCGTTGGGGTGTCGCACGTGGAGGTTGCCCCGCCGCTGTCGGCCCGCGCGAAGCCGTCCCGCGAACACGAGAGCCAGAAAGCGGTGGCCAAACGCACCTACTTCCGCACGATCTCCGCCGTCGCGGAGGTGATGGAGAGCGTCAAACTCAAACAGGCGGTGGGCGTACGAAAGTCCAAACGCGTGGTGCAGGGCCTCGTGGACAACCTGTTGCAGGATGAGAACACCTTGCTGGGTCTCACCACGCTGCGAAGCCACGACGAATACACGTACAGCCATTGCGTGAACGTCTGTATCCTCGCGCTCTCGATCGGTCAGCGGCTGGGTTATGAACGGACGCACCTGTCCGAACTCGGCGTAGCCGCCCTGTTCCACGACGTGGGGAAGACGGACATTCCACTGGAGATCCTGAACAAGGCGGGGGATTTCACGCCGGAGGACTGGCGGGTCATTCGGCGGCATCCCGTGTATGGCGTGAAAAGCCTGTTGCGCCTCAAGGGGCTCGACGACGTGTCCACGAAGATCGTGATCGCGGGATTCGAGCATCACCTCAATTATGACTTGTCGGGGTATCCCAAGATCGCAGTGCCGCGCAAACTCACCTTGTTCGGGCGGATCATCTCGCTCGCGGATTGTTACGACGCCATGACCGCCTCGCGCGTGTACAGCCGGGTGCCGCTGTCGCCCGACAAGGCGTTGAGCCTCATGGCGGCCAAGGCCGGGACGGTGTACGACCCGTTATTGCTCAAGGTGTTCGCCAACACGATGGGCGTGTACCCGGTGGGGACGATTGTGCGGTTCGACACCGGGGAACTGGCGGTGGTCGTCGGTGGCCACCAGTCCGCGGATCGCCGCGCGCATCCATTGGTCAAACTTATTCGTGACGCCTCGGGCCGCGAGGTGGACGGGGACACGATCGACCTCGCGGCCGCGAACGCGCGTCCGACGCGTCGGATCGTGGACACCGCGGACGCCCAGTCGCTCGGCATCGACCTCGCCCGGTACTTTCTGTAGCCGCAGCGCGGTCTCCCCTTGATTTTCCCTCAGGCTGTGGTGTATCTCTATCCCGGTTTTGGGGACGGGTGTCCCCCTCCGGAATATGCATCCAACTGACATGAGAGAGGGGAGGTGATCGTAGTGATGAAGAAGCTCGTGGTGGTGCCCTTGATTGCCGCGCTGTTGATGCTGCCCTTGACCGGGTGTGAATCCAAAAAGCTCAAAGAGGAGAACGCGAGTCTGAAACAACAAGTGGACTCGTTGACCCAAGAGAAGAACGGGTTGGCGGCGAAGACCGACGAATTGAGCAAGTCCAACATGGACCTCCAGGCGAAGATCGGCGACTTGGAAAAGAAGGTGGAAGAGTTGTCAAAGCCGAAACCGGCTCCGAAGCCCGCGGCGAAGGCGCCCGCCAAGAAAGCTCCGGCGAAGAAGAAGTAAGGCGGTTGTCGATGATGTGTCGCGAGGGCGGACCGATTCGGTCCGCCCTTCGTGTTGTGGCTCCGCGTCATTCGTGGGGTGGCGTAGGGCTGCTGGGTTCAGGGCTTTACACGGTTCTGCGGCCGGCAGTAGGATAGCGGGACCCGATGGTTACGCCACGCCTCCGTTCCGCCGCCCCGCGCGGTCCGTTCCGCGCGTTCCAACGTCTTCATCTCACCACCAAACTCCTCTTGATGATGGGAGTGCTGACCGTGCTATCGCTCGGTTCGGTCTTCCTGTTCTATGCGTATAATGAACGACTGCTCATTCGAGAGATTACCGAGAATGTGAACGATCTCTCATCCGCGATCCAGATCAGCGGCGAGGAATTGACCAGCCAGGCGTCCACCAACGAGGGCCGGCTTCAAGATTATGTGGGCCGGTTGACTAAAAAGGGCGTGCGGGAAATTTCCATCATCAGTAACTCCGAAAAGGTCATTGCCAGCTCAAACCCGACTCGCGTGGGCCAGAAAATCAACCCGCATCGCAAGGATTTGTTCATCACGGCGCGACTGGGCGAGGGCAACGCCGAAGGCGTTCAGACCCATAATCTCTTGGTGCCGATTGTCGTGGACAAGCAACAGGTCGGCTACGCCCACATCATGTTGGTGATGGACGATTACGAGCGGCTGCTCCGGACGAATCTGATCAAACGGTTGATGGTGACGGGCGGGATCTTCGGGCTCGGAGCCGGACTGGTGCTGTTTTTGTCGTGGCGGTACACGCGTCCCATCTATCAGGTCGTTGCGGTCGCCAAGCAAGTGGCCGCGGGCAACCTGTCGGCCACGCTTCCTCAAGACCGCGGCGACGAAATCGGCGAGCTGATTGCCAGCGTGAACGAGATGGTCGATCGGCTCAGAGAGCAGCGCGCCTTGGAAGACCGGCTGCGCGAGGCCGAGCGGTTTTCGGCGTTGGGGCAGCTCGCGGCTGGGATTGCCCACGAGATCCGCAATCCACTGAATTTCATCAGCCTGTCCCTCGACCGCGTTCGAGATCTCGTCAAGCGGGAGGATGGCGGCCGATCCGATGAGATCCCGGCGCTCCTCGGGAGTATCAAGGGCGAGGTGTTCCGGCTCAATCGCCTGATCGATAGTTTTTTGAAGTACGGGCGTCCGGTGAAGCTGGCGCGGCAGTGGGTGTCGGTGCGCGCGCTGCTGGACGACGTGATCGCGCTGGTCCGCCCGAAAGCGGATGAAGCCCGCGTGGCGCTGTCGGTGGACGGGGAGTCCCTTCCGCCGTGTTTCGTGGATCCCGAGCAGATCACCCGGTGCGTCATGAACGTGATGCTCAATGCCTTTCAGTCGATGCCGGACGGCGGGAGACTGCGCGTGGTCTTGGCCTTGGAGCCCGGGGGCGACGAGTCCGTCGGGCGGTTCGTGCGGCTGGCAATCGGGGACACCGGGGCCGGTATCGGAGAAGAGGACTTGTCCCGGGTGTTCGAACCGTATTTTACGACCAAGAAGCTGGGCATCGGTCTGGGACTAGCCCTGACCAAGCAGATTATCGAAGAACACGGCGGGACGATCGCGATTGCCAGCCGGATCGGCGAGGGAACCACGGTCTCGATGCGGGTGCCGGTCGGACGCGACGAGGCGCGCGGATGACGCGATCGCTGCTGGTGGTGGACGACGAGCGCTCGCAACGCGAGATTCTGGAGCGTATTCTTCGCGACGAGGGGTACGAGGTGCGCACCGCGGGGACGGCGCGGGAGGCGGCCTCGATTCAGCGCCGTGGTCCGTGTGACGTCGTCCTGAGCGACGTGAAGATGCCGGACACCGAGGGGGTGTCCGTGCTGAACGATCTGCTCGGCGCGGCGCCAAACTCGACCGTGATCCTGATGACCGCGCACGGAACGATCGACTCCGCGGTGGACGCGATGAAAAAGGGCGCGTTCGACTACCTGACGAAGCCGCTGGATAAGGATGAGTTGCTGATCACCATCGCGCGGGCGTTCGAGCGCGTGAGCCTCTTGCGGGAGAACCGGCGGCTGCGCCAAGAACTAGATGACCGCGTTCGGGTCGGAAGCCTCATCGGACACCACCCGTCGATGCAGGACATCATCAAGGTCATCAAGAAGGTGGCGCCCAGCGCGTCGACCGTCTTGATCGTGGGTGAGAGCGGCACCGGCAAAGAGCTCATTGCGCGCGCGATTCATGATGAGAGCCCCCGACGGGAGCTGCCGTTTCAGGCGATCAACTGCGCGGCCATTCCCGATCCGCTGATGGAAAGCGAACTGTTCGGCTATGAGAAGGGGGCGTTCTCCGGCGCGCAGACTCGCAGCATCGGCCTCTTCGAGGCGGCTCACCGCGGGACGATCTTCCTGGATGAGATCGGCGACCTCGGGCTCGGTCTGCAGGCGAAAATCTTGCGCACGTTGCAGGAGCGGACGATTCGCCGGGTCGGGGGACAAGAAGAAGTCCCGATCGACGTTCGCGTGGTGGCGGCGACCAACAAAGACCTCGAAGCGGAGATCACCGCGGGTCGGTTCCGTCTGGATCTGTTCTATCGCCTCAACGTGGTGACGCTCCGGGTGCCGCCGCTTCGCGAGCGTACGGCGGACATCCCGTACCTGGTCGACGCGTTTCTTCACAAACACGAGGGTATGGACCGTGGCGCCAAGACCATCTCGAAAGACGCACTGCGCGTGCTGATGGACTATCCGTGGCCGGGCAACGTCCGTCAGTTGGCCGCGACCATCGAGCGCGCGGTACTGCTCTGCGAGAAAGATGAAATTCAGGTGGATGATCTCCCGCCGGAAATCCGTCGGCCGCCGTCTCCGCTTCCCACCCCGTTTCAACTCCCGGTCGGCGGCGTGTCGCTCGATCAGCTCGAACGATCCTTGATCGAACAGGCGATGGCTCAGAGTCATGGAGTGATCGCCAAGGCCGCCCGTCTCCTCGGGCTCTCATACAAGACGCTCCAATATCGGCTCGAGAAGTTGCGGGCCGCCGACCCGCCGACCTGAACACCCCAAATGGGGTAGGCGGTCGCCGCATTTCGGGTATCGCGGCGGCCACGCGTTCGGGCCACGGTTTGCAACTCTCTCGATTGCCGAGTGTTTTAACCCCGTCATGCTCCTGGCACGCCCTATGCTGTAGCGAGCTGTTTCAAGAAAGGAGGTGATGTCAGATGAAGCAGTGGCTCAAGAGTGTGTGCGCGATGGCGGCGGTGTTGGTGTTCGCGGCGGCGGCGTATGCCGGGATGACCTCGGTCAGCGGCGAGGTCGCCAAGTACGAAGCCGGGAAGACCCTCTCGGTCAAAGACGCCAAGGGCGCGGTGGCGATGTTCGAGATCTCCAAGGACACGAAGGTCGAAGGCGAGGTGAAAGTTGGCGCCAAGGTGTCCGTGGAGGCTGATGGAAACAAGGCCCATTCGGTCAAAGCGGCCAAATAACGGTCGGGTCTGATTCCGGCACGGTACGGTAGGGGCGCCGATCCTCTCGGGAGGGGGATCGGCGGCGCGCGCCGCACGGGCTTGCTTCCTTCTACCGTACCTGCCGGACGGCCTTGGCGTGAACACGACGGGAGACGCAAGATGATGATGCGACGGGTGATGCCGTGGGTGGCGATCGGGCTGGTGGCCGTGTTGCCGATCCTCGGAGGTTGTGAAAGCAAACAACAACGGGAGGACAACGCAAAACTCAAGGCGCAGGTCCAAGCGTTGACGCAGGAGAAGGGCGAGTTGCAACGCAAGGTGGACGGCGCGCAACAAGAGCAGGCTCAGCTCAAGACGAAAGTCGATGAGTTGACGAAAAAAATCAGCGACGCGGAGGCCAAGCTGGCCGCGGCGGCCAAGCCCGCTCCCAAGGCGGCGAAAGTAACGGTCAAGCCGGCGGCCAAACCCGCCCCCAAACCGGCGGTCAAAAAGTAACCGTATCGAGCATCGGTTCTACCGAAGGGGCTTGCCTGGTCCGGCAGGCCCCTCGTGTATCAAGACCGAACAACGATTGACAGCAGCCGATTCGCCTCTATATTTGTGATGGCTGGATCTGCCGCCCGAGGAAACGATCGTGTTAGACCCCGAACAAACCATTCGTCCGGACCTTTCCCACCCGTATTTGCCGGGGCGAGAACCCGCGTATCCGTTGTTGCGCGTGTTGAGCGGGCCGCTGGAGGGGCGCGAGTTTACCCTGACGGCCGATCGGTACGCGGTGGGCCGTGACGTGCAATCGGATATCGTCATCGCGCAGCCGGAGGTCTCTCGCCGGCACGCCGAGATCATTCGGATGGCCAGCGAATACGTGGTGATGGACCTCAAAAGCGCCAACGGGATTTACATCAATAATTTGAAACTCGATCGAGCCGTGTTGCACCACGGCGACGTGTTCCAGATCGGCTCCTGTGTGTTTCAGTTCATCTGGAGCCGACACCAGTCGTCACCGCCGTAACGCATGGGCCGGCGCACACCCGCCAAGGGACGGTCGCGACGCCCGAGGGCGTCTCCACGGACGGCCGCGACGCCGTCGAAGCTCTCCACGCTCCTGGAACACCTCCCCGGCATGATGTATCGGTCGCGGGCCGACGGGCGTCACACGATCGAGTTCGCGAGCGAGGGGTGTTTCGACTTGACCGGGTATCGCCCCGAGGCGTTGACGGCCGGGATGACGAGGCCGGATCTGGTCCATCCCGACGACCAATGGTCCGTGGAGCGCGCCATTGGAGACGCGGTGGGCGCCAAACGCGCGTTTCGGGTGGAGTACCGATTGCGGACCGCGTCCGGGGAGACGCGGTGGGTCTCCGAGCAGGGGCGGGGAGTGTACACCCGTCGCGGCGCGCTCACCGCGGTGGAAGGCTACGTCAGCGACATCACGGAGCAGAAATCGGCCGAGCGGTTGCTGGCCGAGCAGGCGATCCGCGATGCGCTGACCGGTTTGTACAACCGCCGATTTTTCGACGAACGCATCGACATTGAGTTGGCCCGCGCCAGACGCAACGGCCACGCCGTCGCGTTTTTGATGTGCGATCTTGATCATTTTAAATCCATCAACGACAGCCGGGGGCATCAGATCGGCGACGAGGTGCTCAAGGCCGTGGCCAACGTGATCATGGCGGCCACGCGCGGCAGCGACATGGTCGTGCGGTGGGGGGGCGATGAAGTCGTCATCGTATTGTCCGAAACGAACGAAGCCGGCGGCCGTATCGTGGCCGACCGCATTCGGCGGGCGGTGTGTCGGCTGAGCGAGGCCCGGGACATCCGGTTCGACATCAGCATCGGGATCGCGGTGTTCCCGAGCCACGGCGAATCCGTGAGCCAGATCATTCGGCTCGCCGACCGCGCGCTGTATATCGCCAAAAAAAGCGGGGAGCGCATCCATGTCGGGGACGAACACTACCGGTTGGACGAACAGGCCATCAAAGTGGTGTTTCAGCCGATTGTGGACGTCTGGTCCGACCAGGTGTTGGGATACGAAGCCCTGAGCCGAGACCCCGAGGGCCGGTTGAGCGTGGCCGAGTTGTTTCGCAAGTACCACGTGGTGGGTCAACTCGACGAACTCAAAACGATCTGTTTCAAGGAGCAGTTGCGGGTCGCGGAGGAACTCCGATTGAACCGGATTTTCCTGAACGTGGATTTCCACGTCTTGGAACATCTGGAACCGCCGCCCAAGCCGGACGGCACCGACGTCATCGTCGAAATCTCCGAGCGCGACGCGCTCCACGACGTGGAGCGGCATTTGGAGATCGCGGTGAAGTGGCGCGCGTGCGGCTACAAGTTCGCCATCGACGATTTCGGCGCGGGCTTCGTGTCGCTGCCGTTCGTGGCGCGGCTGATGCCCGAGTACATCAAGATCGACCGATCGCTGGTGCTCCAAGCCGTGGCGTCGGACACATTTAAGGGGTTTTCCAAACATCTCCTAATCGCCTTGAGGACCTATGCCACCGAGGGGATCATCGCCGAGGGGATCGAAACGGAACGAGAACTGGCGGCGATGAAGGGGATCGGGATTTTTATCATCCAAGGGTTTCTTTTGGGGCGTCCCCGGGCATTGGGGCCGGACCAGTCCGCCGACGCCGCGTAGGCTCGGCCCCTCGTAGGATTCCTCCGTACGGCGCCGGCCGTCACGAGTCCGGCGTCAGCCGCCTCGGGGTGCGTGATCGTGCCGGAACCGTCCGGCGCACGCTGTTACGCGTCGTGGTGCGACGGGCTGTGTTTCGGCAGGACGGAGGGATCGAACAGCACGGTGTGTGTGGCGTTGATTTTGATGTCTACGCGGCTCCCGAGCTCGTAGACCACGTCCGAGGGTTGCGTGGAGTGGAGCGGGCGTCCGGACGCCAGGTGCACGGTGTAGAGGTTCTCCGAGCCGCGGAATTGGCGGTTGACCACGACCGCGGGCGCGTGGTCCGACGGCACGAGCAGCACGTCGTCGGGTCGGATCATCACGGACACGGCCATGCCGGTCGGGAATCCCGAGGTGTTGGGGAACGGGCCGAGTTCGGTGCGGACCTGCAGGCCGTCCACCGCGCCCGGTACGAAGTCGGCTTGGCCCACGAACTCGGCCACGAACGGCGTGGTCGGGAGGTGGTAGACGATTTCGGGGGTGCCGAGTTGTTCGAGACGGCCGCGGTTCAAGACCGCGACGCGGTCGGCCATGGCAAAGGCTTCTTCGTGATCGTGCGTGACCAACACCGTGGTGGCGCCCGATTGCCGCAAGATCGCGTCGACTTCCTGCCGCATCCGCGAGCGCATATCCGGGTCGAGGTTGGAGAAGGGCTCATCGAGCAGGACCACGATCGGCTTGGGGGCCAAGGCCCGGGCCAGGGCCACGCGTTGCTGTTGGCCGCCGGAGAGTTGGTGCGGGTGCCGCGCTTGCAGCCCCGCGAGCCCCACGAGTTCCAAGACCTCCGACACGCGGCGTGTGCGCTCGGCCCGTCCCAACTGATGGAGACCGAACGAGACGTTGCGCGACACGGTTAAGTGGGGAAACAGGGCGTAGTCCTGGAACACCATGCCCACGCCGCGGCGTTCCGGCGGAACCCAGGCGCCGTTGCCCGCCACGCAATGGCCTCCGACATGGACCGTGCCGGTCGTGGGGTCCTCGAATCCGGCGATGAGACGCAGCAGCGTGGTTTTTCCGCACCCGCTGGGCCCTAGGACGGCGAGGGTGTGGCCGCGCGCCACGGTGAGCGAGAGCGCGTCGATCGCGGGCGCGTGGTCGGGTTGATACCGCTTGGTCACGCCCGCCAGTTCAATGACGGGGCCGGGCGCGTTCATCGCGGTCCCGTCCGGCGCTGCTCCGCGAGCGGGATGCGGCGGATTATGAGGCAGGCTCGGCATCGGCTTTGATTATACGTCGGAAACCGCATGAAACGAAGGGTATCCACGCGTCCTGTCCAGACCGGCTCACGTCGGGCGCGGTCGATCAGCGGTTGGCGAGCAGATACACGTCCATGAAGAGATACACGAACCACCCCGCCAGCAGCAAAAACCAGCCCGCAATCAAAATAAAATCCAGTGTAGTGTGGAACGACACCGAGAAATTTTCCGCGACCATGGTGGAGACGTCTTCGATCGTGTCCAGTTTATGTTGGACGGACGTTTGCCACGCCTCGATGTGGAATTTTTTGGCCAGGAGCGCGTACACGCGGGCCGCGTACCAGTCGCCGATGAGTTTGATGCGGTGCTCCGTGGCCTGCGACTCCAGGAGGGTCTCCGCACGGATTCGCATGATCTCTCGGAGCAAGGCGCGGACTTCGCGACGGCGAAACATCGATTGTTTGGGCGTGGTGCGGAGCATCCGCGCGATATGGGCAATCCGCGCGTCGAGCGCCTGATCGGACATCCGCATGCGCAGCAGTTGGAAATTGGCGATTTCGATCAACTCGATGTTGGCGTCGAAATCCGCGTGCGGGTCAAAGAGCACCGCGCCGTCCCAGTCCACGATCGTCAGATCGTCCTTGCCGTATTTGATGTTGGCTCGGAGGGTGGCGTGAACCTCTTCTTCGTCGAGCGGGAGGCGCTCGTCCTTGATCAGTCCCACCAGCCGTTCTCCGTGCAGGGTCAGGAACACCTCGGGGTCGCCCTGATAATCGGCGATGCAATACACCCGGTACTCTTCCTGAAATTGCGGATCGCCGTCCAGACGACGAAGGATCGCGCGGCACGCCTCAATGAGCTCGGTGTGGATGTCGAACAACGGGGCGGTGAGCAGGTCGTCGACCTCGACCGTGATCTCCGCGATCGCGAATCCGGGATCATAGGTCTTGACGATTTCCACTGCCGGGCGGCCGCTCAGCGTGACGGCGGTGCGTTCGATGATTTGCTGGCGCGGCGTCAGATCCGGGTAATAGTTGGGCGCGGCTTTGGAGGACTTAGAGGCGACCGTCCCGGTCGGCGCCACCCGCGCGGCAACCGGGCTGATCACGAAACCGATCAGTCGGGCGGGGATCGCCAAGCGTTCCCGTTCCATTCCGAGATCATACGGACGGCTCGGGGGGAGAGTCAATTTGCGCCGCGCCGCGCATGCGCGGGGGTGGTATCCGGAAGGTTGACACGCCGGATTCTCTTCTTGACTTCGGTCGTGAGCCTCCCCTACACTGGCGCCCATGCAAACCGGAAGGCCGGGAGTCGAGTTATCGACCATGCAGGACGTCTGGGACTTCTATCGGACCGACCTGCGGGAGGTGGATCTCTCGATCGAAAAATACGTGGACTCCGGCGTTCCGCTCATCAACCAAGTCGCACTCTATATCTTGACCAGCGGAGGCAAACGCATTCGCCCGCTGTTGCTGATGATTTCCGCCCGGGTCTCCGGGTTCGAGGGACCCTCGGACCAAACGGTCACACTGGCCAGCGCGGTCGAATACATCCACGCGGCCACCCTGTTGCACGACGACGTGTTGGACGACGCGACCCTGCGCCGCGGTAAAGACCCCGCGCACGCGGTGTGGGGGAATCGCGCGACGATTCTGGTCGGCGATTATCTCTATACCAAGGCCGTATGCCTGGCCGTGCAGATCGGCCTGTTGGAGGTGGATTCGATCCTGGCCAACGCGTGCCGGGTCATGGCCGAGGGCGAGGCGTTGCAATTACTGCACTGCGGGGACCTGTCGTTGACCGATGCGGCCTATCTAAAGATCGTCGAGTGTAAAACCGCGGCGTTGCTGTCGGCCGCGTGCCGATTGGGCGGGGTCATCAGCGGCGCGCCGTGGCGGACCAAAGACGCGCTCGGCCAGTTCGGCATGCACCTGGGTATCGCGTATCAAGTGGCCGACGATACGCTCGATTACGTGGCGGATCAGGGGCGCTTGGGCAAGGCGCTCGGCAAGGATCTCTCCGAAGGCAAAATCACCCTTCCGTTGCTGCACCTGTTGCGGTCGGTCAACGGCACCGAGCGCCGCCTGGTTGAAACCGTGGTGCGCGACGGGCAAGCCTCGGCCGAGCAGCTTCGGGACATCCTCGATCTGATGCAGACCTACGGTTCCACCACGTACGCCATGGACGTGGCGCGCCGGCACATCACCCTCGCCCAGCAACAGTTGGAAGCCTTCGACAATGGTCCGCATCGACAAGCCTTGATGGCGGTCGCGGATTACGTGGTCGCGCGGGATCACTGATCGGTTGCCCGTTGTTGTCGGTGGTCCCTTCCTACCAGCCCTCCTATCTGAACGCGAACCAGTGCCTCGACGAGGCCTGCTCATGATCGGTCCAATCGTGCTGGGCCTCGTGCTGGCGCTTTCGCCAGCCGCATGTACGTCTTCCGAACGCGCCGCGCAAGAAGCTTACGAGCTCGCGCAGTTCGAAGAGAAACAGGGAAACGCGGCCCACGCCCGGCAACTCTATCAACAGATCGTCACGAAGCACCCCGACACGCCCTGGGCCGAAAAAGCCCAAGCGCGGCTAGGCGAGCTTCCTCCGGCCCAGCCCTAGTTCCTGCTAGAAACACGCTCCTGCGGCGAGTAGGGTGACTGGGAATCTAATACGCGTCCGCGTCACATCGCACTAATCTCACGTCGACTTCCCGCTCCACATATGTCCATTCCACCGTGCTACGGAGCGCTGCGACCAGCTTGTCGAACGCCGCACCGTCCTCGGCCGCATACTCGAACCAGGTCAGAAAATCGAACGGCTCGTTGTCGCCCAGATCCCGGCAATGGTGCAGCTTGCGCGCAATCGCGGGCAGGAAACCCATGCCGATCCGGATGTGCTGGGACTGCGCTTCAAAGATCGCTCGTCGTTCGTCCTGCGGTAGGTTCCACCACGCGGCGGATTTTTTGATCGGGATCAGCGCGGCGTGCGTGGCCTCGAATCGGCCCAGCGGAGGCTGATTCGAGGCCAAGAGGCGTTTCTCCACCCGCTCCACGTAACGCTCGTTGCTGGTGATCCCGCGAAGCGCCCACGAACCGCTCCGCAACGGTTGCTGCGACAGGCTGTCGACCACGGTGACGTACCCCACCGGGTCCAAGCCATGCCCCTTCACCGCGTCCATTGTAAGGACGCGCCATTGACCCGTCGTACCTCCGATAAATGTTGACCGTCGAGACATCGCCACTCCGTCGAAATGTTCGATCGAAATACCCAATTTGCAACTTCCGGACCGAGTCGGGATGACTCGGGATTGGCCGAGCGGTGAAATGTTACCGAGGGAATGACGCGTTGAAGCTTGAACCAACCATCAAGGGTAGACAACTTTGTCGCCCGTCCGTCATTTCTGTCGGTCTCACGGCGATCGCCGTGAGAAGGGTGAGGCCGTTTACACCGGGAAGAACACGAACGGGTAGGTGACGATGATGACGCCGTCATACAGGTGGGGGAACTTCCACATCTTGATCCGGCTGGCGAGGGCTTGTTCCAGCGGGGCGTGATCCATGGTGGTGGAAATGATGCGCGTTTCAATGACCTTGCCGGTGGCGTCGATGGAAAACTCCACGGAAATGGTGCCCTTGAGCGTGGGGTTGGCACGGAGTTCTTTGTTGTAGAGGTAGATCAGGCCGTTCTTGTACTGCTCCACCACGCGCGCGATGGCGTCGTAATCAATCGACGCGCCTGTCCCCGACCCACCGCCTCTCAGCCGGACGCCCACGCCGTCGCCGAGACGGTGCCCGCCGCTGCCCGCTCCGCCGGCGCCGGTCTCGGTTGGAATCCGGGCCAAGGCGACTTGTTCGCCGTGGGCGAGTCTGGTGCGGTCGCCGCTGCCCAGGGATTTGGATTTGGCCACGGTCTTGTCCACCAATGCGGTATCGTGCGACAGGGGTTTAGTAGCAATGGCGCGGGTGCTCTTGGCGGTCGGGGCCGTGATCAGATCCGACGATGACAAGGCCTGGGTCAGGCGATCGCTCTCGATGATGTCGCTGAGTCCGCCTTTTTCTTCTTCTTCGATCAACGAGGCGAGCAGGCCGCTCTGCCGCACGATCTCCCGTGTTTGCTGGGCCGAGGGTTTTGGCGGGGCCGCCGGCTTCTTGTCGGCTTTGGGTTTGTCGGCGTCCTTCTTTTCCGGGGCGACGTCCGCCACGTTAGGTTTCTCCGGTGTGGCTACGATGGGCGGAGGTTCCAAGATCAGCTTCGCCACACGTTCGGGCAGATCCTGAATGTCGGGGTGCTCGGGAACAGGCATGCGGATGATGGTCACGAGCGCCGCGGCCAACAAATAGAAGCCCAGCGAGACACGCAGGGTCTTCTTAAACAGCTCATCGTCTGAATGCGGTACGATGATCATCTACGGTCTCCGTTAACCGATCTGCTCTTTTTGCACCACCGCGAGCGCGATGTGCGGAAACTCCGCCTGCGCGCAGGTGGCCATGAGTTTTTTGAGCAACTGAAACGGAATCTTGCGATCCCCCATAATCGTGATGTTCCCGGTGAACGTGACCGACGCGGTCTTTTGCGCCATGGCGCGGGTGCGGTCTCCCAACCGAGTCAGCTCCTGCGTGAGCGGTCCCAGGATAGTGTCCGGTTGCGCGATGGCTTCCGCCACGCCCATGACGCGTTTCCCGTCCACGAAGATCTCCCTGTCCGTCACCAACAAGGTGACGGTCGGACGCGGGGCCTTTTCCGCGGTGGAGGCTGGCAGCTTGAGGCCTTCGGAGTCTGGTAACGCTTCTTCACCCGCAAGATGAACCAGGAGAAACAATAGCAGGATGGTGAAAATGTCCATCAAGCTGATGAGGCTCAACGACACGACGGCGTCGCGGCCTCGTCGATTATGGAGCCGGTCGCGAAACTTCATACGCGTTTAACCTCGCCGATTGAAATGTCCGGAAACAACTCCTGGGACGGGCCGGCCTTCCGGCACACGTCCATGACTTCGACCAAGGACTCGTACGCCACGTCGGGCTCGCTCAATAGGATGACCGACTTTTCCTGCGGGTAGGAGGTTTTTACCCGTTGCAACAGCGCAGTCAGCCCAGCGAGGTCGTACGCGCCGTTTTGCAGCGCGAGCCGATTCGGAGCCAACCCGCTGCCTTGTACGCTGATTCCGTCCCGGTGCAAGGCCACGATCAAGCTGAACGGTTCTTGCGCGGGCGGCGCGGCGGCGTGCGCGCTCGATGCCGTGGGCAGGTTGAGCTCCAACACCGCGAGCCGGGAAAACACCACGCCCGTCAGCAAGAACGGGATCAACACCACCATGAGATTCATGAATGGCGTGATGTTCAGCGAGTTGTCGCCTTGCCCGAACCGGCGAGCCCGACGTAGCCGCACGCTATTTCGCATGCACGGTCCCTTTCATCCCCACCGCTCGGCGCGGCTGGAGCATTTCCGAGCCGTTGGAGTACGCGTCCGCCGCGTCACTCTTCGCCATCTGGCCGGCCAGATTCACCAGCCTCAGCGCGTACCCTTCCACGGTGTCGATAACCCGGTTGGTGCGGCTCTGGAGAAATCCGTGCACCAACATGAGCGGCACCGCCACGATCAATCCGAACGCGGTGGTGTTCATGGCTACTGAAATCCCCTTAGCCAACAACGTGGCCTTCTGGGCGGGGTCGGCCATCGACACCGCGGTAAAGGCCTGGATCAACCCTACGATGGTGCCGAGGAGTCCGAGCAGGGTGGCGACGTTGGCCAGATTCGGCAGGTAGTTGAGCCGTGCCTCCAGCCGCGGAATGACCTGCATCATGGCCTCGTCCACGCCGCCTTGGGCGTCTTCCCGGGTGAACGAGCCTTTCATGCCGCGAATTCCCCCCGCGAGGACCTGGTGGAGCGGGCGGTTGGACTGCGTGCAGTGACGCGCTGCTTCGTCCATGCGCCGGCCGTGGATGCTCGGCGCAATTTGCCCCCACAGCCGTTCGCCGTTGGTCCCGGCCCGCGCGATCACCACGATGCGTTCCACCACGATCGCGGTTGACACAGCCAGCACCAGGAGGATCGGATACATGAAGAATCCTCCGGCCTGGAAAAAGTTGATATATGTTGCCACGCTGGTCATTGGTTCCCTCCTCCTGTTCCGGATATCGGTGTGCGCAAAAGCTGGCGTTGAAAACGCGCTCGATCTACGGGTTCGAGTAGTTCTTGTTCAAAACTCCGGCGAAGCGGCATGTCGTTGTCCACCGCCGACAGCGTATTCTTCCACGGGACCACGTACACCACGTGCGGTTGCTCCAAGGTGCCCTGGATCTCGGTGCCTTCCATCAGAAAGCGTTCGACGTTCGCGTCCGTCCCGACGGACTCGGCTCCGGCGGGCGCGGTGTCCGCCGCTGAGGCCAGTCCGACAGCGAGCAGCACGGTTGCGGGTATGAGCGACCCGATCAACCGCCTCATGGCGTCTCCTTGACGCGGTCCACCCGCTTCTGGAGCGCGGCGATCCAGATCGCCACCTCCTCTTGCCCCTCTCCGCCCGCAGCCAGATAGGTCTGATAGTGCTCGATCGCCTTGTCGGGTTCATTGAGATACAGATCGTAGAGCACTGCCAGGTTGTAGTCGGCGTCTCGGAAATCCGGCGCGGCATTGAGCGCGCGGCGGTATGCGTCTTCGGCCTGGCGAAACTTGCCTTGCTCGCGCAATGCGAGCCCCATGTTGTAGTAGGCTTCGGGGTATTGGGGTTGGATCTTGATCGCCTGTTGGTACGCGGCTACGGCTTCCGGCAGCAGTCCCATGCGCTTGTAGACCACGCCGAGATTGTTGTGGAACACGCTCACGTGCGGGTAGCTGGTCCGCAAGTTTTCGAACGCGGCCCTGGCTTCCTTGAGCTTTCCGTTCTCAATCAGGCTCGTACCTTTTTGGAAGCGTAGGAGAACCTGGTCAAGTTTTTGTGCCTCAGCGGCACGCGATTCGTCGCTTCGCGCGGTGGTCTGAGTCGGGATCGGCGCGGGCGGCGGCAACATCGCGCGGGTGCAAGCCGTCAGCGCCGCGACAAGGACGAGCAACAGACGCATGAATTTCTGGGGACGGGTACTCATCGTTCAGCCGCCAAGAGCCTGTCAATGATTGACGAGAGCGGTTTAGCCGTCAACGTCTCGACATCGATATTCGAAGTGAGTCGCTCGGTTCGCTCTGGACGTTTGTAGAGCGCGGGCCGCAATTCCGCCAGCCGGTCGTAACTCTTCTTGACCCACTCGTTGTAGGCTCCCGGTTGGCTCGACGCCCGCTGCACGTTGCTGGCATACGCCTGAATCGCCTTTTCTTCAAACGGGAACGCTTTCTCTTCCAGTTGGAACTTGTACTCGTCCACCTGTTCCGGGGTGAGTTTCTTCGGGAGTTCGGCTTCGAGCAGCGCGGTCTTGAAGTGTTCGAACACCTCGCCCAGGCGGTACGCGGACGTGGCAACCACCTCCTGGTATCGCGTCTCCGCGGCCCGTGTGTAGAGCGTGATCGTCTTGTCCAACGCCTGAGTCTTATTTTTGAGGTTCTTTTTGAACGGCTCCCTCAGGGCGATTTTTTTAAGCGACCGGAACGACTCCTCGGCCTGGTGGAACACGGCTTGCGCCGCGAACTGGGTGCCGGGTGCCTGTTGTTCCACCTCCGTGAACAGCTTGAGGGCCTCCATGGTCTTCCCCTGGCGCTGCCGGATCATGGCCATCTTCCACCAACCTTCAGGCGCATCCGGGTGTTTGGGGAACCGCTCGGTGAATTGCGCGAAGACCGCGTAGCTCTTGTCCCATTGGGAGGCCTTTTCGTAATCGACACCGGCGGTCCAGAGAATCTGTGGCGCCTGCGCGTGGTGTTGGGGTAACGTGGCCGCGGCTTCGAAAGCCTCGGCGGCTTCGCCCCACTGTTCACCTTGTTCGTAAATCAAGGCGGTTTGGAGCGCGGCTTTTGCGCCGAGGTCGGACGTGGGGTCGCGCTGGACCAGTTGCTGGTAGGCGGCGATCGCCTCGCGCGGCTGCTTGAGCGTTTCGTACAGACTCGCCGCCTCGAACAACGCGTCGGCCGCCAAGGGGCTCTCCGGGGCTTCGCGCGAGATGGCGGCAAACGTCTTGGCCGCGTCGCTGAGCCGATTGGCCTTCTTGTGCTGCTCTCCCTGCTTGTACATGGCCGCGGCCAACAGATCGTTCATCTCGCGCTGCTGGGCCTTGTCCGCTGTCGGGAGGAGCGACAGGGTCAGCGCGTACGCCGCGCGAGCCTCGTCGAAACGGCCTTGCCGCATATAGGAGTGGGCGATCAACTTCTGCGCGGTGGCGGTGCCCGTGAAATTGGGATACCGGGACAAGACCTGCCCCAACATCTCGCGCGCCTCGGCATCGCGTTGCTGGTCGAACAGGATCTCGCCGGACTTGAGCAAGACCGTGGGCGTCCGGGCATCCTTCGGGAACTGATCCGCGAACCGTTTCGTCAACGCGACGAATCGCTCGTGGCCCTTCTTGTCCTGAAGTTTTTCCGCGGCCACGATGGCGGAGTACGCGGGTTCTTTGTCCGCCGCGACTCCGGGATAGCTGTAGGCCACGGCTTCGTACGCCGCGGCCGCCTGCGCATACTCCTGCAACGCCATCAGGGATTCGGCGTACAGCAGATGGACTTCCCGCGTGTCCTTTTCCTCAGGGAACTCCGCGAGGAACTGGCGATACCATCCGACTGCTTCCCGATACTGCTCGGCCTGTTTGCTCTCCCGCGCAGCGGCATGCGCGGACACCCCGAGCCGGTACAGACTGTCTTTGACCAAGGGGCGCGAGCGGGCTCGACCGGCCTCGTCGGTGGCCTTGTACCAGACGCTGGTGCTCAGGTACCCGTTCACGAGTGCGATTCTGGCGTCACGCGCGGCTTCGGGATCCCTCTCCTTCTCGTACGCCTCGATGACATACGACGCGAAGATGGGCGCCATGTCGTGCATGGGATGCTGTTGTACGAACGTCCGGTAGGTCGCAATCGCCTGCTGCCGGTTCCCCTCACCCAGATATTGGTTCCCCATCATGAGGTAGAGATCTTTCTCGTAGAGCGCGATCCCGTGTTGTTTGAAATAGTCGGCCATGGGTTGCGGCCCGCCCAACCCCCGGAATGAAATAGCCACGTACGTCAGCGCTTCCCACACGAGGGACCCGGAGTCGGCGGCCGTGGCCGGTTGTCCGGCGGTCTTCTTGTCCACGAGGTACAAGAACTGATCGACCGCGTGCGGGTATGCGCGGAGATTGAAGTAGGTCCACCCGAGTTTGTACCGGGCCCGGTCTTGAAGGACCGGATCGTCGAGCCCAATCGTCTGCTCATAGGCGTCAGCCGCCTGCTCGAATCGACGGCCGTCAAAGTCGGATTCGCCGATACGGAAATATGCTTCCTGGAGGTGGGGACTGGTCGGGTATTCCGCGACCAACTTACTGAGCAACGGCTGGGCCAGGTCCCGACGCCCGGTCTCCGAGTAGGCACGGGCCAGACCGTACAGCACGTCGTCCTGCGCATGAAATGTCGGATCGGTTTCGAGCAACGTCCGGTAGGTCGTGATCGCGTCGTCGTAATTGACCAGCGGCGGGGGGCCTTGTGGGTCCTTCTCATACGCCTCCATCGCCGAGAGAAATTGCTGGTGCGCGCGTTCAAGATACAGATCCCCGAGCCGTTTGAGTGCCTCGGATCGCAGGACGGGGTCCACGGTTCCGTAATCCTTGAGAAAGCCTTCATACCCTGTGATCACGTCGGCTTTGCGAACCACGGGCAACGGCGCGCTCGAAGCCGCGTTTACGGCCTCCGAGTCCACGCGCAACACGCCGTGATCCTTCGCGCTTGCGCAGGCCGTCAGCAGGCATGTGAGGCCGGCGAGAGACCACGTGGTCGCGGTGTGAAAAACACGGTGTTTCATTGGCTCGCCATATCCCACAGACGAATTTGGTTGAGCCGCGCCGCGGCGGCCATGGTTTCGATCCGCCCGTGGCGTTGGTCCACGGCTTTGACCAACAGGGCTTGCAGCGGCGGGAGGAGTTCGGCCCGCGCCGCGGTTAATCGGCGTTGGTGCGCAACCAAATCGCGTCTGATGTCACGGATGTCGCTGCGGAACGTGCCGAGTCGGTTTTCAATGCCCGCAATGGATTCCACCAACTTCCGTTGATCGCGATCCGCCTGCTCAAGGTCCTCGTGCAATCGGTTTAACGCACGTTGAAGGTCGTCGCGTCGTCCCGGGACGTCGGTGGCAATGGTCCATACACGCTCGCCATAGAGCACATCGAGCCAGCGATCGGTCGTTTGCCACTGCGCCCGAAGGTCGTGGAGCCGGTCACGCACGGCAGGTGTTCCGTCGTCCATCCGTCGGATGGATTCTCCGACCGCACGGCTCTTCCGCCGAGCGTCTTCCAGCTCGTCGAGCGCGGGGCGCTCAGCGCCCGATGCCCAGTTCCGCGCGGTCTCGTGCCGGACAGCCTGCTCGATCGCGGTTTGCAACACAGCCTCTCGCTGCGTGAGCGGGGCCACGGGGCTTTCATCGAGAAAGCCTTGCACAATGGGCACGCGCTCGCGAAAAATCGCTTGTCGATGCTCGAGCATCACGTCGAAGACGGCCGTGTCCTCGAGTTTTCGGGCCAGGTAGTGCTCAAGGGCCGCGAGTTCGCCGTATTGTTTGACCCAGTATCGGAGTCCGTCGTCTTCCAGGATCGGAGCGAGGGGACTCCGCATCACTGCGTGGAAGTCCGTAAACAGCGCGTCCAATTGATCGCGATCTCGGATCAGGGATTTGATCGCAAGAAGGTTCTGCTGTGTCCGCTGGTAGGTGTCCAGGGCCGTGACATACGATTCGAGCGCCTTGGCGTGTTGTCCCAGGCGGTCGTAGCAATGGCCGATCGTGGTGAGGGCTTCCAGCGCATAAGGATGGTCGGGGGCCGCGCGTACGAGCGCTAAAAACGCGGCAAGCGACTCGTTGTACCGCTTGCGATACAAATGAGCCCAACCTAAGCCGAACGTCGCGTCGGGGTAGAACCGGCTGCTCGAAGGCACGGAGGCCAAGGTCGGGACCGCGTTGTCGTACCACCCGGTCTCGGTGAACAACAATCCCAATGTCACTCGGCTCTTCTCGGCAAGGGCTTGGCGTTCCGCGTCGTCCTCGGGGGTGAACGCGCCCGCGCCTTCGAGCAGGCGGATCGCGGCCGACACGTCGGCCAGTTGCATCCGGGATTTGGCCGACGCCAGCGCGGCGAACGGGCGGTACGCGCTGGAAGTCGGAACCGTCGCGAACGCGCGCAGCGATTCGTCGAATTGCCCCAGCGCGTAATGGCTCATTCCGGCGAAGTAGGCGGCTTGGTCAAGCGATGCGAATGTCGGATCGCGATCAAGTCGCTTGTACGTGGACACCGCAGCCTCGTACAAGGATCGCGAGTATTGGAGCCGTTCGATCAGCAGCAACACCTGGTTACGGTCGTTTCCCGGTGGGAATGTGGCAACGAGCTGATCAAAGATGGTTCTGGCGGACCGGTGAAGGCCCCATGCCAGATAGAGGCTGCCCCGAAGCAGGCGGGTCTCGTTGAGCAGGCTGGGCTCGTTCTGAACCCCCTTTTCCATCAGCTTCAGTCGAGTCGCGGACGTCAGGTAGTCCTCCAGAAAGAAGTGGTAGTAGGCTTCTTTCTTAAGCGAGGCCACGGTGGCGGGGGATACGGGGGAGACCGGCCATGCCTCGGCCGTGGTCGCTCCGACCTGGAGGGTGTCGGAAGCCGCAGCAAGGGGCGTGGTGCCATCCCCGGCAAAGGCCGGGAACGCCCACGCGCCGAGACTCAGGACAAGGATGTTAATGCCACGCTTCATACCCGAACTCGGGTTGTTTCTTGGCGTCGTCGTCGCGAATGACCAACTTTAAGAAAGCCGCGCCTTTCTCCTTGGCGAGGGGGATGTTCTCCGCTCGTTTGTAGTCCTGTCCTTGCGGACCTTTGCCCGTAAACACCGCGGCGATTTGATGGTCGCCTGACTTCACGTTACCCATATACAGCCGCTGAATCCCGCCCTTTTTGAGCGCGGTGACTTCGCGCTCGGTATACAGGTGCGTGGTCACCATGGTGTCGTCGAGCACCAATTTCACGGAGTCTAAGACGAAGTAATTCCCGCCCTCGACGCTCAGGAAAATCACCAACGAGGAGTCCTCCGGATACAACAGATCTTCCTGGAGTCGAAAGAGCCGCGTGTTGAGATCGAGCACGTCGTCTTTTAATCGCTGGATCTTCACGTCCAATGCCTCGATGTCGCGTTCAGGATTGGGAGGTTCCTCCGCCCGCGTGGGGAACCCCGTCGTGAAGACGAACGAAAGACACCAGAATCCGACGAGTGCGTGAAATGGTTTCATCAGGGTTCCTTCCCGTGTTCCATAAGTTTTGCCCCGAGGCCGAGTCCCGCCAGCCCCGAGGACAGGTGCATGTCGCCGTTTCGGTCGATGATGATCGCCTCCACGTCGTCCAGTTGTTCGACCAGCGCCAGGCCTTGTTCCGGGCCCAGCACGAATACGGTTGTCGACAACGCGTCGCTGGTCATCGCGTCCGTCGCCAAAATGGTGGCGCTGCGAGATTTCTTCGCGGGATATCCGGTGGTCGTGTCGAGAATATGGTGGTAACGCACGCCGTCTTTGACGAAGAATCGTTCGTAGTCTCCGGACGTGGAAACAGCCTGGTCTTCGAGCGGCAACACCGCGAGAATGCCGTCGGCCTTGTCCGGATCCCGAAGCCCGATTCGCCACAAATCGTCGCCGTTTGTGCCCCGGATCAGCGTGTCACCGCCCGCCATGACCATGGCGTTGTGGACTCCGTGTGCGTTGAGCACGGCCATGGCCCGGTCCATGGCGTACCCTTTGCCGATCCCGCCGAGGCCGATCTCCATCTCACGCGCAGGGAGAAACACCGTGGAGTGGTCGTCGTCGACGCGGACCTTCCGATAATCCACAAAGGGGAGCTGGGCCTTCACGGCGGCGGGGTCGGGGATCACGCCCGCGCGAAAGTTCCAAAGTTTTCCGACCGACGCGAAGGAAATGTCGAACGCGCCGTCGGAGAGTCGGGAGAAAAACAGCGAGCGTTGAATCACCTGCAACAATTCGCGACTCACCGCAACCGGCGCCACCCCGGCCTGTTGATTGATCCGGGACAGTTCGGTCTCCGGCAGAAAATTGCTCATGAGCCGTTCCAGACGGGAAACCTCGTCGAACGCGGCGTTGACCGCGCGCCGCAGTTGTTCGCGATCGTTACCCACGGCTTTCACGATCACCTGGGTTCCCATCAACGCGCGCTCTTCGGACACGAGTACGGGTCGGGAAGGCGGCGTGACGGCCTGAACCGGCGCCACCGCTGCGCCGGCCAGCAGTACGTTAGTAAGTAAAGCCAACGCTCGTGTGTAGGACATGGGCTCTCTGCGAGTACAGTGCGCCGGTGCGCGGGTCCGTAAAGTTGTCGTAGTCGTACATCAACAATGCGTAGCTGAACAGGACCGACATGTTTTCCAGCCCGTGCCACTTGAACCCTTGGGGTTTGTATTGAAGCGATCCGCCGATCCAGTGGTCGGAGAAGCGTGATAACTCCTTGTCCCGGGCCTTGTAGATCTGGGTGGCCGGGACCCGGTCCCCGTAAAAACTGGCCTCGCCCTGACGGTAATATCGATAAAACACGCCGCCGAGCCAATCGGCGCGTATGTACCGCTGATATTCCACCTTGCCGGTATGGGACCTGACCTCAAAGGTGTCCTGGTAGTACCGATAATCGATCTGGATGGCGCTGCGCCGCCCGATCGACACGTTGTCCGCTGATCCGGGATCAAACCCATAACTGGTTCGCAGCGCCCACGCGTGCCCGGTCCGTGATTCAGGATACCGTTCAGGAGCAAACGCCTCGCTGTCGAGGATCGCGCTGCGGTACGGATTGTTGAGAAAACCGGAGTCAGCCGTGTTTTCATAGTTGATCTGCCCCAACCAACGAGGGGTCAATGACTGACTCAGCCCGACCGCATAAATCGTTCGGTTGGCGTGTTCCTGCCCGAACGCGGGATCGCCGTTTTTGCCGATCTCATCCCAGGAGCGAGCAAGCCGGAAAGTGAGCGTGGCGTTCTTCTCGAAGAGGTCGTGCGCCATGGCCACGGCGAACGTGTTTGAGGTGTAGTCGGACTCGTGGCTCCGCGTGTAGTTGATTCCGGTGAGGATGTCCTCGTGCAGGACGTCGGCGCCCAATGAATATTCGGTCCGCTGTTCGCGGTACGGGCTGGCCTGGGTCACCACGTCGATCGATGCCGAGCTGACCAGATCCACCCTGGCGCCGGCCTTGACCGACAGGCGGTTGAGCAATTCCTTCTTGACGATCATGGCCGGTCCTTGAACCGTAATACCGCCGCCGCTGTAGAGGTTGTAGCCGATCGCCATATCGTCTTGGGGAGGCTCCACGGCCTCCGCGGTACCGAGCAGCCCGGCCAGCAGCGCCGCACAACCGCCGGCTTGCATGCACGCGCGCGCGTTCACCGGCAGCCGCAGCCCCCGCCGCTTCCGCTAAACCCGCCGCGCGATCCCTCCAACACTTCTTCGATGTGCACGTGCCATTCCGCCTGGAGGACGTTGGCGTCGAACTGCATGATTTCGTCCGCGAGGTACTCTCGCTGCCACGGCTTCACCGCGGAGCAACCCGCGAGCAGGGCGCTGATCATCACGGTCGCAAGCACGAGGGCCTTCGCGGTCACCGGCGTCACTCCTTGAGCAATGCGCGGATTTCGGATTCGTACCGATCCGGGTCGGCGGGCCCAAACCCCCAGTGCACGTGACGAAGGGTCCCGTCCTTGGCCACGACGAACGTGGTCGGCATGGAGCGAATCTGGTACAGGTCCGATGTGCTCCCGGCCGGATCGAGCAACACGGGGAACGACAGGCCGAGCGCGGCGCTCAGGTGCGAGGCCTGGGAGGACACCTTGTCGATATTGACGCCGAGGACTTCCAACCCGAGGTTCTGATACCGACGATACAGGACGTTGAAATACGGGAGTTCCTCTTTACACGGCGTGCACCACGTGGCCCAAAAATTCACGAGCACCACCCGTCCGCGCAGTTCGCTCAACTTCACGTTGCCGCCGGTCGAGCGCTTCAGCGTGAAGTCGGGCGCCTTCTTTCCCGCGCGGGGGATCTCGCTTGAAACGGGTGGCGCCAACAGCAGCACACTCAACAACGAGGCGGCCAACAACGAGACAATGCGAATCGTACGCATCGGGTTCCTCAAAAGAATAGGACGAGGGCGAGGGTGCCCTCGATGTTGTACGTGAGTTTGTTCACGCCCGTGACATCGGTTTCGAACATATGAAACCGCAGGTCGGGCCTCACGTTGAACCAGTCCGTGACAAAGATTTTGAACCCGGTCCCCGCATTGGCGCTGAAGTGGCTGCGGTCATCCATGGTGACCTGGCCTAAGCCGCCCGCCAGATAGATGGCGGAGTTGATGGTGCGTTTGCGCGTGAGAAAGAGTTGGCCCGGGAAGAGATCGTAAGAGACGCCGACGTTCCAGTATGAGAGATCGTCATTGACCAATAACGAGCGGCCCGTCAGCCGGCGAAACGCGGATTGATCGACTTGCGAGATCGCGTAACTCGCCTCGAACGCGACATCTTCGTTGACGTGATAGGTGAGTCGCAGTCCGAACACGGAGGATGCGCCGAAGCCGTCGGGCGCGTAGATGCCGGCGTACGGACCCAACTCAAACCGTTCGGTGTCCAGGCGCGCTTCTTTGAGCCGCCGATCGTCGCTCGGCGGCTTGATGACGGGTTCCTCCTCGATCGGCAGGCCCTGACCGAATGCCGATGATCCGAGATCCACGCCCGCGCCGATTACCAGACCCATCCCCACCGCCATCCATGTCCGCCACGTCATCATGGTCGCTAGAAGTGGAACACCAATCCCGCGCTGTACTCTTGGAACTCCCTGGTGCGTTCGGTGGTCATGAACAGGGTGAAATGTCGGACGTCCACGCGCCCCTCCAGGTTCCGGAACAGCGGAACGATGACTCCGACGCCGGCATGCATGGTGGGAAACGTGCCGGAGTCGGCGTTGACCAACAGGGTGGTGGGCGTGACGTGCGCGACGCCCCCGCCCATGGCGGCGTTGACCGCCAGCCACGACGCGCGCCACGGGGTTACCACGATCCCTCCGTGGTAGAGTTGCGTGCTGCCCAAGTCCCCGGCCCCAAAGCCTCCGGTCGCTTCGAACGCGAGATGGTCGGTGAGCGTGTGCGTGAACCGCACGCAGAGGACCGGATCACCCGCGAACGTGCCGGCGCTCCACCCCAATGCGGTACGGCCCGCGATGAAGTCGTCATAGATTCGCTCGGTCCAACGCTTGCGGTATCCGGATGCCATCAAGGTTTTTTCGATCTCGCGTCGATGGGCCCATCCCACGGTTCCGTTGCGGAGACGGATTTCGTACCAGTCCACGCGTTGTTTGAGCAGCCGGATGGTTTCGCCTTTCTCCGCGATATAAAAGACCGGGTAGCTGCTTCCCGGTCCGGTATGGATTTCCAGAAACGGTTCGACCACCGCGGCTTCCCGGAAGACGGGCTCCTTTCCGAACGCGACGGCGGGGCCGACCATCAGCCCCACCGCCATGATGCAGATCCCGAGTCCCCATCCCGCAATCACCCGCGCCCTCAAAGCGGGTTCTGGATCCAGCCCAAGATCGCGACATAATCCGCGTCCGTCGCGCTCATGAAGATGTCTCCCCCCAGGTGCTGAATCCCGCCCGCCGCGAGCGCCAATGGTTTGGTGAGCAGTTTGCTGGTCGTCGGGTTGGCGAGGTTGGCCATGCCCGCGGCCGAGTCGCTGTTGGCGAGCAACTGATCCGCGGTGCAGGAGTTTCCCGAACAGTCGAACACCCGAAAACTCCCGCCGGGTCCTCCCGAATTCGGGTTGTCCTTGTCCCGGTAGTGGCACCCGCCCTGCGAGCAACTGCGCGCGTCGAGGATCGATTGAATCGCCGTGGCAAATACCGACTGATCCAATTGACCGAGCGCCTCCTGCTCGCCGGGTTCCACGTGCCCGCAACCCGTTCCGAACCACGCCGTCATCATCGCGCACGCAAGTATACCCCTCGTGTGTGATCGGCCCGCCATCCTCACTGCGCCGCGATGATCCAGTTGAGGATGGTGGCGTAATCCGCGTCCGTGGCGGCCAACGGCGCGGGATTCACCGGCTGGCCGTTGCGGACCATCGGCACCACGCCGGTGCCTTTGACGAACAGCAGGCTATTGGCCGGGTTGGTCACGTTCACGCGGGCCGCGGTCGCCCCAAAGTCGCCTTCGGGGTCTCCGGTCAGCACGAAATTGCTGTCGCCGCCCGCCACGTGACAACTCGCGCACCGTCGTTGCAAGATGGGCTGAATCGTGGTTTCGAACACGGTCTCGTCCAGATTCGCCCGGCCCGGATTGGTGATGACGTCGTAGTTGCTGAACTGCGCGCCCAGATCGATCCACTCCACGATGGTGCGTTTATCTTGGGCCGACAACATCCCGGCGTGGTTATTGGCGTCGGTGGCCGGCAAGGCCACGGACGAACGGAGTTCCTCGCCGAAGATGCGCTCGACCAGATGGCTTTGGCGTGATTCCCCGGGCTGCACGAGGTCGGATCCGTCCGACTCCATTTCGCCGCCGAGCAGGGTGGTGTACGAGATCGGGAACCCGAGGCCCGACACATCGCCGCTCAAATCAAGATTCCCGCTCGGGGTGGTTGACGAGTGGCACGACACGCATTCCGCGTCGAAGATCGTCTGCACGTGGTCCGTATAGTCAATGACCGCGATGGTGGGCGGCGTGTACACGGACGGCGCGCGGTTGAGCGCGATCGAATCCGCGGCTGCGCGTTGCGGCTGACCGCGACGCGGCGAATGGCAGCCGTTGCAGGTCCGGCTTTCGCCGGGCCGCACCTGCAGCCAGTTTTCCTTCACCTTAAACGACCGTCCCTCATTATCGACCACGTGCAAGGTCAGGGACGTGTCGGCCGGGACCGTGACCCGGAACGAGCCGTCCGCTTCGACCGGGGCATATCCCAGGATTTTTTGGCGCTCGAAGTCGGTGAGCCCCATGTCTTCGACCCCCACCCCGGGCTGGCTCGGCACCGCCTGGACCACTCGAACCTGTCTGACCACTTGCAGCGACGCGTCGCCGACCAGCGCCGCGAAGTCGATGTTGCCGCTGCCGTCGCGCGGAATGGTCACCCCCAAGACGCTGTTCGACAACGCGCGGTTGGCTTCGGAGTCGTACACGCTTGTTGCCGCGAGCACGCCGGTTGTCCCGGTCCGGTTCGCAGGTGTACTGGGCTTGGTCGAGGGGATATCGCTGGCGGCCACGGCCATCAACGGCACCGGCTCCACGTAGACCTGCTGGGTTCCGGCGTTCGGCACTTTGATGGGTTTGAGCGTTCCGTCCGCGTTGTTGAGCATCCAGATGCCATACCGAGCCTCTTCCCCCTCGGTCACCACCCCGGTATCCTCGTCTTCCATATCTTCGACCACCTCACCGGTCGAGTAGGAGACCAGGTAGCGGTTGGTCCCGTCCGGCACCGGGTACACGTTGTGATACCGGCCGACCTCGGAGGCTTCCCGGCCGGTGGGAATCACTTGGCTTCCGGTCAACTGGAGCGACGAGGTGTTGGGGTTGTCGGCTTCCGCCGCCACGTCGACCACGCCGATGGCGCCGCCTTCAAACGTGCCGGTCAATGGCATCATGGTGCCGACCATTTGCCCATCCGGGAGCTCCCGGATGTCCAAGAACGAGTTCACCCCGGAATGGGATCCGTATTTGACGAACATGTCGGTTCCGTCCGGTCCCATCACGAACATGGGGAACTTGTTTTCTCTGCCCAAGTGTTCCCAACGACTGAACGCAATGTTCCCGTCGCGCAGGACAATCGGGTTGCGGTCGTGGCTTTGATTAAACGAAATCTGGACCACCTCGCCGCCGTCGCACGACGGTTGGGACGACGACACCGGTTGCGTGCGATCCAGCATGTGCAGCACGGTGGATCGCCGGCGTTCGTATTCGTCGAGGTGCCCGGGTCGATCCGAGGAGAACACGATTCGGCCGTCGGGCAGGTACTGCGGATCCACTTCGTTTGACGAACCGCACGTGAGCTGGACCGGATCGCTCACCCGCGTCCCGTCCGCGTTCACGTCCACTTCGTACAGATGCCACCGGTCCGCGCTGCTGGTGCGCATCGCGAACACCACCCGAAACTGCTCGTCGGTGGTCTGGGCGAACACCTCCGGATCGCTCACATCGCCGACCCCGTTCGTGACATCACCCGTGAGGTTTCGTAGGGTGCCGGATGGGGTGGCGGGCACCAGAGTCATCAGATCGCCGCCTGGTTCGAAGCGAATGGGATCCAATGGGTCACCAATCGCGTCGAGGCTCCGCGCCGCAAAGACGATCCCAGGGATGTCTTCCTGCGCGACCGGGCTCTCTCCGGTTCCGCAGGACCACGCGGCAACCCCGCCGACCAGGGACAACGCGCCCCAACGGATCCACTTCATCGTTTGTGCGTGCAGTCGCATAGCGTCCTCGTTTCTCGGGGTGAAGAGTGGGTACATGGCTCGTCGCATAGGTGCAAATCGCATGCGAGGCTCGGTGTGGAGCTCGATCGCGGCCGCGGGGGCGAAACGCTCGATTGCCGGCTTGTCGTTGTTCGAACATGGACATCGGATTCAAAAATGGTGATGACCCTTCCATGGGTAATTACCATCCGGTGATGTCAGGCGATACGCGCCGGGGCGAGCGAGCCGTCGGCGGGGGGCGTATGCTCCTGGAGCAACACGCGGCGGTGCCAGTGTCCGGCGCGGACGCGGTGCAGCAGCAGCGCCATGCGCACGAGCCAATCCGCGGCCATCAAGCTCCACACGGTCGTCACGTCCGCGTGCCAGACCGCCGCGCACAACCACGCCGCCGGAACCCGCACGCCCCAACTCCCGATGACCGTGCTCAGGAAGAGAAACCCCGTGTCGCCGGCTCCGCGCAGCGAACCCGACAGCGTCAACGCGAGGGCCATAGGGATCTGGAGGATCGCGGCGATCAGGAGAAACGACGCGCCGAGCGCGATGACTTCCGGATCGTGGGTGAACAGTCGGAGCAAGGGCCCCGGCGCGAGCACGAACAGCAACGCACATCCGGCCATCATCATGACGGCCAGGCGTGCGGCTTCACGAGTGGCGATGACCGCCTGCGTGATCTGCCGAGCGCCCAACCGTTGCCCCACCACGGTGGTCGCGGCGATGCCGATTCCCAGACCGGGGAGAAAGGAGATCGCTTCGATCGCCATGCCGATTTGGTGCGCCGCGTACGCCACGGTGCCGTACACGATCACGGCTTTGACGAAGAGCAGTTGCGCGAGTTGTTGCAGGATTCGATCTGCGAAGACCGGCAGTCCGACCCGCAGCACGGGCGCCATGACGGTTTGCGGGGCGCGCCCCGCGAGGAGGTACCGTTTCTTGAGGCCGACGTAGAGGAGGTACGCGGCGCCCGAGGACTCCGAGACCGCGCCGGCGACCGCCGCGCCGGTGACCCCGAGCGCGGGGAGCCCCCAGAGGCCGTGGATCAAGGGATAGGCCGCGGCCACGTGGATGACGTTCATGCCGATCGCGGCGCACAGGGGCGAACGCGTGTTGCCCGCGCCGTGCATCACGGCGGAGATCAGGTTCACGAGCAGGGAGCAGGTAAAGAACAAAAACACGATGCGAAGATAGGGCGCGACCACGTCCACCACGTCATCGGGCGCGCCCAGAAAGATCGCGCCGTAGCGGCTGCACAATATGCCGGCCGCGCTGATGCCGATTCCCATGACCGCGCCGACCATGACGGACCGCATTCCCACGCGGCCGGCGTCGTCGCGTCGCTGCGCGCCCCAGAGTTGAGCGACCAAGACGCTGGCGCCGGCCGCCAGCCCCCACGCCGCGGTCATCCCCGTCAGCATGAGGAGTTGTCCGATGCCGACCGTGGCGATGGCGACTGTTCCCAGGCCGCCGACCAACGCCAGATCAACGATCATGGTGGCGCGTTGGAGCAGGCTGCTGAGCACCACCGGCCCCGCCAAGGAGCAGATTTCTCGGCGAATCGCGTCCATCATGAATGTGTGAGAGGCGGTAGCAAGATAACACAGCCCTGTGGCGTGTCTATCCAATGACGGGGTGAGCGGCGGACGTGCGCCTGAAGCGTGGCGGTGTCGAATGTGCCGCGGTGTCGCGATCAACACCCGTCGCGGCTTAATGCCAGAACAATGCCACCGTGTGTCGTTGATCTCGGCGTGGAAAACGCGGTGGGTTCATCAGAATATGCCGAAAATCCGTCGCGAGTGCCGGGTTTTGGCGTCACTGTTTCGCCGGGCGCTCTCCCCGTGAAATGGGAGGGGATCTGTTCGCGTCGGGTGATTCAAGAAGGAGGCGGTGAGTCGTCGCGACGTGTCATGATAAGGGCCCGTCGGTGGAGTGTCCGACGGGCCCTTGGGCCACGGGTTGGAACCGAGAGGGGAGTGGATTACTTCGACGGTTTTTCCTGAATAGCCTCGATCTCCAATTTGATCTTCACCGTATCACCCACCACGAGGCCGCCCTTATCCAAGGTCTTGGTCCACTGCATGCCGAAATCTTTGCGGTTGATGACGCCTTCGCCGCTAAATCCCACACGGGTATTCCCGTACGGGTCGGCCACCGCCCCGTTGAACGTCCCGGTGAGCGTCATCTCTTTTGTGACGCCGAGCAGGGTGAGGTCACCGATCGCGGTGTACTGATCGCCCGCCTTGGTGTACCTCTTCATTTTGTACGTCATGGTCGGGTGTTTGGCGACGTGAAAGAAGTCGGGACTCTTCAAATGGTCGTCTCGTTTTTTGTGGTTGGTGGTCACGGAAGCGGTCTGGATCACCGCGTCGATGGATTTAACCTCTTTCGTGTCGGGGTCCATGACCACCGATCCCGACAACTCCGTAAATCGCCCGGTGGTCCGGGAGACCACCATATGGGCCACGTCGAACCCGACGATCGAGTGGTCGAGGTCCACGTTGAACCGCGCAACCTCGGCATACACGGCGTTCGGAAGCCACGCAACGGCCGCCGCGACCGCAAACAGACGCGCCCATCCTGGGAAAACGTGACTCATCGTGTCCTCCTGTGCCTGTTGTCCTTGGTGTGTGGCGTCGAAGCCGAGGGATGCTAGCCATGAGGACATGAGCTTGTCAAGCGGGCCCGCGCGACGCGTCGGGGAGTTGACAGGCGAGCGGAAGCTGGTATGTCCATACCATCATGACGATGATTCACGGCGCGGATGGAGCCGCTAGGCGGCGCCCCAACAAATGGTTCGTGGCCGTGTGGCGCGCGATCTGCAAGTGGAGCGTGCGTCCCGTTGCGGACCGAGGCGATGTGCGTGAGACGCGGGCCCCCCGCGCCGCGGCCGGTTATACCGTGGATCTCGCCGAAGCGTTGCAGGTTCTTCGGCACGCCGGGTATCCGGAACCGCCCAACCACGTCCGATCCGAGAATGCCCGAATCGAATACGTGTTGCACGCCTTGTGCGAATTGACGATCCATGACGGCTTGACCGGTCTGGTCAACGCCCGGCAGTTCATGACCGTGTTGGAACAGGAGGTGGAACGATCGTTCCGGACCGGACAGCCGTGTTCATTGCTGCTGATCGACTTGGATCATTTTAAGGCGATCAACGATCACCGCGGGCACGTGGCCGGCGATCAAGCGCTTCGGATGGTGGGGCGTGTGATGAAGTCCGGAACACGCACCATGGACACTGCGGCACGCTACGGCGGCGAGGAGTTCGCGGTGCTGCTCCCGAACACGTCGCGGGACAGCGCCGCGAAAATCGCCGAGCGACTCAGATGTCACATCGCGCAGGAGGCGGTGCCGGTCGAGGGCGGCGCGTTCCACGTGACGTGCAGCATCGGCATGGCCTGTCTGAGTGGTCAAGCCCGTCGCACCGGAACGGAATTCATCGCGATGGCCGACGAACAGCTCTACCGCGCGAAACACCAGGGCCGGAACCAAGTGTGCTGCGACGAGGAACCCGCGCTCGCGCTGACTCCGAACGAGCGGCTGGCCTTGTCGAATCGAACCCGCGGCACGGAGGGGATGTGATGAGCACAACCATGCAACGGGCCCGCGTCATCGCGGTGACCAGTGGGAAAGGCGGCGTCGGCAAAACGCTCCTCACCGCCAACCTGAGTTATTGTCTGGCGCAGGCCGGTCACGCGGTGTTGGTGGTGGACGCGGATTTTGGTCTGGCCAATCTGGACATCATGCTTAATCTCAGTCCGTCGGCCACGCTCCATGACGTCATCGTCGGCGCCAAATCGCTCGACGAGGTGATCATCGACGGACCCGGCGGCATCCGGATCGTGCCGGCCGCGTCCGGGATGGCCGAGTACACTCGGATGTCCGCGGACTTTCGGGACGCGTTGGTGGAGACGCTCGCCGCGCTCGCCGCGCGGTACGACTACGTGTTGCTCGATACCGGCGCCGGGATTTCCGACGCGGTGTTGTACACCACGTCGTTGGCGGATGAGGTGATCATTGTGGCGACGCCGGACCCGACCGCCATGACCGACGCGTATGCCGCGGTGAAACTCATTGCGGGGCAACAGCGGCGGTCATGGCTGTGGTTGTTGGTCAATCAGGCGTCCGACGCCGCGACCGGTACGCGCATCGCACAGCAACTTCAGCGCGTAGTCGATCAGTTTCTGCAACCGCAACTGGGGCGTCCGGTCCGGTTGTCCCCTCTGGCCGTGATTCCCGCGGACCCCCGAGCCGGGCAGTCCGTCTGCGCGCAGCAACTCTTGACGGCCGTGGCCCGGGACTCGAAGGCCGCGCTCGCCATCGCGGACGCGGCCCAACGCCTTCAGGTTCCTCCGGGGGAATCCGCCGTACCGCGTGTCGCCAACCAACGGTGACGGGGTCCGCCGGCGCGCGATTTGACGGCCTGACGGGCGGGCGGTACCTTTCCGGTACGCGGGTATCCGAGATGGGGATGTGTCGCGCGGAGAACGGCTCCGCGCAGGGAGGAACCACATGACGGTACGTCACGTCGTCGCCGTTGTTTCGGCCGCCTGGGGCGTGGTTGCCTTGGGCGCGTTAGCGGGCCTTGCCGCGCTGTTCGTTCGATCGGGATCGGTCAGCGCTCCGGCATCGGTCGCCAGTCTTGCCGCGGTGGCCGGCGCGCTCGCCGCGTTGACCGTGATCGCCATTGGTCTGGCGGCCAGACGCCTGTTCGATCCGATGGCGCGGGCGCTCGCGGATCGGTGGTTGGACGCGCAACGCTCCGCGCGCGAATTGGAGCGTTCCCACAAAGAATTCGCGATCGTGGCCCGTTACGCGGATTCCTGTACGAAGTTCCAAGACTCCGCGGAACTTTACCGGAATCTGACCCATCACATGGCGCAAACGGTCGGCGCCGGCGTGTGTTTCATCATGCGATATGAAAAGGCGTCCAACCGCATGGTGGGTCAAGCCCCGGGATACGGGATCGCGGAGGAGGCCATCAAGTCGATCCAGTATGCGGTGACCCCTGCAGTCAAGGCCGTCTGGAACTTCTCGACCCAGGGGAGCCTGCTCAGTAACGATCCGCAAGGAGACCGGCGTATCTTGCCCGAGATCACCACCGCATTGGGGCTCTACAACTGCCTGGTGGTCCCGTTCTTTTTCCAGGGGCGCGTGGCCGGCCTTGTGGTGGCTGCGAATAAACCGCGCTGGTTTACCTACGATGAGGTGCGGATGCTGAGCGCGTTTTCGAGCTACACGTCGCTGGCAGTGGCCAACCAACAACTGCAGCAGGAAATGCGGCGGACCATTCGTGACGGCCTCACCGGGTTGTATGCCGCGCATTACTTCCGCGGGTTGTTGGATCAGGCCATCGCGGCCCAGGAGGCCGGGGGCCGCCACGTCTCGGTGTTGGCGGTGGCCATCGATAATTTTCAGGCGTGCCTGGAGTTGTACGGTCGCTCCGGCGCGGATCGGATCGTCAAGGAAGTGGCGTCGCGCCTGCTCGGTTACGTGGGCGCCGACGGGTACGTGGCGCGGTACGGAGCCCAGGAGTTCGTGATGGCGTGGCTGGGCCGAGACGGGAACGACCCGACGACCGCGGCGGAACGGATCCGCGGGCTGGTTGAGGAACACCCGGTTGCCGTCGACACCGGGATTCCGTTTGCCGTCACCGTGAGCATCGGGGTGGCGTCCGCCACCGTTCCGGTCGCTTCCGAACGACTGCTCCACGCGGCCCAGAGCGCGTTGCGTCGAGCCAACCAGAGCGGGAAGAACCACATCGTGACGGCCGGCGTCGACGCATAAGCGTTCCCTTTTCCAGCTTCACGAGCCAGCCCACGAACGTCTCGCCGGATACACCCGCCGTCTCCGTAGTACAATAGGCCGCACAGGAGGGCGGGTGATGAACGGATCGATGTGGATCGGCCTGTTGGCCGCGGCGATGATTGTGGTGGGTGGTGCGCCTGAGGTGGGCGCGGCGGATCTGACGACCATTCACGGTCCGCAACTTGAGGCATTGATGGCCGACGGCCGGCCGCTAACGGTCGTGGACGTTCGGGAGCCCGAGTTGTTCGCCGCCGGGCACATTCCGGGCGCCGTGAATATCCCGTACGACGACGCCAGGCCGCGCATCGTTCGGGACCTGTCGCCAGACGAACGGATCGTGTTCGTCTGCCACGGCGGCCCAATGGGTGATGAACTGGGTGCCCTGCTTGCGGCTCGCGGGTATGGCTCCGTCTACAACCTCGCGGGCGGCATGAAAAAGTGGCGAGGCGCCGTGGTGAAGTAGCGGAGCCCCGTTCGAGGCGGGCCGCGTCGGGTGTTAGAACGTGACGTAGACGTCCACGAGGCCTCCGGCGCCGCTCTCCTTGCCGGTTCGTTCAAAGTTCGTGACCACCACCCCCGCGGTCACGCCCCACGAATCAGCCAGGAAGCGGATGCCGGGCACGAACGACAGCGCGTCATCCGGCTCGTGCGCCGCGCTCCGGCGGGCGGATGTACCGCTTGCCTCCGCGATGAGTTGCAGTTCTCCGGCATCTTCCAACAATCCGGCCCGACCCAGGGGAACCACGACCGCCACCCCATACACCAGGGCGGAGTCGGATTCCGGACGGCCGGGGTCGCGCCAGAATCCTCCCAACTCGGTTACCACCGACCACCGGTGTTCGCCGGAGGCCAGGTCGAGTTCTCCCGACAGCGTGGCCAGATACCCGTTGGTGCTGACGCTGCCGATCTCCAGTTTGTCCGCGGTTTCGCCCACCCAGGTGGCGGAGGCGGCGAGCGCGGGACGCCAACCGCGTTGATTCCACACCCGATGTTTCACCGAGAGGGTGGTGTCCCCGACGCCGTCGGTCGACACGTCGTTCGCCTGAACATTGACGTACGGGGCGGTGACGGCCGCCTCGATGCGCGCCGGGAGCCCCACTGCCACGGCCCATCGGATCTGGGTAAGGGCATCGGCCGCCGGGTCCTCTCCCAAAAGGATGTCCACGCGGTTGCCGACGCTTCCGGAGGCGCCGTAGGCCATGAGCCCGACACGGCCCTGCCCCGGGGCCAACACCTCGGGCGAGTTGACGGTGATCGCGCCGGTGTATCCCAACACCGTGGGCGCCGGGGCAAACGGCCCGGCCGTGCCGGGCCGCGGCGTTGCTGCGATCGCCAACAACAGGAGGAGCAGAGTGAATCGGCGCCGACGTATCAACCGTGTGGTCATTAGGGGTCCCGGGTATCCCGTCAACATGGCGTGTAACCGCCGGGCGATCGTAGCCAGGGGGCCATCGACGTGTCAAGGGGTTCGCCGTCGATCGCGGGGCGGCGCCCGTGTATGGACGATGCGGCACGCTGGTCCGCGGTCGAGTTGACGGATCGCCACGCTGTGCGTACTCTCTTCTCCCGTCACCTCATGGGAGGAGTGGCGGCATGCAAAACCGCATCGTGATCCATTTCGGCGACGGCCGCATCGTCAAAGGCAGCACCGGGGACTTTTTCCCGAACAAACAGTGGTTTCACTTGGTGGAGAAGGACAGCGGCAAGTCCAATCGCATCGACGTCGCCAAGCTCAAGGGGATTTTTTTCGTCAAAGACTACGACGGCCAACCGGAATACCGGCATTGCAACGACGTGGAGCGATCCGGGCTTGGGAAACGGGTGAAAGTCAGTTTTAAAGACGGGGAATCGATCGTAGGGTATACCTCGGGGTTTTCTCCGACCAAACCGGGTTTTTTCCTCTTTCCCGCGGATGGGAACGGGAACACGGAAAAAATCTTTGTGGTCAGCGTGGCCACCGAGGAAATCAGTTTTTTGTGAGAGACCTCGCGGCCGGACGCCCTGCACCCCGCGCTCGAATGCACCATCGGGCGTCATGTCCGGTGCCAACATGACACGAAGCGTCGTCCAGCCCCAACTGATGTCCGCGTTGAACGCGGCGAACAACGACGAGTTCCGCTTCGCCCTGATCTGCGGCATCTTGGAGGCGTCGCCCGACGGCATTCTCGTCGTGGATGATCAGGACCGGATTGTCACGCACAACCGGCGCATGCTGCACGTCTGGGACATCCCGGAGACCGACTTGCCGGGAGCTCGCGACGGCGTGGCGGAAGGGATCGACGATCACCACCTGTTATCGCGCGTGCTTTCTCGGGTGGCGAATCCGGACGCGTTCCTGGCTCGGGTGAAGGAACTGTACGCCGATCCCAAGGCGGACGATCATTGCGAAATCGAGCTCAAGGACGGTCGGACGCTCGATCGGCATTCCACCGGGTTGTGGAACCAAGCTGGGAAATACCTGGGGCGGGTATGGTTTTTCCGCGACATTACGCAGCGCAAGGCGACCGAAGCCGCGCTGAAAGACCTTGCGCAGACCGATTCGCTCACTGGGGTGGCGAACCGGCGGCACTTCTTGCTGCGCGCGAACGAGGAGTTCAGCCGCGCGAAACGGTTCGGTCGGCACCTCTCGGTGATCATGATCGACCTCGATCACTTCAAGGCCGTCAACGACCGATGGGGCCACGCCGGGGGCGACGAGGTCCTCAAGGCGTTTTGCGCCGCGTGGAGTGCGATCGTGCGACGCGGCGATGTGCTGGCGCGGATGGGCGGAGAGGAATTTGCGTGGCTGTTGTCAGAAACCGGACGGGAGAAAGCGTGTCTGGCGGCCGAGAAGCTCCGTCGCGTGGCGGCCACGATCGCCGTCCCCCGCGACGGCGACGTGATCACGTTTACGATCAGCGCGGGGGTTGCGACCATGGCGCCGACCGATCGAACGGTCGAAGACGCCGTGGCGCGGGCCGACGCGGCGTTGTATCACGCCAAAGCCAACGGCCGTAACCGCACCGAGTCCGACGCCTAAGCCGCGCGGTCCATCACGGATCAGCGGGCCGGATACGGAGGCAAACTCCGCAGCCGCGGGTCATCAACCGGTCCACCCAGCGTGAAGTGATACAGACTCTGGTACTGGAGTGTCGTCAGTCCCAACACCCGGTGCATGGGGTCGTCGAAGAAACAGCCGATGCCTGTGCCGCGGATGCCCGTGGCCTCGGCCTCCAAGTATAGGACCTGGCCGACGATGCCGGTTTCCCAAAACAGCCTGGGATACGCCCATGCGCCGTCGCGCTGCAAGGGCCGCTCGAACTCCGCGATCATGCCGAGCGCAAAACAGCCGTCGGCCGCAATCGCTTGATGGCAGGAGACTTGCTCGGCGACTTGCCGGGCATCCCCGGTGAGTAACCGATATAGCGGCAGGCCGTCAGGGCACGCCGCGGGTCGCTCCCAGGCGAACTCCGGCTTCATGGCCGCGCGGAGGGCCTCCGCCTGCCCGGGCTCTCGTACCAGCAGATAGAGTCCGGGGTCCAGGTCCTGGACGCGATGGACAAAGAGCGCTAAGTGAACGCGCGGTGTCCAGGGGAGCATGGTGAAGGGGAATTGACCGGGACCGGCCAAGGTCTTGCCCAGAATCTGGTAGAACGCCTCGCGTGTAATGCCGGTCCGGCCGTCGAACGCCACCGCGCTGCGACGTTGAAAAATCATGTGGCGGAACGGAATCGGCACGGTTCCGATCGCGCGCGGCGGGCCGGCAGGATGAGCGCTCTCAGCCCCATGAGCGGTTGGCGGCTTGCGGGCCGCGGCGCTCACGCGGTCGATGATGGGCCAGTCCACGTGATCGGGACTCAACGGATTGGGGCGACCGTGCCACGACACACTCGCGAACGCGGCGATCGCATCGCTCGGCACCGTCACCGCTCCGCGGGATTCGCCTTGTGGGTAGACCGCGAGCACGCAGTCGGGGTCCTCGGCTTCGGCGCCGTGAGGATCCCCGACGCCGAGCAACGCCGCCACCTCGTCGCTGCTCAAATCATCCAGGAGGGTTGCCTGCCAGCCCAAACCCGCGGCCGCCAGGCTCACGGCGGCCATGGCGTGTCCCACGTCGTGCTGGCAATAGCGGTACGCCCGCTCGCCGTACTTCCACGCTTCCCGCCAATGGACCGACGTCAACCCAATCAACAACACCGCGCTCGGCAACTCCGCGGTCAAGGCTTGCCAGGTCTCCAACGGGACCTCGGCACGGCGTTCCAACGCGTGTTCGGCGGGCGCGTAGTGGCACACCATCGGCGCAATGCACAATCCCTCGATCGGGCCGCAGATCAGGTACCCTTCAGTGGGATGGAGGTTGCCGCTGGACGGGTTGATCCGCAACGCCCATGACGAGTCCCCGGCCTGTTTCCAGGCGGAGAGCGCCAGGCTGTCCGAGAAGAGTTGCGACACGGTGCGATGCGTGAAGGGCTGCGGTACCACGTGGCCTGCGACAAACGCCGGCTCGTAGCGGGGGTCCGGAGTGGGCGCGACGTGCTCCAGCGTGATCAGCGTGGCGCCCGCGTACCGCCGAAACGGATCGGGCTGCGTGGCCCAGTCCAAGTGGCCGGGCCCGCGGGCATACGCGTGCAAGTGGTGCTTGGTTGCCTGGTGGTAGGCGATGACTTCCGTGAGCGTATCAGACGTCACGCTGCCCTGGTCATCGCCGGTCGTCATGCCGTTATCCCGCGGTGATCACGTCATTGAGCAGCCGACACCCGGCAAAGAGTGTGGCCTCTTCGTCACGCATCCACCGGCTGATGGCGCCCAGGTAGACGAGTGTGTCCGCGACGGCTTTGATGTCGTGGATCCCGGTGTCCGATTGGGCAACCGTGGGATTCACCGGTTTGCTGCGATCAATCAGATACCGCAAGAGTTGTCGTTCCGGGCCATGACCAATCTCGGCCGCGAGGCGCTGTACAAAGGGTTCCCACTGAGGCCGGCCCGTTGCGATCGGATTGTCCCCGTAGTGAAGCAACAACTTGGTCAGATACGGATGGTTCCCGGTCCACGCAGCCAACGGGGGGGCAGTGTCTTTCCCGATCAGCCGTCGCGTTTCCCCATCAAGGAGGACCGAGAGGGGGAACAGGCGGAACGACACATCAGCCAACATCTGGGTGTCGCCCAAGAGCGTTCTCAGTCGGCGCCCACCGGTCACCACCAGGCTGGTTGGTTTCGCCGCGCACACTCGCGCGAGCAAGGGGGTGATCACCGAGTCAGTCAGCGCGTCGAGATTGTCCAGAACGATGATCGAACCAGGAGACCACTCAGTGTGTGGAGAAGGGATTTCAGCGAGGTCGACCTCGACGGTTGGGCGTGACAGTCCCTGCAGGGCGGTTCGGACCAGGGAGGTCTTACCCAGCTTCGGCCCGCCGATCACCGCCAGTGACTCGCCCTGCGCGATGCGCCAACGCAGGTTCCGCACGAGGCCCTGCCGACCGATGAATGTGTCTCCGGTCGTGGGAACGGACGTGAAGGGTGTGATGAACATGGCTCACTGTAGCACAGGTCACGCCGCGCTCGATGTGCTCCGCCTCGCAGCTCCTCCACTGAATCCCTCGGATCGAAGGATTCGGTTTGCCGGCCGCCTCCGTCGTTGATTTGAGAACCGCATAAACCTCACGGCGACTTCCCGGCATAGAGACCCGGGTTGGCGTCGAACTGCCGCTAACGGCCGACCGAACAGCAGGAGTATGTTTGGTCCCGATGCTCGCTCTGATCTGCCGTGTTCTTCGGGTTTGCCGACATGCAGCAGTCCGGATCCTTCTGGGGCATGCCGTGATGAACCGAAGTGGTATGTCCACACCCGCACCCCCCGGTTACTGTCTGTTTGTTCATGTCCGTCCTCCTGTTTGGGGGTTCGCCAAAGGCTCAAGTGCCCTGGTCACCTCGGAGACGGACGACCGAGCCGGATATTACACCGGGCCAAACAATGCCCCGCCTTCCCTCCAAACACGTGGTCCGCACCGCTTGTCGGGTGAACGCGGAATACGATAGACTCCGGCCTCTGAGAGCTACCGATGTCCGACCATCTGTCTCATCAGCCGCATGAGTCCGAGGCTCCCGAGTCGGCAGTCGTCCGGCTTGACGACCTGGTGGCGGCGCTCAACCAACACCAGGACGCGTTTCGCGGGTTTCTGCGCCGTCGGGTGGAGGACTCGGCGTTGGCGGAGGACTTGCTTCAGCAGAGTCTGGTGCGGGCGGTGGAGCGCCACCGCTCGGTCCGAGACGAGACCAGCGCGGTGGCGTGGTTCTACCAGATTTTGCGCAACACCGTCATCGACTATTACCGCTCGCGCGGGGCGGAAGCGCGGCGCGATGACGCGTACCTTCAAGAGCTGGTGGCGACCGGACAGGACAAGGAGCCGCCGCCGGGTGAGATCACCGCCACGATCTGCGCGTGCCTTAATCGATTGCTGCCGGCTTTGCGGCCGAACTACGCCGAACTGATCCGGCGTATCGATCTGGAAGGTGAATCGCCCCAACAGGTCGCGGCGGCACTGAACATCTCGGTGAATAACCTGACGGTTCGACTCCACCGTGCCCGCCAAGCCCTCCGCGCCAGCCTGGAAGAGACCTGCGGCATCTGTACCACCCACGGGTGCTTAAACTGTACCTGCGAATAGGCCGGGAGGATCGGCGCGCCGTTTCCGGCGAGGCCCTGTTCCGGCACTGTAATATCCGCGACGGTCGTCCGTCTCCAGGGTGAGCACGGGCAATGGGCCTGGGGCACCACGAGGAGGGCGACCCATGAACAGCGCGACGATGACAACTCGGGACCACGCAACAGCGCACCACCACGGCACGGTCACGGACCCGATCTGCGGGATGTCGGTTGACCCGGCGGAGGCGGCTGGCACGAGCGAGTACCGGGGCAACACGTATTATTTCTGCTCGATTCGATGCAAACAAACGTTCGATCGCGATCCGCCCGCGCACGTTCGTTCCGAGGCTCACGCAGGGCGCGGACCGGCGTCGAAGCCGCCTACGGTTTCCGATCAACCTGGCGGGTTGGGCTCGCTCAATCGTCTGGCCTTGAGCGCGACCGTGCACTGCTTGACCGGTTGCGCGACCGGTGAAGTGCTGGGTCTGGTGATCGGCACGGCGTTGGGGTGGGGTACATGGCCCACCATCGCGTTGGCGGTGGGCTTGGCCTTCGTGTTCGGTTATCTCTTTACTCTGGTCCCGCTCGTGCGGGGAGGGCTGGGATTCCGCGCCGCGTTCGGTCTGGCTTTGGCCTCGGACACGGCGTCGATCGCGATCATGGAAGTGGTCGACAACGGCGTGATGCTCGTGATTCCCGGCGCAATGGACGCGGGGCTGGCCGATCCGCTTTTCTGGGGAAGCCTTTCCATCGCACTGACGATCGCGGGCGTCGCCGCGTTTCCGGTGAATCGGTGGCTGATCGCCCGCGGGCGAGGGCATGCCTTGGTCCATCAGTACCACGGCCACACCCCGTCGGAGGGTGGGCCTGCCGGCGGGCAGCATGCCGGGACATACGGAGCGCACCATTAATGGATTGGGACGCGTGAACGGCATCGTTATCACCGTGCACCACCGTCGGAGGCCTGTCATTCCGCGTGGTGATATGGTCTGCGGGTTTGCCAATTCCGCGAGGGGACTTCCGGCATGACCGACCGCGCAGGTGGCGCGTCCGTGCGGTGGCCGCTCCCCAAACACGACTACTGGTCCACGCCGTTCGCCGAGGCGTTGTTACACCATTTGGTGCTCGTTCCGGGATTGACCATCCTGGATGTTGCCTGCGGCCACGGTATTCCCGCGTTCTATGTGGCCGAACAGATCGGCCCGACCGGGCAGGTCTTGGGCCTCGACATCAGCGAGCACCAGATCGCGCGCGCTCGGGCGATTCAGGGATCGCAGCTCCCGTGGTTGAAGTTTGAGTGTGTGGACGTGCGCGTATTGCCGTCATCGGTTCCGACGTTCGATCGCATTATCGGCAACTTGTCGGTCATGTTCTTTCGCCCGAACCGGTTCGACTCGGTCCGCGGGTTGGTTGAGCATCTCAAGCCCGGCGGCCAACTGGTCCTGACCTTCCCGTCCCTCGGCACGTTCGATGCGCTGTGGCGGAGAATCGATCGCGAAATGGTCGCGCGCGGGCTGAGGGTGGAAGCATCGCGCCTTGCGGCGTATGTGGCGGAGCGGCCGTCCGCCAAAGACGGTCGGGGATGGCTCGAAGCATTGGGTCTCGATCGGATCGAGGTTGCCGAGTGGCCCCTGGAAATCGCCACCGGTCCCGGCCCGGCGTTTCTTTTCCATCCGTTGCTGCGAGGAGGATTTCTTGACGATGCGTATGAGTGTTTCGATGATCAGCGGCTTGCGGACGAGGTCATGAAGGCGGTATCCGAGGACTTGCCGAGTTTCACGCCGTTGATCGCCCAACGGTGCGTCTTGTCGGGGTGGAAGCGCGGCCTGAACGACGCCGCGGTCAAGTGATGTGTGTGAGCCGTAGCCGGGGCGTGTCCGATCCAGACGCCGGTCTGACCCCGGTGTCCACCAGCCCGAGATAGCGATCGACATCGGTCCGGAATGTTTCGACTGCGAGTCCCATCCAGATTCCGTGGAATGCACCGAGTCGCTCGCCCGCTGCTTTGGCGAGCGTGCGCGCCGCCCGCGTGTGGCCCATGCGGAGTTTAAGCAACGCAGCGGCCGAGCCGATCAGTCCCTGGACGAACCGCGCGTGGTCTGACTGCGGGGGGTGCGCGCGCCACAACGGTTCCCACGCTTCATGCGCCTCCCAGAAATACCAACGGTTGAACAGGTCGACCCCGCGAAGATAGGCCTGCAGCGTCGGCCACTGCTCGGGCGTCCATGGTGCGTGCACGGCGGGTACACTGCGCGCGATGCGACCGGTTTCCGGGTTTCGGTCAGGGTGCGGCGAGAGGCCGGGGATGAATCGCGACGCGGGGAGCGTCCGGTCGGATCCGTACCAGGGAATCGTGGCGACGTCAGATGGATCAAGGGGCGGGGTGACGGGCATCAGGTGGTGGATAGAAGATGACGGGTGGGTCGCTACTTCGCGGAGAATGAAAAGTTAGCGTTGGTCTGTCGGTTTGGACGGATCGTGACGTGGGCGTCCTGTTTTCCCAACGTGGGGTGCCACGCGTAGACGTCGTACGTCCCCGGCGGGATGTCGTGAATCCGGAATGAGCCGTCGTCCCGTACGATGGCGTAGTAGGGATTCTCCACCGGGAGGAAGAATGCCTGCATGAAGTTATGCTGATCGCACTCCAGTTTGAAGATACGGTCTTTCTTCCGGAGGATTACCGGCTTCTTGATGATCTGGCCTTTTTCAGGGAGGGGAAGATTGAAGATCGATATGTTGCTCGAGCCCACGACTTCATAACTATGCAGATTGTGCAGGACGCCAGTGGCGGCTTTGGGATCGGTTGGGTCCGCGTCCAGATTTTCGATCACGATTTCCTTTTTCTTGACCACCACGCCCGCAAACGTCGATGCGCCGCCCTGCACGAGAAAGCGACACCCCTCCGCCGTCACCTTGGTCCCCGTGAACTCAAAGGGCTCCCCGCTCTGGACATCCTTCATGTAGACCACGACGTCCTTGAGCGCGTTGTCCTTGCCGATTCGGACCTCCTGGACAATACGATTGCCGTGACCGTCGGAGTCGGCTCGGGCGCAGAATCCCATGTTGGGGAACTTGTCGAGGGCAACCACCTTGGGCGCGGGCGGAACGCCTTTGAACGTCACCATGCCCGTCAGCGTTCCACCCGTCCTGGCCGGGATTTCGACGGAGTCCTCGTCGTCTTCGATCTCGTCTGACTCAGCCGGCACAACGACGAGGTGGATTGGATCCGGCGTATCGAATGTCAGGGTGACGCGCTGCGTTCGTTCATTACCGGCGGCGTCGCGCGCTGAGACGGTGATGGTGTTGGTCCCCTCGAGCAACGGCACGCTGTGTGAGAATTCGCCGCGATCCAAGGCAAGGGGAACGTCGTTAAGTCGCGCCTCCACCACGTCGTCGGTATCGGAAATTCGACCCTCCACCGTGATCACTCCGACATTCGTCACCATGCCATCAGCCGGCCTCGAGATCGAGATATCTGGAGAGATGGTATCAAGCGCGACCATGATCGAGTCCCGGCTCTGATTGCCGGCGCGGTCCACAGCGGTGGCCACCAGCGGATTCGATCCCTGATCGGTCAGCAGAACGTGAGCGGTAAAAGTCCTGCCCGTCGTCGTCGCCCGTACGTCATTGACCGTTACGACCGCAGTCGCGTCATCAACCGTGCCAGTGACGATCACGAGGTTACGATTCAGGAGTGCCCCATACGCCGGGGACGTGATGGTCACCGCGGGGCGGGTAGTATCTGGACGTGTGGAGACGGTTCCTTTCGGCGTGGCTTCGACCGTGTCCGTCGTCGGAGCTTCGTTGGCGAGCACCAGGGGTTCACGGGCCGGATCGTGCTTGATAGGCGCTGTGTTGGGTGCGGGCCCGGTCGTTTGGTCTCGATGTGGAGCGGCTTTTGTATCCGCTGATTCCGTGGGGGCTGGAGGTGAGGCGAGTGGCGGAGCGGTGGATTCGGTGGTTGTTGCAGAATGGTCGGGTGGGCTGTCGGACTGCGCCGACGGCTCTGCGATCTTCCGTGATTCACATGCGGTCAGCAGCGCCAGGACGAACACGCTGGTGCGTAGAGCGTGAGCCGATCTCAGCGGCGTCATGTCATCCTCCTCCCCCGGCATGCCGAGGGCCGACGCGTGGTAGTTACGACGAACAACTCACTTCGACGTGGGCGCCCCAGTCAGGCGGGGGCTTGGCGTAGGCATCGTGTTCCGGCTGCTCGTCGAAGGGATTCGAGAGAATCGCGAGGAGCCGATCGATTTCCGAAAAGTCTTTTTGTTGGGCTTTTTCGATCGCGACCTGCGCCAGATAGTTGCGCAGCACATACTTGGGGTTCACCGCGTGCATCGCCAATTTGCGCGGAGCATCCGCGCTCCCTTCCTGCCGCAGGCGCGCGCGATACCGCGCGGCCCACGCATCGAACGCTTCGCGGTCGATCACTAGATCCCGCAGGGGTTCATTCGCCGCCGGGTTCTCAATCTGCAGGTCTCCGAGGCGCCGGAAGAACAGGGTGAAGTCCACCCGGTTGGTCTGCATCATCGCGAACATCGCGTCAACCAGGGCGGCATCGTCGGGCATCGCGGTTCGGAGTCCGAGTTTGGCGCGCAGCAAGGCCTCCCACTTGGCGGAAAACTCTGGCACGAACAATTCCAGCGCGGCTCGCGCGTCCTCTTCGCTGCCGATTAAAGGCAGCAATGTCCGGCCCAGCCTGACGCAGTTCCAGTACGCGACATCGGGCTGCCGGTCGTAGGCATAGCGCCCGTGGTGGTCCGAGTGGTTGCAGATGTGCTGCGGGTCGAACGCGTCCATGAACCCGAACGGGCCGTAGTCGATGGTGAGGCCGAGGATCGACATGTTGTCGGTGTTCATCACCCCGTGCATGAACCCGACGGCTTGCCACTGGGCCATCAGATGCGCGGTGCGGCGGGTGACTTCCGCGAGCAGGGCTTGATACGGATTCTTGGCGTCGCGCAGGTCCGGGTAGAAGCGGTCGATCACGTAGTCCGCGAGTGTGCGGAGGGCGTCCATGTGCTCGTTGTAAAACCAATGCTCGAACGACCCGAACCGAATGAACGTGGGCGCCATACGCGTGACCACGGCCGCGGTCTCCGGCGTTTCCCGCATCACGCGTTGGTCCGAACCGGTCACGCACAACACGCCCGAGGTGGGAATACCCAGTCCGGCCATGGCTTCCGAACACAAAAATTCGCGGATCGAGGAGCGTAACACCGCGCGGCCGTCGCCCATGCGCGAATACGGGGTCTGGCCAGCGCCTTTGAGTTGTAACTCCATCACCCCCGGATGCCCCACCCCGCGCGCGGGCACCTCGCCCAGCAGGATCGCCCGCCCGTCGCCCAGTTGGCCGGCCCAAATGCCGAATTGGTGGCCCGAATACACGGCCGCGATGGGCGACGCGCCCGCCGGAAGTCGGTTGCCCGAGAAGCGTTCGATGAACTCCTGCGTCTGAAACTCCGCTGGGTCCAAGCCGATCATGTTCGCGGCCGAGACGCTCCCCGCCACCAAGTACGGCGCGGGCAGGGGCGTGGGCGTCACCTGGGTGTAGAATGCGGGCGGCAAGCTCGCGAACGAGTGACGCCACGGTAATGAGTCCGTGCGATGGAGTACGGCCGGTTCCGTGGGCGGAGTCATGTCGGTCGATCGGGCGGAAAGGCTTTCGACGATTCGCGGTTAGTCTTCCAAATACCCGAATCGACCGGCGTTAAAGTCCTCCACCGCCTGGTTGATTTCATCCGTGCTGTTCATAACGAACGGGCCGTAGTGCACGAGCGGCTCTTCGATCGGCTCGCCGCTCAAAAACAGCACAACGGCGTCGGTCACCGCATGGACGCGGACGTCGTCGCCGTCGTGTTTGAACAGGACGGCCTGCCCCTCCGTGACCGCGGCCGAGTCATTGGCCTTCACGGTGCCGCTCAACACTAGCAACGCGGTGTTGTAGTCCTTGGGTGTGGGAAGCCGTACCTCGGCGCCCGCCTGTAATCGCAGATCCAGCATGTGCGCGGGCGTGAATGTGGAGGCCGCGCCCTTGGTTGCCTCGTACGCGCCGGAAATCACCCGGACCACGCCCTTGTTGTCCGGTAGGACGACTTCCGGGATATCCGCGGTGGTCAGCGGCTGATACTTCGGCGCGGTCAGTTTGTGGCGCTTGGGCAAATTGACCCAGATCTGCATCATGTGCATGATGCCGCCGGCTTTCGCAAACGACTCTTCGTGGTATTCGTTGTGCAGAATGCCGCCGCCCGCGGTCATCCACTGCACCTCGCCGGGACGGATCACCCCGCCCGCGCCGGTGCTGTCGCGGTGCGCGACCGCTCCTTGATACGCAATGGTCACGGTTTCAAAGCCGCGGTGCGGATGCGTGCCCACCCCTCGCCGTTCGGTCGTGGGGTCGTACACGCGCGGCGCGTGATAATCCAACAGAAAGAACGGGCTCATGCGTTTTTCAAAGTCCGTGGCCGACGGGAAGTAATTGCTCACCCGAAAGCCGTTGCCCACCCAATGTTCCCGCGCTCCCCGAAATACCCGCTCGATCGTTCGGTCCATCGCAGTCCCTCCCGCTCCCTTGATACCACAGCGGAGGGGCTTATTCCATCGTGGTCCATGATCCGCGATCGGGATTGGCTTCGCAATGGTGGTGGCGTAGCGGCGTACCTCGTGGTCCGCCGTCCTCAACCGTCACTCGGCGCGTCGCGACGATGATGAACGGAACACTGAAACCATGGACGTTGTCCGCGTCGCTCGGGTGCTGCGTGCTCGCGGTGTCCGCCTTCGGTGGGGCGCCAATCGAAGCCGGAAATTCGGCGCTCGGCTGATGCAAAGTCGGCAGGATCGACGAGACTGTTCTTATGAAGAGCGATGGATCAAAGTTCGGAATTCCCCGAAGTTGTTGATGCTTTTGCGCCCCGCGCCGACGGGCACGGGCAATGCTACGAGATGTGGTTGTGGAGAGGAGGTGATGACGGATGACACGTTGGCGTAACGCTATGTGGATGCTGGTGCCTGTGCTGCTGGTTGTCGCGGTGTCGTATGCAGCCATGACCACACTGAACGGTGAGGTGACGAAATACGAAATTGGGAAGACCATTTCGGTCAAAGATTTCACCGGCAACGTCTTGGCCTTGGAGATCACCAAAGACACCAAGGTTGAAGGCGACGTGAAAGTGGGGTCCCAGGTCATGGTCGAAGCGGACGGCAAGAAGGTCAAAAGCCTAAAGGTAATGGCCAGCAGGCCAGGATCCGACGGGTTTGGCGGCGGTTAGGTGATGCCGCCGACGTTCGGGGTATGCAGGGGCGGTCCTGATCTCACGGGATGGGACCGGAGCCAGGCCGCCTCTGCCTGACCACGTGCAGTGACTCGAAGCGGACAGGAGGTTTTCTCATGACCGTGAGGACGGTGGAACAGTGGAACACGTGTGAGCGCGAATCACCAACGAGTGCGTCGCCGGAGGCGTGTCCTCGCGCTGCGGTGGTGTTGGCCGGCGGCGACGGCCGGCGGCTCGAACCGTTTGTCCGTCGATTACGTGGGGATGCATTGCCGAAGCAGTACGTGTCGTTGTACGGGACACGGTCCCTGCTGGAGCGCACGTTCACACGGGTCGAACGCCTCGTGCCGCCGGACCGCATCATGACCGTGGTGACGCGCGATCATCTCCTCTATGCCGACGCGTGCCGGCAACTGGCCAACCGTCCCACGCACACCGTGATCGTCCAACCTCGGAACCGAGACACCGCCCCCGGACTCCTGCTCCCGCTGGCCTATCTGCAACGGCGGTCAGCGGACGCGCTCGTGGCCGTGTTTCCATCCGATCACTATGTGAGTAACGACTGGGCGCTCATGCAGCACGTGGAGACGGCGTTTCGGACCGTGGAGGCCCGGCCGGAGTTGATCGTCATGGTCGGCGTGCGGCCCGATGCGCCGGAAACCGACTACGGCTACGTGGTGCCCGGTTCCGCGATGGCGAGTGACGGACTGCCCGGCGTCCGGGAGGTGCGTCGCTTCGTTGAAAAACCGACCGCGTGTCAGGCCGACGAACTGATCCTTCACGGGGCGTTGTGGAATACGTCGATTCTCGTGTTTCGCCTTCGCATGCTGCTTGATCTGATGTGGAGCATCGCCCCGACCTTGTCCCTGCACTTTCTGGAGATCGCGGAGGCCCTGGACACGCCTCGCGCCCGCGAGGTGATCGACGAGGTCTATCGGACCGTGGCCCCCATGAATCTGTCCCGTGGAATTCTGGAATTGATCAGCGACCGGTGGCCATCGCATCTGGCAGTGTTGCCCATCGACGACGCGTTCTGGAGCGATTGGGGCGTGGAACATCGCATCCTCCGCGACCTGTACGTGCTGAGTGAGGGCTTGCGGGCGTAAGGTTCAGCGGCGAGCCGAGAACTTCAAAAGCTCTGGTCTAAGACCGGAGGCCTGTGGGGCGGCCGTAACGATGAGCGATTGTTCCTGGTCGTAGCCAAAATATCAACTGGTGATGAAAAATTATCACATAAATTAGACCCGTCCCAAGCCGGTCCCAGGGCGATCAGCAGCAGCGCTCTGGGCAAGCGCTACGGCGGATCGACGGCCAGCCCATGCGGCTGTGCATAGCGTCGAAGGTCGGCGAAAAGCTTATGAGTGCGTCGTCGGCCACCGCCTTGAACATCCGCATGGCCTGCGCCGCCGGTAGCCGTATTCCCGGGGCAACATAATTTAAGGCAGATCACGTGGGGCGTATGGTCGCTCCTCCGGGATTGAGACCCCGTGAGTATCCCGTGGTACTCACCGGCAGGGTCTTTCCGTCACCGCCGAGATTCTTCTCGCGGGATGGGTGCGGTCTGCGGGTCGGCGAAGTCTGAATCGTCTGTCCCTGAGCTGCCACTGGGGACGTCACAGACACCAAGTTGTGTTTTCACGTCGCAACAGGATGGATTGAGGAGTCTGACGACAGATGGGCGAGAAAGGAGTCATGACCGTGGACGGACATACTTCGATGAGGTCTATGTTGGTTGCTTCGCTCGTGGTGAGCGGGATCGTGGCCAGCTCCGGCGCCGAGGCTTCCGGCACCGTGGTGATGCACGAAGGTTTGGGACAGTTTGCGCCGCAGGTGACGACGGCCGAGGTCGGTGAGCGAATCACGTGGGTGAACTACAGTCGCACCGACGATGTCTTTGTCACCGCATCACAGCCTGTGACGGGGCACGTGAGGGAGGGGATGGGTGAGTTGGAGGTCAATACCGTTCTCCATCCGGGATCCATCTATTCGCATGCGTTCAAGGCGCCTGGAGCCTATTACTATTACTGCGCCGGCCACGAGGGTATGTGGGGGATCGTTGTCGTGAGATAGATCGGTGTCCTCAGATGGCCGGTCTTATCCGGGTGTTTTTGGTGCCGTCGTTAAAGCCATGGACCGCGCCGAATGGGGGGATGCGACCAACGGTGGATGTGAAGCGGTTTCGCGCTGGGAGGAGAACGGTAAGCCAAGAAGCGCAGGAAAGGACGAACCTGGTGCACCCCGTAGTTAAAGATGCGGTGGTGATGAAAAATTACGTGATTGCTTGGGACCGTCCCCAAAGAGGAGAGTCCCCACAGAGGAGACGACCATGAAGACGGACAATCTGGCGAACGAACAGATCTATACCCAGGAACGGACCGCTCAGTATGTCTGGCAGCGCGCCAAAGACGTGGGGGTCTCACGGCGCCGTTTCATGCAGTGGACGGCTGCGGGCACCGGGGCAATGCTCTTGTTCCAGTTCCCCGGCTCGGGCTCGATACGGCCTGCCGTGGCCGCGCACGTTGGCCCGGTGGTAAAGCCAGTCCCCCCTGAGCTGTTTTTCAACTATGGGACCAATTTCGAGATGCGGTTCGAGGTCATGGCCGACAAGGGGTACCTTGTTCCGATTGAAAACTTTTTTATCCGGAACCACACCCGGACGCCCCACATCGATCCGTCCACGTACCGATTGAGGATCCACGGATCCGGCGTGCGCAGGGACATCGAGCTGAGCTATGACGATATCCTTCGGATGCCCATGGTCACCGAGAAAAAATATGTGGAATGCGCGGGCAACGGACGCCGCTTGTTCAACCTGAAAGGAGGATGCGGTCAACGGCCGGGGAGTCAATGGTACCTTGGCGGCATCGGGGTGGCCGAGTGGACCGGCGTAAGGCTTGCCGAGGTGCTGGAACGCGCGCACCTCAAGCGGACGGCCGTTGACGTGATGCCGGCGGGGCTTGATCCCGAATTCGGCGCGGACGGACACGTCCGGAAGCCGCACTCGATCGAGAAAGCCTTGCACGACACCCTGCTTGTGGTCGGCATGAACGGCCAAACGCTGCCCGCGGATCACGGCTTTCCTGCACGGATCCTGACCCCGGGCTGGGCGGGCATCAACAGCATCAAGTGGGTGGGGGACATCGAGGTCGCGGACGTGCCGCTGTTTTCCGCGTGGAATACCAAGTTTTATGTGTTGGAGAACGACGATTCGGTCGGTTGCGGACCAGGGTTCTATCCGTGTCCGCCGCCCGCCGTGACCGAGCAGACCGTCAAGAGCGCCTTCGAGATCGCATGGCCGACCGACGGGGTCTCGGCCGAGATACCCGCGGACCGACCCGTCACGGGCCGCGCGTGGTCGCCGGCCGCCAAGATCAAGAGGGTCGAGGTCAGTGTGGACGGGGGGGCATATCACGAGGCGGAACTGACCAAGCCCAATATTCCTCAGGCATGGGTGCGGTTGGGCATTGACCTGGATCTGCCGCTCGGCCCCCACGTGCTGCGGTGCCGGGCCACGGACGACAAGGGGTATACGCAACCCGACAGCGTGCCGTGCAACCGGCAAGGGTACCTCTACAACGCGGTGGTGACCCACTCTGTGATGGTGGTCTAATCGAGAAGGCCGCCGGCGTTTAGCTTGGCGGCCTTCTCGGGTAAACGGTAGCGAGGCGGTGCGGACCAGCAGGTGCGCGTGATTGGTGCGAGCGACCAGGCGTAGACGCGGACCTCTGTCGGCCCTAACGCGCGCGGCGACGCGCCTGACGAAGTCATCGCGATCGTAGTCGTCGAGAAAGATCGGCTGGCGATCGATGCCGCGCGCCATGACGGGTCGTTCCCGTAGCATAAGGCCACGAAAGCCGTAACGTCCCCGATCGGTAACCCCGACCACCGGTTGACGCGAACGGTCCACGCCGGCCGAAGACCAGGACACCAAGACATCAATCAACACGACGGAATCACTCGGAGCGCCCGTGTCACGGCCACCGCCACCGTAGGATTTTCCAGGGAGCAGGTCTGACTTCGAGTGGGCCGTGCCGCGAGGACCGAAATCATGACGAATGTTCCTAGCAGGGTGCTGAAAAACCCTCTTGAAGTCCTTCGGCAAGCTCAGGATGAATGGGTGGGGCATTGAACGTCCGGCAAATTCTCCGTTCGTGGTGAGCCTGTCGAACCACGCTCAAGACTTTTTCAGCACCCTGTTAGTAACAACAATCCGCTGGTTCAGCCGGAACTCTCGCTTTCGTATAACCGCGCGACGTTTACGGCGTGGTTAAACGGTGATCTGGATGAAGGGCACATCAACGAGATCGATTTGCTCGCCGGGTACACCTGGGAGTCGGGACCGCTGTCGGTCACACCGGGCACGCCGATTTTCTCTATCCCAACCGGGAACTGTGCCGCCGCCTCGCAAGAGGTGTATTTCGATGTGGCGTATTCCGCCGTGGTCGACGTGGCCCTCAGCGCGCACTATGATTTTGACGCGGGGGGACGGTGCCTATGGGTCGCTGGGCCTCAGTCGTGAGATCGGCACTGCGTTTGGCGCGGTGGGAGTGGGCGCGACGCTCTACTACCGGAGAGAGTATTACGCGGTCAGCGGCATCCCCTCCCTGGAGTTCGGGGTCAGTTATGCCGCCACGGTCGGCGCGTCACGGTCACGCCGTCCCTGTCGTACTTCGCGACGTGGGACAACGGCGATTTCCGCGACACGGACCCCGGGGGCGCGGTGCCCAGCAAATGGCTGATCGCGCTCTCCATCGCTCCCAGCGACTAAGCGTCGTCGGATGACGACGGTTTCAGCGGCGCAGTCCTCACCCCCGCATTGAATCGTGGCGACGGGTTTTACCACCGCCTTTCTTGGGGACGGACGCACCTTGCGGGAATTCATATCGAGCTTGGTCCAGGCGTTTCATCACTACACGAAAAACAGGATCATCGCCGAAGAGATCGAAACCGATGACGAGTTTCGCACCGCCAAAGAAACGGGCGTCTACCTGATCCAAGGATTTCGCTTCGGGAAACCCACCGTCATCGCGACGCTTCCGACATTTCGCCGGGCGGTGGTGGTTCAGGCGCCAGACGGTCCTCTGTCGTTGCGCTCTTCCGGCATGGGTGCCCGGAGTATTCCTTGACATTGCTTTTTGTTTAGGTTTATAGTTCACCCCGCCTTTTTTGCACTCGACGTATATTCGTGAGTTGTCCCCACCGCGTGCGTGTATGTTCCGGTCGTGGGAGTTCCGATAGGGGCGAGTGGTGTGAATAGGGCGGCGTCGCAGCCGTCTAACGGGTTGCGAAGGTTGGTGGGCGCGACGCGTTTCGGGGGGCGGGCTGCGGTGTGGCAGCGAGCTGTGGTCAGATCGACAAACGGGAGGGGAACAAATGAAACTCAGTAGGGCAGTGGTGGCAGTGGCGGTCGGGGCGACGTTGGCGTTTGGGTCCGGGGCGAAAGCCGAATATACCGAAGCGCCAGTGGCTGACGGCGGAACGGTGAGCGGGAAAATTTCCTTTAAGGGCGCGGCGCCGGGTCCCAAGACAGCGGCCTTCGCCAAATTTCCGAATTCGGGATTCTGCGAGAAGACCGACTCGGACGGCAAGGGCAACCGGGCGGTGCAAGAGGTCAAGGTCGGCAAAGACGGCGGCTTGCAGGATGTCGTGGTGTATATCGAGAGCGTGGAGAAGGGCAAACCGTTTAAATTCGACGGCACCGACGTGTCGATCGAGGGGTGCAAGTTCCTCGTGCAGGGTGGGCCGTCCAAGATGGTTGGCGTGGTCCAGAAGAAGAAGGAGATCCGGGTGTTGAATACGGATGCCGACCCCTCGGACCCCAAAGCCGCGACCGGCGTGCTCCACAACCCGCACAGCTATGAAGTGGCGGGCGCGAACAACACCACCATCTTCAATTTGCCGTTGCCGGAAAAGGGACAGACCATCAAGAAACCGGTCATCCTTCGCAAGAAGGAGAGTACCTTCATGATCGAATGTGATCAACACAACTACATGCAGGCGTTCTTCCTGCCGATCGAGAATCCGTACTATGCGGTTGTGGGCGAGGATGGAACGTTTTCGATCGGGGATGTGCCGCCGGGGACCTACGAGGTGTATGCGTGGCACCCCAAACTCGGCAAGCAGGAAGCGAATATCACGGTGACCGCGAAGGGGACGACTAAAGCCGACTTCGCATTTGCCGCGAAATAACTCGGTCGGTCGATGGGTCGGCGTGGTGAGGACGGCTGACCCGCGAACGAACGCACGTGATGCAACAAAGGACATGGCGGGGGAAACCCCGCCATGTCCTTTTTAGGCCGATGAGCGCGGTTCGGATCAGGGCCGTGGTTGGGCGGGGATGATGGGGACCTGTCGGCGGAAAGGGGAAGACGCCACATGGATGAGCGGTCCGAGTCTCGGGCAAAGACCCCGATGAAGCGTGATGCCTTGTTTTACGGTCTGGTGGCCGCGTTCATTGCGTTTGTGCTCATGATTGTGTTCATGTTGTATGCGATGGTGCAGTCGCGAGCCGTGCTGCGCCAGGCCGCGCAAACGCGGTCCACGCCGGCCGAAGCGGTGAGGACCGAGCAGTGGGACTTCACGCAACTCCGCGTGGTCAAGCAGGACGACGGTTCCGACATGGTGTTGGTTCCGGAAGGGCCGTTCCTGATGGGAAGCCCGCCGGTTGAGGGTGACCAAGATGAGATGCCGCAGCGCGGTGTGTTTGTGGGCGCGTTTTGGATCGATCTTTTCGAGGTAACGTTCGCGCAGTACGAGTTGTTCACGCGGGCCACGCGGGCGCCCACGCCGGTGATCCCGGTCCTGCAGGACGATCCCGCCAAACTGACGGCGCCCGAGCAGCCGGTGGTTGCCGTGTCGTGGACTCAGGCCAGCGCGTACTGCGCGTGGCTGGGTAAGCGGCTTCCCACCGAGGCCGAATGGGAAAAAGCCGCACGGGGTGATCGTGCGGTGGCCTGGCCGTGGGGATCGGTATTCGGCCCAGGGCTCGCGAATATACAAGGCGCCGACGACGGATTCGCGTACACCGCGCCGCCCGGGTCGTTTCCCAAAGGACGAAGTTTTTATGGGCTGTACGACGCGTCCGGCAATGTGGCCGAGTGGGTTGCGGATTGGTACGACCACACCTATTACTTAGGCGCGCCGTTTGAATCGCCCAAAGGGCCGGAAACTGGGAAACATCGCGTGTACCGCGGCGGGTCGTGGAATGATACGCCGTCGGACGTCAGAGCCGCCAAACGATTTGCGGCGGCGCCGCACCAGACGAGCGCAGTGATCGGTTTTCGGTGCGCGAAAAGCGACGGCTGATGTCGGAATCAGAATAACTCGAAATAATACAACACCATAAAGGCGGCGATGACGATGTTGATGACCATGCCCAGCAATACGATCCAGTCAAAGACCGATCGCTTGCGCGCCGCGACGTCTTCCTGGGTTTCCGTTTGTGCGTCCATACCCTCTCCTTACCGATTGGCGTAGCATGCCAAAACCCACTGAAGCGAGTCAAGCCTGAGTGGATAACCTGGGTGAACAACCGTCGGCTTGACTTGGTTCGTCACCGGCTCCTATAATGCCTCCCTGGGTTTTCCGACGATGTACGAATTCGATTTCGGTCATATCGTCCTGTATCCCCTCGGCGTGTTCGCGTTGAGCGCGGTCTTTTTTGGGTGGGGCTACCGCGTGGGACGTCGCAAGGAGCGGGATCGTGTGCTCGCCGTTGCGGCGTCGTCGGGGGGGCGATGATGCGGACGCGGTTTTACGTGGCGATGATGGTGGTGGTGGTGGGCGCCGCGTTTTTGGTGGACTACTTGATGGGCAAGCTGTACGTGCGCTACATGATTTTGTTTTCGGGCGCGATTTTTCTCTGGGGCATGGCGGTGGGGCAGCGGTCGGAGCAGGCATGGATGCGCCGACAATCCGGACGCCCGGTTGGGATCATGCGCCGTCCTCGCTTCAGCCACTCGGATCGGGAGACTTCGCAGTGAAACACCTGTTTTATGCGTTTTACGTGTCGTTTTATGCGGGCGCGATGTTCGTGGCGGGCTTGTTCGTCGGACAGTTTATGGAGCGACGCTGGGCCGTGAAGGAACGCGAACAGACGGACCAGACGGAGTCTCGGACCGCGGGGACGGGCCTGATCCTCGACAAATCCCCGGTGGCGCTTTCCAATCAGTCGACGCCGTCGCGCTAAACGGCGGTTGCCCGTCTGCGAAGGGCACGGTTCCCAACCCGTCGCGTCGCCCCCTCGCCTCCAGTCGATATGAGCAGTTTCTTTAAATGGCTCTATCTCGGGTTGGTCCTGGCCATCGTCGGGATCCTTATGGTCGGCATTAAGCGGACCGGGAAGGTGCCGGGCGAGGAGGTCGAGTCGTCCGGGTACACGCCGTTGGCGGTCAAGATTAAAGCGGCGGAAGAGCAGATGAAAAACGCCGAGTCGCAGCTCGCGACCGTGACTATCGACCCGGAATTCGATCGGATGATTCATATTCCCGGCGGTCCGTTTACCATGGGCGATCGGTTGGGAGGGGCGATCGAACAGCCGGAACGCACCATCACGTTGGCTCCGTTCTGGATCGATGCCTACGAAACCACGTTTGCGCACTACTATGCTTTTATGGCCGCAACGAGCCATCGCAAACCCCGGTTGGCCGGATATCTCGCGGTGGACAGCAGCGCATTGCCGTTTCTCATGAATCCCTACAACCCCGTGGTCGGGGTGTTTTGGGAGGACGCCAACGCCTATTGCATCTGGAAAGGGAAGCGGCTTCCGACTGAGGTCGAATGGGAACGGGCCACCAAAGGGCCGAGTCAGCGGTTGTACCCGTGGGGCGACGAGCCGATCGCCGCGAACGCGAATTTGGTCGATGACGCGGATGGGTTTAAGTACACGTCTCCGGTCGGCGCGTTTCGAGGCGACCGGAGTCCCGAGGGGGTGTTCGATCTTGCCGGCAATGTGATGGAGTGGACCGCAGATTGGTTCGACGAGCGCTACTACACGACTATGTCAGATCGCGATCCGTTGGGGCCCCCGAACGGCAAGGAGCGGGTTATTCGAGGCGCGTCCTGGAACGACTCGGTGTCGAGGGCGAGGGCCACCACCCGATTCAAAATGCGTCCCGATTATCGGGACGTAACGATCGGATTTCGCTGCGCGAAATCCGGGTAATTCCGATCCTTGAGTACGCGAATCAGTCGTGCGTCCGGTTGGTGAAATTTTGACTGGATTTTTTGCTTGACTCCGTTTTTCGCCTTCCCTATAATGCCGCTGTTCTGATTGGAATTTGGGCATTAAGGGACTCGCCAAGGAGTAAACGATGGAAAAGAACACCCACACCACCCCAGAAGGCACTGGAAGTCGAGCGGGAGCCATCATCTACATCGTGGTATCGATAATTTCGATCTGGTTCTTCTATTGGTTCGGGAATATCGGCGCGGCGAGCCACGCCGGTGCTCACTGAGCGACCTCGCCACTGAAAGGGTCTCATTCATATGAAAATGGTCGTCTTAATTGGAATCGCAATTGTGGGGTGGTTCTTTTATTTTCAGTTTATTGATTGGTTGATGATGAAGGCGCAGGGGCTCGACTACTTCACGTTTTTGAAGATCTAAGTTCCTGTTCGCGCGTTCTGCGCGGGGTAGGCTGTTTTGTCGTCCGTGAATCCGGCGGGCGTGGTCCTCGGAAGTCGCCGATCGAACCGAGCAATTGGTGGCGAGAACGCGGGACTGGATGGCGAGATTAAGTAAGGCAAAGGACCTCTCTGGGGTTCGCTCAATTCCATATTGGGCGGTTGGAACAACGAAGGAGAAAGCCATGAAGCTGATAAGAGCGATGGGGAACGGGCAAAGAGTGTGGTCCTTCCTGATGTTGGGGGCAATGCTCGCGACGTTGCTCCTTCCTCTGGCGCTCGTCCTGACTCCGGGCACCTCGATGGCAGCCGAGGAAGCCGCGCAGCAGGTTGCCGGGTGCGAGAAGAAGGGAAAGGATGTCTACTTCAAGGTCGAGGGGTGCGTCTCCGGTCCCCCGGCGCCCACTACCACGGCGGCCGATTATCCTGCGTACCAGTTGCCTTATCCGTTAAGCGAAAACCGCGTCGTCATTTGGACCATCGCACAGCAGCATCTCTATTTCGGGAGCTTTGTGCTGGCGGTACCGATTTTCTGCATGATCATCGAGCTGGTCGGCATCATGTCCAAAGATCGGGTGGCTGGCAAGCGATATGACGATCTGGCCCACGATTTCATCCGGATCAGTTTAACCGCGTATTCGGTCACCGCGATTTTGGGCGGGATACTCCTCTTTTCATTTATCGCGTTGTACCCGACATTCTTTGCGTACATCGCGTCGCTCTTCAAGCCCTTCATGCATATTTACGCGCTGCTCTTTTTGGCTGAAAGCGGCACGTTATATATCTACTACTACGGGTGGGACAAGATGAACGATGGCGGGTTCCTCAAGTGGATCCACGCCACGCTCGGTATTTTACTCAATGTGTTCGGCAGCGTGCTCATGATGCTCGCGAATTCGTGGAGCAGCTTCATGATGTCGCCGGCTGGCGTTGATGAAAAAGGGCAGTTTCTCGGTAGTCTGATCAATCTGCTGCACAACGCGCTCTGGAATCCGTTGAACGTGCACCGTATCATCGGGAATATGGTGTTCGGCGGCGGGATTGTGGCGGCCTATGCCGCGTACAAGTTCCTGGCGGCTAAGACCGACCGTGAAAAGGCCTACTACGATTGGATGGGCTACGTGGCCATGTTTTTGGCGATCGCGTCCCTCATTCCGCTCCCATTCGCGGGGTATTGGCTGATGCGCGAGGTATACGCCTACCGTCAGCAAATGGGCATTACGCTGATGGGCGGGTTGCTCGCGTGGTTGTTCATCATTCAAGCCGTGTTGATTGGCGCCTTGTTTTTTACCACCAACTACTATCTGTTCAACGGCATGGGCCGCATGCGCGGGTCCGAGCCATACCGCAAATATGTCAAATACATCCTGTTCTTGACCACGGCCGCGTTTTTGGTGTGGCTGACCCCGCACACCTTGGTGATGCGCGCCGCGGAGTTAAAGGCGATTGGCGGTCAGCAGCATCCGGTGATCGGGAACTTCGGAGTGATGTCCGCGAAGAACGGCGCGGTCAACACCATGTTGATCACCACGATTATCTCCTTCGTCCTATATCAACGCTGCAATAAGATCATCACGGTGTCGTGGGCCGCGTTGGGAAATGCGGTCATGATCGCGATGTTCGCGGTGGCGCTGGTCAACAACTGGTGGCTGGCGATCATCGGCTACTTCATCCCCGCGAACGTCCGCGTGGGCTTGTCGGTTCCCCAGGTGGTTGGCACGCTGACGTGTTTGTTTGTCGGGTTGGGTCTGAACGTGGCCATGATGAAAGGCGCACGGCTGACCGGGCCCGTGGAATGGGGCAAAATTTCGGTCCGATCGCAGTATGGGTTGTTTGCGCTCGGGGTGTCGTTTACCTGGCTCATGGCCCTTATGGGGTACATCCGATCTTCGGTGCGACTGTTCTGGCACTCCATGGAGGTCTTTCGCGATAACTCGCCATGGGCGTTTACCCACGCGATCGGGTTTGCCGCGAATGTGATGTCGTTCAACGTGTTGATCTTCTGGACCTTCACCTTGTTCGTGTTCTGGCTTGGGGAGTTCTCCTCGCACAAGCAGGTCCCTTCGATGGTGGATGAGCGGCAGCCCTCCGGTCTTGGGCAGCCAGTGATCGCTGGAGGCTCAAAGTAACCTCGACCGACTGATGGTCAATCGGCCCCTCCTGGTCGGAGGGGCCGGAAATTTCCAGACGAGGAGATGAGACGGTGATTCCAGGAAAGCTTGGTCTGCTTATAGGTGGCGTGGCTGGTATCGCTTTCATCAAGTGGGCGACGGCTGGTGGGGGAACACTTGGTCTGGCGTTCGGGCTGTTGCTGAGCGCGATCTTCCTCATGTGGCTCGGATACATGTTGCCCAAGGTTCGTATGTTGCTGGTGGCGGTCGGGTTCTTCACTCTGATGAGCGGAACGTTCGCCAGCTACTCGAACTGGTTGCCGCAGGTTCGCGGCGAAGTGCCGGTTGCAGAGCCTGCCGGTTCCGCGAAAAAAGCCGAAGATATGAGCACCCAGGAACTCGCGGATAAGGGTGAGATGATCATCTTCGGGGAAATGGGTACGCTCCACGGCCAAGGCAAAGGGCAGTGCCCACTCTGCCACGGGTTCCAGAAGGGGGCGTTGAGCGAACGGGCCCCGAACCTTTCCGGGATTCCTACGCGGGCCGCTGAGCGAATCAAGGATCCCCGCTATTTGAAACCGGATAGTGTCAAAACCGAGTCCTTCTCGGGGAGCGGTCGGGCCACGAGCGCGATCGAGTATATTGCCGAATCCCACTCATGCCCGAACTGCTTTATCGTGGCGGGTTACGGCGTGAAAGGCAGCAATGACCGTGAGAGCCCGATGCCGGAGATCCATAAAGGTGCTATCGGGTTGACCATCGACGAGATGATTGCCGTCGATACCTGGCTCTTTACTCGTGAGGGAGAAGAGGCCCCGGCGGTGGCCGATCTGCGTGCCGCCTACGAAAAATTTATTCCTGAAAGCGAACGGAAGGCCCCGGAGCCTGAGGTGGCAGGCGGCGTGCCTGCCGGACCTCCTATCGCGATGGGAACGGATACGCCGGAACAGATGATCAAAAAAATGGGTTGCGCTGGATGCCACGCGATCCCAGGGACGGAATTTACTACCGGAGCCGTTGGGCCGGTCCTTGCGGAAAAAATCACCTCGGTCAAACGACTGGCGTCGGCGGAGTATAAGGCGCGAGTGAAGGAAGGGAAAGCACACGCCAAGACGCCAAAGGAGTACGTGATCGAATCCATCATGAACCCAAGTGCGTTCGTGGTACCGGCGTTTACCTTTGGCAACCCGAATCAATCGATGATGCCGCCTGATTTTTCAAAGAAGTTTACGTACGAGGCGGTAGAAAAACTTGCGGAGTTTTTGCTGTCACAGGATGAGGCGGCTATGGCCAAGAGCGGCCTGAAGATGGATAAGGATGGGAAAAAGAGCTAGTGGTTGTATGTCTCGGCCCGGCGATCGCCGATTTGTGAGACGAAATAGGTTGGGTTAACCGAAGTTTTCGCGGGAGGAGGGGGTCCGGTGGGAAAGATTTGGATTCCGGGAGCAATGCCGATCGAGCTCCTGCTGATCCTGACGGCTGTGTTCTTCGCCTTTGTGATCGGCGGTTGGATGCTGAAAAAGCAAGGTCGTTCCATTCCCAAATTTTGGCAGGCGTTGTTGATCTGGGGTGCCGCCTACATCGTACTTCGTTACGTGTTGTTTCCACCTATTCCTTCGGCCCTGCTCAAAACCTATATGGGGCTGATCACCTTGGTGCTCTTCCTGCTGGTGTCGGCCGACGAAGAATCATGGGCTGAATTTAAGCGGCCCATTCTGGATACGCTCGGCGGAGTAACCCCGACACACCGGGGAGTGCGGACGGTCACGTTTGTTGCGCTTCCTGCGTTGATGGCGTGGGGGACATGGAGCAACGTGGTCCCGAAGTTCGAGGAGCCGATCGAGCTCCGGACCGTGCATCCGGCACCCCCGGCGTCGGTCAAACTCAATAATGGGAAGACCTACACGCTCCAGACGGCGCAGAATCCGTTCCGTGTCGATGACAGCGGCAATTATGCCAAAGATATCCAGCAAGAGCACGTAAATGATAACCCTTTTGATCCGAACGCTTCGAAATACATGCAGTACGTTCGGGAAGGCGGGGCAATCTTTTTCCAGAATTGCCACTTCTGTCATGGAGATAACCTCGATGGTCGAGGGATGTTCGCCTTTGCGTTCAACCCGATTCCCGCAAACTTCTCGGATCCGGGCACGATCGCGCAGTTGCAAGAGACGTTTGTGTTCTGGCGCGTGGCCAAGGGCGGAATGGGTCTTCCCCGCGAAGGTTTCCCGTGGGCATCGGTGATGCCGCCGTGGGAGCAACATTTGACGGCCGACGAGATGTGGAAGGCCATCTTGTTCGAGTACTGGCATACCGGATTCTATCCGCGGACCTGGGATTGATACGCGGCGGTTTGTGCGTATCACTAAACACTGGCTCATCGGGTGCTTGATAAGGGGAGTCAAACGATGAAGGGGATTGCAGAAGGCGGGAAAAAGAGGGCAGGCGTACTGATCGGTCTTGCGGTGACCGGGCTGATCGGCGTGGGAGTGCTCTCGATCGGGTGGATCGCCGGCGCGCAGGCTCAGGAGGAAAAGGCGGCTGAGGCCCCGAAGACCCAAGGGTTGCCCGGCAAAGCATCGCCTGAGGATTTGGAAGCGGGCAAGGCGGTGTATTTCCGCAAGTGTGTGTGGTGTCACGGGCCGGAAGGGGCAGGCGATGGTCCGGGGGCTGATCGCCTCTGGCCGAGACCGCGCAACTTTAACCAGGGTACGTTCAAGATTCGGCATACTGCAAGCGGCGAGCTCCCGACTCTTGACGACTTGTTCCTGACGGTCACCCACGGGTTGCCGGGTTCTGCGATGCCGTCATGGGAAGGTATTCTGACCGATAAACAGCGCCGGCAAGTGGTCGAGTTTGTTCGGACTGAATTGATCAAAGACCGCGACTTCACGGATAAAGAGACCGAAACCTTGACGTTGATTAACTTCGGCAAACAGGTTCCGACTTCTAAAGAAAGTATTGAGCGCGGCCGCGAAGTGTTCATGAATAAGGGTAAGTGCGTGGAGTGCCACGGCGAGGATGGCCGAGGCGACGGAAACGCGACCCAAAAGGATGAATGGGGATTTCCCATCCGTCCCGCAGACCTGCACAAGTGTTGGAACTTCCGAGGCAACCGTCGGGATCCGTACAACCCGGCGAATATTTTCCGCGAGGTCTCGACCGGATTGAATGGGACCCCCATGCCGTCCTTCGCGGAAACGTTGACGGAAGATCAGCGCTGGGATGTGGCGAACTTCGTGATGTCGCTTTGTCCGAAAAAACACATCGACGAGCAGACCACCAAACCCATGAACGACTTTGTGCTCCGAGCCGGGTATGTCGAAGGCGAGATCCCCGGAGCGCCGGACGACCCGAAGTGGCTGGAGCGTGCGCCGAATTACATCGGACTCGGCGGGCAGATCACTCATAAACCGCGGAACTTTGTCCGGCAGGTCGATGAGGTCTGGGTGCGTTCCCTGTATAACGGCACCGAGGTGGCATATTTGCTAGAGTGGGGCGACCGGAACAAGAGCGTCGGTTCGCCGGAGACATTGGCCACGGCTGCCAAATACGAGGAGACACCGCCGCAAGGGCAGCCGATCGCGTTACGCGATCAACCGATTTTCAACGACGCGTTTGCCATCCAGTTCCCGACCAAGTGGGAAAGCCTCAATGCGCCGGAGAAACCTCGGTTTATCTTCGGCGACGCCAAGAACAACGTGGATCTGTGGAAGTGGGAAGTGGACGGAAAGATCGGCACCTTCACGGGCACTGGCTGGGATCAGGAGCTCGCTCCGCACGGCAGTGACACGGTGAAAGCCGTGTTCGCGGAACATAAGGCTGGAACATGGCGCGTGATCCTGAAGCGGTCAATGGTAACCGAGGATAAGGAAAAGGATGTCCAGTTCACGACGGGTAAATACATCCCGATCCTCTTTATGGCGTGGGATGGCCACAACGGCGATGCTGGCCGCAAGATGTCGATCTCGAGCTGGTACCACACCATTCTGGAACCCCCGATTCCGACCAAAGCCTACGTGTACCCGGTGTTTGCGGCGTTGTTTGTGATCGGGTTGCAGTTCTGGGTAGCGTCAAAGGTCAAGAACGGCAAGAAAAAATAACGGTCGATCCGACCTCAAGTCAGTGAATCACGGAGAGGCCCTGCGCAGTCGGCAGGGCCTCTCCCTTTCTTGAGCGATCGACGGAGTGCGCGTGGGCGAAAAATCGGAAATCCTCTTTTTGTTGTTCAGCCAACTCTCGGTCGGAGGGGTCGTGTTATTGGCCGCGATCGCCAAACGCCAACTCGGGTTGAGTTTTTTTCGGCTCAACGGCATGATCTTTTTTCTCCTCTTCGGCGTGGCGGTTCCCGCCGTGCCGGCTGACGGAGCGGGCGGACCGTGGGCGCACGCGGTCGCGGCGCTCACCTTGGCCTATGCGGTGACGTTGTTCGTCTACGTCGTGTTGTTTTGGATCAAGAAGGAGTACCACCCGGTTGTGTGGCTCTACGCCGCGGCTGGATTCGGCTCGGCGCTGATTGTCGCCAGTGGGGCGTTGTACGCCGCACGGGCCGGTACGGCGGCCTTTGCTCCAGGTATTCCGGTCAGCTTCGTATTCTCCACGGCGGTGCTCGGCTCCTCCATGCTCGGAATGTTGCTGGGGCACCGGTATCTGACGAGTCCCAACTTGCCGATGAGCCACCTGAATATCCTCGCGTGGATCTTTCTGGTGGCGATCATTTTTCAGGGCGCCTTGAGCACGTTGACGTTCGCGTTCGGCCTTCCCTCGGATGTGGTGGGTGGGGCGCTCCGCCTGGAAACCGTGTTGGGGCTGTTCTTGTGGATACGCGTCGCGATCGGGATCCTGGTGCCGCTCGCGCTCGCCGTCATGATTTTGAACACGATTCGGTACAAGGCCAACATGTCGGCGACCGGCCTGCTGTATATCGCCGCGCTGATGGTGTTGGCGGGGGAAGCGTTTTCGCGGTACTTGTTGTTGGCGGAATCCATCCTCTTGTAAACTGGTCCAGTGATTGCTCCGGAGATGTCCGGTGCCGACCGGGTCGTTTCAGGCCATTCTCCAATCGATTGAACCGTTGACCTCCAGCGTCAAGGTGTTCCGGCTCACGACGGGCGACGGCGCGGTCTTTCCGTTCACGGCGGGTCAGTTCGTGATGGTCGACGTCCCCAAGGGCGAGACCGTGGTGCGCAAAGCGTATTCGATCGCGTCCCCGCCGTCGCAAGCCGGAACCATCGACCTGTGCATCAAACACGTGGAAGGTGGGTACGTCTCCACCTATTTTCACGAACGGTTGCGCGTCGGGGATGCGCTGACCATTTCCGACGCGCGCGGCAGCTTCGTGGACCGGGGAGGGAACTTCGAGCGGGTCTACGTGGCGGCGGGGACCGGCGTCGCGCCGATCCGCAGCATGATCCTCGGTTTGTACGACCGCGGATTCGACGGGCCCATGTCGTTGTATTTCGGCGTACGGCACGAGGACGAGATTCTCTACGAATCCGACTGGCGCCGCCTCGAAGCCTTCCACGCGCGGTTCCGTTTCTTTCCCACGGTCAGCCGTCCACGCGCGTGGACCGGCCGAGTCGGCTGGGTGCAGAACGCGTTGCGCGAGACCTTGACCGACCCCGCAACCAAAACCGCCTACGTCTGCGGCCTGGTGCCGATGGTCAAGGAAGTGAAAGCCTTGTTGATCGAGTTGGGCGTGCCGCGCGGGCAAATTCACACCGAAAAATACACGTAACTCCAGCCAATGAGCGTCATTCGACACGCTTAGGACGAACGGATGCGGATCTGAATGCCGTTCGTGGTGAGCCCGTCGAACCACGCTCGATCGAGTTTCAGCGACTGCCCGCATACGGCCACCGCGCGTTTGACTCGTTCCTCGCCAATGTGTTACAACCACGCTGTTTTCCAGGCAATTTTCGCGTCATTTGCTCGGAGTTTTGTCATGTCCGGCCACTCAAAATGGGCCACCACCAAGCATAAAAAAGCCGCGGCCGACTCCAAGCGCGGAAAGATTTTCACCAAATTGATCAAAGAGTTGACGGTCGCCGCGCGGATCGGGGGCGGGGATCCGGACGGCAATCCCCGCCTGCGTCTGGCCGTTTTGAAGTCCAAGGAAGCCAACATGCCGGCGGACAACATCAAGCGCGCCATCATGAAGGGCACCGGCGAATTGCCGGGCGTGACGTACGAAGAATTGACGTACGAAGGGTACGGGCCCGGGGGCACGGCCTTGTTGGTCGAGATCATGACCGACAACAAGAATCGCACCGTGTCCGAAATTCGGCACGTGTTTTCCAAGAGCGGCGGCAACATGGGCGAAGCCGGCTGCGTGGCCTGGATGTTCCAGAAGCGCGGTTACATCACGGTGGCCAAGAATAAAGCGGATGAAGACACGCTCATGACCCTGGCACTGGACGCGGGCGCGGAAGATATGAAATCCGACGACGAAGAGGTGTTCGAAATTTTCACCGCGCCGGCCGACGTGGAAACGGTCAAGAAGGCCTTGGAAGACAAGAAAGTGCCGGTCACGCTTGCCGAGGCCGCGCAGATTCCGCAGACCTACATCAAGCTCGAAGGCAAGGACGCCGAGCAGATGATCAAGTTGATGGACGCGCTCGAAGATCACGACGACGTGCAGAAGGTCCACGCGAACTTCGATATCGACCAGGCCCTGTTGGAGAAGGTGCTGGGGTAGGACGCGCCGTCCGCGGCTCACGGGAGAAAGGGCCGGTTATGCGGATCTTAGGGATTGATCCCGGTCTCAACGCCACCGGCTACGGCGTGGTGGAGCTCCAGGGCTCGGACCTCTGCCATGTGGCCTCCGGCACCATCACCATCCCCGCCACCCGCGCGTTGCCCACGCGCCTCAATCAACTCTTCGAATCCCTGCGTGAAGTGTGCGAGCGGTACCGTCCGGACGGGGTCGCGGTGGAAAACACGTTTTTGGCCAAGAACGTGGCAGTGGCGCTCAAACTCGGTCAGGCCAAGGGCGTGGCCTTGCTCGTGGCGGAGCAGGCCAAGCTCGCGGTGGTCGAGTATTCGCCCACGGCCATCAAAATCGCGGTGACGGGCTACGGCGGCGCGGCCAAGGATCAAGTGCAGTACATGGTGGGTCGCCTGCTGCGGGTGTCGGTGGAGATGACCACGCACCACGCCACCGACGCCTTGGCCGCGGCCATTTGCCACATCCACTCCGGCTCCGGGCATCAGGCGCGGGCCTTGTCCGGCGGGTCCTCCCGCATCGCGCACGCATGATCGCCGCGCTCGCGGGGACGCTGCTCGCCAAGTCTCCGCAGTCCGTGATCATCGACGTCCACGGCGTGGGCTACGAGGTGTTCACCTCGCTGCAAACGTACTACCGCCTGCCCGATCTCAAACAAACCGTTCGCGTGCATACCCACACGCACGTGCGCGAAGACGCGCTCGTTCTCTACGGATTTTTGTCCTCGGAGGAGAAGGCCGCGTTCCTGTTATTGATCTCGGTGTCGGGGGTTGGGCCGCGCCTGGCATTGGCGTTGCTCTCGGGCCTGTCGGTGGCGGAGCTGGCCGCCGCGATCCGCGCGGGCGACGCGCGGCGGCTCTCGTCCGTGCCAGGCATCGGCCAGAAAACCGCGGCGCGGCTCATCCTGGAACTGCAGTCCAAGATCACCTCGATCGTCCCAGAGGCCGCGGTCGAGGGCGCAACCGGCCCGTCGTCAATCGCGGATGACGCCTTGTCCGCGTTGGTGAACCTCGGGTATCAGCCGCCCGTGGCCAAAGACATTCTCAAACAGATCGAACGCAGTCGGCCCGGGGAGGAACTCACGGTGGAAGATTTCTTGCGCGAGGCGCTGCGGCGGCTGTCTAAATGACGATCAAGCCCACACCTGAACGCGCGGACTCGCCCTTGACCACGGGCATGCTCGACGACGACCGCCGGTACGAAACCAGCCTGCGGCCGCTTGCGCTGGACGAGTACGTGGGCCAGGAAAAGGTCAAAGAGACGTTGCGCGTGTACATCGAGGCCGCGCGGCAACGCGGGGAGGTGCTGGACCACACGATCTTTTACGGCCCGCCCGGACTGGGCAAGACCACGCTCGCGCACATCATCGCCAAAGAACTCGGGGTGCAACTCAAGACCACGTCAGGTCCCGCGCTGGAGCACGCGGGTGATCTGGCCGCGATCCTGACCAACCTCGCGCCCCGCGACGTGTTCTTCATCGACGAAATCCACCGGTTGCACCCGGCCGTGGAAGAAATCCTGTACCCTGCGATGGAGGACTTCCAACTCGACATCGTGATCGGCCAGGGCCCGTCCGCGCGCAGCATCAAACTGGACCTGCCGCCGTTCACCCTGGTAGGCGCCACCACGCGCGCTGGGCTCTTGACCTCGCCGCTGCGAGACCGCTTCGGCGTGATCTCGCGTCTGGAGTACTACACCCCGGCCGAGCTGGAACAAATCGTCATGCGCTCCTCGCGCCTGCTCAACGTGCCCATCGACCCCGAAGGCGCCCAAGAAATCGCCCGCCGCGCGCGCGGCACCCCGCGCATCGCCAACCGCCTGCTGCGCCGCGTGCGCGATTTCGCCCAGGTCAAAGCCGACGGCATGATCACCATGAAGTCGGCGCGAGGCGCCTTGGCCATGATGGAAATCGACGAACACGGCTTCGACGTCATGGACCGCCGCCTGCTGGCCGCCATCATCGACAAATTCAACGGCGGCCCGGTCGGTGTTGATACGCTGGCCTCCGCCATCGGCGAAGAACGCGAGACCATCGAAGACGTCTACGAACCCTTCTTGCTACAAGGCGGTTTCCTCGACCGCACCCCCCGCGGCCGCCTCGCCACCCCGCTGGCGTACCAACACCTGAACCGACCACAACCGAACAACGCGGATCAAAAGCCGCTGTGGTAGGCCTGTGATGCTGGTTCCCTACCCTGGTTGCGAGAGATTATCTTGCTGTGAAGAGAGATGAGCGACGTCAGGTGCCGCCATCGGGTCAGCGTGAAACGCAATGAAGATTGCCCTCACGGTTGAGATGCTTGTTCACGAGGCGAAGGACTTCGCCAAACGCGAATCACGTCACCGTGAGCCTAGTTTATTCGGGGTAACGGACGGCAAGGCGGTGGGCACGTACTTGGAGCACAAGTTCCAAGCCCTCCTCCAGGAGAAGTACACCTACGTGAAGGGTTCGTCAGCCAAGGGGATCGACTTCCCAAAACTCGGAGTCGACATCAAGGTCACCAGTATTCGGCAGCCGCAATCCTCGTGTCCGTTCAAGTCCGCGCGCCAAAAGGTGTACGGACTAGGCTATTCGCTGCTTGTCTTCGTCTATGATAAAAAAGACGATCGAACAACGCATTCAGCGGCACTCAATATCAAACATGTCATCTTTGTTGAGGCCGGCCGAACGGGTGATTACCAAACGACGACCGGGATCATCAAGATACTGGACAACTCTGGAAACGCCGATGATCTCGTGGCCTTCATGTCCGAGCGGTTCCTGCCGCTTGAAGAGATTCAGTCACGCCAGCTTGCTCAGGAGATTCTGAAGAAAAGGCCGGAGGTAGGATATCTGACAATCTCGAATGCCCTTCAGTGGCGGCTTCAGTACAGCCGCGTGATCGAACACGCAGGCCAAGTAAGCGGCGTGAACCGAGTGGTCTGATGACGCCGACGCCGAAAGTCGAGTTCGGGGACTTCCAGACACCGCCGGATCTGGCGCATGAGATTGCCGGCTTCCTTCGTAACAGCGGCGAGACTGCCGACGTCATTGTCGAACCCACTTGCGGCCGTGGTAATTTTGTCGCCGCGGCGATGACCTCATTCCCTAGAGCCAAGGCCATATATGGTTTTGATATTAACCCTCAATACGTTCGCGATGCGGTGAACGTCGTTCGCGAACATGATGGGCGAGAACCGGATCTGGAATGTCGGAACTTTTTTCAAATGGATTGGACAGACTTCCTCGCGACGCTTGCCGGAACCATCCTTGTCATCGGCAATCCTCCTTGGGTCACAAATTCCACTCTCGGCGTACTGGGGAGCGACAATCTTCCTGAAAAGACCAATTTTCAGGGCCACAAGGGCTTCGCCGCTAAGACAGGAAAGGCCAACTTCGACATCTCGGAGTGGATGCTCATTAGGCTCACGGAGGCATTACATTGTCGCGTCGGTTGCTTGGCCATGCTCTGCAAAACCTCAACTGCCCGCAAGACATTGAGACATGCGTGGCTGAACAAATTAAACGTCGGACGGTGTTCTCTCCATTTGATCGATGCCCAGAAACATTTCAGCGCGTCCGTTGATGCGTGTCTTCTCATCATGCACACTGGGATGGGAAGGTCTGACGCTACGGCCTGTGTCTATCCCCAGCTTTCTTTTCATGGGAGGCTTTCGACCATCGGTCTTGTGGGCAAGGAACTGGTCGCTGACATCGACGAGTACCTACGCCTGCGTGACATTGACGGCATTCCGTACTACACATGGCGCTCTGGGGTGAAGCATGACGCGGCGGGAATTATGGAATTCAGGCAAGACAACGGGTATTTCATCAACGGAAAACATGAGAAATGCCGACTCGAGATGACGTATCTCTTTCCGCTCCTGAAGTCTTCGGACATTGCCAATGGCCGCATAGTTCCCGATCGGTATGTATTACTGACTCAGCAGAAGCCGTCGGACAAAACCGATTACATTAAAGGCTCGGCCCCAAAGACATGGAACTACTTGATCGAACACGCAGACGTCCTTGACAAAAGACGGAGCATCATTTACGAAAAACGCGCTCGCTTTTCCGTCTTTGGCGTCGGTGATTATACGTTTGCGCCTTGGAAGGTCGCCGTGTCGGGACTCTACAAGAACTGCCGGTTTGTGGTTGTTGGAATGCAACACGGGAAGCCGATTGTGCTAGACGATACCTGTTACTTTATCCCGTGTGCGTCGGAAGATGAGGCGCGGTTTATGTGTGAACTCTTAAACTCTGACATCTGTCAACGATTCCTCCGATCCCTCGTGTTCTTTGACGCCAAGCGGCCGATCACGATCGACGTCCTAAATCGGATCGACTTGAAGAGAGTGGCCGACCATGTATACAGGGCTGAAGAAGCGAGAAAGTTTCTGGTCACTGCAGCGGAGTTTGAGAACAAACAACCTCTCTTCGTTTTTGAGAAGAACGCTAAGTATCGGATCGACGCGTTGCGACAACGGAGCGGGTCGCGCGTCGGATGACCAGGGAGTCGCCCCTTGGGTTTCGGTGGCTCCATTCCTGGCGGTCCTCACTGATTTTTGAGAACAGCGTCAGATACAAGTCCCGTCGGATCGAGACGCGCCGACAGGCGATCCAAGCTGAAATCGACGCACGGCGGTCGGCGGCTGAGCGAAATCGCCTCGGCCAATTTGCTACTCCCAATCGTCTTGCGGTCGAGATCGCGAAGTACGTGAAGACGCTCCTCGGTCGCAAGAACGTCGACATCAGATTCGCCGACCCATCGATCGGATCAGGCAGTTTTTTCTCCGCGGTGCTCACCGTGTTCGGCCGCGATCGTATCGCCAAGGCCGTTGGCATCGAACTCGATCCCGCGTTTTTCGACGTGGCCCGCGTGCTGTGGGCTGACCAGGGGCTTGATGTTGTCCGTGGGGACTTTACCCGCATTGTCGCAAGCCCATCATGTCTACCGGACTTCCTTTATGTCGAAGCAATGCTTTGACAGCAGGGTTATATCGAGAGGTCAGGGAGGACATGATGGCTACGCACGGACCAGCGGAAACAGTCCGTCAGTTGATCGACGCGCTCAATAACGGCAACCTGGAGGCGGCGTTGGCGTTGTACGACCCGCAGGCCGTCATGGTCGCGGAGCCTGGTCAGGTCGTGACTGGGAAAGCGGCGCTGCGCAAGGCGTTGCAGGGGTTTATTGCGCTGCGGCCCACGATCCGGAGCGTCAAACGCGCTGTCGTCGAGACCGGAGATGTCGCGCAGTATTGCGGGGAGTGGACGTTGGCGGGAACCGACCCCACCGGTAAGCTGGTGAGCATGTCTGGCAAATCATCCGACGTGCTGTGTAAACAAGCCGATGGGACCTGGAAAATCGTCGTGGACAATCCCTGGGGCACCGGTATTCTGGGGTAACTATTGGGATGCCGGTCGTGAGCCCTGTTGATTCCGACAACGTTCGACTTTCGCGGATCGGACAGATCGCGGTCCCGGTCAGCGCTGATGAGTGAGATTCGGCCGTGACGGGCGCTGAATAGGCGGCCCCGCGTAGCGACGATGAACGCCCTTGATCCATCGCGGACCCCCTCGCGCCCGTGACTCCGGCACGCGGACCGATCGCTCTGATGTGGGGGATAGTGATCGCGTATATCGCGGTCAGCGCTGTGCTGTTTGCGGTGGCTCCCGCGCGTCAAATCTTCGCGCTGATCGTCGCAAGCGTCGGAGTGGCGTTCCTCCATGGCTCGATGCGCTACGGACTCACGGGCGTGCTGGCGTTCCTCGCGTTGTTTTCGGGCGGCGGTTTTGCGGTGGAGAACTTCAGCGTGGTTGCAGGACCTCCCTTCGGTCAATACCACTTCACCAACGCGTTTGACCTGCCGATGATCGGCCACGTCCCGCTTGACGTCGGCGTGATGTACTTTGCGATGGGCTATCACGCGTGGGTCATCGGCAACGTTTTACTCGATAAGGCCGATGCGCGGTTGGACCAACGGTTCAACCGGATCGCCCTGCCCGTGGTCGCGGCGTTCGTGATGGTGATGTGGGGGGTGGTGGTGGATCCTGGGAGCGCTACAATCCTGAAGGTTTGGATCTGGCACAACAGCGGCGGCTACTTCGGGGTCCCGCTGATCAACTATCTCGGCTGGTACGTGGTCGTGTACGCGTTCTTTCAAAGCTTTGCGTGGTACCTGGCCGCTCGGTCCCGACGTGCGCCGACCCAAACAAATAATCTTGGCCCGAGCTACTGGCTCCCCCCTGTGGTGCTGTACCTGCTGGTGGTCGTCGGCGCCTTGGTCATGCACGTCGTGTCGCCGAACACCGAGCATCCCGATGCACTGGGTTATGTGTGGCGTAGCCAGGATATCTATGAAACCGCCGCCATCGTCAGTATCTTCACGATGGGATTTGCGGGCGTGTTAGCCGTGGTGCGACTCTTCCAGCCGCGGCCGGACAACGTTCGATGACCGGCGGTCTCTGTCCGATCCGGACGGCGAGAAGTCGCGAAGCACCGCCGGCCGCCACGCGGAGTTTGTCACCCGCCAGGTTCCGCGTTCTTCGGCGAACATCAAATCGAATCGATACAGATCCGCGCGCAGGGCGGGGAGGTCGTCCACGCTAGGAATCGGGCGGCCCGCCATGGCGGCAAACACCGTGGCCGTGGCGTGAGGCGGTTGCGCATCCACGCGATCGATCCGGGTGAGCAGATGGATCGAGTCGTGCCGGCGAAATTGCATGAAGAGCACGCTGAGGATCGCGCGTTGGTCTTGGCCCGCGTCGTCGCGATACGTGTCGGAGAGCACGTCCTTCAGCCCGCCCAGGTCCTTGGCTTCCGCGAGCGTTTCGGCGTGCGTGATGGCCGCGCGGATCTGGCCTTCCGGCGAGTCGTCTCCGGATCGGCACGATGCCGCGCTCGCGACCATGAGCGCCAGTCCAACCATCGCGAACAACCGACGGCCGAGGCGTGGCTCGTTGTGCCGGGATCGAAATCGGTTCATCATCCACCAGTGTAGCGCAGCCCGGGTGATCGAGCCGCTTTCTTTCCCGGTTTGTGCTGCCGTATCATCATATGGAGTCATCGGCCATGACGTTTTCAACCGCATTCAAGGTGTCCGGCGTGTTCCTGCTCGCTCTGGGGGCGGAACTCTTGGCCGCGTATTTTTTATTTTCGAACTACGCCTATGACCTGGCCAACACCGGGGAATATACGGTCGAGGAAGCGTATACCACAGGTCCGATCGGGTCCGCGGCCACCATGTTCTACCTCCTGTTCGGCGTCACCGCGGCCGCCGCGTTAGTCCCGCCGGTGATTGCCGCGGCGTCGTTCGCGTTCGGACGACGGGACGCGCAGGCCCCGAGCGTGAATCAGTCGTTGCGGGTGTTGCCCCCGCCCCATCCCGATCATAGTGACATCTCTCGCTAATCTGTTCGTTTGAGGGTTACCCGCTTGGCGGCGATGTCGTGACGTGCAACGACCGGGGCCCCTTTTCCCCACGAACACCTTGGTTCGTCTTCCCGGTCGAACCGGCGGGCCGCTGTGCCGACACACCCTGCGGAGGTCCTCCGACACGCTCAGGACGAACGGACGTGGCATTGAAATTCCTGCCATGTATCCACTCGTGGTGAACCCGTCGAACCACACTTAAGACCTTCGTCAGCACTCTACTAAACACGGTCGAGAATCAGGCTCGCGTTGCATTCCGTGAGGCTGCGCGCTACAGTACGGCCTCGGTTGAATCGCTTCGACAGGTGACGCCATGGTTGTCACGTCGCTCCCGCAGGTCGCGTGGGGCTCTTCCCGATCGCCCCCCCGCAGGGGGGGACCCTTCCTCCGTCGACTCGCGCGCACAGGATGTCACGCTGACGGTCCCACCCCACCCACCTCGCCGAAAGGAGTAGAACGATGGCCACATCCCCGAGACCGCAGGACACCGACTTTACCAAAGACGTACAAGGCCGTTATCTGTGTAATGGATTGGACGAAGCGTTGGCGAGCGGAAACCCGGAACGGTATCCCGGGGCGCGGCCGTTCGACGTCATTATTCTGGGCGGGGGGTCATTCGGCGCCGTCGTCGCGCAGCACCTGTTTGCGCGGGACGCCACGCGCCGTCACCGGATCTTGGTGTTGGAGGGCGGACCGTTTGTCCTCCCCGAACATATTCAGAACATGCCGCTCGCGGGGCTGAATCCGGCCTCCGCCACCAGCATTGCGGATCTGCGCCAAGCCGGGATGGACGGCATGGCGCGCAACGAGGTCTGGGGGCTGGCCTGGCATTCCGATCATAAATTCCCGGGCCTTGCCTACTGTCTGGGCGGACGGTCCTTGTACTTCGGCGGGTGGTCACCGCGATTGCTCGACGCCGAGATGCCCATGCCTCCGTGGCCGCCCGAGGTCGTGGCCGCGCTCAAGGGTCAATATTTCGACGAGGCTGCCCGGCAAATCGGCACCAATATCACCAACGACTTTATCAACGGCCCGTTACACGAGGCGTTGCGGGAGCGCGTGTACGACGGCCTCCGGGCTGATGAGATCACGGACGCGATGCCGCTTGATGGATTGCCGCTTGAACTCGATGACGCCCCCGGCCTTGATCCCGACTTGGCGAAACTGGACGCCCCGCTTGCGGTCCAAAGCGCCTCGCGGTCAGGATTTTTCCCCTTCAATAAGTTCTCCAGCATCCCGCTGCTGATGAAGGCGGCGCGTGAGGCGTATGCCGAATCCGGCGGTGATGATTCCAAAAAGCGCCTCATGATCGTTCCGAATTGCCACATCACCCGTCTCGTCACCGCGGGCGGGCGAGTGACGGCGGTGGAGACCAACCGCGGTCCGGTCGCGCTTCCCCCGGAGGGGATCGTGGTGATGGCGTTGGGCACGATCGAGAACGCGCGCCTGGCGCTGGTGTCGTTTCCGAACGCGCCCAGCTCCGCGCTGATCGGGAAGAATTTGATGGCGCACCTGCGGTCCAATCTCACGATCCGCATCCCGCGGACCGCGCTGCCCATCGAGGCCTCGATCAACGAGCTCCAGGCTTCGGCCCTCTTCGTCAAGGGACGGCATCAACATACCGACGGGTCCGCCGGGTTTTTTCACGTGCAGATCACGGCGTCGGGGTTGTCCGCGATCGGGGTGGATTCCGAGCGGGAGTTGTTCCGGAAGATCCCGGATCTTGACGGGTTCGACGCGTTCCGCGCGGTGACCGACACGCACGTGGTCGTCACCATCCGCGGCATCGGCGAGATGGAGGCGGGCAATCCCCGCAGCGCGGTCACGCTGGACGCCGAGTCCGATGAATTCGGCATCCGGCGCGCGTTTGTGGCGCTCGCCCCGACGACCAAAGATCAGGCCCTGTGGGATGCGGTGGATCGGGCGAGCGACGACGTCGCGTTGGTCCTGGCGAACGGGTCGTCCTATGAAGTACAAGCCGAAGCGGGATTTCTCCCGGTTGCTGCCGGTCAAGCGGCGTCCACGGTGTTGGCGCCGGCGAGACGGCGTGACGGCTTAGGGACGACGCACCACGAGGCCGGAACCCTCTGGATGGGCGACCATCCCGCGACCTCGGTGACGAACGCCGACGGTCGGCTGCACGACGTGGTCAATGCCTACGTGGTAGGCCCCGCGCTCTTTCCCACCATCGGCTCGCCGAATCCGATGTTGACCGGCGTGGCGTTGGCGCGGCGACTCGCGGACCAGGTCACGATCGAGGCTATTCCGTCGATCGAGGCCGGGTTCGAGGCGTTGTTCGACGGGACCGACCGCTCGTTTCAGGCGTGGCAGGCCGTGGGGGCCGGGCGGTTCTCCTTGATCGACGGTACCATCGTGGCCGAACCCGGCGGCGATCTTGGTCTGTTGTACTACGCGGCCAAACGATACAATGACTTCACGCTTACTCTCGAATTTCGCCTCGAGACCGTCAACGACAACTCGGGTATTTTCGTTCGGTTCCACGATCCGCGCCGGCTGGTGCCCGACCGCCGGGATCCAACCACGATGCATCGGTACCACAATCAAGCGTGGGTGGCGGTGGACACCGGGTTTGAGGTGCAGATCGACGAGCGCGCGTTGCAGGAGGACCAACGAACCGGCGCGATCTATGCCGTTCCGATCGGCGCGTCGCCTGGTCAGCAAATCTACACCCGAGCCGCTGCCCTGCGACGGGGCGAATGGAATACCTATGAGATTCAGGTGAACGGTGATGTGTATACCGTGCGTCTGAACGGCGTGCAAACCACGCGGATGACGAATCGGGACTCGTATCGCGGCAAGTCATCGGCCCAAGACGCGGCCTCGGGCTACATCGGGCTTCAAGCCCACACCGGGCGCGTGGCGTTTCGGGCGATCAACATCCGGCCGGAGCCCCCGACCGCGCCGACGAAGACCGAGGAAGAGGTGTACGTCGAAGTCACGCGGGCTCAGGCGCGGCAACAAAAGACCGGCGCGTCCGGTCGCGTCGGGGAGGGGAAGAAACTCTAGGTCCCCGCTGCCGGCCGAGTCGTGGGATCCGCGGCGGGGTGCGCGATCGCACACCCCGCCGCATGGCCCCGGCGTCGGGACGCGGGTCAGCGGTGAGCGGGCGTCGGCGGGTCTGCCATCTCAAGGTTGGCTCCGGCATCGGCATGATGGGGATCACGCGCCAGCGCGTCGCGGAACGCGCTGGCGGCTTCGGCCATGCGGCCTTGTTGCGCAAGCGTGACGCCGAGGCTGTTGTATAAATCCGGGTTCGGGGCGAGGCGAACCGCTTCACGGTATTGAACTTCGGCCTCCGGCCATCGATGTTCCGTCGCGAGCAGGTCGCCGAGGTGCGCGTGCGCGGTGGCGTCGGTCGGGTCCAGGGAAATTCCATGAAGGTATGATTTGATCGCTTCAGCGGTTCGTCCCTGTTTGGCCAGGGTCAGGCCTCGGTTAAAGTGTGCATTGGACGAACGCGGGTTGAGCCGGATGGCGAGGTCGAACTCTTGGAGGGCCGAGTCGTAGCGCTTCTCATGGTAGGCCGCGAGCCCTAAGTTGATCCGCGCGTGATAGGACGTGGGGTCAACCGCCACGGCGCGCGTCCACAGCGCGCTGGGGTTCTTCCACGCGTGGGCGAGTTGCCAGGACAATGCGCCGAAGAGGATGATCACGCCGACCGCCGATACGCTCAATCCCCTCGCGAGCCGCGGCGTGCCGCGCGTTCGGACGGTGAGCAACCCGACGCCCAGCGCCACGGCCAATGGCGCCCCCGCAAAGTAGCTGTACCGGTCAGCCACAAGCTGGTCTCCTTGACGGATCAGACCCAGAACCGGCGCGAGCAGGATCAGGTACGCGAGCGCGCAGGCCGCCGCGCCTCTGGCGCGTTGTCCGGCCCAGATCACGATGGTCCCCGCCGACACGAGGCCGGCCGCGGCGAGCACAACGCGCGGTTCGTAGGGGTCGAACGGCTGCGGAAGAGGGGTAAACACCGTGAGGTTGATCGGGAGCACGGTTTTGATCGTGTAGTACGCGATGCCGTAACAGGCCTGGGACAGTCGGTCGATCACATCGTATCGCGACGACGAGGCCGGCCCCAATTGCGCGCGAGCCAAGGGGGCCGCGGCCGCGACCAGAGCCGCGGGCACGGCGTAGGGGAGCGCGGACAGCCACGGCGTCCACGTGCGCCATCGAGCGGTCTCGCGCGGCGAGAGATACCAGTCGAGCAGGAGAATGATCGCCGGCAACGTGATGGCCACGGGTTTGGCCAGGTACGCGCAGACCGCAAGCGCCACCGACACCCATGACCACCGCGCGGCCGATGAGCCGGAGGGCTGCCGGTCGTCGCGCGCGCGCCACCATGCAAGGAGCGAACCGAGGGCGAATACCGCGGCCAACGGATACCCCTGGGCCGAGGCCCAGGCCACGGGTTCCACCCGGAGGGGGTGGATCGCCCACAGGAGCGCGGCGGCCGCGGCCGCGGAGGTTGCGGCGTCGGGACGCTGCGGCGCGAGACGCACGAAGAGCCGCCGCGACAACGCGTAGAGCAACCAGGCGGCCACCGCGTGCAGCAGCCATGATCCCGCGTGGTATACCCATGGCTCGACGCCGCCCACGGAATACTCAACGGCGGCGAGCACCCAGGCCAGCGGCTGATACACGCCGCGGTGGAATGTCGTCGCCATCCACGTTAGATGCGTCCCGCTCAAGCCTCGATACGACGGGTTCGTCACGAAGTTGGCCTGGTCGTCCCAATCGATAAATCCATTGGACCGAACCGGGGAGAAGACCGCGAACGTGAGGCAGACGATCAGAATCGGCCACGCGATCCCCCGAATCCGTTGCGGAGAGGGCGACGTCACGGGACACCCGTCGGTTCGTCGGGTGCTGGTGCGCGACCGGTCGCCCCGTGGGCCGGCGCCATGCGGAGATTGGCTCCGGCTTCTTCGTGCGTCGGGTCCAACCGCAAGGCCTCACGAAACGCGGCCGCGGCCTCCTCGAATCGTCCCTGCTGCGCTAGTGTGACGCCCAGACTGTTCAAGAGGTCGGGGTGAGCAACCAGACTCAGGGCGAGTCGGTATTCACGTTCAGCCGCGACAAGATCGCCGCGCCGAGCGAGCAACTCGCCGAGGTGCGCGTGTCCGGTCGCGTCAGTCGGCCGCAACTCCAGGCCGCGTTGATACGCGGTAATCGCCTCGTCGAGGCGGTTCAACCTGGCGAGCGCCAGTCCGGCGCTCAGGCGCGCGTTGGCGTTGTCGGGAGCGAGCGCGGCCGCGGCGTCGAAGTGGCCGATCGCCTCGGCATGTCGGCCCGCGGCGGCCAAGGCCGCGCCCAATCGCAGGTGGGCGCGCGCCGAACGCGGGTTCGCGGTCACGGCCTGGGTCCAGAAGCGCAAGGGATCGATGGTCGCCGTGTGTCGAAACAACGTCGCGGAATCTCTCCAGATCGCGGTCCGTTGCCACGTCGCCGCGCCCCATGTCGTCAGGAGCGCCATCGCGCCGATGAGGAGACTGATCCGCGCAACGGGCCGACCGCCCACGCGGCGCCACGCGGACAGACCGCCCGCCGAGACCGCGATCGCGAGCGGAATGCCCGCGAAGTACGCGTAGCGATCCGCCACGAGTTGCGCGCCCTGGGGAATCAGCCCCAACACGGGCAGCAGCAGCGCCACGTAACAGGCGAGCGCGACCGTGACCCCGGGCGCGGCGCGGCGAAGCCTCCACGCGCCGATCGCGAGGCCCGCGACGAGTAGTCCGCTGACGAGAAAGCGCGGCTCCAACGGATTCATATCCGGCGCAAGCGGCACGTAAAACGAGAGCCCGACCGGCGCGACCGTTTTGCCGAGATAGTAGGCGAGGCCGTAGCCCGCTTGGGCAAACCGTGCGCCGAGCCGATAGTCATCTTCGATCGTGCCAAGGGTCGCCCGAGCCCATGGCGCGATTCCGGCGATCAGCGCGGCCGGGACCACGTACGGCCACTTCTCGATCCAGACCGACCAGGGGCGATCGGTCGCGGCGAAGCGCCGCAACGGGTACCAATCGAGCAGCAGGAGCACCACCGGCAACGTGACTGCGACCGGCTTCGCGAGATACGCGAGCGCGGCCGCGGCGACCGACACCCCCATCCACCGTGCGCGTTCGGCCGGAGGAACCGCGCCGGTGTGGAGATACGCGGTCACCGATGCGAGCACGAATACGCCCGCGAGCGGGTACCCTTGCGCGGAGGCCCAGGCCACGGCCTCCACCCGCAGCGGGTGGAGCGCCCAGAGCAGGGCCGCGCAGACCGCGGCGAGGCGCAGCGCGCCCGCGTTCGGGGCTAAGCCCGCGAGGATCTGTTTGGACACGACGTACACCATCGCGGCCGCGGCCGCGTGCAGCGTCCACGATCCCGCGTGGTACGCGGCCGGCTGTAGTCCGCCGACCGTGTATTCGACGGCCGCGACCAGCCAGGACAATGGTTGATACACACCCAAGTGCATGGTCGTGACCATCCACGCGAGGTGCGCCCATTCCAACCCGCGATACGACGGGTTGTCCACGAAGTTGTCCTGGTCGTCCCACTCCACAAAGTCGTTGCCCAACACCGGCGCGAAGGCCGCGAGCGCGGCCAGGACGACGGTCAGCGGCGCGGCCACACGGACGAGTCGGTCTTTCGGGATCATCCGCGACGTCGGAGGGCCCAGACCGCGAGGAAGGCCTCTTTCGCGCTGTTGTAGCGCACCTTGGAGTGGCCTCGGGTGCGTTCCCGAAACACGATGGGGATCTCGACGACCGAAAATCCGCGGCGCAAGACGGCGCAGACGCCCTGGACTTGGAAAATGTAGCCGTTGGCCGGCGCTCCCGCGTCCAGCACGGCTTGCAGCGCGGGTCGGCGGAAACACTTATAACCCGCGGTCCAATCGCGCACCCGCGCGCCGAGCAAGGCGCGCGCGTACAGGTTGGCGGCCGCGCTCAACGCGAAGCGGTGCCACGGCCAGCCTTCGATTCGCGCGCCCGGTACGTAACGCGAGCCGATAGCCAAGTCCGCGCCGCGCCGCGTTGCCTCGACCAGGCGCGGCAGGTCCGCGGGGTCGTGCGAGAAATCGCAGTCCATTTCGATCATTTCGTCGTACCCCCGTTCGATCGCCCAGTGAAATCCGGCGTGGTACGCGGGGCCCAACCCCTCTTTGGCGGACCGGTGCAGCACGCGCACGCGGGGGGACCGGTCGGCGAGCGCGTCGGCCAACGCGCCGGTGCCGTCCGGTGAGGCGTCGTCGACGATCAGGACGTCCCCGTCGGGCAAGGCCGCGAGCGCAGCGGTCACTACGGGTTCGATGTTCTCGCGTTCGTTATACGTCGGGACGATCACCACCGTGCGCGGGTTCATCGCGGCCATCCCAGCGCCCGGACCCGGTCCCACAGGGAGAACGGCCGGTCGGACAGGCCGGCCACGAGGGTCAGCATCTTGTGGCGCAGATCGTCCTTGCGGTCGAGCGTGGCGAACACGCGGTCGCGCACGCGCGCGACGATGGGATGGCCCGTATTCCAGAAAAACGCCATTTCATCGCCGAGACGCTGGAGCGTTTCGGCGCGCGGTCGGCGCAGACGTTCGTAGCGCGCGAGCGCGCGGCGGCTGAAGTTCCTCTCGGCAAAACACACGTCCAACACCGCGTCCAGCGTTGCGGCGTCCTCCAGGGCTTGGTTGCGGCCTTGCGCCACGTGTGGGTTCAGCGCGTGCGCGGCATCACCCAGCAACGCGGCGCCGTCCGCCACCCACGCGCGCGGGACGACTTTGATGCAGGGCATCCACCCGACGTGGTCCCACCGCGTGAGCGCGCCGACCACGGTGCGCAGGTCGGGGTCGATCTCCGCGAGGCGGGCGGTGAACGCCGGGAGGCCTCGCGCTTCCAAGGCGTCGCGTTGTCCCGCGGGCCACAGGTAAAACCCGTAGATGGAGTCGGTGCCCAGGGGGAACAGGCCGAGGATTTCTCGACGACCCACGTAATACCGTCCGTCCTCGCCGAACCGTTCGGGCCGCGGCAGGAGAAAGGTCAGGTAGCCGTCCGCGTAGCGACGGACGCGGGCGCGGATGTGGAGGGCGTCGCGCACCGGAGAGGCCGAGCCGTCTCCGCCGACCACGATCAACGCGGGCACGCGGGTCCGTACGCCGTTGACGTCGGCTTCCACCCCGACGACCGAGCCGCGTTCGCGGATGAGGCCGACCACCCGCGCGCCCCAGCGCACGTCGATCAACGGCGACGCGGCAAGGCGCGCTCGAATCGCGCTCATCAGCGCGCGGGGATGACCGACCAGGGTGTAGTTGTACGGCGCGGGCAACGCGCCGTAATCCACCGTCACCAACCGTGAACTGCCGATGCGGGTAAAGTGGTAGCGACGCACGCGGGAAATTCCGAGGGTCGGCAACCCGTCGAGCAACCCCAATCGATCCAGTACCCGCAGCCCGTTCGGCTGCACGATTTCCCCGCGGTCCGGATCGCTCGGGCCGGACTGGCGATCCAGCAGCGCGACCCGGCGGCCCTTGGCCGCGGCGAGCAGCGCGAGCACGGCGCCGCCGATTCCTCCGCCCACAACGGCCAGATCAACCGGCGCGTCGCTCGATATCGCATGGTCGTTCGTCACAGGCCGTCTGGCGGTCGATTGTAGAGCCGGGGCGGGATGAAAGCAATCAACGCCGCGCTTTGACAGCCCGGCCGTCGGTGCGTAGAATCCGGGGCGGGCGCCCCTGATTCGGGCGTGCCCGTCGGAGCAAAGGACGCACACGTGGCGGTCGAATATTTGCCGGTGGCTGAAGCGGCGGAAGTTCCGAGGGACGGTGTCAAAGTTGTCACCGTGGCCGGGACACCCATCGCCTTGTTAAACGTGGGCGGCGAGATCTTCGCGCTGGAACACTCCTGTCCCCATCAAGGCGGGCCCATCGGAGAGGGCGAGATCTGCGGGACGACCATCACGTGCCCGTGGCACGAGTGGCGGTTCGACATTCGGACCGGAGCCAACGACAAAGACCCCACGATTTTGGCCAAGACGTACGCGGTGCGCGTGGCGGAGGGGTTGGTGTTGGTGGAAGTCTCGCGCGTCTTGGCGGGGGCGCGCCGCAATCGAGAAATCCTGCGACGCCTCGCCGCGGGAGAGTCCGCCGCGGCAATCGGCACAGACTTGGGGTTGGCCGAACAGGAGGTCACGCGGACCGCGGATGCGGCGCGGATCAGCGAACGGCTGCACTATCTCGCGGAAGTCTATTCGCGCAAGAACCGGGTGGGCGGATCGGACGTTCGAGGGTTGCCGCACCGACGCACCACGGAGTCGGATGGGGAGATGTTGACCGCGTTGGACGCCCTGACGCGTTTGCTCTAAGGCGTTACGCGTTCGGCGGCCGGTTGATCCACTGCAACAGTCGGGTGTGGCGCGGTTTGGAGGTGGGGAGCGCCACTTTGCGCTGGCGGTTGGACATGATGACCGGGTCCACGATCTCGCCGCAGGCCAGGCACCGCCAGCCGGGAAACGTAATTTGTCCGGTCTCGTCCAGCAGGTCCGTGAACCGGTCCACGACCATCAACCCTCGACAGCGCGAGCACTGCATGGCATCCTCCCGGAGGCCCCGCGGGCGACGGCCTCGGACTTCCGAGGGCGCCTGGACGGGCCGTCCTGTAAGGAGAAAGACCCGTAATGGATGCGTTTATTCCCCGGATCTCCCGCCCCCAATCCGCGGCTTGACTCCGTCTCCGGCCTTCCGTTAGCATCCGCGCATGTGGCGGTTCGCCCGAGCGGGCGCGATCGTGCTGTTCCTGGCCCTGCCCGCACTCCCTGCCTGGGCCGCTTCCCCGGTTGCATCGGTGCTTCCGAACGGGCTGCGCGTTATTCTGATCCCGGAGCCTAAAGCCCCGGTCGTCTCCGTGCAAGTCTGGTACCGCGTCGGCTCGCGCGACGAGGTGTCGGGAAAAACGGGCCTCTCCCATCTGATGGAACATATGATGTTCAAGGGCACGGCCCGGTACGGGAAAGGGGCGTTTTCTCGTCGGATCGCGGAGCACGGGGGCAATGACAATGCGTTTACGAGCCACGACTATACGGCGTATTTCGAGAACCTCTCCAAGGACCACATCGGTCTGGCCCTGGAATTAGAGGCCGACCGTATGACGGGACTGGTGATCGCGGATGACGAATTCGGATTGGAGCGCGACGTGGTCAAGGAAGAGCGGCGGATGCGGACCGACGACGACCCTCAGGGGACGCTGATCGAGCACGTGTACGCGGCCGCGTACATGGTCCATCCCTACCATTGGCCCGTGATCGGTTGGATGGACGACTTGGAACGGCTCACGGCCGACGACATCCGCGCCTATTACCGGACGCACTACTCGCCGGCTAACGCGGTGCTGGTGATCGCGGGAGATTTCGACCCGCGCGCCGTGCTCGTCCTGATCGAGCAAACCGTTGGTCGGGTTGCCGGGCCCGGTGCGCCGGCGCGCCGGGCGGTCGTGGAGCCCCTGCAACTCGGAGAGCGTCGCGTGACGGTGAAGAAGGACGCACAATTGCCCGCGGTGATCGCGGGCTACCAGGTGCCAAATTTCCGCGACCCCGACGCGTACGCGTTGACGGTGTTGGCCGCAGTGCTCACCCAAGGCGAAAGCTCGCGGTTGCACCGCGCGTTGGTGTACGACCGGCAGGTGGCGCTGGAGGTCGGCGGGGACTACACGGCGCTGTCGGCGGATGCGCCGATCTTCTACCTGTATGCGGTGACGCAGGCCGGAAAATCCGCCGAGGATCTGGAGCGGGCCTTATTCGAGGAAGTGGAGCGGCTCAAGGCGACCGAACCCTCGGAGCGTGAGTTGACCAAGGTCAAGAACGGTATTGAGGCGGATTTCATCTTGGGTCAGGACTCGAATTTTTACCGTGCGATGCAGGTTGGAACCGCGGAGACGGTGGGCGCCGGGCGCGAATACTTGGATCATTTCGTGGCCAACATCCGGAAGGTCACCGCGGCGGACGTGACGCGGGTCGCGAAGGCGTATTTCACCGCGGATCGACGTACCGTCGGCACCTTGATTCCCACCAGGCCGGCGGACTCGGCCGACTCCGCGGGCGCCGCCGCTCCGTGATGCGCGCGTCCTGGGCTCGGGCGGCGGTGGTCGTTATGCTGACCATGGCCGCGACCGCGGCGACTCCCTGGTCTTCCGCGGCATGGGCCGCTCCGGTGGCGGTGGAGCGCTGGGTGATGGGCAACGGCCTGACCGTGCTCTTCGTGGAGCGGCACGCGATTCCGGCGGTGCAGGCCCATTTGGTGGTCAAGACCGGCGCGTCGGCGGATCCCTCGGGTCGCACCGGGTTGGCCGCGTTGACCTCGGGAACGGTCACGAAAGGCACGCCCACGCGTTCGGCGCTCGAGATCGCCGAGGCCATCGACTTTATCGGGGGCAGTTTATCGGCCGGGGTCGCGGAAGACTTCTCCTCCGTGACGCTGACGACCTTGAAGAAGGATTTGCCCGCCGCCTTGTCCTTGATGAGCGACGTGGTGCTCCGTCCGGTATTTCCCGCGGCCGAGGTGGATCGGGTCCGGCGGGAGACGCTCTCCGGAATTGCGGCGGCCAAGGACAACCCTGAATCCGTGGCCGAGAAAGCCTTTGCGCCCTTGGTGTTCGGCGCGCACCCATACGCGCGGCCGATCGAAGGGACGGAGACCACGGTGCCGTTGTTGACGCGCGAAGAAGTCGTGGCATTTCACCGGACGTATTACCGGCCCAACAACGCGGCGTTGGTGTTGGTGGGCGATTTGACCACGCGGGATGCGCGGCGCGCGGCGCAAACCGCCTTCGGCCAATGGGAGCGCGCCGTCATCCCCGCGGCGGCGCCGCCGTCCGTTCCCGCGTTGCGCGAACGCCGGGTTGAGCTGATCGATAAGGACCTGACCCAGGCCACGGTGATCCTGGGACACTCCGGCATCGCGCGTTCCGACCCGGATTTTTACGCGGCCACGGTGATGAACTACATTCTGGGGGGCGGAGGGTTCGCGTCCCGGTTAATGACGCGGATTCGCGACAACGAGGGCCTGGTCTACGGCATTTCGAGCGGGTTCGACGCCAAGCGGTATCCGGGATCGTTTTCGGTCGGACTGCAAACCAAAACCGAGTCCGCGCCCGCCGCGATTCGCGCCGCGCTCGAAGAGATCGCCGCGATTCAGGCCCACGGCGTGACCGACGCGGAACTGGACGGCGCGAAGCGCTACCTGGCCGGGAGCTTTCCATTGCGGTATGAGACCAATACCAAACTGGCCTCGCTCCTCGCCATGGTGGAGTTGTATGGCTTGGGACTTACGTATTTCGATGACTATCCGAATAATATTCGGCGGGTGACGCTGGAGGACGTGCGACGGGTGGCGGCCGCGAAACTGAGCGCCGAGCGGTACGTCTTGGTCGTGGTCGGTCGCGCCGGGCAGATCGGTCCGGCGTTGGATCCCTCGGCGGAGGGGCCGCCCGCGCCGTGAGCGCTCCGACCGAGAAGCTGCGCCGCTTGCACGAGGTGTTGCGGGAATTCGATTCCGTGCTGGTCGCGTTTTCCGGGGGCGTGGACAGTACGTTGCTGGCCAAGGCCGCGCACGATGCGCTGGGTCCGCGCGCCGTGGCCGCGACCGCGCTGTCGCCGACCTACCCGTCGCACATGGCCGAGCAGGCGCGTCTGCTGGCGGAACGCATCGGGATTCGCCACGAGTGGGTGCGGTCCGAGCAGATGAGCCGCCCGCGGTTCGTCGCCAACCCGGAGGACCGCTGTTATCACTGCAAAGACGAATTGTTCGAACGGCTGGCGCCGTTGGCCGAGTCGCTGGGTCTTCGATGGATCGCCGAGGGCACCAACGTGGATGATTTGTCGGACCACCGGCCCGGGCTTGCGGCCGCGCGCGAGTGGGACGTGAAGAGCCCGTTGGTGGACGCGGGGCTGACCAAGACCGAGATTCGCGCGATCAGCCGCGGGTATGACTTGCCGACATGGGACCAGCCGGCCTCGCCCTGTTTATCGTCGCGATTCCCGACCGGATTGCCGATTACGATCGAACGGCTGTCGCAGGTGGATCGCGCCGAAGCGATGTTGCGCGAGTTCGGGTTCCGGGAGTTTCGGGTCCGGCATCACGACGAGACCGCGCGGATCGAGGTCCCGGCTTCGGAGTTCGTGCGTTTTGCCGACGAGCGCGTGCGCGAGGCCTTGTGTGCGGCGCTCAAGGCCGTGGGATTTCGTTTCGTGACGGTGGATCTGTCGCCGTTTCGGTCCGGCAGTCTGCATGGTCGGCCGTGACGCCGTGGCTGATCGGGGTCGGATGGCTCGCGGCGGCGACGGCGATCGCGCCGACGCAAGATACGCCGCTGCCCGTGCCCGGGCTGGCCGCGCGGATGGAGCAGCGCGTGGTTGCGCCCGGCGGCGCGGAGTCGCTGACGACGCGGACGCTGGTGTTGGTCGAAGGCACGGCGCGGATGGAATCGGCCGATGGGCCGGATCGAGGCGGCTACGCCGAGTATCAACTGTATGACTTTGTCCGAGGCCGGGTCTATCGCGTGTTGCCCGAGGACCGAATGTACTTCGACGGCGTGTGGTCGAAAGCCGCGTCCGCGCAAGGATTCCTGGACGGGTGGGCTCCGCGTCCGGACCACCTGGCGGTGCGAATGATCCCGCTCAAGGATGATGAAGTGGACGGGACTCCGGCCCGGCTATCGTTGATGGAGTACCGGATCGGCGCCGACGGCTCGCCGGCGTACGCGTTCGTGTGGTCCGGTGAACCGCCGGGGCGGTTGCCGGTGCGCGTGGCCTACACCCAACGGGGCGGACAAACCGTGATCATTTCCTACCGCAACCCGCAACCCCGCGGGGTGGATCCGTCGGAGGTGTCCCTTCCTCCGGGCTTCGTCAACCTGAGTCCGTTTTGAGCGCACGAGCGTTTCCATGAGCCCGTTTGACCGCCTGTTGTCCGTCCCCGCGCACGTACACCACAGCGCGCACCTGATGAAGGACCCGCCGGCCGAGAGCCGCGCCGCGCGCGAGGCGTTCACGCGGACCGTATCGACCCTGGGGGTGTCGCCGGATCGGGTGGTGAGCACGGATCGATTCGGATACGGCCTGCTGCAACACGAAGGGGGCGACCGCCTGATCGTGCGCTGGCAACTGCACACCGAATACTACACCTACCAACTCTGGTACCTGCCCGCGGATCCCGCCCGACGGCTGGCGTTCGGTCCCCTGGAGTGGCCGGGGCCCGCGCCGGTCTGCTGCGCGTTCGGCGATATCGTCACCACCGTTGATCTCATCGTGACGGATCGGGCGTCCGAGGTCGCGTCCGATTTCGGACTCGCCGCGGACCACACGTGGTTCGGCGGCCGGGTGTTGGGAGGGGCGAACCTGCTGTTCACGGATTTTTCGCCGGACGCCAACGGCCGGCGACGCTACCTGTTGCACGGTCACGATCGCGAGGCCCTCGCCCAGGTCACGCCGTTTGCGGCCGACTGCGTCGCCAAAATCGAAAACTATTACCACCTGATTCTCGCGCCGCTGCCAAGCTTTGCCGCGGCGATGGATCACGTCTATCTGCTGGAGAAGCGACAACTGGCCGACCGCGACGCGATCACGCGGGGGTTGGCCGCCGCGGACCCCGCGCAACTGCAAATCTGGTTGTCGCAGCTCACCGAGGCATTGGCTCAGGTGAGCCGCCTGGGTGAGGCGATCCGCTACAACCTGGCGTCCGCCGGACCGTACGACTCGATTCTCCGGACCACGGTGGAGGACCTGCGCGAGCACCCCGTGGAGCGGTTGGAGTCGTTGGGCGCGCACGTGCTCCGTCGGATTCGAGGCATTGCCGACGGGTACCAGCGCTTGATTCAGCGCATCGAGGCATTGGAGCAGTCCTTCGAGGGCATGGTGGCGATCATCCGCACGCGTATCGACCTGGCCATGGAACAACAGAACCTCACGATTCTGTCGAGCGTGGACCGCACGACCAAGATCCAAGTGCGCTTGCAGCACATGGTGGAATCGCTGTCGGTGGTGGTTCAGGCGTACTACCTGACCGGACTCGGGAGCTATCTGTTCAAGGCTCTGGAACATCACGGGTGGTTGGCCGACGCCAACACGGCCACGGCCCTGTTCATCCCCATCGCACTCGGACTCGCCTTCTTCCTCACGTGGCAGGCCAAACGCCTGCTCACGCGCCGCACAGAGGAACCGTGATTCCGATCGGCGAGCCCGCGCCGGACTTTTCGTTGTCGGGCATCCAAGGCGAACGCGAGGCGCGATGGCGTTTGTCCGATTTGCGCGGGCGGTGGGTGGTGGTGTTTTTCTACCCCGCGGATTTCACGTTCGTCTGTCCCACCGAGATCGTGGGGTTTCACCGCCAGGTGGACGCGTTCCGCAAGTTGAACGTGGAGGTGTTGGGCGTGAGCGTGGATTCGGTGGAGAGCCACCGCGCGTGGGCCAAGGAACTCGGGGGCATCGACTACCCGTTGTTGGCGGACGCGGACCGCTCGGTTTCCAAGGCCTTTGGCGTGCTGGATCAACGGGCCGGCGTGGCCCGCCGCGTCACGTTCGTACTCGACCCGTCCGGGGTGGTGGCGTACGTGGTGGCAAGCCATCACAACGTGGGCCGTAGCGTGGAGGAAACGCTGCGGGTGGTCTCTGCGCTGCAGACGGGACGGCTCTGTCCCGCGGACTGGCATCCGGGCGAGCCGACCTCGGACCTGGGTCCCAAGTACTAACGCGTGGCCACGCTAGACGAGAAACGCCGGCGGATCGAACAGCGCGGCCGGGTACGAGAGTTCGTGTTCGGGATACAGGACGGGCTGATCAGCAACCTCGGGTTGGTTTCAGGAATTCAGGGCGCGACCGCGGATCTGAAGATCGTGCTGCTCGGCGGCATCACCGCCGCGGTGTCGGGCGCGATCTCGATGGCCGCGGGGTCGTACTTGTCGTCGAAGGCGGAGAAGGAAATCTTCGACGCGGAGATACGGGTCGAGAGCGACCGCCTGGCGGGTGAACCGTACCTGGCTCAGGAGGCGGTGTTGGAATCGCTCAAGGCCGAGGGGTTGCCGCGGGAGAACGCGTACCGCGTGGTGCGGCTGTTGCAACCGCGCCCAGATATCATTCTGCAAACGTATCACGAAAAGGTGTTGGGACTGGGCCGGGCCGAGATCAACCGGCCGATTCAAGCCGCGTTGGTGATGGGCGCGTCGTTCACCGTGGGATCCGTCATCCCGCTTGCGCCCTACGTGCTCGCGCCTGGCGCCGTCGCGCTGCCGGTATCGGTGGCGGTCTCCACCGCCACGTTGTTCGGCGTGGGCGTGTTCAAGGGCGTGCTCGCGCGCCAATCGCCCTGGCTGTCGGGCTTGGAGTTCTTCGCCATCGCCCTGGGCTCGGCGGGGCTTGGTTACGCGTTGGGAGTGATCATCAGCATGGTAATCGGGTAGGGGGGCCGTGTTGTTTCCCGTTCTCCGTGCTCGAAGTTCTTGAGTACGGACCACGACCCCGTGTACAATTCCCATCCGGATATCACTCACGGGCAACTCTCGCCATGAAATTCGACCGCCGTCACGATCCGTTGTTGGAAGCCGTCCGAGAAATTCACGAACACTGCGAGGGCCGCGGCTTGAGCGTGTTCTCCGGATACCTCACGCGCGAGCACGAAACCGTCGCGGTGTGGAACACGGCGCGCGGACGAGATTGGAAGGCGTTTCTGGATCTGGCGGCCTCGCGCGGAGCCCCGCTCGTCTATCTGGACTGGATCGTGTTCGATGACGCCCAGGTTGAGGACGCGGTGATCCGCGCCGAAGAGGGCGGAGAAACCGGCGAGCCCGATCCGCAGATCGACGACTATAACCGGGAGATCGAGAGCTTCCGCGCCTACGCGGGGCTGACCGGGGTGATCGAGATCGCGTTCTCGCTCAACAACGTGTTTCATTTCTTCGAGTGGCAGGCCGACTGGTTCGGGGAATTCGAACGATTGGTGGAGGCGTGGGACGAGGGCGCGTACCAGCCGCGCCGACTCGCCAGGACACGCTTGCACGACTTGGCCAACCAGTTGGTCAACCACCCCAAATACCAGGCTTGTCAGAGCAAGTCACAGCGTCGTTATCTGCTGGAGCAACTGCTCGGCCGCGACTTCGAATCGCTGCGGGCGTCGGACGCGGCCGCGATCCTGGATCGGGCTGAGGCCATCTTCGAACTGGAGATCAAGCCGCTCGAACGCAGCTTTCTCCGGCAGCGCGCGCGCGAACTCAAGGCGCAGGGGTTGTCGCTGGACGCGATTGCGGGGAATTTGGGGGTGTCGCGCGCGGCCGTCAAAGCCCTGCTAGCCTGATGAGAGGCTGCTGAAAAATCCCATCTGCTGCGTTCTCGGTCATCGGAAATCCTCGCGTACGACCTAGTACGCTCCGGTTTCCTCATCCCTGCGGTCTTGCATCTGGGGATTTTTGAGCAGCCTCTCGGCTTCGCCGATTCAGCCGATGCCGGGGATACCATTTTAGGCCGTCATTCCCTCGTAGGCGGGAATCCAGAAATACAAGCCCCTGGGTCCCCGCATTCATGGGGACGACATGAACAACTCATCAGGGTCGCGTGTTATCCCGCTTGGTCGATCTCTACGTGCAGGGCGATTTCGCGGAGGATTTCGGCGACTTTTTCGCACGAGTCGAGTGAGCCCGCGTAACAGACGGCGCGGCCGGTTTCGTGCGCGTGCAGGGTGATGGCGAAGGCTTCTTCCGTGGCCACGCCCGTGGCTTTTTGGACTTGGCGCACCACGTCGTCGAACCCGTGCACGTCGTCGTTGTAGAGGATCACGCGATAGGGGGACCCGGTCGCGTCGTCGGTCGCCGACTCCTCGCGACCGGCCGGGGCTTCGGCGGTGCGTGTGGCGGCGGTCACGGGGCGGCGAGCAGTTTGTTTAATTCGGTCTCGAGCGTGTGGACCCACTGGGCAAGGGGCACTTCGGCGTCGACCACGATGTGAAACTTTCCCGACGGCGTCCGGGTCACCCGGCCCGGCGACTCAGGACTCAACGGGATTTCAACGGCCTCGCGATGGATGCCGAGGCGGTCGGTGACCGAGAAAATCTGGTTGATTTCGTTCATGCGGACAATCGGTAAGGTCATGGACGACTCACGGTTCGGATAAGAGGGTTCGCAGCGCCAAGGGGTCGGTCACGGGCGCCGAACACGTCATATGCCTACACACGTACGCGGTGGGGCGGCCGTCGAGCATGGTTTTGCCGCGCGCGGCTTCAGGCACGGCGGGACTACCGGGTTGCGCGGGGTCGAACACCGTGAGGGTCCGATTCGGCAAGTACACGGCGTGGACCGCCCGCCGCAGGGCCAGGGTCTCGGGGCGATCGACCGGGCCGATGATCACCACGTCGGTGGTACCCTCGTGGTACAAGTCCAACGCGCCCAGCAGGTTCGCATACCCGAACGGGTTGTCCTCCATTGCGCGGCCTGACAGGGTGAACACGTGTTGGGCCAGGTCGCGGTACGCCGACAGCGGTTGGTACGCGGCCACGCGCAACAACGCATAGACGGCCTCGGACGCGCCCGAGGGGATCGACTGGTCCGTGCCGGACAGAGGACGCGTGACCAAGGTTTCGTGATCGTGGCTGGTCAGGTAGAAGCCGCGGCCGTCCTTGGCCCAAAACTGCGCCAGGAAGGTATCGGTCAACTCGCGGGCCCAGGTCAACCAGCGCGTGGCGCCGGTCGATTCGTACAGGTCGATCAGGGCGTTGGCGAGGAAGGCGTAGTCGTCTAGATAGCCGTTGATCTTGGCGGTCCCGTCCTTCCACGTGCGCAGCAAGCGGCTGTCCTTCCATAGTGCTCGGGCGATGAACGTGGCGGCGCGCTCCGCGGCCTCCACGTAGCGCGGTTCATCGAGCACCGCGCCGGCTCGGGCCAACGCCGCGATGGCCAGGCCGTTCCAACTGGTGAGGATCTTTTCGTCCCGGAACGGTTTGACGCGCGTTTCACGCGCCTCGAATAGCTTGCGTCGCGCGTCGGCCAGCCGAGAGCGCACTTGCTCGATAGGGCGGTGAAATTCCACGGCCAACGCGTCCTCGCGCAGCACCACGTGCAGGATGGTGTTGCCCTCGAAGTTTCCGCCGGTCGTGAGGCCGTACGCGCGTCCGAACAGCTTGCCGTCTTCGGGGCCGAGCACCCGTTCGATTTCGTCGGGAGTCCAGACGAAAAACGCGCCTTCGTGTCCCTCGCTGTCCGCGTCTTGCGTGCTGTAGAATCCACCGTCGGGGTGGCGCATCTCGCGCAGCAGATACTCGGCGGTCTCCCGCGCCACGCGCGCAAAATCCGCGTCGCCCGTGATCTGGAACAGATCGAGCGCCAGCGGGATCAACAGGGTGTTGTCGTACAACATTTTCTCGAAGTGGGGCACCAGCCATTGCCCGTCCACCGAGTAGCGATGGAACCCCCCGCCGAGTTGGTCGTAAATGCCGCCGGACGCCATCATTCTCAGCGTGAACGCGGCGCGGCGCGCGGCGTCCTCGTCGCGGTTCGCCCGCGCGTGGCGAAGGAACAATTCCAGCGTCATGGTGCTGGGGAACTTGGGGCCGGTTCCGAATCCGCCGTGCGTGGGTTCGAACAGCCGGGTGATCGCGTTCACCGAGGAGGCGATGAGGTCGCGTCCCGGAACGCCCGAGGCGGGTTCCTGGGCGTCGATCTTCTCCAGGATCGCCACGGTTTGGTCTGCGGTGTTCGCCAAGTCCTGGGCCTTGTCCCGGTACGCCGCGGCCACGGCTTCGAGCACGCGCGGAAACCCTGGCATGCCGTGCCGGTCGGTAGGCGGAAAATACGTGCCCGCGTGAAACGGCTTGCCGTCCGGCGTCATGAAGATCGTCAAGGGCCATCCGCCGCCGCGACGGTTAAAGACCTGGAACGCGGTCTGGTAGATCTGATCTAGGTCGGGTCGCTCTTCCCGGTCGACCTTGATGTTGATAAAATGCCGGTTCATCAGGTCGGCGATGTCCTCGTTTTCGAAGGACTCGTGTTCCATCACGTGGCACCAGTGGCAGGCCGAATAGCCGATGGACAAGAGAATCGCTTTGTTCTCGGCGCGCGCCGTGGCGAACGCGTCGGCTCCCCAGGGGCGCCAATCCACCGGGTTGTGCGCGTGTTGCAGGAGATAGGGACTGGTTTCGTGGATCAGCCGGTTGGTGTGTTTGGGGGCCGGCGCCGGTTCGGTGGCAGGGGCTGACATGCAACGTCGTCTCCGATGGACCGTTATCTTAATACGCCGCGTCGCGGCGTGTAAACACGAACCGGTTCGCGGATGAACGCGTGACGGGTTTTACATTCTCAAGCCGTAAACCGTTGCCCGCGTTTCCGGGGTGGCGCGCCGCGCTCGGTCCCGGCATCGTGTGGATGGCGCTCGCTCAAGGCAGCGGTGAACTCATCTGGTGGCCGTACGTGGTGGCCAAGTACGGTCTGACGTTTCTCGTACTGCTCATTCCCGCCTGTTTCCTGCAATATCCGCTGACGGTGGCGATCGGCCGCTACACGTTGCTGACGGGCGAGACGATTTTCCACGGGTTCTTCCGTCTCAATCGTTGGGTGGGGATCGCGTTGTGGATCTTAATGACGTTGTCCTTTTTGTGGTTTGGCGCGTTCGCCTCGGCGGGCGGCACGGCGCTGGCTGCCCTGACCGGTTTCCCTTCCGGATGGACGCCGCGCGGGCAGACATTGTTCTGGGGCTATGCGTCGATCGCGGTCTTTGTCCTCGCGATCGCGTTTAGCGGCGTGGTGTACACGCTGATCGAGCGGGTCATGAAGGCGGTTGCGTTCGTCACGGTCGGGGGACTCCTGTGGGCGTGCCTACAGTCCGACGTCGTTGCCGTCGTGCCCGACTTCCTCGGCGGCCTCGTGACGATATCGACGAGCATGCCGCGTCCGTGGGATTCCGCCGACGCGACCAAGCTGCTCACCGCGGTGACGTTCGCGGGGCTTGGCGGGTTTTGGATCCTCTTCTATTCGTATTGGTTGCGCGACAAGGGCAGCGCGATGGCCGCGCACGTCGGCCGGATCACGGGCCCGCTCGCCGGCAAGCCCGAGGCGATTCCGGCTGATGGGGCGCTGCCGGTGGATTCGCCCGAAGGCGCGGCGCGGTGGGCGACGTGGCGGCGCTATCTGTCGGTGGACGCGCTGATCGGGATCGGAGGCAATCTCGCCACGACGCTCATGACGTGCCTGTTGGCCTACGCGCTGCTCTTTCCCAATGGTCTGTTGCCGCAGGACTATGAGTTGGCCGTGGTGCAGGCTCGGTTTTTTGAGGTGAGTTGGGGCGCGTTCGGGCGCGTGTTGTTTTTACTCGTAGCCGCTGCGTTTTTGACCGACACGTGGATGGCCACGGCCGACGCGGTCAGCCGCATCCAAGCCGATATCGTCTACACGCTGTTCCCCAGGGCGCGCCGGCTGGAGGTTCGGCAGTGGTACTACGTGTTTCTCGGCGTGCTCACGGTGATTACGTCGCTGACCATGCTGGTGGCGGCTCCGGGTCCGCTGATCCTCACGAGCGCGGTCATCGGCTTCGTCGGGACCGTGATTTTCCCCGTCGCGTTATTCGCGCTCAACCGCAAACTGGCGCCCGTAGTTCCCGCGTGGGCCGCGGCAAGCCGGAGCTCGCAGTGGTTTTTGGGGATGGCGTTCGTGGCGTACGCCGCGCTCGCGCTGGCATACCTCGGCGTATTGGGCGGGTGGTGGTAGGGGCGACCGGCCGGTCGCCCCTACTGGATAATCGTGAGTTTCTTCGCTGCAGCCGTGACCGACGCGACCTGTTCGATCACGGCGTTTGCCACCGCGCGAAACGCGTCGGCTTGGGCGGACGCCGGGTGGCTGTCCACCACGGGTCGGCCTTCGTCGCCGCCCACGCGGATGGCCAAGTCGATGGGGATCTCGCCCAGGAACGGCACGCCCAGGGCTTTCGCCGCGGTTTGTCCGCCGCCGTGGGAGAAGATGTCTGTGCGTTCCTTGCAGTGCGGGCAGAGAAACGAACTCATGTTTTCCACGATGCCCAACACCGGGACATGGACCTTTTGGAACATGGCCAGGCCCTTGCGCGAGTCGAGCAGCGAGACTTCTTGCGGGGTGGTGACGATCACCGCGCCCGTGAGCGGGATGAGTTGCGAGAGTGATAGTTGCGCATCGCCGGTTCCCGGCGGCAGATCCACGATCAGGTAATCGAGTTCTCCCCACTCCACGTCGCGCAGGAACTGCTGGATCGCGGAGTTGATCATGGGACCGCGCCAGACGATCGGGCTGTCTTCGGGCACGAAAAACCCGATCGACATCAACTTCACGCCATAACGAACCGGAGGCTGGAGTTTCTGTCCCTCGCTGCCGCGCAGGTCGGTTTGTTTCACGCCCATCATCAAGGGCACGTTGGGGCCGTAGATATCGCAATCGAGCAAGCCCACCCGCAATCCGCGCTGGGCGAGCGCCGTCGCGAGGTTCACGGAGACGGTGGTTTTGCCCACGCCGCCCTTGCCGCTGCTGACCGCGACCGTGTGTTTGACGTGGGGGATGAGACTGTCCTGGTCCGGCATGTGGCGCTCCTTGTCGAGCTGCGGTTCGGCGGTTGATCATCCACGACGTATGACGGGGATTACTCGTCGAGCCGATGCAGCGGGACTGACATTATAGGGACGGCATTCCAGGGAAGTCAATTGACCGCCGCCCGTTACTCCGGGGCGATGGCGAGGGCTGTCCGTTCGCGGAATCGGATGGGGCGGTAACCGCGACCCGGTTATGAGGCCGGCGGAATGGGCGCGGTCGCGACCCGATTGCGTCCCTGGCGCTTGGCCGTGTACAACGCTTGATCTGCGGCTTCCATCAGGGTGTTGGGAGTCGTGGTTGAATTGCCGGCGACGGAGGCGACGCCGATGCTTACGGTGATCGAGGATGGGGGTAATTGAGGCAATGGGTGGTTTTGGACCATCTCCCGGATTCGCTCGGCCAGGTAGGCCGCGCCCGATGGATTATTCTGCGCGAGAACGACCAAAAACTCGTCGCCGCCGTAACGCACCGCGAAATCGTAGCCGCGGAGCGTTGTCTGCAGGATCTTTCCCACGGCGCGCAAGACCTCATCGCCGACCAAGTGGCCGTGCGTGTCATTGATGGACTTGAAGCGATCCACGTCGATCATCAAACACGAGAGACTGAGGTTGTACCGCTGGCAACGTTTCATCTCCCGGGTAATCGCGCCGTTCAGGTAGTTCTGGTTGTATAGGCCGGTCAGCGGATCAAGAATGGCCTGCTGTTCGATGGCGCGCATTTGCGCCCGAAGGCGCAGCATCACGCGGGTGCGGGCGACCAGTTCGGCCGGGTGGTATGGTTTGTTGAGGAAGTCGTGCGCACCGTACTCGAACGTCAACAGTTTTTCTTCGATTTGATTCTGCGACGTGACCATGATGACCGGCGTGTGCTGAAGGCGTTCGTCTTGCCGGATTGCGGCGAGGAGTTTGAGCCCGTCCATCCGCGGCATCACCATATCGGTGATGATGACGTCGACGTCCGAGTTGGCGAGGCACTTGAGCGCGTCGAGCCCGTCGTGCGCCTCGATAATTTCCATCAACGGATCCGCGGCCTTGAGAATCCTGATCATGTCCGTTCGCATGGCGGCGCTGTCATCCACGATCAGAACGCGATGCGGCATCCAACGACCCTCCTGATGGGAAGAAAAAATGGCGCGCCCAGAGGGATTTGAACCCCCGACCTACGGATTCGTAGTCCGGCGCTCTATCCAGCTGAGCTATGGGCGCGCAAAAACAATTTGAATCTGAACCATCGGACGGTTCGATCCGCCAGCGGTCCGAGACGTTGGCGGACGTTAACCGGCCGGTATTCCCTCTTTAAGTGCCAACCCGTAGCGCGGATGCGTAAACGGGTGTACCGAGGGGTACATCGCGAACAGCCAGGCGTCGAACACTGCGGTCCCGTTGTCGAGCACCGTGACTTTGACCGCGGGATTGTCGGGACGGTCCGTCACCGACGTAAACACCGAGTCCTGAATCGTGAAGTCGGGTAGGAATTCGCCGACCTCGAACACCAACGGCGAATTCGGCACTTCAAACCGACTGCGCAGCGGCACGGCATACTCGATGGCCGTTCCGCTCGATTTATCCTCCACCACCAGTCGCACGGCGCCCCACTTGCCCTTGACCGACTCGGGGACCACGACTACCCCGCCTCCCTCGATCTTCGGGATATCCGCCGGCATGCCGGTCTGCGGATGGCCGGACGGTAAACCCGGCGCACTCGGCATCGGGGACTCGGCGGTCGACAGGGGCGTCGGTTCAGGCGTTGATGGCGGCGCTGATTGGGATCGACACGCCGCAACCCCGACCATCGTTCCCGCGCACAGCAGCGCCGCGATCATCGGTCGAACGGTCCAGGATCCACGCAAGGGAACGTGGCGGAGAGGGAGGGATTTGAACCCTCGGTAGAGGTTTAAGCCCCTACGACGGTTTAGCAAACCGTTGCCTTCAGCCACTCGGCCACCTCTCCTCCTCGCTTGCGTAGCGCAACATAGGGCCTGATTTCCCGGCCCGAGGCTGCGAGACGATGCTGCCTCTCGCCTTCCGTCAATCTCGCTAGCGTAACCGAACGTAGCGGGGGTTTCCCGGCGCGAGGCTCGGAGACGCTTGTACTCTGCTGCGGTTCGCTCGCGTTAAGTGCGCCCCGCAAAGTCCCTGATTGTAGGAAAATATGGTGTGATTTGCAATGGCCTGTTGGAACTTCCTATAATTCGCCCCATGTATACCCGAATTCTCTTCCTGTCGGTGCTAGTGGTTGCCGCGGGCATCGCCTGCACCAAGGGCAAGAATCGCGAGCCGACGCCTGATTTGTTTCGTCCGAGCGGGGTTTACCAGGTAGGGAACAACCCGACGTTCCTCGCGACCGCCGACTTTAACCGCGATCGCGTCCCGGATCTGGTCACCGCCAATATCAACGGCCAGAATGTCTCCGTGCTCCTCGGGACCGGCGACGGCACGTTCGCCGAGCGCGTCCGGTATCGGGTGGGGGAATTGCCGCGGATGCTGGTGGCCGTGGACCTCACGCAGGATGGGGCGCCCGACATGGTGGTGGCCAACAACGGGAGCAATTCGCTGTCGGTCCTGAAAAATCGCGGGGACGGCACGTTCGAGGACGCCGTGCACCGTCCGGTCGGGCAATCTCCGCTGGCGATCGCGGCGGGAGATTTTAACGGGGACACCCTCGTGGACGTGGCCGTGTGTCTGCGATTCGACCACTTGGTCATTTTGTTGGGGGATGGACTCGGCGGGTTCGTTGATGGGGAGATGTTTGACCCCGGCGATACACCGGCCTCCGTGGTGGCCGAAGACTTTAATCGCGATGGCCGGGTGGATTTGGCGGTGGCGAACAGCGGCAACATGAAGGGCAATGTGACGATTTTTCTGGGCGACGGCGCCGGCCATTTTACGCGAGCCGGCGAATACGGCAACCATATACGGCCGATCTACATGACCATGGGCGATTTCAACGGCGACGGCCACTCGGATTTGGTCGAGACCGACGGCCCGAGAAATCTCCTGACCCTGTTTCTCGGAAAGGGCGACGGCGGATTCGATGAAGGGCACGGCTTTGCCGCGGAGAGCGGCCCGGTGTTCATTGCGCCCGGGGACTTTAACCGCGACGGCCGCCTGGACGTGGCCGTCACCAACACGGTTAGCCACAGTCTATCGGTGGTGGTCGGCAACGGGGATGGCAGTTTTCAGTTCCCGCCGTTTGATTACCAAACCGACCGCGGGCCGTTTGCCGCGGTGGCGGCGGACTTAAACGCGGACGGCGTGCTCGATGTGGCGGTCGCGCACTTTCAAAGCGAAAACGTCATGGTGTGGTTGGGGCGGGGGGAGCAAGAGCGGCAGGGGCAGAAGACGACGGGGTGAGGGGGCGATCGGGGGGAACAAGCAGTGTCAAAGGGGTTTTGCCGCCTCGGCACTGGAGTTCACTCATCCGTTAGACACCGCGCGCGCGGAGCGGAGGGGTAGGATTGCTGCGCCATCCTACCCAAGACCTCGGTTAGATTTTTGGCGGAGGGGGTAGGATTCGAACCCACGTCCCTTTCGGGATACGGTTTTCAAGACCGTCGCCTTCGACCACTCGGCCACCCCTCCCCACCTCGCCTGCGTAGCGCCCCACAGCCCCTGGTTCCCCGGGGCCAGGAGCGAGAGCATTAAGAGCTCGGTTTTAATACGTCCGTTCCTTCGGCGGATACTTCGTAATCGTGACCGGCAGGAACTCGAGCCGCGGACCCTCCGGCGTGTAATACGCCATTGTGTGTTTGAGCCAGTTCACGTCGTCGCGGGTCGGAAAATCCCGTCGGGCGTGGGCGCCGCGACTTTCCTGCCGCGCAATCGCGCCCGCCACAATGGTTTCGGCCAGATCCATCAGCGAGCCCAGTTCCAGGGCCGAGACCAACTCGGTGTTGAACACCCGGCTCTTGTCCTGAATCGCGACCGACTCCGCGCGCGGACGGATGCCGCGCAGCGCCTCGCGCGCGCGTTCTAATTTTTCGCGCGTGCGGAACACGCCTACGTCGTCGCTCATGATCTGTCCCAACGCGTCGCGCACCGCGGCCACACGTTCGCCGGATTTGCGGCTGCGGAGCGCTTCGATCCGGTCGCGGTCTCGCGCCAGTTCGGTCCGGCCCACGTCCCGCGGCGCGGTGTTGCCTCGAATCTGTTTGAGCGCGTCCAACGCGCTGCGCCGCCCGAACACGATCGTGTCCAAGAGCGAGTTGCCGCCCAGTCGGTTGCCGCCGTGTACGCTCACGCACGCGCACTCGCCGGCCGCGTACAACCCGGGGATCGCGGTGCGTCCCCAGGAGTCGGTCTTGATTCCACCCATGCTGTAGTGCGCGCCGGGGCGGATGGGGATCGGCGCCTCGATCGCGTCGACGCCGACGTAGGTCAGAGCCAACTCGCGGATTTGGGGGAGGCGCTCCAGAATTTTTTGCCGGCCTAAGTGCCGAAGATCCAACAGCACGCAGCCGTTTACTCCCCGTCCCGCGTCGATTTCTTCCTGCTCCGCGCGCGAGACCACGTCGCGGCTCGCCAGCTCTACCTTGTTGGGCGCATATTTCGCCATGAATCGCTCGCCAGCCGCGTTGAGCAGGTAGCCACCCTCGCCGCGCGCGCCTTCGCTGATCAAGATGCCCGTGCGTTTGAGCGTGGTGGGGTGAAACTGCACCATCTCCATGTCCATCAGCGGCGCGCCCGCGCGGTAGGCCATGCTCATGCCGTCGCCGGTGTTGATCAATGCGTTGGTGCTGAGCGAGAACACGCGGCCGTAACCGCCCGTGGCCAGGATCACGGCGTTGGCCGCGATGGCCTCCATCTCGCCGGTCAGCACGTTCATGGCCACGCACCCGCGGCACGCGCCGTCTTCGATGATCAACGACGTGACGTACCACTCCGAATAGGTGCGTGCGTTTCGGCGCACCAGTTGTTCGTACATGACGTGTAACAGGGCGTGCCCGGTGCGGTCCGCCGCGTAGCAGGTGCGGGGAAAACTCGCGGCCCCGAACGGGCGTTGCGCGATCGTGCCCTCGGGCGTGCGGCTGAAGATCGCGCCCCGGCGTTCCAATTCGAAAATGTCTTCGGGCCCTTCCTGGCACATCACCTCGATGGCGTCCTGGTCCCCGAGGTAATCGCTGCCCTTGACCGTGTCGAACGTGTGCGACTCCCAGGAGTCCGCGGGGTCGACCGCGGCGTTGATCCCGCCCTGCGCCGCCACCGAATGGCTGCGCAGAGGGTGCACCTTGGAGATCAACGCCACGTCCAGGCCTTCCGGGACCTCGATCGCGGCGCGCATGCCCGCCAACCCGCCGCCGATAATCAAAATGTCGTGAGAGAACATAACGGCCACCCCCTCCCTTACCCTCCCCCTTTGTGGGGGAGGGATGGGTGGGGAGACCATCGCACCACCGGCTTTCTGGCGGCCAACACTTCGTCTAGACGTGACCGCGGCGTGGTGTGCGGCGCACCCTTGACCAGATCGGGTTGCGCTTCGCACTCCTTCGCGATGGCCAACATTGCGTCGCAGAACGCGTCGATGGTCTGGCGCGATTCGCTCTCGGGCGGCTCGACCATGATGGCCTCTTCCACCACCATCGGAAAGTTGATGGTGGGCGGGTAGATGCCGTAGTCGATCAGGCGTTTGGCGATGTCCCACGCGTGCACGCCCTTGGCGCGCTGGCGCTTGGCGGAGAAGATGCACTCGTGCATACACGCGCGATCGTACGCCACCTGATACGCGCCGCCCAGGCGGGCGCGCACGTAGTTGGCGTTGATGATGGCGTGACGGCTGATGTCCGCGAGCCCGGTCGCGCCCAGCCGCCGCAGATACGTGTATGCGCGCACCAGGATGCCGAAGTTCCCGTAGAAACCGTGCAAGCGGCCGATGGATTGTGGGCGGTTGTCGTCGAAAAAGAAGCGGTCGCCGTCGCGTTCCACGGTGGGCGTCGGCAGATAGGAGATGAGCGGCGCTTTGACGCCGATCGGCCCCGCGCCTGGTCCTCCGCCGCCGTGCGGCGTGGAAAACGTCTTGTGCAGGTTGAAGTGCACCACATCGAATCCCATGTCCCCGGGCCGCACCAAGCCCAAGAGCGCGTTGAGGTTCGCCCCGTCCATGTACAGCAGCGCGCCCGCGTCGTGTACGATGCGCGCAATTTCGAGAATTTCCTTCTCGAACAATCCCAGTGTGTTGGGGTTGGTCAACATCAAGGCGGCGCACTCATGGTCGATCAGCTTGGCCAGATCACCCACGTCCACCAACCCCTCGGCGTTGGAGTGCACGGTCTGGACTTCGTATCCGGCCAGTGCCGCGGTCGCGGGATTGGTGCCGTGCGCCGAGTCCGGGATCAACACGCGGCGGCGCGGCGAGCCCTTGGCCGCGTGATACGCGCGGATCATCAAAATGCCTGCGAACTCGCCCTGCGCGCCGGCCGCGGGTTGCAGCGACACTCGGTCCACGCCCGCGACTTCCTTCAATCCTTGTTCGAGTTCCCACATCAGGCGCAACGCGCCCTGCGACAGGGCTTCGCCTTGGAGCGGGTGCGCCAACGATGCACCCGGCTGTCGGGCCATTTCTTCGTTGATCTTGGGATTGTACTTCATGGTGCAGGACCCCAAGGGGTAGAAGCCCGTGTCCACGCCGTAATTCTCGCGCGAGAGGCGCGTGTAATGGCGGATCACGTCCACCTCGCTCAGTTGCGGCAACGCGGGCGGCATGGCGCGGCGCAGCGCGCGCGGAATCGCATCAACGGACGGCGCCGGCACGTCCAGAGCAGGCAAAACATACCCCCGGCGGCCGGGGGTGCTTTTCTCAAAAAGTAATAGTTCAGGCATCTTCGATCCTTGTTGTTCGTTGTGTATCTGTAGGGGCGCACGGCCGTGCGCCCCTACGAATGCGCAATAGCAACGTCTCTGTAGGGGCAGACGGCGTATGCCCCCGCGTTTATACGCCCCGGTTTATCCGGCCAACACCTCCACCAGCCGATCAATCTCTTGGCGCGTTCGTTTCTCGGTCACGCAGATCAACCACTGGTTGGCCCACGCGGCATCGAACCGCCCTAAGTCCAATCCCCCGATGATCCCGGCCTTCAACAGGGCCGCGTTCAGTTCCGCGGGCGGGCGAGGGGTGCGCAGCACGAATTCTTTAAAGAACGGGGCGGATGAGGCACGCGAAAATCCCTTCACGGCCGCGATCCGTTCGGCCGCGTAGTGTGACTTGGCCAGACACTGCTCGCCCACTTCGCGCAAACCGTTGGGGCCGAGCGTGGCGAGGTAAATCGACGCGGTGAGCGCCATCAACGCCTGGTTGGTGCAGATGTTCGACGTGGCGCGCTCGCGACGAATGTGCTGCTCGCGCGCCTGGAGCGTCAGGCAGTAGCCCGGGCGTCCCTTGGTGTCCACGGTGGCGCCCACGATCCGGCCCGGGATCTGCCGCATGAAGTCTTTCTTGGTCGCCATGAACCCCACAAACGGTCCGCCGAAGGACATGGCATTGCCGAGCGCCTGCCCCTCGCCCACGGCCACATCCGCGCCCCAGAGCCCGGGCGGGGCCAGCAAGCCGAGCGAGAGCGGATCAACCGACGCCACCGCGAGCGCGCCCCGGCCGTGCGCGGCCTCCGCGATCGCGGCCACGTCTTCCAAGTTGCCCAGGAAGTTGGGGTGCTGGACCAGCACCGCGGCGGTGTCGTCGGTCAACGATCGACGAAGGTCGTCCAGGTCTGCGCGGCCGTCCGTGATCCGCACCGTGTGGACCGGGTGCGAGATGCCGGACAGATACGTGGTGAGCACCGCGCGGTGGTGCGGGTGGATGGTGCCCGCCACCACGATACGCGAACGTTTGGTGACGCGGCAGGCCATGAGCGCGGCTTCGGCGAGCGCGGACGCGCCGTCGTACATGGAGGCGTTGGCCACGTCCATGCCGGTCAATTCGCAGACCATGGTCTGGAACTCGAAAATGGTCTGCAGCAGGCCCTGGCTCATCTCCGCCTGATAGGGCGTGTAGGAGGTCGAAAACTCGGATCGCGACGCCAGGAACGGCACGATCGACGGGATCGCGTGATCGTACGCGCCCGCGCCGAGAAAACACGGCGAGCGGTCCGCGTGCGCGTTGCGGTCGAGCAGGCCGCCGATTTCTCGGCGGACTTCCAATTCGCTGAGCGCGGGCGGCAACGCCAGCGGGCGATTCAGCCGCGCGCGCGCGGGAATCTCCGTAAGCAAGTCCTCGAATCGCTCCACCCCGATGGTGGACAGCATGGCGCGGTGGTCGTCCGCGGTATTCGGTAGGTATTCCATCAAGAATCCTTTCGTCCCCAACTGTCCCCCCCACCCCTCCCCCCCGCAAGGGGGGAGGGGTCAGGAAGGGAAGGTCCTCTTTTTATAGAAGGGCGGCTTTGTGATGACCGCCCGCTTATGTTTGCCGCGGATGTCGATTTCGATCAACGCTCCGTCCACGGCGTGGGCCGCATCCATATACCCCATTCCAACGCCCTTGTCGAGACTCGGCGACAAATTTCCGCTGGTCACCACGCCGACCAACGCGCCGCCGGCCAGGATCGGGTGGCCCTGTCGCGGCACGCCTTTGTCGATGAGTTCGAATCCCACCAGCCGCCGGGTGAGGCCGCGGCTGCGCTGGGCCGACAACGCGGCTTTGCCGATAAAGTCCGTCTTGCCGAAATCCACGGCCCAGTCCAACCCCGCATCGAGCGGCGTGGTGGTCTCGTCGATTTCGTGGCCGTATAACGCGTAGCCCATCTCCAGCCGGAGCGTGTCCCGCGCGCCGAGCCCGACCGGGACCAGCCCCAGCTCCTTACCCTGGGTCAACGCGTCGTTCCACAATGCCGCGATCACCGCGTGTTCGGCCATGACTTCCACGCCCCACTCGCCGGTGTACCCCGTGCGCGCGATCAGCACCGGGCGGTTGTTCCTGACGGTCTCGATGAACGTGTGTAGGCGAAACGGGGTGGGCAGCGGAATCCCCAGGCGCTCGATCACGTCCCGGCTGCGCGGGCCTTGAATCGCGATGAGCCCGGTTTCCAGGGTCCGATCTTCGACCGTGATGCCCATGGGCCGGTGTTGGTTCATCCACGCGACGATTTTGAGGCGGTTGGCTCCGTTGACGATCAGCAGCCAATCGTCTTCGGCGTAACGGTACACGAAAATGTCGTCCAGGAGAGTACCCCGTTCGTTGCACACCAGCGCGTAGCGCGCCGCGCCGGACGCGAGGTCGCTCACGGCGCGCGTCACCAGCGATTCGATGTACGCGGTCGCGCCCGGGCCGCGCACACGCAGCCGACCCATGTGGCCGATATCGAACGCGCCCGCGGCGCGCCGCACCGCCAGGTGTTCGGCCACGGTGCCGGCGTACGAGATCGGCATCTCCCAACCGGCAAAATCCACCAGCCTGGCGCCCAGCGCCTCATGCGCCGCGTGCAGCGCGGTGGTCAACAATCCCTGTGTCGGCGTGCTCACTCCGTCTCCTCTCCCAGATACGCGGCGCGGACCTTCGGGTCTCGTCGGAGCACCTCGGCCGGTCCGTGTAGCACGATCCGTCCGGTTTCCATCACGTAGGCCCGATCCGCCAACGCCAGCGCCGTGTGCGCGTTCTGTTCGACCAGCAACATCGTGGTCCCCTCGCCATGAATGGCCCGAATGATCTCAAAAATTCGCTCAACCATCAATGGGGCCAGTCCCAACGACGGTTCATCCAACAACAGCAGGGCCGGGCGGGCCATCAATGCGCGACCAATCGCCAACATTTGCTGCTCGCCGCCGCTGAGGGTGCCGCCGAGTTGTCCGCGTCGGTCGCGCAGCAGCGGAAAATACGCGAAGACCCGGTCGAACGATTCCGCGATCCCCGTGCGGTCCCGGCGTGCGAGGGCGCCGGTTCGCAAATTTTCCATGACCGTCATCCTTCGGAAGATCCGCCGCCCTTCCGGGACGTGCGCGAGACCTCGGCGCACGATGTCGTAGGCCGCGCGTCCGTGGATCGGCTCGCCCTGAAAGCGGATCGCCCCGCTGCTTGCCGGGTTCGCACCGGAGATGGTCATCAACGTCGTGCTTTTTCCCGCGCCGTTTGCGCCGATGAGGGCCACGATCTCCCCCGCACGGACATCGAGGTCGATGCCTTTGACGGCGTCGATCGGTCCGTAGGCGACACGAAGCTGTTCGACCGTCAGCATGCCCGGTCGGTCGCGGTGCCCAGGTACGCCTCGATCACGGCCGGGTTGCGCTGGACGTCGGCCGGCGAACCCTCGGCGATCTTCACACCGTGGTCGAACACGATCACATGGTCCGAGACGCCCATCACGACCTTCATGTCGTGTTCGATGAGCAGCACGGTGACGCCGGTCTCGCGGATGCGACGGATCAGCGCGGACAGGGCCAATGTTTCGGTGGGGTTCATCCCGGCGGCGGGCTCGTCGAGCAGCAACAAGGCGGGGCGACTGGCGAGGGCTCTAGCGATTTCCAGGCGGCGCTGCACGCCGTACGCCAGTTCGCCCGCGGAGGCGTCCGCCGCGTCGGCGATGCCGACGAATTCCAGCCACGCATCGGCGGCCTGCTCCGCGTCGCGCGTTTCGGCGCGCGCGTGTGCGGTCTTCAGAATCGAGCCCAGGAGCCCGGTCCGTTCGCGGCAATACGCGCCGACCATCACGTTCTCGCGCGCGGTGAGGGCTCCGAACAGGCGGACGTTCTGGAACGTGCGTGTGATGCCGCGATCCGCGACCGCGTGCGGCGCGAGCCCGTCGAGCGGCGCGCCGTCAAAGAGGATCGAGCCATGGTCGGGCCGAGCCAAGCCGGTCAAACAGTTAAACAAGGTGGTCTTGCCCGCGCCGTTGGGGCCGATGAGGGCTGTGATCATCCCGCGTTCGACCGCCACGCTCACGCCGTCGAGCGCGGTCAGGCCCCCGAACGTCTTGGTCACGCCGTGTGCGCGCAGCAATGGCCCTTGGTCGATCACGCGGGCCTCGCGCGACGTACCACGGCGCGGCGCCCCAGCCCTTCGGGCCGCCACGCCATCATCGCCACCAAGGCTGCGCCGAAGACGAGCATGCGATAGTCCGCGGCGCCGCGGAGCAGCTCGGGGAGGAGCACGATCGCCACCGCGCCAGCGGCCACGCCCCAGACGTTGCACATCCCGCCCAACACGACCATGGCGAGCACCACGACCGATTCGAAGAACGTGAAGCTCTCGGGCGACACGAACGCGTAGCGGGCCGCGAAACACACGCCCGCCACGCCGGCCCACGCCGCGCCCAACGCAAAGGCCAACACTTTGAGGCGCGTGGTGGGCACGCCCATCGACTCCGCGGCGAGTTCGTCGTCCCGAATCGCCATCAAGGCCCGGCCCACGCGCGAAGCGCGCAGACGGGTGTTGACGAGGATCGCCAGCAACGCGACCGCGAGCGTCACGTAATAAAATTGCGGCGGACTCGCCAGCGTGAAGGGGCCGATTTGCGGCCGGCCGATGCCGAGAATGCCGTTGGGTCCGTTGGTGACCGAGTCCCAATTGACCAACACGAGGTGGACGATTTGGATGAAGCCCAACGTGACGATCGCCAGGTAGTCCCCGCGCAGGCGCAACGTGATGACGCCGAGCAACACGCCGAACGCGGCCGCGACCAGCGCACCCAACGGGAGTCCGGCCCAGAACGGCACGCCCCACGCGGTGGAGGCCAGGGCGTAGCTGTACGCGCCGATCGCGTAGAAGGAGACGTATCCGAGATCCAACAGTCCGGCCAAGCCTACCGTGATCTGCAACCCCAGTGCGAGCACGACGTACAACCACGCGAGCGTGAGCACGTCGAGCACGTAGTTGTTGAACGCGAACGGCGCGGCCAGCAATGCGACGAGGGCGATGGTGCGGACGGTACACTGGGAGCGCCGTGTCGCGTCCGCGAGGCGGGTGGTCGCGGGCCGCACGGCTCCCACGGCGCGCTCCACCCACGCGGGCCGGGCACGCGTGAGGGACCAGGCGGCCACGACCAGCCCGGTCGCGAGCCCGACGCCCGCGGCCTGGCGCCATCCGCCCAGCGGCAGCAGCAAGGCGGTGGCCACTCCCGAGGCGGCGAGCGCGGTTCTCATACCTTTTCCGGAATGCGTTCGCCCATCAGTCCGGTGGGGCGAACCAGCAACACCACGATCAAGATCACGAAGGCGATCGCGTCTTTGTACTCGTTGGAGATGTAGCCTGCGCCGAGTCCCTCGGCCACACCCAAGATGACGCCGCCCAGCATGGCGCCCGGGATGTTACCGATGCCGCCTAATACCGCGGCGGTGAACGCCTTCAACCCCGCTACGTAGCCGATGAAGAAATTCACGACGCCGTAGTACATGGCCACCATCACGCCCGCGATCGCGGCCAGCGCGGAGCCGATCACGAACGTGGCGGTGATCACGCGGTTCACGTCGATGCCCACCAACCCGGCCATACGCGGATCCTGCGCCGTGGCGCGCATGGCCAGGCCCAGGTCAGTGCGGCGGATGACCAGGTGCAGTCCGGCCATCAGCGCGGCGGAGATGCCGATGATCGCGAGTTGCACTCCGGAGACGGTGGCCCCGCCGAGGGCGTACGTGGTCGGCGCGCCGATCGATGGGAATACCTTGTCGCCGGACCCCTGCGTGAGCATGACCACGTTTTGCAGCAGGATCGAGACACCGATCGCGGAGATCAACGGGGTGAGGCGGTGCGTGCGGCGCAGCGGTCGATAGGCCACGCGCTCCATGGTGGCGCCCACCGCGCCGCAATACAGCGCGGCGATCAGCACCGCAACCACGAGCGAGAGCAGCGGCGCGGTCTGGGTCCAGCCCCAGATCGTCATGACGCCCAGCGAGAGAATCCCGATGTACGCGCCCAGCATGTAGATCTCGCCGTGGGCGAAGTTGATCAACTCCAGGATGCCGTAGACCATCGTATAGCCGAGCGCGACCAGGGCATACACGCCGCCGAGGGTCAAGCCATTTACGAGTTGCTGGAGGAACATCAGCAGGCCGCTGAAAAAGTCCAACTGCTGCGTGCTCGGTCGTCGGAAACCGTACCGTGTCCCGTCGGGGACACGGAATACGATTTGCGTCGAAGACGCGACCACTCGGTTCGCCGTCTTCGGCAACTCCTCACGTACAACTCAGTACGCTCCGGGTTCCTTCTTCCTGCGCTCTTGCATTTGGAACTTTTTGAGCGGCCTGCGGAAACCAACACCGTCTTCGACTTACGAGGCACCCGGTGTCCAGGATTGCTCGTACGCCCCGTTCTTCACGGTCCACACGATGTACGGGGCGTTGAGCACGTCGCCCTTGGCGTCGAACCGGATTTCGCCTTGCGCGCCGGAATGCGTCATGGCACGGATGGCCTCGGCGACGTTCGTCCCGTCGGTGGTGTTGGCCTGAACGATGGCGCTGAGCAATGCGTTGGCCGCGTCGTAGGCGTAAATCGAATACGGCCCGTGCTGGCCGAACCGTTCATGGTACTTGGTCAAGAAGGTTTGCGCCTGGGGAATGCCGGACGGGTCAGGCCCGAACGTGAGGAACGTGCCCTCGGCCGCCGGCCCGGCGATCTCCAAGAACTTCTGATCGTACGTGCCGTCTCCGGAGACAAACGGCGCGGTCAGCCCCAACTCGCGCGCCTGCCGCACGAGCAGCCCGGCTTCGGGGTAGATGCCGCCGAAGAAGATCACATCGGGCTTGGCGGATTTGACCGTGGTCAGCACGGCGCGGAAGTCTTTGTCCCCCTGCGTGACGCCCGACGAAAAGGCGATCTTGGCATCCGGTCCCAACGCATGCTGGAACTGTTCGGCCAACCCTTGACCGTACGTCGTTTTATCGTGCAGGATCGCGACCGCGCCGGTGGGGAAGCGCTCGCGCACAAACCGCGCGGCCACCGGCCCCTGTTGATCGTCGCGGCCGCACACGCGAAAAATCGTCGGGAAGCCCTGCTCGGTGAGCTGCGGGTTGGTAGACGCGGGCGTAATCATGACCACCTTGGCCTGGTGGTACACGCCCGAGGCGGGGATCGACGCGCTGGAATTCCAATGCCCGATCACGCCCACCGCGCCGGAATGGACGAATTTGTTGGCCACGGCCACGGCCTGTTTGGGATCGTGTTGATCGTCTTCCACTTGCAGGACGACCTTCTTGCCCAACACACCGCCCTTGGCGTTCCATTCCTCCACCGCGAGTTCGACGCCGTGGCGCAAATCCGTGCCCATCTTGCTCTGATCCCCGGTCATGGGGCCGGCCGCGCCGATCCTGATCTCGTTGGATGCCTTCGGGGTGCAGGCCAGCGTGCCGGCGATCAAGAACGCGATCAACAGGCCGAACAAGTGGTGTGGACGTGAGACCATCATCATGATTGGCAGAGTGGGCATCATCCTCCTCGGACGGCATCCGACCGGCACAAAATGCGGCCTAGATTACACAGCTGGGACGAACGGTGTCAATGACGCGCCGAGTGTGTCGGGGATCCCTTTTGGGAGGCTTTCGCAATGGCAGTTCACGTGTTGTCCCGGCCACGAAGAGGCGACGGTCTACCGAACGGGAGGAGTATCTATCCCCGTTTCTTTTTGAACCGAACGCCCTCCAAGTCGTCAGAATTCGCATCCTGCGTCCAGACCACGGCATGGTGGGCGCGGGCCGTGGCTAAGCCCACGCTATCGGCGAGCGGGAGCTTGTTCTGCAGCCCCACCTTCGCGGCGGCGACGGCGAGCGTCATATCCAAGTCGATCCACCCGCTTGAATGGACCACATTCATACGCGGTCCTTGTCTCGCGGGACCGTCGTATCGATGCCCTTCAGAAAACCGCGCATCTCGGTGAGCTTTTTCACCGGGATGCATTCGATCTTGTTGGAAGAGTGCCAACAAAGCAATACTCATGCCTCGCTCGTTCTCAAATTCTTAACGGGCAGCCCGGGTGAGAACGTCCAAATGTCGGGTGAAGTCCACGGGGTCATCTTGCGCGAGCAGGTCGGCCGAGGCGTCCTTAACCTGACGCACAAATTGGGGGTAATCCTGCGCCTCCGGAGTGAGCAGTCGATAATATGACGCCAAGTAGGGTCCGTCGCCTTGGGCAATATCGCGGGTCAACGCCTGGTGGTTGTTCAAGACGAACATGAACCGCTCACTGCGGTTGCGATCAATGGACGTGCGCTCCTGGCCTGCGGGCTGAAGGTCCACGAAATAGGAGGTCGGTTCGTAGCGAATCATGGCGCCGGAGGAGGCGTCGATGCCCCAACTGGTCGCTCCCATTGTTGTCAGGCTGAACCCCAGATTGAAGAGGGCGATTAGGTCCAAGGTTCGCTGGAGGCTCAACTCATACGTGGTGAACCCCGGTGCTCGAATTTGGAGGGTCTTCTGGACGAAGGCATCTCGTTTGAACGTGTGTGTCAGAGGAGTTTTCCCCAGGAGGACCACCCCGTCGTACACATCGGCGCCGTCAGGCACCGTTTTGATGGTGATTGTATCCGAGCGTTTTGCAAACAGCGTTGCGCATCCGTTTACAAAGCATACGAACGCGAGGACCACCACGATTCTCGGCCGCATGAAAGTCTCCTTTTCGGAATGCTTCAAGATGGTAGGACTGCTCGGGCCGAGGGGAAGGTGCGCGGCAGTCCGATGGGTACGTAACGGAAGCCAATATACCGAGTCGGGTGGAGGCCTGTCAACGGAACTGGATGAATGCGGCGATACGGAGCGCGACTCCCGGCCTGAATCTTGGCCCGTGATGGGGGCTACGGCATCACGCGAGCGATCGAGCTGTTATACAGCAGCCCAACGTCGGTTTGCTCAACGAATAGCCCATAGGCAAACAACTCGAACAGGAACGCCGACTGGAAGGCGTAGGCGCCGTTGTTCGTGGCATCGCACGCGGGTTCTTTTTCCAGATCCATTTCCGGTTGCCGGGACGGGACGTAGGGGAACCCCTTGGGGCACCGGACGTGGTCATACCCATCGTCGTCTGAATGTCGAGCCTCGTGTACCAAGGTGTAAAGCCGTTCAAGGGGCGTGAGTTTGGTGAAGAATGCATCTCCTACGATGAAGTGGCCTTTATTCTGATTGAGGGCGACGGTCCATTTATTTTTCAGCGAAAGCCGGTGAATGCGGGACAGCAGCCAGTGAAAAAGGTCGGGGCCGTTGAACGAAAACCCGAACAACGGCTCGAAACGACTCAACCGCTGGTACGTCCGCCGGTTCATGCGCAGGTCGCCCGGTACGAGGGCCCTGAGTTGATTCAGCGTCGTTTCCAGGGCCAAGATTTGCGGTTCTGAAAACCCCGACAGTTCGATGTGATATTTCTCCCAGTAGGGTTCCTTGGCGGATGCCCAATGGGGATCGTTCAGCAAGAGTCCAAGAATCGTTACGACGAGTCCGGTGATGACACGCCGCTTCACGGCCGAAGCGATCCTGGTCGGTCGCGGGGAATCACCGTCAGAAATACCAGTTCGCGGCCAACAACCATTCCCATCGGTCATTAACGGAGGAGACGGACGCGCGAAGATCCACGTTGCGGCCGACCGCATACCGTTGATTCAGCGAAGCTCGCGTAAAGCGGGAGCGATTGCCCGCCGGGAAGCTTCGGTATTCAGCGGCCAATTGGATCCTCCACTGATCAGTGGGATTCACGAGCAATCCGATGGTTGGGCCTGCCCCCAGGCGGTATCGCGGGTCGAACCGGCTCGATAACTCCAGATCGAAATTGATGAGGGCATAGGCTAACACGGACAGGTAGCCGTCCGATTGATGGCTCGCCCCGATCCCATATTGTCCCGTGAAGGCGCTGCAGTACCGACAATCGAGATCCTCAATCGGATCGACGCCGATGGCAAGCCGCCAGGATTTTTTCTTCAGCAACGGCTCATGCGGCGTGAACGACACGATGTCGATCAACCGGAATCGATGAAGTTGGAGCGTCTGTGTCTCGCGATAGTAACGTGCCGTGAAATCCAAGAACAGGATTTGTGAGCCTCTGCTGTAGCCAGTATCCTGGGCCAGGAGATCGTGGTACGCGGGACGGATCGAGAGTTCGTGGAAGCTCTCGTTCTCATCGGCGCCGACTCCAACGGCTATTCTGGCGCTGTCATGGCCGAGTTCCGGCGGGGTCGAGAGGGGGGCGATGTCCGAGGCCTCTTCACCGCGATAGTCCAGCCGGCTTCGCTCCAACAGCAGGCTCCTCGTAGTCGCATCGATGGCCGTGGCCGTCCGTTCTTTTTGCATGTTTTGGTACTGGGCATAGTCGAGATATGCGTCAAGAACCAAGGCTTGTTCGGGCACGCTCATGGTCCGGTACGCGTCGTCGTGAATAATCCCGGGGTCCTTGATCAGGCGGTATAAGAGTGCGCGCTGCGCGCGGGACATGCGAAGCCGTTTGTGATCCATGAGGCTGAGCAACGACGGACGGTAGATCCTCTTTGAGACGAGTCCCGGCTGTGTCGTCACCGCCTTGACCGTATCGGCGGGGATGACCTGGAAGCGGAATTGGTCCGTGAGGTGAAGGGCGGGATCAGCGACTTCCAGCAGCGAGAGGATGTGGTAGGAGCAGTTTTCCTGAAAGTAGTAATAGTGAAAATAGTTGCCCCCCAGCTCCCATAGATGGAGCAAGAGATACTGGGTTTGCTCTTCGTTCAGATGGAGTGCGTATTCCCAGAGATCGCGGCTTTCCAGGTTGCTGTACTCTTGCACCTTCACGTAATAGGGAAACAGCGAAAAGCGCCCTTTGAACGCGCCGAATAGTCCTTTGAGGGTATACATCAACGGGTTGAGGGTGTCGGGGTCGGCGGCGTAGTTCACCCCGTAGGCGAGTAGTTGTTGTTGCGGGCCGCTGTGTTTTTTGTCGATTCGTAGGAAGGTGTGGCCGAACATCGAGGCGGGGTTGTTCATGTAGTACGCGGCGAACACCAACGTGATTTGGTCGGAATTTAAGTCCGTGAGCCATGCCGCGAGCCGGTCGCATCGCTGCTCCGGAAGTCGCGAGGGATCGAAGGATAGTTGCGCTTTGAGCCATTTGTATCGGGCGGGGAACACGCACTGCGGATGTTCCTCTCCGGGTGTTATTTGATCGGTCGGCGTGAAAAATCCTCTGAGCGTGGCAACGAGTTCCGCGTCCGGATCCGTTTTCCCGGTCGGCGAGGCAAAAAATCCTGGTCCATCTTCTTCGCTTTCATACGTGCCGAACACGGTTTGTTTATAGTGAACGAGAAGGTGCCAGTAGCGGGCGTGTGATAATCGTTGCCGGTCGGCTTGTTCGATCACGTGATCCGCGTAAGAGCGTTCCGGGACATCGACATCGGCGAAGGCTACGGACGTGGGTCCGCTAGAAGCCACGATCAACAAAAGGGCGAAGAGCAGTGTGACGAGGAAATCTCCGGTCTGGTTGAGGGGGGGCGTCATTCGGACCGACTTCAGAATACGAGGGGGATACGATCCATCTTGCGACTAGGGCAAGTGATCGTATCCCCCTCGGGATTACAAAGACCGGATCTCAGTTCATGCAGGACGCGGTCAGCGTCGCGTCCTGCTCGACAACGCCTTTGACCGCGGTCAACACCGCGCCGGGGGAAGCCGCGTCGTCCGAAAAGATTTCTCCATAATGACGTTGGACGGCGGTGTTAAAGTGCTCCCGCCCGGTGGCGGGGCACCCGAGCAGTCCGGCCAACACCGTGAGGCGCTCGCCGTTGCCCGAGGCCATCTCCTTGGCGAGATCAGCGTAATTGTTCGCGACGAATTCTTCCTGTTGCTGTTGGGCCAACACGACCCCCTTCGCGTCACAGTTCGAGGTGCCGGAGGTGATTCCGAACGCTTGGCTGTAGGACGTGCCGTTCGTGGTCGCGGCAAACACTTGCACGAACCCCGGGGCGTCGCCGAACACGAGCGAGCCTAACCCACAGCCCGCGTCGCCGTAACCCGCGGCAAAGGCTGACGGGGAGATAAATAACGCTCCAGCAACGGCTAAGAAGTACTTCTTCATGGATCCCTCCTCTATGTTGAGCAATTTGGCGTTTGTTTAGTCGACGATATGGATGGGCTCGATGGCGCCGGTGCGGCGATCTAGACTCGATTGCACGACGTGGAGAGGCCCGGGTCTTTGGCCAATTCCCGCTTCAACGTAATCAACATGGCCTGGGGATCGGTGTCGTTGCTGGGGAAAATCGTTTCGTAGTGTTCCTTGGTGAAGGAACCAAAACTCCCGGTCTGTTCGGCCGGGCATCCCAGGAGGCCGGCTAGGGTATTCAGGTACTCCCCTTCGCCAACCGCCATTTCTTTTGCCAAACCATTGAAGTTGTTTTCAGTAAAGATCTGTTGTTCCTGCTGGGCCAACACCGCTTTCTTGGCGCCACACTCCGATGTACCGGAGGTAATCCCGAACGTCTGGTTCCCGAGGACGCCGTTCAATAACCAGGCGCCGATTTGAGGGAGGATCTTATTCTCCTTAATCAACATTCCCCCGAAACCGCAACCCGCCGCTCCATAACCGGCCGCGAGCGCCGCGGAACCGGTGACTAACGAAAAAGACACCAGTAGTGCAGCCACCACAGGAAACCTTCGCATGGGTAACCTCCTTGTTATGAGAGTGAGTGGTTGTCTGCCGGACGGAACGGGACCAGTTCCCGCCATGAACACGTCCCGCGAAATTCGGACACAGACTTATACTGTGGTCCCCAGGCGATGTCAAGCGCAATTCGGGTACAGTGTGTTCGGCGTAGATTGAGGAATCCCGTTCACATGAGGTCGTGCGTGAAGAATCGTCGTGCGCAACGCGGCGCTCGAAGCGACGCCGCGTTGCTGATGGTCGTGGCGTCAACGCTCGCGGTCTTTTTGGGGGCTTGTGACAACTTGTTCTATCATCCGTCTCGGACAATGTTTATCGACCCGGTATCGATCGGGTTTTCATATGAAGAGGCTCATTTCACGAGTCTGGACGGGACGCGGCTGCACGGATGGTTTTTCCCGGCGGATTTTCCGGAGGGGCATGAGGCCGCGGCGACGGTCATCCATTTTCACGGCAACGCCGAGAATATCTCCACGCATTTTCAAGCCGCCGCGTGGTTGGTCCGCGAAGGATTTAACGTATTTATCTTCGACTACCGCGGCTACGGACAATCATCCGGTCAACCGGACACAGACGCGATCCAATCCGACGCGACGGCTGCGGTGCGCTGGGTGCGCGCGCGTCCCGGTGTGGATCCGGATCGGCTCGTGTTTTTCGGCCAAAGCCTCGGCGTGGCGATTGCGGTGCACGCCGCGCGACATGAACGGGCGGGACTCCGGGCCTTGGTGCTGGAAAGCGGTTTTGCTGGGTATCGGCGGATTGCGCGGGAGAAACTGGCGTCAAGTTGGATCACCTGGCCTCTGCAATGGCCCCTTTCATTTTTGGTGTCCGATCGCTACAGACCTATCGACGACATCGCGAGGATCGGCCGAGTTCCGGTGTTGCTGATTCATGGCACCGCGGACCCCGTGGTCCCCTACCATCACGCCGAGGCCTTGTTCGCCGCCGCCAATGAGCCGAAGCTGTTGTGGACGATTTCAGGAGGCGGCCACACCAGCGCGTTCGTGCGCCACGGTGACGAGTATCGGCCCCGCCTGGTGGCATTTCTCAACGAACACCTCGCCGACGCGGCATTAGAATCCGCGCACGCGCCGCGCTAGAAATATCGGTTCACGCCGAAAATGATTTCCGTTTGATTCAGCCTCCGGCTCCATTGCAGTCGGGCATCCCAATCCTTGGCAATGGTGTACCGTTGGTCCAAGCGAATCATGAGGTCGGACGAGCGGTGGCCGAGCAAAAAGCCGCGATGGATCGCCGCTACGTGTGCCCGCCATCTCGACGTGACATCCACCAACGCCCCCGCGGTGGCCCCGAATCCGGCGCGATAGCGATTATCAAACATGGCGCCGTACTGCGCGGAGGTCTCTCCCAGAAGATACCAGACTTCACGGCGCCACCATCCACTCTGTGCCGCGCCTCCGACCCCGAGTTCGAACGTCGGCGCGCTGCGATCGTGGAACGAGAGATCCTCGACCGGAACAACGCCGGCGCTGATTTGCCAGGAGAGTTTCGAGATCAGACGATCGTAGGGCGTGAGCGAGATAATCCGAATCACGTCGAGGCGGTGAAGGCTGACTCGGGAGGCCCGGTTGTACCGTACTACGGCATTCATGAATTCGAGGTGCGTGTTCGGCGTGTAGCCGGTCTCGTCACCGAGGAGATCGTGGAGCGCCGGACGGATCGCCAGTTGGCCGAACCATTCCCCGGCGGATCGTCCGCCGCCAACCCCAATACGCGTCGTGCTGTGACCGCGCTCCGGCGGTGGCGGGGCTGGTGGCGGGGAGTCGTCGGACGCCACGCGCAATGCCGCGCGCTCCACCAGCAATCGTCGTTGTTGGGCGTTGTAGAGGTCGGTATGGTCCGGGTCATCGATCTTTTGGTACGCCAGGTATTCGGTCGCCACGTCGATGACCGCCGCGCGTCGGGCGTCGGGCAAGGCTTCGAACGGAGCGGTATCCGTGACCGCCGGGTCTCGGAGCACGCGAAACAGCCACCGGTCTTCGGGGCGGTTCAGTAGGGAACGATGGTGGATCAGTTGCGTGCTCAGAGCGGGGCGAAACGACACCCGCGTGACGAGGCCTGGGACATCGAGTATTGCCCGGACCGTGTCGGTTGGAATTGTCCATCCGGGAAAGCGATCCGCCAGGTGCAAGGCGGGGTCGGCCGCGTCAAGAAGCGCGAGGAGTTGATAGGAGCAATTTTGGGTAAAGAAATAATAGTCAAAGTGCGTGTTTCCTAATTCCCACGCGTGTCGGAGCATGTTCTCGATCTGTGCCCGGGAGAACGCGAGGCGATATTCCCAGATATCCCGGCTTTGAAGGTCGTTGTACTCCTTGGCTTTGATGTAGTAGGGCGTGATGGAAAAGCGCCCCGGCAACCCTCCGGTTAGGCCGAGCACGATCGAGCTGAACGCGGTCGGGTTGTCCGTGGCGGCCGCGAAATTGATCGTATAGTCCAAGAGCCGATTGGCGTCCGCGCGACCGGCGCGGTCGATGCGAAGCAGGGTGTGACCGAACATCGACGACGGGTTGTTGAGGTAAGCCGACGGGAAAATGAGCGTTGCGGATTCCGGATTGAGCGCGGCCATCCATTCCCGGAAGCGCGCACAGTCTTGCGTGGGAAGACGAGCGGGGTCGAATCCCAAACGAGTATTCAGCCACGCGTAGCGGGCCACGAACCGGCACTGCGGATGAAGGACTAGGGGATCGTCCACGGGCGGCGAGAAAAACGCGGCCAGCGTGGCGTCCAACTCCGCTTCGGGGTCTCGCTTCCCGTCGGGCGCCAGGAAAAAATCCGCGCCATCGGCCTCGCTGACCACGCCGCCGACTATCGTCCGGTGGTAGTGGAGCAAGACCTCCCACTCCCGGGTTCGGGCTAACCGGTGTTCGCGCGCGTTGCCGACGAGCTCAGCGAGATACGGCGCGTTGACCGGGGCGACCTGTCCTTGTCCGCTGCCGGACCATCCGAGCCAGAGGATTGCGGCAAGCAACAGGGCAACGAGGGATCGCGGCACGGCGAAAAAACGGGGGCTCGTGCAACGAACGTTGACGAGCCCCGTGTCAATGAGATCGTAAGGGCGTTACGCGGGCGACGCCGTGCCGGCCAACACCGGGTTGGTCGCCAGAATCGCCTTCAACGCCGCGAGCATGGCGCTGGAGTCGTTCTGCGCGCCGGGGAACAATGTCGCGTAATGCTCCTGCGTCAACGCGAAGAACGCCGGCTGGAGATCAGCGGGCACGCCCATCAACGTGGCCAGCGACGCCAGGTGTTCACCGCGTCCCTGGGCCATTTCCTGCGAGAGGTTTTCGATCGTGGCTTGCGCGTAGATGGCGGTCTCGTGTTCGCGGCTGACGATCCCGTCCTGCGAGCAGCCGGATGTCCCGGTGGTCATCCCAAAAGTTTGGTTGCCGAACGTCGCGTTAGTGGTCGCAGCGAGCACTTGCGGCAGCACGCCGCGTTGTCCTTGAAAGAGCATGTAACCCAATCCGCAGCCCGGTCCGCTCTTGGCCATCGGCCCCCCGGCTCCGGGCAATTTGACCGATAAGGTTTTGTCGGCGGCCAATGCCGAGGTCCACGGCGCCGTGGACAACAGGACCGCGACCGAAGCCACAATCAAAATTGGTTGAGTCCGTTTCCGCATGAGTCCCTCCCTGTTGAGGTGAACCTTCAGCACGATGCGTGGCAGGGCTATACCATAAGCGGGCGGAGAGGTTCAACCGATCGTGACGGCGGGTTAAGGGGTCTGGGAGATGGCCCTGGCGATTTCCTCCGTCACTCGATCGGCTGCTTCAGCGGGGTCTTTGGCCGCGCGGATCGGCCGGCCCACCACAATAAAGTCCGCGCCTGCGGCAATCGCCTCGGCCGGAGTCGTGGCGCGGCGCTGATCGTCCCCGGGAACAGCGGCCCACGCCGGACGGATGCCGGGGGTGACAACCAGAAAGTCGGGACCGAATGTCTGCTTGATCGCGCGGACCTCGTGGCCGGAGCAGACCACGCCCGCGCAGCCCGCGTCGCGGGCGATGGCGGCGCGACGCAGCACCAACCCCTCGACGGTCAGGTCGGGCGCGTACCAACCGGTGGCGGCCATCTCGGTTTTCCCGAGGCTGGTCAAGGCCGTGACCCCGAGCAACTGGGGCGACGTCGCACGCGTGTCAGGACCCGAGAGGCTGTCGCTCTGCTCGCAGTGGACGGTGAGAAATCGCACGCGGGGTCTTGACGCGGCGGCGATGGCCGCGCGGACGGTGGCCGGGATGTCGTGCAGTTTCAGATCGAGGAACACGTCGGCGTCGCCGAGATCCGCGATCGCGTCGATAAGGGACGGCCCGGTGCTCACGAACAATTCCAAGCCGACCTTGAACAGGCCAACGCGGCCTTTCAACGCGGTAACCAGGCGGCGGGCGTCCGCGGCAGACGGGACATCCAGCGCGACGATCAACGTGTTTTTGGCCGTGGCGCGAAGGTCGGTCACGGGCATCACAGCGCGGGTGATGTGCCTTGTTGATCGCCCGCATAGTAGGGCGTGGAGCCGCTCGCGTGATCGGTGGTGTCCACCACGCCGGTGAGTTCGGGGAACTCGTGGGACAACACGCGCATGATCCCGTCGCGCAAGGTCTTGGTCGCCATGCTGCACCCCTGGCAGCCGCCGGACATTTCCACGTAGGCGACCGTGTCTTGCAGATCCACGAGCCTGACCCGTCCCCCGTGTTGGGCGAGGCCCGGGTTGATGGTCTGATCGAAGACCGCGCTGATCCGGCGGGCAAGGTCGCTGTCCCACGCCGGGTTCGGGTTGTCGATGACCCAGCCCTGCGTGAATCCCGATGACAGGTAGTCGATTTCCGCGCCGCGGATCCACTCCACGCTCGCGTGATTCAGATACAACGTCCGCGCGCCGCACGCGATGGTGGGGTCGCGCGGATCGATCTGATCAGGGGCCACGAAGTCGAACGTGTAGGTGAAACTGCCCTTCTCGCGTCCCACGGTCAGCCGGACTCCGATATTTCGGCTCCCGGCTAAGGCGGACTCCACCTTGGCAATCGCCTGGTCGGTGAGCCGCACGATCGGGCGGCTCTCGGTGGCTGGTTCGGTCATGACGCGGTCCCTCGGGTTCGTCCGTCTGAACGTGCTGCGTTGGGGCATTGTCTCAGACCGGGCGGTGCGAAGCAAGCCGCCATGGGCAGGGCTCGGCGGTTTTGACGGCCCGTGGATTGGCGCATAGACTTTCCCGGTGGTCACGCGCCGGCGTTGATCCGGCAGAAAGGGCAAGCCATGGAAAATCCTGCGAATCGTCGAGAGTTCACGCGGGTCAACATCTCGGTGGCGGTCGAGTTGTCCCCGCCGAATCAGCCCAAGATCGCCGGCCAAGGCCGAAGCCTCAGCGTAAAAGGCGTCTACGTCGCGAGTCCGCGGACACTGGCTCCGGGGACGGACTGTCCAATCACGATCATCCTCACCGGCGGCGGGGAGCCCATGTCCGTGCGAGTTTCGGGGAAGGTCGTGTACACGAATAAAGAGGGCATGGGCATCGAGTTTTTCGAGATGGATACCGAGAGCTTCATCCACCTCCAGAATCTCGTGCTCTATAACTCGCTGGATACCGCGAAGGTGGAGCGCGAGTTTGAAGAACACAACGGGATCAAACGCAAGGGATAACGCAGGTCGTCACCCTCATCGGAGGGAAATGGTGGGCGATGCTGGTATCGAACCAGCGGCCTCTTGCGTGTGAAGCAAGCGCTCTACCACTGAGCTAATCGCCCGATCACGGCAAAATCAAGAAGTTGCATTGTACTTATCCGCCCCGTCCGAGTCAATTGTGCTCGCCGTTGTGCTCGCCGGGGCCTCGGGGCCGACTATTCCGAGTAAGTTCCGCACCGTGGCGCGGTCTTGTGCGAGGGCGGTCAGCTTCGTGCGTGCCACGTCCAAATCGCGGGCACTGACAATCGCATAGCGGTCGAACACACTGCGCGTCTTATGCCCGGACATCCGCATGGCCACCACGTCCGGAATCCCGGCCTGCACCATGTTCCGCACCGCGCTGCGCCGCAAATCGTGAAACAACCGTCCCTCCTGCCCCGCCTTCTTTGTGCCGTCGGTCCACGCGCGCCGAAAGTGGGTGATTCGCTTCCCGCGGAAATGACACACCCACGGACAATCGGGATACTCGGCCCGCGTCATGCGCCGCCACTCCATCAGGAGGGCGTGGACCTCGGGAATCAACGGGGCCTCGCGGCCCTCGTTATTTTTCGTCGTGCCCGGCTCCAGCCGGATCGTGCCGTGTTCCAACTCCACCTGGTCCCAGCACAACCCGAGTATTTCCCCTTGCCGCAGCCCGGTCCAAAAGGCAATGGCCACCGCTACCCGCACGTGGGGAAGCACCACTGCCATCAGCGTGCGGTAGTCCTCTTCCTCAAAAAAGCCCTTCCGGACGTTCTCGCCCTTAAGCAGCGGAATGTAGGGGGTGCTGGCCACCAACGGCGGCTGGGCGCGCGCGCCCAGCGAGAACATGCGCTTCAGGGCGGTCAGCTCCCGGTTAATCGTGGCGGTGGCGCGGCCCTCCGCGCGCCGTCGCGCGATGTGCTCGCGAATCCGCATCGTGCCGAGTTCAGACGCCAAGAGGCCGCGGAACGTCTTCGTGAGATTGACCACGTGCGCCGACGCCGTATCCAGGCTGCGCCGGTTGTTCAGGCGGTAGTCATCCAGATACAAGGCCGCCAGTTCGTCGAGCGTCGTGCGTTCGGCCTGCACTGCGGGCGCGCGGCCGTTGGCCACGTCGCCTTCGCGCCGTTTCAGCAGTGTCGATGCGACGGATTTGAGGTCAGCGCCGGACGACTCCCGGAATAACTGGCCGCGGCGGTAGTACTGCACCCACCACACCCGGCCGCGTTTGTAGACACGTCCCATAAGCGATCGATCGCTCCGCGCGGGCCAAAAGTCAAGACCCGTGCGAGTTTTTGAGCCGCCCGATATAGGTATCGAGGTCGGCCCGGTCGATCAGCACGCGCCGCTTGATGCGGAGATAGGGCAGGTCGCCCCGGAATATCAGGTCGCGTAGTGTCCAGTACGACACCCCGAGATAGGTCGCGGCTTCGTGTTGAGACAGGAGACGAGGCGTCAAGGTTTCAGCCTTCACGGTGTGCCTCCCGCAGACGACGGCGCGCGGTGGATCGGCTGCAATGTAGCCGACGCGCAATCACCCCGAAGGACAGCCCCTCGGCCCGCAACCGCGCGACCTCGTCCGGCTGCGCCTCGTTGACCGGCCGTCCCAGCCGCACCCCACGGGCGCGCGCCGCATCGAGTCCGGCCTTGACCCGTTCGCGGATGATGTCGCGTTCAAGCTGCGCCATCGCGCCGATGATGGTAAACATGGCGAGGCCAATCGGCGTGGACGTGTCGAACTGTTCTTGCAGCGAGACAAAGCCCACGTTCAGGCTGCGGAACTGTTCCAGCCCCGTGATGAGGTGCTTAACCGACCGGGCGAAGCGGTCAAAGCGCCAGACCGCCACGGCCTGAAACTGCCCGGCCCACGCGGCCGTGAGCATCCGGTCGAGGGCGGGCCGCCGTTCCCTCGCGCCGGAGTAGCCGCGGTCCACAAATTCTTCGACAATGCTCCAGCCCCGCGCCGCCGCGTGCGTCCGCAACGCGACTAACTGGACTTCCGGTTCCTGCCCCTCGGTACTCACGCGGGCGTACAGTGCAACCTTCACGGTGTCCCTCCTTTGAAAATCAATACGTATTCGTGCAACGTGGGAATGAAGCGCGCGGGGCCGTAGCGGAAGTGCTGCGCGTGGCGTTCGTGCTGGCCGTCCTTAATCAACACGGCCTCAAGCGGCAACACGTTCCAGCGAATCAGGTCGGAGTGAATCGGGAAGAACACGCCATTTTTGCGGCCGTCGCCGATGAGGATTACCACGCGGCCCGTGGGCGTGACGACCGTAGCAAGCCGCTCGAATCCCGCGCGCAAGCGTGCCGCGAAATCGTCATAGCCGCGCGCGTTCGACAAATCATTCGGATGGTCGCTGTACTGAAATCCCGGCCAGTAAGGCGGGTGCCAGAACACCACGTCGAAGCGGCGGTCCGGCAACGGCGAGGACAACAGGTCGAATCCGGCCGTCAGGTCCCGGCCCTCGTACTCAATCTTGAGGTCGGCGCACACCTCGCGCGTGGTCCCGCCGCCTTCCATCGGGTCGAAGACCGACGCGGGCTTGTAGTAGTCGAACACGTCAATGAGCAGATACCCCGAGGCATTCCCGAAGTACTTCGCCTTGCCCCACGGCCCGCGTTCGGGATAGCGCAGCAGCGACGTGAAGCCCGACCGGGTTTGCAGGTGTCGCCGGATCGCCTCTTGCCGGGCCTTGGCCTCAACCACGGCGCGCTCGAGCGTGGACTTCGGGACCCCGGTAGCTGTCTCCGCCTCGCGCAGCGACGCGCCGTTATCTATGAGGCGCAGCGCCGCGGCCAAGCCCTCGCGCGTGACGGTGTCCCGTTTATAAGCGGCTAATATCTGGGCCACCCGTGCTTGGGAGAGGCCCGCGGCCGTCGCGATCTCGGCTTGCGTGAGGCCTTGCGCCGCGAGTTGCGCGAGCACGCGGTTGCGCTGCGCGGTCGGAATCGGCGCGCCGTGCCGGTTCAGTTCCAAGGCGCGCGCCAAGTGGCGCTCGGGCGGGCAGTCCTCGAAGATGACGGGCACGGTGTCGGCTCCCGCGGCGTGGTGGGCGCTCAAGCGGTGGAAGCCGTCCAGCAAGACACCGGTTGCTCGGTCTACGCGCAGCGGGGGCAAGCCCTCGCGGTCTTCGCGGTAACGGGCGAGCGCGTCCTCGTCATACTCGGCCCGCGGCCAGGCCGTGCGGTCTTGCCGAATGGCGGACAGCGGGACCGCCTCTACGCGCCCCGGAGCCGGGCGTTCGTCGGGTGCGGGCATCATCGGGCGGGCTCCACGGCGTTCGGTGCGCCATAATCCCCGCCCGTCGAAGTGGCCGCCGTTACGCGTGCGGTTGAGCGGGCGTGGGACTGGCAGAGGGCGCGCGCGCCGTAGGTGGTCCACGTCCCGGCCCCGCAGTCGGCGCAGCGGCCGAAAGCCCTCACGTGCTTCGGCCCGAGTCCCGGAATCTCGCGCGGCCAGCCGGTGCCGTCGTCCGCCCCTAGATAGCTAGCTAGGGTATCTATGGGCTGGGCGGTAGATATATCTCCGGGCGGTGAGCCCGGCTCAGAGTCCGTAGCTATATAGCTATGGGAACACCCCTCGGCGTTCTGTGCCGTCTCCCTCGCGTCGTGTTTCTTGTGTGGACGGGATTCATCCAGAACATCCGGAACAAGTCTGTTGTTTCCAGGAGTTGCGTCATAATTGCGATCCGGAACAACGGGCCGATGTTCCGGATCGCAAACCGCGATAACCGTCTGATTTAACGGAGTTGTTCCGGATGTTCCGGATAAACGGCCCCCGGAAGGAGAAGGACCCGACGGGAGATACCGCGACCAGGTCTCACGGAATTGGTCCCGGCGGTAGCTCTGCCGGGTGTCCTTGCCGGTCCGGACCTTCTGCGGGCGGATGTTGAACCCCTTGAGCCGGTCCGCGAGGTGGCGGGGTGTGATGGCCTTCCCGTACCAGTCGCCCCACGGCGCGTCTTCGATCGCCGCTAGCGCGTGACACAATTCTTCGGAGGTCATGTAGTCCGACGGCGCGTCGGCAAACAGGCTCCGAATATCCGCCAGCAGGCGAACCGCGATCGACGCCTCGTCCGGGGCGGTGTGGCCATCCAGCGCGAGGACCGCCGCGCGGGCGCGGCCCGGCCACTCACCCCCCGCAGCGTCGGCAATCGCGAGCAGCGGTTCGGCTCCGTCTTGCGTGCGGTCACTCAGTGCCGGCGGGAGGTCGGGTGTGGCGTCCTTGAGTGTGGCGACGTGCGCCGCGGCCCACTCGGCGATTTGTTCCCGGATCACTGCGGCGTCCACCTCGGCGCGCCGCCGCGTGGGACCGCCGAATCCTTCCATCGGTTCCTCGCGGGTGCGGCGCACCATGCGGAGCGGAATCGACCGGTCGGCAATCGTGTCGGGCAACCGCCCGATCCCCGCGAGCGCGCGAGGGCCGAACACCGCAAAGTCTTTCAAGTCAAACTGTTTCCCAACGCATCGGGACACGGACGCGCCCCGCCGATTGCCGGAGTTCAGGAGCGCGCGCAAGCCCTCATGGTCCTTCGCCTTCGGCCCGAACACGGCGTCTACCTCGTCGAGCAGGAGCGTGGGCCGGTCGCGGTCGAGTTTGCGAAACAGGACCGCTTCGCTCGGCGCGACGGCGCGCCAGGGGCGCGCGACAAGCAGTTCCAGTATTTCCAGCAGCCGGGTCTTGCCCGATCCCTTCTCGGGCGAGGTCACGTCAAGGAAGGGGGTCGCCTCCGCGGCGTCGATGGCGTGGGTATGCACGATCCACAAGGCGATCACGCACACTTGATCGGGCGACAGCACCACGAAGCGGCGGACGAACTGCATCAGGTCGTGCAATAGCGGTCCCACGTGGGGCGCGTGTGCGGGCGGGTCCAGCGGCCGCCCGGCTTCCCCTTCAAGGGCGTCAATGTCGTCGGACATGGTCCCTCGTGCTGAGCCGGTGTTCGCGGAACGCGAACGTGAGGCGGTGCAGGTGCTCCGCTATCCGTAAATCGTCGTAGCCGCGGCAGACGGCGCGCATGGCGCGGTCAACATCGGCCGCGCTCCACCCGGACACGTCCAGGCCGCGCGCCCGATCGAGCACCGCAAGGCCGCGCAACTCGCGGGCGATCGCACCGCGCCAGAGGCCGTATTCCGCCGCGCGCAGAAACTCCCGCGGAGTGAACGGCCGCGGGTCAGGAACCCGGCGCGTGCTGCGTGGGGACGGGTGGTCAAACAACTCGTGCGGCGTGAGCCCGAGGGCTGCACAAATCGCGTCAAGTGAGCATCCCGTAAAGCAATGCAGGAGCACTCCGCGTTCTCCCGCACGGATGGACAGCGACGGGCTCCGGTCGTTGTGCGCGGGACACGGGGCAGTCCAGCCGTCGCCCGAAGGTTTCGCGTGGGGCAACCGATTGAGCACCCGTTGAACCGGAAGAGACGCCATCGCCACCCCTTACGGCTCCCGCGGTCCGGCCGACAGTCCGGCGGCCTGGGCCACGCGGTCGATCCACGCCCGCACGGCGGCGACCGGCCGCGCGCCGCGCCAAATCCACCCGCCCGTGGTGAGTCGGAGATAGGCGGTCTTGGTCCCGAAGGACCGCACCTCGCAGCGCCAACACCGCCAGTACGGGCGGCCCTTCACGTCAAAATGCACGTCAAGCTCGGCGAGACAGTACGGACACGCCCCGGTGAGACTGTCCCCTTGTATTCTGGTATGTGCTGCGCTATCGTCCATGCTCACTCTCCCCTGTGGCCGTTGTTCTATCTATATGCACGCGACTGTATAAGAGGGGATATCCCGGAACCAGGCGAAAAACGCGTGGCCGTGCAAAAAACATGAGTTGTGTGTTTTGATGTCCCCGCGAAGCCGCACTAGGAGCGGGCCGGATGAGTTTCTGGTTTTAGATGGTGAAATTCATGCAAGTAGATTGGGGAAAATGGATCGCGGACTACTACCCACGCTGGACTGACCGGCGCTGGAGAGCGTGCGTCACGGAGATTCGAGAGCAGCGGAGACTGTCCGTCGAGGAGTTCCAGTACGTCGTGCTTGGGTGCGGATACTACTTCCACGTCCACCGACCCTCTGCGGACGACGTGGTGTCACGGCTGAAGCAAGCGATCAACGGCCTCGACGGGGAGGATATCGCCGAGTTCATATTGAATGAACAGGCCATTCGGCGACGGGTCGGAAAACTTGGGTGGGAGGTGGGGCCGGATCGGGTCCGCCTGAGCAGCACGCCCAAGCGTGGGCCGGTGGTTAATCCGGCTCCAAGAATCGCGGCGCTATCGGTGTACGCTTGGATTAAGCGGCGGAGGCCGGAGACGGACCCGACGGGGTTTGTCTGCGCGGTCTATCACGCGCTATCCGGTCGGGGGATCAGTGACGTGACGTTCGGCCGGATGCAAAAGGCTGCGGCTGCGGTCCATGTGCTCCGGTACGTGCCAGAGGAGCGGAACGTGTCCGCGATTGAGGCGTGGCTCGGGATGCTTGAGAGCCGGTACAAGGGGTTTCGTCGCGCGGAGGATGAAGCCAAGCAGGCTGAGCGAGCGTCGGTCACGAAGCCCCTGGAGAAAGACGACATTCCGAACCTGTATCCGATCAGCGGGATGGCGGCCGTTGTGCTGCGGGCCGTCGGGGTGACGGTCGAGCCGAGAAGACGCGCGGACGGGCGCTTCTTACCCAGGGGTCAAAAACTGTCTCACGTTGTGAGGTAAAAAGGGCTGAATTTTCAGGGATGCGCGGGGCAGTTTGGCGCGAGGTCAAAAACAAATCTTAATGCGCGATTGATAGGTTGGATCACGACGATGTACTACGACGAAGAAGACTACAGCGCGGAGGCCTATCTCGACGACGCGCTAAAGAGTATTTCCGAAGATAATACAAGGGCCTATCTAGGAGTCTACGGAGACGCGATAGAAGAAAGGGTTCAGGATTGCCTAAAACAAGCTGAAGAGTTGCTGTCCACAGGCTATAACGGACCAGCCCTGGCTCTTGCTGCAACCGCTGTTGAACTAATGATCCGATTCATGTTACTGCGTCCCCTAATTGAAGGCGCCTTCCTGTCAGAGGAATGGGCAGAGATTCTGGCGACGCGTGTGGCTACTGGGCGCTCCGCGGAGGACCGCGAACTTTTACCTGCGGTTCTGCAGCGATGGCGAATCGACATTGCGACGATCAGGACCCCTGGAGGCTTCCCTCTCTGGGAGTTTGTGTTGAAAGAACTGTGGCCGAAACGTCATAACTTCGTACATAAAGGTGAGCGACCGTCGAGGGAGATTGCTGCGACGGCAATCGAGTGTGCTCGCTGTTTCAAAGAAACGGTCATCGGAGCGATAGCGATGAAGCTAGGATTTACGCGCGCAAGAACTGGAAAATGGTGCGAGATTGATAGCGAAGACGGGAGTATGAGGAGATTTGGCCCCCAGAGTCCATTCTAAGGTCAATATGTGTTCTTTTTGACCCTGGATGTGGCGATTCCGATGTGCCTTGTAAATTGGGGGGCTTTGGATGATGAGGGTGTCGGGTTATTGCCCCCCGCGCAAATGACCTACTCGCGAACGTCATTAACGAATGTTTTCCCTGCCAAAGCGCCAAGAAAGATAGCTCCAGACTGGAGCACGAAAATAAGAAACTTTCCAATTCCCGATCCCTCAAGCACCATGCGCTCAAAATCATAAATGAAAAACAGAATCACCAGGACCGCCGCGACGGACACAAAACTGACATAGATTGTAGAAATGGGGACCGAACGGAAGAGGAGTGCTGTAACGTAAACTGCAAAAAAACCTCCTACCCCTGGGCTAAGGACCCACATCAAGAAAATGTTAACCAGAGGGAATACACCAACTTCTGGTCGGGCCCGGCTGGCAATGATACCGATAACAGCTAAAATCGTCGCCATCAGTACCCAGCCGAGCACTAAGATAATCACGCTCGAAAGGGTTGAGAGGATGGCTTTCAACGGTCAGCGCTCCGAATCTTTGTCGATGGCTGCGCCGATGGCATGGAGAACGCCTCCAGCAATTCCGCTCCCGTAAACAAGCAGACAAGGGAACCAGTTGCCATGAGCTAACGCTTCATACCAAGGGGCAAAGGCCAACGTGACGGGCCATAAAAAGAACGAAATTATCCCTCCAAGGAATCCAAGGTTGTCAATAGCTATATCGAGGGAAATGAAAAATCCCCAGAGGCCGGCGACAACAAAAATGATGACCGCTGGTGTTTTGAATATTATTCCCATCGTGGATTCTCCGACGTAGATCAGAGGGTACCAAGGGTAGGCCTATACCTTTTGAAGGATGGCATCCAGATTTCAGCACGAGCAGAAAATATTGTCAACAACAGGGGTGATGAGGGCCTTGTCGTCGTTGACATCATGGAACGACGAGGGGTCAGCCCCTGACTTGCAACAAGCGAGTCCGGCCTGGGCCTGGGTTCACCCCACCGAATTGTGCTCGGAATGTGCTCAAGCCCACCGGTCTCCAGCCCATTCAGGCCTATTCAGGCCAAAGTCGCCCGAACGCGAATCTCTTGGCTGGAGTGGGATTTAGTGACGTGGAGTGGGCTGGGGTAGGTAGGCTCTACCCGAGTGTGAAGCAAGCGCTCTACCACTGAGCTAATCGCCCGATCACGGTCCGGAAGGGTGTCGCAGTATAACGATCCGAAGTTGGCGAGTCAATTGCGCTCGGCCTACACACGAGCCGGTGGAGCTCCGCTCCACCGGCTCGTGCCGTCTCATGGCGTCACTAAAACGTGGTGCCGGCGCTGACGCTGATCGCGGTCTGGTCCACCAACCGCAGTTCCACGCCGAAGGTGACGTTGCCCTGGGCCTTGGCGTTGAGACCCGCAAACAGGCCGAACGCGTTGTCTTCAGCCGCGCCGCCGTCAATATCGAGTCCGGACCAGGCGAATCCGCCGTACGGCACCAAGCCGAACTCGGTTTGGCGCCGTTTGGGGTCGCGGGCGCCGGCCATGTCGAGCGACACTCCGAGTGCGGCATCGTGCTCGGTCCATCCGAGACGGCCAAAGGCGTCGTTTTCCGTCCTCGTATGTGTGGTTTGGAACACGCTGCCGATTTTGAGATTTGCCGAGGGGACGGTGGCCCAGGTCACGCGCATGCCCACGCCGAACGAGGGACCAATGTCCGAATCGAACGTGCTCCCCGGGTCGACGCCGAAATCGCCGAACCCGAGCCGAAAATCCAGGTCAAGCCGCTCGTCGATCCCCAACGTGCCCTTGGCGAAGATCTGTGAGCCTTCGGCTTCTCCTCCCCCCGTCAAGTCTCGGTCCACCAACACGTTCACTTCCGCGCCGAGGGCGGTTTTGCCCGCGCCGGTGGTGGCGGCCGGCACACCGAGCGGGGCCGCGTGGGCGGTTGCGGCCAAGCCGCCCGCCAGCACGATGGTGATCACGGCCAGGCGCATCCCTCGCGCCCTGAAGATGGTTCTGTGGTTCATGAGTCCTCCTGGGTGAAAATGATGGTGTTCTTTCCCACGGTCGTCCCGACCGCGCGACGTGTATAGCAAATTAGGAACGGGAATACAATTGGAGGGTCCCGGGAACGTGTTGCCCGGGACGCCGGTCTTGCGGTGAACCGGTTACCGATTGTCCGCGTGTCTGGTGAGCAGCATGACCGGCAGCAGGCCGACCAACACCAGCGCCAAGGCGGGGAGGGCGGCATGGTCCCATTGGCCTTCCGAGGTGAGTTCGAAGATGCGCACCGACAGGGTGTCCCAGCCAAATGGGCGGGTCATCAAGGTCGCGGGCATTTCCTTCATCACGTCCACGAAGACCAGGGTGGCGGCGGTCAACACGCCGCCGCGGATGATGGGGATGTGCACGCGGCGGAGGAGACGGCGTCCGCTCACCCCCAACCCGCGCGCGGCTTCTTCGAGGTTCGGCGTGACGCGGTGCATGGCGCTGTTGATGGGGCCGAAGCCCGCGGCCAGGAAACGGGCCAGGTACGCGAGCAGCATGGCGAGCGGCGTGCCGAGGATCACCAGCCCGACCTCGCGTTGCAACAATGGGAGGCCGGCGGCCACCTGCCGATCCAGCCATGCGAGCGGGATGAACGTGCCCACCGCCAAGACCGAGCCCGGCAGGGCGTACCCGAGGGTGGAAACGCGCGTGGCGAGGCGCACCATGCCGTTGCCGTGTCGTTGCGCGTAGGTCAACACCAACGCGCACGCGCAGGTCAGCACCGCCGCGGCGGCGCCCAAGAACGTGGAGTGCCAGAGAAACCCGACGGCTCGCGCGTCCACGTCGCTCCCCAGCCGGGGCAGCCCCCATGCCAGGAGTTGGAGGACCGGGACTCCGAAGGCCAACGCCAGCACCGCGGCGCACGCGCCGAACGCGAGCCGCGCCGGGACGGTGGTGAGCCGGATGCGTTGGTCCGCGACGTCGTGTTTGCCGGCGGTGGTGTAACGGCCGCCAGCGTGCCAGCGTTGTTCCAGGACGAGCAGGGCGAACACGATCACGATCAGCACCGAGGCCAATTGCGCCGCGGCGTTCAGCGAAAACATGCCGAACCACGCTTTATAAATCGCGGTGGTGAACGTATCGTAGTTGAACACCGATACCGTGCCGAAGTCCGCCAGGGTTTCCATGACCACCAACGCGAGTCCGCCCACGATCCACGGCCGCGCCATGGGCACGGCCAGGCCAAAAAATCCGGACCAAGGGCCGTGCCCCAGGGCTTGCGCAGCCTCCATCGCGCGTTTGCCTTGGGTGAGAAATGCCTGGCGGGTCAGCAAATACACGTACGGATAGAGCGCCAGACTCATGACGAGAATCACCCCGCCTTGGGATCGAATCGAGGGGAGGCTTGCCCATTCGGCCGGGAGGGCGTCGCGCATGAGGCGCTGAATCGGCCCCGTGTAGTCGAGCAGCCCGATCGCCACAAACGCGGTCACGTACGCGGGGATTGCCAGGGGCAACATGAGCGCCCACTCGAATAGACGGCGGCCCGGAAACTCGCAGACCGCGGTGAGCCACGCCAAGCCGACTCCGAGGACTCCCGTGGTTACGGCGACCCCCGCAACCAGCCAGAAGGTGTTGCGGAGCAGGTCGCCGAGCACCGTGTTCGCGAGATGACGCCATACCTCGTCCGCGGGAGCGAACACGGATGATAGCACGACGACCAACGGGAACACCACGATTCCGGCGATCGCGAACGCGCCGAGGCGCCACGCATCCACATCCTGCTTCCGTGGTACTGTCAGGACGTTGCCGGAATAGCTTGTCATCTCAGGCTGTCGCGTGTAAGGGCGTACGGCCGTACGCCCTTACGAAAAAAAAAGCGTAAGGACCATCGACAGCCTCCGGAGTCATCAGCGGTAGCCCGCGCGGTCCATCAGCATCACGGCCGCGCGCTGCAACTCTCCGGCTTTGGCTACGTTGATCGTATCGGATTTGAACGTTCCCCAGGCCGCGACCGCGGGCGATGGGCTGACGGCGGGATTCGCGGGGTACTCGAAGTCGATGTCCGTGAAGATTTTCTGGGCTGGAGGCGACGAGAGCCACTCCAGCAATCGAACTGCGGCCTCGGGGTGTTTGCTGTGGCGCGTAACGCCCCCCCCCGACACGTTGACGTGGACGCCGCGGTCGGTTTGGTTGGGCCAGAAGAGCGCGACCGTCGCGTCGGGGTGTTTCTGTTTGTAGCGGCCGAAATAATACGTGTTGGCGATGCCCACGTCGCAGAGGCCCGAGGCGATCGCCTCGATCATGGCCGTGTCGTCGGCGAACACGTCGGCGGCGAGGTTGCCGACCCACGAACGTACCACGGCTTCGGTCTTGGGTTCTCCGAGGGCCGCGATCATCATAGCGACCATGGACTGGTTGTACACCTTTTTCGAGGTGCGCAGGCACACGCGCTTTTTCCACTTCGGGCTGCCGAGGTCTTCGTAGGTCGAGAGCTCCACGGGTTTCATGCGGGTGGTGTTGTACACGAGGGTCCGCGCGCGCACCGTGAGCGCGAACCATCGGGATTCGGGGTCGCGTAGGGCCTCCGGGACGTTGGCGCGGAGCGCGGCGGAATCAATCGGGCGCAGCAGCCCTTCCTGCGCCGCGTACCACAGATTGCCCGCGTCCACCGTGATCAACAGATCCGCGGGCGTGTTCGCGCCCTCGGCCTTGAGTCGTTCGACCAGGGGGCCTTCCTTATCGGTGATGAACCGCACCGACACGCCGGTGGTTTTGGTATACGCGTCGAACAGCGGCTTAATGAGTTGCTCGTTGCGCGCGCTGTACACGACGACCTCCTCGGCCGCGGCCGGAAGGGAGGCAACGAGACTCGCGGTGATGGTGAACACGGACAGAACGCGGAAGAGGGACATGGCGGCCTCGCAGCGGATGAACGCGACGAGTGTATAGCAATTGAAAACGATTTGCAATATCTCGATAGGAGAAAAACGAGGCGCGCGGGATCGCCACCTCCCGCGCGCCTCGTTCGCGATCGTTCTTGGAGCCGGGACTACGGCACGACCTTGACCACGTCTCCGCTCTGAAAGCCCTTGCCGGACACGATCGTGGTGGTGGACAGGCGCTCGTTTTGGTGTTCGCTAATTCGGACCACGCCGATCTTGGTTTCCTTGGTTCCCAAGAGCTCTCCGCTGTCCGGGTCGCGGATTTCCGCGCCGCGGCGATACACGTCGAGTTCCGTGCCTTCGGAGAGGTGGGAACGCGTGCCCGCGCGGATCACGACGCTGTCGGGGTCCGCCAGCACGACCTTGCCGCGAAACGGCTGGCTGCTGAGTTTGGCGACCATTTTGTTCATGGCCTTGGCCAGCGCGTCGCGCAGGGCGCCGTCTCGCAGGTTGGGGTCGAACGAGGATTTGGCGCCCAGGCCCAACGCGCCCGTGGTTTTTTTGCGGTACTCGCCCGCGCCGGATTCGGCCACCAAGGACTTGCCCGTGACCACGTCCACCAGCGCGTAGTCCACGGTCACGCGCGCCACCCGCGACTTGCTCTGGTAGACCACCGCGTCCACGCCCTCCTCGACTTCGGAGTAGGCGGTAATGGCGCCGGAGAGCCGGTAGTCCACGGCGTCGAATCCCTCGTCGGCCCGTTTCTTTCCGGCCTTGACGACCCCGGATTGCTGCAAATCCACCATCTGTTTTTGCTGTTTGAGTTCTCCCTCGTCCAGCAACAGGGCGTTGAGTCCTGCGGCTTCGACCTGGGTTCGCAGGATCGTGGTGGCGGCTTCGCCGATGCCCAGGACCTTGGACGGCGTCTTGTTGTCGAACGTGATGATGCCGACCGTGTATTCCGGGCCCGTGTACCGCGCGCCGGCGTCGGCCAGTCGCTGGGTCTCTCCGGTCAGCGTGGTGTCGTCCTTGACCACCCCGGTGGAACTGATGCTGCAGGCCGCGAGGGCCGCGCTGATAAGCCCGATGCCGATCAACCGTCCTGCGTGTCGTGAGGTGTCCATCCGTGTCTCCTTTCGATCAGTATGCCTTCATGTCCGCCGTGGTCAGTCAACGGCGCGTCTGACCGGAATCGCCCCGGCTCCGGACGGCAGACGCGGCGTCATGCGCCGATAGAACTGGGTGACGACGGACCCCAGTGGTTTGCCTGATCCGCGCTCAATCACGCTCGCGATCAACCCCACGGCCAATGTCGCGGAGTTGGACTCGCGTCGGCCCAGGGCCGTGTCTTCCTTCACGTGATCGTGATACTCCCAAATTTTCCGGCCGGAGCCGGATTCGTACATGGCAAACCCCGCCTCCACCTCGCTGTAGAGCGCCAACACGGTGCCGAATTTTTGCACCGTGCCGGTCAGCACCGCGTCCACGCCGAGCATGGCGCCGACCTTGGGGATCATCTCTTCGGTGACCTGCCCGCCCAGCGACACGCCGAATTGGTCGGACAACGCGCGATCTACCTCCTCCAGCGGCCGCGGTTCGTACCCCGCTTCTTTCAGGTGGTCGTGCATGGTCTCGCGCAAGTAGAGCGCGCCAGGCACCGAGTTGGTTTGGTTGTCGAACGGGAGCACCGCGATCGTGCGCGGCGGCGTGATCCCTTCTCCGAACGGCACGTACGGACGGTGCCCGGCGCAGGCCGCCAGCGTGAGTGCGACGGCCGCGACCATGATCGCCTGGTGTCGTGGTGTGACGTACATGTGGACCCCCATTGACGGGGCAAGCATAGGGGCACTCCCCCGGATTTGTAAAGGCCGATGGGCGTGGGTGGCGTGGGTCGGGGTATGGAGCATCCCGATACTCGGTCCGCTGACGGTGACGAGTATCATGACTCGTGTTGACTTCGGGCAGCGCGCGGCCGTAGAATCCAACCCTCATATGCGCTGGGGGAGCCCTTTGGGGCTGAGAGTCCGCCGAGTCGGACAACCCTTTGAACCTGATCTGGATTATGCCAGCGAAGGGAAGCGGGATCTGTGATACACAACCGCACCCAGGCCGGCGCGGTTGTTTTGTTTTGTGCCCACGCGACGGATGAACGTACCCTTTCACGGATGAGGTGACCATGAACACGAACGATCACGAAGCGGGGACTGGGAGCGCGGCGGTCGCCGAGCAGGTGACGGGCAAGGGGTTGACGCTGACGCCGTTTCCCGCGTCCCGCAAGGTGATGGTCGAGGGACAGCGCGAGGGCGTGCGCGTGGCGATGCGCGAGATCGCAGTGTCGCCGACACGGCACGCCAAGGACGGCGCGCTCGAAGGCAACGAACCGGTGGTGGTGTACGACACGTCGGGCCCGTACACCGATCCCGCCGCGACCATCGACATTCGACAGGGTATTGCGCCGCTGCGCCGCGCGTGGATCGTGGGGCGGGGCGATGTCGAGGAGTTGCCGCGTGTGTCCTCCGCGTACGGGCTCCGGCGCGAGCAGGACCCGCGTTTGGACTCGATTCGGTTCCCCCACATTCGCAAGCCGCTGCGCGCGCGGTCCGGCCGCAACGTGACCCAGATGCACTACGCGCGCAAAGGCCTCGTGACGCCGGAGATGGAGTACATTGCGATCCGCGAAAATCAGCTTCGCGAACGGCTGCTGGACGTGGCGAGCGGGTCGGGCGCGGTCGCCCGCAATCAGTTGGGGCACCAACACCCGGGGCAAGGCTGGGGCGCCAACGTGCCGCGGCTGATCACCCCCGAATTCGTCCGCGACGAAGTGGCGCGCGGCCGCGCGATCATCCCGGCCAACATCAATCACCCCGAATCCGAGCCCATGATCATCGGCCGCAACTTCTTGGTCAAGATCAACGCCAACATCGGCAACTCGGCGGTGGCCTCGTCGATCGAGGACGAAGTGGAGAAAATGATCTGGGCGATCCGGTGGGGTTCGGACACCGTGATGGATCTCTCCACGGGAAAAAACATCCACGAGACTCGCGAGTGGATCATCCGCAACGCGCCGGTGCCGATCGGCACCGTGCCGATTTACCAGGTCCTGGAGAAGGTGGAGGGGCAGGTCGAGGAACTCACGTGGGAACTGTTCCGCGACACCTTGATCGAACAGGCCGAACAGGGCGTGGACTACTTCACGATTCACGCGGGCGTGTTGCTGCGGTACGTGCCGCTCACTGCGTCGCGCGCGGCGGGCATTGTCTCGCGCGGCGGGTCGATCTTGGCCAAGTGGTGCTTGGCGCACCACCAGGAGAACTTCCTCTACACGCACTTTGACGAGATCTGCGAGATCATGAAGGCGTACGACGTGTCGTTTTCCCTGGGCGACGGCTTGCGTCCCGGCGCCATCGCGGACGCGAACGACGAGGCGCAGTTCGGGGAACTGGAGACGTTGGGCGAACTGACGAAGATCGCGTGGAATCACGACGTGCAGGTCATGATCGAGGGGCCCGGCCACGTGCCCATGCATTTGATCCACGAGAACATGACCAAACAACTCGAAGTCTGTCATGAAGCACCGTTCTACACGCTCGGGCCGCTGACCACCGATATTGCGCCGGGCTACGATCATCTGACATCGGGCATCGGCGCGGCCATGATCGGGTGGTACGGCTGCGCCATGCTCTGCTACGTCACGCCTAAGGAACACCTGGGATTGCCGGATAAAGAAGACGTCAAACAGGGCGTGATCGCCTACAAGATCGCGGCGCATGCCGCGGATCTGGCCAAGGGACACCCCGGCGCGCAGCGGCGCGACAACGCGTTGTCCAAGGCGCGGTTTGAGTTTCGCTGGGAAGACCAGTTCAACCTGTCGCTCGATCCGGAAACCGCCAAGGCGTACCACGACGAGACCCTGCCGACCGAAGGCGCGAAGGTGGCGCACTTTTGTTCGATGTGCGGGCCGAAGTTCTGCTCCATGAAAATCACCCAAGACGTGCGGGATTATGCCGCGCAAAAAGCCATGGACGAAACCAAGGCGATCGAGGCGGGGATGACCGAGAAGTCCGAGGAATTCAAAAAGACGGGGTTGGAAATTTACCGGTAACGCCGCGGTGGTTCGACAGGCTCACCACGAACGGAGCGACGCTCCGTCTGCCCTGAGCGCGTCGAAGGGCCGCCGCACACGAGGTCACTGACATGAATCAAACACGCGCGATAGCATCCACCCGCGAACGCGACATCACCCGGGCGATTGCCCGCGAATATTTTCGTCAGTTCGACGACATGATCGAATCCGACGCAATCATCGTCGGCTCCGGCCCGTCGGGTCTGGTGTGCGGACGCGATCTGGCGCTGGCGGGTTTTAAGGTCGTCATCGTCGAGCAGATGAATCATTTGGGCGGCGGGTTCTGGAACGGCGGGTATCTCATGACCAAAGCCACCATCGCGGCGCCGGCGCACGCGATTCTCGAAGAAGTCGGCGCGCCGTGCCAGGAGGTGGGGCCCGACATGTACATCGTGGACCCGCCACACGCCACCGCGAAGTTGATCGGCGCGGCGTACGACGCGGGCGTGAAAGTGATGAACTTCACCAAGGTCGTGGACCTGGTTTACCGTGCCGATCGCCTCGAAGGCGTGGTCGTGAACTGGACCCCGCTGGAAATGGTGGGCCACGACGTGGCGCACGTGGATCCCATCGCGCTGGAATCGCGGGTGGTGGTGGACGCCACGGGCCACGACGCGGTGGCGGTGGAGATGCTCGCCAAACGAGGCCTTCATCAGCCCGTGCCCGGCAACGGCGCGATGTGGGTGGATCAGTCCGAAGAAATCGTGATCAACAAAACCGGGGAGGTGTACCCGAATCTGTTCCTGGTCGGCTTGTCGGTCGCGGCCGTGTACGGTACGCCCCGCATGGGCCCGGCGTTCGGCGCGATGTTGTTATCCGGCCGCAAGGGGGCGGGGCAAATTGCGGCGAAATTGGCTGCGCAGTCGGGCGTTCAATCCCACCGCGGGTAAGTCCGAACCGGGGCGTACGGCCGTACGCCCCTACGAAAATCGAAGACGGACGTTTTGAGCAGCCAGCAGGGATTGTGGAGTTCTGAGGTTTTATGAACCTGTAGGGGCGTATCGCATATGCCCCTCGGTCTAGTTGGCCAAACCGAAACCGAACGACGACGTCGCCCAATCACCGATCGCGGCAAACGAGTTGGTCATCAGCAGCAGCCCGATGACGATCAGCAACACCGCGGTGACTCGGGTGACCACCGGCATATACGGCGCGAGGCGGCGGTATGAGGTTAAAAATCGCTCCACCGCGATCGCGGAGAGAAACAGCGGAACGCCCAGTCCCAACGAGTAGGCGAGCAACAATGTGGCGCCGGCTTCGGTGGATTCGGTCGAGGCGGCCATGGTCAAAATGCCCGCGAGCACCGGTCCCACACAGGGGGTCCACCCCGCGGCAAAGATCATCCCGACCAGAAACGTGCCCAACATGCCCGCGGGCCGCGCGGAAAGGTGAACCCGCCGCTCGCGCGCGAGCCAGTGTAATGGAAGCCACCCGCCCACGTAGAGCCCGAACAACACCACCAACCCGCCGCCGATCATCCGGATAATGTGTTGGTAGTCGAGCAACCACTGGCCGAACGCGCTGGCGGACAATCCCAAGAGCGCGAACATGGTGGAGAAGCCGGCGATAAAGAGGAGCGAGTTCACAATGGTCTTGGTGCGCACGCGCGCGGTGTGGCCCTGGGTGGTGAGCTCCTCGAACGAGAGTCCGGTGATATATCCCACGTAGGAGGGCACCAATGGCAATACGCAGGGCGACGCGAACGACAACAGCCCCCCGGAAAACGCCATGGCCAATGAAACCGATTGTCCGTCCATTAGGAGCCTTTCTTAGAGCATGCCAAAGGCGTGGGCGCCCGAGAACACATAGTTCACGCCGATAAACGTGAACAAGGTCAGCGGCACGCCCACCACCATCCACACCGCGAACCGGCGCACATCCACCGAGCCGACGTGAAACGCCGCGGCGTAGTACAACCACGTGATCAACGCCCAGGTCTCTTTGGGATCCCAGGCCCAAAAACTGCCCCACACCGTGTACGCCCAGATCGCGCCCAAGACGATGCCGGCTGAAAACAACGGAAACCCCACGCGCAACAGTCGGCCGATCGACAATGCGTAGTCGTCGCTGTTGCCGCCGCGTCGCCGCGCGCACAATGCGCACGCGCCGGTGAGCCCGGCCACCAGAAACGCGGCGTAGCCCAATACAGTCACGGGCACGTGGATCTGAATCCAAATGCTGTTGAGCGAGGGTAACAACGGTTTGAGGTCCGCGCCGCCCGTGGCCTGCGCGTATGCCAGCAGCCCGGCCAGCGGGGTCAGCACCACCAATGCGGTGGTGGCCACCACCCCCGGCAAGCGCCGTCCCACCCACAACATGAGCCCCACGCAAAACACGGTCATCAACGCCACGGCTTCGAACAAGTTCGCGGACGGGAAGTGGCCGTACCCTTGGAGCCAACTCTCCCACGCGCGCATGGACAGGCCGCCCACTCCGAACAAGAACGTAAAACCCGCGATCGGAACCTGGATCGTTCGCAGCCGCGGGATGAAGGCCGACGCGGCCAGCGCCACGCAGCCGAACAACATCACGTTCAATAACCAGAGGTGGGTCATCGCGTCATCCTCCCTCCTGGGCAGGCTGCTGAAAACGTCCATCTGCGGCGTTCTCGGTCGTCGGAAATCCTCACGTACGAGTTAGTACGCTCCGGTTTCCTCCTCCCTGCGGCCTTGCATCTGGGACGTTTTGAGCAGCCTATTAGCATCACCGTATCTGTCAGCGTCCTGTTAAAGTAGACCAACGGCAGCCCCTTCCCGTTCCCTGACCACCACAGGGGCTGAAGCCGCGGGCCGGGTAGTCTGCTCTCTATTGCCAGTCAGATCGAGTGCTTTAATCGGCGGGCGCGCCCGCATCGGCGCGCCGGTGGTTGGCGGTTTCCAGAACGCCAGCATCCACGCCACGCCCAGCACCACCAGCGTGCCGGACGCGAGCAAGACCATCAACCCGGGATAATACCGAATCTGAAGCCCGATGGCCTTACGCGGGTCGATCGAGCTCACCGTCAAATATTCGGAAAACGGCAGGGCCAGGGCCGCGTCGCGATCCGCCAACACGTGCACGGATTCAAACTCGCGTCCGCCCACGGGCCGGTAATCCACCACGTGTGACGCGGACTCATAACTCATCACCTCATACACACGGCCGTCGCGTCCCGTCACCTGGTACACAATGGCCCGGCCCACGTCGCGATCCCCGTCCGGCGTGCGGCGCGTGGCGTGCTCCTCGATGGTCAGCAACGAGATGGCGCCGGAAGTCGGCGCCTCGATGGTGCCACCCACCTCACCGGTATACGTCACCGACTGCATGGGGTCGGCAATCGAGCGGATACGGCCTTCCACGCGCGTCCCCACGAACCCAAACCGAAACAAGGAGAAACGATACCCGCGATAATCCAGCGGCGCCCCGACCCCTACGGCGGATGATCTGACCACCATGTCACCTTCGGTCAGTTCCACACCGCCCACGAACTGTTTGACCTCGCCGGTTTCATAGTGCTCGGTGTTGAACGCGGTGGCCCGGACCGTGAACGGTAAGGTCAAGCGCCGCCCGTCATCGAGCCGCGCTTCGCGGCTCTCCGCGCCGATGGGCAATTCCATCACCGCTTCGACCGATCCGGACTTGGCGTAGCCGAACGCGGCGATCAACACGACCAACCCGCCGTGCAGCACAAAAAATGCGCCGTGCGGCGTCTTCACCAGCAACCGCGCCAATTCACGCCGCGGGCGCTCGCCGGCGTGAGCCGCTTGTGCCACCATCACGGCCCGTTGAATCAGACTCATGGCCAACACAACGAGCAGGAGTGCAAACAATCCCCGTTCAACCATCACCACGCCGGTGAACACCCAGCGCGGCCAATCGGCCGGAAGGATCACTTCCACGCCAATGGCCGCCCCGAGCAGGGCCAGGAGCATCAGCCCCTGGCGCATGGTGGCTCGGTAGGTGAGCGGCGCAATACGCATTGTTAGTGACCTTCCGGTCCCGCAGCGCCTTCTTGAATCCAACGCAAGAGTGTCTGATAGTCCCGGTCGTTCCGGCTCGTGGCGATCTTTCCGCCACCGTGGGATGTTTCAGGACCGAGCATTTTAGCCAGTAAGAGGCTATCCTCCGGATGATCGAGGTTGATCAACGGACGTCCGCTGATTCCGTGCCGAGGGAGCCCGGTTGCTTTGTCGATCACGGAGTCGTATTCAACGAGATCGAACTCGGCGGTGTAATCGTATTTTGTACCGGCGGCCTTGAGATCATCCGCGAGGAGCCGCTCCGCATTCGTCGGCGCGTGGCACGGGAGACACTTGGCACCGAAGATCGGTAAGACATCCCGATTAAACGAGACTTTGCTGTTGGTATCCGACGGCAATGGCGCTTTGGGAGCCGCGGACCACGACCCTGCCCACATCGCGCCACGCCACACGAACGGCGTATGGTGCTGGTTACACGAGCCGCTGGTCATCGTCACCATTGGCAACACCGTTCCATCCACCCCTAGGATCCAGGTTTTGTATGTGCGGGCCTTGGGGGTAGCGGTGCTGTTGGGATCCTCTGCGATAGGGGTTTGTGTCATGAAGTTGCCCGCGGCATTGGTGGTCATCGAAATTACATGACCCGCACCGTCGAGTAAGACGACTTCGGCGCCTGCGAGTGGTTCAGACCCGAGAAGGTCTTTGTAGACCGTTCCCGCCATCGTGAATGGGACCACGGCTGCCTTGGCGTTCGCCGTGTGGCACCTCAGACAGTCTTTCCCTTGGTAATGAAATTCGTTTGAGCCCTGCGTGTTATTTCCCTTCGCTTTATAGTTGTCGAACCCTACTCCGTTCGGCCGGTCGGGGACCGCCGCCACCGCCATATCCGAGGGTGTAAAGAGGGTCTGTAAGGCGACGGGCTCTTCCTCCCGTTGTTGAACGTCTCCTTCGGAGCTCGAAGCACATGCCGTGCACAGCCAGATCAGGGCGAGGGCTGCAAGATAGTTGTTGCGTCGCATGAACGTCCTCCTTACGGCTGGAACGACTGGATCACCGCCGCCCCGCTGTTGTCGTTGGAATTGGTGCCCGGCACGTCCGTAACCGTATCGACGGCGGTGGGGTCGCGATCCGGTACGCCTACGACCAAATCGGGAAGTGTCGATGAGGTCAAGTCACCGGCCGCCAACGCCTGCCCCATTCGATCGTTGCCCCGTCCCATGAGTTCAACCCAGTCGTCATTGGCATCTTTGACGAGAATGTCATCGCCATGTGTTTCAATTTTCCACGCGAGGCTGGTCGGAAGATTGGTGTTGGTCAGGGCGCCCGGCGTGGGTTGCAGCACATTCGCTCCCGAGACGACATACACCCTTCCGGCGATGATCGAACCGAGGAGGACTCCATCCGCCCATGGCGCGCCCACCGCAAAATCAGGAACATCGTCGCCGTTGAGATCGTCGAGATTCACGGCGGAAGTTCCAAATTTATCCTGCAGTTTTTCTCCGGAAATAGCCGCCAGCGCGACCTTGGTCAGTTTGTTAATGCTGGTGATACTGGTGTGGTCGAAGGGCGTGAACTTCGCCGAATTCAGAAGGTTTCCGTCGACGATGTACAGCCCGCCGGCCGTGATGGTATCTACTCGCACAAACGAGCTATTGGGCCCAGTGCGGCCCGGCATCGTGATCTCGCGCCAGCCGTCTCCGTTCAGATCGCCAATCAGCGCCGGCGTCCCCTCTCCCAATGAACTCGTGCCGTCTCCAGTGATTGCGACCCGGGGTTCTCCAAATCCAACCGGATCTCCGTCCGGAAGGGGATCTTCGCTCCAACTCGTAAAGAAGGCGGACCCTGGGCGGGTGTGCCCGCCGGCTCCGGCTCCAGACGCCCAGATCATCAGATCGTCCTGTGTATCGGTTGTCATGGGATCTTGGATCTTATCGAGATTACCCAGGTTGAGTAAGCTGATACCGTAGAACGCCAGGTAACCTTCTCCGGGAGTGAGTTCGACCATCAGTTCGTGCTCAGGATCTGTTGCGAGCGCGTCAAGATGTTCAGCAATGGCCGAACCAGTAATAAGCGACACGGCGCCGGTCATCTGGCCGTCTTCGGGGTGCATCCCCTCTTCCACGTGGCCGTGACCAGCGGTATACCAGGGCGACCCCACCACGATGTCTTGGAGGTCGTCACCGTCAAAGTCTCCAACTTCAATTGCCCTCCCGAAATGCTCGCGGTATTGCGTTCCGCAGGCTTCGACCGTGGCCTCATGAGCCTCAATGACACCCGGCATGATCGGTCCTTCGAATATGTAGACGCACCCCGATCGATAACTGTCGTGCCCGGAGGCGAACATTGCCGAGACAATGACATCCGGCGAGCCGTTGCCGACCACGTTCGCAACCTTGATCGCGGTTCCAAACCGATCGTCGGGGTCTTCGCCATGGATAATGGTGGAGGGAGTGGAGCCCAAGCCACCGGGATCGCCGGTGTAGATCAAGACCCGCCCTTTTGGTCCGCTGGGTTCAGCACTCGCCGTGTTTTGGTTGGCTCCGTCGGTATGCGGAGCACCGGCATCGTACGCCGGAGCGCCGACGAGTAAATCTTGCACCGAGTCCCCAGTGACGTCGGCCACTGCGACCGCGTACCCTGCTCGGCCTTGTGGGTCTGGACCCTGGAGGAATATGGCTGGGAGCATGGTCAGCGCCCATGCGGTGCCGGCTGCAAGGCCGACGATCGCGGCGCCCAGGCCCAGGTGTGTGGTGGTACGAGTCTTCATTGCATTCTCCTCTGAGTTGGCTTCCAGACCACCTTGCTCGGCGTTTTCTTCACTTTCGGTCCTCGCGGTCAAAAGATCCGTCCGGTGGTGTCAGGATCTGTCACATCAATTGGTACGTGGCACGTGTTGCAGGGTGCGCGGTCCGGCATGGGGTGCGGCCCGCTGCTGGGTCCGGATCCCACCCGGAAAAGGTAATCGCCCGAATAGGTTCCCATGCTCCAGAAATTGGCCTGCTCGTCGGCCACAATGCCGACCTCAGGGCCGCTGGGCGGGGTGACCCAGAGGGTGGCACCCGGCACGCGCGCGCTGCCAGCCAAGCCGTCGTATACCGTGCCCCCGATCGTAAAGCCGGCGTGGCACGCGGATTGTGTACAGTTCGGGCCGACCATATGAATGGCGGTCAGTTCGGCGTTGAACGAGTTCTGATCGCCGCAGCCGACCAATGCCACGGCCATGATCAGGCCGGCGGTTCCAAGTCCTAGTCGTCTTGTCATGGTCTCCATCGCTAAAACCTCGTCATGAGGCCGACTTCAATGACCTTGGCGTTCAAGCCGGGCCGCTGTTCGTAGGCATCGATTTTGGCGTTAAATTCGGTCCGGTCGAACCATGGGAGTTGCCAGGCCGAGGTGCTGACCTTGATCCCGTAGAGATGGGCTCGGAACGGACGCAGTTTGCCGTCGATGGTCTTGAATCCCGCGGCCGGATCCGGGCTGACGACCCAGAAGTCCGCGCCGGATTGGTCGTACCAACGGTATTCCAGCCGCCCGACCCAGAAGTCGCCGAAGTATTGATACCAGGACGCCCCGGCGGTGTGGGATGAGATACCCCACGTGTCGCGGTAGTAGCGGTAATGGGTGTGTAGGGCCGAGCGGCTTTCAAAATACCGGATTAGCCGTCCCACCATGGCCGCGCGTTGTCGCTCGGTCGGGTGGACCTCTTCGGACCAGGTGCCGTCTGAATTGGTCACGATGTTCTCCGGGTGCGCCAGGTAGCCTTGCTGACGAGCCCAGTACACGTTGCCTTGGGCCACCATCTTGGGCGAGAGCACTTGCGCCACGGTGACCACCACCGCATCCAGCGATACATCTTGCGGGAACGGCCGGGTGTCCGCGATCTTGAGCGTGTCGATCTCGTCGCGGTTGATGGTGTAGGCCAAGCCGAGCGTGGTGTTGCGCTCGAAAAATTCGCGTTGTACGGAGAGGGTCGCGAAGTCGGAATTGTAGTTGGGCTCCCGACTCACCCCGCCGCTGATGCCGAAGACGTTCACGCCAGACGTGTACGTGGCGCCCAAGCCGCCTTCGTGGCGGTACTCCCATTGCGTGGCCGGGGTGGCGCCGGTCACGCCGTCCACGCGCCACGTGGCGGACGTGACCCCATCCACCCCGTAGTGCGCGTTGACCTCCACGCGTTCCGTCACACCCTGTTTGTACGTGACCAAGGTCTGCGGGGTCGTGTTGCCTTCGGACGCCCCGAAAAAGATGCTCTGGTTGTCGGAAAAGTAACTGTACTTAATGACCAATTGCGCCTGCGGAACCGACTGGGCGAACGCAGGCGCGGGGGACAGAAACAGTATGGTTGTGAGGAACAGGAGCGTTCCAGATGACAGGAGTCTTCCGGTCCGGTTGACGGTCGGCACGTTCCGTGTCGGTTCGGGCGCACAGCCGTGCGCCCGCCCAGCGGACCTATGGCGACTAATTGCAGCCACAGCCGCCTCCTCCTCCCCCATACCCCCCGACGCTCCCTTCTCGCGTGCCGAGCACGTGCTGGCGCATGGTGTTTTCTTCCGGGTCAGGGTCCATTTGCATAATCGGGTCGGCCAAATACTCGCGTTCATATGGCGAGACCCGCGCGCAGCCCACGGTGGACAATGCGCCGAGCAAGAGCGCAAGAACAACCAGACGTCGTGTCATGGCGTGGGGCCCTCCGCCAGCAATTTGGTGATCTCCTCGCGATAGGCGGCGAGGTAGCTTTTTTGGTACCCAAGGTGGACGAACCGCACCATGCCCTTCTGGTCGATCACGTAGGCGGTTGGCATGGCGCGCGGTTTGTATCGGTCCGCGATGGAGCGGTCCTGATCATGGACCACGGTGAACGTGACCGGGTGTTTGGCCACGAATTCCAGGGCGTTTTCGCGCTTACGGTCCACGGAGACCGCCACGATTTCGACGCCTCGGTCGCGGAACTCCTTGTACATGGCTTCAAACTCCGGGAATTCCTCGCGGCAGGGCTCGCACCAGCTCGCCCAAAAGTCCATCAGCAACACTTTGCCCTTCAGGTCGGCGAGCGCTACCGGCTGCCCCGCGAGGGTCTTGGCCTCGAAGAGGGGGGCGGCGCGCCCCACATCGGCGCGCTCGGCCCGCGCGGGCGCGGCCGCGAGCACCACCACGGCGATGACAGCGATCAACAGTGCGCGTAATCGGTCCGTCATAACGTGAAGCTCACTTTCTCCTTCAGCGCCGGCGAAACGTGGAGGCCTCCGGTGTCGTCGATGAAAATGCCTTGCAGGTTCTGCGCGTGCAGCACTTCGAGTCCTCGTGCCGGGCCCAACACGAACGCGCCGGTGGCCAGCGCATCGGCGCGCGCGCCGGTTCCCGAAATCACGGTCACGCTGCGCGTTTTACGCGCCGGGCTCAGGGTGTCCGGGTCCAGGATATGGTGGTACCGAATGCCGTTTTCAAAGAACATGCGTTCGTAGTCGCCGGAGGTGGAAATCGCGGTATCGGTCAGATCCAGCGTGGCCAGGAACCCGTCTTGGCGCCGGGGGTGCCGCACGCCGATTCGCCAGGGCGTGCCGTCGGGCCGGGCGCCGAACACGATGATGTCTCCCGCAGCCGCGATGAGTCCGCCGGACATGCCGTGCGCGGTCAACACCTGTTTGGCGCGCTCAGTCAACGCGCCTTTGCCGATCCCGCCTGGATCGAGCTTCATGCCGGTGTGGGTCAAGAACGCCGCGCTCGCGGATTTGTCGATCTGCACGCGTCCGCCGTGCACCAGGGGACGGAGCGCAGACAACTCCTGCTTATCCGGCACGTGGCGTTTGCCCAGCACGTCCCAGGCCGAAATCGCGGGGCCCAACGCCATGTGGAATCCGCCATTGGTCAGTTGGGTCATGGCCAACCCGTCTTCCAGCACGTCGATCGTGGCCGGGCTGACCGTCACCGGCCGCTTACCCGCAGCCTGGTTGAGCCGAGACATTTCGCTGGACGGGTTGTAGATCGACAGCAACTGCTCCAACCGCTCCATTTCTGCAAACGCCGCGTTGAGCGCCCGGTCCGCGTCGGTTTCTCGTTCTGCGACCACGGTCAAACTCACCGGGATCCCGCCCATCATGGTGCGCGTCTGTTTGAACAGACCCAGGTTGCTCGCACCAGACTGCTCGGCGGCCAACAGGCGTGATGGACGCCCGATGGTCAGACTCACGAGACTCAACCCCACGAGCTGTAACAGGTCTCGTCGGTCGATCGACATAGACACTCCTTCCCTGGCGGCGGATGCCGCATGTATGAAAGTGCGCCCCGGCCCACACACGGGGTTGGCACGATAACTACGTTAGGAAACGAAAGCCGAAAACGACTGGAACGGAAGAACTACAGGACGGGCGGAGCTCGGGACGGGGTGATGCGTACTCGGTTGGAAACCGTTAACGTGAAGTCGTCAACCGCAACATGGGCGGTCGGCGCTAGGACCGGAAGCGGCGCTGAGGCATGGGCGTTGACCGTGACCGACCCGCTGTGGTTGGCCACCAGGCAGTGTATCTTATGGTCCGTGGTGGCTCGATCAGACGAGGAGGAATGGTCGCCATGTTCGGCGTGCGACGGTGTAAGATATTGACAATGAATGGTTTCTCCAGCGAGCGCGACATAGGCCAGAATGAGGGCCGCGAACGTGAAGCGGATTACTCCTGAGGAACAACGCCAAAACATCAGCCGATGGATGGAGTGATTCATTACCCGCTAAACCGGTAACCGTAATGTAATATTCCGCTTCTAGTCAGCCCGGAAGTATTTGGCCTCAGGATGGTGAAAGACGAGTGCTGAGACCGAGGCTTCAGGGTCCATCATATCCCCGTCTGTCAGCTCAATGCAAATGTCTTGTGGCCTGATGAGCGAGAAGAGCTTGCGCTGATCTGCCAAGTTCGGGCACGCGGGGTAGCCGAAGCTCACGCGGATGCCCTGGTATTTGTTCTTGAGCACGTCGTGAATCGTCGTGGTCGGCGGGTCGGGGAAGCCCCACGTTGTTCGCAACCGGCGGTGCAACCACTCGGCCATGCCTTCGGCGGCTTCGACCGCAATGGCTTGCAGCGCGTGCGAGCGCAGGTATTCGCCCGCGTCTTTCCAGCGTTGCGACAGCTCGCGCACGCCCACTCCGCAGGTGACCGCGAAGAGGGCGATGGCGTCGCGCTCGTTCGATCCGGCGTCCCGCACATAGTCGGCCAGACATAAGCGTTCGCCCGCGGCTTGTCGGGGAAAGTGAAATCGTTCGATCGCGCGGTCCGGCGTCGCCGGGTCATAGATGATCACGTCGTCGCCGTCAGCTTGGCAGGGGAAGAAACGCCACACCGCGTGGGCGGACAGGAGCTTGTGCTCCATGATCTCGCGCTTCAAGGCTTCCACCGTGTCGTGGAGCTTGATCGCTTTTTCGTCCTTGTCCGCGAGCAACTTGTCGATCTGGCCGCGCAGCCCGAGGTGTTTGCCGTACAACATGATCGGGTTGATATAGGCGAAGATTTCGCCCAGCGGCGCGTCGCGGATCACGTGACGCTCGAAGTCGGGAGCCGGGGACAGCGGCGCGTCGCGCCGCACCGCTGAGCGGGTCGCAACCGGGGCGGACGGCGAGGCAACAGGTTTGGGCGTGGCCGCGCCCCGGACCAAGGACTGTTGCTCCTCGCGGATGCGCGCGATGAGGGCCTGTCGTTCTTGTTCGTCGGTCAGGCGGTTGGCGAGGTCCAGTCCGCTCATGGCGTCCTTGGCGTAGAGCACGATTCCGGGATACTCCGGCGCGATCTTGGTGGCGGTGAACTTGTTCGACAATGCGGCGCCGCCCACGAGGATCGGCACGTCGATGCCCGCGGCGCGCAGGTCCTGCGCGGTGATGACCATCTGCTGGGCCGACTTGACCAGCAGCCCGGAGAGCCCGATCGCGTCCGGCTTCTCGCGCCGGTACGCGTCGATTAGGACTTCCGGCGCCACTTTGATGCCCAGGTTCACGATATGATAACCGTTGTTGCCCAGAATGATTTCCACGAGGTTTTTGCCGATGTCGTGAACGTCGCCCTTGACCGTCGCAAGCAGGATCTTGGCCTTGGACGTGGTCTCGGATTTTTCCATGAACTGTTCAAGGTGCCGCACCGCGGCCTTCATGGCCTCGGCGCTCTGCAGCACTTCGGCGACGATCAACTCGTTGTTGTTGAAGAGGCGTCCCACCTGATCCATTCCGGCCATCAGCGGGCCGTTGATGATGTCCAGCGGCGCGCGCGTGGTGAGGGCTTCGTCGAGATCAGCCACCAACCCGTCGCGCGACCCTTCCACGATGTACCGCGCCAAACGATCGTCCAGGGGCAAGTCCGCCGCGGCGGTTCGGACCTTGGTCTGTTTGCCTTTGAAGTGCGCGGCAAACGCGGCGACCGGATCGTCACCGCGCCAGAAGATCAAATCCTCCGCCAACCGACGTTCGTCCTCGGGAATCGACGGGTACCGCTCTAAACGTTCGGCGTTCACGATCGCCAAATCAAGCCCGGCCTTGACGTTGTGGTACAGGTACACCGCGTTTAAGACCTCGCGGCCTGCGGGCGGGAGGCCGAACGAGACGTTGCTGACCCCGAGAATGGTTTTGGTGTCGGGGAGCGCGGCCTTGATCAGCTTGATGCCCTCGATGGTTTCGATCGCGGAGCCGATGTAGTTCGCGTCGCCGGTGCCGACCGGAAAAACCAGCGCGTCGAAGATGATGTCGCGCGGGGGGAGGCCGTACTTCTTCACCAGCAAATCGTATGAGCGTTTGGCGATGTCCAATTTTCTCTGGCGCGTGACCCCCATGCCTTGTTGCGGGTCCTCGTCGATGCAGCCCACCACCACCGCGCCGCCGTAGCGTTTGATCAAGGGCACGACGTGTTCGAACCGTTCCTCGCCGTCTTCCAGATTGATCGAATTGATGATGCACTTGCCTTGGCAACGTTTGAGCGCGGCCTCGATGACGATGTGGTCGGTGGAGTCGATCATCAACGGCAGTTTGGTCTTTTTCGTCAAGACATGGATGAAGGCCTCCATGTCGGCCAGTTCGTTGCGGTCGGGGTTGGCCATACACACGTCCAAGATCTGCGCGCCGTTCTTGGCCTGGGCGCGACCGATTTCTCCGGCTTCTTCGATCTTGCCGTCGATGATCATCTCTTTGAACTTGCGGCTGCCGATGACGTTGGTGCGCTCGCCTACGATGAGCGGCCGGTTGTCGTCTTCGATCGGCACGAAGTCAACGCCGGACACCGCGGGTTTGAGCGCGTGTTGCGGCGTGCGCGGGCGTTTGCCATGCACCATCGCGACGATCGCGGCGATGTGCGCGGGCGTGGTGCCGCAGCACCCGCCGATGATGTTGATCCAGCCCTCGTCCACGAAGCGGGAGAGTTTGGCGGCCAGACTTTGGGGCGTTTCCGCGTAGCGACCTTCTTCGTCCGGCAACCCCGCGTTGGGGTAGACCGAGACGAAACACGTGGCCAGGCCGGCGAGCGAACGCACGTGGTCGGTCATGAACTCGGGGCCGGTGGCGCAGTTCAGCCCGATCGAAAACAGGTTGAGGTGTTCGAGCGACGTGTAGAGGGCCTCGACCCCTTGGCCCGCCAGCATAGTGCCCATGGGCTCGATCGTACCCGACACCATCAACGGCACTCGTGAGCCCAACGCCTGCTGCGCGGCCGCGATGCCGATGGCCGCGGCCTTGAGGTTGAGCGTGTCCTGCGCGGTTTCCAACAACAGGAGATCTACGCCGCCTTCGATCAACCCCTTGGCCTGGATCGTGAACGATTCGATCAACTGGTCGAACGTGACCCCGCCCGTGACCGTGATGGTCTTGGTCGTGGGTCCCATCGAGCCCGCCACGAATCGCGGCTTGTCCGTCGTTGATCGCGTGTCCGCCACTCTGCGCGCGAGCGCGGCGCTGGCACGGCTGATCTCCAGCGCCTTATCGGCCAAGCCGTATTCCGCGAGCACGAGCGGCGTGCTCCCGAACGTGTTGGTCTCGATGATGTCCGCGCCCGCGTCGAAATACGCTTCGAACACGCTGGAGATCACGTCGGGCCGCGTTAGATTGAGATGTTCGTTGCACCCCTCGTATTCCGGCCCGCCGAAGTCGGCCGCGGTCAGATTCTTGGTCTGCAACACGGTGCCCATGGCGCCGTCCAGCACCAGGATGCGGCGGCCGAGCAGGGCGCGTAATTGATCAGCGGAGTCACGGATAGTCATGGGTCGGCATCATATCAGAACGGCAAGTCCTCGTCAGTTGGACGGTGGTTGCTACGCCACCTCTATGGAACGGAGCGATTACAGGGCCTCCTTTCAGTCGGCTGGCGGTTCAAAATGTCCGGGGGGACGACTTTCCCATGGAACAGTTGTTTTCGGAATCTGTTTCACCAGGCTCCGGAGGCTGACCTCCGCGGCGCGGATCAGGCGCGGTTCACCGGCCCAGACGAGTTGCGTCAATAAGGTAAAGATCTCGCGTTCGGTTCCTGCCGCGGCCAACATCCGGGCGGTGACGGGATCGGGTTCGGCGCACGGTTCGCTGTCGGTTTCGATCAGGGCCAGCAACCGCTTGGGGTCGTCGTACAACCAACCGGGAGGGATGCCTAGTGCGGCCGCGAGCGTTTCAATGTCCGCGCTCGACGCGTCCGTATCGCCCTGTTCAACGGCGGTGAGGCGCTCGGGGACAATCCCGGCGCGGGTTGCCAACTCGTCGGGCGTTACGCGGCGCGCGACGCGCCACGCGGCGATGCGTTCTCCCAAGGTCACGACGTTGGCGATTGTAACGAAATCCCGTCGTGGATCACAGCGTTATTTGGAGTCGTCGGGGTCGGCCGCGCCGTCTTCGGCGTCGGGTTCAATCGAGTCCGGGTGCACCGGCCGATAGTCGTCGCTCGGGATCAACACGATTTCCACGAGGTTCACGTCGTCGCGAACAGAGACCAAGGGGGGCGAGTCCGTATCCACGATTAGCCGCTGCGGCGCGGCCGGAAAGGTCGGTGACTCGGCGGCGCCGGCGGCCAACGGAAACGCCGCCAGCAAGCCGGCAATGAGTAGGCGAGTCCAAGGTGCATACATGGGTGGTGCTCCTTATATAATTAACACCGTGGGGCGGACTGCCCCGGAGTGGCGCCGTTGATGGAAAAACCGCTGAACACGGGTGTTTATTGCGTGTGATGGAACAAATCGGTTGATTGGCCGGATGAAAACTCGCTACAATACCATTCTGGTCGGGGGTGAGTGGTGCTGTTTTTCATGAGAATGAAGGATGGGATGGTCCGCATGTCTCGGAGGGGGCGATGAGTGAGATCGAACAGAAGGTGGCGGTTGCGGCGAACGATGATTGCAGCGTGGCGGATTCGGGGGACGCGCCGCCCTTGGTCGTGGTGTACGATATGAAGGGCAGCGAAGTGGTGTTCCGCACGATCCGGTACTACGACAACAGCCTCATTGAAGCGGTGAATGACTGCAAAATGGTCATCGGCAAATCGTTCGGGGACGCCATCAAGACGGACCTGGCATCGCGCGGGATTGAGACCCGCGTGACCACCCTGGACTCATCCGACGACGCCGTGGGCCAGGTGTTCGGGATCAAGCGGGGCGACACGAAGGTGGAGATGAAGATCCAGCATTAGCAGGCTGCTGAAAAAGCCCATCTGCGGCGTGCTCGGTCGTCGGAAATCCTCACGTACGACCCAGTACGCTTCGGTTTCCTCCTCCCTGCGGCCTTGCGACCCACCGTCGAAACTCAAATGCCGGAAGTCCCCGAAGGGGGCATCTGGGGCTTTTTGAACAGCCTGCTGGTTTTGTCGAGTTTTTCAGCGTTCGGCCAATGTGTCGTGTGGCTACGAAGATCTCCCGCCCTCGGTCCCCCGCACCGTTAAATAGACTCCCGACAGCATGACCAAGAGCGCGCCCGCGAGAAAATGCGGGGTCGCGACCTCGCCGAGAACCATGATCCCCAACGCGCTGCCCACCACCGCGCCGAACATCGATAAGACGCCGCCCTCGACTGCGGTGGTAAAGCGATACGCATAGGTCGTCCCGAGTTGTCCTAAGATCGAAAACAGGAGGACCGCCAACAACAGGGGAAGGTGTTCGACCGTCGGCGTTGTCCAGTACGCGGGCAGCAACGGCGCGGTCACCAGCATGCCCGCAATGTTGTAGTAGTGGAACACGGTCCAGGATGTTTCGGTGGCGCGGGAGATTTTGAGCGACACCAGCGCGCCGCCAGCGGCCATCGCGGCCAGCAATCCGAACACGTCTCCGGACGCCGCCGTGTCGAACGAGGGTTGCACGATCAAGTACACGCCCACGAACGACGCGGCGAACGCGCCGACCATTGCCGTGGACAGCGCCGCGCCATGGGTCACCCGGATGGTCAACGCCATAAACACGGGGTAGGTGTAGAACAACACCACCGCGTTGGACAGGCGCGTGTGCGTGACGGCCAGAAACAGCAGCAGGCTTCCGACGCCTCCGAGCAGGCCGCGAATCCAGAGGATGCGCCGGTTGGTGGGGCGCACGTCGATCCACCCCGCCGTGATCGCGGCTCGCATCAGGGCGTAGCTGACCGCGAATCTGAGGAACGCCAACGTGACCGGATGAATGTCGCGGCCCGCGAGTTTCACGAAGAACCCTTGCACGCCGATGCAGGCGGCGGCCGCGAGCATCAGGACCATACCAAGACGGTGTGCAGTGGATGACGAGCCGGTCATGGGAGCGCGATCCTAGTACGCGGGGCCGGTAAAGTCAAAATCGGAGCTGTCGGTCCGATACGCCCATGAATAATCCCGGTCCCCGGCCGTCTGACCGGTTGTCGGGTGATTCATCCGGAGGCGGCGATGAAAGCGGTTGGAGTTGTGTTGGTCGGTGTCCTCGCGTTGGCGGCGTCGGCATGCGGGCGGGTGGTGGAGCCGGTGGGCGTGGTGCCGTGCTCCTCCGGAGAATGCTGGGATCTCTCGGCGGGAACCGATGTGTTCGTCAATGACGAGCCCGCCGCGGCGGAGGTGGGACCCCACGACGCGCATGCCTGGCGTTTTGCCACGGTACCGGGACATCGGTACCTCGTTCTGACCAGAGTCTTTTCCGGCGGCGCGGATACGTACGTGTCCTTCTCACCCGTCATCGATCCGCTGACGCACGGGATGGTGGACCTGGGATCGGCCACGGGGATGACGTTTACGGCCGCTGATACGGCAGCCTATATCGCGGTGGCCGGCCGCGGGAGCCCCACGCGAACGGAGTACACGGTTCGCGTGGTCTCGTACGATGAGTCCCTGGACCCGCTGCCAGGGACAACTCGGCTCACAGTCAACGGATTCCCCGCGCCCCGCGCGTTGGCGTCCGGTGAACTCGCGCGGTTTGTGTTCGACGCGGTGCGCGGCGTGGATTACACGATCCGCGTGACCACGACCCGGGGAGTGACCGACACCATGGCGTCGTTGATCCCGTCGGTGGACGATGATTTCTTCGACGTGAGCGGTCCGTCCGGGACCATTGTCTTCCGCGCGACCGAGACCGGGCGTTACTACGTGGCGGTTGTTGACCGCTCCGACTCTGCAGGGGCTGATGCGATTGTACGGGTCACGAGCCCGTGATGCGGGGCAGTGGTCCTGGCGGTGGAGCGCTGCCCGCTGTGTCGAAGAAAATTACAGGGCGATTCGATCCATATTATATTGATTAATATGAGTAAAACACGAATTTTTAGTGGAGGTCGTGGTTATATAGTGACTGATTTTTTTACACATACCGATCTTAACCTGACAGTAATGGAAAATATGGCCATGAACGATTGTTCGCGTAACTATTTGGAAAGTAAATAAATTCTTTCTCAGACGAGACTATTCTGACGATGAAGTGTTGGTGGCACGAGACTTGAATAACACTGGAACAGCAGCGTGCGAAATTGTGTCGGTTTCACTGTGGTCACTGGTGGGAAGGAGAATTCCGTGGTTAAGGGGCAGCGTCTTGAGGTATTCGCAGTCGGCATGGCACTTTTGGGGTTGGTGGCATTCGGAGGTCGCGACGCATCGGCGTATCCGCTGCTGCAGTTGGATATCGGCGGTGGGGTATACGACTCGGCGACCCAGACGATTGTCGGAACATCCGACCCGTTTACGTTATACGCCATTCTGACCCCGCGCGAAGGTATGAATGACCAACAGGTGTCTGCGTTGTTGGCTCAGACCTACTATGTTTCCGCGGCGCTCACTCCGCAGACGGCACCTCCCGGAGGTGACCTTGGAAGTTTTGTATTCAACGGGACGACGGTCAATGCCACTTCCGACATGTCATTCGGCGTACCGCCGTTGGAGACAAACATCGCGTTTGACTCGGGAGACCTATCCCGGCACGGGATTTTCGAAACGTATTTCAGCGAATTCGCGTTCACCTTCAATCCGCTCAACACCGCGTTGTCGTACAATACGGCGGAAACGCCGGGCGGCCCGACTGCGGGTTCCGGTTCGTACGTTGCGGCGTTCACGGTGGACAGCCGTCTGCTTGCCGGCGGGTATAACTTGCACTTCGACCTGTACGACACGTATCTCAAACAAGGCGACACCGACCGGGATCACTTTGCGCCGTTTTCGCACGACGCGGAGTGCTGCGTGGAGCGGGTGCCGGAACCCGCCAGCTTGCTGTTGCTCGGTTCCGGGATCGTGGCCTTGGGCGCGTGGAGACGCTGGAGCGCATAAGCCGGATTCGCTGGATTGCTCACCGGGTACGTTACCGGATGTTTTCGGGCAGGGGACTTCGGTCCCCTGCCTTGTTTTTTGCGCGCGCCATGTACACCGCGTCAACATGGGCCGGATATCCGTGCGCCCACGCGTTGCGCGGGCTGAAAATCGCGTGGTACAGTGCAGGCTCACCGGGGACGGGGCATGCGCTGTCGTTCGCTCGGTACAACGGGTCTGACGGTCTCTGAAATCGGCTTCGGCGGCTGGTCCATCGGCGGGCGGGATTATGGGCCCACGTACGACCGTGAGTCCGTGGCCGCGATCCGGCGGGCGCTCGAGCTGGGCGTGACGTTCTTCGACACCGCGGACATGTACGGCGACGGCCGTAGCGAGCGGTTGTTCGGCGAAGCGCTCTCCGGCCTGGCGGGTAAGGTCGTGGTGGCGACCAAGGGCGGGTACGATGTGGCGCGCGGCATGGTGAAGGATTTTTCGCGCGCCCATCTGGAAAGAGCCGTGGCCGCGAGCCTTCAGCGCCTCAAGGTCGATGTCATCGACCTGTATCAGTTGCACAACCCGTCGATTGAGTTGCTCAAGGGCGCGGAGGTATTCGAGATCGTGGAGGATTTTCAGCGACGCGGCCTGATCCGGCACTACGGGGTCTCGGTGAGCGACGCGGAGTCTGCGCGGCTGGTCATGGGCCGCGGGAGCGCGGCCACGCTGCAACTGGTCCACAACTTGTTGCGACCGCAGATCCTGCACACGATTGCTCCGGACGTGGAGCGCGCGGGCATCGGGATCATCGTGCGCACCCCCATTGAATACGGAATGCTCTCGGGCAAATACCGGGTGGGCGCGCACTTTCACGCCGCAGATCATCGCGCCGCGCGCTGGACGCCTGAGCAGTTCGCCGCGTTGCTCGCGCGAGTCGAGCAGTTCCAATTTCTGGTCCACGGCGCGGTCAAGACCTTAGCGGAGGCGGCGGTGCGGTACGTGTTGACGTCGCCGATGGTATCGACCGTGATTCCCGGCATCAAAACGCCGACGCAGATCGAAGAGTTCGTCCGCGCGAGCGATCCGCCGTACGTTGCCGGCGACGAATTGCATCGCATCGCGGTTCTTCAAGGGAGGGCATCGTAGAACAAAATGGGACAATGGATGGTCCGTCTTATGGAGTGCGATGACCGCGCACACGCTCCATCCCGAGGACGCGCCATGAAAACCGTGAACGTTGGATGGTGGATGCTGGCCGGAGCCCTACTGGCGTCCGCCGGTTGTACGACCCAACCCGAGACTGCGGCAAACAGCGACGAACAACACACCGCCCTGTCGCTGGCCGCACTCACATTGACGCCGTCGTCGGATTGCACGGACCTCAAAAGGTACTTGGAGGCGTCGTGGCTTGAACGCCTGATTTCGCCGCCCATCTCATACGCTCGCGACACCGACGGTGCGCCCGCGGTCCAGGGCGGCGTTGCGCCGGCGGGTGCGGAGTCCGCCGTGCCGGATGACGTGTCCCAGACCAACACCCATGAAGCGGGAGTGGACGAGGCGGATCTCGTGAAAGCGGACCAGAACGGCTATCTCTATGCGGTCAGCAACGGGTTTCTGATCGTGGAGCGGGGATTCCCACCCCGGGAATTGCGCGAGGTCTCGCGGGTGGATTTGGACGCGCACGGGTACGCCGTGTATCTGGATGAGGTGAACCGCCGTGTGGTGGTGGTCGCGATCAACCGTCAGACGTATCCGTTCCGGTCGGCGATCGCTGATACGACGATGATCCTTCCCGAGCCCGCGGCGCCCAAGGTCGTGGTGATTTTCGTGGATGTGGGTGACCCCGCCGCGCCCGTGATTACCGACCGATTGTCGCTCGACGGGTACGCGGTGGGAACCAGGCGGGTGGACGATCGGATTCATGTGGTCTCGCGGTTTTGGATTCCCGAGCCCGCGGCGCTCGAAGGCAATTCGCTGCTCCGGGATTTGGCCCAACAGTATCAGGCGGCGGAGAACGCTCAGCGAGCCGATGACGCGGAGCGGATCAAACAGGAGATGCGCGACGAGATCCGCGCCGCGGTGCACGCGCTGGACGCGGGGTCGCTGCTGCCGCAGGCCGAACGGCTCGGCGGAGACGTCCAACTTCTCACGTGCGCGGATGTCTACCGACCGGACGTGCAGCTCGATCCGGGCCTGCTGACGGTCACGAGCGTGGATACCGACGGCGAGAACGCGTCGGCGGTCGGGATCATGAACAATGCGTGGACCGTGTATGCGAGCCCGGAGCACCTGTATGTGTCGCAATCCAGCGGGGGATGGTGGTGGCCCGGGGCGGAGGCGCAACAGACCGCGATCTACAAGTTTGCGTTGTCGGGCTGGCGTCCTGAATACCGCGCGACCGGGACGGTCGACGGCTGGGTAAAAGACCAATTCAGCTTCAGTGAATATCAAGGATACTTGCGGGTGGCGAGCACCGAGGCCCGCATCAACACGGCCACCCATCAGTGGCAGCCGACCAACCACCTGTTCGTGCTCGGAGACGCGGGAGACGGCGCGCTCGATGTGGCGGGATCGGTCAGAGATTTCGGCGCCGGTGAGCGGATTTTCGCCGTGCGGTTCTTGGAGGATCGCGGGTTCGTGGTGACGTTTCGGCAGATCGATCCCTTGTTCGCGTTTGATCTTTCCGATCCGACCACTCCGGTTCTCAAGGGTGAAACGGAAATCCCGGGTGTGAGTACGTATCTGCACCCGATTGATGGCGACCATCTCCTGACCGTGGGGCGGGTGGGCGGCAATGTCCAACTCCAGATCTTCGACGTTCGCGACCTGGCGAACCCGGTGCGAACCCACCAGTACGTGCCGCCTGGAGCCGCGTTCAGCTACAGCGGCGCGGAGGATGACCACTTGGCGGTTATGTACTACGCGCCGCGCAAGCTACTGGTGATGCCGTTGGTCACCGCCAATGCGGACGCCTACTTCAGCGGGATGGCGGCGTACCGGGTCGGCGTCGAGGAGGGCTTCACGGAATTGGGCCGCGTCGATCACGCCGATCTCGCTAAGGAGGCCTATTGCAGTGCGATCCAACGTGATGACGCGTGGCGTTCCGACGCGTGTGCGAACGGGTGGTACCTGTGGGGCGCGGTGCCGCGGCGATCGATCATCATGACCGGCGGCGACGAAACGTACCTCTACAGCGTGTCGGACATCGGGATCAAGGCCACCGAGGTCGAGGCTCCGGACGTGACCCTCGGACGCGTCCTGTTTCCCAATGCAGGACCGTCGTGGTGGGGGTGGTTCGGCTTTCTGGGTGCGCCGGTCAACGTGTCTGGAGCGGAGTCGGGTGGGGTGGGATGAACTGCAACGGGGCGTGACGTTCTGCGCGCACTGCGGCGGGCAACTGCTGGTGCGGCCGCAGGCGTCGGACCAGCGGCCGCGCCCGGTGTGCTCGTCGTGCGGGCGCATCGTATACCTCGATCCCAAAGTCGCGGTCGGCGCCGTGATTCCGCACGACGGCGGGCTGGTTCTGCTCAAACGCGGAATCGAACCCGGGTACGGGAAGTGGGTGTTCCCCGGCGGGTTCGTGGATCGTGGCGAAACCTTGGAAGAAGCGGCCGCGCGCGAGACGTTCGAAGAAGTCGGCTTGGAGGTCACGGCCGATCGCTTGCTCGGCGCGTATTCCTACCGCGAGTTTCCGGTCGTGATCGTGGTCTACGTGGCCCGCGTCACGGGTGGCCGGTTGGCGGCCGGAGACGAAACGCTGGAAACGAGAACATTTTCAGTCGCCGATCTACCATGGCCGGAGTTGGCGTTCGAGAGCACCCGGCACGCGTTACACGATTATCTGAAACAACACGACGGATAAAGGAGCCGCATGGTCACGAATTACGAAGTGGACGCGTTTATCAGCTCGCTGCGGGACGAAGGGGCCGAGGTGCAGGGCCTGATCAAGAATTTTCTCAAGGTGCTCGACGACGCGCATAATCCTGACCTGGCCGCGGCCCGCAAACGGCTGCGGGAGCTGATGCAGCGCGACGCGGAGATCGGGAAGCACCAACAGGTGTGGCCGCTGCTCGCGCCGTGGTTGGTTGAAGCCCCGACGCCAGCCAAGCCGAGCAAGCCGAAGGGCACGGTCATCAAGGACATCGGTGTGGCGCCGCCGTAGGGTCGGTCGTTACTGCGCGAGTAAGGCGAGCAAAGCCGATTCGTCCAGGATCGTGATCCCCAACTTTTTGGCCTTGTCCAGCTTGGACCCCGGGTCGTCGCCCACCACCACGTAGTCCACCTTTCGACTCACCGAATCCGAGACGGTCCCACCTGCGGACCGGATCTTGTCCTGCGCCTGCCCTCGTGTGAGTGAGGCGAGCGAACCGGTCAGGACGAATGTCTTCCCGACCAGCGGACCGGCCGCGGTTTCGTATTCCATGTGAAGCCCGGCCTGGCGCAGCCGGTCGATCAACTTCCGGTTTTTCGGCTCGTCAAAGAAGGCGCGAACCAGGCGCGCGGTGATCGGCCCCACGTCGCGAGCGCGGGCAATCGCTTCTTCATCCGCGTCGATCAGCGCGTCCGTGGTCCGGAATGTCTCGGCGAGTTTCTCGGCTGTCACTTCGCCCACGTGTTGGATGCCGAGCGCGTACAACACGCGGGGAAACGACCGGTCGCGGCTGGCGTTGATCGCGGCCAGCAGGTTTGAGGCGGTCTTGTCTTTCACCCGGTCGAGTTTGAGGAGCTGCGCCTTCGTCAAATGGTAAATGTCCGCGACGTCCGCGATGTAGCCCTCGTCGAGGAGGCGGAGCGCCCATTGCTCGCCCAGGCCGCGAATATCCATCGCGCCCTTGGACACGAAGTGTTTGACGCGCTGCTCGAGTTGCGCGCGGCACGCGGCGTTGACGCAGCGCGATGAGACCTCGCCCGGCGGACGGATGACGGCGCCGCTGCAGACCGGACACGTCGTGGGTGCGACAAAGGGACGCTCGTCGCCGGTACGGCGCTCGGGGATTGATTTGACGATTTCCGGGATTACTTCGCCGGCGCGCCGGACCACCACCCAGTCGCCCACGCGGACGTCTTTCTTGGCGATGATGTCCTCGTTGTGCAGCGTGGCCTTGCGGACGGTCACCCCGCCGACTTGGACCGGCTCCAGCATGGCGACCGGATTGAGCGCGCCGAAGCGACCGACATTCAGGACAATGTCGGTCACACGGGTGGTGGCCTCTTCGGCCGGAAATTTGTACGCGATCGCCCAGCGCGGCCGGCGCGACACTTCGCCGAGTTCGCGCTGAAGGTCCAAATCGTCGATCTTGATGACCGTGCCGTCGGTGTCGTAGTCCAACTCGTCGCGGCGGGCCTCCCACTTCTGCGCGAACGCCCATGCTGCGTCCAGATCAGCGAGCCGCTCGTTGTGGGGGCTGACCGGGAAGCGCAGACGCGTGAGCAGGTCCAATGTGTCCCAGTGCGTGGTCGGCGCCGCTCCCTCGATCACGCCGATGCCGTACGGCATAAATTTGAGGCGGCGTTGTGCGGTGACGCTCGAATCGAGTTGCCGGACCGCACCGGCCGCGGCGTTGCGGGGATTGGCCAGCGGCGGTTCTCCCGCGGCCAATCGCTGTTCGTTCAGCTCCGCGAACACGCTGCGCGACAGGTACACCTCGCCGCGCACTTCCAGGATGGGCGGGGCATTGTTTCCCAGGCGAAGGGGAATTTGGTGCACGGTGCGCAGGTTTGCGGTGACGTCTTCGCCCGTGTACCCGTCGCCGCGCGTGGCGCCGCGCACGAATAACCCGTGCTCGTACCACAATGAAATGGCCAGGCCGTCCATCTTCAATTCCCCAACGTAGCGAAACGGCCGATTGCCGAGGCGATCGCGGATCCGGCGTTCGAAGTCGATCAGCTCCTCGCGCGAAAACGCGTTATCGAGCGACAACATGGGCAGACGGTGTTGCACGTGGGTAAATCGCTCCGACGGGGTCGCGCCCACGCGTTGGGTCGGGGAGTCCGGAGTAGCCAACTCCGGATACCGATGTTCGAGGCCACGCAATTCCACCACCAGCGCGTCGAACTCCGCGTCGCTGATAATCGGCGTGTCGAGCACGTGATACCGATAGTTGTGTTCCTCGATGTCCCGACGCAGCTTGGCGGCGCGGCGGCGAGCGGTTTCGGTGGGTTTCATGGCCGCCATTGCTTCGCCATGTGTGCGGATGCCTTGCTTTGCCATGTGTAAGGAGGTTTCACCCGTTGGTAGCGCCTTCCAGCGCGGAGTACATTGCTGCGCCATGTGCGAGGAGGCCTGCGGCCTCATTAGCCGCGCCTCCCGGCGCGGAACACATTCAGCTCAGTGCCAGCGCAGAGCGCACGATGCACATTCTACCCATCCCGCGAAGTGGTCACAAGCGTCGGGCGTCGGCACGCGTCGATCCCAGAGACGTGCCGAGCAACACCTGCGGCCGTGACCGAGGTCAAGGTCGTCAGAGGTCGGGAGGCGTGTTACTGGGTCGTGCTCCCCCATCCGACGCGGTGGGGCACTTGGAAATGGATCGTCGCGCGTAGGCGCTGGAAATACCACGCGCCGTCGCGCCGACGGTACTCCTCGTCGTACTCGGCCAGCAGCCATGCGGCTTGACCGTCGCTGAGTCGATGCGGCATCAAGATCCACCAGTGCCCGGTGGCCTCGGTGCCGGTGTTCGCCACGTCGATGGTTTCGTTCATGACCAGGTGCTCGGCAAACGGAATAGCTGCTGAAATCTGCTGAAAAAAGTCCCGAATCGCGGCACGACCGGTGTAGGTGCCGAACGGGCCCGCGTCCCACACCGCGTCGTCAAGGAACAGCGCGGACAACCCGTCGGGATCGTATCCGCGATCACAGAGTGTGCAATACCGGTGTTTGAGCCGACGAATGGCCTCGATGTGCTCGAGCCGCTCGATGCGCGCCGCGAGATCGGAGTTCGAAGGGGCGGACATGTCGTTCGCTCAGACCACGTGGTGATGAGGAAACCGATCAGCGACCGGCCTGCCGAATAGCCGTCGCATTGCGGCCATCCAGGTGCGGCATGTCAAGGCGGGAACAGAAGGGCTTGGGATTGTCTGATTGTTAAAATTTTTCGGAGTTTTTTTTGCGCGAAACAATTGCTTGACTTCCACGACGGCCTTTTGCTATAAACCCGCCTCTCACAACGAACGCGTCGAGCTGTCGGAAGAAAAATTGCTTGACACTGAGATATCTCGTGTGATCTAATCACGCGTTCGCAGCACGAATCGCTCTTTGAAAACTGAATAGGATGTCGGGAACGCGAAGCGGGTCTATTCAATTTCTGTAAACCTTGCTCAACGAGCAAAGGATAGCTTTCACGATTTCTTGGAGAGTTTGATCCTGGCTCAGAACGAACGCTGGCGGCACGCCTAACACATGCAAGTCGCACGAGAAAGTCCCCGCAAGGGGACCGGTAAAGTGGCAGACGGGTGAGTAATGCGTGGGTAACCTGCCCTCAAGAGGGGGATAACCCCGCGAAAGCGGGGCTAATACCGCATAACATTCCGGGGCATCAGGCCCTGGGATCGAAGATGGCCTCTATTTATAAGCTATCGCTTGGGGAGGGGCTCACGTCCCATCAGCTAGTTGGTAGGGTAACGGCCTACCAAGGCATTGACGGGTAGCTGGTCTGAGAGGACGACCAGCCACACTGGCACTGAGACACGGGCCAGACTCCTACGGGAGGCAGCAGTGAGGAATCTTGCGCAATGGACGAAAGTCTGACGCAGCGATGCCGCGTGGGGGATGAAGGCTTTCGGGTCGTAAACCCCTTTGAGTGGGAAAGAACAGCCGCGAGGTGAACAATCTCGCGGCCTGACGGTACCCACAGAACAAGCCACGGCTAACTCTGTGCCAGCAGCCGCGGTAAGACAGAGGTGGCGAGCGTTGTTCGGATTTACTGGGCGTAAAGCGTGGGTAGGCGGTTCGGTTAGTCAGATGTGAAATCCCACCGCTCAACGGTGGAACGGCGTCTGATACTGCCGGACTTGAGTGCAGGAGAGGAGGGTGGAATTTCCGGTGTAGCGGTGAAATGCGTAGAGATCGGAAGGAACACCAGTGGCGAAGGCGGCCCTCTGGACTGCAACTGACGCTGAGACACGAAAGCGTGGGGAGCAAACAGGATTAGATACCCTGGTAGTCCACGCCCTAAACGATGGGCACTAAGTGTGGGAGGTATCGACCCCTCCCGTGCCGCACCTAACGGAGTAAGTGCCCCGCCTGGGGAGTACGGCCGCAAGGTTGAAACTCAAAGGAATTGACGGGGGCCCGCACAAGCGGTGGAGCATGTGGTTTAATTCGACGCAACGCGAAGAACCTTACCCAGGCTTGACATGTAGGTAGTAGGAACCTGAAAGGGGGACGACCCCGCAAGGGGAGCCTGCACAGGTGCTGCATGGCTGTCGTCAGCTCGTGCCGTGAGGTGTTGGGTTAAGTCCCGCAACGAGCGCAACCCTCGCCCTCTGTTTGCCACCGGGTAATGCCGGGAACTCTGAGGGGACTGCCGGCGATGAGCTGGAGGAAGGCGGGGATGACGTCAAGTCATCATGGCCTTTATGCCTGGGGCTACACACGTGCTACAATGGCCGGTACAGATGGTTGCAAACCCGCAAGGGGGAGCTAATCCCAAAAAGCCGGTCTCAGTTCAGATTGGGGTCTGCAACTCGACCCCATGAAGGCGGAATCGCTAGTAATCGCGTATCAGCACGACGCGGTGAATACGTTCCCGGGCCTTGTACACACCGCCCGTCACACCACGAAAGTCAGATGTACCTGAAGTCGGTGCGCCAACCCGCAAGGGGGGTAGCTGCCCACGGTATGTCTGGTGATTGGGGTGAAGTCGTAACAAGGTAGCCGTAGGGGAACCTGCGGCTGGATCACCTCCTTTCTGGAGACGTTCGTGATGGCCTCGCTTCGGCGAGGGGTATCACGCCAGTCTCTGGTCGATCCCGCTTTGCACCCGACATCCTATTGAGCGTTCGAAGGCACGTGGGCCTTCGGAGTCGCCGTTGACGGCGCCTCTCGACGGGAGAATGACGTCCAGATACGGGCCTATAGCTCAGTTGGTTAGAGCACACGCCTGATAAGCGTGAGGTCCCTGGTTCAACTCCAGGTAGGCCCACCACACCGAGCTTGCTGAGCGCAACTGGCTTGGCAGTCGGGGCTGTAGCTCAGTTGGGAGAGCACCTGCTTTGCAAGCAGGGGGTCGGCGGTTCGATCCCGCTCAGCTCCACTGCTCGCGGATCGCGGGCAGGATGGGAGTAGGGATGGGATCTCGACGCAACGGCTCGGCAGCCGATCGATTCGATCGAGCGCAACACGTGGCAGTTCGCACCGGGTCATCGGTGCAGCGGTTCTTTGACAACTGAATAGATGGCACAATCGCGTTTTTTCCATGTGCAGTAGAACAAAGCCTCAGTGATCAGAGGCAACGATTTGGTCAAGCTACTAAGGGCGTACGGTGGATGCCCTGGCATCAAGAGGCGACGAAGGGCGTGGCCAGCTGCGATAAGCCTCGGGGAGCCGCTAGCAGGCGTTGATCCGGGGATGCCCGAATGGGGAAACCCCTCATGGCAAACCCATGAGACCCTCCGCTGAATCCATAGGCGGTGAGGAGCGAACCCAGGGAAGTGAAACATCTCAGTACCTGGAGGAAAAGAAATCAAACGAGATTCCCTCAGTAGTGGCGAGCGAACGGGGAACAGCCCAAACCGAAACGGTGTCAAGCCCTGGCGCGTTGCCGTTTCGGGGTTGCAGGTCTGGATCGGTCCCGAGTCAGGTCGGGACGGCAAG
>JBMOMC010000002.1:235000-453804 GCA_049325335.1 Nitrospirota bacterium
CGCTGAAGGCATCTAAGCGGGAAACCAGCTCCAAGATAAGGAATCCCGATCGTAAGATCCTAAAGGCTCCCCGAAGACTACGGGGTCGATAGGCTGGGTGTGAAAGCTCCGCGAGGGGCGAGCTAACCAGTACTAATCAGCCGTGCGGCTTGACCATTTCGTGCCTTTGATCAGTGCGGTTTTGTGCGATTGTGCGGTTTCCCGGTGGCCATGCCGGAGGGGTCACACCCGTTCCCATTCCGAACACGGAAGTTAAGTCCTCCAGGGCCGATGTTACTGCTCCCGCGAGGGAGTGGGAAAGTAGGACGCTGCCGGGAATAACATCACGAGCCCTTCCTGACATTCAGGAAGGGCTCGTGTCATTTTTGCGCTCGCCCGTGGCGGCCGCATGACGCGTTGATTTGCCGCGGCTGCTGGTTGTATGATGCCCCGGCCGTTTGGACCAACCCGGCTGTGTGGGCCGCGATTCCGTCGGAGGACGCTTCATGCCCGAACGCATTTTGGTCGTGGACGATGATGCTCAGGCGCGGGACGTGTTGGCCTATGCGTTACGGCGTCACGGCTACGACGTCACGGAACGCGCTGATCCGGCCGACGCCATCCAAGCGTGTCGCGACACCCCCTTCGACGTCCTGTTTACCGATCTGAAAATGCCGGGGATGGACGGGGTCGCCCTGTTCCAGCAGGCGCGCGCGATCCTTCCGCGGTTGGTGGGGATCGTGGTCACCGGACACGGCACGATCGATTCGGCCGTCCGCGCGCTCCGGGAAGGGCTGTTCGACTATATCACCAAGCCGTTTCTGGTGGACGAGGTCGTCGCCGCGCTGCAACGCGCGTTGGAATTTCGTCGGTTGGTCGACGAAAACAAATCGCTGAAGCGACAGCTCCAGACCAAATACCATTACGATCGCTTTTTGGGGCACAGCGAGGCCATGGCCCGCGTGTTTTCGCTGATCGAGCGGGTCGCCGAGACCGACAGCACCGTGCTGATCCTCGGCGAAAGCGGCACGGGCAAGGAATTGGTCGCGCGGACCATCCACTTTAACGGTCCGCGTGCGGACAAGCCGTTGATCCCGGTCAACTGCGGCGCGATCCCGGACTCCTTATTGGAGAGCGAACTGTTCGGGCACGAACGCGGGGCGTTTACCGGCGCGCACGCCACCAGGATCGGACGGTTCGAACTGGCCCACGGCGGCACGATCTTTCTGGATGAGATCGGCGACATGAGTCAGACCCTGCAGGTCAAGCTGCTGCGGGTGCTGCAAGAGCGGTGTTTTGAGCGCGTCGGGGGGACCAAGACGATCCAGGTTGACGTGCGGGTGTTGGCCGCCACGAATCGCGATCTCGAACAGGCGGTGCGCGAGGGGCGTTTTCGCGAGGATTTGTATTACCGGCTGAACGTGATCCCGATCATCATTCCTCCGCTGCGTGATCGTACCGAGGATATTCCGCTGTTGTTCGAGCATTTCCTGGAATCCTTCAACGCTCAGAAACACAAGGCCGTTTCAGGCATCGCGCCCGAGGCGATGCGTCGGTTGGTCACGTATGCCTGGCCCGGCAATGTCCGCGAGTTGGAAAACCTGGTCGAGCGGTTGGTGATTCTGAAGGGCCAGGGCCTCCTGACGCTGGAGGATCTGCCCGACAAAGTGGTCCGCGGCGATTCGCCGGCCGTGCCGGTGGTAGTGTTTCCGGCGGACGGCGTGGATTTGAACCGGTTGGTCGAGGCGTTTGAGGAAGATTTGATTCAGCGCGCGCTCAAGGCGGCCGGCGGCGTGAAGAATCGGGCGGCGCAGTTGCTGCGCCTCAATCGGACCACGTTGGTGGAGAAGATGAAAAAGGCCGCGCGCACGATGCCGCACCACTAGCGCGGGCCGCTCACACCGTTCCTCCGCGGCGTTGCCGCCGCGCGGGGCATTCCGCCCCATCCCCTCACGCGCCCCTCCGCGCGGCGTTTCTCCGCGATACTTGTCAGACGAAAACCTTTTGTTACACTCAATCGCGTATGGCAATCCCACGACACACGCACTCGACCGACGGCGCCGAGGACTCGGGCGTCATCGACTTTGCGCGTCGGGTCGAGCAGGGGTTGAGCGAAGACCTCAAGCGCCTCCATGCGGACCTGATCGAAGAGGAGAGTCGGCTCACCGCGCTGGAGGAGATTCGTCGGCATTCCATGCGCGACTTCGAGACGCTGAGCGAACAAGGCGTCACCACGATTGAAGCCGCGATGTACTACACCCTGTTCCATCACTTAACGCAAGAGATCTCGATGCAGGGGCGCCTCGTGGTCAACGCGCGACTCCGGGTGTCCGACAAACAAACCGCGGTACGGGCCGCGCGAGAAGACCGGCTGGTTGCCGAACGACGGTACAGCGGGCCCGCGTCCCCCGGGATGCGCCAGGTCTCGGCCACTCCGTCGCGCTGCGGGGCCTGGGCGTCTCACCGGCCCGCGCTGAAGAAAGCGTCGTGAGCGAGCCAGCAGTAACTGCCAGTGGGTTGTTCACTGGGTGCCGCGACGCGTTATCCTATCCGCCGTGGTTCGCGACATGGAGCATGGAGTAAGACCGACAGCAGGGACCGGAGGGTTGGCTTGGCCGCGGCGGGACCCGTCCATTGGGACCAAGGGTTTCATCCGGCGGCTCATCATCGCGTTTGGGTTGATCGTCCTTCTCCCGTTGTTGGTGATGGTGTATCTCCACACCCACGGCCGGGAAGTCTCGTTCCCCCTCATTCTGTTCAGCACGTCGGCGGTCTCGATCCTCGGTTTTTACGTGGTGTGGGAGATGATGACCCGCGTGATCGCGCTGCTCCAAGACATTAGACGGCCCAACGGGAACACGCATGATGTGGATCAGCATTCGGTGGGGGACGAACAGTCGGTCTCGCAACTGATCCACCGGATGCAGGCAAATATGGCGGAGCTTGAAACCAAAGCCAGCCTGCTCGATGAAACCGAACGACGGTTAGGCGACGCGACCATGTATTCGGCGCAGGTCATCGCGTCGATTCCCGATTTTGTGATCGTGACCACCCCCCAATTGGAGATGAAGACAGTCAACGCGTCGATTCAAACCGGGCTTGGGTATCAAGCCGATGAGCTGAGTGGTCGTCCGATCGAAACCCTCGTGCGGGGAACGGCCGGTGGAGACATGTTGCTCACGTCGCAAGAGATGGATCAACTCACGCAGGCGGGAATGCTCTGGGGCAAGAGCGGGATGTTGCGGAGCCGAGATGGGGAGGGCATTCCAGTCCAGATCAACTTCTCGGTGATCAAGGACGTGGCCGGTCGATTGAACGGTATCGTCATTGTCGCGCGCGACATCCGAGAGACGCTGCGGTTGGTGGCGGATCTTCAACAAGCGAAGGCCACGCTGGAGGAACGAGTCAGGCAACGTACCGTGGAGATCGAAGACGCGTTGCGCGAGCGGGAGAAGGCGCACCGTGAGCTTACGCGGAAGGACGATCAACTCATCCGTCAGGAAAAAATGGCTTCGTTGGGACAGCTCGCTGCGGGCGTTGCCCATGAGATCAATAATCCGGTTGGGTTTGTCAACAGTAACCTCCAGATGCTGCAGACGTACCTGGGTGATCTCACCCAATACGCTGAACGCACCAGGGCATTACTTGCCCAACTGGCCGGCGGTAACTTACGGGCATCGGAGGTCGAGCAGGTCCGAAACCTTGTTCAATGGGGTGAACAGGTGCAACTGCCTCAGACAATCGAGGATGCGAGACAGTCCGTGATGGAATCGATCGAAGGCCTTCATCGGGTCAAGAAGATCGTGTCGGCGCTCCGGGAATTCTCCCACGCGGATCAGGACGAGCCGGCGTGGTCAGACCTAAATGAGGGGCTGGAAAGTACGATCAATATTGTATGGAACGAATTGAAGTATAAGGTCACGCTCCATCGTGATTTCGGCGCCCTCCCCAAGGTGCTGTGTTACCCGCATCAGGTGAACCAGGTTTTCATGAACCTCCTGATGAATGCGGCGCAAGCGATTCCGGATCGCGGAGAGATCTGTGTGAAGACCTGGGCTACCGCCGACAGTGTATTCATCGATATCCGCGATACGGGCACAGGGATATCCGAGGAACACCTCTCCAAAATTTTCGACCCGTTTTTTACGACGAAGCCCATCGGGCATGGTACGGGGTTGGGATTGAGCATCGTGTACGGAATCGTTGAGCGTCATGGGGGCGGTATCCGAGTCGACAGTGCGAAGGGTGAAGGGACGACGTTCCACGTGTCGTTCCCCATCGAACGCGTAGTGAAAGTCGCCGCCTGATGATCGGAGTATGGGAGTGAGCAGGTCATGAGTCAGAAGCCAACGATCTTGGTGGTCGACGATGAACCAGCGGTTCGCGCATCGCTTCGCCGGTTGTTTGCCCGTGAGCAGTACGCGGTGCTGGAGGCCGGAGGAGTGCAGGAAGCAATCATGTCGATGGGGACGGCCCAGGTCGACCTCGTCATTACGGATTATGCCATGCCCGATGGAACCGGACTGGATCTCCTGTTAATGCTGAAACAGCGATACCCCCATGTGGTTCGAATGATCATCACGGGGAAAGCGGATCTGAACGCGGTCATTGCGGCGATCAATGATGGTCATGTATACCGATTCGTGTTAAAGCCGTGGGACAACGAGGACCTGTGCCTATCGGTACGATTGGCACTGGAACAAGCCAAACTTCTGTCAGAGAAGCGAGAACTCGTCGGACGGTTGGAGGACCAAGAGCGAACTTTACGGACGCTTGCCAAGCAGTATCCGGGGATTACGGCGGTCGACTGGGACGCGGACGGCGCGATCGTGCTTGATGATCCCGACGAGGAGGCAGCGTGAGGAACACATGGGTGAGTTGAACCGGTTGTTGATAGTCGACGACGAGCCATTCGTCTTGAGCTCGCTGACGCGGTTGTTGCGCCGCGACGGGTATGAGGTGATGACGGCGGATGCGCCCAGTCGCGGGCTCGCCATGTTGGAGCAAGGCTCGGTTGGTGTGATCATCTCGGATTACCGGATGCCTGAAATGGATGGGGTCCAATTGCTGCGGCGAGCCCGTGAAGTGGCGCCTCATGCGATCCGGATTATTCTCAGCGGCTATGCGGAAACCCATGCGATCCTGTCCGCGGTTAATGACGGCGGGATTCACAAATATTTGACCAAACCTTGGAACGACGAGCAGGTGCGCCTAGAGATCAAGTCCGGTTTCGAACTCTATCATCTCGCGGCCACCAACCGCGAGTTGCAAGAGAGGCTTAGTCGTCAGAATGAGGAATTGAGGACGCTCGCACAGTCGCTGGCCGTTGAACAGGCTCGCCAGCGCGAGATCTTTAGCGCGACAATCGAAATGCTCGTGTCGCTTCCCAGGCTCAAGCGCCCCAAGGAGACGCTCAATGGTGATCGCACGCAGGTGGTCTGCCGGGCGATTGGTGAACGTCTTGGATTGGATGACACTCGGTTGAGCCACCTGGATCTCGCCGCGCGGCTGCACGACGTGGGGAATCTGGGGGTGGACCCGATGATTCTGCTCAAGAACGGGCCCCTGGATTCCGAAGAGACACATGCGGTTCAGCAGCACGCGGTGGTTCCTGGACAATTACTCAGCGGAGTGCCTGGCATGGAGACCGTCGTGCGGGTCCTGCGGTCACACCACGAGAATTTCGACGGGTCCGGGTACCCTGAGGGGTTGTCGGGCGCGGCGATCCCGGAACTGTCCCGCGTGCTTCGTCTTGGCGATACGTATCAGGCGCTTCGTTCTCGCCGGCCCTATCGGGAGCCGATGACCCCTGTGCAGGCGATGATGCACATCGAGCGGGAGGCCGGACGAGCGTTCGATCCCACGCTGATCGAACCGTTGACGCACGCCATTGCGGGCATCGAGGGCGTGCGGTCGAACGATGTGAAGATGAGCCGGTAACGCCGGCGGCGCATTTGGCATCCAAGGAGGGCGATCGTGTTGGTGCTGACGAGGCGAGTGGAAGAAGGGATCATGATCGGCGATCAGGTCCGGGTGCGCGTCCTGGAGATCAAAGGTCACCAGGTCAAACTCGGGATCGAGGCGCCGCGGAGCACCGGCGTGTATCGCGAGGAAATTTATCAACGCATCCAGGACGAAAACCGGCGCGCCACGCAGGCCCCCCAACACTCCGGCGTGTTGTCGACGTTGTGGCGAGAGTGGCGAACCCGCGGCGGGGATGAGGAGAAAAAATCGTGAAAATCCAGACGAAACGTTTCGGTCCGATTCGGGTGGATGCGCACGCGGTCATCGAGTTGCCGAATGGGTTGATCGGATGGCCGTCGCTGACGCGATTTGCGCCGGTTGAGCGCGAGGACATCGGCATGTTCCGCTGGTGGCAGGCGCTCGATGCGCCCGAGGTCGCGGTGGTGGTGGTCGATCCGTTGCGCGTGGCGCCCGACTATGACCTGGCAAGTCTGGAACTGGACCTGATCGATCCGGCGCTCGGTGATCCCGCGTCGCGATCCGTGGTGGTGCTCGCGACCGTCCCGCGGCCCATGCTGGAATCGGTGACCCTCAATCTCGCGGCCCCGATCGTGGTCAACACGGCCACGCGACAGGGGTGGCAACTCGTGCATCCCGACGGCCGGTACGCGGTGGATACGCGTCTCGACGAGCTACTCTCCCCCAAACGCGTGTTGGAACTGGCCGCGTGAGCGGGCCGTCACACCCGTTCGAGGCCACGCTCCCGGCCTGGTGGGAGCCGGCCTGTCCCACCGACGCCGCGGTCGGCGCATCGGACCGGATGGTCCTCGTGCTCTATGCGGAGGCGTTGACCCGGGTGCGGATGGCGCGGACCGTCCCCCGGCCCGCCTCGCGCGACGTCCAGACCGTGTTGGGGATTCTCGCGGAGCTCTCAAACGCGTTGGCGATCCGGGATGATCGCGACGCCGTAGGGGATCTGCTGTCGCTGTATTACTATATGACCCATCGATTAACCACGGCCGGCCACGACACCATTGCGTGCGCCTTGGCCGAGGTGGAACGGCTGTTCGTCACGCTGCAGGACGGGTGGATTCAGGTGTTGCAGGCGGACTCACTGGGAGGATTTCCCGACGCATGGGAATCCGACGACGCCCGCCCCGCATCGGCCGCCACCGTGTTGCCCCCGTAAGGAACGTTCTCCTCCATCGTCGTTACCGCGTCGGCGCCCTGATCGATTCCCGGCGTTGCCGCCCGCGCACAGGCCCGGGCGATCTCTGCGGGCTGCGTCCGCGGTGACGACCGCTACCGTTGCAGGCAACGGAATTTATTGACTTTTGATCTTCGATCCCTATACTAGGGGGCTACGTTTATGCCTGCGACAGTGGCCGTTTCCATCAAAAAACGCGTGACGGAGGTCGTGGATCAAGCGCTCCGCCGCGCCCGATCCGCCGGAGATCTGCGCAGCGATCCGGTTGCGGCGTCGGTGGAGCTGCCCAAACGCGCGGGACGGGGCGACTACGCCACCACGGTGGCGTTGACCCTTGCGCCGAGTGAACGACGCCCGCCCCAGCAGATCGCGGAAATCCTCAAAAAGTACATTGATCTCTCCGACCTGATCGCCGCCGTGGAGATCGCGGGACCGGGCTACGTCAATCTGACCGTGCGCCACGAGGCGTGGCGGTCGATGATCCCGCAGACGCTCGGCGCCGGCGCGGAGTATGGACGGGGGGAGTCGTCCGGGCGGTCGGTGCAGGTGGAGTTCGTCAGCGCGAATCCGACGGGACCGCTGCACGTCGGACATGGGCGACTCGCGGCCGTGGGCGTGGCGTTGGCCAACCTGCTGGCGGCGGCCGGGGATCGGGTGTCGCGCGAGTACTACATCAACGATGCCGGTCGGCAGATGCGGTTGCTGGGCGAGTCGGTCTGGGCGCGGTATTGCACGCTCGCGGGCCGTCCCACGCCGGTTCCGGAGGACGGGTACCAGGGAGCGTACGTCGAGGAGATCGCACGCGCCGTTGTCGCGGATGTCGGTCCGCGGTATCTCGATGTCCCTCGCGACGAGGCGCTTGCCGCGTTGACCGCCGCCGCGTATCAGCGGCTGTTGGAGGAAATTCGGGTGGATCTGGACGCGTTCGGCGTGTCGTTCGACGCGTGGACCAGCGAACGCGCGTTGTTCGCCTCGGGCGCGGTGGACGCGGTGATCGACCGACTGCGCGCGCTCGGGTACATGTATGAAGCGGACGGCGCGTTGTGGTTTCAATCGTCGGCGTTGGGCGATGAAAAGGATCGGGTGGTGCGCAAGCAGGACGGCGAGTGGACCTATCTCGCGTCCGATTTGGCGTATCACCTCCAGAAACTCGCCGGCGGGTTTCATGTCCTAATCGACCTGTGGGGCGCGGATCATCACGGCTACATTGGGAGGATCCGCGCCTTGTTTCGCGCGCTCGATCAGCCGGAAGAACGTCTCCGGGTGGAGATCGGCCAACTGGTCACCGTGGTCAGAAAAGGCAAACCCGTCCCGATGTCCAAGCGGGCGGGCACGTTCGTGACTCTTCGCGACGTGATCGACGAGGTCGGACGCGACGCCGCGTTGTTGACGTTTCAGATGCGCCGGCTCGACAGTCCGATGGAGTTCGACTTGGCGTTGGCCAAAGAGCAATCGTCGGAAAATCCGGTGTACTACATTCAATACGCCCACGCGCGGGTGGCGAGTATTCTGCGCGCGGCCGCGGAGCAGTCGTTGTTGTGGCAATCGGCGGGCGAGGCCGAGCTCGCGCGCCTGGAGTTGCCCGAAGAACTGGGGCTGCTCAAAGCGCTGGCCGCGTATCCCGACGTGATCGCGGATGCCGCGGCCGCCTACGAACCGCATCGCCTCGCGTATTTCCTCCAGGATCTGGCGGGGCAATTCCACGGGTACTACTACAAGCACCGGATCATCGGCGACGATCGGACCCAGTCGCTCGCGCGGGTGGCGTTGGCGGCGGCGGTCGGCGTGGTGATTCGCAACGGCCTGACCATCTTCGGCGTCTCCGCTCCGGACCGGATGTGATGGCGGCGCCGAGCCTGCACGCCGTGGCCGAGGTCGCGGGACCCGAAAGCGGACGCGACGCGACGCAGAAGCGCGCCTTCACGGTCCTGGCGGTGGACGCCGGCACGGGCGCGCGACGCGGTCGCTTGCGAACCGCGCACGGGGTGGTCGAGACGCCGGCGTTCATGCCGGTCGGCACATCGGCCGCGGTCAAAGGTCTGGATCCGGACGACTTGGTCGCGGTCGGCGCGCAGATCATCCTCTCGAACACCTATCATTTGTGGCTGCGTCCGGGTCATCAGGTGATCGCCGACTTGGGCGGACTGCACGAATTCATGGGCTGGTCCCGCCCGATCTTGACCGACAGCGGGGGCTTTCAGGTCTACAGCTTGGCGGGGTTACGGCGCGTGTCCGACGAGGGCGTCTCGTTTCGGTCGCACCTGGACGGGTCGCTCCATGAGTTGACGCCGGAGGGCGCGATCGAGATTCAGGACGCGTTGGGAGCGGACATCGTGATGGCCTTCGACGAATGCCTCGCCTATCCCGCGAGCGAGGCGGAGGCCGCCGAGGCCTTACGCCGAACCACGGCGTGGGCGCGACGGTGCGCCGAGGTGCGCCGTCGCCGGCCGTCGCTGTTGTTCGGCATCGTGCAGGGCGGGTTTTCGCTCCGGCTGCGGGAGCGCGCGATCGCGGAGAGCGTGGCGGTCGGGTTCGACGGCTACGCGATCGGCGGCCTCTCGGTCGGGGAACCCAAGGCCGAGATGCTGCGCGTGATCGACCACGTGGCCCCGCGCCTGCCCGCGGACATGCCGCGGTACTTGATGGGCGTTGGCACGCCGGGCGATTTGGCGGATGCGGTCGCGCGCGGCCTGGACCTGTTCGACTGCGTGATGCCCACGCGGCACGCCCGCACCGGGTGGCTCTTTACGAGCGAGGGCCGCGTGTCGATCAAACACGCACGGTACGCGACGGACGACCGTCCGCTCGATCCCGCGTGCGCCTGCTCGACGTGCCGTCGGTTTTCGCGGGCGTATCTGCGACATCTATTCCAATCGAACGACCCCTTGGCCGTTCGGTTGCACACCATCCACAATCTGTCGTTTTATCTGGGGCTCATGGCCGAGATGCGACGGGCGATCGAGGACGGTCGCTTCGGCGCGTGGAAGACGGCGGCCGACGCCGCGGCGTGGCGCCGAACCGACACGGTCGTTCAAGGAGAGGAGACGTCTGCGTGAGGCAACGAGGATCATTCGTACGGAACACGGTATTTGGCGGCGCGGGGCTCGTGACGTGGGTTCCCGTTGCGTCGCCGGCCTACGCTCAAGACGCCTCGGCCCCGGCCGGTCCCCTGGGGCCGCTGTCGGGGTTTATCCCATTTCTCTTGATCATCGTCTTATTCTATTTCTTGCTCATTCTGCCCCAGCAGCGTCGAACGAAGAAGCTACGGACCATGCTCGAGGCGCTCAAAAAAGACGACAAGATCGTGACCACGGGCGGCATCTACGGAACGGTGAAGAGTTTGACCAAAGACGCGGTCACGCTGGAAGTCGCCAAAGGCGTGGCCATGAAAGTGCGGCGTGACGCGGTCGCGGAGTTGCGGACCGGCGATGATGAGGACACGAAATGAAACGGGGCGTCAAAGGACGGTTTGTGCTGATTGGGGTGACGGTGGTGGTGTCGACGATGTTTTTCCTCCCCTCGACGCCGTGGTTTCAGTCGTTGCCCGGGTGGTGGCAACGCATCATGCCGTCCAAGGGGATCACGTTGGGTTTGGATCTCCAGGGCGGGATGCACTTGGTGATGGAGGTCGACGTCGAACGGGCGGTGGATAACGGTCTCGACCGGATGGCGCTCGACTTGGGGGATCGGCTCAAGGACCAGCAGGTCACCGCGACCGCGGCGCGCGAGGGGCGGTCGGTCGTGGTGACCATGACCGACGCGGCGGACCGCGAAAAAATCTCCAAACTCGTGGATGAGGGATTCGGCGCGCTGACGGTCGGGGACCTCCAGGACCGGAAGCTGACGCTCGCGTTGCGCAGCGGCGAGGTCGAACGCGTGCAAAAGGCCGCGGTGTCGCAGTCGATCGAGACCATTCGCAACCGCGTGGACCAATTCGGCGTGACCGAACCGCTGATTCAGCTCCAAGGCGAGCGACAGATCCTGATCCAATTGCCGGGGGAAAAAGATCCGCAGCGCGCGTTGAGCGTGATCGGCAAAACCGCGCTCTTGGAGTTCAAACTGCTGGATGAGGACAGCCCGGTTGCCCACGAGTTGCCCGAGTCGGTGCCGGCCGAACAGGAGCAGGCGTGGCTGGCCGAGTGGCGCGCCAAAATTCCTCCGGGCGACGAGATCCTGTTCGAGCGGGTCTCGGAGGAGAAGGGGCCAGTCAGCAAGCGACCCTATCTGGTGAAGCAACGCGCCGCGATGACGGGTGAGTCGCTGCGCGATGCGCTGGTGACGATCGGGGAGTTTAACGACGCCCAAGTGTCGGTCACGTTCGACGGCGCGGGGGCCGCGCAGTTTGAGCGCCTGACCGGGGAGAACGTCAAGAAACGCTTGGCAATCGTGCTGGATAACTCGGTCTATTCGGCTCCGGTAATCCAGGACCGCATTGCGGGCGGTCGCGCCCAGATTTCCGGGACGTTTACTATGGAGGAGGCGAACGACCTCGCGATCGTGTTGCGCGCCGGGGCCTTGCCCGCGCCCGTGCACGTGATCCAAAACGTCACGGTGGGCCCGTCGCTCGGCCAGGACTCGATCGATGCGGGGATCCGCGCCGCCTGGATCGGCACATTGCTCGTGGTCGCGTTTATGGCGATCTATTACCGGCTGGCCGGCGTCATCGCCGACTTCGCTCTGGCGCTCAACGTGATTCTGCTGGTCGGCGCATTGGCCGCGCTCAATGCCACGCTGACGTTGCCCGGTATCGCAGGCATCATCCTGACGATCGGCATGGCCGTGGACTCCAACGTGCTGATCTTCGAGCGCATCCGGGAAGAGCTCCGCCAGGGCAAACCCGTACGCTTAGCCGTGGATGCCGGGTACGAGAAAGCGTTTCTCACCGTGGTGGATTCTCACGTCACCACGTTGATCACGGCCTTGGTGCTGTTTCTCTTCGGCACCGGGCCGATCAAGGGGTTTGCGGTCACGTTGAGCCTGGGCGTCACGATCAATCTCTTTACCGCCTTGGTCGGCACCAAAGTCGTGTTCGATTTGATCAACTCCCGGGCTAAAGCGGCTCGGCTGAGCATCTGAGGAGTCTTATGTTCGAACTACTGGGCAAAACCAACATCGACTTTATCGGCAAACGCACCTATGCGTTCGCGCTGTCGGGCATTTTCGCGCTGCTCGGGGCGATTACCGTGGGGCAAATCGCGTTGGGCAAGGCAAACACCGGGATCGACTTTGCGGGCGGCACCGCGGTGCAACTGCAGTTTGAGCAGCCGGTGCCGTTGGACGACGCGCGCGCATTGCTGGAACGCGAAGGCTTCCATGACGCGGAGCTGCAGCAATTTACGACCGGCAACAAGCTGCTCATTCGCGTGAAGAAACAGACCACGATTCAGGAAAAAACCGCGGACCGGTTGGTCGCCGTATTCAAGGCGGGGTTTGAATCCAATCCGTTCGTGGTGGACAGCACGACCGAGATCGGGCCGACGGTCGGCACGAAATTACAGCAGGACGCGGTCAAGGCGATCACTATCGCCATGATCGGAATCGTCATCTACATCGCGCTGCGGTTTGAATTTCGCTTCGGCGTGGCGGCCGCGGTGGCCACGTTTCACGACGTGTTGGCGGTGCTGGGGATCATGGGCCTGATGGGGAAAGAAATCAATCTCTTGATCGTCACCGCGTTACTGACTCTGGCCGGGTACTCGTTGACGGATACCGTGGTGGTGTTCGACCGCATCCGGGAAAACTTGCGCACCCGGCGGCGGGACCCGCTGGCGCAAGTGATCAACCAGGGGATCAATCAAGTGCTCTCGCGCACGATCGTGGTGTCGTTGACGGTATTTCTGGTGTTGATCGCCCTGTTCTTTTTCGGGGGTGAAGTGATCCATGATTTTTCGCTCGCCCTGTTGATGGGCGTGGTGGTCGGCACGTATTCGTCGATTTTCGTGGCGAGTCCGTTGCTCCTGCTGTGGCCCGGCGCGCAAGGAAAGCTGCTGAAACGGACCGCGTAATCTCGATAGGGGCGGCGCGCCGGCGCGCCGACGGTGAGCGCGCGAGGTCTGGAACGCATGCCATGTCTCCCGTGATCGCCATCATCCGACGCTGCGCCGTGGTGGGGGGCCTCGCCGTCCTCGTGGCCTGCGCGAGCCGTCCCCCGGTGTTCGATCCAGTGCCGCTGAGCGTCTCGTCCGGCGACCACGACGTGGTGGTACAGATTCAACCAATTGACACACAACTGGGCAGCGAGGACCGGCGGCGGTACGGCGTGGACTTTGGCGCGTATTTTTCCGCGTTTCGCGTGCGGGTGGAGAATCACACGAGCCATCCCGCAATGGCGGATCTGTCCCTATCCACATTGGGTCCGGCGGACGGGCCGGTGACTGGCGTGTTAAGCGACGAAGAGCTGGTACAGGTCTATCGACGCGGCGGCCTGGACGAGGGCGCGGTGGAACTCATCGCCAAGGCGCCGACCGTGGTCAAACGGGAACTCGAACAGATTCGCGCCGCGCGGATGCCGGTCGGTCGGGTAGACCCTGGCGGGTCGCTCGAAGGGGTGTTGTTTTTCCGTCCACCGTCCGGTCCGGAGTGCGCGCCGTCGGTGTTGACGATTCAGGGGATCGAGTTGCTCGACGCCCCCCAACGATTGGAGTTTGCGTTTCCGCTCGACCCGTGTGGGCGGGCCGAGCGGAACGCGGAGTAATGCGGTTATCTCGAGGCGGCGTAGGATGCGTCTTTGTTCTTGTTTTCGAGGATCGTGTGATCAACGATCGATCCACAATTGACGCATTTCCAGGCGTAAAAGGTCAGGAAGTAGTCGGACAGCCGTTCGCTGTACATCATTCCACTGCACTTTGGACAGGTCATGAGTCGCTCCTCCGTGAGAGAAAATTCCTTGGGTCCGAGTGGCGCGTGTGCACGGATCGGGTAGAAAAGCAAGTGTTATGCCAACATCGTCTCGCGCGGGAATGGCACGAAAGCGTGCTTTTGGGGTATAAGATGCAGTCAATCGTGCCGACTATGTCAGGCGTTTGACGTATGGTGTCAAAAAATGTCCACTGAGCCGCAATTCCGCCCAACCCGCAATGTCGCGCCACAGTCGTATCCGATCACGCAATGGCCGAACGACGAGCGCCCTCGGGAGCGATTGTTGGAGCGAGGAGCCGACGGGCTCAGCGACGCGCAACTGGTGGCGATCGTGCTCCGCACCGGGCGCAAACACCAAAGCGCCGTGGAGTTGGCGTCGCGCATGTTGGCGGAGTTCGGGGATTTGCACGGGCTGGCGCACGCCAGCGCCACGGAGTTGTGTCGAATCCACGGCGTGGGACCGGCCAAGGCCGCGCAACTCAAGGCCGCCCAGGAGTTGGGGCGGCGCGTGGCGTCGGTCCCGTGGCGGGCGGGCGCGCCGATCGAGTCCAGCGCCGTGGTGTTCGACCACTTCGGTCCGTTGTTAAAGGGGTTGAAGCAGGAACGGTTCATCGGCCTCTACTTGGACGGAAAACACCGCATCATCGTGGAACGCACGATTTCCGAGGGCAGTTTAACCGCCAGCCTCGTGCATCCGCGTGAAGCGTTTGCGCCGGCCGTGCGCGCGTCCGCGGCCGGCGTGATTTTTCTGCACAACCATCCGAGCGGAGACGAGGCGCCCAGTCGGGAAGACCGGGAGCTGACCTCGCGGCTGGCCGCCTGCGGTCGGTTGTTGGGGATCCCGGTGTTGGATCATCTGGTGATCGGGGCGGAGCGGTACTTTAGTTTTGCCGACCACCGCTTGATGGAGCCCGGCGCGTGATCGAGCGACGCCAGGGCGAACGGCGTCAGGCCGAGCGCCGCAAGCCCGCCGACCGACGGCTGCGGCGGCGGCGCAGCGGCATGGATCGTCGGGTCGCGGTCCGCGCCATCACCTTCCCGGATCGGCGGTTCGCCGCGCGGCGCGGGCCCGACCGCCGGCGCGGGGATCGTCGCGGCGCCGTCCCCGCGCCCCCGCCGGAGCGCGGCCCCTCGTGAAACCCCGGAAACCGTCGCGCGTTCCCGGACGCGGGGGATCGAAGTCGCCGCGCCCCGCGCCCTCGTCCCGTCCCGCCGCGTCCAAACGCCTCCCGGCGCTGTCTGCCGAGGTGCGGGCGCTGCGGCTCGACATGGAGCGCGCGTCGGGACAGACCAAGGACATGATCCGGAAACTGGAGCGCCTGGCCTTGATGGTCGGTGAACTCCGCGACGCGGTGGCCGATCTGCAGGCCTCCCTCGGCGACGGCGACGTGGAGTACGGCGCGGTGGACGATACGGATTCCGAAATGGGGGAGGGCCATGCGTAGCCTCCCGGACTCCGCCCGAGCGAACGGACGCTCCGCGGCTTGGTGACGCGGGGGTTGTGGGGCCGGGCCCTAACAGCGCTCGCCCTGTCTGCGTGCACTTTGGCGGCGATGGGGACCGCGCACGGCGCGTCGGACGGTCCCGCCATTCTCTCCGTGGCCGTGCGCGGCGCCGCCAACATCGAGGCCTCGACCATTATCAGCCGCAGCACGTTGGCGGTGGGGGGATCGGCGGATGCCGCGGCCATTCGGGAGGCGATCAAAGCCGTCTACCGTATGGGGTATTTCGACGACGTGTCGATCGAACAAGAGCCCGGGCCCGACGGGGTGCACGTCATCATCGTCGTGAATGAACGGGCCACGCTCACCGACATCCGGTACGAAGGGTATGACGAGGTCGGCGAAGAGAAGCTCAAGGAACAGGTCACGCTCACGCTGCACACCGCCGTGGACCTCCGCGCGGTCAACGCCGCGGCCGCCAAGATCGAGCAGTACTATCGGAGCGAAGGGTACGCGGACGCGCGGGTGATCCCGGTGACCAAAACCGTGTCGCCGGGGGCGGTGTCCGTCACCTTTTATATTGAAGAAGGCGCGCGTGCGAAGATCCGCGCCGTGGCGTTTGAGGGCAACGCCCGGGTCCGGACCAAACGACTCCGGGAGGTGGTGACGACTAAATCCTATTTTTGGCTGACGTCGTGGATCACGAGTCGGGGCATCTTCAAGCAAGATGACCTGGAGCAGGACGCGGAGCGACTGCGGGATTTTTACCTGAACGAGGGGTATGTGCAGGCGCAGGTCGGCGCGCCGCGGATCACGCCGGATCCGCGCGGCAAGGGCGTGCGCGTGACGTTTCCGGTGGAAGAAGGCGAACGCTACACCGTGGCCCGCATCACCGTGTCCGGGCACACCGTGCTGACCACGTCGCAGGTGCGGGAGGGGTTGGCGCTGCGCGAGGGGGATATCTTCCGTCGCAACCTCCTGCGGCAGGACATGACGCTGCTCACGGATCGATACGGCGAGCGGGGGTACGCCTTTGTGGACATTCGCCCCCAGTTTACGCCGCGTCCCGAATCCCGATCCATCGATCTGACCTACGAGATCCGCGAGGGCCGTCCGGTCACGGTCCGCACCGTCACGGTGGAGGGCAACGAGAAGACGTACGACTGGGTGATCCGGCGCGAGCTGCGGGTGGCGGAACAGGAGTTGGTGAACACCAAGGCGCTCAAGCGGAGTTTTCAGCGCATCAACAACCTCAATTTTTTTGAGAACGTCGAGATCTTGCCGAACCCGATCGGCGACGACCAGATGGACATCACGGTGCGCGTGAAGGAAAAGCCCACCGGGACGTTCAGTTTGGGCGGCGGGTACAGTTCGGTGGACCGGGTCGTGTACCAGGCCAACATCGAGCAGGGCAATTTGTTCGGACGCGGCCAGTTGTTGCGCGCGCGGATGGAAAAAAGCAGCGCCACCACGTCCAATTATTCCATCACGTTTCGCGAGCCGTACCTGTTTGATCGGCCCTTGGCGGGGACCATTGATTTGTTCTCGAACGAGCGACGGTACACCACCTACCGGGACGGCCGCACCGGATTTTCATTGGGCCTCAACCGCTGGTTCGGGGAATACGTCTCGGCGGGCGTGTCGTATACGCGCGAGGTCAATCATTTGTTCGACCTGACCACATACGACCCGACGCCGCCGTTTTGCCCAACGGGGTCGACGTGTCCGCCGGACCCGCCCACCGATACGGACGTGACCGACAATTCTACGCCCAATGCTCCGCCTGCGATCGTCCAAGAGGCGGCGCGCGGCAAAGTCACGACCAGCAGCGTGGGCGTGTCGGTGGCACGCGATACCCGGGATTTTTCGTTTGATCCGCGTGAAGGGCAACGCCACGCCTTGTCGGTCGAATACGCCGGCGGGTTGTTCAAAGGGGACAATCGTTTTTACCGCATCGTGTCCGATCACAGCGCGTTTTTTCCGATGTTCTGGAGCACGGTGTTTTCGCTGCACCTGCGGATCGGGTATCTGGGCGGACAACAGTATCCGTTTTCGGAGCGGTTCGTGGTGGGCGGGATCAACACGGTGCGCGGATTCGATTACGGAGCCGCCGGGCGGGTGGATCCGGCCACCGGGGAAATCTTCGGGGGCAATAAAGAATTGATCTTCAACGCAGAATACGTGTTTCCGCTGATTCCTGACGCCAAGATGAAGGGCGTGTTGTTCTTCGACGCGGGGCGATCATTCGACGATCAGGGGCGATACGTGGACGCGGCGAAGACCACGGCGTTGGTGGGACCAGACGGGGTCCCCATGACCACGGGCGAGCGGTTGCGGATCAGCGATCTGCGCTACAGCGTGGGGTTCGGCATTCGGATGTTGCTGCCGATCGGGCCGATTCGCTTGGAATGGGGGTATAATCTCGATTCCCAGCCCGGCGAGAAGACCGGAGCGTTCCCCGAGTTTACGATCGGGTCGGTGTTTTAATTCAGGGAAGGAGGATGGTGATGGCAGGACGGTCTGTCCGCGCCTTGTGCGCGTGGATGATGGGGCTGGCGGTCGTGTGCGGCGCGGCGGAACCCGCGTGGGCGCAGGCCAACGGCCTCAAGGTGGCGTATCTGGACACGCAACAGGTTTTTGATCAGTCCAAAGCCGGCAAGAAGGCCAAGGGCCTGCTGGAAGAGTACGTCAAGAGCCGGCAGAAGATCATTGACCTGGAAGAAGCGGAGATCAAGGAACTCGAGGACAACTTGCTCAAACAAGAAAGCGTGTTGAGCCCGGAGGCCAAACGGGCCAAACAAGAAGACTTACAGCGCAAATTGCTCGCGTACCAGAAGAAGGCGACGGATCTCAATCGGGAGATCCAAGACAAGAAAGTCGACGTGCTCAAGGAGTTTCACGCGCAGTTGGAAGGCGTGGTCAAACGTGTCGCGGAGCGCGACGGGTACGCCATGATCTTCGACAAGGGCGGCAGCGGGCCGGCGGACATGGCGGCGGTGCTGTACGCCAAGGAGTCGCTGTCGATCACCGATAAGGTGTTGGCGGAGTTGGATAAGGACGCGAAATAGCGGGCCGTCGTCACCCATGACCTTCCCGCCGCGAACCACCACGCTCGCTGCGCTCGCCCAACATGTCGGGGGGGTGCTCAAGGGCGAAGATTGCGTGATCACCGGCGTCTCCGGCGTCCGCGAGGCCGAGCCCGGGCAGGTGACCTTCCTGGCCAACCTGAAGTACGCGCACGACTTGGCGCGCACGCGCGCTTCTGGCGTGGTGGTGGCGCCGGATCACCCGAGCGAAGGACTCGCGCGGATCGAAGTGGCCGACCCCTACCACGCGTTTTGCCGCATCGTGCGATGGTTCCACGATCGGCCCTACCGGAGCGGGGGCATCAGTCCGCACGCAGTGATTGCGCCCGACGCGGTGATCGGCGTGGAGCCCACCATTGGGGCGTTTGTCACCGTCGGTTCTCGCACTCGACTCGGCGATCGCGTCACGTTGCTGGCGGGCACGGTGGTGGGCGACGACGTTGTCATCGGGGACGACGCGCTGGTGCACCCCAACGTCACGATCCGCGACGGGTGCGCGATCGGCGCGCGCGTGATCCTGCAGAGCGGGGCGGTCATCGGGGGCGACGGATACGGGTTCGCCACCCGCAACGGCCGCCACGAGAAAATTCCGCAAGTCGGGCGGGTGGTGATCGAGGATGACGTGGAACTGGGCGCGAACGTGTGCGTGGACCGGGCCGCGCTGGGCGCCACGGTCATCAAACGCGGGACTAAGGTCGATAACCTCGTCCATGTGGCCCATAATGTCGTGGTGGGCGAGGACAGTTTACTGGTTGCGCAGGTCGGGATTTCCGGCAGCACGGTGCTCGGCCGCAACGTCGTGCTGGCCGGACAAGTGGGCGTGACCGGTCACCTCACCATCGGCGATCGCGTGATGGTGGGCGCGCAGAGCGGGGTGATCGCGGACGTGGCCGCGGGGCAAACCGTGTCGGGCACGTACGCCATGCCGCACCCCACCTGGCTGCGCGTGCAGGCCGTGTTGCCCACCCTGCCCGAGATGCGAAAGACGATCAAACAGTTGCAGGCGCGGATCGAAGCGCTCGAACAACGGACCAAGACGCCGTCGTCCGCGGCGAAGGCCACGCCCCGGTCGCGCGCCAAGGCCGTCGGCCGGTCCGCGCGGAACAAACGGTCGCCCAAGTCCGCGTAACTCGCCGGGTGTTCCGAGCCCCGTCGTGAAGGAGAACGATGTTGGAAGCCGATGACATCATGAAACGCCTGCCTCACCGGTATCCGTTCCTGTTGGTGGATCGGGTCCTGTCGGTCGAGGAGAAGAAGGCGGTCGCGATCAAGAACGTGACGATCAACGAACCGTTTTTTCAGGGCCACTTTCCGGGCCGGCCCATCATGCCGGGCGTGCTGATTCTGGAGGCCTTGGCGCAGGTCGGCGGGATCTTGGCGTTTCAGACCGCCAAGGACGCGGAGAATCACCTCGTGATCTTCTTGGCCATTGATAACGCCAAGTTCCGAAAACCCGTGGGGCCCGGCGACCAATTGCGCATGGAGGTGTCGTTGTTGCAGCGGCGCGATCCCTACTGGCGGCTGCGCGGCGAGGCGTACGTCGGCGAGGTCCTGGTCTGCGAAATGGAGTTTAAAGCCATGGTCGCGCCCAAGGACGCGGCATGAGCCGGCACCCGACCGCGATCATCCATCCCGGCGCCAAGCTGGCCGAGGACGTCGCCGTGGGGCCGTACGCGGTGATCGGCGAACACGTGACCGTCGGCGCCGGCACCCAAATCGGCGCGCACTGCGTGATCGAGGGGTGGACCGAGATCGGCGAGGCGTGCGTGTTTTCGCATTTCGTCTCCGCCGGGACTCCGCCGCAGGACCTGAAGTTCGGCGGGGAAGAGAGTCGCCTGATCATCGGGCACCACAATACCTTCCGGGAGTTCGTGACCCTGAACCGGGGCACGCACCACGGCGGCGGCGTGACCCGCATCGGGAATCACACCTTTTTGATGGCCTACGTGCACGTGGCGCACGATTGCACGGTGGGCGACCACGTCATCATGGCCAATGCCGCGACCTTGGCCGGTCACATCGCGGTTGGGGACCATGCCGTGTTGGGCGGACTGACCGGAGTGCACCAATTCACGCGGATCGGCGCGTACGCCATGATCGGCGGCTGTTCCGCGATCGCGCAAGACGTGCCGCCGTTCGTGTCCGCCACCGGTAACCGCGCAAAGCTGTTTGGGTTGAATCTCGTCGGCTTGAAGCGCAACGGGTTTTCCGAGGAGCGCATCGCGGCGCTGAAAAAAGCCTATCGCACCCTGTTCAACGCCCATCTGTCGATGAAAGATGCGCTCGTGAAGGCGCGGGAGGAATCGAAAGGGCAACCGGACGTCGAGACGCTCGTACGGTTTGTCGAGACGTCGGAGCGCGGCATCAGCCGGTAGGGGAAGCTCCGAAGCTCTGGGTTGATAAGCCCGTTCAGGAATCGGCCAGATGCCCCCTACGGGGACTTCCGGCAGTAGATTTTTTGGCGGTGGGTCGCAAGGCGCCGCGAGCACCGGAGCGGAGCGTACTGTGTGCATACGTGAGCACCGGATGCGCAGCGGCAACGCCGCAGATGGCCGTTCATGGACGGGCTCTGACGAACGATGAAGAAACTTGGACTGATTGCCGGCAACGGCCGCTTCCCCGTGCTGTTCGCGGACGCCGCCAAGGAGGCGGGGTTCGCGGTCACGGCCGTGGCGCACCGCGGGGAGACGCCTGATGCGCTCGATCAGCACGTGGACGACGTGCGATGGATCAAGGTCGGGCAACTCGGCCACTTGATCGATCACTTCAAGTCCGCCGGGGTGGATACGGTGGTGATGGCGGGCGGCATTCAGAAGACTCGGATGTTCACCGAATACCGTCCGGATTGGCGCGCGGTGAAGGTGCTCGCGCGGGTGCGGCACTTCAAGGATGACGTGCTGCTGCGGGCGTTGGCCGATGAGCTGGAATCCGAAGGCATCACGGTGGGTGATGCCGCGCGGTACCTGCCCAGTTTGATCGCGGAGCCCGGGGTGTTGACCGCGAATCCCTCGAAGGAACAGTGGGAGGACATCCGGTTCGGCGTGGAGATGGTCCGCGCCATCGGCCGCATCGAAATCGGACAGTGCGTGGTGGTGAAAAACCGCACCGTGTTGGCGGTGGAGGCGATCGAGGGTACGGACGAAGCGATTCGCCGCGGCGGCCGGTTGGCGAACGGCGGCGCGGTGGTGGTCAAGATGGCCAAGCCCCAGCAGGACCTGCGGTTCGACATCCCGGCGGTGGGACCGACCACGATCGCGTCGATGCGCGAGGTCGGCGCCGCGGTGCTCGCGGTGGAGGCCGGCAAAACGCTGATGCTGGACAAGGCCGACCTGCTGGCCGCGGCGCGGGACGCGAAAATCGCGGTGGTCGGAATCACGGGGGATGAACGCCATGGGTAAGCGGATCAAGGTCGGCGTGATCGGGGTGGGGTATCTGGGCCGCCACCACGCCCGGTTGTACGCGGAGTTGCCCGGCGCGGAATTGATCGGGGTGGCGGATACCGACGCGGCGCGCGCGGCCGAGATCGCGGCCGCGTCCGGCGCCCGCGCGTTCACGGATTACCGCGAGTTGCTCCCGCTGGTGGAGGCCGTGAGCGTGGTGGTGCCCACAAGCCTGCACTACGCGGTGACCGCGGACTGTCTGGCCGCGGGGCTGGACGTGTTGCTGGAAAAACCTATGACCGTGACGCTCGACGAAGCCGACCGGTTGATCGCGCTCGCGGATTCCGGACAACGGCTGATCCAGATCGGCCACCTCGAGCGGTTCAACGGCGCGGTGCGCGCGGTCGGGTCGCGGTTGGTCTCGCCGCGGTTCATCGAGTCGCACCGGTTGGGGCCATTCGTAGGCCGGGGCACGGACGTGCATGTGATCCTCGATTTGATGATCCACGATCTGGATATTATTTTGAGCCTGGTCCGGTCGCCGATCGCGGAGATCCGGGCCGTGGGCGTGCCGGTGCTCACGTCCAACATCGACATCGCGAACTGCCGGTTAGAGTTCGTGGACGGGTGCGTGGCCAACGTGACGGCGAGCCGGGTGTCGAAAGAGGCGATGCGCAAACTCCGGATCTTCCAGCCCGACGCGTATTTCTCGCTCGATTACCAGAAACAGGAGGTGGTAATGGCGCGGCGGCTGGACGGGCCCTCGGCGTCCGGGTTGCCGGGTATCGACGTGCAAACCTTGGCGATCGAAAAAGAAGAGCCGCTCAAGGCGCAACTCGCCGCGTTCCTCGAGTGCATCGCCACCAGGCGGGCGCCGTTGGTGTCCGGGCGCGAAGGGCGCGAAGCCCTGCGCGTGGCGCTGGACGTGCTCAAATGTATCGAAGGTCGCTAACCGGTCCGCCGGTCGGCCAGTTCGTCGCGATTGCTCATGGCCGGCGCATCCGCTAAGGAGTCGATGTCGCGTCTTTTCATCATCGCCGGGGAAGCCTCCGGAGACGGGCATGGTGGGAAATTGGCCGAGGCTCTGCTGGCCCGCGATTCGACGCTGGTGTTGGAGGGTATCGGCGGCGCGGCGATGGAGAAGGCCGGCGTGCGGTTGTCGCACGACATTCGCCATCTCGGGGTGGTGGGCGTGATCGAGGTGTTGTCGCAGTGGCGCGCGATTTGGCGCGCGTACGACGGCGTGCGCCGCCGCCTGCGCGAGTCGCCGCCCGCCGCGATCGTCCTTATCGACTATCCCGACTTCAATCTGCGGGTCGCGCGCGAAGCCGCCCGCCTCGGCATCCCCGTGGTGTATTACGTCAGTCCGCAGATCTGGGCGTGGCGTCCGGGGCGGATCGCGCACATCAAGGCGTGCGTGGACCTGATGTTGGTGTTGTTTCGTTTCGAGGAGGAGTTGTACCGGCGCGCGGGCGTGCCGTGCCGCTGGGTCGGGCACCCCTTGCTCGACGATCCGTCGCCGGAGGCTGACCACGCGGCCTTCGCGCGGCGGCACCGCATTGCGGACGGCCGGCGTGTGTTGGCCGTGTTGCCGGGCAGTCGCAAGCAGGAAGTGGCGATGTTGTTGCCCGTGATGCTGGACGCCGCGCGGCGTGTATGCGCGTCCGGGGCGGCTGATCGCGTGTTGATCGCGGCCGCGCCATCGGTGGACGCGCGGGCGATCGACGACGCGGTCTCCCGCATGGGCGATGCGGCGTCGGCGGTGACCGTGGTGCGGGGCGAGGCCGCGTCCGTGTTGCGGGCCTCGCGCGCGGCGTTGGTCGCGTCGGGGACCGCGACGTTGCAGGCGGCCGTGGTCGGCACGCCGTTGGTGATGGCCTACCGCGTCTCCCCGCTCACCGCGTGGATCGGTCGCCGCCTGATCAGCACGCCCCATCTGGCGTTGGTCAACGTGGTGGCGGGGCGCCGGGTGGTGACGGAACTGGTGCAGGAGCAGGCGACGGCCGAAGTGCTCGCGGCCGCGATCGCGCCGCTGTTGGCCGATGATCGCGCGAACGAGGCGATGCGCCGGGAGTTGGCCGCGGTACGCGCCGCGTTGGGAGAGCCCGGGGCCTCGGGTCGCGCGGCCGATGCGGTGCTGGCCCTGTTGGCCGGGAGGCGCGCGGTATGAACAAGCCGACGGGGGCGGGGAGCGTGTACGCGCGGGTGTGGCGGCTCATCGCGCCGCAGTGGCGCCGCGTGGCGGTCGCCGGGCTGTGCGCCGCGGGCGTGTCCGGGCTGACCGCGGCGAACCTCTGGTTGGTCCAGAAGGTGTTGGACCGGATCTTTATCGATAAACTGAGCGACTGGCTCCTCCCGTTGGCGATCGCCATCCCCGTGATCGCGCTGACCAAACGAGTGCTCCAGTTGGGGTACGTCTATCTGATGGGCTACACCGCCAACCGCGTGGTCGCGGATATTCGCGACGCGTTGTACCGGCACATCCTCAAATTGTCCATGGGGTTTCACGGCGCACGGTCCACCGGCGCGTTGATGTCGAACGTGACCAGCGACGTGGGACAGATGCAGCGGGCGGTGAGCGTGGTCAAAGAGCTCATTCAACAACCGCTCACCTTGGCGGCGATGATCGGCTTCATCGTGTACCAGAACTGGCGGTTGGCGCTGATGGCGCTCATCGTCCTGCCAGTCGGGTATTACCCCTTGCTCCGATTGGGACGGCGGCTCAAGCGGTTGGCGCACGACGGCCAAACCCGCATGGCCGAACTGTCGGCCATGCTCCAGGAGACGTTCGCGGGGATTTCGGTGGTCAAGGGATTCGGCCGCGAGGAATTCGAGGCCGAACGTGTGCGACGGATCAACCAGCGCTACTTTCAGAACGCGATGAAGGTGACGATCGTGTCGGAATTTTCCCCCGCGCTCATGGAGGTGCTGGGCGCGGTGGGCGCGGGCGCGGTGGTGGCCTACGGCGGGTACGCGGTCATCTCCGGCGCCATGACCACCGGGGCGTTTTTCTCGTTTCTGGGCGCGTGTTGGCTGACGTACGCGCCGGTGCGGGCGCTGTCGGCCGCGAACAACGCGCTCCTGACGGCCGCGGCCTCGGCCGAGCGCATTTTCGCCCTGTTGGACTTGGAGACCGAAGAGCGGCGGGACCGGGGCACGCGCGAGTTTGACGCGGTGCGCGATCGCGTCGAGTATCGCGGTGTGGGATTTACCTACGACGGCGCCGAACGCCCGGCGCTCACCGACGTGACGTTGACGGCGCGGGCCGGCGACGTGATCGCGATCGTGGGGGCGAGCGGCGCGGGCAAAACGACCTTGATCAATCTCTTGCCGCGGTTCATCGAACCGACCCAGGGCGCGATCGTGATCGACGGAGTGGACGCGCGTGACATTCGGCTGGCGTCCTTGCGCGCCCGCATCGGCATCGTGAGTCAGGACGTGATTTTGTTCGACGACACGGTCCGCAACAATATCGCGTACGGGATGAGCGAGATTGATGACGCGGCGGTGCGCCGCGCCGCAGAGGCCGCGTTCGCGCACGGGTTCATTCAGCGTCTGCCGGCGGGCTACGACACGGTGATCGGGGAGCGCGGCGTTACGTTGTCGGGCGGCGAACGCCAACGCCTCGCGATCGCGCGCGCGCTTCTTAAAGACCCGCCGATCCTGATTCTGGATGAAGCGACGTCGGCGCTCGATTCCGAGTCCGAAGCCGCGGTTCAGCAGGCCTTGGCGAATTTGATGGCGCATCGCACCACGTTCGTGATCGCGCACCGGCTCTCCACGGTGCAGCGCGCCACACGGATCATCGTGCTGGACGGCGGGCGCGTCGTGGAAGCGGGCACGCACGAGAGCTTGTTGGCCAACCAAGGCGCGTACGCCAGGCTGCACCGGATGCACTTCGACGCGGAGGCCGGGTATGTCGGCTCGTGAGCCGGTGTGGCGGCGTCTGGCGCCGCCGCTAGCCGCGGGGCTGATCCGCGCCGTCGGCCGGACCATGCGCATCGACACGGTGCATGAAGACGCCGTCGCGCGGCGGTGGCTCGCGGGCGAGGGCATCATCTTGGCGTTCTGGCACGGGCGGCAGTTCCTGCTGCCGCTCTCGTACCACGGGCCGGGACTCGATATTTTGATCAGTCGCCATCGCGACGGCGAGTTGATCAGCCGGACCATGGAATCGTTTGGGCTTTCGTCGGTCCGAGGGTCCACGACGCGCGGCGGCGCCGTCGCGTTGCGGAGCCTCATCCGGAAGGGCCGCGCGGGCCGCGATCTCGCGGTGACCCCGGACGGCCCGAAAGGGCCGCGGCGGATCGCGCAACCCGGCGTGATCGCCTTGGCCAAGGCGACCGGCTTGCCGATTTTTCCCTTGACCTTCGGGGCCTCAAAAAAAAAACGCTCGACACCTGGGACGGGTTCGTGGTGCCGTACCCCTTCTCGCGCGGGGTGTTCATCTGGGGAGAGCCGATATGGGTCCCTCGCGAGGCGGACGCCGCGGAATGTGAGGCGCGACGCGCGGAGTTGGAACGCGCGTTGAACGACATCACCGATCGCGCCGACCACTGGTGGGACTGATCCGTCCGTTGTATACCGCGGCGTTGGCCGCGGGGTTAACGCTCACGGCGCCGGCGTACGCGGTACGCGCCGCGCGTCGCGGTTCCGGGATGGCGTTGGCGGAACGGCTGGGCCGCGTCCCTCCGGCGGCCGCGGCGCTGGGCGGTCGTCGGCCGCTGTGGGTCCACGCGGTGTCGGTGGGCGAGGTGATGGCCGCGGCGCCGTTGCTGCGCGCGATCAAATCGCGGTATCCGACCATCAGCCTCTTGGTCAGCACGGTGACCGCAACCGGGCGGCAAACCGTGATGGAGCGGGTGCCCCAGGCCGACGCGACCGCGTATTTCCCGCTGGACCTTCCCCCCGCGGTTCATCGGGTGCTCAACGCGGTGCAGCCCGGCCTCTTCCTGTCGGTGGAGACCGAGTTATGGCCCAATTTTCTCTTCGCGTTGGCGCGGCGCGGCGTGCCCGCGTTTCTGGTCAACGCCCGGCTGACCGAACGATCCGCGCGGCGCTACGGCTGGGCGCGACCGTTATTCGGACCGGCCTTGGCTGGAGTCATGGGGATCGCCGCGCAAACGGTCGCGGACGCCAAACGTTTTGCATCGATCGGCGCGGATCCCAATCGCGTGTTAATCACGGGCAACCTCAAATTCGATCACGAAGGGCCGGAGCCCGAGGCCGCGACCCCGCGCGAGGAACTGGGCCTGGCGCCGGGGGATCGGTTGTGGGTGGCCGGCAGCACGCACCCCGGAGAAGAGGCGGTCGTGCTCGACGCGTATCGCCGCGTGCGCGCCGGGGAGCCGCGACTGGTGTTGCTGCTCGCGCCGCGGCACTTGGACCGTCTGGGCCAGGTCGAGACCGCGGTGCGGCAGTCGGGATGCGAGCCGATCCGTCGATCGGTCGCGCGCGACGCGGCGCGCCCCGGCGTCGGACCACGGGTCATCGTGCTCGATACGCTGGGAGAATTGGCCGGGTTGTACGCCGAGGCCGAGGCGGCCTTCGTGGGCGGCACCCTTGTGCCGATCGGCGGACACAATTTGCTGGAGCCGGCGGCTCGCGGGAAGCCCGTCCTGTTTGGTCCGCACACGCACAAGTGCGAAGAAATTGCGCGGGCCCTGCTCGACGCGGGCGGCGGCGTTCGCGTGGAATCGGGCGACGCGCTGGCGCAGGAACTGATGCGCCTGCTCGCTGACGAGGCCCTGCGCGCGCGAATGGGCGAGAACGGACGGGAGATGGTGCTGCGCAATCGCGGCGCGGTGGATCGGACGGTGGCCATGTTGGATCCCTGGCTCTCCGAACTGGGAGTCTGTCCATAAGGGGCCATCTGCGGCGTTGTCGCTGCGCGTCCGCTCCTCACGTACGACCCAGTACGCTGCGGTGCGGGCGCTCGCTCCGCCTTGCGAATGGCCCGCTTCTGGACGGACTCCGCTATCGCGGGAATGACGAACAGAGGGCGTCTCTGCAGTTGTCGTCATTCCCGCGGAGGCGGGAATCCAGCCGACCCGGCATTTTGTTATGCGCGATTCGAGACGTGTCAGACCGAAGCTCACGGCGGATAGCGTGCAGAAAAATGGGTCGAGTCCAAAATTCTGCTCTGAGCGAAGCGCCGTGAGCTTGGTGTTTATGCCGTTGTCGTGGGTTTACGGCGGCGCCGTGCGGGCGCGGCGCTGGGGGTACGAGCACGGGTGGTCGCGCGTTCACGCGTTGGGACGTCCGGTCATTTCGGTCGGGAATCTCTCGGTCGGCGGGACCGGAAAGACCCCGGTAGTTATCGCGATCGGCGCGGCGTTGCTGGCGCGCGGTGTGAGGGTCACGGTCCTGAGCCGAGGCTACCGCGGGATGTCGGAGCGCGGTGGGGCGTTGGTGTCCGACGGTCGCGGCGGGGTCGCGGTGACGTGGGAACAGGGGGGCGACGAACCCGCGCTCATCGCGCGTCGGTTGCCCGGCGCGGCGGTCATCGTGGGACGCGATCGCGCGGCGGCGTGGCAGCGGTTCGGTGCCGCGTTGCCGCCGGGGGTGGTGATTCTTGACGACGGGTTTCAGCACTTGGCGATCGCCCGAGACGAAAACGTGGTGCTCCTGGACGCGACCGAGGATTCCTCGCGCACCGCGCTCTTGCCGCAAGGTCGGCTGCGCGAACCGTGGTCCGCGCTCTCGCGTGCGACCGCGGTGATGATCACCAGGGTGGACCATGCCGCGCCCGGGGCCGTGGATGCGCTGGAGCGCCGCGTCCGTGCTGGTCGAATGGATGTTCCCGTGTTTCATGCGCGATTCGAGCCGGTAGGGTTGATCGAGGTTGGAACGGGGTGCGGCCGATCGCTCGACTCGCTTCGCGGGACCTCGGTGCTGGCGGTCGCGGGGATCGGGCGGTTCGAATCGTTCACCCGGCTGTTGGAACGATGCGGCGCGCGGCTCATCGAAACCGTGCCCTACCCGGATCATCACCCATACTCCCGCGCGGACGCGGATCGCCTCGTGTCTCGCGCGCAGGCTGCGAACGCCACGATGATCGTGACGACCGAAAAAGACGCGGTGAAATTGGAACGATTGGTCGCCGCGGACGCCTCACTATGGGCGGTGCGAATCGAAACACGGATCGATCCGCCCGATGCGTGGGATACGATGCTGGATCGGCTGGCGGCCGGGGCCAAGGCATGAGCGCGAAGGTTTCCGCGCCGCGCGCGTTACTGGTGCGCGCGCCGAACTGGATCGGGGACGCGGTAATGGCCACGCCCGCGCTGGCGGCATTGCGCGCCGGATTGCCAGGCGCGCGGATCACCGTGCTCGCGCGATCCGGGGTGGCGGACGTGCTGAGCGGTCATCCGGCGATCGACGATCTGATGGTTGACGAGCATCGCGGCACGCACCGCGGCGTCGGCGGCCGGTGGCGCCTGGCGTCCGCGATCCGCGACCGCGGATTCGACGCCGTGCTTCTGCTGCCCAATTCGTTCGGGTCGGCGTTGGTGGCGGCGTTGGCCCGCGTGCCCGTGCGCGTGGGGTATCGAACCGACGCGCGGGGGCCGCTGTTGACCGTGGCTCTCGCGCCTCCCCTCACGTCCATGCCGCACATGACCGTCTACTACCTCGGTCTTGTGGCGCCGTGGGGACTCACGGGCGATCCCCGGGCGGTGTCGTTGGTCCTCACCGACGCGGAACGCGACGCGGCACAGCGACGGTTGACGGAATGGGGGATCGCTCCTGATGATCGGGTCCTGGGCATCAACCCCGGGGCAGCGTACGGGTCGGCCAAACGCTGGCCCGCCGACCGATTTGCCGCGGTGGCCGCGCGCGTCGTGAAAGACGGCTCGGCCGTGGTGGTGCTGGGCGGGGCGTCGGAGCGCGGGTTGGGCGACGTGGTGGTCGCGGGGCTTGGTCCTCGCGCCGTGAACGCGGCGGGCCTGACCACGGTGCGCGAGGCGATGGCGCTGATGACCTGCTGTCGCCACCTCGTGACCAACGATTCCGGTCCCATGCACCTGGCCGCGGCGCTGGGCGTGCCCGTGACCGCGGTGTTCGGCCCCACCGACCCAGGAGCGACACGCCCGGTGGGCGAGCGCGTCACGATTCTCCAACGGCCGGTGGACTGCGCGCCGTGCCGGTACCGCGAGTGCCCGATCGACCATCGGTGCATGACCGCGGTGGGGGTGGACGAGGTGTACGAGGCGGTGGTTGGGTCCCGTGCGCCGTGAAGGATCGAATCGACATCGTCTTCCTCGACCGCGATGGGACCCTCAACCACGACGAAGGGTACATGTCCGACCCGAACCGACTCGTGTTGCTGCCGGGCGCGGCCGAAGCCGTCGCCGCGCTCAACGCCGCGGGCGTCAAGGCGGTGGTGATCACCAACCAGTCCGGGGTGGGACGCGGTTTGGTGACGCGCGAGGATTTGGAGCGGGTCCACGATCGCCTGGCCGCGTTGCTCGCCCGTCACGGGGCGCGACTGGACGGCATGTATTCGTGCCTTCATCGGCCCGACGAAGGGTGCGACTGCCGGAAACCGGGGACCGCCCTCGCCGTCCGGGCGGCGCGCGATCTCGGCGTGAACGCGGCGCGATCGGCCATGATCGGCGACAAATCCGTGGACATGGAATTGGGACGCCGGCTGGGAGGCCTCGCCGTCTTGGTTCGAAGCGGCGAGGGGACAAAGACCGAATCGGAATTATCGGCGAGCGCGCGGCCCGATTATATTGCGCGTGATGTCTATGACGCAGTACAATGGCTCGGTTTTGGAGCCCGTCCATGAACGGCCATCTACTGCGTTGCCGCTGCGCTTCCGGTGCTCAGGTACACAGAGAGTACGCTGCGCTCCGGTTCTCGCGGCGCCTTGTAGCTGGCACGTTCCTGAACGGGCTCCGATGACTCCGTCATCGGAAAATCAAGGAGGGTTTGACGGCGAACGTGTAGTTCTAGGCTCATCACCGCGGATTGCGCTGGTGAAGCTCGGCGCGCTCGGGGACGCGGTCAACGCGTTCCCGCTGGTGTCCGCCCTGAAGTCGGAGTGGCCGGGCGCACGGGTCACGTGGATCGTCGAGGCGCGATTGGCCGACCTGCCGCGGCTGCACCCGCGCGTGGACGAGGTGGTCACGGTCGACACCCGGGGCTGGCGGAGGGACTTGCGGCGAGGCCGGTTGGGTGCCGCGTGGTCCGGAGTACGTGACTTTGCGCGGTCCGTGGCCGGGCGGTTCGACGTGGCCGTGGACGCGCAGGGGTTGCTCAAGAGCGCGGCGGTCACCTGGTTGACGCGCGCGCCGATTCGTGTCGGGTTCTCGGCGGGAGACTGTCGCGAACGCGGCAACGCGTGGGCCATGACCCTCCACGCGGCGCCGGTCGGCGCGGTCCACGCGGTGACGAAAAATTCGGCGCTGCTCGCGGCGCTGAGAGTGCGGGGCGGCGCCCCGAGGTTTGACGTTCGTATTCCGGCGGCGGACGAGGCGTGGGCGTCGCCGTATTCGCCCGTGGTCACGATCCATCCGGGCGCTGGGCACCCGGGCAAGCGCTGGCCGTTGCAACGCTGGTTGGCGCTGAGCGAGCGCCTGTCCGCGAGCGGGCGCCGCGTGGTGATCGTGACCGGACCGGACGATCGGGCGACAGTGGACGAAGCGGTCGCGGCGATGGCGCGCGCGCCGGAGGTCGCAGCGCCTCCCACGGTCGGCGCGTTGGCCGCGTTGTTGCGGCGGACCGCGGTGGCGGTGGCCGGCGACACCGGACCGCTGCACCTGGCGGCCGCGCTCGGTCGCCGCACCGTGGGCGTGTACGGCCCGTCGGACCCGATGACCGCCGCGCCGTTCGGTGACGAGTCTCGGGTGATCAAACACGCCTGCGCGTGCGGGTGGCGGCCGGGGCCGTCGTTTAACCGGCGCTGCGCCGCGTCGTTCGCGTGTATGCGGGCGATCGAAGTTGATGAGGTGGCGGAGGCGGTGGCTGGCCAAATCGACGCCGCGCACGCGCAAGGCCCATCGGCCGTTGGTTAACCACGGAGGGTTTTATGGCGATTGATCACGAACTGTTGGAGATTCTGGCGTGCCCGAAGTGCAAAGGCGCGATCCGTCTGACCGAGAAGGGGGACGGTTTGGCCTGCGACGCGTGTCGCCTTCTCTACCCGATTAAGGACGATATCCCGGTGATGTTGATCGATGAAGCGACCTCGTTACGCTGAGCGCGGCGCGCCGTCCGGCCCGTTGACGCAGCGCGAGGTCCGAAGCGCGACGCGCCGGCCTGCGTGGACGTTGTCGTGAAGGGGTTGGTCAGGGGGGGCGCTTGGCTTCGGCAGTTCGTCAGCCACCATCGCATCGTGACCAGCGCGACGTTCGGGGCCCTGTTTCTGGGGTTGGCTGATCCGTCCAGCCGATCGTTCCTGGTCGGCCTGCCGTTCGTGATTCTGGGGGAGCTGATGCGAACGTGGTCGTCCGGGCACATCCGGAAGGATCATGCGCTCGCCACCGACGGTCCGTACTCGCTCACGCGCAATCCCTTGTACTTCGGCAGCTTCGTGCTGGGGTTGGGGTTTGCGTTGATGGCGAACCGGTGGTCGGTGTTGTGTGGATTCGTGTTGCTCTTCGGACTGATCTATGACGCCACCATCGAGGACGAGGAACAAAAATTGCTGAAGCGGTTCGGCGAGGCCTTCGCCGGCTACTGCCGTGAGGTGCCGAGATTTTTCCCCCGGATGTCGGGATGGCGGCGGGCGCCGTTTGAGTGGGGGTTAGTGCGCAAACACCGCGAGTTCCGGACGTGGGCCGCGATTGCCGGCGCGATGGTGGTGGTGGCGCTGAAGATGTGGTGGCTGGATCGGGGCTGATTGCGGAGCGCTGTTCCACGCAATTGAGAGATCTGTTCAACGCGGCGACATCGAGAGGATGACGGACGACGTTCGAGTCGGTTTGCTAGTGACGGTGCGTCCAAGAGTTTCCGGGCCGTTCCGGTAGCGCCAGAATATGTTCGCTCGTCCGCCATCCACCTCGCGGCCTATTCCGTACGACACCGTCTTCACCCATCACCCCGATGATTGACTGGACCTCGATATCACACGATCCAAACGACCCGATCGCCAAGGCGCGGGTGTTATTCGAACTGCGGCGAATCCAGCGGGTACACATCGACACTGACCTTGTGGGTTTTGTGGAGCGTGCGGCGTCTGGACGACGCGTACTCGATATCGGGATGGCCGACCCCTCGGGTTGTCTCAGCGAGTCGTGGCGTCATCCGCGATTTGCCAAGGCGGCGTCCTATTGTCTCGGCATCGACGTGTCCGTGGAGATCATCGACCGTGTGGCGCGGCAGGGCTTTAACGTGCGCGCGGTGGATGCGACGTCGGACGTCGATCTTGGCGAACGGTTCGATCTGGTGTTCAACGGCGATGTCATCGAACATGTTGAAAGCCCGATCCGGCTGATGCGCTTTGCCGCGCGCCATCTGACGCCGGGCGGACGCATTCTGGTGTCGACTCCCAATCCCTTCAGCCGCAAGTTCTACCGCAGGTTTCGACGCGACAACGCGATGATCGTCAATCTGGATCACGTGGCGTGGTTCACCCCGACGATGGCGATGGAAATCGCCCGGCGCAGCGGTCTGCACCTGGAACACGTCCACCTGGTCAAGCCGTTGAGCGGATTCAAACGGATGGTCAAGCCGCTGACATGGGTGTTTGAACCCGTTGAGTACAGCTTTCACGATTTCCTGTATGAATTCACGCGGTCGCCATGAGAATGTTGTTCGTGGTGAGCAATCTGCAGGGCGGCGGCGCCGAGAAAGCGATGGTCAAGCTGGCGGAGGGCCTTGCAGCGCGGGGACATGAGGTCCATTTTCTGGTTTTGGAGGAGTCCGGCGATTATCCGCCGCCCCGCGGCGTTCAGTGGCAGACGTTGACCCATCCGCCTCGACGCATGTCGACCGGCTGGCTGGGCAAGCGAGTCTTGGCGTTGCGTCTGCGTGCATGGTTTCGGCGCGTGACGTCGGCGGGACCGTTCGACTTCGCCATGTCGACGTTGCCGTTCGCCGATGAAGTGGTCCGCTTGGCTCGGTTGTCGGGCTTCTGGTTCCGGATCTCCAACACGCTGTCGGTGGAGGTTGAACAACTGGCGCACAACCGTCCGCGAAAAGCCGCCCGCCGATTGGCCCGCTATCGGCGGATCTACGACGGGCAGCAACTGATCGCGGTCTCGCAGGGAGTGGCCCGCGATCTCGGCGACACACTCGGTTTACGGAAAGCCCGCATCGTCACGGTGTACAGTCCGTTCGACTTCGACGCCATACGCCGTCTGGCAGACGCCCCGGAGCCCGATTTACCCACGCAACCCTATCTTCTCCATGTCGGACGGTTCGCCAAGCAGAAACGGCATGATCTTCTGCTCGATGCGTTTGTTGCGGCGAACCTGCCGCATCGACTGGTGTTATTAGTCCCCCCCGTCCCGACCCTGACCGCGATGATCGCCGCGCGCGGCCTAACCGGGCGGGTAACCGTTGCCGGGTTCCGACCCAATCCGTATCCCTGGTTGGCACACGCCTCCGCGCTCGTGCTCTGCTCGGATTACGAGGGCATGCCGAACGTGCTGGTCGAGGCGCTCGCCTGCGGGACTCCGGTGGTGAGCACGGATTGTCCGTCCGGCCCGCGCGAAATCCTCACGGGGCCCCTGCAGCGCTATCTCGTGCCCCGGGGTGATATCGGCGCGCTCGCCCGCATGTTGCGCGAGGTGATCGACGCGCCGCCCGTGGTGGATCTCCGCGTGCTCGCGCCGTTCTCCCAGGGCGCGGCGCTCGACGCCATCGAGTCCCTCGCCGCAACTGGATAGGCTGGCCGTGTGCGGCATTCTCGGGTTTGTCGAGTTCGATGCGGGCGGCGCCGAGCAGTCCGCGCTGGACGCTCTCAACAGCCGCGGCCCCGATGGCCGCGAGCTGATGGAGGTGGCGCCGGGCGTGCGGTTTGGCCATGCGCGACTCGCCGTCATCGACGTGGAGGGCGGGCGCCAGCCCATGACGAGCGCGGATGGACGCTACACGGTGGTCTACAATGGCGAGATCTACAATTTTCGCGAACTCCGCGACGAGCTCGCGGCTGGTGGGAGTTCCTTCTTGACGCATTCCGACACCGAGGTATTGCTCAACGGGTACGGCCGTTGGGGTACCGCGTTGCCCCAACGCCTCGACGGCATGTTCGCCTTCGCGCTGTGGGACCGCCGAGAGAAGACGCTGTTTTGCGCGCGGGACAGGATCGGCGTCAAGCCGTTTTTTTACGCGGCCGGCCCCGCAGTGGGCCGCGGATTGGTTTTCGCCTCCACGCTCGCGCCGTTTATGGCGCTGCCGACGCTGCCCCGTCCGATCGATTATGAGGCGCTGCGCGACTATCTCGCGATGCAGACGGTGTCAGCCCCGCGGTCCCTCGTCAAAACGGTGAGGCAACTCCCGCCGGCACACTGGCTGCTGTGGCGAAAACAGGCGGAGCCCGTGATTGAAGCGTACTGGTCCATTCCGGGCCCGAATCGGGCCGGCGCCGCCACGCGGACGGAGTTCATTGAGGCGGCGGACGCGGCGCTCGCCGAGAGCGTTCGGCGTCAACTGATCGCCGACGTGCCGATCGGCGCGTTTCTTTCGGGCGGAATCGACAGCAGCCTGGTCGTGCACTATATGTCCGCGGCTGGCGCCAAGCCCGTTCGCACCTTTTCCGTGCGATTTGCCGCCGCGTCGGTCGACGAATCAGCCGTCGCGCTCGACGTCGCGCGGCAGTATGGAAGCGAGCATACCGTGTTCGATGCGGAAGATCTGTCGGGCGACGCGTGGCGTACCCTCATCGACACCCAGGATCAGCCGCTTGCGGATCCGGCGTTCGTTCCGCTTGCGGCGTTGTCTCGGTTGACGCGCCAATCCGTCACGGTGGCGCTATCGGGTGACGGTGGTGATGAACTCTTCGGCGGTTACGCGCGGTTTTTCGACACCGAGGGTCGCCACCCGGCGAAATGTTGGCAGCCGTGGCTGGCGGCATTGATCCGTCGGGGACTGGCGCCGCCGGCCCTGACGCGCCGGGCGTTGTCGGGTCGTGCCCTGATTGATTACCAGAAGGTCGAACTGGGTCCGTATCCGGGGACGCGCAAGGATTTCGCGGCCTATTTGCGGCCCGAGGCGCTTGCGGCCACCCGGCCCGATCGGGTGTTGGATCAGTGGCACGCGCTGCTTGAGCAGTTCGGCGGACAAGCCGACACTGATGCCATGATGCGGGCCGACCTGTGGACGTATCTGAGCGACAACTGTCTGATGAAGACGGACCGCGCGGCCATGGCCTTCGGGCTTGAGGGCCGCGTGCCGCTGCTCGGCAACCCCGTGCTCGACCTCGTGTTGCCGCAACCGGCATCGATCCATTTCGACCACGCGCCTAAGGCGGTCTTGAGGGCGCTCGCCCAACGCTATTTGCCGAGGTCGGTATGGGACCGTCCCAAACAGGGGTTCACGGTGCCGCTTGATCGGTATTTCCATGGAGCGTGGAAAGCCGTGGGCGACGAGCTGGTGTCCCGTAGCCGTGAACTGGCGCCTTGGTTGCGGGAGGAAGCCATTCGGTCGCTTTGGGGGCAGGCGCGCCATCGCGGGTCACGGCGATTGATGTACACATTTCTGGTTCTGCTCGCATGGCTGGACCGACATCATCGAAACATCACGATCTGATGGCGGCGGGCTCACCGCGTGCCGAGGCCGTTGTTGCGGACCTTTGCGCTCGTACGCTATAGTAAACCACCGGTTTTTGGGGGGCTGAGAGGACGCGTGCGAGGGATCGCCGGCTGGCGGCATATCGGGGTCTCAGGGTGAGGCGATTTTGCGTCGCTACGTGTGAACTGGCGGTGGTTGCGGTCGCGGTGGTCTTGGCGGGTTGTGCACTTCAGGGCTCCCAGGTCCGGCGGTCGCCTGCTCCGGACGTGTCGCTCCCCTTGGCGTTCGATTCTACGCACGCGCTGTCGGACAAAGCTGCGTGGTTCGAGGCCAAGATTCTCCGTCAGCATCTGACCCCGGAGGGGCTGCTGGCGTACCGGATCGACCCCGCCCGCGAAGCGCTCACACCGACGGCCATCGTGGATATGGCCATATGGTCGGGCGTCTACCTTGCCGCGGAGTCGTTTCGGTATCAAGCCGAGCGATCCCCTGAGGCGCACGCTCGGATGAGTGCGTTGGTCGACGGGATCGCGGCCCTGGAATCCATCGCGGGCGAACGCGGCGTGCTGGCGCGGGCGATCATCCCGCGAAACACGGGTTTGTCGTTCGAGGGCAAGGAGTGGCATCCGTCGTCCGCGAACCCTGATGCGATGTGGATGAGCAACGCGAGCGTGGATCAACTCGATGGGATCATGTTCGGCGCCGGGGTCGCGTTCGACGCGCTGGAGGACGGGGAGGCGCGGCGGCGGCTGGTTGCCGCGATCGAGGGGATCGTCGGCGGAATGGTCGAACACGACATGACGCTCCGGGATGTCGGGGGAACACGCACCAAACACGGAGATCTGACGTGCGGAATGTTGACCGAGAACCTCAACTGCCTCATTGCACTGTCGGCGGTGAAGGTCGCGCATCACGTGACCGGGAGCGAGCGGTTCGCGGAGGCGTACCGAACGTTGGTTCGGCGCGGGTATCCCGAACATGCGGTCGCGGCGCGGGATCGGTGGTGGGAAGGGTTGACCGGGGTGAATCATTCTGACAATAATCTGGCGTTTCTGGCCTACTACAATCTCATCCGGTACGAAACCGATCCGCGACTCTCCGCGCTCTATCAACAGAGCTTGCGCCGTGCGTGGTCGGTGGTGCGGCGGGAGAAGAACCCGTTGTTCACCTTCGTCTACCACGCGGTGACGCCTCGCTCGGAGTGGGACGCCGCGGCGCTGGAGGACGCGAAAGACACGCTGTTGCGATTCCCGACCATGGAGAGTCGGTACGATCCCGAGGTGTTGGCGCGGGGGTGCGTGTCGCCGCGGTTGGATCGCTTGAATCGCCGCCAGGCGTGCGAGCCGCTGCCTATGGATGAACGGCCGCAGGTCGCGGTCGAGTGGAACCAGAATCCCTCCCGGATCGAGCGCGGCACGCGCGATCGCGCGGCGTACAGCGGGTTCGATTATCTCGTGGCCTATTGGTTGGGCCGTGCGCACGGGTTTATCCCCGCGGCGGCGTGAGGGATTGAAGCGCGCATGGGCGGGATGAAGCTCTCAGGATTCACGTTTGTCCGCAACGCGGTGCTGCTGGACTATCCGGTGGTCGAAAGCATCTTGTCGATCCTGCCGATCGTGGACGAATTTATCGTGAACGTCGGGCCGAGTGAGGACGGGACGCTGGACCTGATTCGGGCGATCGGCCACCCCAAGGTCAAGATCATTCAAAGCCAGTGGAATCCGAATATCGTTTCCGGTGGGTATATCTGCGCGCAACAAACCAACATCGCATTGTTCAACTGCATGGGTAAGTGGGCGTTTTACCTCCAGCCGGACGAAGTGGTGCACGAGGATGATCACCCTCACATCATGGAATCCGTCGACCGATACATCGACGACGACCGCGTGGAGGGGTTGACCCTCCGCGAGTTGAACTTTTGGGGCGATTGCCGGACGATCATGCGCGTGTACCCACAGTGGATGCGGCGCCGGGTGTGGATTGTCAAACCGCATCGGTTCACGCTCTCGCGCGGCGACGCCGCGGGGTTCACTGTGCACCCCAAATATAAGGAGCGTGGCCGTCGGATTCGGGTGACGGATACCCGCGCGCGGTTGTTTCACGTCGGCGGCGTGAAGTCCGACGAGGCCCTGCGCTATAAGTGCCGCGCGTTTTCTGCGGTGTTTCAAGGCGACCGCTCCGGCGCCTATGAGTGGGAGGATTCCTACTATTACCAGAAAGCGCCGCGGCAGTTCGTGGCGCGGTTCGAAGGGACCTGCCCCAAGGTCTTGGAGGGGTGGATCCGGAAACACCAGCGGACCATTGATTTGGAGTCGCCGCAGTGGCGCACGACTCTGACCTGGAAGGAGCGGTGGCGGCTGGCGCGCACGTTCTGGAGCCAACGCGTGACGGATCGGTATCCGAGCCGGAGCAGCTACCGGTTGTTGCGGGAGTAGCGGGGGGACGGAAATCGGCCCGACAAAACTAGACGAATACGCGGCCAAGCGCGCCCACTATCAAATCGGGGACGTCGCGGGTCGGTACGACGCCGAGCGGTGGACCAAGGGCACCAGGCGCTGGAGCAATCGCCGGAAGTTTCTCGCGATCAGCAAGGCGCTTGCGTTGGCGCGTCGATTGGGCGGGTCGGTGCGGACCGCGCTCGACTGCCCCTGCGGCACGGGGCGGATTCTCCCGCTGCTGTCCGCCGAGAAGCTGCGCGTGGTGGGGTCCGATTTGTCGTTGGAAATGATGGGGCAAATTCGCCGCAAGTCATTCGACTCGTCGTCCGCGCTCCGGGGGTTGGTTCGGGGCGACGCCGAGCGTCTGCCATACCGCGACAACGGGTTCGACGTGGTGCTGAGCATCCGGTTCTTGTTCCATCTGCCGACCGACGTGCGCCGGCGCATCGTGCGGGAGATGGCGCGGGTCAGCCGCGAGTGGTTGATCCTGGACTACCGGCACAAATACACGCTCAAGTACGCGCTCAAGCGGCTCAAACATGCGCTCGGGATGTCTCGCGAGGAGTACCGGCGCGTGTCCCGGGCGGACATTGACGCGGATTTTCGCGCCGCGGGCATCGACTTGGTCAAAATTTTCCCGACTGTGCCCGGGTTGTCGGACAAGTGGGTGATCCTCGCTCGCAAGGTGCCATCGTGTGGCTCGTCATCGACGACCGATACCGCGACCTTCTAAGCCGAGCGGGGTTTAACGCGTTCGCGGACTTCATGGCGTTCAGTGGCGGAGACGTGATCAAGCGCCTGCCCAACAAGACGATCATGCGTATGGAGGTGGCGTCTCCGGCGGGTCCCCGGCGGTATTTTCTCAAGCGCCATACCGGGCCCGTGCGGTGGGGCGAACGCCTCCGGGCGCTGTGCTCGGGGTTTGCCCCGTCGTGGGGCCGCAAAGAGTGGGAAGTGATTCGCGCGTTTCAGCAGGCCGGGATCCCGACCATGACGCCGGTCGCGGCCGGGGAGCGGAGGTCCGGTCGGGGATGCGAGTCGTTCGTGATGACCGAAGAGTTGACCGGGTTTCGGTCGCTGGAGGCGCTCGTGCCCTCGCGGTATTCGCTTCCGCTCGATTCCGCCGCGGTGAGGGGAAAACGCGCGTTCATTCGCCAAGTCGCTGATCTGACCCGGCGTCTTCACGGGGCGGGATTCAACCACCGCGATTGGTACCTGTGCCATATTTTCGCGCGCCGGGAAGAGGACGAGACGTGGTCCCTGCGAGTGCTCGACCTGCAGCGCGTGGATCGGCGACGCTGGTTTCGGCGGCGGTGGATCGTGAAAGATCTGGCCGCGCTGAACTACTCCGCGCCGCCGGGGGTCGTGACCGCCAGCGACCGCGTGCGTTTTTTGAAGGCCTATCTCAATGAGTCGGGCGCTTTGCGCACGCACCGCGCATTGATCGGGGCGATCGTCCGCAAAACCGCGCGCATTCGCCGGCACGACGCGCGGCTCAAACACAAGCGGCAGTCGTCCCAGGCGGCCGCCGCGTCGTCGGCCACATGAAGATCGCGATCATCCGAAAGAAATACAATCCCTTCGGCGGGGCGGAGCGGTACCTGAATCTCCTATCCACCTCGCTGACGCGGTCCGGCCACGAGGTCCACGTCTACGCCAACCAGTGGTCGACGGCCGTTGACTCGCACGTCACGGTGCATCACGTCCCGATGATCGGAGGGCTCTCCCTGCTGAAGGTGTGGAGTTTCGCGCTCGCCGCGCTTGTGATCGTGAAGCCGTCGGAGTACGACGCGATTCTGAGCAACGAGCGGCTGTTGTCGCACGACGTCTTCCGCGTGTCCGACGGCGTGCATCGCACGTGGCTTGCCATACGCTGGCGACACGCGGGGTTGGTCAAGCGGCTCTCCTTTCTGCTCAATCCCCTCCACTGGTCCGTGCGATTTCTGGATTGGCGGGTGTTTAGTCGCCGGCGCTTTCGGACGATCATTGCGCCGTCCGAGTTCATCAAGCGGGATATCCTCGCGACGTACCCGCGCGTTCGAGCGGATGACGTGCGTGTCGTCTATAATGGCGTGGATCTCGACCGGTTTCGACCCGAGAACAAGACCCGGTTTCGGGACGAGATCCGCCGCGAACTCGGATTGGGCGCGCGGCAGCCCGTGCTGCTGTTCGTGGGAACCGGATTCGAGCGCAAGGGGTTACGCTACGCCATCGAAGCGCTGCGGCACCTCCCCCCTGAAACGGTTCTGATCGTGATCGGGAAGGGGCGGGCGCGGTGGTATCGCGCGCAGGCGCGCACGTGGGGCGTGGCCGAGCGTGTCCTGTTTCTGGGTCCGCGCGATGGAACCGAGGCCTATTACGCGGCGTGCGATGTCCTGGTCTTCCCCACGCTCTACGAGCCGATGGGCAACGTGGTGCTGGAAGCCCTTGCGTCGGGTATCCCGGTCGTCACCAGCCGGTGGTCCGGGAGCGCGGAGGTCCTCTCGGAGGGCAAGGACGGGTGGATGATCGACGATCCCACCGACCCGCGGAGCGTGGCGACCCAAGCGGCCGCCGCGATCAAAGGGGCCGAGTCAACCGATACCGAACGACAGGCGCGGATGAAGGCCGAGCGTTTTGACCTGTCCGTCACGGTCCGGAACGTGGTCGAGGTGCTTGCGGGAATGGATCGACCCGATGGCGATCGTACTCGACGATCGGGCGTTATGTGCGCCTGACGTCACAACGTCCGATTGAGGACGTCCGGTCCGGGTGTTCCAGTCGGGTCGCCGTGCGACCGGTTTCGCCGCTTGTGACGGCGGGCCGGTAACTGCAAAATCACGCACGAATGGGTGGAGGTGGTCAAGGGTGAATGACAAGAGGTCTTCGTCGCTGAATCGTCGCGAGAGAACGCGAGCCCTCTGGCTCTTCGTCGCCGCCAACGTCGCGTTGTCGCTCTGGATCGCGTCGCCGTATCTCGAGTTCGGGCCATTGCGCGGGGAGTGGGGGGCGTGGGCCTTCACGCGCGTGGCGTTTCTCTCCCACTTCGCGACACTGGCCATTCTGCTCGGCCTGGTCCTCTGGCCGTTGGTCGCGTTGTTCTCATCGCGAACCGTGTTGCTGACGGCTCCGCCCCTCCTGATGTTCTTGTATCAATTCATTCTCATATTGGATGTGCGGATCTACGCCCTGTTCCGATTTCACCTGAATGGCTTGGTGCTCAACACGCTGACCACCGAGGGGTCGTGGGATTCGGTCACGCTCGGGCGGAGCACGATCCTTACCTCCGTGGTTGTCCTGGCCGCACTGGCGCTGGCCGAGTGGGCGGCGATGTACGCGATCCTTCGCGCGCTCGTGCGGCGTGGTGGTCCCGCGCGGTCGCGTCGATGGGCGCCCGCGATCGTGGCGGTATTTGTGTTGGTTGTGGCGACCGACAAACTGGGATTCGCCTACGCGAACTTCCACGACAAGCTGGAAGTTACGCGGTACCAGCGGCTGTTTCCTCTGTACCGGACGTTGTTGCTGGACAAATCCTTTGAGAAATATCTGGGGTGGAAAAAGCCGGCCGCGATGCCCACCGCCGCGATCCCAGGGGGCGGGCTCCTGCGCTACCCGCTGGGCGACGTCGTGGTCGACGAGACCGGACCGCCCTGGAACATCGTCTGGATCGCCGTGGAATCTTGGAGGTCCGACACGTTTAATGATGAGCTGACCCCGCACGTAGCGGCGTTCGGCCGGCGGGCCAAGGTGTTCGACCGGCATTTCAGCGGAGGCAACGCCACACGGTTCGGGATCTTCTCGCTCTTCTACGGGCTCTACGGGTCGTACTGGCACCAGTTCCTGGCGGAACGGCGTTCGCCCGTGTTTCTGGACGTGCTGCAGCAACGCAACTACGAATTCCTGATCGCCTCGAGCACGCAACTGTCCTATCCCGAATTTCGCGACACTGCGTTCGTGAAGCTTCCGCCCGAGGTCATCAACGATCGCCTCCCGGCCGACAGTGCGGTGGCGCGCGACGCCCTTATGGCAGACAAGTTCGACGCCTTCCTAGCAGACCGGAAGACGGATCAGCCGTTTTTCGCGTTCCTGTTCCCGGACTCGCCGCACGCCCCGTATCACTTCCCCCCGGAATTCGAGCAATACCGCCCGGTGACCGATCAAATCAACTATGCCCTCCTCAAGAAGGGGGGCGACCGCGCCGAGACCACGGGACTGTTCAACCGGTACCGAAACTCCGTGCTCTACGTTGATTCGATCATCGGGCGCATGCTCGACAGCCTCGACAAACGGGGTTTGCTCGACCGGACGATCGTGGTGATCACCGGCGACCATGGCCAGGAGTTCTTCGAAACCGGATATCTTGGCCACAACAGCACATTCTCGACGTATCAGAGTCAGGTGCCGTTGATTCTGTATTGGCCCGGGGTGACGCCGGGCCGGGACTCGCGGTTGACCAGTCACGTCGATATCGTGCCGACCATGTTCGCCCTCTTGGGCATCAAGGCGGCGCCGAAGTCGTACTCGCAAGGGATCTCCCTGGTGGAGGGGGGAATCCATCCTTTTGTCGTGGTCAGCGGGTGGGACACGTTGGGTTTGGTCGACGACCGTTCGACATTGGTTCTGTCGACCGAGTCCTACAATGCCGGCATGATCGAAGTGCGTCTGCCGCCGGGATATGTGTTGGCCGACGACCCCCGGCGCATCCTGTCGGAACGCGCCCCGCAGTTGGGGGAACTGACCCGGGGTCTCGGCGAATTCCTTCGGTGATCCTTGCAGGCTAGTGCGGCCAAACTGCACGTCCTGCATACCGAATCCAGTCGAAACTGGGGGGGGCAGGAGTATCGAATCCTCGACCAAATCCGGTGGCTATTGGGTCACGGGCACGAGGCGGCGCTCGCCGCGCCGGAGGACAGCGAGATTTTGGCGCGGGCTCGGAGGGAAGGGCTCCCCGCGCATGCGGTCAATTTCCGCGGGAGCTATTCGCCGACGGCGATTGCGCATCTTCGCCGTCTGATACGACGTGGCAGATTTGACGTGGTGGACGTCCACGGCGCCCATGACGCCACGACGGGCGGATGCGCTCGCGACATCAGTTGCATCGTTCGGAGTCTTCACGTCTATACTCCGCAGAAGAATTCCGGACTACGACGACTGAGTTGGCGGTGGCTCTGCCACCACGCCATTGCGACAGCCGAGTGTATCAAGCGCCAGTTGGTGATGCTGCGGTTCAAGAGCGCCGAACGGATCAGCGTGGTTGGGGAGTGGGCGGGCGCCGAGTTCTTCGATGATCGCCGGACCGCTCAGGCCAGGTCCGATGTGCGGAGGGAGTTGGGGTTGGCTTCGGACAGCGTGCTGTTCGCCGTCATCGGGATGCTTCGTCCCGACAAAGGCCAGATCCACTTCATTCGGGCTGCGGCTCATTATTTGAAATCACATCGAGACGCGTATTTTCTGATCGTGGGAAGCGCGACCCGCCAACACGGAGCGTATGAGCAGGCGCTTCGTGAAACGGCCCACCAATTGGGCGTAGGGCAGCGGGTGCTATTCACCGGGTATCGTGAGGACGTGGCTCGCATCATGCGGGCGACCGATGCCGTCGTGATCACGTCCACGACCGTGGAAGCCCAGTCGAGAGTGGCGCCTCAGGCCTTTGCCTGCGGCATCCCCGTCCTTGCCGGGCGAGTGGGCGGCGTGCCGGAGTTAGTGGTGCATCAGGAGACCGGGTGGTTGGTGGATGTGGGGGACGACGTCGGTTTTGCGAAGGGGCTGTCGACGATCATATCCGACCGCGGCGAGACCGACCGCATTGTGAAGAACGCCCGCCATCTGGCGGAGCACCGGCTGACCATCGATTGTAAGATGCGTGAAACCATTACGGCATACGAACGGGCGCGGCTCCGTGGCGGGCCTTCCGTGCGTGCCGCTGCAACGGCGTGATGGGGACGGAACGGACTCGCGTGGTGGCGGCAGCGCCGGTTCGATCGATCCTACTGTTTAAGCTTCGGTATGTCGGCGACGTGGTGCTGACCACCCCGGCGATTCGGTTGATTCGCCGCGCCTGCCCGAACGCCACGTTGACCGCGGTGGTGTTCCGGGGCGCGGAGGACGCGCTTCGGCACAACCCGCACATCGATGCCGTGGTGACCGTGGACCGCGGGCTCATTGAGCGCGGGGGGATCGGGGCACGGTGGCGCCACGAACTGACGATGCTCAAGCAATTGCGCGCCACGCGCGCCGACGCGTCACTCGACTTTGACAGCGGGGAGCGCGGCGCGTACATGGCGTGGCTCGCGGGCGTGCCCACGCGCATCGGATTTCGCTACTCACGGGGCGTGCGGCCGTGGCTGTTTACCGTTCAGGTAGCGGTCGCTCCCACGCTGCACACCGTCGAACGCAACCTCCGCCTGGTTGAAGAAGCGTTCGGCGTGACTCGCAAGGACGAGCGCCTGGAAATCTTCCCGAGCGAGGAGGACGAGCGGGCGGTGGATCGCTGGCTGCGCGAGCACGCGCCGGGCGGGCGCTACGCGGTCATCCATCCCGGCGCGCGGTTCGCGTTTAAGCAGTGGCCGTTCGAGAAATGGGCCGCGCTCATCGACCGTCTTCAGAATGAGTCGGGTGTCCAGGTGGTACTCGCGGGCGGGCCCGACGATCACACGGCACTCGAGGGCATCACTGCGCGCGCCGCGAGACCCCCGATTTCGTTTACCGGTAAGACGCTCCTCCAGTTCGCCCTATTGTGCAGACGCGCGAGCGCGTTCATCGGCAACGACAGCGGCCCCGCGCACATTGCAGCGGCGGCCGGAACGCGTGTCGTGGCCCTGTTCGGTCCCACGGATCCCGCGATGTGGGGGCCGTGGGGAGACGGCCACGAGGTGGTGTCGAACCGATCGCCTGATCTGTCGAGCGCGTCGGGCTGTGTCGAGGGCTGCGCGTGCAGCGGGCTCCATGCGATCACCGTCCAGACCGTATACGCGGCCGCGGTCCGTGCATTGGCGGGATCAGAACCGCGGGTGGCGCGGTGAACCAGAGCCACGCGCTGGAGCGCGCGTCGTTCTGGCTGTTGGCGACGCTCTTATTCGTGTTGCCGATCGTTGAAGTGCCGAAGACCGTTGCCGCGTGGTTGTTTATCATCGTGTCTTGGTGGAGCGCGTCCTCGCGCAACGCGGGGCGACGGCCCGACGCGTTCGGGTGGGCCTTGCTCGGCGTGGTGACCGCGTCGCTGGCGAGCACGGCGATCAACTGGCCGTTTCCCAACAAGGCCAAGGGGCTGTATGACACGGCCGTGTACGCGGTCGTTGGGTGGGGCGTGTACCGCCGTGGGTGGACCGACCAGCAGGCGCGATGGCTGGCATGGGCCGCGGTGTCGGGTGTTGTGGTGGGAGTTGCGTGGAGCGCGGCTGACGTGGTCCGCGGTTCCGCCGCGGTTTTGCGGCTTCACTCCGTGGGGCTGTACCCCAGCTCATCGATATACCTTGGCGTCGTGCTGATGATCACGGTCGCGTTGGCCGCAACACACACCCGTTGGCGGTGGTGGGGGTGGACGATTCTGTCGGGCGCGTTCTTCGCTGCGCTCCTGTTGATGAGCAGTCGCGGGGGGATCCTTGCCTCGGTATTGGCCGTCGGCATGTGGCTGCTGCTCATCAGGCCCGCTCGAATCTGGGTTGCCGCGGTAGCCGTGGCCGTGGTATCGGTGGCGGTCTGGCCGAACCTATTGCAATCCCAGCCGGCATTTCAGAAGATGGCCGCGTTGGTCGCGACACGACACCTCAGCGATAGCGACATGCTGCGCGTGACCATGTGGCGGATCGGCGCGGCGCAGGTCGTTCGAGGTGGGTCACCCTGGTTCGGGGTGGGCCCGCGGAATTTTTCAAGCCTCGACCCGTCGAGGCTCGGCGTCGAGAGGCCGGCCGCGACCGCCGGAGTGCCGGTCATTCATGCACATAACCTTTTTCTGACCAAAGCGGCCGAAGAAGGGTTAGTCGGGTTGATGGCGATGCTCGCCCTGTTCGGCGTGGTGGCGCACCGCCTCACGCGCGACTGGCTTGCCGGCCGTGCGCTCGATTGGCGCTGGGGCGCGGCATGGGGCGCACTCCTTATTCCCGTGATTGGGGGCTCGTTCAACACGCCGTGGTACCAGGAGCACGCGCTGCTCGCGATGATCTGGTTCGGCCTCTACCTGGGATCGCGGCACGCCGGCGCTGTGAGGCCTTACCAGTCTCCGGGAACGGGCGGAACGGCGCCGTTGAACCAGAACCGGGCATCGGCCGGTCAACTTGCTTCGCCGGAAGCGACTCTGCTATAAGGGCCGTATGATCCGGACCAGTCGAACGAATGATGCCTTGCCCATTCTCTTCGGGACTTCGGGCTGGCGAGCGGTCATTGCGGATCAATTCACGTTCGACCACGTCGCGCTTGTCACCCGGGCGATCGCGGATTACCTGGATACCCACGCAGGTATTGATCAGCCGGTTATCGTAGGCTACGACACGCGGTTTCTGGCGGATCGGTTTGCCCGTTGCGCCGCGGACGTGCTGGCCGCGCAAGGCCGGCGCGTGTTGTTGGCCGACCGCGACGTGCCCACGCCGGTGGTGGCACACGCGATCCTGCACCGGCGGGCGGCCGGCGGGGTCAATCTGACCGCCAGTCACAATCCCCCGGAGTATTGCGGGATCAAATTTTCCCCGGCATGGGGCGGCCCGGCGCTTCCGGACGCCACTCGGTGGATCGAAGCGCGGATCGCGGCGCTTCGGGACCAGGACGACGGCGCATCGGTTCAATCGACCGGGTCGATCGAAGACTTCAGCCCGCGCGACGCGTATCTCGCCCATGTGAACACAGTGATCGACTTCCCCGCGATTCGCGCCGCCAAACTGCGCGTGGCGGTGGATGTGCTCCACGGGACCGCGCGTGGGTACCTCGACGCCCTGCTCGCGGCCGAGGGGTGCGACGTCGCGGTCTTGCACGATCGTCTTGATCCCCTCTTCGGCGGGAGCGCGCCTGACCCGTCCGAGCGGCGGTTGACCGAGCTGTCGGCGCTTGTGCGTGACGGGCGGTACCACCTCGGGGTGGCGACCGACGGCGATGCGGACCGGTTCGGCGTGGTGGACGCGGACGGGGCATACATCAGCGCGAACGAAGTGCTGGCGTTGGTGGTGGATTATCTGATCCGAACCCGCGGCGCACAAGGCGGGGTGGCGCGTTCGGTGGCGACCAGTCACTTGGTGGACGCGGTGGCCGCGCGCCACGGCCGCCCGGTCTATGAGACCGGAGTGGGATTTAAGTACATCGGTCGGTTGATCGCGGAGGGGAAGCTCGTGGCGGGGGGCGAGGAGGCACAGGGTCTGACTATCGGCGGGCACGTTCCGGACAAGGACGGCATTCTGACGTGTCTGCTGCTCGTGGAAATGGTCGCGAAAACCGGCAAACCGTTGCGAATCCAACTCGAAGAGTTGGTCGCCACGGTCGGTCCCCGGTATTACCTGCGCGTAGACCGGCCCGTGTCGCCGGGCGGCGTCGATCAACTACGCGAGCGGCTGGGACGGCTCTCAGGTATCGGCGATTTCCCCATTGTCCGGCGGATCGAGGTGGAGGGCGTCGCCAAACTGTACGTGGATGACTCCAGTTGGGTGATCATCCGGCCGTCCGGGACCGAGCCCGTGGTCCGCGTATACGCGGAATCCACGTCGCCCGAGCGGGCCGAGGCGTTACTCGCCGCGGGTATTACGCTCACGGATTCAGCACCCGCTTCCGACGAGGCGGAACCCGTGCTGGCCTCATCGCATGATCGCTCATACCGAAAGGGTACGCTCCACCGGTAAGGACGGCGTCGACTCCACCGCAACACGGTAACTGACCATCTCGTCACAGGGAGTGTGGGAGGATGCTGCAGGCAACTGGGCGATGGATCGTAGTGCTGGGAGCGCTCATCACGGGCGGTAGCCTTGTCGCGACGGCCGCGGCCCAACCGCCGCCGTCCGCCGTCCCTCCCGAGTTGGTTCAGCAGGCGCAGGATGCCTGTCGAACCTTGCAACAGGTCGATCCCAAGAAAGCCGATGAGTTGTGCGGCACACGGTCGTCCTCGGATCAGCCCTCATCACCCAGACGCATCGAGCGCGGAGCCGTGTCCCCTCGGCAGGAGGTTGAGGATCGTCACGACGAAGTGGACCAAGCGTGTCGATCCCTCAAAAAGTCGGATCCCGAGACCGCGGAGATCTTGTGCCGGCCACGGCCTCAAGAATCGGCTGAGGACGCGACGCGGGAGCGTGGTCCGATTGAGCCCGCTTTGGGAGTTCCGCCCAAGGCCGGGGAGTCGACTGACCGGTCTTCCGTTGTGCCCACGGTCTCCGAGTTGGAACGTTTCTTCCGCACGGAAGAGTCCAACGAGACCCCGGTTGAACTGTCAAACGAACCGTTGAAGCAATTCGGTTACGCGCTCTTTCAGGACTCGGAGACCACGACGGCATTCACGCCCGGCGTGGACGTCCCGGTGAGCCCGGACTACGTGATCGGGCCGGCGGATGAATTCACGATCACCATCTGGGGCCTCGTCGACGGCCTGTACAAGGTCCAAGTGGATCGTAACGGCGAAATCACGTTGCCGCGCGCCGGGGTCATCCCGGTTGCGGGTTTGCGGTACGACGAGTTGCGGCCGTTCTTGGAGCGCCACTTGGCCAAGTACTACCAAGACTTTCACTTGAGCGTGGGCATGGGGCGGTTGCGCAGCATCCGGGTGTACGTGGTGGGCGAAGCCGTCCATCCCGGCAGCTACACGTTGAGCGCGTTGTCCACCGCGTATCACGCGTTGTTCGCCGCTGGCGGACCGACCAAGCGAGGCAGCCTGCGAAAAATGCAGGTCATCCGTGGCGGGAAAACCACGGCGTCGATCGATTTGTATGATTTTCTCATGAAGGGCGATCGTACGCAGGACGTGAAGTTGCAGCATGAGGATACGATTCTGGTGCCGCTGATCGGCTCGACCGTGGCCGTGTCCGGCAATGTGGTCCGACCCGCGATTTATGAAATGAAGGACAAGGCCTCGTTGGCGGACGCGCTCCGGTTGGCGGGCGGGCCGCGTCCGACCGCGGATCTCAATCGCGTGCAGATCGAACGCGTGGAGGCGCATGAGCAGCGGATCGCGGTGGATCTGGATCTTTCGCGACTCGACGAAGCTGCGGCCGTGCCGATCCGGAACATGGACGTGGTGAAGGTGTTTCCCATTCAGGCCACGGCGCGCAACGTGGTGCGGCTCGGCGGCCACGTGGTGCGGGCCGGCGAGTACCAATTCAAGCCTGGCATGCGTGTGCGGGATATCATCCCGTCGTACGAGCAGTTCCTCCCGGAACCGTCGCTCGAATATAGTGAAATCATCCGGTACGAACGGCCGACCATGGCCCGCACCGTGCTCACCTTCAGTATCCAGGAAATGATGGCGGGCAACCCGCGCCATAACCTGGATCTCCAGGATCGCGACGAGATCCGGATCTATCCCGCGGCGCGTTTTCGCGACCCCGCGTTCGTGACGATCAGCGGCGCAGTGCGTCATCCCGGACGGTATCGCCTGTACCACGACATGACCGTGCTCGAACTCGTTCGTCAAGCGGGAGACCCCACCCCGGATGCGTTCACCGCGCGGTCGGAAATCCGACGCAAGGTTCAGAACGGAGACGCGGGTTTTGCGCGGGAGGTCGTGTATTTCCAACTTGATCGGTTGTTGGAGGGGGATGAGGCCGAGCGTAAAGCGCTGGCGCCTGATGACGAAGTGGTCATCACGGCCAAGAACGACGTGAAGGTGTTGCCGCACGTGAAGGTCAGCGGAGAAGTGAAACGGCCGGGCTCGTACCCGTTGATGAAGGGCATGCGGGTGAAGGATCTGGTATTCCAGGGCGGGCTCACCCGGGAATCAGCGACCAGCGAGGCCGAACTGGTGCGGTTCACCCCGTCGTCCGTGGCGGAACAAGGGGATCGCGAGGTCATGCCGATCGATCTGGCGCGCGTGCTAGCGGATGATCCGGCTCAGAATATGCCGCTTCAGGGCGACGACGAACTGCTGGTCAAACAAGTGGGGGAGCTCAAGCGACAATACCGCGTGAGCGTGGAAGGCGAGGTGCAATTCCCCGGCTCGTACGTGGTCCGCTCCGGCGAACGCATGAGTTCGTTGATTCGGCGCGCGGGCGGCTTCACGGACAAGGCGTATCTGCGCGGCGCGATTTTTACTCGTGAGAGCGTGCGAGCGAGCCAAGAACTCCAGCTCCAGGAATTCACCAATGCCCATACCCAGCGCGTGACCGCGGAGGCCGCGTCCTTGGCCATGGGGGGGCTCTCGAAAGACGAGGCCGAAGCCGCTCGGTTTGAATTGTCCACGCGACAGGAAGCCGTGAAACTCTTGGCATCCAAAACCGTGCTGGGCCGAGTCGTGGTCCGCTTGGACCAGCCCGAGGCGCTCGAGGGCGGCCCTGACGACCTGACACTGGAAGACGGCGACCGGCTGGTGATCCCCCAACCGCCCTCGTCAGTGGCGGTGTTGGGCAGTGTGCGCAATCCCACCGCGGTGGTGGCGCATTCCGCCAAAGCGATCAAGGACTATGTCGCGATGGCGGGCGGGTATTTGCCGAATGCGGATCGCAAGGCCATCTACCTGGTGAAAGCGGACGGCTCGTCCGTCAGCCCGGATGAGGTCAAGACCGTGGAAGCCGGTGACGCGATTCTGGTTCCACCACAGATGGAGGCCAAGTACCGTCCGTTGCCGCTCTGGCGGGACATCGCCACGATCGTAGGGCAGTTTGCGATCGCGATTGCAGCGGTGGTGGTGATTTTTTAGAGGGCGGGATTACAACCCGCCCGTACTCGCGAAAGGATGTCGCGGCGTGCTGTATCGTGCTGAAACCGAGACCCTGGAGCCGGAGCGCGAGGTCGCACTTTCGGTCCAGGACGATCCGGAACCCACGTTGGAGGACTACGCCCGTGTGGTGTGGGGGGGGCGATGGGTGATCCTGGCGGCGGTTGCGCTCGGGACCGTCACAGCCGCCGCGGTGAGTGTCAATACTCCGAAGACCTATACCGCACAAGCTACGGTGATGCCGTTGGGATCTGAGCGGGGCGGCGGGTTGGCCTCGGCGTTGTCGGGGTCGCTGGGGGGCGCGTTGGGGATCGAAAACCCCAGCGATAAGTTGTTGGCCGTGTTCCAGAGCCGCCGGATCGCGGCCATGGTGGTCGAAGATCTCCATCTGATGGATCTGTTTACCCAGACGAACGGAACCCGGCTGACCCGCGATGAGGTAATTGAGGCCGTGCAGAAGGGTGTGGTGAAGGTAAGCGGCGGCGGTCGCGGACTCATTACCGTGCGCGCGCAGTGGCGCGACCCGGCCATAGCCGCGGCCATGGCCAACTCAACCATCGCGGCCACCGGGCGGTTTCTCAACGAGCACTCCATCAGCATGAACTTTCAAGTGTTGGACGAAGCCGTGCCGCCGCTTCGGGCCAGTAGCCCCAGGATTCGATTGAATGTCGCCACGGCCTTCGCGGTGTCCGTGTTCGCTGGACTGGTGTTCGTATTCGTCAGGGAATACGTCCGAGGGTTGCGTGGGCGTCGAACTTTCAATGGCCATCACGGGGCGGAGAGCGTGCCGAACGGGTTCCGGAGCGAGTGAAGGTTGTTACGTGCGTTATGGCGCTCCTGGTTACTGCACCGGCGTTCGCCGCGGAACCGCACCTGCCTACTGATGACCTTCTCTACCGACGGCTGGAATGGTTGGCGGCGCTGGGTCTTGTCAACGAGGGCTTGCTGGGGACGCGTCCATTAACCAAGGATGCCCTGGGGTCGATGTTGCGGGAGATCCGCATCAATGCCGCTGGATCGTCGGATCCGTGGATCACGGCCGATGTCCAGACCGTTGAACGCCGACTGGTGTCCATGGGGTCGATGGGCGATGCGCGGTTCGAAGGCCGCTTCGTCCAAGGGGACGGACCCGCGGTTCCCACGGGCATCGAGCGGCACGGGGACCAATTGTCGGATGGAGGGAATGCCCGCGTGGGGGCGTCGCTGGGCGGATCGTTGAGCGGGTGGCTGGCATGGGGCTACCATCCCGAACTTCGTTATCCGGTCGGGGTGACCGACGATCTGGATCTTGCCGCGCGCTCGGCCTACGTGGAACTGGCGGGCAAGGGACTGGCGTTGACCGTGGGCCGCGAGTCGCTCTGGTGGGGGCCGGGGTATCGCGGAACATTGTTGGTGACCGATCATGCGGCGCCGTTTGATCTAGTCCGGGTGGAGACGAGTCGACCGTGGTACCTCAAGTGGATCGGCCCGATGTCGGCCCATGTGTTCGTCACGCGGTTGGAGGCGGATCGCCTCGCGATTCCCCGTCCGTTCCTGGCCGGGTTTCGTCTTGCGTTCCGTCCGTGGCCTGAGCTAGAATTCGGCCTTTCGCGGACCGCAATGTTCGGCGGTGAGGGCCGCCCGGTAACCGCTGGGCTCATCTGGGACGTGATCCGGGCGAAAGGCGAGAACGACACGCGTAATCCCGGCAATCAGCTCGGGGGAATCGACGCGACGATCCGGATTCCGTGGCGCCCGCAACCGGTCGCTTTGTACCTGGAGTGGGCTGGAGAAGATGAGGCGAACGGGTTTCCGTCACACCCTGCCGTGGTCGCGGGCGTGTATCTCCCAACCCTAGCCGGCTCTTCCCAGTGGTCGTTACGGACCGAGTGGGCGGACAACGCGTTCGCGGACGTGCCGGGTATCTGGTATCAACACGCGGTGTATCAATCGGGATATACCTACCAGGGCGTGGTGATCGGCCATCCCATGGGAACGGATGCCAGAATGCTCAGTATGGAACTGGACCGACGCGTCACACCGGAGTGGATGGTCAGTGCGTTGTATGACGCTGTGACAAGCGGCGTGTTCGGACCGGGCGAGACGTCGGGGCGAAGTCCCGGGGTGCGACTCGTGTATGAGTCGGCGACGTGGTCAACGGCCATGGAGTACCGCTATACGCGAATGGAAGAGCCCCTTGGTCCCTCGCACGATGATGGGCACGTCGTCAGTTTTTCCGTTCGCACAGGATGGTGACGAACTATGGGTCCGGTTGCTGAAGACGAACCAAGGGTGACCGGGGATGCGGTCGGCGAGGAGTCGGTTGAGCTCTTCGACTACCTGCGCGTGATGTGGTCCCATCGGTGGCTCATTGGTCTGGGGACCGCGGCGGCGATCGGTCTAGCCTTGTGGTACGCCGTGTCTGCGCCCAGGACCTACCAGGCGTCGATGTTGCTGAAGGTCGGCACGGTGTTCACGTCCGCTGACGGCGGCAGCGCGCGGCTGGGCCTCATCGAATCGCCGAAAACCATTGCACAGGTCTTAACCGGCGACGCCATGCTCGATACACTGCGTGAGCGTTTGGAAGTCCCCGGACTCACGATCGGCGCGCTGCGCGGCGCGCTGAAGGTCCAGGTCGTGAAAAATGATTTGGACGTGGCGGCGACCACCCTCATCGAGCTCAAATTGACCCTGACGGATCCCCGCCAGGCTGCCGACGGGCTCACATTTCTCGCCGAGACGTTGATGGCGGAGCACGCGCCCGTTTACGCCGCCGGATTGGCCATCATTGATCGCGAGCAGGAAGGCCTGAAAGAACGACTACTCGTCAACAAGAAACAGGAGGAGGGGTTGAGACTGCAGATCGCGGACCTGCGCGCCCAGGTGTCGTCGGAGGCGCGATACCGCGAGGGGCTTGATCGCAGTATCGCACGGATCGAAGCTGAAATGAGTCAGGCTCGAGCCCGCCTCACTGAAACCCCACCCAACGCGTCGGAAGCATTGTGGGAGCAGACGTTATTTCAAAGCCGCCAGGTGCATTTAGACGAGTTGTATCGCGAACGGAACGAAAGCGAGCTGCGGAGCAACGCGACCAAAACCCAGATGTTCGGGGTGGAGGGAACCGCAACCGGTCTGGCCGTGCAGCGGGGAGAGTATGAGAACCGGATTGCGGAGCTGACCGCGTACCGTACGCGATCCGAAAACACCAAGGTGCGGAGTGCGCCGGTGTTGCCGTCGGTCCCGGTCGGCCCCCAGCGGAGACTGATTGTGGGGCTTGGCGCAGTTATTGGATTGGTCAGCTTCATGCTGCTCGCGTTTTTTCTCGAATACGTGAGAACCGCCAGAGAGCGGAGGTTGTACGGACTGCGGTGACGCTCATAACCCACGGGAAAAGCGCGCGTCGATTCGGCGTACCTGAGCGTTGTAAGCGGGATTTCTAGTCACGGCTCACCATGCCTACGCTCGACGATATTAACCGGAAAAAATCCGCAATCGGCGTGATCGGCCTCGGGTACGTGGGCTTGCCGCTCGCGGTGGAGTTTGCGAAAGCGGGGTTCTCGGTCACCGGAATCGATGTGGATGCCGCCAAGGTCGAGTCGTTGTCCCGGGGCCGCTCGTACGTGCAGGACGTGCCGGATCGCGATGTGCGGGCTGCGTTGCAGGCGGGCCGATTCAGGGCGACGACTGATTTTGCCGCGCTGCGTCGGCTGGACGCGGTGAGTATCTGCGTGCCCACGCCGCTTCGGAAGACCAAAGACCCGGATATCTCCTATATCGCCGCCGCGACGAAACAGGTCGCCAAGTATTTACCCCAGGGGCAGCTCGTGGTGCTGGAGAGCACCACGTACCCGGGTACGACCAATGAAGTCGTGTTGTCCGCGTTAGCCAAGAACGGCAAACGCGTCGGTAAGGATTTCTTCCTCGCGTTTTCCCCGGAGCGGGTTGATCCCGGAAATCCGACGTTTCAGACCCGGAACACCCCCAAGATCATCGGCGGGGTCACGCCCCAGTGCACCAAGCTCGCGGTGGCGTTGTATCGGCACGCCGTGGACACCGTGGTTCCGGTCAGCTCCACGCAAGCCGCCGAGATGGTCAAACTCCTGGAGAACACGTTCCGCGCCATCAACATCGGATTGGCCAACGAGGTGGCGCTGATGTGCCGCACATTGGGCATCGACGTGTGGGAAGTGATCGACGCGGCCTCCACCAAGCCGTTCGGGTTCATGCCGTTTTATCCCGGGCCGGGCCTGGGCGGGCATTGCATTCCGATCGACCCCTTGTATCTGTCGTGGAAACTCAAGGCATTCAACTACAACGCGCGCTTCATCGAACTGGCGAGCGAGATCAACACCAAGATGCCGGAGCACGTGGTGGAACTCGTGGCCGACGCGTTGAATCGCGCCAAAAAGAGCGTGAACGGAGCGAAGCTCCTGGTGGCGGGCGTGTCGTACAAGCGCAACGTGGACGACGTGCGTGAGTCCCCGGCACTGGACATCATCCGGCTGTTGGCGTCCAAGGGCGCGTCTGTCGCGTACACCGACCCTCACGTCCCCAAGCTGGACGTGGGCAACGGGCGGATACTCAAATCCGCCAGCCCCGACCGTGTGGCCTCGTACGACGCGGTGGTGATCGTCACCGACCACCATGCGTTCGATTATAAAGCCATGGTGGCGCAGGCCAAGTTGGTAATCGACACCCGCAATGCCACGAAAGATGTGAAGCAGGGGCGATCAAAGATCGTGAAGTTGTAATACGTGACGATGACTTACTTGGTCACCGGCGGAGCCGGGTTCATTGGCTCGCACATTGTCGGAGCGCTTCTTAGGAAGGGGCAAACCGTCCGGGTGCTCGATAACTTCGCGACCGGACGGCGCGCGAACCTCGATGCCGTGCGCGCGGCGTGCGGCGTGGGAGCGGACGATCCGCGGCTGACCGTGATCGAAGGCGACATCCGTGATCAACGGACGTGCGTTGACGCGATCAGCGGCGTCAAGTATGTACTACACCAGGCCGCGTTGCCGTCCGTGCCGCGGTCCATCGCGGATCCCATCGGCACCACGGCCGTGAACGTGACCGGCACGCTCAACGTGCTCTGGGCCGCAAAAGAAGCCAAGGTCAAACGCGTGGTGTACGCGTCGTCCTCGTCGGTGTACGGCGACACCCCGGTGCTGCCCAAGGTCGAATCCCTGCCCACGAATCCGCTCTCACCCTACGCGGTGAGCAAGTTGGCCGGCGAGCAGTTCTGCAAGGTGTTTTACCGCGCCTACGGCCTGCCGACCGTGGCCTTACGATACTTCAACGTGTACGGCCCGCGGCAAGACCCGGAGTCGCAGTACGCAGCCGTGATTCCCAGGTTCGTGGCCGCGCTCAAAGCCGGACGTCCCGTCACCATCTTCGGCGACGGCACGCAATCGCGGGACTTTACGTTTGTGGGCGATTGCGTGAACGCGAATCTGTTGGCCTGCGAGAGCCCACATGCGGTGGGCGAGGCCATGAACGTGGCCTACGGCGAACGCACCACGCTCAACGCGCTCTATGCGGAACTGGCGCGCCTGCTCAAGTCATCGCTCAAACCCGAATACACCGAGTCTCGGCCCGGCGACGTGAAACACTCGCTCGCGGACCTCACGCGCGCCGAAACGCTGTTGGGGTACAAGCCCGAGGTGGACATCAAAACCGGGGTGAGGCGGCTCGTCGAGGCCTGGCCCGCATGATCGTCAAGGAAACTCCGCTTGCCGGCCTGCTGGTGATCGAGCCGCGCGTGTTTCGCGACGACCGCGGATTCTTTTGGGAGACGCACCACGCGCGCCGGTACGCCGAGGCCGGGATCGCGGACCCGTTCGTCCAGGACAATGCGTCGCGGTCCACGAAGGGCACGCTCCGCGGCCTGCACTATCAGCTCAAACGCCCGCAGGGCAAGCTGGTGTGGGTCATACGCGGCGAGGTGTTCGACGTGGCGGTGGACATCCGGAAAAATTCACCCACGTTCGGCAAGTGGCACGGTGAGCGGCTATCCGGAGATGAGCCAAAACAACTGTACATTCCCCCAGGGTTTGCCCATGGGTTTTGCGTGTTGAGCGAGTCGGCGGATTTCATGTACAAGTGCACCAACCTCTACGCGCCCGACGATGAGCGGGGGATCCTGTGGAACGATCCGGACATCGGGATCGAGTGGCCGCTCGTTGAGCCGAGGCTCTCGGACAAGGATCAACGGTTCCAGCGGCTGCGCAACGTCCCTCCCGTGGATCTGTTCGGATGAGCGACCAATCGTCCGAACAGGCGGCGAAGAACCTGGCCGCCTGGGCCGAGATCACGGATCTGTGCTTGGCGCTGCGGCGCGCGGTACTGGCCCAGTCGATCCCCGCGGAGCAGGTCGAGGCGCGACTGTTTGCCGAGATTCGGGAACGGAAAGAGCGCGCGTGGCGAATGACGCCTACCTGACCGCGGTTATCAGGGTATTGCAGGCGCAGCACGTAGACTTCGCTCTTGCCGGCGGTCTCGCATACAGCGCGTTGGTGACGCCGCGCGCGACCGTGGATATCGATGTCCTAATCCTCATGCCGACGCGTCCGCCGACCGATCTCTTCGAGGGCCTTCGCGCCGCGCTACCGGGCCGGTCGGAGTCCTCGTGATGGGATCGTTCGACCCGGTGGTCCACGTCATTCGCCGCCGGCTGCCGGACGTCGTGGCGATCGACCGTTACGGGTCGGTGGTGACCGAGTACGAAAGGCGGGATAGCGACGTGGACCTCGCGGTGCTGCCCGCGCGACCGTTGACATTCGATATCAGTCTGAAGCTCGCGGGGGACGTGGGGGACATGGTGCGGCGGCCCGTTGATCTCGTCGATTGGCTGAAGGCGCCCACGATTCTTCTGGTGCAGATCATCGCCTATGGCGAGCGGTTGTATTGCGCCGACGAGCGCGCCTGCGCCGTGTTCGAGGACGACGTGTTTTCCTCGTACGCCAAATTCAATGAAGAGCGGCGGGAACTGGTGGCCGACATCCTCGCGCGCGGGAGCGTGTATGGCGGATGACGTCCTGTTGGCCAAGACCGCAATCGACGCGGCCGTGCACCTTGTCCGGATCAAGCACCTCGGGCTCCCGCAGGAGAGCCGGGAAGCGTTCACCCTACTTCGACCTCGCGCCGCGGCGAAGCGCCAAGGACGCGTTCGCCGCGGCGGTCGTCCAGCTTCCCTGAAGATCCGCGGGTCGTCGAACAGCGCGTCGGGGCGCGCAGCTTCTTCCTGTGAATAGCAACTTCTTCCTTGAGTCCAATCGCTCGTTTGGTGTATAAATTTTGACATCTCGTGCTGGAAATGGATCCCCGACACGCAGGAGATTCCGTTGCGCCGGCGCAGGTCACTTGGCAACGCCGTGCAGGTGGTGAAGCAACAAGGCTTTGCTCCATGACGGTTCTGCATGATCACTACAGGGAGGGAGAACGCAGGTGCACGATTCGGCAGACGAACGGGCGCCGACGAGCGACGGTTCAGGGTCAATCGGTTCCTCGCTCCCTGTCTCAGTATTCGCGCACGGCATTCTCACTGACGGCGGCTTGTCACGGAGCCTTGCTTCGAAAACCACCCCATATCGTTCGTTGCACCACGGCATCAGCAGCAACGAGTTAGGGGTGCGAGGGTGACCGGATCTCGCGTACCTGATTTTACGATCATCGGGGGTGGGGTGATCGGCATTGCTATCGCGCGCGAACTGGTGTCAAGACACCCATGCCGTGTGGTGGTTCTTGAGAAGGAATCTGCACTGGCCCGACACGCCAGCGGACGCAACAGCGGCGTGCTGCACGCTGGATTCTATTATCAGCCCGGGAGCCTCAAGGCGATGTTCTGCCGCGATGGGAATGCCGCGTTGAAAGAGTTCTGCCGTAAGCAGGGCTTGCCGTTGTCCGAAGGCGGCAAGGTGGTGGTGGCGCGGAATGAGAAAGAAGTTGACTCGCTCCACGAACTGGAAAGGCGGGGGAAAGCCAACGGGGTCCCGGTCCGGCTGATCGACGAGAAGGAACTGGCGGACGTTGAGCCGTATGCGAAAACCTTCGCCAAGGCACTGTACTCCCCCACAACGGCCGTGGTGGATCCCGCCAACGTGTGTGAGGCCTTGGCTGCAGATGCCGAGTCACATGGCGTGGAGTTTCTGCTCAACACGGCGTTGATTTCCGTCAATCGCGAGCGTCAAGTCATTGCGACGAACCACGGGGACATGCCGTTTCGTTATCTCATCAACTGCGGCGGCGCATACGCGGATCGGATCGCGCATGGTTTCGGGGTGGGTTTGGAATACCGGTTGCTGCCGTTTCGGGGAAGCTACTACGAGTTGGCGCCGACAAAGACGCCGTTGATACGCTCGAATGTGTATCCGGTCCCGGACCTTAGAAATCCGTTTCTTGGCGTGCACTTTACCAGGACCGTGCATGGAGAAGTTATCGTCGGACCGACCGCGATGCCGGTGTTCGGTCGCGAAGCCTATCACGGCTTTACCGACGTTGAGAAGGGAGAGATATGGCCTATCGTCAAAACCGAGGTTTCCCTCTGGTTTCGGAACCAGGCGAACTTCCGGGCCATTGCCAGGGATGAGATGCGCCGATACGTGAAGCCGTGGTTCGTCCGAGAAGCGAAACAGCTCGTGCCTAACGTCACGAGTCGTGATTTTGTGCCGTCCAGTCATCGTGGGATCAGAGCGCAGTTGGTAAGTCTCAAGGAACGAAAGCTGGTCTCGGACTTTGTCGTCGCCCAAGGGGAGAACTCGACGCACGTCCTTAACGCGGTGTCTCCGGCGTTCACGTGTTCGCTGCCGTTTTCAAAACATGTCGTCGGTCTGATCACGCGGACATGACTGCGTGGTAAGCAAAGCGATATCTATTACGGTCTTTTCGGGTTTGGGGGTCATTCTCAATTTCTTCCTCCAGGCCTATCTTGCCTATCGGTTTGGGGCCCGCTGGGAGATGGATGCCTTCTTAGTTTCGACTACGCTGCCTCAGCTCGTGAATATGGTGCTCATCGGATCGATGGCGTTCACGGTCCTCCCGAGCATCATCCATGCCAGGGAGACAGACGGAATCTCTAGATTCTGGGAGTTGGCCTCGGTGTTCTTCACATCGACGATAGTCATACTCCTGTTGGTTGCGCTGGGTCTCTATCTTGGAGCCACGGGGTTGACTGTGCTGATGGCTCCAGGATTGAGCGACCAAGCTTCTGCTCTCAGCTCAGAACTTCTTGCGGTTCAGGCAGCGGCGATTGTTTTTTGGGGAATATCCAGCGTTCTGATTTGCGCTCATAACGGATCCAGTAGCTTTAGCTGGCCGGTGCTCTCTCAGTCGATAAACATTGTTGTGACTGGAGCTGTTACCGTCTTACTGGCTGGTCATTTCGGAATTTTATCGCTCGGGATAGGCATACTGGCTGGTGCTGTTCTTCAGAGTATAGCGTTGGTCCTTACCTTGAAGGAGAGATCTCGGCTCAAAGTAAAGCTCGGTCTTGGTGACCATGAAGTCCGGCGGGTAGCTCTCCTTATTATTCCATTAGTCCTTGGTTCTTTATTTGTCAAAACGGATATTCTAGTAGATCGGTACCTCGCGTCGTCATTACCTGAAGGGAGCATTTCCTATCTCGGCTATGCATGGAGGCTGGTGGCGACGCTTTCCGGTGTGATCTGCAGCGGAGTCGTCATAACGAGCTTTTCTCAAATATGTGGGTTGGTGTCTAGCAACAAGTTCGATGAGCTTCAGGGGGCTTTTGAGCGCGTCTTCAGGGCAATGCTCTTCGTTCTGATGCCGATAGCCGTTTTTCTCGTTCTCCGAGCGCAGGAAATTTCTTCGCTATTGTTCCAGAGAGGCCTCTTCACTCAGAGAGATTCATCTGATGTATCTATTGCCGTCATCGGATATCTCGGGCTTCTGTTTGGACATGCGTTACTTCTCCATCTAAGCAATATGTTCTATGCGTTAAGAGATACTGTGACCCCAACCATATGTCTTGCCGTGTGTTTTGGGGTTGGTGTCATGGCAAAGATCTGGTTGGCTGGCCGTCTATCTTTCGTAGGTCTAGCAATCGGAACTTCGCTTTACTACCTCATTGATGTCGTTTCAGTGTATCTCATCTTACAGCGTCGACTCAATCACACCCTTGTCCACAATCTTGGATCCTTTGTGTTCCGTGGCTGCCTGTGTAGTGGAGTAATGGCCCTGGGAATCTTGGGCGTGGATAGGAGTATTCCCGTCAATGCAGGGTTGATGGTTCATATGATCGTGGCCTCAATTGTTGGCGGCGTGGCATATATCTCTGCAGCCTATGCCCTAGATCTGAGGGAGGGGAAATGGACCGTGGTCTATGCAATAAGCCGCCTTCGTCTCAGCCAACGATCGTAACGGGATAGATATATAGATATTAGGGAGCATGATGGTCGACAAAACTCGCATAGGGATCCTTGGTGCTGGATCTGTAGTCGAACTGTACCATTTACCAGTCTTGCGAACGATGGCGGATGTCTCCGTCGAATGGGTCTGCGACAAGGTCGGTGCCCGTGCGAGTGATCTTGCGAAGCTTCATGGGGTGAACCGATGGTTCCAGGATCTGGATGACTGCTCTGATGTCGATATTGTCCTGGTGGCTATACCTGTTGGATATCGTAAGCCGGCTGTCGAGTATATCGTGAAACGAGGTTGGAATCTTTTTTGCGAAAAACCGTTCGCGGTGTCGACAGTCGAGCACGAGTCGATGCTCTCATTAGCTAAGTCGAATGGCCTGCAAATTGGCGTTGGATTTATGCGCCGATTCTATCGGTCAACATTACTGGCAAAGGCGATTGTTGCAAAGGCACCTTTTGGTCCAATTCAAAGCGTGTGGGCGAGTGAGGGGGCTCGAATGAGAGGTACCGGGCGCCAGGGAGAGTGGTACCAATCCGACGCGCGCGCTGTTGGGGGAGGGGTGCTGATGGAGACGGGTTCCCACCTTGTCGATCAGGTAGCGAGTATCATGGAAATTCTGGAGTGTTCGATTGAGGGATGCTTCCAAGTAAGATCGGGTGATCTGGATTTTGAAAGCAGAGTAGTTTCCTGCATAACCACTCCAGGAGGTGGAAGGGTTCGATTCGGTTTGGCGATTAGTAAGATGTCCGACCTGTTCAACGGGATCGAGTTACATTATCCATCCGTGATCATGCGATTGAGAGGGACTCCAGATGGTACTGTAGAACTGTGCGATGTCGAAGGAAGGAATTTGGCTTGTCTGGGTGGGGGCAAACTTGACGGATCTGTGTATCGGGCTTTCTACGATGAATGGAGGGAGTTCATTATGCAGTGCCGAAGTAGGCACCCCTCGATAGTTGATGCTGAGACCGCTCGATTTGGCACCACATTTATTGAATTAGCCTACAAGTTTCGGCGGGCCAGTCAGAAGACCTCGATTCCATCGGATGCCAGTCTGATGGGGAATGGCTAATGGGCAGAGTTCGCGTCGCAATACTTGGATCGGGCGGTCAGGTCGGTTCGTTCCTAGTTAGACGGCTATCTGAGCTTCAGGGGCTTGATGTTGTTCCTGTATGCAGGAATGACGTCAGCGCAGGATTTATCGACGCCATGGGCTATCGAGCCCGTGTTGGCTCAGTTGAGGAGATCGGATTCGCACGCCGGCTAATCGGCGATTGCGAGATTGTCATCAACTGTGCGATTGCTGTTGGACTTCCCAGGGAATCAAGACAGTTAAACGAAGGAATCATCGATAGCATTGCGCAGTTGCCGAATGTCAGGCGTGTTGTTCACTTCAGTAGTGTTGCCGTATATGGAAGTTGTATTGATTTGTCGCGCAGCACATTCGAAGCTCCAAAGGCTGATACAGATTATGGGAAGGAGAAGCTCCACATAGAAAAACGGGCGGCCAGAGCCTTCTCCCGTCGTGGATTGGACTATTATTTGCTCCGCCTTGGACACGTCTATGGGGCTAGTCAGGCGATGTCCAATGCCATCGTAACGATGTTGGCGACTCAAGGATTTTCGCTGCCATTTGGTGGAGATTTGCTGTCTAACGCAGTCCATATTGAGCGGTTAGGAGAGGCCGTTGTCGAGATGTTGGAGGGTAGGCAGCCATCGGGTATTTATAATCTGTCCGACATGCCTCATCAGACATGGCGGAATATATTTGATTGGCATTCGAGTGCTCTCGGTTTGCCGGTCGTGGGATCGATGGCGAGTCTGGAGTCCTTTGACAGACGAAGGAATATGCTACGGACGATCAGCCGACCAGTGGGTCTACGATTGGTAGCGGAGAGTGCTCAGTGGCTACGATCTCTTCCACCCTCATATGTGCTGGCATGCCCTGCACTCAGAGATATTGGTTATATGCTTCTTAAGCATCTTCCTGCTTCCATTGGAAGGAGGATTAAGTCCGGATATGTCGGATGGTCAGCCAGGCGTGCCGTTGTGGACCGAAGAGCGTCTGTTGAAGCGGATCCCTGGTTTTTCTCTGATCCGATGCCTGGACCATATTTCCCGTACGTTGGAGATGCCGAGCGCGACTCCTCGATGTCCAAGTCAATGAATGTCTCACTGCTAAGGTGGCATGGAAACTTGGCGTCGCCCTGTTGGGATGCCGATAGGTATATTCGATCGTCGTCATGAATTCCCTCGGCGATTAGAAAGGCATAGATGTCAGTCCACACGGTGTGGAGATAGCATGGATCGGTTGACATTGTTTAGGAAGATCTCGGAAAGAAATAGGAACTGGTTTCCTTCCTATAGGCCTGCCCACGAGATTTACATCGACCAACTACAGAGACTTTCTAAGCCTGGGTGTGTCGTTCTTCATTTGGGGGCTGGGCATGATTCCCTTGATATTGAGAAACGGATGATTAACGCCCGTGTTGTGAGTATGGATATTGATTGGGAAAGCCTGTCACAAAACAAAAACTCGATGCGTGTTTTGGCAGATGGTAATTCGCTGCCTTTTAAAGGTCAATCGTTTGATCTGGTAATGGCGGAAAACGTCTTTGAGCATCTAGAGGACCCCGTTTCTATCTTACGGGAGTGTTATCGTTGTTTGGTTCCTAGTGGGGCGATGATATTTCTGTGCCCGAATCGATATAGCTATATTGCATTGGTGGCCAGGATGACTCCTCATAAGTTCCATCAGTTCTTTAGGCGTGTAACGACCGGCGTGGCGGAAGGGGATACATTCCCGACGTACTATCGCTGCAATAGCCCAGGAACCATTCGCCGAATAGCAGAACAGGTCGGATTTGGGGTGGAAACGATCAAGACATTTGTGGGGTGGCCAACGTATTGGGAGTTTTCGAATGTCCTCCATAAGTGTTTTGTCGCCGTTCATAAGCTTATCGAGAGGCTTCCGTCGTCGGTTCATATATCCTTGGTTGGGGTCATTCGAAAGCCGCGAGCCGGATGCTGAGGAATGGCAGGACGCCAGATTGCCTTACTCTGTATGCAGGTGAATGTAGTTAGGTCGACAGTCCATACTCCGGTCAGATTGACCATCTGGCCGATGTTGGTGCCTGTGGCGCATTGTCAACCTGGCCGTCGGATGCGTTCCCACGGAGAGAAGCCGTGGAATAAGCCTATTGAAGGGATCGAGACCTCGATATTGGTAGATCGATAGATAGATCGATCGATCTATCGATCGATGGGGCGAGAGATGTTCCCGGTGTCCCAGAAGGGACTTCGCACCGATAGTCAGGTGTCGAGTCGGCGACGCAGCACGTATCTTGATTGGAAGTGGTGGCTAGGCGAAATGAGGGCAGAAGACCTTGACTCGCTCTGAACGGTGCGAGTCAAGTAGTTGGCTGTCAGGCGGGGATTGCTTGGGACAAACTCGTGTTATTGCCTATAGCGGCAGAAAGCACCTTAGGTTGCTTCTGCCATTGCTGAACATTACGGGTTTGTTCCTCTTATACTATACATCGGTGGTGGGGTCTCAGGCCGGTTGTCTTGTTGTATATGGGGTTGCTCAAGTGACTCTCTATGCGTCGCACTTTCTTTATTTGAGATGTTATCGCCAAGCAGACATTCTAGATGCTCTAAACATTTTGAATCTCGGGTTGTTCTTGCATTTCACTGTAGCGCCATTCCTGCTTTATTTTCAGGTCATGCCGGCTTTTTATGAATCATTGTGGGATTGGGAAGCTTTCCCTTCAGCTTTGGTGTTAATCCATGCATTTTGTGTGATGGTTCAGGTCGGATATTATCTCGATATCAGGAGTCGTACAAGGAAGAAGGAACCTGTATTCACTGGCAGTCCATCAGAATGGAAGCTTATAGGTCTTTTGCTGGCGGTGGTGATGATTATGAGTTTCAAGGGCCTATTACCAATGGAGGTGGCAACGAGTGGTATTTACATCGGCTTAAGCTCCATGGTGTTTGCTCTGCCATATTTTCTTCTTACTATGTTGCCTCAACGCGCGAGTGGTGTAGCCAAGTGCGCTGTATTCGGGGGTATTGTGTGGTCTCTCTGGATATCCTTGTTCAGTGGGATAGGGTCTAAGGCCGGGGTGGCAAATGTTGTTCTTGCTTTTGTGGTGTATCGGAACTATATGGTTCGCCGGTTACGGTTGTTTCCTCTTGTGGTTGGAGCTGCTTCGACCATAATGGTTGTGACCTATATGAATTATTCGCGAGCGGTGGGGTATTTGTCGAATATAGCGTGGTCTGCGGCCAACCCATTCTCCGGAGAAAATATTGCGACTTTCTGGGCCGCAGGTGTCTCATCGATGCTGACTCCGTTCGAAGCTTTTATGGTTGTACTCGATACGTTTCCGCGAACACTCCCCTATCAATATGGCCAACGGTTTCTTGAGGAAATGGTTTATCCCCTATTCCCGAGAATCATGTTTCCGTGGAAACCTGAGATATACGGGAGCGGATTCTTTTGGGAATATCATACAGGCTTCTTGAGCCTTGAGACTAAAATCTATGAGTCGGTTTCGCTTCCTGGGTACTTCTATCTCGATTTTTCAATTCCGGGAATTATAGTCGGAGGGTTGCTTGTTGGGGTAATTCATCGATATGTGTATCAACGGTTGATTTCTGATGGTGCTACGAGAGGGTCAGTTTGCTTGTACGGGATCATTAGTGGGTTCTCTCTCATCGCGGCACGCGCATTTTTCTGGACCTCATATCCGATCATCGTTAGCGTGATGATACCAATGATTCTAATCTATTTAGTGCAGCGACGGCATGGTAATACACTGCGGTTCCCCTGGCCACAGAGGTATGGGGCACGTGGGGTTGTCGAAGTTAAGTATCCGGTGGTGTAAGGTTAAGCGGGTCGATTGGTGCCAAATGGAGGCGTGGCCTCATTCCGAACGAGAGGAAGAGGGGGGCCATTAGCATGGCTTCCGATGTGTCGCAAGATATTTAGACGGTGTCTTCAGGCCGTTGTGATGTGCGATTTGCCAATGGGCTTCGTTTCAGAACGGACAACTCCAATGGAGGGATTGAAATGGCGAATGTCCTCGTTGTTGGTGGGGCTGGTTATGTTGGTGGGGCGCTGACAGATCAGTTGACTGAAACGGGCCACGCCCTGCGCGTGTACGATTCGTTGGTGTACGAGGAGTATTATCGCAAGCCGGTTGAGTTCGTCTTGGGCGACGTACGCGATTGGGATCGCCTGGGCCCCCACCTTGATTGGGCGGACGTGGTCGTATGGCTGGCGGCGTTGGTGGGAGACGGCGCGTGTTCGTTGGATAAGGAGTTGACGAAGACGATCAACACCGGTTGCGTTGCGCTGCTTGCGGAGCGGTTCCGAGGGCGGATTCTCTTTATGTCAACGTGTTCGGTGTACGGTGCGTCGGACGGGTTGCTCGACGAGACCTCCGCGGTGAACCCGTTGTCGATTTATGCTGAGACCAAACTAGCGTCAGAGAAGATTCTTCTGGGGCGCAACGCCATGATGTTTCGTTTGGGTACGTTGTTCGGCGTCGGCGACACGTATTCTCGAATTCGGATGGACCTGGTCGTGAATGTGTTGACCGCCAAAGCGTTCCAATACGGCCGGATCAGCGTGTTCGGCGGGGACCAGTACCGGCCGCTGTTGCACGTGAAGGACGTGGCGACGGCGATCGTGCAAAACATCGAGACCGATCACACGGGTATTTATAATCTTCACGCCGTCAATGTACGGATCACGGACCTCGCCGATCAACTCCGTGAGCATTTCCCCCAACTCGAAATCAGTAGGACCGACGTCAAGTTCCAAGACAATCGGAACTACCGTGTGACGAGCGACAGGGCCGTGTCCGCATTTGGATTTCATCCGACGCACACGGTTGAGGACGGTATCCGGGAATTGAAGACGCTGTTCGAGCAGGGACGCATCAGAAAGATCGGGTTGCTGCGCCAGTCCAATCATCGGTTCCTGAAGGAACTGTTGGAAACCCCGTCATCGCCATTGGGTTTTGAAGTCAGGCCGAGTCTTTAGGCGTATGGCAGAAGACTGGAAAGGAGCGTTGATGGATGAACCACGATTGATTGAAGGGGGGCTGGCGGTTGATGACCGAGGAGCGCTTAGTTTCGTCAACGGGTTCGGCTTCCAGGGAGTAAAGCGGTTCTATATGGTTTCGAATCATCGTCCTGGATTTATCAGAGCGTGGCACGGGCATCGTCACGAGAGTAAATGGGTCATGGCGGTTGACGGGAGCGCCATCGTGGCTGCAGTGCGCGTTGACGATTGGGACAAACCGTCAAAGGACCTCCCGGTTCAACGGTTCGTGTTGTCGGCGCAGAGGCCGTCGATTCTCCATATTCCGAAGGGTTATGCGAATGGTTTTATGAATCTGACCTCGGATGCCAAGCTGCTGTTCTTCTCAGACGCCACGATCGATGAGAGCCGAAACGATGACATTCGCTTTCAAGCACACTACTGGGATCCTTGGTCGGTGATCGAACGGTAGGAAGTTAGGAACCGGCAAGTCAAAACTCTAGCTGTGAGGTTTAAGCTTGCGTTCAGGGATTATAACGGATCTTCGGTGCATATCTTGCGGCCAAGACTTGTATTTGGTCTCTGGAGATCGGAACGAATTCGGCGAAATTCAACAAGGGCTCCTGGGTTGTCGAGGGTGTTCAATGACATTTCCCATCGAGCACTCGATCCCGCGGTTCGTCCAAGGCGACTCATACGTGGAGTCGTTCGGTTTCCAGTGGCGAAAACATGCGAGGACCCAGATCGATAAATTCAATGGGTCCACGTTTTCACGAGATCGTTTTTTCGCCACGACGCAATGGTCAACAGACCTCAAAGGGGAGCGCGTGCTTGAGGCCGGATCTGGCGCCGGGCGGTTCACGCAGATCGTCTGCGAGACAGGCGCGACGGTTTTTTCCGCCGAGATGTCTGCCGCCGTCGACGCCAACTTTGAGAATAACCACGAATTCGAGAACCTGACCTTATTGCAGGCCGATATTTATCGGTTGCCTTTCGCGGAGTCGATGTTCGATAAAGTCTATTGTCTCGGCGTCCTTCAGCATACTCCGGATGTCAAGCGGGCATTCATGAGCCTCGCTCGCGTGGTGCGACCTGGCGGAGAGCTGGTCATTGACGTGTATCGGAAGTCGTTGACTGCATTGTGCCAATGGAAGTATGTGCTGCGTCCCTTCACGAAACGCCAGGATAAGGTCGAGCTGTATGGCCGTGTGGAACGGTTCGTCTCGCTCCTTCTTCCGTTGGCGATCGGACTCCGATCGATTCTCGGGCCGATTGGAGGGCGTTTGGTCCCGATCTGTAATTACTCCCATCTTGGCCTGTCCGATGAGATGAATCGAGAATGGTCTGTCCTGGATACGTTTGATATGTATTCACCGGCATATGATTCGCCGCAAAGTTTATCAACCGTCGAACAATGGTTTGCGGAGGCTGGATTCACGAACATTTGTGTGAGGCGAGGGATGAACGGAATTGTCGGACGAGGAATCAAGGGGTACGAACAACCGATAGTCTCAGAGAATCTGAAAGGGGACAACTATGCCAGAGCTTAGCATACTCATTCCTTGCCTCAACGAGTCCTCGAATCTTCCCTCATTGATTGAGCGTCTACAAAAGACGGTGATCGAGGCTGACCTTGACGTCGAGACGATTATTCTCGACGATGCGAGCGAGGACGACACCATTGTCGTCGCGAAGGTCATGCAGAGCCAGTATCGCGCGCTCAATATCCGGGTGGTTCATCGGTTTGAACCGAGGAGGGGATACGGCGCCCTCGTCCGCTATGGGTTGGCCTATGCGACTGGAAGGTACTGCCTGCTCGTTGCCGCCGACGGGGCGCACCCGATCGAGATGCTGCCTAGCTATTTGGCTGAGGCCCGAAAAGGGGCTCAACTCGTTCAATGCTCGCGATATGAGAAAGAGGAAGACAGCGAAGGAATTCCTGGGAAGTTCAAACTCTACCAGTCGGTATATCGTGCGGTGGTGCGCGCCCTGTTGGCCTGGGACATTCGTGACCCTACCTGCTCATTCAAACTGGTGGACCGGGTCTATTTGATGGCGCTTGGTATCAGATCCAATGGTCTGGCCGCAATTCCTGAGATACCGTTTAAGGTTCATTTGAGCGGAGGGAAGGTCTCGTTCATCGGTGGAGCGCAGTCGTTCCGACAGAGGGGGATTTCCCAGTTTAAGTTTTTGCGTGAGTCGTCAGGATACGGGTATGTCCTCATCAGGGCGTGGCTGCATCGGGTCGGGATATTGTCATGGTTTTAGATTTCTTGGCGAATGGCTGATACTCAGCGATTCATGATCTGCGGCGCCGCCAAGATCGGCGGTTTGCCTATCGGCGCCATGAAAAACGTTCGCTGGCGCTGATGAAAGGGGCCCGCGATGCCTGAACAGACGCTGAGTTTCTGCGTGGTTGTGCCGATGTACAACGAAGAGGCCAATGCGGAGCGATGCGTGCGGATGGTCAGTGAGGTCTTGGGTGGTCAGGCATACCGAACGGCTCTCATCGTTGTTGATGATGGAAGTCGGGACCAGACGGGGAAGATTCTTCGTCGGTTGTCTCGTGAGTTCCCTGGTTTGCGACTTGTCATGCACGAACGAAATGCCGGCTATGGTGGGGCGCTTCAGACCGGGGTGAAGACGGCCATTTCCGAGGGATTCGACTATGTGTTGTTCATGGATAGTGATCTGACGAATGATCCGAAGTGCATTCCGAAATTTGTGGAGAAAATGTTCGTCGGATACGACGTGATCAAGGGGTCCCGATACGTTGAAGGAGGCGCGATGGTGGGTGTGCCGACTCATCGTGTATGGATCTCGGTGATCGGGAATAAAATTGCTCGTGCTCTCTATGGCATTCCGATCTCCGACTGTACAAATGGATTTCGGGCGGTGAAAACCGGAATACTTTCTCGGATGTCCCTTCGAGAGTCGGGATTTGCGGTCATTATGGAGGAACTGTATCACGCGACCTATTTGGCGAAGTCGTTTTGCGAAGTCCCCTATACGCTGACCAGTCGGCAGAGTGGACAAGGGGGATCGAGCTTCTCTTATCGGCCGAAAATCTTTTTCCAGTATCTGAAGTATGGCCTGAAGAGTTTTTGGGAACGCTGGAGGCCAAGTCGAAGGCGTCATGTGCATCTACAATCCGGTGGCCAACAGGAGGGCTGATGTATGGAATTGTCAAAGAAACCCAGAGGAACCTATGTGCATCATACGACCTGTCGGTTCTGCCAGGGATCGAATTTGGTCAAGTTCCTCGATTTCGGGGACGTTCCGCTCGCCGGGGCGTTCTTGAAACCAGAGGAGTTTGAGAGTGAAAAGTTCTATCCACTCGAAATCCAGTTCTGTCGGGATTGTACGTTGGTCCAGGTAAACAATGCGGTACCGGGCGACGTCCTCTTTAGGAAGAATTATTTCTATTTTTCGTCCGCTATTCAGACGTTGGTGACCCATTTCGGTGAGTTCGCCAAGGAAATGACCGAGCGGTTCTTGAATCCGGGTCAGTCCTTTGCCGTCGAGTTGGGATGCAACGACGGGGTGTTGTTGAAGCCGCTTGTGGCGCGGGGCGTGCGATGTCTTGGGGTCGATCCGGCAACCAACGTGGTGCAGTCGATCGGTTCTCCGGATATTCAAGTCGTCAACGACTATTTTACCGAAAAGGTCGCTACGTCGATCCGCGAACAGCATGGGAAGGCTGATGCCGTGTTATCAAGTTTTTCCTTCGCGCATATCGACGACATGGTCGACGTGATGAAGGGCGTCAAGGCCCTGCTCAAGGACGACGGCGTGTTTGTCTTCGAGGTGTACTACTTGGGCATCGTGTTGGAAGAGATGCAGTACGACATGATTTACCACGAGCACATGAGCTACTACTCGCTCATGGCGCTGGAGAAATTCTTTGCCCGGTTCGGGATGGAGATCTTTGATCTGAAACGCATCCCCCTGCGGGCCGGGACGATTCGTTTTTACGCCAGGAACATTGGGCGGCGGACCGAGCCGATCTCTCCTGCGGTTGACGAACTCCGTGTCTACGAGCGCCGGAACAAGTTCGACGTGGTGTCGACCTACATGGAGTACGGCGACAAGGTCAAGAAGACCCGAACCGATCTGCTCCATCTCCTTGATGAACTGAAACGCGATGGGAAGCGGATCATTGGCTATGGGGCGTCGGGACGAGCCACGACCATTATGAATTTCTGCGGGATTGATTCGCGGTACCTGGACTTCGTGGTGGACGATGCGCCGGCCAAGCACGGGTACTGTACCCCTGGAACGCACGTGCCGATCAAGCCGTGGTCGGCGGTCGAAGGTCCTTCCCAACCTGATTATGCCCTGGTGTTCGCGTGGAGCTTTATCGATGAGGTCAAGAAGAAGCGGATCGATTATCTGAGAAGCGGGGGGAAATTCATTGTTCCCCTTCCCGATGTGAAGGTGATTTCGGAGTAGACATGCGGGTGCTGGTACTCGGTGGGACGGGCATGCTCGGCCATATGGTGGTCGACGTGCTTTCCCGTTTGGACGCGGTGATGGTGGAGGGCACGCATCGAGGAGCCGGCGGTCCGGAAGGTTTGCGATTTGAAGCCGATGGGAGTGGAGGCGGTCTCCTTGAGTTGGTGCGCAGGCGCGGCGGCTACGACTATGTGATCAACTGCATCGGAGTGCTTGCGGCCGATATCGACGAGCAGGATTCCGAGTCAGTGGTTCGTGCTCTTCGCATCAACGCGGAGTTTCCGCATGCCTTGGCCAAACTTGCGCCGGCAGCCGGATTTCGAATCATTCATATTTCGACGGACGGCGTGTTCAGTGGGCGGGCCGAAGAGTATGGGGAGGACTCACCGAGAGACTGTCCGGATGTCTACGGCAAGACCAAGGCCCTTGGAGAAGTGTTGGCTCCCCGGTGCGTGACGATCCGCTGCTCGATCGTCGGGCCGGATCCGATCCGCCGCCGAGGACTGCTTGAATGGTTTCTCTCACAACCGGACGGCAAGCAACTCACCGGCTTCACCGACGTGATCTGGAATGGGGTCACCACGCTTCAGTTGGCGGAACTTTGCGGCGCGATCATCACGCGAGGATGTTTTGATGCGCTCTGGGACGAGTCGAGAGTCCATCACTTCTGCCCGAACAGCGCCGTGTCCAAATATGAGTTGTTGCGCGTGTTTCAGGCAGTGTTTCGAAAGAAGGTAGAGATTGTTCCTTCTCAAAAAGGAATGGGGAGTGTCAGAAAAGTATTAGTCACTCGATTTGAAGGACTCCATCGCTTGGTTGGACACGGCCTGTCGATGGAAACAGCGATCGGCAATTTAGCCACGTATATGGCGCGGTCATCGTAGCGCCGTCATCCTGACTTCAGAAAGAAAGGGAATAGCAATGGGGAAGAAGAGGCTTGCAATCATCCTGGGTATCCGGCCCGACGTGATCCGGGCGTGTATCATCCTGAATACCGTTCGGGCGAATCCAGCGTATGATGTGAAGTTTATCTGGTCCGGCCAGCACTACTCGGACAATCTCAAGGATATTTTCTTCCGGGAGCTTGGGGTCAAACCTCCGGAAATCGAGCTGCACGCCAGAGGCGAGACCGATGCGGAGGTCAGCGCCTCGGTCGTCACGAGGTTGTATCCGGTTCTGGAGGAATTGAGACCTGAGGCGGCGGTCTTCCTGGGCGATACGAACACCGTGGTGGGCTGCCTTGCGGCCGCCCAACTGAACATCCCCATTGTGCACATCGAAGGCTGTATGCGATCGTACGATTGGCGCATGCCAGAAGAGAAGTATCGATCAACCATCGACAACCTGTCTGACGTGATCTACACGTATTTTGACGAGTACAAGGAGCAGGGGATCCGTGAAGGGCTCAATCCCGAAAGTATCGTGGTCGTTGGGAACCCGATCGTCGATGTGCTCCAAAAATACTATTACGACAAGATTGCGTATTACGAGAAGTTGGCGGACCGGGAGTTCTTCCGGAGCCGCGGGATCGAGAAGGGACAGTACTACGCCATGACGTGCCATCGCCGAGAGAACGTGCACGATGAACAGTCATTGCGGAACATCGTGAACCTCCTGGCCGCAACGGACCGGAAGGTGTACTTTGCGGCGAGCTATCGAACTCAAAAGGTTCTCAAGGCGATGGGTCTACGGTTGCCGCCGAACGTGATTATGGTCGATCCGGTCGGTTACGAGGAGTTTCTGGTGTTGATGACGAACTCGTGCGGCGTGGTTACCGACTCCGGCACCGTGGTCGAGGAGACCTGCGTGTTGCAGATTCCCTCGCTCCAGATGCGGAAGGCGACGGAGCGGCCTCAGGTGTATGACGTGGGTTCCAGCGTCAAGTTCGACCCCACCCAGCCGGAGAAGTACCCCGCGCGGAAGGTCTTCGAGAAGCTCGAATCGCTTCGCGGCAAACATTGGCCCAATCCGTTGGGTGACGGCAAATCATCGCAACGTCTCGGCGACGATCTACTGGATCGACTGGAACACGATGGATTCCGGCGCCACAAGCCCTCGGACTATCATTTGGATATCCGTCGTTCGTACCGCGAAGACGGGCTATAGAACAGTCTATGGAGCAGTCCCGAACGCTATTAGCGACCCCTCCGATCTCGATCCGGCTCGTTCTGGCGATCGTTGGGTTTGTTGCGGCTGGGTGGCTTGCCGCTCGCCTGGTGGTGCCGGTAGTCCTGCGGGATTCGCCGCTGGTCGGGCTGGCGCGACTGTATGCCGAAGGGATGGTTCTGACCATGGGGATCGCCCTCGTGTCAGCCGTCGGCGTAATGTACATGCCACGCGTTCTTGTGGGCATCCTTGATCGATTTGCGGTGCGAGCGTTTGTCGGTCTCTCCCTCGCCTATGCCGGCGCGATGGGGAGTATGGCATGGCTCAAGGTGTCTTCCCTCCATTCGTATGCCGACATGGCAACACATCTCGAGGTTTTTTGGCGTGCCACTCAGGGACTGGGGTTCACGACCCCCATGTCGGAAAGCTACCACCACGGCGCGCACTGGTTTGCCGCGCATTTGACACCGATCATCTATCTGATTTATCCCCTGTTTCAACTCGCTCCCAGTGTGACCACGCTGCTGGTACTGCAGACGATCGCGCTGGCTGGCGCGGCGATTCCGATCGGCCTCTATGCCAGAGACCGATTGGGAGCGCGTTCCGGGATGTGGATCGGGGTCGCGTTCCTTCTGTATCCCACCCTTCAGTACACCAACTTGTACGAATTCGAGTATCTGCGGTTTTCTATTCCATGTCTAGCGTGGGCGTTTTATGCTGCGCATAGGCGATGGTGGGTGGGATATTCGGTCAGCGTCGCCCTCGCGCTGCTTGTTCGGGAGGAGGTCGGTCTGGTTATATTCATGCTGGGTTGCTACCTCCTGTTTTTCAAACGCGAGCGATGGATCGGCGGGCTGACGGCGGTCGCAGGCCTAGGGTACTTTGTGCTCGCGATCGGGGTGATCATCCCGGCATTCCGGGATGGTGGTGGGCTGGTGTATGCGAGCAACTATGCGAGTCTTGGGGGCAGCGTTTCTGAGATCCTCACGAATTTGTTCGTTCACCCGATCGTCGTGTTGAAGTCCTTTCTCTCTCAGACCAAGGTCGGAAACTTCGTTATGTTCTTTCTCCCGGTCCAATTCTTGGCGTTTCTGTCTCCGTCGATTCTCTTGATTGCGCTCCCGAACTTTGCGTCGACGTTTTTAAGCGACGCGTTGCCGAACTACAGCTTTCTGCTCTACTACTTGTCGCCTTCCGTCCCGTTTATCTTCTTTGCCGCCATCGAGGGCGCGGTGAAGGTCAAGCGGGTACTCGCGCAGCGGTGGGGCGACCGGCTTGGGCAGGAACATGCCGCGCTCGTGGTGAGTCTGTACCTGGTCGTCGGGGTGTTGAGTTCGAATATCTTTTTTGGGCCGTCTCCCGTGTCGCGCCAGTTTTGGGACGCCACCTATAAGGTCGGGGAGTTCTACACCACGAACTTCTTTCGTTCCGCGTACCAGGTGACGCCACACGTCGAGGCGGCGAAGGCGATCGTCGCGTTGGTTCCTCGCGATGCCGTGGTGTCGGCCGAGCAGCAGTTCCTCCCTTACTTGTACGACCGCAAGCGCATGTACGTGTTTCCTTCGCTGGCTCCTGACGTTGACCACGTGTTGATCGACCGGACGGACCATCCGCGGACGGGCTGGGCCGATACCTACATGGATTTTCGCCTCAGGCCGGAGGTTTATTACGCGCAGATCGAGAGCGATCCCGGGACCTGGGTGCTGGTTGCCGAGCGTGACGGGGTGTCCCTTTATCGTCGCCTTGTCTCGCCGGGGACGGTCGGAGCGCACGGATGACCCCGATGGTCTCGGTCTTGATGGCCGTGCGCAACGGTCTTCCATTTGTGCGGGACGCCGTCGCGTCGATTTTGGATCAGAGTTTTCGCGACTTCGAATTTCTGATCATCGATGATGGCTCAACCGACGGGACGAGTGCGTTCCTTGGGGCGATCGGTGATTCGCGCGTCCGTCTCATTCGTCAAGAATGGGGGGGGCTCACCCGGTCGCTGATCCGAGGCCTTGCCGAGGCCCGGGGTGAGTACGTGGCACGCCAGGATGCGGACGATGTCTCTCGCCCTGACCGGCTTGGAAAGCAGGTGGTGTTCCTGGAGGCCAATCCGGACGTCCTGCTCGTGGGGTCGGGTGGGCGCCTGGTGAGCGAACGAGGCGACGTGCTCCGTAGCTATCACTACCCGACGCGGCACAAACAGTTAGTTGAAGATTTGGAGCGTCTGACTTCCCCATTACCGCATACCACCATCATGTTCCGCCGCGCCGAGATTCTCGCCTGCGGTGGGTACCGTGCCGTGTTTCGGAAGGCACAGGACTACGACCTCTACCTCCGGGTTGCCGAGCGTGGCCGGCTCGCGTCGTTGCCGGAACCGTTGTGCGATCTGCGGTGCTCGATGACGTCGGTCACCTCGGCCGAGTCCGATGGAGAACAGTTTTTCTATGCCGTCCTCGCACTGCTCTGTTATCGGGCTCGCCGGGCCGGCAAGCGCGACCCCATCGACAGGGCAGCGGACGGCGATGGGCTCCGCGGGATTCGAGCGTGGTACGAATCCAGTCGCTATCCGAAGGTGTTTCGATCGCGGCAGTTGCGGCGCCGAGCCCGACTCGCGTGGAGTGAGGGCTCGTATGCCGAGGCCGCCGGCTGCATCATCCAATCCGTCGGCAGCGACCCTGGTTGGGTGTTGAATCGGTGTAGCTTGGGCGGACCCATACTGCTCACGCCGGAAGTCATGGACGCCCTCGAAGCTCTCTCCTCTGAAGGCCACGAATATGTGCGGCATCGCGGGATATCTCGGACCCCGGTCTGACGCGCTGTCCCGGATCGGGAACGCGATGGCTCGATCGTTGGCCCACCGGGGACCCGATGACGAAGGCCTGGAGGCGGTGGACATCGACGGATGTCCCGACCGCGCCATTCTTCTCGCCCATCGGCGCTTATCGATCCTCGACCTTTCTCCGCTCGGCCACCAGCCCATGCACGATGCGGAAACCGGGAATTGGATCGTCTATAACGGGGAAACGTACAACTTCAAATCGCTACGCCGGGATCTGGAACATCAAGGATGTTCATTTCGCTCTCAGAGTGATACCGAGGTCTTGCTCAAGGGATACGCTCGCCGGGGCATCAACATCCTGGACGATCTCTGCGGGATGTTCGCGTTCGGCTTGTGGGATCGCCAACGGCGCGAACTCGTCTTGGCCGTGGATCACGTCGGTATCAAGCCGCTGTACTACTGGGCGGGATCGAACGGGGCGTTTCTATTCGCGTCGGAACTCCGGGCTCTCATGGCCACCGGCTTGGTTCCGAGGCGGGTGGATCCGGTTGGCCTGGAAGGGTATCTGAGCTACGGCGCTGTCCAGGGACCGCATACGATTATTGCGGGTGTCCGAATCCTCCCCCCGGGAAGTTATCTCCGCATTCGAGCCGACGGTCAGATCGACGGCCCGCACGAGTATTGGCGTGCCCAATTCCCCACGGCGGATCGCGAGCCGGTGCAACGGGTCGAGGACGTGGTTGCCGAGGTTCGCGCGCTGCTGGATCAGGTCGTGGCCGAGCACCTGGTCAGCGATGTGCCGTTGGGGGTGTTTCTCAGCGGCGGGATCGATTCCAGCAGCGTCCTGGCATCCGCGAGCTCCGGTTCACGCTCGCTCAAGACGTTCTCCATCGGGTTCGCGGAACAGGAGTTCTCGGAAGCGGCGTATTCCCGCGAAATGGCAACGCGCTATGGTTCCCAACACACCGAGATCTGTTTATCCGAAGGCGATCTGCTCAAGATGCTTCCCGGCGCGCTGGATGCGTTGGACCAGCCCACACTCGACGGGACCAACGTTTATGTGATCTCCCGCGCGGTCCGCGACGCCGGGGTCACGGTGGTGCTGTCCGGACAGGGTGGCGATGAAATCTTCGGGGGCTACCCCACATTCCAGCAGGTGGAGCAGGCTGCGATGTGGCGGAGACGCCTGGCGGTTGTTCCCCGTCTGGCATGGGCCGGCGGTGCGAGGCTGTGGGATGCGGTGCAAGCTCGTCGTCGCGTCATTCCTGATAAGGTCGGCCAGTGGTTGGGCGGGGACGGCAGCGCCTTCACCGCGTATTTCCTGCTCCGTCAAGTATTCCCGCCGAGTGTTCGGCGCTCGCTGTTTCCCGGTGAGCACCGCGTGAGTCCGGAGGGCTTGCCGGCTGATCTCGCGCAGCTTTTGCGCGATCGTGTCGACAACCTAGATGTGTTCAACCTGGTGTCGCTCTTGGAGTGCCGAACCTATCTGGGCAACATGCTCTTGCGCGATGGGGACGTGATGAGCATGGCGCACAGCCTGGAGGTTCGCGTCCCGTTTCTGGATCGTCGTCTGGTGGAAATGGTGTCTCGGCTTCCAGGACAGACCAAACTGGATGGACCGTTGCCGAAGGCGTTGTTGCTCAAGGCGATGGGCGATCGATTGCCTGCCTCGATTTATCAGCGACCCAAACAGGGCTTTACCTTCCCGTGGTCGCACTGGCTCCGGCAAGACTTGAGGCCGATGGCGGATGAGGCGCTAAACGACCGGACCGCGTTCCTGAAGCTGGGCATGGATCCGAGCGCGGTGCTCGGGTTGTGGCGCGCGTTCCTGGCCGGGCGGCCCGGCATCACGTGGTCGCGGATCTGGACGTTGATCGTGCTACGCGAGTGGACGAACCGCCACGGAGCGGCGCTCGCATGAGCGCGCGTCTGCGGGTGGCGATCTCCGCGCTGTCGGCCAAGTCGTACGGCGGCGATTCGTATTTTCGGGGGATCATTCCCGCACTTGGTCGCTTTGCGGACCAGGCGGAATTCACGTTGTTGGCGCGTGACGATCGGTATGCCCGACTTGCTGAAGACAGCGGTATCCGGCAGGTGACGCTCCAAACTCCGGAAGGCGGTATCAAAAGGATTCTGTGGGAGCAAGCCGTGCTTCCGGGAGTGATTCGGCGTTTGGGCTGTGACGTGCTGTATACCGCCAACAACGTGGGAACCCTGCGATCCGGTCTGCCGTGCGTCATCGCCATCCGGAACATGGAGCCACTGGTCGCGCGGAACGATCAGGCGTCGTGGGGGTTGCAGGTCCGGCATGGACTGCTGGCCCGGCTCACGTGGTGGTCGATCCAACGCGCCGCGCGGGTGGTCGCGGTCTCGCACTTCGTCCGCGAGGCGTTGGTGGCCGGCGGAGCGGACCCCACGAAGATCGACGTGGTGTACCACGGCATTGATGACGTGGCGACCGATGACGCGGGAGTGCCGAGCGACGTGGTGCGTGAGATGCCGACGGAGTATGTGGCGGCGGCCGCGAAGTTTGTTCGGTACGCCAATTTGGCGACGTTGTTTCGCGCGTACGCCGTCATGAGGGACCGCGGTTTCAAGGGGCCGTTGGTGTTCGCGGGCGGTTCGCACGACGCGGGTTACGAGTCGGAGATCCGGAGTTTGGTCGATCGGTTGGATCTGGGGTCCAACGTCCGATTTCTGGGGTACGTGCCGCGCGAGACGCTTCAAGCGACGATCCGGCATTGTCGCGCCTTCTTGTTTTCGTCGGTGTTGGAGGCGTGCCCCTTTACGCTGTTGGAGGCTATGCGGCAAGGCGCGCCAATCGTCGCGACCACGGCGGGTCCGTCGATGGAGTTTTGCGGCCAGGCCGCGGAGTACGTCGAACCGACCGACTACGAGGCGTTCGGGGACACCGCGTATCGGCTCGTTACCGACGAGGCGCGGCGAAGTCAGCTCGCAACGCGCGCCAAGCTCCGCGCGGCTGAATTTCGTTGGGATCGATCGGTGGCCGGGCTGCTCGGCTCATTTCGACACGCGGTCGGCGCCTGACTCGGTATGCGGATTTTATTGCTCACGGATCGGTATCCGCCGGAGGCTCGATCTTCCGCGACGCTGTTTCAGGAATTGGCGGAAGCCCTGGCGAAACGAGGGCACGAAGTCTGCGTGCTGACCAAAATGCCACAGGGGTACGTTCCGACTCTTGATGACGGACAGCCTGCGGGGCACCTGCCCTTTGCCGAAGTTCGGGGAGGAGTCCGTGTGGTCCGTCTGCGAGGGTTGTCTTCCATGAGCCGCTCACTGGTGGTCCGAGCGGTTGACCAGATGGTATTGGGGATGCTCTTTACCGCAAATCTGTGGCGCTGTGGTCGGCCGGACGCGGTGATCGTGTATTCCCCGCCGCTGCCGCTCGTGTTGGTTGCGGCGATCCTCACGCGACTCCGTGGTGTTCCGTACGTGCTCAATCTCCACGACTTGTACCCCCGGACGGCGGTTCAGCTTGGAGTCCTGAAAAATTCGCTATTGATATGGGGCGCGAAGCTGTTTGAACGAATCGCGTATCGCAATGCCGCCATGATCGTTGTGCCCGCGGACGGCAGTCGGCGTGTCCTGATCGACGAGAACCACGTGGATCCAGGGAAACTCCGAGTGATTCCCAACTGGGTGGATGTTCACGCGGTGGTCCCAGGCCCGAAGGAGAATAGCTTTCGACAGAAACACGGACTGTTGGGCGCATTTGTGGTGTCGTATGCGGGGGTGATGGGCTTTGCGCAGGACCTCACAACTATCATCCAGTGCGCGCGGTTAATGGTCTCGAACCAAGCGATGGTGTTCCTGTTGGTGGGAGACGGCGTGCAGCTTCCTCAATGGAAAGTGCTCGCAGAAAGGCTTCCCAATGTGCGTTTCTTGGGGCCGGTGGCGAAGGACCGGTATTTCGATTTACTCCGGGCCTCGGATGTCTGTCTAGTGCCGTTGGATGGGGCGCTTTCCTCGCCCGCGATTCCTGGGAAAATTCAGAGCATCATGGCGGTCGGACGGCCGATCGCCGCGATTGTGCCGACCGAAGGAGAAGCCGCACGGGTCGTGAACGAGAGTCGGAGCGGCTGGGTCGTGGTCCCCGGAGACGTCCAGGCGCTCCGGTCCGTTCTTGATCGGGCCATCCAACATCCCGAGGTGGGTGAGGAATTGGGGCGGAACGGGCGACGTTTTGCTGAACAACACTATGCGATCGAGTATGCCATTGACGGATACGAAGAGACGTTGGTCAAGGTTCGGAGCGAGTTTGACCGGGTTCAGCGCTGATCTGGGCAAGACGATGAGCGTGTCGTCGGGTGTTAGTTGCCTTTTCGATCTAGTGCTCTTATAGTAACGCGATTTTCCGGATCGTTCGGTTACCGATCAAGACGCCGAAGGAGGTGAGGAGATGGTGAGGATTTCTTAGCCGCGCCGGGTTTCGTCGCAGTACACGGATGGGCTGCTACGCAGACACGGAGGTTACATGGGACTGTACTGGGTCAGTGCCGTCGTAGGTTGTCTTCTCGCACTCTTCGTTACCCCGCTGATCAGGCCGTTGGCGCTCCGAATCGGGGCGCTGGATCGCCCCAATCATCGCACGATCCACCGCGCGCCGACGCCGCGCCTGGGCGGGGTGGCGATCTTTACCTCGCTGGTGTTGGCGACGCTCGGCCTGTTCGTGGCGAGCGCGGACGCTCGGGGATTCTTGGCGGTTGCCCCGGTCAAGTCCGTCGCGTTCTTCGTGGGGCTTCTCTTGGTGTTCGCCCTCGGTGTCGTCGACGACCTTCGAGGCCTCGACGCCTGGAAGAAATTTCCGGTCCAGATTCTCGCGGCCACCGTCGTCTACGCCGCCGGGTTCCGCGCCGACGCGATCGGGGTGCCGTGGGGCGGGGTGATCACTCTCGGGGTGTTGAGTTATCCCGTGACGGTGCTCTGGATCGTCGGGGTTACCAACGCGATTAACCTGATCGACGGATTGGACGGGCTGGCCGCCGGGGTTTCCGCGATTGCCTCGGCGACGATCTGTCTGGTCGCGCTTTCTGTCGGCAACACGTCGGTGGTCCTGGTCACGGCGGTGATGACCGGTGTGCTCATCGGATTTCTTCGCTACAACTTTCATCCCGCGAAACTGTTCATGGGCGACTCGGGCAGTCTCGTGCTTGGGTTCTTTTTGGCCACGGTGGCGCTCCAAGGCGCGCAAAAAGGCTCGACGGCTGTGGCGTTGTTGGTGCCGATCGTGGTGATGGCGGTTCCGATCGCCGATACGTTGACCGCAATCGTTCGGCGGCTCATGAACGGTCTGGGGCCGTTCACAGCGGATCGGGAACATTTTCACCACCGGTTGATCTGGAAGGGATTGAATCAGCCCCGCGCAGTACTGTGTCTCTATGCGGTGTCCGCGGTGTGCGGGCTCGCGGCGTATGTGATGGCGGTGGGTACGCCCGGGGTGTCGTGGGCGGTGGTGCTGACCGTGATCGTGGGCGGAGTGCTGTTGATTCGTGAGCTCGAGTACGCCGAGTTCGCGGGCATTCTGGGGCGCATTGTGCGTGGAGACCGTCGACGCCGTCCGCCGCGCTACAAGAATCTCGTCTTGAAGCAGGCGAGGACTCGGATTGTGACCGCTAGGAGCTTTGATCGCGCATGGCGATCCATGACCATGGCGGCCAAGGAACTGGAGTTCGACTTGCTCCACCTCAAGCCGTCCGGTCCATACAGCGAGGTTCCTATGCCGACGCCTTGGCGGAGCCGAACTCGGGCGGATGTTTCGCCCGTTCGGAACCCGGAGTTGTGGACACAGGAGTATCCGTTGCCCGCTAACCAAGCCGGATTGTCGCTGATGATCGGCAAGTACCCGTGGAAAACCCGTCGACGCAATGAAGACGAGGAACGTTGGGGGCGCGAGCTGGCCGAGGCCTTTGGACGGTGGCTGTCCGTCAATCGCGCGAGCGTCACGCCCGTGTTGCCGCGCTACGCGGCGGTCGACACCGAGATCCTTCCGCCATTAGTTGTCTCAACCGGCTCCGTGGCGGAGCCCAGCCAGCCAAGCCCGACGTCGTAGTCGTGTGCCCCCCTGTTTGCACGGGGGCACGACCGACTTGATTACGGCGCCGCTGGGCCGTTGGTCCTATGGCAACGACGATTCCCTGGGCCTTCCGTCGATTAGGCTGAGTCCTCTGCCTCGATTGACTCGATCAAACGTTGCGTGGTACAGTCGGCCGTTCATTGGTATCCACGTTGAGGAGTAATCCATGAGCACGACCCCGTCTTCCACTACGTATCGCGTTCGTCCGGGCCCCGAGGCGTTTTTGCCCCCTGCCGCCGCCTGCATGGGGGTCGTCTTGCCGGATCCGGGGCAGGCCCATATTGAAGGCGTGGTCGTTGATGAGGCGCAGGCCTATGAAGAAGCCGCGCGTCGCTTCCTCGGCGCCAAAGTGCCCACGATTTTCCCCGGGCCATTGGTCCTCTGGCACTGGAACGAGACCTCCAAGAAAAAGGCGACCGCAATCAAGAAGCTGTACGATACCATGAAGGAATGCGCGCCGGCCGGCAGCAAGCCGATGTTGATTCCTATGGCGGATTACCGGCCCAAGTACCCCAAGATCAACCCCGAAATCGAGATCAACCCGAATCACCCCAACCTCACGATCTGGCACAACCGCATCGACGTGTGTATGTTCGTGGGGGTGCACTGCCATCAGGCCAATCTGGCGCTTAAAATTATCCGCGGCGGGACCAATTGCTACACCATCGCGATGTGCGCGCAGGCAGGGCACGAGGACGCCAACCTGTCGTTCCGCGACGCAAGCCCGGAGAAAATTCTGAAGCTGGCCGAGGCGGTGCGGAGGGTGGCGGGGCAGGGGGGCGCGCGTCCAGCCGGCAACGGCGGCAAGCCGTAAAGAGCCTGTTCAGAGAGGTCCGTCCGCGGCGTTGTCGCTGTGTTTGCTTCGCCAAGCGAGCGGAACTGTCTTTTGCCAGCGCGACAAATCCGCGCGAAGCGCTTTCCTCTTTGCCCTTTCGCCCCCTCACCCATTCTCCCACTCTGAATTTTCTTCTCCCTCCTCCGTCTGAGCGGTTGGCGCTCGTCCGTTAGGTCGATTGCTCTTGATGGGGACCGAGTGGTTCAATTCGGGTATTGGATTTGGGATCGTTGACGATGACGAAGAAACCGGGATGGCGGTTGTTGGCGTGCGTGGGCGCATTCGCGTTGGCGGGGTGCGTGGAATCACCCGTCATGATGGGTCCGCGGTCGGCACATGAGGTGATCGATCTGCACCTTGCATATCCGGAGGCGTTCGACCGGGTGGTGCGGGCGCTCGAGCGCGAAGGGTACGAGATCGAGGCAGCGGATGAGCGCTTCGGGTTGATCCGTACCGCGCCCACGGTGCGCGAGGGCGCGGGCGGGGTGTCGTACCAAACCGCGGTGATCGTGCGGATGGGCGGGACGGATCACGAAAGTTGGTTGGCCGTGGATCATGTGGCCGTTCCGACGTTCCCGGATGAGGAGCGCAAGATCGAAGATGTGCTCAAGGGCATTGCGCCGTGATCCGTGCGGCCGGAATGGCGGCGGTCCTGTTGCCGCTGGCCCTGGCGGTCCCGCCGGCGGTCGCGGCGCCGTCCGTGTCCTTCGGCATTGAACTGGGCGTGGTCTCTCGGGACATCGAAGAAGAGGGCGGCCTGCAAGGAGGGACGGTGTCGAGTATCGTCGACTCGACGCGGTTGACGGCGCGGGTCTCCGTGGCGTTGGCGCCGGGGGTGACGTTGTTCGGCGAGGCGGGGGGAGCTGATCTCGCGATGACCGACGAGGGGTATCGGTCGGATATGCACCTATCGTATGGCGGAGGGATTCGGCTCGCGTCGGGCGATCCGGCGTACCCTCGCCACCCATCGGTCTTCGCTGATCTCAGGGTGAACCGGGTGGCCACCGACGATCAACTCATGCTGGATTGGTGCGACGACTCGACGTGCGCGACCTCGACCGCGCGTCTTTCCGAAGAAGATCTGTCGTGGACCGAATACGCGGTCGGGCTCGGCGTGATGGGCCGCGTGCAGGGGCTACGACCGTTCGGCGGCGTGCAGTTTTCCAAACTCGACGGGGCCGACCGTGCGCGCGCGATCGACGGGAGCGCCAATGAAGCGCGCCTGGACGTTCGAGAATCGAACAGCGTGGGGTTCTTTTTCGGCGCGGATCTGCCGCTCGATCGGAGTGAACGCAGGCTGATTACCATTCGGTTTTCCGGAATCGACGACAATGCGTTCCGTGTGGCGTATACCGTGGCGTTCTGACCGAGTGGTGACGGGGAGGCGCGTTGCTGGTGCGTTTGCCGCGTTCTCCGTGGCCTGTCTCGTGGGCGGTTGCGAATACGGGTACAGTCGCAGCGCCCTGGAGGGCGGCGGTCCCGGCGTATACGCCGCGCCGAGCGGCTCGATCAGCGTCGGCTATCAGACCGGTTGGGTCTCTCCATGGTTGGTGGGTGTCTCGTATCCGTATCCCTATGCGCCTTACTGGTACCCCCATTTTTACTATCCGTATGATCCGTGGTGGCCCTATTTGCCGCGGTATGCGTACTCGTGGCACCCGTACCCCCATGTATATGCGCCGTACGTTGTGCCACCCCCGCCGCGCCGAACGTTTCGTTCGAACTCCGTGACTCCGGCTCCGCCGAGTACATCAAAGAAACGCCGATTGAATTTTCCGTAGGAGCGCACGGCCGTGCGCCCACGATTGGATCCCCTGGGCCGAAGTGCCTAGACCGAGTTAGGCCCATTTTGGTAGGGGTGGTGGGTCTTTTCGGGGCTTGCACGGTCCGCGTGATCTTCATATAATAAGGCTCTTTTTCCGTTGTTCATTCCTAACATTGGAGTCTGGTGATGGCGAAAGTGCTTGAAGGCCCGGGAATGGCATTGTTCCACAAGTGGGGCATGGCCGTGCCCAATCACGTCGTCCTGACGTCCACGGATCAGTTCGACCCGCTAGCGCAGGTCAATGCGTGGATGCGTAACAGTAAGCTCGTGGTGAAGGCGCACGAGGCGATCGGGTCGCGCATGAAGCTCGGCCTGGTCAAAATCGATCTCGACCTGGCGGGCGCGAAGAAGGCCGTGACCGAGATGCTGGGCAAGAACGTGGGTGCCGGCCTCACCGTGAGCCAGGTGATCGTCTCCGAAATGGTTCCGCACAGCGCCGAGTATTACATTGCCGTGAAATCTACCCGCGAGGGCGCGGAGCTCATGATGGCGAGCGTGGGCGGGATCGAGATCGAGTCGCAGTGGGACAAGGTCCAGCACGTAACCATCGAGGTCGGCGAGTCCGCGTCCGCCTCCGCGATCGAGGCCGCGGCCAAGAAAGCGGGTTTCTCGAAGGACCTGGTGCCCAAGGTCACGGAGTTCGCGCAGAAGCTGTTCCAGTGTTTCGATCAGGAAGACGCGCAGTATCTGGAGATCAACCCCTTGGTGCTCAATGCCGCGGGCGATTTGGTGGCGCTTGACGCGGTGACCCTGCTGGACGGGGACGCCAAGTTTCGGCACCCGGATTGGAACTTTACGTTTGCCTCGGAGTTCGGCCGTCCGTACACGGACGACGAGCGCCAGATCATGGAGATCGACAGCCGCGTCAAGGGCTCGGTGAAGTTCATCGAGATCCCGGGCGGCGATACCGCGTTGCTGCCCGCGGGCGGTGGGGCCAGCGTGTTCTATTCGGACGCGGTAGTGGCGCGCGGCGGCACCCTGGCCAACTACTCCGAATACTCAGGCGATCCGCCGGACTGGGCGGTGGAAGCGTTGACCGACAAGGTCTGCAGCCTGCCCGGCATCAAACGGATCATCGTGGGCGGGGCCATCGCCAACTTCACCGACGTGAAAAAGACCTTTACCGGCATCATCGCCGGGTTCCGTCGCGCCAAGGCCGACGGCAAACTCAAGAACGTGAAGATCTTCGTGCGGCGCGGCGGTCCCAAAGAAGCCGAGGGTCTGGCCGCGATGCGCGCGTTGGCCGACGAGGGGTTCGACATTCAGGTGTATGACCGGTACACCCCGCTGACGGATATCGTAGATTTCGCGATCCAGGGGAAAGGGTAAGCCGATGAGTATCGTCGCCAACAGTGAAACGAGAGTGCTCATCATGGGCGGACCCGCAGGGGTCAGCGCCGCCAAGCGGATGGGGGAGTTCTGCCACCTCATTAAGAAGCCCCTCAACGTGGTGGCGTTCGCGTTCCCGCCGGACGCGGGCAAAACCGTGGAAGTGCCGTGCGGCGCGCAGATCAATTCGTTGCCCGTGTACCGCACCGTGGCCGAAGCCACCGCGAATCACCCCGAGATCAACGCCACATTGATCTACGTGGGCGCGGACCGCGCTACCAAGGCTGCGATGGACGCCTTGGCCGACCCCAAGATCAAACTGGTTTCGATGATCACCGAAGGCGTGCCGGAGAAAGACGCGAAAATCCTGACCAAGGAAGCCAAGAAGCGTGGCAAGGTGTTCAACGGCCCGTCGTCGATCGGCATCCTGTCCGCCGGTGAAGCGCGCCTGGGCGTGATCGGCGGGGAGTTCAACAACCTTGTACTCAGCAAACTCTACCGCCCCGGGTCCTTCGGCGTGATCACCAAGTCCGGCGGGCTGTCCAACGAGATCATGTGGATCTGCAGCCAGTTCGCGGACGGCGTGACCACCGCGATCGGGATCGGCGGCGACGCCTATCCCGGGACCGACTTCGTCTCCTATCTGGAAATGTTCGAGCAGGACCAGAAGACCAAAGCGGTCGTGATCGTCGGGGAGATGGGCGGGAATCTCGAAGAGCAGGCCGCGGCCTGGTACGGGGCCAAGAAGCGGCGCATCAAACTTATCGGCGTCATTTCCGGCTTTTGTCAGGAACATCTGCCCAAGGGCATGAAGTTCGGGCACGCGGGCGCGAAAGAGGGACTCAAGGGCGAAGGCAGCGCCCGGTCCAAGACCGACGCATTGCGCAGGGCTGGCGCCATTGTCCCGGACACGTTCGGGGCGCTGGGTCCCGCGATCGAGAAGGCCTACCGGGAGATGGTGGAGTCAGGCGTGATTGCGCCGGTGGCTGACGCGGACGCGGCGGCATTGCCTAAACTGCCCAAGAGCGTGGATCAGGCGATCAAGAGCGGCGACGTGATGATCGAACCCTTGATCAAAACCACGATCTCGGACGACCGCGGCGACGAGCCCTGTTACGACGGCTACCCCGCGTCGGAATTGATCAAGAATGGCTATCAGATCCCACACGTGATCGGCCTGTTATGGAACAAGAAGCTCATGTCCGCGCAGGAAGCCGAGATCATCAAACGCATCATCATGCTCTCGGCGGACCACGGCCCCTGCGTGTCGGGCGCCTTGGTGACCATCATCGCGGCGGGCGCGGGCATCAATATGGCGCAGGCCGTGGCCGCGGGCATGATGATGATCGGGCCGCGTTTCGGCGGCGCGGTCACGGACGCGGGCAAGTGGTTCAAGTACGCCATCGATCAGAAACTGACCCCGGAGGCGTTCCTGGAGTACATGAAGGCGAACGTGGGCCCGGTGCCCGGTATCGGCCATCGCGTCAAGAGTGTGAAGAATCCGGACAAGCGCGTGTCCGAATTGGTCTCGTACGTGAAGAGCCTGAGCATTCCCATGCCGCACTTGGATTTCGCGCTGCAAGTGGAAAAGATCACCACCGCGAAGAAGGACACGTTGATCCTGAACGTGGATGGCACGATCGCGGCGGTGCTCGTGGATCTTGGGTATCCGGTGGAAAGTCTGAACGGGTTCTTCATCTTGTCCCGTACCATTGGGTTTATCGGTCACTGGGTGGATCAGAAGCGGCAGGGCAGCCGGTTGATCCGTCTCTTTGATTATTTGGTCAATTACGCGACTCCAAAACGGCGCGAAGTGCCGCCGCTGGGCTAACGAAGATTTTTCTGGCAACGTAGGGGCGCACGGCCGTACGCCCCTACAACGGAATAAAATGAGCAGCGAACATACGATACAGTCCCCGCATACCACTGGCGCGATGCCCAAGTTCGTGACCGTCGAAGTCATGGGCAAAAAGCACCAGGTGCCCGAGGGCATCACCGTGATCCAGGCGCTCTGGTACACGGGCCACGAGATGATCCGAGGCATCGGGTGCCTGGGTGGGACGTGCGGCGCGTGTGCCATGGTGTACCGCATGCCGGGCCAGTATGAATTGCTCAACGGTCTGGCCTGTCAGGCCACGGTGCGCGACGGGATGTGGTTCTCCATGGTTTCGAACTACCCCGCGGCGCAGGCGCACTACCGCATTCCCGAGCTCTCCAACGCCAAGGAACAACTCTTCGAGATGTATCCGGAGTCCGCGCGCTGCGTGAACTGCAACGCGTGCAACCGTGTGTGTCCCCAGGGCATCGACGTGCGCAGCAGCATTTGGTACGCGGTGTTCGGCGACTTTCAAAAGGTCGCGGACCTGACGATGAGTTGCAACATGTGCGGGTTGTGTATCACCCGCTGCGTGGCGGATATGCCGCCCAACCTGGTGGGGTTGTACGCCCGCCGGACGTACGGGGCGCTGTACGCGCCCGCGGCCGAGGAACTGGGGCGTCGCGTCTCCGACATCGGAGACGGTAAGTTTCGTGACGAGCTCGACGGGCTGTTAGCCATAGATACCGCCGAACTCAAATCGCGGGCGACCGCCGTCGGCCGCTAAGGACTCTGTTCGTGGATCCCATTGCCGAATCCCGCGGCCGCGTGGACGCGACGCGTTCCACCCGCAAGGGGCAGACGCTTCCGTTGTTGCCCCAGTCCGACAAAGAGGCCCTGCTCCAGAAGTTCCACCCCGACTACAAGGCCGAGGCGTATCGATTGGTCAAAGTCGGTCCGAACGCCGGCCACAAGACGGTTCACGAGGTCGCGGACCTGTTGGAGAGCGACAGCCCGGTGACGTCCGCGGACGTCAAATCCGAGCCGGATTACGTCACCGACGTGTTGATCATTGGCGGGGGCGGCGCGGGCTGCGCCGCCGCGTTGACGGCGCGGGCCGCGGGCGCAAAGGTGTTGTTGGCCACCAAGCTGCGCCTGGGCGATTCCAACACCGTGATGGCCGAGGGCGGGATGCAGGTGGCGGTGAAGCCCGAGGACTCGCCGGTCCGCCATTTTCTGGACACGATCAAGGGCGGGCATTTCGCCAATGATCGGACGTTGCTCAAGACGTTGGTGGAGGAAGGGCCGTCGGCCACGCAATGGCTGCTCTCACTCGGGGTGTTGTTCGATCGCGACGAGACCGGCAATCTGAAAGTCCGCAGCGGCGGGGCCACCAGCACGCCGCGCCTGTTGACGTGTAAGGACTATACCGGGCTTGAGTTGATGCGCGTGCTCAAGGACGCGGTGGTCAACGAAGACGTGCAGGTGGTGGAGTTCGCGCCCGCGGTGGAGTTGCTCAGCGACGGGTCGGGGCGCTGCACCGGCGCGATTCTCAAAAACCTCGACAACAACCGCCTGTTGACCGTGCACGCCAAGGCCGTGATCGTGGCCACGGGCGGCAGCGGGCGTTTGCACATCCAGGGCTTCCCCACGAGCAACCACTTCGGGGCGACCGGCGACGCATTGCCGTTGGCGTATCGGCTGGGCGCGGAACTGGCGTTCATCGACACGTTCCAGTACCACCCCACGGGCGCGATCTATCCCGAGGCCATGGCGGGCCTATTGGTCACCGAGGCCATCCGCGCCGCCGGGTCGCAACTGGTCAACCGGTTGGGCGAACGGTTCATCAACGAAACCGACACGCGCGACGTGGTGGCGGCCGCGATCATCCGCGAGTGCGTGGAAGGCCGCGGCGTGACCACGCCGTCCGGCCGTCGCGGCGTGTGGCTGGACACGCCGATGGTGGAGATGATTGGCGGTGAAGGCACGGTGGACGCGCGTTTCCCGAACATGCGTAAGATGTTCTCACGGCATGAGATCGACATCCGCGAACAGCCGGTCTTGATCCATCCCACGTTGCACTACCAGAACGGCGGCGTGAAGATCGGCGTGGACGGCGACTCCACGGTGAAGGGCCTCTACGTGGCGGGTGAGGCGTCCGGTGGGTTGCACGGCCGCAACCGGTTGATGGGCAATTCCCTGCTCGACATCATCGTATTCGGGCGCCGCGCGGGCCAGGCGGCCGCGACGTATAGCAAGAGCGCGGCGCTGGGCGTGGTGACGGTGGAGCACCTGACCAAGTTTCGCCGCGCGCGTAAGGACGCGGGCATCGCGTCCGAGACCGTATCTCCGCGCCTGATTCCGGACTACGTGAGACGCGAAGAAACCGTCAGCCACTCGTGACGTCCACGAGCGGGGCTCGATTGACCCTCAATCAGGAACTTGCTAGTATGGCGCGTCTTTTTCTCGGGATTTTTCTCTTGAGGGCTCGATGAACATTCACGAATTCCAAGCTAAACAGCTCTTTACCAAGTTCAACGTGCCGGTTCCCCGTGGCCGTCGCGCGGACACGGTCGCGGAGGCGGTGGCGGTCGCCGGCGAATTGAACGCGCCCGTCACCGTGGTCAAGGCGCAGATCCACGCGGGAGGCCGCGGCAAGGCCGGGGGCGTGAAGCTGGCTCGTTCGCGCGAGCAGGTCGAACCGCTCGCGCGCGAAATCCTCGGCAAGACTCTGGTCACGCCGCAGACCGGGCCGCAGGGCAAGGTGGTCAAGAAGCTCCTGATCGAAGAGGGCGTGAGCATCGGGCACGAGTTCTACCTCTCGCTGGTGGTGGACCGCGCGTCCGCGTCAATCGCGGTGGTGGCGAGCCGTGAAGGCGGGATGGAAATCGAAGAGGTCGCGCATACACACCCGGAAAAGATCATCAAGGTCTTCATCGACCCTACGGTGGGGTACCAACCGTTTCACGGTCGGCAGGTGGCGTTCGGGCTGGGGCTGCCTAAAGAGGTGGTCAACGGGTTCGTCAAGCTCCTCGGTTCGCTCTACGCGCTGTTCATGGCCAAGGACGCGTCGCTGGTCGAGATCAACCCGCTGGTCCTGACCACGGACCAGAAATTCGTGGCGCTGGACGGGAAGATGAACTTTGACGACAACGGCCTGTTCCGCCAAGAGGACGTGCGCGCGTTCCGCGACCTGGACGAGGAAGAGCCGCTCGAGATCAAGGCGTCCGAGCACAACCTCAATTACGTGAAACTCGACGGCACGATCGGCTGCATGGTCAACGGCGCGGGGCTCGCGATGGCGACCATGGACGTGGTCAAACTCGCCGGCGGCGAACCCGCGAATTTTTTAGACGTGGGCGGGGGAGCCACCAAGGAAACCGTGAAAGAGGCGTTCAACATCTTGATGGCGGACCCCAACGTCAAAGGCGTGTTCGTGAATATTTTCGGCGGCATCGTGCGTTGCGAACGCATCGCGGGCGGGATCATCGACGCGACGCGGGAAGTCAATCTCAGAGTGCCGTTAGTGGTCCGGTTGGACGGGACCAACGCAGAGGAAGGTCGAAAGATGCTGGCCTCCTCGGGGCTGAATCTTGAGGTGGCGAATACCATGTGGGAAGGCGCTCAACGGATCGTTTCCCTGTCCGGGGAGGCTGCGCGATGAGCATTCTGGTCAATAAGGACTCGCGCGTGGTGGTGCAGGGGCTCACCGGACGCGAAGGGGGATTTCACGCGGATCAATGCTTGGCGTACGGGACCAAGGTCGTGGGCGGGGTCACGCCGGGCAAGGGCGGGAGCGTGTGGGTCGGGGAGACCTCGGGCAAGAAGGCGCCGGTCTACGACACCGTGCGCCAGGCCGTCAACGATGTGGGTGCGAACGTGTCCTTGATCTTCGTGCCGCCGCCGTTTGCGGCGGACGCGATTCTGGAAGCGGTGGACGCGGAGGTGCCCCTGATCATCTGCATCACCGAGGGCATCCCGGTCTTGGACATGATGCGGGTCAAGCGCGCGCTGGCCGGGAAATCGTCGCGCCTGATCGGTCCGAATTGTCCGGGGGTGATCACGCCCGGGGAAGCCAAGATCGGGATCATGCCGGGCTTCATTCACCGCCCCGGATCAGTCGGAGTGGTCTCGCGCAGCGGGACGCTCACGTATGAAGCGGTCTGGCAAGTTACGCAACGCGGTCTGGGCCAGAGCACGTGCGTGGGCATCGGCGGCGATCCGCTCAACGGCACCAACTTCATCGACTGCCTCGATCTGTTCAATCGCGATCCCGACACCGAGGCGATCGTGATGATCGGCGAGATCGGCGGCGATGCGGAAGAGCAAGCTGCGGCGTTCATCGCGCGCTCCGTGAAGAAGCCGGTGGTGGGCTTCATCGCCGGGATCACCGCGCCGCCGGGGCGCCGCATGGGCCATGCGGGCGCGATCATTTCGGGCGGGGTCGGCAGCGCGTCCGATAAGATGTCGGCGCTGGAGAAGGCCGGCGTGACCGTGGTGAAAAACCCCGCGTTGATCGGCGAGGCCATCAAGTCTGCGTTGGGGCGGCGGACCCGGAAGGCCCCGGCCAAAGCCAAAGCGAAGGCGCGTCCGGTGCGGCGCACGACCGTGAGAGCGCGCGCGGCGGCCCCACGCTCACGCGCCAGGGGCCGCGGGCGCGGACGAGGGACGCGATGAGAATGTTCACGCTGGTGGTGGCATCGGTCGTGATCCTCCTGGTCGGGGCGGGGTGGTGGTGGGTGACGTCCAGCCGGGCGGAGATGGCCCTTCCGGTTCGCGTCGGAGAAACTGCCCCGGACTTTACCCTGAACGATCAGAACGGGATGCCGGTGACGCTGAGCGATTACTGGGGGCGGCAGACCGTGGTGTTGTATTTCTATCCCAAAGACAGCACGCCGGGATGCACCAAACAAGCCTGTAGTTTCCGCGACGACTTGTCCCGGTTCGAGGCGCTCAACGCCCGGGTGCTCGGGGTCAGCGTAGACGGATTGGACTCGCATCGCACGTTCGCCGAGAAATACAAACTGACCTTCCCGATCCTCAGCGACGAAGGTCATCGCGTCAGCCGCGCGTATGGCGTATTGAGCGAACTTGCGGGGTTTCGTTACGCCAAGAGGACCACGTTCGTGATTGGCCATGACGGCGTGATCCGCCGTATTTTCACCGACGTCGATCCCAAAGACCATGCCACGGAACTCCTGCAGTATTTGAAGACTCTGGTCCCCGACCCCCCCACTGAAGGCTAGGAGCCTGTCCATGGAAGGCCATCTGCGGCGTTGTCGGTCGGCCTTGCGTGCTCACGTACGACCCAGTACGCTGCTTCGCCAAGCGAGCGGAATGTATCATCGACAGCGCCACAAAACGGCGCAGTGCGCTTTCCGCGCTCGAGCCTTGCGACCCCCATTCGAGAACTCCGATGCCGGAAGTCCCCGAAGGGGGCATCTGACCTTCCCTGAACAGGCTCCAACTCGATATATTCGGACAGGCTCCTAATCCATGTACGTCATCGGTCTATCGTCGGGCACCTCCGTCGATGGCATCGATGCGGCGCTGACGGACATCACGGGGCGGCGGTCGCGCCTCACCATTCGCCTCATTAAGTACCGCACGATCGCCTATCCGCCCGGAGTGCGAGAGCGCATGCTCGCGTTGCAGTCCGACTCCGCGGACACATTGGTCGAACTCTGTCGTCTCAACGCGTACCTCGGAGAACTATTCGCCGACGCTGCGATCAAACTGTCCCAGGCCGCCCGCGTTCCACTGCGTCGCGTGGGGTTGATCGGCTCCCACGGCCAAACCGTGGCTCACCAGCCCACCCCGATCCGCGAGGGACGGTTTCGCGTGGCGGGTACGCTGCAGATCGGGGAGCCGTCGGTCATCGCGGAGCGAACCGGCGTGACCACGGTGGCGGATTTTCGTCCGCGTGATCTGGCGGCCGGCGGCCAGGGGGCGCCGCTGACGCCCCTGATCCATCACCGGTGTTTTGCCCATGCCACGCGCGACCGGCTGGTCGTCAATCTCGGCGGCATTTCGAACGTCACGTGGATTCCAGCCGGCCATCTCGCCGATATGGAGCGGATCGTGGCTTTCGACACCGGGCCCGGGAACATGCTCATCGACGGGCTCATGGAACGCTTCAGCAAAGGCCGAGAATCCATGGATCGTTCGGGACGCACCGCCGCGTCCGGATCAATCGATGAGCGGCTGTTGCGGTCGCTGCTCCGGCATCCGTTCCTCGCGCAACGGCCTCCCAAGACCACCGGGCGGGAGACATTCGGTCGCGGGCTGGTGGACCGGGTCGCGTCCGACGCGCGCCGGCTGCGCGTCGCGCCGCGGGACGTGATGGCGACGGTCACGTTGTTCACCGCGCGCTCGATCGCCGACGCCTACGCGCGATTTCTCCGATCACGCACGCTCGCCGCGCCCGTGGACGTCATCGTGGGCGGCGGCGGCGTGTACAACGCGACGGTGATGGCCCAATTGCGGCGGGCATTCAGCCCCGCTCGCGTCGAACCCATGTCCCGGTACGGGGTGGACCCCAAAGCGATCGAGGCAATGGCGTTTGCATTGCTCGCCTATCTGACGGTTCACGGAGAACCCAACAATGTTCCCTCCGCCACGGGGGCGAAACGGGCGGCGGTATTAGGCAAAATTATCCCAAAATAGAATTATTTCGTTTCCCCACTATTCCCGTTTGCTTGACATGGTCCCCCCTCGTCGTTAGAATAAAAACGTACTACGAGACCGGGTTTTTCAGGCCCGGCTGATCCTCAGGAGGCACTAATGTTCGAGCGATTCACCGATCGAGGCAGGAAAATCATCATCCTCGCGAGGGAGGAAGCCGAGCGTCACCAGAACGACTATCTCGGCACCGAACACCTCGTGCTTGCGATCCTTCGGGAAGGTGACGGCGTTGCGTTGGCCGTGATCAAAAAGATGGGGCTGTCGCCGGAGCAGGTGCGTCTGGAAATCGAGCGCAATCTGCCGAGCGGGGGGAGCACCATGACGTTCGGGGAAATTCCGTTCACCCCGCGCGTAAAAAAAGTCATCGAGTTTTCCATCGAAGAAGCCAAGCTCCTCGGCCACAACTACATCGGCAGCGAGCACTTGTTGTTGGGGTTGTTGCGCGAAGAAGAGGGTATGGGCGGCAAGATCCTGCGCAGCTTGGGCGCCAATTTGCTCACCGCACGACAGCTCACCATCAACCTGCTCAAGAAGAACGTTCCGCGCGAGAAGGACAAGAAGAGCAACACGCCCGCGCTGGATGAGTTCGGACGCGATCTGACGCAACTGGCGACCGAAGGCACGTTGGATCCGGTGATCGGCCGCGGCGATGAAATCGAGCGCGTGCTGCAGATTCTCTGCCGTCGTACCAAGAACAACCCGGTGCTCATCGGCGAATCCGGCGTGGGAAAGACCGCCATCGTCGAGGGCTTGGCGCAACGCATTATTGCGGCGGACGTGCCGGACAACTTGCTGAATCGGCGTGTGATCGCCCTGGACCTCGGTTCGTTGGTCGCAGGGACGAAATACCGCGGCCAGTTCGAAGAGCGGCTCAAGGTCGTGATGAAGGAGATCGTGAGCGCGGGCAACATCATCATCTTCATCGACGAACTGCACACCTTGGTCGGCGCCGGCGCGGCCGAGGGATCGATCGACGCGTCCAACATGCTCAAGCCCGCGCTCGCCCGCGGCGAGATTCAGTGCATCGGCGCGACGACCTTGGACGAGTATCGTAAGCACATCGAGCGGGACGCGGCGCTCAAACGTCGGTTTCAGCCGATTCACGTGAATCCGCCGAGCACCGACGAGACCATCAAGATCATCCGAGGCTTGAAGGATCGGTATGAGGACCACCACGGAATCGCCATTACGGAAGACGCGGTGGTGGAGGCCGTGCGGTTGTCGGATCGGTACATCACGGACCGGTTCTTACCGGACAAGGCGATCGACGTGATCGACGAAGCCGGGTCGCGCGCGAAGCTCTTGAACTACGCGTTACCGGCTGAACTGCGCGGTTTGGAGCAAGAACACAAGCGGGTCGCGAAGGAAAAAGACGCGGCCATCAAAGCGCAGAATTTTGAAGAGGCCGTAAAACTCCGCGAAGAGGAAGAGCGCCTCAAGAAGATGCTCGAAGACTCCAAGCGGGAGTGGAAGCGTAATCAGGACAAACAGCGCACCAACATTACCAAGGAGGAAGTCGCCCTGGTGGTGTCCAAGATGACCGGAATTCCTCTGTATAAATTGGAGGAAGAGGAGTCGAAGAAACTCTTGCAGATGGAAGAGGCGTTGCACAAACGCGTCATCGGGCAGGAGGAAGCGATCGTGGCCGTGTCCAAGGCGATTCGTCGCGCCCGTGCCGGGCTCAAAGGCGAACATCGTCCGATCGGGTCGTTCATCTTCCTGGGACCCACCGGCGTGGGCAAGACCGAATTGGCTCGCACGCTCGCGGAGTTTCTGTTCGACGACGAGGACGCGCTGATTCGGATCGACATGTCCGAATACATGGAGCGCTTTGCCAGCTCGCGGTTGGTCGGAGCGCCTCCGGGGTATGTCGGGTACGAAGAGGGCGGCCAGTTGACCGAGAAGGTCCGTCGTCGGCCGTACTCCGTGGTGCTGTTCGATGAGATTGAAAAGGCCCATCCGGAGATCTTCAACATGATGCTCCAGGTCTTGGATGACGGTGCGTTGACCGACAGTTTGGGCCGGAAGGTGGATTTCAAAAACACGGTCATTATCATGACGTCCAACGTGGGCGCGCGCATGATCGATAAGGGCTCGTCGCTCGGGTTCCGACAGGAGTCCGAACATGGCGAGGGGCGTCGGATCAAAGACGACGTGATGAGTGAACTGAAGAAGACCTTCAACCCGGAGTTTCTGAACCGGATCGACGAGATCGTGGTCTTCCACACCTTGACCAAGGAGCACCTGGTCAAGATCGTGGATATCCTGATCGAGGGCGTCAACCGGCGGCTGGTGGAGAGAGGCCTCCACATTGAACTGAATGAGGACGTCAAGAAGTGGTTGATCGAAGAGGGTTATCAGCCCTTGTACGGCGCGAGGCCGATGCGCCGCTGCGTGCAGCGGCACATTGAAGATCCGTTGTCCGAGGAAGTGTTGCGCGGGCGGTTCAAGGACCAGAAGCGGATTAAGATCGTGCTCCGCGACAACGCGCCCGCGTTCATTGATGAGCCTGCGATGGCCGGCGTGTAACGCGCCCGGCCTGACGACTGTTAAAATGGAGGGGCGGGGATGACCCGCCCCTCCGTGTTTGTGCGTCCAGCGGTTCCTGCCATGTGACGATGTGCTGATTCTGGGAATCGAAACCTCCTGCGATGAAACCGCCGCAGCCATTGTGCGCGACGGGTCGGTTATCGTGTCCGAGGAGTTGGCCACGCAGACCGGCGTACACTCCAAGTTCGGCGGGGTGGTCCCCGAGTTGGCGTGCCGCGGGCACGTGGAAGTCATCGACCGCGTGGTGGAGGAGACGCTCGCCAAGGCCGGAGTGACGGCGCCGGACGTGGACGCCGTGGCCGTGACCTCGGGCCCAGGACTCGCCGGGGCGCTCCTGGTCGGGGTCTCGTTCGCCAAGGGTCTGGCCTATGCGCTCGATCGCCCGCTGATCGGAATCAATCACCTCGAGGGCCACATTGTGGCGCCGGTGTTGTCCGGGCAGACCATCGCCTATCCTGCGGTGGCGTTGATCGTGTCCGGTGGGCACACGCATCTCTACGTGGTCGAAGCATTCGGGCGCTACCGGTTGGTGGGGCACACGATCGACGACGCGGCGGGCGAAGCCTTTGACAAGGCCGCGTATTGCCTGGGCCTGGGATTTCCCGGCGGCCCGGCCATCGACCGACTCGCGAAAACCGGCGATCCAACCCGTTTTCGATTTCCGCGGCCGTTGACCGGACGCGGCGGGGGAAGCCACGTGGGGTCGCGCGGATTCGACATGAGTTTCAGCGGGCTCAAAACCGCGTTCGTCCAGGCGTTGCGTCGCGAAGGGCCAGGGGATGGGGCCTACCCGGACTTGGCGGCGGGGTTCCAGGCGGCGGTGGTGGACGTGTTGGTGGAGAAAACCATCGCCGCGGCGAAAACCGCGGGCGTGACCGACATCATCATCGGCGGCGGGGTGGCGGCCAACTCGCGCTTGCGGGCCGCGATGACGGCGCAGGCCGCGGAGCACGGGTTTAGACTCGTCATGCCCACGCCGCGGCACTGCACGGACAACGCCGCCATGATCGCGGCCGCCGCGTTCCACCACGTGGCGCTCGATCACACGGCGGCGATGGCGCTCAACGCGGACCCGTCGCTGGCGCTGTAGGTAGAGGACAGGGCGCATTTTAGGCCACGTGTCGAGCTGCGGTACAGCACAATGACCATGAACATCTTCATTACCGGCGCGTCGTCCGGGATCGGCGAGGCGCTCGCGGTGCGTTTCGCGTCGCCCGGGCGAACGCTCGGGTTGACGGCCAGGCGGGCGTCCGAGCTCGAACGGGTCGCTCTCCGCTGTCGCGAGCGAGGCGCCACGGTGTCGACGTTTCCTCTTGACGTGCGCGACGCGGAGGCGGTGCTGCGCGCGGGGTGGGCGTTTCTCGCGGAGGCGGGCCGCGTGGACGCGGTGATCGCGAACGCGGGGGTGAGTCGCCGCGACAACGACGATCGAACCGACTCCGCGCGTTCGCGCGAGATCATCGAGACGAATCTACTGGGCGTGATCCATACCTTCGAGCCGTTTATTGCTGATATGGAGCGTGCGGGCGCGGGCTCGTTGGTGGCCGTCTCCAGCGTCGCGGGATTTCGCGGCCTGCCCAACGCGGGCGCGTACTCCGCCTCCAAAGCCGCGGTCAATACCTGGATGGAGTCGCTGCGGGTCCGGCTGCGGGGCCGGGTGCATGTGATGACGGTGTGCCCCGGGTTCGTGGACACGCCCATGACCGCCTCCAACCGGTTCCCCATGCCGTGGCTGCTCACTGCGGACGACGCGGCGGCGCGGATCGAACGCGGGATCACACGTCGGACGCGGGTGTTAGTGTTTCCCGCGCCGATGCGATGGTTGATGGGGTGCATTCGTCTCATCCCGTCCGCGCTCTATGAACCGGTCGCCTCCTGGGCGATCCGGCGTAATCCCGATCTCTTCAGAAAGTCAGACGGGACGCCTGACACTCGGTCGTGACTGTGAGTCATGCTTTGCCTGTTATGCTTTGCCTTGACCGCGTTCCCGGCGGTGTGATACCGTAGACATCAGTTGTTTGTTCGGGTGGTTTCCGTGTTGAGCCCCGGGACTACGTCTTGGGGCTTTGTCGTATCTACTGTACTGCAGGGCAGGGGGACACGTGGTGAACGGTCAGATTACGGGTGTTCGGGACGACGTCAGAAATATCGCCATTATCGCGCACGTTGATCACGGGAAAACGACCCTGGTCGATCGCATGCTGCAACAGGGCGGCGCGTTTGCCGCGCACGAGACCGTGGGCGAACGGGTCATGGATTCCAACGCGTTGGAGCGGGAGCGCGGGATCACCATTTTGGCCAAGAACACCGCGGTGCGGTACCAGCCTCCGGCCGGCGGACCGCAGATCTTGATCAATATCGTGGACACGCCTGGACATGCGGACTTCTCAGGAGAAGTCGAGCGGGTGTTGACCATGGTGGATGGCGTGTTGTTGGTGGTCGATGCCGTGGACGGGCCCATGCCCCAGACGCGGTTCGTGTTGAAGAAGGCGCTGGAACTGCGATTACAGCCGGTGGTGGTGATCAACAAGATCGATCGCGCGGATGCGCGGCCGGTGGACGTGGTCAACGAAGTGTTCGATCTGTTCGTCGAGCTTCACGCGAGTGACGATCAGTTGGACTTCCCCGTGGTGTTCGCGTCGGCCAAGACCGGGATCGCGTCGCGCAGCGCAACCGAGCCGGGCCGGGATCTCGTGCCGTTGTTCGAGACGATTATGGAGCGAATTCCTCCTCCGCCCGGCGACGACGCGGCGCCGTTGCAACTGCAGATCACCAATTTGGACTACGACTCCTACGTGGGCCGGATTGGACTCGGACGCATCGCGCGCGGCACCATTCGCGTGAACGGCCCGGTCGCGCGCGTGAGCGGCGACGGCCGCGTCGAACCCGGCAAGATCACGAAGTTGTTTCTGTTTCACGGGCTGCGTCGTTCCGAGGCGCAAGAGGCCCGGGCCGGCGACATCGTGGCGGTGGCCGGACTCGAATCATTGACCATCGGTGACACATTGACTGCGTTGGATCGACCGGAAGGCTTGCCGCCGTTGTCCATCGGAGAGCCCACGATCTCCATGGCGTTCATGGTGAACAATTCGCCCTTGGCGGGCCGCGAAGGCAAGTTCGTGACCTCGCGCCATTTGCGTGACCGATTGATGCGCGAATTGCGGACGAACGTGGCGCTACGGGTCGAGGAGACCGGAACGACCGACGAGTTCCTGGTGTCGGGCCGCGGGGAGTTGCACCTGGCCATTCTCATCGAGAACATGCGCCGCGAAGGATACGAGTTTGCGGTGTCGCGGCCGCAGGTGATCTTCAAGACCATCGATGGCGACACCTGCGAGCCCATGGAGAACCTGCTCCTGGACGTGCCGGAAGCCTCGGTTGGCGTGGTGATGGAGGCGCTCGGCCCCCGTCGCGCCGAGCTGGAGAACATGGTCAATGGCGGCGATGGGTGGGTCCATTTAGCCTTCATCATCCCGGCGCGCGGATTATTCGGGTACCGCAGCGAATTTCTCACCGCGACCAAGGGCGAAGGGCTAATCAACCACGCGTTCGCGGGCTATCGACCGTCCAAGGGCGACGTGCCCACGCGCAATCGTGGCGTGTTGGTGGCGTTGGAGCCCGGGGAATCGGTTACGTACGCGCTGCACAATATCCAGGAACGGGGCGCGCTATTTCTTGGTGCGGCTGAACCGATTTACGAAGGGATGATCATCGGCGAGCACTCGCGGCCCGGAGACTTGATCGTCAACCCCTGCAAGAAGAAACACCTGACCAACATCCGCTCGTCGGGCGCGGAAGACGCCTTGGTGCTCACGCCCCCGCGCCGACTCTCGCTCGAACAGGCCATCGAGTTTATCGAGGACGACGAACTGGTGGAGATGACGCCGCAGTCGATCCGACTCCGGAAGCGGTATCTGAGCGGCGACGAACGCAAGCGCCGTCGCAACGCGGCGTCCGCTTGACCGCATTGCGCCGAGTGTGCTACACAAACCGATACTTGCCTGACGCACCGGCGACGCGACCATGCTGAGCGGGGATCTTGAGGAAGGCCTGACATTCGACGACGTGGCCCTGATCCCTGCGCACTCGACCGTCCTGCCTAAGGACGCCGATACTGGAACGCGCCTCACCAAACGCATTCGACTCCATATCCCCATCGTCAGCGCGGCGATGGACACGGTGACCGAAGCTCCGCTCGCCATCGCCCTGGCCCGCATCGGGGGGATCGGGATCATGCACCGGGTGTTGAGCCCGGAGAAGCAGGCCGAAGAGGTCACGAAGGTCAAAAAGTCCGAAAGCGGGATCATCACCGACCCGATCACGATTTCCCCGGACGCCACGATCACCGAGACGGTGCTCATCATGGAGCGCCACGAAATCTCCGGGATTCCGGTCACGGAGCACCGCAAGCTGGTGGGCATTGTCACGCGCCGCGATCTGCAGTTCGAGAAACGGATGGACATTCGGGTCTCGGACGTGATGACTAAGGGCGACCGCTTAATCACCACGCCCGAGGGCACCACGCTCGAAGCCGCGAGCGCGATCATGCAGCGTCACCGGATCGAAAAACTTCCCATCGTCAATGACCGTTTCGAATTGCAGGGACTCATCACGGTCAAAGACCTCAAGATGGCCATCGAATACCCCAACGCGGCCAAGGACGAACGTGGCCGGCTGCGCGTGGGCGCGGCCGTGGGCGTGGGCCGCGAAGCGCACCAGCGTGTGGACGCGCTGGTGGCGGCCGGCGTGGACGTGGTGGTGGTGGACACCGCGCACGGTCACTCGCAGGACGTGCTGGAAATGGTGCAGGCGGTCAAATCGAAATATCCGAACGTGGACGTGATCGCGGGCAACATCGCCACCGCGCAGGCTGCGGAAGATTTGATCAAGGCGGGTGCCGATGCGGTGAAGGTGGGCATCGGCCCGGGGTCGATCTGCACCACGCGCGTGGTGGCGGGCGCCGGGGTGCCGCAGTTGACCGCGATCGCGAACTGCGCGAAGGTGGCGGACCGACTCGGGGTGCCGGTGATCGGCGACGGCGGGATCAAGTACTCCGGCGATATCACTAAAGCCATTGCCGCTGGGGCCAGCACCGTGATGATCGGCAGCCTGTTGGCCGGCACCGCGGAAAGTCCGGGCGAGACCATCCTGTATCAAGGCCGTACCTACAAGCTTTACCGAGGCATGGGCTCGCTCGGCGCCATGGTCAAAGGCGGGAAGGACCGGTACTTCCAGGAAGGCCGTCCCGACGCCAAGTTGGTGCCGGAGGGGATCGAGGGCCGTGTGCCGTACAAGGGCCGTCTCACGGACATCGTGTATCAACTGGTGGGAGGTCTGCGGTCAGGCATGGGCTATTGCGGCTGCCGCACCATCGACGACCTGCGCCGCAACGGCCGCTTCGTGCGGGTCACCGCGGCCGGGCTGCGCGAGAGTCACGTCCACGACGTCATCGTCACGCAAGAGGCTCCCAACTACCGACGCGAATGGGAGATGTAACCCGGCGGGGAGCGACTCGGCGCGGCGTCAAGACGCCCGCGCACGCAGCCAAGCCCCGCGTCGCTGAATCCATCGCGGCCGGCCCGTCCGCTCCGGCCGATCGGATCCTGATCCTCGATTTTGGTTCCCAGTACACCCAGTTGATTGCGCGCCGCGTCCGCGAGGGCCGCGTGTACTGCGAGATCATGCCGCACCACGCTTCGTTCGAGCGCATCGCGGCATTCCGTCCCAAGGGCCTCATCTTGTCGGGCGGGCCGGCCAGCGTGTACGCGCGAAACGCGCCGTCCATCGACCCCAAAATTCTGGACATGGGTCTGCCCATCCTGGGGATCTGCTACGGGATGCAACTGCTGACCAAGCTACGTGGCGGGGTGGTGGCGCGGGCTGCGCGGCGGGAGTACGGCCACGCGGACGTGATGATCGACGAGCCCGCGCGTTTGTTCGATCGTGTGCAGGCGGAACGCACGCTTGACGGACGCCAGGGCTTTCGGGTCTGGATGAGCCACGGGGACCGGATCGAATCCCTGCCTCAGGGGTTCCGCGCGATCGCGCATAGCGCGAACTCGCCGATCGCGGCCATGGCCGATGCGCAGCGCCGCATGTGGGCGATCCAGTTTCACCCCGAGGTGGAGCACACCCCGCAGGGGCGGGCCATCCTCAATCAATTCGTGCACGAGGTGTGCGGGTGCGGCTCCGCGTGGACCATGGGGTCATTCCGCAAGGAAGCGGTGGGCACGCTTTCGCGCACGCTCGGGGGGCAGCGCGCGATCTGCGCGCTGAGCGGGGGCGTGGATTCCGCGGTGGCCGCGAGCCTGGTGCACGAGGCGATCGGGGATCGCTTGACCTGCGTGTTCGTGGACAATGGATTGTTGCGCAAAGGCGAAGCCGACGACGTGCTCGCGACGTTTCGCGACAGCATGCACCTGAAGGTGCGGCGGGTGGATGCCTCGGCGCGGTTTCTCGGCAAACTCAAAGGCGTGTCGGATCCGGAGCAGAAGCGAAAAATCATCGGGCGCGAATTCATCCGGGTGTTCGAAGCCGAGGCGAAGAAAATCCGGGGCGCGAACTGGCTGGTTCAGGGCACGTTGTACCCGGACGTGATCGAAAGCGTGTCGGTGCGCGGTCCGTCCGCCACGATCAAAACGCACCATAACGTGGGCGGATTGCCGTCCCGGATGAAGTTCCGGCTGATCGAGCCGTTGCGCGAATTGTTCAAGGACGAGGTGCGCGTGTTGGGCGCGGAGTTGGGCGTGCCGGACAACATTTTGCAGCGCCACCCGTTCCCGGGCCCGGGGTTGGCCGTGCGCATCCTCGGCGTGATCACCCCAGACCGGCTCGCGATCCTGCGCGAGGCCGACGTGATCGCGATCGAGGAAATCAAACGCGCCGGGCTGTATCGCTCCATCTGGCAGGCGTTCACCGTGTTGTTGCCGGTTCGCAGCGTGGGCGTGATGGGTGATGAACGAACGTACGACTACGTGGTGGCAATTCGCGCGGTCTCCAGTTTGGACGGGATGACCGCGGATTGGAGTCGAATTCCGCACGAGGTGCTGGCCGCGATCTCCTCCCGCATCGTCAACGAGGTCAAGGGCGTGAACCGAGTGGTCTACGACATCTCGACCAAACCGCCCAGCACGATCGAGTGGGAATAACAAAAAAGCCCGGGCCATGCCCGGGCTTTTTTTATGGGAGCAACAGACGACGCTTAAACTTTAACCACGTTCGCCGCCTGCAAACCTTTCGGCCCATTCACGATTTCGAATTCCACCTCTTGCCCTTCGTCCAGCGTTTTGAATCCGTCACCTTGGATGGCTGAAAAGTGCACGAAGACGTCGCTACCGGAGTCCTGGGCGATGAATCCATACCCCTTGCTGCCGTTGAACCATTTCACTTTGCCTCTTGCCATTGCCCTTCACCTCCCTTCAATAAACTCCCCGCAACCGTTTCAGGCGTTGTCGGCGTGATTTAGAAACAACAATGCCGCAGGGCTGGTCCCCTTAAAGCCTCTGCGGCATTCCCTCGTTCTATGCGTCTTGCCGACAACTCCCACCACCAACGTACCGAATAATTTGTAGCATGAGGAAAGTTATACTGTCAAGAACGCGAGTCCGGTCCCGCGTGCGTGCAAGACGGAGGGATCGTCCGGAGGGGAACTACGATGTCGCGGTTCGGCGGGTCGCCAGCATGGCGTCCACTTCTTCCCGCAAGTCTTGCCATCGGAGCGAAGACACGCCGAGAAACGTGTCGACCACCCGGGGATCGAACTGGGTGCCGGCGCACCGCTGAATTTCGGCCCGCGCGTGTTCGTACGGCAACGCCTTGCGGTACGGACGTTCCGAGGTCATGGCGTCGAACGTGTCGGCGACTACGAAGATGCGCGCGCCGAACAGAATATCGTTCCGGCTCGTTTGATTGGGATACCCGAGTCCGTCGTAACGTTCGTGGTGATGGAGGACGATCTTGGCGGCGTCGCGCAGAAACGCGATGTCCTTGAGCATCTCATAGCCGTATTGCACGTGCCGTCGCATCTCGGTCCATTCCGCGTCGGTCAATTTCGCTGGTTTGCGGAGGATCGTGTCCGGGACGCCGATTTTGCCGATGTCGTGCAGCACGGCTCCGCGCTTGATGGTCTCCATCTCAGCCGCGCTCACGCCCATGCGTTCGGCGAGTTCGACGGTGTATACCGACACGCGTTGCGTGTGTCCCTGGGTTTCGTTGTCCCGGTAGTCGAGCGCCATAATCAGCGCGTCGATCGTATCGGTGTACGATCGTTCGAGGAGCGTCAGGGTGTGGTTGAGTTCCTCTCGACGGCAACGTTCGAGGTGCAGGTGCTCGCGGATCTCCCGCGTTTGTTCGGCCACGCGCTCCTCGAGCGAACGATGGTACGCGCGATTCTCCACGAGCAACTGCCGGCGCTCCAGCGCTTTTTCCACGTGAACCGCCAGTTGTTCGAGATGAAACGGTTTGGTGATGTAGTCGTACGCACCGAGCTTCATGGCTTGGACCGCCATCTGCGTGTCGGAGGCCGCAGTCAGCATGACCACCGCGGTCTCCGGGTAGGCCTGCACCAGCCGTTTGAGCAGGTCGATGCCCGAGACGCCCGGCATCATGATGTCGCTCAACACCAGGTGGATCGGTTCGCGTTCCAAGATCGGCCATGCGCGATCCGCGCTGTCCGCGGTCCGGCACACGTAGCCTAAATGCAGAAGCTTGGCGAGCAACAGCTCCCGGATGTTGGGGTCGTCATCGACGATGAGTATGGTGGAGTGGTCCATGTCGAGCGCAGGCGGTTTGGTGATCCCGTCGGTTCACCGTCTGACGGCTGCGCGGATCCGACGTTGCTCCGGATCCGTACGCGGCGTCATCGCCAAGTGGACGGCAGATTACCTTAATGACGAGGGGTTTGACAAGGGACGATTCCGCGCTCCGCCGCGTCCCGTGCCGGTTTCTTGACTTCGACCGGGACGCTGTCTAGAATGGCGTGCTTTGCGGAACGCGCACGATACAACCCCCGTGTCCATGAACGAGCCGTGGATGGCGCTGGCGCTTGAAGAAGCGCGGGCCGCCGCGCGCGAGGGGGAAGCCCCGGTGGGCGCGATCGTGGTGGTCGACGGCGAGGTGGCGGCTCGCGGTCGCAATCGGCGCGAGACGGACCGTGATCCTACCGCGCACGCGGAACTGATCGCCGTGCGCGACGCGGCTGAACACCTTGGCCGCTGGCGGCTCTCCGGCGCGACCGTCTACGTGACGTTGGAGCCGTGTCCGATGTGCGCGGGCGCGCTGATTCTGGCGCGGGTTGATCGGATCGTGTTCGGGGCGTACGACCCCAAGGCCGGCGCCTGTGGGTCGGTCGTGGATCTGTTTGAATCGGGACGGTTCAACCACCGGCCCGAGATCGTCGGCGGCGTGATGGCCGAGGCGTGCGGGCGGGTGTTGTCGGAGTTTTTTGAGGGACGACGGGGACAACAAAAGATAAAAATCGAAAGATCTGGCAGCCTCGGCACTGGGACTCGTGCCTCCGTTGCCCTACGCTAGCGAGGATGGGAGAGATGGCCGAGTCCGGTCGAAGGCGTCTGACTCGAAATCAGATGTGGGGGAAACTCCACCGGGGGTTCAAATCCCTCTCTCTCCGCCATTCCTCGCTCGCGTAGGGCAACGCAGCGCCTGATTTGCTTCGCCACCTGTAGGGACGGAGGCATGGGCATATCGCCCCTGAGCGGGGCGATGCAGGTTCCCGGCGCGAGGCTGCAAGATCAGTTTGGTTTTTTTTAGAACATAAAGATTTGGCAGCCTCGGCACCGGAAACCGTGCCTCCGTTGCCCTTCGCTAGCGCGGTTGGGAGAGATGTCCGAGCCCGGCTGAAGGAGCACGACTGGAAATCGTGTAGGGGGCCAAAAGTCTCCTCGGGGGTTCAAATCCCCCTCTCTCCGCCGAACCGCGCTTGCGCAGCGCCTGAAGTCCCGGCGCGAGGTTGCAAGGTCTTTAGGGGTTGCATTTGCTGTGTCTTTATCCAACTTCGCAAAAGAAGACCGGGCCCTGTGCGACAGGAGTCTTCGAACCCCGCCAGGTCCGGAAGGAAGCAACGGTAAGGAGATCCTCCTGGGTGCCGCAGACCAGCCTGGTCTTCTTTCTTTGTTCGTGACGGGGCGCGACGCCCGCTATCGGGCGTCCGCCTCCGTCACGCGGCATTAACAGCCGACCCATGACCTACCAGATTCTCTCGCGCAAATGGCGGCCCCAGGGCTTCGACGAAGTCGTGGGGCAGGAGCACGTGACGCGCACGTTGATCAACGCGATTACGTCGAGTCGTCTGGCGCAGGCGTACCTATTCTCGGGCCCGCGCGGCGTGGGCAAGACCACCACGGCGCGGATCCTCGCCAAGGCACTCAATTGCTCGGCCGCGTCGCAGCCCACGCCCACGCCCTGCGGGGAGTGCGCGTCGTGTCGCGACATCGCGGCCGGCACGTCGGTGGACGTGCTGGAGATCGACGGTGCCTCGAACACGGGCGTGGACGACGTCCGCGAGTTGCGCGAGCAGGTCAAATACGTCCCGTTCCAAGGGCGGTACAAGGTCTATATCATCGATGAAGTCCACATGTTGTCCAACGCGGCCTTCAACGCGTTGCTCAAGACGTTGGAGGAGCCGCCGCCGCACCTGGTCTTCTTGTTCGCCACGACCGAGTCGCACAAGATTTTGCCGACGATTCTCTCGCGGTGCCAGCACTTTCGTCTCAAGCGGGTGGCGCGGTTGGACATGATGGGTCGGCTGGGGACGATCGCCGCCGCGGAAGGCCTGGCGATCGAAGAGCGCGCGTTGGCGTTGATCGCCAAGGTGTCCGAGGGCAGCGTGCGCGACGCACTCAGTATCGTCGATCAAGTGGTGGCCGCGAGCGGCGCTACCGTACGGGAGGCCGACGTATCCGCGCTGTTGGGCGTGGTGGATCGCCAGGGATTCTCCGCGCTCACCCGGGCGATCCGTGAGAAAGACGCGGCCGGCGCGATTGCCGCGGCGCGCGCGTTGTTCGATTACGGTCACGATGTCAAATTGTTGTGCGCCGATCTGGTCGAATACGTTCGGCACCTCACGAGCCTCAAAGTGGGGGGGCGGGCCGCGGAGACGCTGGACCTGCCGCGGGAAGAAGTCGACGAATTGCGCGAGGCGGCGGCATCGTTCGAACTGGATGAACTACAGCGGTTGTTCACAGTGTTTACTCAGGCGCAGGAGGACATCCGGTTCGCGATGTATCCGCCGTTTACGTTGGAAATGGCGGTGGTCAAGGCCACGCGGGTGGTGGCGCTGGAACCCATCGAGCGGTTGATCGCGCGCGTGGATGCGTTGGGTGGGGGCGATCGAGGAAGCGCCCCGCCGCCGGCGCAACGCGCGGCTCCCGCGCGACGGGAGACGGCGCCTCCGTCCGTCCACGCGGCTCCGCCCCGAACCGTCGAGCCGACGGTCGATCCGCGTTCCGCGGCGCCTCCGTCGGGCGGTCGAGGTGCGCTTGAGCCGGATCGGTTGTGGGGGCTGGTAATGCAGCGTGTCGCGGAGGAAAAACCCAATTTGGAATCGTACCTCCGCAGTGGCCGGCCGGTCGCCGCCGGGGCTGATGAATTGATTGTCGAATACGAGCCGGCGGATGTGTGGGCCGCTGACCTGGCGGCGCGGGAGGACAACCGATCGTACGTGGCGCGGGTCCTCCGCGAGGCGACGGGGTGCGAGGTGGCGTTCCGGATCCGTCGTCGTGGAGGCTCCTCGGCCGGTGGCGCGCGTCCGACCGCGGCGGCTGAACGTCCGGCCCCGCGCGCGGGCGCCGAGAAGGTTTCATCCGGTAGCGCGAGTCCGTCGCGCCGGGCCGTGGTGGCCGATGTGGTGGCCCACCCGGTGGTGAAGGACGTGCTGGAGGTGTTCGACGGCGAGGTGATGGACGTTCGTGATTTGAACGAATCAGGGGAACGAGGGGACGGCGAAGAATGACGCGGAGGCGTGGTCATGTTGGGGAATAAGCGGATGATGGGCGATCTCATGCGCCAGGCGCAGGCGCTGCAAGAACGGATGGCCAAGCTTCAGGAGGAAGCCGGGAGCAAGACCGTCCAAGGGTCGGCGGGCGGCGGCATGGTGACCGTGGTCGCAAATGGCCGACAGGAAGTGCTCTCCGTGAAGCTTGATCCCGAGATCGTAAAGTCCCAAGATCAGGAAATGCTCCAGGACTTGATCGTGGCCGGCGTCAACGACGCGCTGAAAAAGGCGCAGGCGATGATGGCCGAGGAAATGAAGAGCGTCACCGGCGGGATGGGGTTGAATATCCCCGGCCTCTTCTGAGCGCAGGCGAATGGTCAACGGCGTGTTTCAACGGGTGGTCGATTCGTTCAAGCGACTGCCCGGTATCGGACAGAAGACGGCGCAGCGGCTGGGATTCTATCTCCTGAAAATGCCGGATAGCGAGGCCGCCGCGATCGCGCAGGCGATCATCGACCTCAAAGCGCAGATTCAGTTCTGCCCGGTCTGTCAGAACATGACCGAAACGCCGTTGTGCGAAATTTGCCGAGATCCGGTCCGCGACCGCACCCGCATCCTCGTGGTGGAGGAGCCCAGCACGGTGTACGCGATCGAGCGGACCGGCGAGTATCACGGCCTGTATCACGTGTTATTGGGCGCGATTTCTCCGCTCGACAACGTCAAACCCGAAGACATTAAAGCCAAGGAACTGCTGGATCGACTCGGGAGCGGAGACGTCCATGAGGTTATTATGGCCACGGATCCCAACATCGAAGGGGAGGCCACGGCGCTCTATCTGACGCGCCTCATCAAACCGTTGGGCATCAAGGTAACGCGCTTAGCCTACGGGATTCCAGTGGGTATTGATTTGGAGTTCGCTGACGACGTGACGTTAATCAAGTCGCTGGAGGGGCGGCGGGACTTTTAGGTTGCGATGCGCTTGGGACGGCTCTCCATTGGGCCGAGAGTCCTAGCTGAATAGCACGTTCTGGGGCTTTTTCTCCTCAACCAAGGGCTTTTGACAGGTTGACTTGGTCTTCATTTCCACGGTAAGGTGAGGCCCTCAGGAGAGGGGCGTGGAGGGCTGATCAGAACTCCTCGTATTTAATTGACAATTCCAGAACCACTGCACTATCATGGCGCTACATTATTTCCGCTTTACCCGACACGCCACGGTGCCCGGTTTGTGGTAGGATGACGTATATCAGGATATTGTCTGATTTGGGTTAATTTGAATCTGGTGGACGGGGTTGGTTCACCGCTCTTCTAAGGAGAGGGGACTATGGAATCACCGACAAAAATTGGGACTGCCAATAAGAAGGGGCAGGTCTATACCGATCCCCGCAAGCTTTTTTTCGAAGCGCCGCGTACACCGTCGTTTCTCACCGGCAGCGAGGTCATCAAGGAAGCGATTCGCCGGGCGAGCATTGACGTCATGGTGGCGTATCCTATCACGCCCCAGAGCGAGGCTGCTGCGTTGATTGGCGAACTCTTCGCGGAAGGGTATGTCGGTGATTACATGCGTGGCGAGAGTGAGTTCGCCGTGATGTCGCAGTGCGCGGGCGCGGCGTTCGGCGGGGCGCGCGTGTTCACGACGACCGCCGGCCCGGGGACGCTGCGCGCGTACGAGAACTTTCCGATGTGGGCGGGCGCTCGTCTGCCCATTCAGGTCATCGTGACCTGCCGCGGCGTCAACTCGCCGTTGAGCATTCAGCCTGATACGCTGGAGATCGGGCTGATTATCGATACCGGAATGATGATCTGGCACGCCGAGTCGGCGCAGGATTTCTTCGATTGGATTCTGATGGGGTATATCGTGTCCGAGCAGCCGGATGTCCACCTTCCCCTCGCCCTGTGCTGCGACGGATTTTTCGTGACCCATACCAAGGATACGGTCAATTTGACGCCGGCCGACATGACGCTCCCGCCGTACGATCCGTACCGGTCCCCGGTGCCGTGCATGGACATGGAGTGTCCCCCGGTGCGCATGATGCGGGATCCCTTTATCATGAAGTCCAACTACATCAGCTACGCCACCCACGCGTCGTGGCAGCAAGAGGTCCGGGCCGCCTGCGAACGCTCTCGGAAACACGCAAGCGCCTTGTTGGGCGGCTTGATCGATACCGAGAATATCGACGCCGAGATCCTGATCGTCGCGTCCGGCACCGCGGTGTCGCAGGGCCGGGAAGCGATCCGCTTGTTGGAGGCCGAGGGGATCAAGGTGGGGTTGGTGAAGGTCAAGACCATCCGGCCGTTCCCGACCGAGGAAATTCGCCAGGCCACCAAAAACGCCAAGTGGATTATCGTGCCGGAGTTCAATGTGGTGGGGTGGATGGCCCGCGAACTCTCCGCGGTGCTTGACCGCAACGACCGCGTGGTGGCGGGACCGCACGTGGCGGGCGGGATGACGATGCCGCCCGAGGTGATTGTCGAGCAGATCCACAAAGTCATCAAAGTCGGGAAGGGGGCTCTCGTCCATGGGTAAAGATAAGATTCGGATCAATGAAGAGTTCTACGACATCATGCCCGTGGAATATCGGGACATGGTGGAAGATGCCACGTATGGCAAAGAAGACCGCGGGTGGAAGGACATCGGCGTCCACAAGGAATTGATCGAAGAGCACTCGCTCTGCGCGGGCTGTCCGGAGTCCATGGCGTTCCGCTACATCCTCGCGTCGCTCCCCGCGCCGGAAGACACGGTGATGGTCGGCTCGACCGGCTGCACCAGTCTCGTGTTTCCGATGGTCGCGGTCCACAACATCCACTCATTATTCGGGAACCAGAACGCAATCGCGACGGGCTTGAAGCGTGCACTCACGGTGCGCTTCCCAAACAGGGTCAAAGACGTCGTGGTCCTGGCTGGGGACGGCGCAACCGTGGATATCGGGCTCGACATGACGTTGCAGGCGTGGTTCCGGCAGGAGAAGTTTACAACCATCTGCTTTGACAACGAATTGTACGCGAACACCGGCGGTCAGGAGTCGGGTCTGATGCAAAAAGGGTTCGTGGCCAAGATGGCGCCGGTTGGCAAGAAGTTCGAGAAGGTTCGGCTCCCGGAAATCGCGCGCGAATCCGGCTGTCACTACGTCGTCAATATGACGGTGAGCCAACCGGGTCGTGTGGAGAAGGTGATCAAGAACGCGGTGCACATCGCGCGCGAGATCGGCCCGACCTACCTCCAACTCTACACGCCCTGCATCTTGGAGATTGGCAAGCAGAGCATGGAGGGGTTGCAGGAGATGCGTGACTCCGAGAAGCCCACCCAGCGGTTTGCCTACAAGGAATATATCAGCGACGAAGCAAAGGCCTACCTTGCCGATCTGGACGCCAAGCGGAAAACCGCTGCGGCCCAGTTGGCGAGCAAGAACTGAGGAGCACGAGCGATGGCAAAACGACTCAATATCCGGATTTCCGGCCTCGGCGGGCAGGGGGCGGTCACCTCGGCGCACCTGTTGGCGATGGCCGCCAATAAAGACGGAAAGTTTGCCATTTCCAACCCGTTTTTCGGCGCGGAAAAACGCATGGCCCCGGCTGAAAGTTATGCGCGCATCGGGTCGGAGAAGATCTACGACCGTGGCGAGATCGTCTACCCCGAGGCGATCATGATTTACCACCCGCAGGTGATTACCATGGGGAAAAGTTACACCATGCCGTTTTATTCGGGTATTCGGCGCGATGGGCTGGTGATCATCAATTCCTCATCGCCGCTGTTGCCTGAAGACGACGTCAAAAGCCTGGATAATTTAGGCGTGAGCGTGTTTTATATCGACGCCACCAACCTGGCGCTCGAAGTCGCGGGCACCGAGTTGTCGACCAATATGGCGATGATCGGCGCGCTGGCTGGGATCACGAAGGTGGTGACGATGGAAGCGATGGACCAGGCGCTCCAGGACCGCTTTGGAAAGAAGTATGTGGCCTCCGGCGGGACCGCGACCCTGGACGAAGCGATTAAGAAGAAGTTCGCCAAAAAGGAACAGTTGTTGGCGAAGAACTTGGCGACGGTGGTCAAAGCCTATGAACTCGGCGCTGAGTGGGCGAAGACCCACCAGGTGGCTGCGGTCGCCTAGTCACGATCGGAACACGAGGGAACGGAGAGTCCGTGCATGTATAACGTAGCGTTTGTTGAAGACGACAAGTGTGTGGCCCAGAAGGGCTGTCGGCTGTGCATCATGTATTGCCCGGAGGCCGACTGCATCATGCTGGATCAGGAGAAGATGAAAGCCTATGTCGTTGTGAACCGATGCAAGGGCTGTGAACTGTGCAAGGTCGTGTGTGACGCGGCGAAACATAATGCCATTCTTATGGCGCCGGTGAACGGCGCGACCGGCGAGATTATTCTGGGCAAAAAAGCCGGAGAATCGGCCGGGCTGGGCCAGGCGTACCAATAACTGATTGTGGAGGCCACCGACCCCCATGGCGAACCGCCATGGGGGTTTGTGCTTTTAGGTCGGGAGCGGGAGACATCGAATGACCGAGGATTTTCAACAGGCGCTCTTGCAAGTGGCGAAGTCGATGGACGGGTTGGCGCAGGTCTTCGAGCACCGTGTCGCGGAACTCCGCGCGCTGGGAGAGTCCGAGGAGCAGATTCGCGACGCAGTCGGCGCGGTCCAAGCCGTCAAGGACAGTGGGGCGATCTATCTGACCTGGGCGAATCACTATGCCAAACGCGTGGCCGGTGGGGAGATGGAAGCCGAGAATGACTTGGCCGACGATGACTTTGAGAGTTGAGCCCATCCCGTACCAGAATGTCCGTCCGGCGTGACGGTTCCCGTTTCTTGATCAATCCCTGATCCTGTGTTATACCTACCACCGATTTCGGAGGTGTGGGCATGCCCGATTCCGGTTTGGTGATGTATGAGGAAGAGTTCAAACTCATCGACGCCGAACTTTCAAAACTTCACGAGCAGGCCAACGCCAAACTTACCTTCCTCGTTGATAAAAACGGCCAACTGATTACCAGCGTGGGCGAAACCAAAGGGGTCGATACAACCTCGTTGGCGTCGTTGACCGCGGGCAATATCGCCGCCACCGGCGGGATGGCGAAACTCCTCGGTGAAAAAGAGTTTTCCGTGCTGTTTCACGAGGGCGAGCGGGACAATATCCATATTTCGGTCATCGGTCAACGCGTGATCTTAGTCGTCATTTTTGACCAGCGCTCGTCATTGGGTTTGGTCCGCCTGCGGGCCAAAAAGGCCTCCGACGTGTTGGTGAAGCTCTTCGAACAGATCTTCGCGAAAGTTGAGAAGGAGCGCGGCGTGAAGCAAGTGACCAAATCGCCGTTCGCCGAGATTACCGAAGAGGATATTGAGAAGCTGTTCGGCTAAGGAGCGCGTTCGTCAATGTCCTTCATCAACTATTCGGCTCGAGAGATCAATTGTAAGATCGTGTATTACGGACCGGGGCTCTGCGGGAAGACCACCAACCTGCTCTACATTTATAAGAAGACCAATCCCGACAGCAAAGGCAAGATGATCTCGCTGGCGACCGAGACGGAACGGACGCTGTTTTTTGATTTTCTCCCGTTGTCCTTGGGCAGTATCCGGGGGTTTAAGGTCCGCTTTCATCTCTACACCGTTCCGGGACAGGTGTTCTACGACGCCAGCCGCAAGTTGATCTTGCGCGGGGTTGACGGGGTCGTGTTCGTCGGTGATTCGCAGGTGGAGCGGATGGAAGCGAACGTCGAGAGCATAGAGAATCTCCGCAAGAATTTACAGGAGCAGGGATTTAATCCGGACACGATTCCGTTCGTGGTGCAATACAATAAACGTGACTTGCCCAACGTGGTGCCGGTGGCGGAAATGGAGAAGGCGCTCAACCCGCGTAAGGCCGCCTCGTTCGAGGCCGTGGCCATGAGCGGACCCGGCGTCTTCGAGACGCTGAAGGAAGTATCCAAACAAGTGATTCTGGAACTAAAGAAGCAAGGCTGATTGTCGGTCCCTGCTGCTTCGTGCAGGGGATGCACTCGCCGTGTACTTTCAGGTATAATCCCACCCACACGTTTTGCTGCGCCATGGGTAAGGTGGATACGTTTTAAAGTTTGCGCCGTTGGCGCAATACCTATTTCCCCGGTAGCTCAGCTGGCAGAGCGGTCGGCTGTTAACCGATTGGTCGCTGGTTCGAATCCGGCCCGGGGAGCATCTGATGCCGGTTAACCCGGCGTCATTCTTGAGGGCCCGCCCGATCCGATGTTCCGGGCGGGCCCTCTTGTGTGTTGTTCCGGCGAGCAACCTTGCGGCAGGGATTGAGACTCGACGGAGAGCCGTTCGCGGGATCCCGGGACTCCTCGGCCCATCGTGTGACCGACCGGCTTGTCGGGCTCTCGCGGGCCGTGGTATCGTCCAGGCGTGGCACCGTTCGAGACTAATCGTTCCGTGGCGCGCGCGTTCATCAAGATGGCCCAACTCCTGGAACGCCAGGGGGAGAATCCGTACCGCGCGCGCGCGTACCGTCGGGGCGCCGGGGCGGTGTGGGCCTGCCGCGAACCCATCGAACGCCTGGCCGCGCTCGGAAGGCTTGAAACGTTGTCCGGCATCGGGGAGGACTTGGCCGCCAAGATCCATGAAATTTTGGACACCGGAACATTCGCGGGGTACGAGTCCCAGGTTCGCCAATCCGACCCTGCGGTGCACGCCCTGGTCCAAGACGGCTTGACGCCGGACCTGGCGTTACTGGTCGACGCGTACCGGCGCCGGGGAGCGATGGACGAGTTGCGGGGACTGGCAGCCTCCCATCTGCTTCGGAGCCTGCCCGGGGTGACGCGGGATGCCGAACAGCGATTGCTGGCCTGGATCGCGGGACCGCACGCTTCGCAAGCGTCGGGGAAAGGTCCCCACCGCGTGACGGATTAGTCGGATACTTATGAGTCGGTTGGACGGACTCAACGAAAGACGGTGTGCGCCGTGGGTCGGTGTGTGTTGCGAACAACGAACACCGGAACCAGCCACACGTTTGTTGACGCCGCCACATTAACCACATATTAAAGCGACTACGCCACACTCGGTAGCGTTCGTCCCATCGGGAATTCTTGTCAAGGACCCCGCCCCTTCCTATAATCAGGCGCGTGAGCGTGTTTCGGTTGGTTGGAGGGGTTGCCTCGTTGCTCGTCATCGCGTCGGGCATCGGATCGTCGGCGTTCGGAACATCGCCCGTGCCGTTCGGTCACGGCGAGCGCTTGGTGTACTCGATCGGGTGGTACAACGTGGTCGGGGGCACCGCGACCCTGGACGTGGACGAGGCGGAATATCAGGGTGTCCCGGTATACCGGGTGCGGTCGCTGGCCAAATCCAATGCATTCGTGTCCGTGTTTTTCCCGGTGGAAGATCGGATCGAGAGTTTAATCGACCGCGACACGTTGAGCGCGCTGCGGTTGGACGTCAAACAACGGCAGGGCAAACGGAAACGCGACCGGGTCACGGAATTTGATCAGGTCAACCACACCGCGACCGTGGTCAAGAACGGGCAACAGAAAGTCTTCGAGATTCCGCCCGATGTCCAGGACTCCTTGTCCTGTTTGTATTATTTCCGGAGTTTGCCGGCGATTCGCGTGGGGGAGACCGTGACGATCGACGTGCACGAGAGCAACAAGAACTGGCGCCTGGGCATTGAGGCGCAAAAGCGGGAGCGGATCAGGACAGAGGCCGGGGAGTTTATGACGATCCGGGTCAAGGCGAAGGTGGAGTTCGAAGGGGTGTTTTTAGATCGCGGCGACGTGTACGTGTGGTTTACGGACGACGAGCGGCGGCTGCCCGTGCGCATGGATAGTCAAATCAAGGTCGGACGCATTTCAGCCAAACTGATCAAGTACCGCCCGCCGGCATCGGTCGAGGCGCGATTGCAGTGAGCGCGCCCGCGCCGTGCCCCATCTGTCGCACGCGGACCGCCGACCCTGCGCACGCCCCGTTTTGCGGGGCGCGGTGTCGTGATGTGGACATGGGCCAGTGGTTGTCAGGCACCTACCGTGTGCCAAGCGAAGAGCCGGCCCAGCCCGACGCGTCGGATCCGTCCGATGGGGCCGAACATGGCGGCCCCGACCATTAAGAGACCGCAGTTGCGCTTGTGTTTCCAGCCAGCCTTCGCTAGAGTAACCCAACGCGCGAACGGTGTGGACGGCTGTGACGGAACCCATCACGTATCGAGTAGGCGGTCCGTTCGACTTGGACCAGGTCCAGCGGTTGTTAGATCAGACGCCCTGGGCGCGCGGACGCTCAAAGGACGGGTTGTCGCGGATGCTCGCGCATTCGGATTTTGTGTTTACCGCGTGGGACGGGCCGACGGTCGTCGCGTTCGCGCGGGTGTTGACCGATCAAGTCTACCGCGCCACGTTGTGGGACGTGGTGGTGGACGCGTCGTATCAGGGGCGCGGGGTCGGCGAGGGGTTGCTCTCGTTCATGCTGGCGCATCCCGTGCTCTCGCGCGTCGAGAAATTTTGGCTCAACACGCGCGACAAGCAGAAGTTCTACGAGCGATTCGGATTCGTCTCGAGCAATCAGGGGATGGTGTTGGAGCGGCCGCGCAACGACGAGGCCGGAGCGTGACGAGGATCGGAGGCGCGCGGCGGTGCACGCGGTGCTGAACCACGAACGGCTTATCGACTATTTCATGGACCTGGTCCGGATCGACAGTCTCTCGCGCCGCGAGGGAGCGATCGCCAGCCGGTTGACCGCTGATCTGGAGGCGCTGGGCGCCAAGGTCCGTATCGACGAGGCCGGGGAGCGCGTCGGGGGCGAAACCGGAAACGTCATCGCTTCGATCCCCGGGACCGCACCGGGGCCGTGGTTGTTGCTCTCCGCGCACATGGACACCGTCGTGCCCGGCGAGGGGGTCGTCCCGATTCGACGCGGCGACCGCATCACCAGCGACGGGCGGACGATCTTGGGCGGTGACGACAAGTCGGGCCTGGCCATCATCGTGGAAGTGCTCCGTACCTTGGCCGAGCGCCGTATTCCGCACGGCGGGATCGAGATCGCGTTTACGATCTGCGAGGAAATGGGGTTGATGGGTGCCAAACATCTGGACGCGGACGCACTCACTGCGCGGCACGGGTTGGTGTTGGATTCGGAAAACGCCAATTTCCTGTTCACCAAAGGGCCGGCTGCGGACAAGATAGAGTTTACCGTGACGGGGCTTGAAGCTCACTCCGGAATCGCTCCGGAGCGGGGCATCTCCGCGATCAAGGTCATGAGCGAGGCGATCGCGGCCATGCGGTTGGGCCGCATCGATGACGAAACCACCGCGAACCTTGGCGTGATGCGCGCTGGTTCCCTGACCAATATTATTCCGCGGGACGCTACGGTAGCGGGCGAAGCGCGCAGCCTCGACGAGGCGAAGTTGGACGCGCAGACCGCGCACATGCGACGCTGTATGTACGAGGCGGCCGAACGCCATTCTGTGAACGTGGACGGGGTGACGCATCACGCGCGGGTGGCGGAACGCATCGAACGGGATTTCCCGCGCCTCGACGTGCCGGACGATGCGCCGATCGTGCGCGCGGTGCTGGCCGCGGCCGGGGCGGTGGGGTGGTCGGTGAGCACGCGTTCGACTGGCGGCGGGTGCGACGCGAACGTGTTCAATCACAAGGGCCTACGCGTGGCCAATTTAGGGACGGGCATGCGCGCCATTCACACGGTGAACGAGTACTTGTTGCTCGATGAGTTCACGCGGGCGGGCGAGGTGGTGCTGGAGACCGTCCGGCGGCACGCCGGGTCGAGGTGACCACGGAGTAGGACGCGCAAGGAGGGACGGCGATTCGACTCAAGGACAAAGTGGCGTTGGTGACGGGCGGGGGGCGCGGCATCGGTCGGCAGATCGCGTTGGCGTTCGCGGCCGAAGGCGCGCACGTGGCGGTGGCCGCGCGGACGGAGCGAGAAATTAAGCCGGTGGCCGAGCGGATCGCCGCGTTGGGACGGCGCGCGTTGGCGGTGCCGACCAACGTGACGGATGAAACGCGGGTGGCGGAGTTGGTGGCGGAGACGGAACGCGCGTTCGGACGGATCGATATTTTGGTGAACAGCGCGGCGGTCGCCATCATCGAACCGCTGGCCAATACCACGGCGGATCAGTGGCGCCGAACCCTGGACGTGAACGCGACCGCCGCGTTTTTGACGATCCGGGCCGCGATGCCCGGCATGTTGAAGCGCAATGACGGCCGGATCATCAACATCGCGTCCACCGCCGGCCTTGAGGGGTTCGCGAACTTTTCCGCGTTTTGCGCGTCCAAGTTCGCGTTGATCGGCCTGACCCGTTCGTTGGCCAAGGAGTTGGAGGGCACCGCGGTGACCGCCAACGCATTGTGCCCGGCGCTGGTGGGCACTAAACGCGCGGCGCCGACAGGACCCAAAACTCGCGCGAGCGCGCCGGAACCGTTTTCCGAGATCGCGGACGTCGCGGTGTTTTTGGCCGGGGATCGGGGGAGGGCGGTCTCTGGCGCGGCCATCGAAATCTCCTGGCGCACATAGGCGCCCGTTGATCAGGGGCCATCTGCGGCGTTGTCGCTTCGGAATCCCTCCTCACGTACGACCCAGTACGCTGTGGGGGGATTCCTCGCTCCGCCTTGCATCTGGCCCGCTGCTGAACGGGCGCCGATTCCGCGGAGGATCAACAGAAAAAATCATGAGATGATCAAGGCAAAGTCGTTGACGATCGACCTACTGTTGTTCGATTTGGATGGCACGCTGGCGGATACCAAGGAGGATTTGGCGACCGCGGTGAACCTCACGTTACGCGACTACGGCGTGCCCGAGCACCCGCGGGAACGGATCTACGAGTTTGTGGGCGACGGGGTGCGGCCGCTGCTGGCGCGCGCGTTTGAGAGCCGCGGGGCGCAGGTGTTCGACGAGGCGCTGGGCGTGTTCCGGCGGCACTACTTAGAGCATTTGCTCGACGCGACGCGGTTGTATCCCGGCGTCGAAGCGGTATTGACCCATTTTGCCGGAAAGAAAAAGGGCGTGGTGACCAATAAGCCCATCGAATACACGATCAAATTGATCGAAGGTCTCGGCGCGCGCGCGCGCTTCGACGTGATCGTGGGCGGGAACAGCACGCCGCACCTCAAACCCCATCCGGCCATGATCGAGCGGGCGTTGGGCACGGTGGGGATCAAACCCGAGCGGGCCGTGATGATTGGCGACAACGTCAACGATATTCACGCGGCTCGCGCGGCGGGTGTGCACTCCGTGGCGGTCGGCTACGGCCTGGGCAATCCTGCCGTGCTCAAAGCCGCGGGACCTGATTTTTTTTGCGAGCGTCTTGAAGAGGTGATCGACCTTTTTTCGTGAGGCGTGGCATGCGTCCTCGAACCATGATGATCGTCCTGGGAGTGTTGTTCGCCTGCGCGGGTTGTGCCACGCCCCGGCAGTCCGCCGACGAGGTCAATTCCGGGTTGCTGTGGTTCGTCCCGTTGGACGATGCGGCGGGGTGGGCGCTTGCGGACCCGGGGGCCATGCGGTTGGAGCGATCCCCCACGGTCGTGCTCGCCTGGGGCCCATCCGCGTCGGACGGCCCACGCGTGCCGACATTGATCCGCTCCGATCGGGAACAGTGGATTGCCGCCATTAAATCCAAGCTGGAGGGCAGCGGGTGGGTCACGCGCGTGGAGGGTAGCGCCCCGGAAACGTTTGAAGGCGGGGTCACCGTGAACGGGTTGCGGACGCTAGCCAGCGCTCGGGACGCGGATTTGATCGTGCTGTTCGGGCGCGACGTGTCGGAGCGGCGGTACCACGTGTCGTGGCCGACCCGGCCCGTGTACGTGGTGGACGTCATCGAAATCCGGACCACGGCGCGGGCGGTGGGAGTGACGTCCGCGGGGCGTCCGGTGTTCGCCGAAGCCCAGACCGGTTTCGAGGAGGGGCGGACGTTGTTTGAGTCGGAGGTGCGTGAAGCCTCGAGCCGGTCGGCCGTGAACGCATTGGCCGACGCCATTGTGCGGCGGCTCAAGCAGATCGCGCCTCAACAAGGCGCGCCGTGAGCCGGTTGGTTCGAGGCGCCGCGCTGGCTGCGTGGTTGGTGAGCGTGCCGCTCGCGGCGGACGCGGCCTCACTGCTGGAGGGCCGCGTCGTGGAACGCACGCTGGCGAACGGCTTGCGCGTGTTGATCGTGAAGCGCGCCGCGGTGCCCACCGTGTCCTACAACCTCACCGTGCGGGTGGGATCGGTGGACGAGCCGGGCGGGAAGAGCGGTCTGGCGCATCTCTTCGAGCACATGGCGTTTAAGGGCACGGAGACGATCGGGACCGCGGATTTTTCCCGCGAACAGCCGTTGTTGGAGGAGGTGGATCGGCTCGAAGCCGACCTGCGACGCGCGGTGAACGCGCCCAGTGTGCACGACGAGGAACGGACCGCGGACCTGCGTCGGCGGTTCGACGAGGCGCAGGCGCGAGCCCGATCGTTGGTGGCGCCGAACGAATACGGCGCGCTGTATGATCGGCACGGCGCGGTCGGGTTCAACGCGACCACGGGTGCGGACCTGACGCGGTACACGGTCAGCTTGCCGGCCAATCGGTTGCCGCTGTGGACGGCGTTGGAGGCCGATCGGTTCAGTCGGCCGGTGTTCCGCGAGTTTTACACCGAGCGGGACGTGGTGCTGGAGGAGCGGCGGATGCGGGTGGAGAACAACCCGGGAGGCAAACTCTACGAAGCCTTGTTATCCACGGCGTTCTCCACGCATCCGTATCGCGTGCCCACGATCGGGTGGGGTTCGGAAGTCGCGGCGTTGGCCGCGCCGGACGCCAAGGCGTTTTTCCGCGGCCACTACGGCCCGGGAAACTCGGTGATCGCCATCGTGGGCGACGTGGACGTCGACGACGCGTTACGGCGAGTGGCGGACGCGTTCGGCTCGATTCCCGCGCGACCGTCGCCCGAGCCTCTTGCCACGCGCGAGCCGTCCCAAGAGGGGGAACGGCGGGTCGAAGTCGAATACGACGCGCAACCGCAATTGCTCATTGCGTACCACCGGCCCGGAATCGAGGACCCCGACGATCCGGTGTTCGACGTGATCGAGTCCCTACTCTCGTCCGGGAGACGATCGCGCTTGTACGCCGAGTTAGTGAGCGCGCGTCAGGTGGCGGTGGCGGCTTCCGCCAACGCGAGCGCGCCCGGCATCCGCTACCCGACGTTGTTCGTGGTGGATGCGGTTCCGCGAGCCCCACACACGCTGGACGACGTCGAGTCCGCGTTGTTGGAGCAGATCGAGCGCCTACGACGCGAGCCGGTGTCCGAGCGCGAACTGACGCGGGTGGTGAACCGGCTCGACGCGGACCTGGTTCGCTCGCTGCAGTCCAACGCGGGACTGGCCTCCCAATTGGCGTATTTTCAATCCGTCATCGGCGACTGGCGGTACGTACTCACGATTCGAGATCGGGTGGCCGCGGTCACGCCCAAGGATATTCAACGCGTGGCTGCGAAGTGGTTCGTCAAATCCAATCGGACCGTGGCGCGGTTGGTCAAGCCCTCCCCCCCGGGGGAGACGCCGTGACGCGCTACTCGCTCGCGGGGCTCATGATCGCGCTGATTGCGTCGGCTGCGTTGGCCGCGACCGGCCCGTCCGCGTCCACGCCGGTTGATCCGCGCGCGATGGCGTTTCCGACCGAGCCGTTTACGCCGCCCAAGGCCGAACGGATCAGGCTTTCCAACGGGATGATCGTCTATCTGCTGGAAGATCACGAACTCCCCTTGGTCAGCCTGAGCGCGATGATTCGAACCGGGAGCATGTACGACCCGGCGGACAAGGTGGGGCTTGCGGAATTGGCCGGGACCGTGATCCGCACCGGGGGCTCCGCGTTGCGTTCCGGCGACGAGTTGGACGATGCGCTCGAGTTCGTGGGCGCGGAAATGAGCTCGTGGGCCGGCCTGGATTCCGCGGGCGCGTCGTTAAACGTATTGACCAAGGATTTGCCGAGCGGTCTGGAGATGTTCGCCGAGATGTTGATGCGCCCGGCGTTCGCCCCAGAGAAAGTGGACCTCGCGAAAAACCAGATGATCGAGGCCGTGCGTCGGCGCAACGATCATCCCGGCTCGATTGCGGCGCGGGAATTCAGAAAACTGTTGTACGGAGCGGACCACCCGTACGGCCGCGAGAGCACCGAGGCCACGATCCGCGCCGTGACGCGCGAGGACCTCACGGCGTTTCACCGGCGGTACTACCATCCCAACAACATCATGTTGGCCGTGACCGGCGATATTCGCCGCGACGACCTCCTGGCGTTGCTGCGGCGCGGGTTCCAGGCGTGGCCTCGGGCCGCGGTGACATGGCCGTCGGTGCCGCCCGTGGGCGAACCGCGAAACGCGCCGGTCAATTTCATCAGCCGAGACGTTACTCAAACGCAGGTGCGGATGGGATGGCTGTCGATCAAACAGTCCGATCCGGATTTTTTCGCCCTCTCGTTGCTGGACGACATCGTGGGTGGGCAGGCGTTCACCAGCCGGCTGTTTCAGGAGGTGCGCACCAAGGCCGGGTTGGCCTATTCCGTCGGTAGCGCGCTTAACGCGGGACGGTTCGATCGCGGCTCGTTTGTGTTGTTCGCGCAAACCAAGGCCGAGTCCACCACGCGCGCCATCGAGGCGATCCGCGCGGAGATCAACCGCGTGGCGAGTGAACCGGTGTCGGAACGGGAGTTGGCCGACGCCAAACAGGCGTTCGTCAATTCGTTCGTGTTTTCGTTTTCCAGCCCGGCACAAATTACCAACCGACAGATGTCGCTCGAGTACTACGGGTTGCCGGCCGATTTTTTGGATCGATTCCGCGCCAACGTCGAGAACGTGACCGCGCGGGATCTCCTGCGGGTGGCGAAACGTCACCTGGATCCTGGACGGCTCGTGGTGCTCGCGGTGGGGGATGATCAGCGGTTTGACAAACCCCTTGCCACGGTCGGGCGCGTTCGAACCTTGACTGTCAGCGAACCGGGCGGACCGTCCCCGTCGCCCGGCGCGACGGACGCTCAGTAACGTTTTTGGATCAGCAACGCGGCCGCGACCGCGACGAACAATCCGTTGGCCAGCCAGGCGGCCAACGCGGGGTGGAGCGCGCCACCTCGTCCCAGCGAGATCGAGAGCGAATACACCATCCAGTACGCCAACGCGACCAGCAACCCGATGCCCACCGCCATACCCCACCCTCCGCGTCGCGAGTCCATGAGTCCGAAGGGAATCCCGATGATGGACATGACGATCGTGATGAAGGGCACGGAAAATCTGGACGCGGCGTCCACCGCGTACCGCCCAGGTTTGATACCCGAGGCATCCAAGTCCTCCACGTACGCCCGTAACTGGGGGTAACTGAGGAACTCTTCCTTGACCTCGATCTGCCCGAAGTCGTCGGGCATCTTGGCCAGATCGAGCGGGCGTTCGGCGAATCGCTCCACGCGCACGGAACCGTCGTCGAGAAATCGACGCTCGATCCCGTCGAACGCGGTCCACGCGCCGCGATCGAACGTGACGCGAGCGGCGTTGATCTCGCGATCGAGGGTGAATCCCGTCCCCACCTCATACAGCCGGACGCCATACAGGGAATTGGACGCGGGGTCGGTCATCCGGACGTTCAGGAAGGTTCGGCGCTCCAGTCGGACCCAGACGCGGTTGCGTTGAAGAGCGGACGGGCTCGGACGGCCATCGATCCGGACGTTTTTGACGTGTTGCGCGCTTGCGAACGCGGCGGGGATCAGCGACCAGTTGGCTGCGAACGCAGCCCCGGCCAAGACCGCTGAGGCGAGCACGATGGGGGTCACGATGCGTGAGAGCCCGACGCCGCATGCGCGCAGGGCGGTGACCTCGTGTTGGCGAGACAGGAGGCTCACGGTCAACACGCCGGCGATCAGTCCGGCCAGCGGCAACACTTCGTACGCGGCGCGCGGCATTTTGAGCGCCAGATACGCGGCCAACGCGGTCAGCTCCGGTTGGTGGTCGGCGGCCTTTCCCGCCTTACTGAAGATTTCCGTGATCGAATAAATCAACACCAGCGCGGCGAGCGCGAGGCCCGCGACGCGGAGGTATTGCCGGGCGATATATCGAAAGAGGATCGGCATGGTCGGCGGCGGTCCGCTCACGTCACCCGGCGGCTCGATCCAACCGCCAGAGGAGGATCACCACGCCGGCGGCCAACACCGCGTTCGGCAGCGCCGCCGCCGCGAGGGGCGGGAGCCACCCGCGGGCGGCCGCGTCCGCCGCGATCATCAACACATAATACGCCCCGATCGCGAGCACGCCGAACGCAAACCCGCTGAGGCGCCCGGTCCGGCCGGTCGAAAGTCCGAGGGGCACGCCGAGCACGCCCAACCAGAACGTGGCGAGGGGGAACGCCAGGTCTTTGTATGTTGTAAACAGCGCGTGGGTGGTCTCGGCGGACACCGACCCGGTGTCACGGCGTTCGGCCCGGGCGCGCGCGCGCAACGCGGGTAGGGACTCCTGATCGGGCTCGACCCGCGCGCCTGATTGCAGGCGCGACGGGTCCAGTTTGACCTCGTAACTCTGAAACTTGGCGAGTTGATACCGGTCGGGGTCGTGACCGCCCGGTGCGCGGTGCAGGCTGCCCTGGTGCAGGCGCAGGCTGAACGCGGACTCGCCGTCGTTGAGGAATGCGCCGTGATCCGCCAAAATCAGCCATTCCGAACCCTTTACGCGTTCGTCCACGATCAGCACGCCTTCCATCCGATTCGGTTCCGGCACCCGCTCGACGTACAGGGTCATCCCGGCGAGGCCGTCGTTGAACGCGCCTTCCGTGACCGCGAGCGTTGCCTGTTGCTTGAGCAGATCGCCGGTTAACCCGCGAAAGGACCGCCCGCTCCAGGGTTCACCCACCAACGCGATGGCGTAGACGGCCGCGCAGAGGACGGCGGAAAAGACCGCGGCCGGCCAGACCAGGCGGCGGGTCGGACAGCCGGTGGCGCGCAAGGCCAGGATTTCACGGTCCGCGGCCAAGCGATTAAACGCGCCGATCGTGGCCATCATGGCGGCGATCGGCACGGTGACCACGAAAAACGCGGGCAACAGGGCGGCGAAGATGCGGAGCAGGGTCCCCGAATCCACGCCGCGGTTCACCAACAGGTCCACCAGCCGCAACGCCTGTTGCGTGACCAGTAAAAAAGCGAGCGCCGCCACGCTTAGCGCGAAGGGGAACAGCAATTCCTTGACCAAGTACCGGGAAAGAATCGTCACGCACGCTCTCGATGGCCGGCTCACTATATCGAAAGGCCGCCGACCGCGCAATCCACCGGGCCGACCGACGTGGCCCAACGGGCCGCCGCGGCCGGAAGTCTTGACACGAACTCACCCTCTGTTACAGTTTGGTCCAGGTACCGTCGCCGTGAGCGGCCATCTCCCGGAGGATCCGTGGCATCCGATAAGAATTCGATTATTCTCAACGCGCAGCGTTTAACGGCCAAGGGGGAGATCGATAAGGCGATCGAGGCGTGGAAGTCGCTGATCGCGGAAACCCCGAACGACGGCAATATCTACAACACGATCGGCGATCTGTATCTGAAGAAAAACGCCGGCGCCAAGGCGATCGAGGCCTTTCTCAAGGCCGGCACCACGTTCCAAGACGCCGGGTTCGCGCTCAAAACCATCGCGGTCTACAAAAAAATCATCAAACTCGACCCGTCCCGCATGGACGTCGTGTTAAAACTCGCCGACGTCAACGCGGAGCGCGGCATCGTGGGCAACGCCATCGAGGATTACCTCAAGGTGGCCCGTCACGAGCTCAAGGAAGGGCGCGGCAAGTCTGCCATCGACGTGTACCGCAAGATGGCGGCCTTGGATCCCGGTAATCCCACGATCGGCGTAAAGCTCGCGGAACTCTGCCAAAAGGAAGGCATGGTTCGCGAGGCGAAGGAAGAACTCACGCGCGTGGCCAGCCATCTCGAGGCCGCGGGCAAAACCGAGGGGTTGTCGGAAATCCGCGCGAAGTTGGCGGAGCTTGGCGGGGGAGCGGAACCGGATCCGGCTCCCGATCCGGCCCCGGCGGCCGCCCACGTGAGCGGGTCCGGGCCTTCCATGAGCGCCGAAACCACGCTCATGAGCGAAGCCGCGCCTCCGCGCGTTGAACCGTCAGGCCCCGCGCCGGTCGTTCCCGAAGCGGAGCCGATGTTGGAGCCGACGCGATTGCGCACGGCGCAGGAGTTCGACGAAACCACCCACGAACGGTTGCGCGACGCCCTGACGGAAACGGACGTGTACATCAAGTACGGGATGATGGATAAGGCCATCGCCCACGTCAAAGCGTTGGCTCAGCGCGATCCCAATGATATCAACGTCCAACTGAAATTAAAGGACCTCTACGTCGCGCAAGGCGACACCCAAACCGCGGCCGACACGTGCCGACGCTTGGCGGAGATCTACGGCGTGATGGGGCAGGAGGCGGAACGCGAAGCCGTCCTTCGCGAGGCGGAAGAATTGTGTCCGTCGTCCGCGGCGAGTGAGCCCGTTCGGGTCGAGCCCGTTGCGGATCCGATAGATGTGATCGCGGATCCGCCCGGGGAAGCCGCGCCGGCGGCCGGGGATGCGGTCAGCCCGCAAGACTCCTTGGAGCAGGATCTGGCTGAAGCCGACTTCTATTTTCAACAGGGTTTCGACGACGAAGCCAGGAAACTGTTCGACGCGATCTTGGCCAAGTCCCCGGGGCACCTCACGGCAAGCCAGCGGCTCAAGGAATTGCAGGCTCGCGCGCCCAGCAACCGACCGGCGGAGGCGTCGATCGCCCCGGCGCCTGTCGGCGCCGAACCCGAACCCGAACCCGAGGCGGCGACGCTCCAGCAGTCGGCCGTGGAGGAAACGAGTCTCGGCGCAAGCCTGACCGTCAACGCACCCGTGGTGGAACGTCCGCTCGCCGCATCCAGTCTGCCGCCGCGGTCCGCGGAGACCACCAAGGAAGAAGAGTACATCGACCTGGTCGAGGCGTTGAAGGAAGACATGGAGCGCAGTCTTCCGCCGCCCGAGGACGCGGAACTAAGCCAGGAGTTGTCGGCCGAGCGCGAGTTGGAAAACGTGTTTCGCAAATTTCAAAAGGGGATCCAAGACCAGTACGGAAAAGAGGATTACGAAACCCACTACAACCTCGGAGTCGCCTACCGGGAGATGGGGCTGCTCAACGAGGCGATCGGGGAATTTCGTCTGGTGCTCAAATCCCCGGATCGCGCGATCGCGGCCGCGGCCATGATCGCGGCCTGTTATCGCGCCAAGGGGGCGTTGCCGCGCGCCGAAGAAATATTGTTGGAGATCTTGAACGACCCGCGGTATGCCTCGGCTCAAGGTCTCGGCGGTCTGGCGTTTGAGCTGGGACAGATCTTGGAGGTCCAGGGCCGACACGATGACGCCTTGGCGCAGTATTACCGCGCCAAAGAATTGGAGCCCGATCATCGGGAGGCGGCGGGGCGAATCGCGCAGCTCGAGCGACCGCGCATCGCGGTGGGGCAGTCGCCGGTCGCGGCGCCCGGCGTCACCGGGCGGCCGGCGACCCCGCAACCCGCGAAACAAGACACGCGAGCGGACCGAAAGAAAGTGTCGTACTTGTGAACCGAGAGGACGTGAGGGGACGCCGTGAGCTACCTTGACTACTACCAACTTCGCGAGCAACCGTTTTCCATCACCGTGGACCCTAAATTCTACTACAGCAGCCAACAACATAACGACGCGCTTGTGCGCTTGATGTACGCGGCCAGCGAGCGCAAGGGGCTGGCGGTGCTGGTGGGAGAGGTCGGGGCGGGGAAAACCACGGTGGCGCGCCGCCTGCTCGATCAGTTGGATGAGACGCAGTTCGAATCGGTCTTGATGATCATCGTCCATGCGGCGATTACGTCGGAATGGTTGCTGAAAAAAATCGCGACGCAGTTGGGCGTGGAGCAGCCCGCGGAGGATTCGCCCGGCATTCTCTCGCAACTGTCGCAGCGGTTGGTCGACTTGTTCGAGCAGGGCAAGAAAGTCGTGGTGTTGATCGACGAAGCCCAAATGCTCAACAGCCGCGAGATCATGGAAGAGTTTCGCGGGATTCTCAACATGGAGATGGACGGCCAGAAATTGATCACGTTTGTGTTGTTCGGATTGCCCGAACTCGATCAAACGTTGTCCCTGGACGGACCGCTCGCGCAGCGGGTAGCGATTCGGTACCAGTTGCGCGCGTTTACCGAAGCGATCACCCGCGATTACATCACGTTCCGGCTCAAGGTCGCGGGCAGCACGCAGAGCCCGTTTACGTCCGGCGCGGTCGCCGCGATTCATCGCGTCACCGGCGGGACGCCGCGTCTGATCAACACATTGTGCGACAACGCGCTGCTCGAAGGGTTCCTACGCAAGCTCACGCCGATCGACGAATCCCTGATCCGGGAAATCGCGGTCGGGTTAAAACTGGACGAACCGCTCGCGTCCGCGGCCTGATTCCGCGCGGGTTTCGCGCGCGTCGGCTTGCAATTTATTCCGTCTTTCGCTAGGGTAGCCCCCGCTCGCCCGCGCCGTCCGCCTGAGGGCTCGGCGGCGCGCGATCCGCGAGGACGGGGTTTTCGAATGTCGAAACGCGTGTTCATCAAGACGTGGGGATGCCAGATGAACGAGCATGACGCCGAACGCATGGCGGGGCTCGTGGCGCCCTTGGGGTACGAGGTGACGTCCGAGGCTCACGACGCGGACCTCATCCTGCTCAACACGTGCAGCATCCGCGAAAAGGCCGAACAAAAGGTCTACAGCGATTTGGGCCGGTTGGCCGAACTCAAGGCGGTGCGGCCTCACGTGGTGATCGGGGTGGCCGGGTGCGTGGCCCAGCAGGAAGGCGAGGCCCTTATTCGCCGTTCGCCCGCGGTTGATCTGGTCTTCGGCTCCAAGGGCATCGAGAAGCTGCCCGATCTGCTCTCCGAGGCGCTGACCACGCGGCGGAAAATCGTTTATACCGACGATCCGATCGGCATCGCGCCCACGTTGCCGGCCGACCGGCGGGAGACGGTGCGCGCGTGGGTGTCGATCATGGAGGGCTGCGACAACGCGTGCAGCTTTTGCGTGGTGCCCGCGACGCGCGGCCGCGAGCGCAGCCGCCTGAGTCGCGAAATCTATGACGAAGTGGCGGGGTTGTGCGTCGCAGGGTGCCGCGAAGTGACCTTGCTCGGGCAGAACGTGAATTCGTACGGGCGGACGTCGTCGGAGGGCGTGGACTTCCCTGACCTCCTCGACCGACTGCATCCCATCGACGGACTGGCGCGGATTCGGTTCACCACGTCGCACCCGAATGCCATGACGCCCAAGTTGATCGACGCGCTGGCTCGGCTTCCGAAGGTGTGTCGGCATCTGCATCTTCCGTTACAGGCCGGGTCGGACCGTACCTTGGCCCGGATGCGACGCGGCTATACGCTGGCGGAGTATGTTTCGATCATCGAGGCGCTGCGACGGCGAATCCCGGAATTGACCTTGACCACGGACATCATCGTGGGGTTCCCCGGTGAGACCCAGGAAGATTTCACGGAGACGGTTCGCGCGCTTGACGACATCCAATTCGACAACATCTACGCGTTCAAATATTCTCGCCGTCCCCGCACCGAAGCGTTGTCGTTGGACGACCACGTCCCGGAGCCCGAGAAGGACCGGCGTCTCCAGGAAACCTTGTCGGCGCAACGGCCCATCGCGCGGGTGAAGAACGAGCGCTACCAAGACCGCATCGAGGAGGTCTTGGTAGAAGGCCCTAGCAAGACGGACCGAACGCGGTTAGCGGGACGCACCTCATGTAATCGGATCGTAAATTTTGACGGCCCGTCGTCGCTCATCGGCTCGCTTCTCTCGCTACGGGTGACGCGGGTGAAGGCCAATTCGTTGGAGGGGAGCCTGTTGGTTTGAGCCACGAGGCGAACCGGTCCCGCCTGGTCCGTCGGATCATGGCTGCGGGGAGCGCCGCGTGGTGGACTGCATCCGGCGCGTACGCGGTGGCGATCTTCGTGTTCTCGTCCCAATCCACTCCGTTGGGTGTCGAGCACCTGCCCCCCTTCACGGACAAACTCATTCACGCATTGGTGTTCGGCGGATTGTCGTGGTGTCTTTGCATGGCGTGGCAACGTTCGTTTCCGGGGTGTCCCGCAGCCTGGCCGGTGATCACCATGACCGCGTTGTACGGTCTGTCTGACGAGATTCACCAGTCGTTCGTTCCCGGCCGTTCGATGGATACGTGGGACCTTGCGGCGGATACGGTCGGGGCCTGTGCGGTGCAATGGGGAATGGCGACGCGTCGGTTGGTGTCCTCATGGGAGGCGGCACAGCGCGCACGATGACGAATCAACACGTCTACGCGGTTATTCTCGCGGGCGGGAGCGGGACGCGGTTTTGGCCGCTCTCGCGCCGGTTGGCCCCGAAACAGCTCTTGTCGTTGACGAGCGACCGGACCATGCTGCAGGAGACGGTGCTGCGGGTCGTGCCCACCGTGGCGGCCGACCGGATTTGGGTCGTGACGGGTCGGGATTTGGCGGACGAGACGAACCGACAGTTGCGCGCGGTCGGCATGCAGGCCACAGTGCTGGGCGAACCGGTGGGGCGCAACACGGCTCTGGCCATTGCCGTGACGGCCCGGCGGTTGGCCCACCGCGATCCGGACGCCGTGATGGTGGTGTTGCCGGCCGACCACGCGATCGCCAAACCCGAGGGATTTCGCGCGTGCCTGGACGGCGCGATCGCGGTGGCGCGCGCGGGCTACCTGGTGACGATGGGGATCGTGCCGCATCGGCCGGAGACCGGCTACGGGTACATCAAACGCGGAGACGCGCTGGCGGTGGAGACAGGGGGGCGAACGGCTCCTCCCACGGTGTTTCGCGTCGAACGGTTCGTGGAAAAGCCCGACCGCGCGACCGCGGAACGCTACGTGACGGACGGCTCATACGCGTGGAACTCAGGGATGTTCGTCTGGCGCGCCGCCGCGATTTTGGAGGAACTGAGTCGTCACGCGCCGAACGTGGCCGCGGCGGGTGACCGAATCGCAGCAGCGATGGCCGCCGGCGACAACACCGCGGTTCGGAATCTGTACGAGGCGGCCGAGTCCGTGTCCATTGATTATGCCGTGATGGAGCGTTCCACGCGGGTCGCGGTGATCCCGGCGGACTTCGGATGGAACGACGTGGGAAGCTGGGCTGCGCTGGATGACGTCGCCACCAAGGACGCGCGGGGCAACGTGGTCAGCGGGCGGGTGGTGGACGTGGACAGCCGCAATTCCATCCTGTACGCGCAAGACCGCGTGGTCGCCGCCATTGGGCTGAATGATCTGGTCGTGGTGGATACGCCGGATGCCACATTGGTGTGCGCCAAGGAACGCGCGCAGGACGTGCGCAAGGTGGTGGACGCGTTGGAGGCGCAACGCGCCCAGGAACACGTGGTGCACAAGACGGTCCAACGTCCGTGGGGCACGTACACCGTGCTCGAGGAGGGGCCGGGGTACAAGATCAAACGCATCGCGGTGAGCCCCACGTCGCGACTGAGCCTGCAAATGCATCACAAGCGGAGTGAGCACTGGGTGGTGGTGGCCGGGACCGCGCGGGTCACGTGTGGGGATAAGGTGTACGACGTGAAGACCAACGAGAGCACCTACATCCCGCCGCAGACCAAGCATCGTCTGGAGAACGCGGATCCGTCGGTGACATTGGAGATTATCGAAGTACAAAACGGTCCCTACCTGGGCGAGGACGACATCGTGCGGTTCGACGACGATTTTGGAAGGAAGTGAAGAAGGGCTGCGTGGCGAGATCATGAGCATTTACCGTGAATACGATATCCGGGGCGTGGTCGGCCGGGACCTCACGTTCGACGTGGTGGAGCGGATCGGTGTGGCGTACGGCACTACGGTGCGCCGATCCGGCGGATCCAAGGTCGCGATCGGCCGTGACGTGCGCGACCACTCCATGCCGATTCGGGATCGCCTGGCCGCTGGGATTACGTCCGCCGGAGTCCACGTGGTGGACCTAGACGTGTGCCCCACGCCGCTGCTCTACTACTCGCTCTTTCACCTCGCGGTGGACGGCGGGGTGATGATCACGGGCAGCCATAACCCCCCGGAGTTCAACGGCCTGAAGATGTGCGTGGGCCGCGAGGCGATCTACGGCGACGCGATCCAATTATTGCGTCGACTGGTTGAGAGCGGGGAGCGCGAACGCGGGCAGGGAACGCGGTCGGACTACGCGATCATCTCCCCGTACCTCAAGGAGGTCACCGGTCAGTTCGTCGAGCGCGTGAAGGCGCACGATCGCAGGCCGCTGCGCGTGGTGGTGGACTCGGGGAATGGGGTGGCCGGCTTGGTTGCGCCCGCATTGCTCCGCGCCATCGGGTGCGACGTCATCGAACTGTACAGCGAGCCGGACGCGCGTTTTCCGCACCATCATCCCGATCCCACCGTACTGGACAACCTCCGGGATCTGATCGCAGCGGTCGCCCGCCATCGAGCCGATCTCGGCATCGCGTACGACGGGGACGCGGATCGGATCGGGGTCGTGGACGAGCGCGGGGACGTATTGTGGGGCGACCGATTGCTGGCATTGCTCGCAGGGCCGGTGTTGGTGGATCATCCCGGCGCGCCGGTGATTGCCGAGGCCAAGTGCTCGCAGGTGCTCTACGACGAGATCGCCAGGCGGGGCGGAAAAGCTGTGATGTGGAAGACCGGACACTCGTTGATCAAAGCACGGATGAAGGAGTTGGGTGCGCCGCTCGCGGGAGAGATGAGCGGCCACCTGTTTTTCGCGGACCGGTATTACGGGTTCGACGATGCGATGTACGCGTCGTGCCGTGTGGTCGAGTTGCTCGTGCGGGAAGGCAGGCCCTTGTCGGCGCTCGCGGCCGCATTGCCGACGACCGTGGTGACCCCCGAAATTCGCATGGACTGCCCCGACGAGCAGAAGTTCGGCGTGGTCGCCCGCGTGCAGACATTCTTCCGAGACGCGCGCACGAAGCCCGGTGCGTTTCCGCTGCCGATCCTCGATGTGATCGACGTGGATGGGGTGCGCGTGCGCATGCCCCACGGGTGGGGACTGGTCCGGGCCTCCAATACCCAGCCGGTCTTGGTGCTCCGATTCGAATCGGACACCGAAGCGCACCTTTCGGAGATCCGATCCGCGATGGAATCACGGGTCAAGGAGTGTTGGTCCGCCTCCTGATTCTTGCGGCGCTCTTGGCCGGGGCGTGCCGAGCTCCGGCGAGTTCCGACAACACGTTCCGCATGGTCTTGTCCAACGAGCCGCCCACGCTCGATTGGTCGCTTGCCACTGACAGCGTCTCGATCACGGTGATCGAAAACCTGATGGACGGGCTCACGCGGTTCGACCGGGATTTGCGGCCCGTGCCTGCGGTGGCCGCAACCTGGGACGTGTCGGACCAGGGCCGGCGGTACGTGTTCCATCTGCGTCCCGAGGTGCAATGGTCCGACGGCGCTCCAGTGACCGCTGGCGACTTTGAATACGCTTGGAAGCGCCTGCTCGATCCCAAGACCGCGGCGCAGTACGCGTATTTTCTCTACCCAGTGGCCAACGCCAAGGCGTATAACACCGGGGCGCTGGCCGATGCGTCAACAGTCGGGGTTCGGGCGCTCTCCGCCACGGAGTTGGAGGTGCTACTCGATCGACCTCTGGCGTATTTCCCGAGCCTGACCACGTTCATGGTGACGTTCCCGCAGCGTCGGGACCTCATCGAGCGATACGGGGATCACTGGACCGATCCCGGCCGCTTGGTGACCAACGGCCCGTTCCGGCTCGACTCGTGGCGGCACGAATACCGCCTGCTGCTGTCGGCCAATCCTACGTATTACGGGGGTAAGCCCGCAATCGATCGCGTGGCCATGTACGTGGTCAATGAACGGACGACCGAACTGACCCTGTACGAAACCGGGGACCTCGACTACGCGCAATTGCCGCCCGAAGCGATCCCGTCATTCGAAGGCGCGCCCGAGCACAGGCGGTTGCCGATTTTGCGCGGCTATTACGCGGGGTTCAACGTGACCAAGCCGCCGTTTACCGACGCGCGGGTTCGGCAAGCGTTCGCGCTGGCCATCGACCGCGAGGAGTTCCCCAATATCTTGCGGGGCGGGGAGCGCGCGGCGCGCGGGTGGGTGCCGCCCGGTATGTTCGGGTACGAGCCGGACGTCGGCTTGCCGTACGATCCGGATCGCGCGCGGCGATTGTTGGCCGAGGCGGGATTTCCCGAAGGCCGAGGGCTACCCCCCGTCGAGTATGTGTTCAACACCGGGCCGGTCAACACGTTAATCGCGGAGAATCTCCAGGCTCAATGGAAACGGAACTTGAACGTGGACGTGCGGTTGGACAATGTGGAGTGGAAGGTGTATTTGAAGCGCCTGGAGCAGGACGCGCCTGCGATATTCCGCTTGGGGTGGGGCGCGGACTATCCTGATCCGGATAATTTTCTCGCGCTCTTTACCAAGGATTCGGGCAACAACCACACGCGGTGGGCGAACGCCCATTACGACGCGCTGATCGCGGACGCGGCGAGCGAGTCGGACTCGAACCGCCGACTGACCATGTATCGCGAGGCGCAGCGATTGTTGACCGAGCAAGACGTGCCGATCATCCCCTTGTTCACCCACGTTCAAAACATGCTGGTCAAACCGTGGGTCCGAGGCCTCGATGTCAACGCCATGGAAATCATGTCACTACAAGGCGTCAGTATGGGCGGTCGCCGGTGATCGTTGCATTGGTGCTGCGCCGGGCGGCGTGGGGGATCGGCGTGCTCTGGCTCGTTGCCACCATCACGTTCGTCTTGTTGCGCGTGGCGCCCGGCGGGCCGTTCGATTCGGAGAAACAGTTGCCGCCGGAAATCCTTGCCAACGTCGAAGCCAAATATCATCTGGACGAGCCGCTGTGGCGTCAGTACGCGCGCTACATCGGCGGCCTGGTCCGCGGGGATCTGGGGCCGTCGTTCAAGTACCTTGGGCGCGACGTGGCGACGATTCTGATCGAGACGTTCCCGGTGTCGTGCGCGTTGGGAGTGGTGGCGCTGGGCATTGCGTTGCTCGTGGGGTTGGCTTTCGGCATCGCGGCGGGAAGTCGCGCGGACGGGTGCGTGGATCGCGGCGGCATGTTGCTCGCCACCGCGGGCGTGGCGCTGCCGAACTTCGTGCTGGGCGTGGCGCTGGTGCTGGTTGTGTCGCACCGGCTGCACTGGCTGCCGCCCGCGTTGTGGGAGGGCCCGCGGTACGTCCTGCTCCCGGCATTAACCTTGGGGCTTGGGCCCGCGGCCTACATCGCGCGCTTGACCCGGGCCAGCTTGCTCGACGTGGCCCGGCAAGATTATGTGCGAACCGCCTATGCCAAGGGGTTGAGCCACCGTGCGGTGCTGTTCACCCATCAACTGCCCAACGCCTTGCTGCCGGTGGTGGCCATCGTCGGCCCGTTGACCGCCGCGCTGATCACGGGCTCGTTCGTGGTGGAATATTTGTTCGCCATTCCCGGTATGGGACGATTTTTCATCACTGCGGTCACCAACCGCGACTACCCTTTGATCATGGGCGCGACCCTGCTGTATGCGGCGCTGTTAGTGATCGCCAATTTGGTGACGGACGTGGCGGCATCACGCCTCGATCCCAGGATTCGCTTGGAATGACGGTGCGTCTCATGACCGGGGTGAACGTGATCGTCTTGATCGTGGTCGCGGTCGCTGCCGTGTTCGCCCCGGCTCTTGTGCCGTTTCCGTACGATGCGCAGGACACCGCGGCCATTTACGCGTCACCGTCGTCCGCGCACTGGATGGGCACCGATCGCCTTGGCCGCGATCTCTTGTCGCGGATCATCTACGGGACGCGCACGTCGTTGTTGATCGGGCTGGTCTCCGCCGTGATCGCGCTGGCCGTGGGCACGGCGTACGGCGCGATCTCCGGGTACGCGGGCGGGCGGACCGATCAGGTGATGATGCGGAGCCTGGAGGCATTGTACGCGTTGCCCGACCTGTTGGTCATTATCCTACTGAGCACGGTCCTGGGACGCGGCATCGTCAGCATGGTCGCGGCGATCAGTCTGGTGGGGTGGATGACCGTGGCGCGCTTGGTGCGGGGCGAAGCGTTGCGGTTACGCGAGCAGCCGTTCGTGGAAGCGGCGAGGGCGTTGGGAGCGGGCCACGCGAGGATCATCCTGAGGCACCTGCTGCCCCAGACCATGGGCCTGCTCATTGTCACGCTCACGTTCCGCATCCCGGCCGGCATCTTGGCGGAATCCACGCTGAGCTTCGTGGGCCTCGGCATCGCCCCGCCGCAAGCCAGTTGGGGCAGCCTGGCCGGCGAGGGCTGGTCCGCGATCAAGTTCTACCCCCACGTGATTTTGTTTCCGAGCCTGGTGATCTTCGTCACCATGCTGGCGTTCAATCTGCTCGGGGATCGGCTGCAGGACGTCATGGCCCCGGCGAGAAGCCGACGACCGGTCGGGTAGGGGCGCCCGGCCGGTCGACCTTACGGGGTGATCTTCAGGATCTCGCCCGCGTAGTCCACCACGTACAATTCCCGTTGCTCGTCCTCGCCAAACGCGGAAATCCGGTGGTCGGTGTCGAGGAGTTTTTGCTGTTCGATCACGGTCGCGCCGTCATAGTGTAACGCCCAGATGCGACCCGTTCCGAAGTCGCCGTAGACATAGGCGCCGCAGAGTGCGGGGATGGCGCTCCCGCGGTACACGCGGCCGCCGATCACGGTCGTGCCGTCCGATCGGGGGTAGTCGAAGATCGGAAGATCGAATCCTGACTTTTTGCACTTCGGATTCACACCCGGCGTGCAAATGGCCCCCTCCATCACGTTCCACCCGTAGTTGCCGCCCTTGCGGATCACGTCGATCTCTTCACGCGCGTTCTGGCCCACATCTCCGGCAAAGAGCCGGCCCGTGGCCGGATCGAACGCGAACCGCCAGGGGTTGCGCAGACCGTACGCCCAGATTTCCGGCGCCGCGCCTTTTCGCTTCACGAATGGATTGTCCGCTGGAATCCCGTAGGCCGTGGCGTCTCCGCCGTGGTCCACGTCGATGCGAAGGATCTTGCCGAGCAAGGTGGAGAGTTTTTGTCCATTACCGAGCGGGTCGTTCCCGGATCCGCCGTCTCCCAAGGCGATGTACAACATGCCGTCCGGGCCGAAGGCGACGTCTCCGCCGTTGTGGTTGGCGTAGGGCTGGGGGATCGTCATCAGGATCCGTTCGATGCGGGGATCGACTTCATCCGGTTTCGCGCCGACCTTGAATTCCGAGATTACGGTGTGCAGGCCGCCCTTGCGCGACGTGTAGTTGACGTACAGTCGGCCGGTCTCAACAAAGTTTGGGTGGAACGCGAGCCCCAGGAGTCCCAGCTCGCCGCCCGACGTGACGCGATCGCGAATATCCAAAAACGTTTTCGATCCGGCCTGGCCCGGCTTGCGAACCTGAATCGTCCCCCGTTGCTCGACGATGAAGACGCGGCCTGTCCCGTCCCCGGCGGATTGGAAACCGACCGGCGATTTGAATCCGCTCAACGCGGGTGCGAGCCGGACCTCGGGAAACGACGGCGCGGGGTCCGGGGTGGAACAGAATAGCGCGGCGTGGGCCGGAGCCCATGCCGTCATCAAGAACGCGATTAACGGAAGGCCGAAGCGGGTGGCCAGGCCGTGGCGGGTTGTGCGAGACATGGCGGTTCCTTTCAGGTCGAGTGATACGGTGTTTTGTGCCGCCCATCATGGCAGAGTTTCGTGCAGAGGTCCAGTGGGGGGCCGGAACAAATGGCGTTCTGATGGGAACGGACGGGGTGTCGGTGGAGCCGGAAGCAGGTCCACGTCCGATGCCTGTGACACCGAGGAGAACTCCTGTGGTGAACTCGACGATTGCCCGGGAGATTGCGTAAGATATCTGATCTGTGGTATCTTGATATCTGTCTTTTGGAGGCAAGCACATGAAGACGTCCGTCGAGGTTGATGAAAAACTCTTGGGGCGGGTTAGGCGCCTTCTGGGGACCGAAACCATTCGAGACACGATTCGCAAAAGCTTTGAGGCGGTGGTCCGACAGAAGGCGCTGGAGGAATCAGCGCGCCTCATGGGGACGATCGACGTGGACCTGACTCCCGAGCAAATCCTAGCCCAGCGCCGCGCGCGTCGTGTACCTCATTGACACCTCTGTGTGGGTCCATGTTCTTCGCCCGCACGGCGATTCCGCGACTCAAGAGCGCCTTCGGCCACTTCTCATCGGTGGTCAAACCGCGCTGATCGATTGGGTGATCCTTGAACTCATGACCGGTATTCGATCGCGGGAAGATGACGCAACTCTCCGCACGTTTCTCGGACCTCTACCAAAACTTCCGGTGGATGAGCGCTGTTGGGAGGCGGCGTTCGACTTGGCCGTTGTGCTCAGAAGACGCGGCGTCACGCCCTCGGCCGCCGACTGCCTCATTGCGGCTTCCGCCATCAGACACCGCGTTCCCTTGATTCACATGGATGGGGATTTCACGGCGATTGCGCGCCACAGCCGTCTCAAGGAATTGAGCTGGATCCGTGGATAGAGATACAGACGGGGCGGATTTACTTGAACTTGGGCGGCGGAATCACCACCACCGGGTCGCTGCTTAAGGCGCGGATGAAGGCGAGTAGATCCATCTTGTCTTGTTCGGTGAGCAGATCGAGCGGCGTGATCAACGGATGGCGGTGGGCTGGGTGTCCTTCGGCTTTCACGTAAAAATCCAAGACCTCTTCCAGCGTGGCGAACATGCCGTTGTGCATGTAGGGCGCGCTGTCAGCCACTTGCCGCAGGGACGGGGTGCGGAACGTTTCCATGTCGTCGTCATTGAGCGTGACCTTGAATCGGCCCGGGTCGTCCGGGACACCGTCGCGCTTTGGCAGGCCCAAGGCATGGAACTGGTTGTCGGTGAAATTGGGGCCGTTGTGGCACGTCACGCACTTGGCGCGCTCGTTGAAGATTCGCACGCCGCGTTTGGCTGACTCGGACAATGCCGCGTCATCGCCGGCCATGAAGCGATCCCACGGGGAGTTGTCCGAGAGAATGGTGCGTTCGAACGCGGTCAGGGCTTGGGCAATGCCGTCCGCGCTGGGGCCGGTGCCGAATACGGAACGAAACGCCTTCACGTAACCGGGGACCGCATTGAGTTCGGCGACCAGTTGGGAGAGATCCTGGTCCATCTCGATCGGATTTTGAATCGGCTCCAGCGCCTGTTGTTCGAGCGACGTGGCCCGTCCGTCCCAGAAGAACTGGGTGCGGTACGCGACGTTATAGAGCGACGGCACGTTCCGGGTCCCCAATTGTCCCTTGACGCCCTTGGCCACGGATTGGCCGTTGGAAAATCCAAGCGCCGGGACGTGGCATGAGGCGCAGGCCAAGGTGTTGTCTTTGGACAGACGCGGGTCGAAGAACAATGTCTTGCCTAGTTCGATTTTCGCCGGTGTCTGCAAGTTGAACGCCGGAGTCGGCGGCGCGAGCAACGGATACAGGTGGAACGGCGGGCTGGGCAACGTGTCGAACAAGGTCTGCGGCGGGTAGGCGTCGGACTTCTTGGGCCGGGCCGCCTCAACGGGCGCGGACGCGAATGTCGCGGCGAGGGTCAGGAGGAACAGGGTGATGAATAGTACGACGCGACGTGTCATGGTGGAAGATGGTCCGGCTAATAAATCAGGCGAGCGAGTTTTTCGCGGTACTCCTCCGCGAGTGGACTTCTCATGCCGATCACTTCGAAAATTTGAAGCATCAGCTTGCGTGCCGCGTCGTCTTTGAAGTGCCGGTCTTTACCGAGAATCGCGACGTACGCGTCCAGCGCGTCGCGATAGCGCTGTGCCGCCGCGTACTGGGCGGCCAGTTCGAATCGCGTGTCCAGATCGCCGGGATTCTCGTTGACGGCAGCCTCCAGATCTGCGATCGACGGCGCTCCCGCGTTGACTGCCGCCATGTCCATCCTGGCTTTGAGCGCGGTGACCTCGTCCTGCACCTGCACCTGACCCGGTAAACGATCATACGCGGTCCGGGCCTCGTCCCAGCGCGCCAGGAGCACCAACATCCGGAGTTCGCCGAGTCCGGCGCCGGCGTGTTTTGGGTCCTGGCCCAGGGCATCGCGGTACGCGGCCAAGGCGTCGTCCCATCGCTGTTCGCGCTCGAACGTTGCGCCCTGGTCCACCAATTCATCGGCTTTGGTCGGGATCAATCGTTGGAGGAAGGCTTTGATGGCGGGCTCGGGAAGCGCGCCCACGAACTCGTTGACCACCTTGCCCTTGAAAAAGGCCTTCACATTGGGAATGGTCTGAATCCGGTACCGCTGCGCCAAGTTCAGATTGCGGTCGGTGTCCACCTTGGCCATGACGACTTTGCCCTGGAAGTCCTCCACCGCGTCTTCGAGGACCGGCCCCAGATACCGGCACGGCCCGCACCACTCCGCCCAAAAATCCACCACCACGGGGACCGTGTGCGAGCGTGCGATCACCCGCTCCTCAAACGTGGCCTCGTCCGCGTTAAACACCCATTCATCATCGGTCATAAGGCCAGCAGTCTAATTCAGTCGTTCGATCGGTAGCAAGGGAGATTTTTGATCTGGTCTGTGATCCCCGCGAAGCGGAGCCTGTTGAGGAACGCGTCAGACGCCCCCTTCGGGGACTTCCGGCATTTGAATTCTTGGCGGTGGGTCGCAAGGCGGAGCGAGCGCCCGCACCGCAGCGTACTGGGTCGTACGTGAGAAGCGGACGCGCAGGGACAACGCTGCGTATGACCGTTCATCGACAGGCTCCTACAGCGAGGTGCGGCGGAGGCGGAGGGAGTTGGCAATGACCGACACCGAGCTAAAACTCATCGCCGCGCTGGCCCAAATCGGACTGATCAGCGGCCCCCCGAACGGCACCAGCAGCCCGGCCGCCACCGGCACGCCGATCGCGTTGTACACGAACGCGAAGAACAGGTTCTGCCGGATCGTACGCATGGTGGCGCGGCTCAAGCCGCGCGCCCGTGCGATCGCGCGTAGGTCGCCTTTGACCAAGGTGACGCCCGCGCTCTGCATAGCCACGTCCGTGCCCGCGCCCATGGCGATGCCCACGTGCGCTTGGGCCAACGCGGGCGCGTCGTTGATCCCGTCACCGGCCATGGCTACGATCCGTCCCTCGGCCTGCAACGCTTGAACGATCTCGCGCTTTTGCGCTGGGAGGACTTCCGCGCGCACATCGTCGAGGCCGAGGGTCGATGCTACGGCCTGCGCGGTGACGCGCGAATCGCCGGTGACCATCACCACGCGCAGTCCGGCGCGGTGCAGGAGCGCAATGGCTTCGGGCGTGGACGGTTTGACGGGGTCGGTCACGGACAACAGGCCCGCGGGCCGGCCGTTCATGGCGAGCCACACCACGGTGGCGCCTTTGCGGCGGTGCTCATCGGCCCGGACCGCCAGATCGCCGAGCGCGACGCCTTGCCCGTCGAGAAAGGTTTGCGTGCCGAGCGACACGCGCGCGCCGTCGACCACGCCGCTTACGCCTTGGCCAGTGACGGAGTGAAACTCCTGCGTGTCCGAGAGTCCGAGCTGGCGGGCCTTGGACGCGGCGACGATGGCGGCCGCGAGTGGGTGTTCGCTGGCGCGTTCCAAGCTCGCGGCCACGCGCAGGATCTGATCGCCGGTAAACCCCGGCGCGGCCTCGATGCCGGTGAGCGCGGGCTTGCCCTCGGTCAATGTGCCGGTCTTGTCCACCACCAGCGTGTCCACGCGTTCGAGAATCTCCAACGCCTCCGCGTTCTTGATCAACACGCCGGTCTCCGCGCCGCGGCCCACGCCCACCATCACGGCCATGGGCGTGGCCAGGCCGAGCGCGCATGGGCACGCGATGATCAACACGGCCACGGCATTGACCAAGGCCAGAGCCAAGCGGGGTTCCGGGCCCCAGAGCCACCAGCCAATGAACGCGAGCGCGCTGACGGCCATCACCAGGGGGACAAAGTAGCCGGACACGGTGTCGGCCACGTGTTGGATCGGCGCGCGGCTGCGCTGCGCGTCGCTCACCATGCGGACGATCTGGGCCAACAACGTGTCGGCTCCCACGCGGTGTGCTTTCATGATCACGGAGCCGGTGCCGTTGATGGTCCCGCCGACCACGGCCGAACCCGCGGTCTTCTCGACCGGGATGGGCTCGCCGGTAATCATCGACTCATCGACCGACGTGCGGCCCTCGACCACCACGCCGTCCACCGGGACTTTTTCACCGGGCCTGACCCGTAAGACGTCGTCGCGCTGCACCCGTTCGATCGGGACATCTTCTTCGCGGCCGTCGCGTATCAGGCGCGCGGTTTTGGGGGCAAGGCCCAGGAGCGCGCGGATCGCGGCGCCGGTGCGGCCGCGCGCGCGAAGCTCCAGCACTTGGCCCAGCAGCACCAGGACGGTGATCACCACCGCACTGTCGAAGTACGGCTCCACCGCGCCGTGCACGCGAAAGCCTTCCGGGAACAGGCCGGGCGCGATCGTGGCTGCCGCGCTGTAACCGTACGCCGCGCCCACGCCCACCGCGATCAATGTGAACATGTTGAAATTGCGGCTCACCAACGAGGCCCAGCCGCGCTCGAAAAACGGTTTCCCGGACCAGAGCACCACCGGCGTGGCCAGGAGCAACTGGAACCAGCTCGAGACGCCCATGGGGACGGCGTGGCGCAGGGTTCCGCCGACCAACATATCGGCCATGGCCAGGGCAAATACCGGGAATCCGACGATTAAGCCGACCCAGAATCTGCGGGTCATGTCGAGCAACTCGGGATTCGGTCCTTCTGTGATCTGTACGGTGCGGGGCTCCAGCGCCATGCCGCAGATCGGGCAGGGCCCCGGTTTATCGCTCAGCACCTCGGGGTCCATCGGGCAGATGTATTCGATCTTGGCGCCGGGCGGCGTAATCGGTGCCGGAGGAGGCTCCGGTCGTTTGACTGTGAGCGGCGCGCCGATCGTCACGAGTTGCGGCTTCCGTGGTGCGAGGTAGCGAGCCGGGTCGGCGGCGAATCGTTCCTGACAACTCGGGTTACAGAAATAGTAGGTCGTGCCGTCGTGGACGTGCGTACCACCCTTGGGATTGGCGGTCGGTACGGTCATACCACAAATAGGATCAATGGCGGTCTGGGAACGTTCAGCCATAAGAAGGGCTCCGAATGCTCCGCAGCCTATCGCATCGCCAGAGTCTATTCAAGGCGCGACCTGGGCCGTTGTTACCAACACTACGAAAGAAAAGGCTTGACCTCTTTGTTAAAAGTGTGCTACGAGTGAGACTCCAACGACACGCTGGTTGTTTCAACTGAGGAGCCGCATGGGCTCATCTCACGTTCCGGAGTATCGGATTCCTCGCGCGGAGGAACTATCCGCCACGCGAGCCCATCCGTGTCCGTCTTCAAATTTCTCGGTTCCTTCCGCGACGCGTGTTACGGTCAAAAATTTTCCTTCCCACGATTCAACTCAGAGGGCGACGATGAAATCACAATGGTGGTGGCGCGCAGCATTGGTCGGGTTGGTGTTGGTTGTGTTGGGAACAGGCGCGTCAATGCTCGCGCCGTCGGCAGCGCAGGCCGCCTCGTGTGCCGGCGCCACGGCGCCGTGCGCGGAAGACCCCGCGCTCGACGCCTGCAATCAGTGCCATAGTATGACGATGACAACCGGGAACCGTAATGGCACCGACCGCCCCATCACGCTCAGCAACGGGTCTGATCGCCACATTTTAGGGCCGCGGGAACCCGATTTCACGGCGACCGTGGCCGGGATGTTGTCAAAGGGCGCCGCCGGCATCGCGGCACGGATCACCGCGTACCTGAACACAAATTATTGCACGACCTGCACCGGGCCGATCCTTTCGAGCGCGTCGTTGTCCAATATCGTGTCGAATGGGGTGACGATAAGCTGGACGACCTCGGCGAATGATTTTGCCGACTCGATGGCCACGAGCTGCGTCTTGTACGGCACGTCGACGTCGTCGCTCACCGGTAATACGTGCGATACAGGCGACCCCAACTATGATCCGAACAGCGCGACGCTGGTCGCCAGCCATCAAGTGACGTTGACGGGGCTGGACTCGTTGACTGAGTATTTTGTCGTGCACCAATCCACCTCGGGCGCACAGACCACCAGCTATTCCTTGGCCTCGTCGTTTACCACCCCGCCGCCTGATGGTGGCGGTGGAGGAGACGGCGCCCTGGGGACCATCATTTCGCTCGCGGTTGGGAATTATGACGCCGGGACTACGTTGGACTTGGGCATTGGTGTGAGCAGTAAGAATCATGTGATCGCGTACCTCGGCGTCGGGAACGGAACGTTCACCGAAGGTCAGACGCTGGCGAACGTCGGGACAACCCCGGCGGGAATTACCACCGGCGGGGTGAAGGGCGATTTCAACGAGGACGGGTTGGACGACCTTGCGGTCGTGAATTTTGCGGACGGGTCCAAGGACGTCAAAGTGTTTCTGGGCACCACGCCGTCAGGCTTTGAAACGGTCGAGGTATCACGCAAGGCGTTTGTGGATCCACCTACCAGCGTGGTGACCGGTGACTTTACCGGGGATGGGATATTGGATCTGGCCGTGGCGACGGTGCACACGCCCGCCCCGGCGATGGGTCATGTGTTGATTCTGCCCGGCATTGGGGTGGGGGGGAGTGGAACCGGGAGTTTCGGAGACCCGATCTTTACGATCGACGTGCCGATTTCAGTCGGCTTTGCGCCGACCATCACGTCGATTACCCCAGGATCGGTGGACTGTCTTGGATTACCGTCCGAGATCACGATTACAGGCAACCTCTTGCTGAATGGCTCGCCCGTGTATTTAGACGGGACAACTCCCTTGACCGTCATTTCGTACTCCGCGAACGCGTCGATTGTGGCGCGGATTCCAGCAGGAACCTCGGCCGGCACGCATCTGGTGACGGTCCAGGTCGGCGCTGCCGCGGCGACGGCTTCATTCAGCGTGACGCCCAGAGGCGTGAGTATTTTCAGCGTCACCCCCTCGTCCAAACTCTATGGAGTGGACCCGTCCGGCGAGGTCATCATTTCCGGGGACGGTTTCACGGTGGGCGGAACCGTGTCGATCGGTCCCTACACCGGGACCACCGTGGCGGGATTGAGTGCGTCCTCGTCCGTGCCCTTCGTCTTTGTCAACAGCACGACGATTCGAGTGTTCCTGCCCAGTACGCAATTCCCCGTGGGTCAATATAACGTCTATGTGCTCAACCAAGACGCATGTGGCGGCACCGTGACGTTAAACAACGGCTATACCGTCGCCGCTCCCCAGCCCACCATCAGCGACCTGTCAGACCCAAACGTAACGTATGGCGTGAGCACCAGCCGATCGATTCGGGTCAACGGCACGGGATTCGTCGTCGGCGCGCAACTGACCGTGGGCGGACTCTCCGGAACCGTGGTGCAAGGAACCCTTGCCACCGCCGCTCAGCCATTCGTCTTTATTTCGAGTTCAAGCCTGGCGTTTTATTGGGGGAATACCTCATTGCCCGTGGGATCATATGGCGTCACGGTGACGAATCCAACCGCGGCCGGTGGGTTAAGTACCACGCTGGCCGGCGGGTTCGTGGTCATGGCTCCACAACCGCAGGTATCCTCGGTGTCGATCAGTCCCGTCACTTACGGGGTGACGCCGAGTCTAGCCGTGATGATCGAGGGGTCCGACTTCCTCCCCGGAGCCGTGATCACGGTGTCAAACTTGACCGGCACTACGGTCCCGGGGTCGTCGGCCACTGCCGCGGTTCCATTCGTGTTCGTGAGCAGTAGCCGACTGAGTTTCTACTGGGCCAACACGTCGCTGGCTCCGGGAACCTATCACGTCCGCGTGGACAATCCTTCGGCCGGTGGGGGGTTGTTCGGCATCCTGACCAATGGGTTTGTCGTGAGCGGCGCCGTGCCACAGTTGTCGTACCTTACGCCGGATCCGGTCACCTATGGGGTCAGCGTCAGCTCGCAAGTCACGATTTTCGGATCGGATTTTGTGGTCGGGGCCACGATTACCGTGGGATCAATCAGCGGCCAGACCGTGAGTGGGACGACCGCAACGTCGTCGGTGCCGTTTGTCTTTGTGTCGAGTGGGGTTCTGAGGTTTTACTGGAACAACACATCGTTGCCGCCAGGCGCGTACACGGTACAGGTCACGAATCCATCGGCGGCGGGTGGGGGATCTTCCAGCTTGGTAGCCGGCTTTACGGTGATGGCTCCCCAGCCGCAGATTATTAATCTCACTCCGGAATCAGTAACCCACTCGATTACCCCAGGAATGTCCATCTCCGTGTTCGGGAGTGACTTCATGGTGGGTTCGACCATTACGGTCGGAGCGTTGTCCGGAGTGACCGTGGCTGGAAGCGTGGCGACGGCCGCCACACCGTTTGTGTTTACCAGCAGCGGGATCGTGAGATTCTACTGGGCCAATACCTCGTTGGCGCCCGGCGTGTACAATGTGCAGGTCACCAACCCTGCTCCGGCCGGCGGTCTCAGTGGAACCCTATCGTCCGGGTTCACGGTCGTCGCGCCGTTACCAACTGTTGATGACGTGACCCCGAATCCCGTCACGTACGCAGTTACGCCGACGACCAACATTACGATTTTCGGCACCAACTTTGTCTTGGGCTCAACCGTGACGGTGGGTCCGCTGTCGGGAACTACGGTTGCCGGCACGACAGCCACCGCCGCAGTCCCGTTCGTGCGGGTGAGCAGCAGCCAGATCCGGGTGTACTGGAGCAATACCTCGCTTGCACCCGGTTCCTACACCATCACGATCGCCAACCCGTCGGCAACCGGCGGTCTTGCCGGTTCTCGAGTGAATGGGTTCACGGTCTCGCCCGCACAACCGTTCATTGATCCGTCGACCGTCACGTCGGCTACCTGGGGAGTGTTGACGAGTCGCGCGATGAACGTGTTCGGCAGCGATTTTGTGGTGGGAGCGACGTTGACCGTCGGCAGTCTCACCGGTCAAGTCGTGACCGGGACCGCCGCGACGGCTGCGGTGCCGTTTGTCATGATCAGCAGCGGTCGGCTCCAGTTCTGGTGGCCGAATACCTCGCTGGCGCCGGGGTCGTATGCCGTCACCGTGGTAAATCCGGCTGCCTCGGGCGGACTCTCGGCCACCGCGCCCAATACATTCGTCGTGACGTCGCCGCAACCCAGCATTGCGCCGCCGCTGATTCCGTCTCCGGTGACGCGTGGTGTGACCACAAGTCGGGCGATCACGATATTCGGCACTGACTTTACCCCTGGAGCCACGATCAGCGTAGGGGGGATTCTGGTGGGCACGACGGTCACCGGGTCCGCGGCAACTGCGGCTGTTCCGTTCGTGTTTGTCAACAGCGGGCGGCTGAGTTTCTGGTGGAACAATCTGTCGTTGCCGGTTGGATCGTACGACGTGACCGTCACCAACGCGGCGGGAGGCGGCGGATTATCCACGACGTCCGTCGGTGCGTTCGTGGTCGAGTAAACCGAATGTCGTAGGAATGGGCGCGCCAAAAACCTGCGGGGTCTTGGCGTGCGTATTCTGGTTGATTAGTGCGGCAGCCCCTTCTTTCGCCGATGAGGCGGGGAAGGGGCTGTTTATTACCCAAGTGACCCTCCATCGGGACGCACCGTCTCGGGTGTTTGCGTTGACCACGTATTCGATCGGGCTACTCCGGAGCGTGGATCGCGGTGAAACGTGGTCGTCGGCCAATCACGGCATTCGGAGTTTTTCGCTGTACCGACTCGCCCTTGACCCGAGAAATGCCGATCGTATCTACGTGGGCGCGGGCGGGGGCGGTGTCTATGTGAGCGAGGACGGGGGCAAGACCTTCGAGGAACGTAATGACGGATTGGGCAACACGGACATCGGTTTCCTGACGTTGCACCCGACACGGCCCGATCATCTGTACGTGGTCACTTCGACGGGCGTGTACCGAAGCCCTGACCGCGGGAGGACGTGGTCTCCCTGGAATCAGGGCGACCGGTTTACCGAAAGCCAACAGTGTCAGGACCTGGTGGTAGTCGCGTCGACACATCCGGAGACGGTGTTGCTGGCGTCCAATCGAGGGGTGTTCGTCCGGCGCGAAGGTGACCCTGAGTGGAAGGAGGATGCGAAGACTCTTGCCGGGCGCCGGATTACCGCCATGGCGATGCATCCTGACGAGCGGCGCGTGTTTGCCGCGGCGTTTCGCGACGGCCGGACGCTCTCGGGCGGCGGGTTGTACGAGAGCCGAAACGCCGGGTCATCGTGGCGACGCGTGGATCGCGGGCTCGACCAAGACTGGATTCGGGTCATTCGATTCGAGCCCGGGCAGCCGCGAGTGGCGTATGTGGCGACTTCGACGCGCGGGGTGCTCAAGAGCGCGGACGGCGGCGAGACGTGGTCGCCGATCAACAACGGATTAGGGAGCCTGGATGTCCGGGCGCTGACCATCGACCCGACGGACCGGCGCAGGCTCTATGCCGGCACCCATGGCGCCGGCGTGTTTGGATCCACGGACGGGGGGGCGCATTGGCGGCCGCTCGACCGCCTGCCCGCCATATCTCCCGAGGAGATCATCGCGTCACTGAAACACCGTGACGCCGAGGAACTATCCCCGGACCTCACGCCCCCTCCGGCGTTTTCCAGATGTAACAAGTGCCACGGCTGGACCGACCCGGCACTGAATCAGGCCGCGCACAGTCTGTGGCTCATGCCGCCCAATCGTCGCGATTGGGCGGCAACCGTTCGCAGGATGCAGGGCCCTGCTGGGTTCTCGGACGCGGAAGTGCGTGACGTCGCCGAGTTTTTGACCCGATATTCGGAATCCCGCGTCGCTCGACAACGGGCCGAGCAACGCGGCGGATCGCTCACCGCCCCGTAGTCCAACGACCGATGAGGCGGTGCGACCTTGACAACACGTACGAGTCCGTGATATTAGACTGACCAGTCGGTTTTATATGGTATGTTATCGGCTAAGTCTGACATCACACGTAAGGGAGAGCGGACACGGCAACGGATCGTGGAGACGGCGCGCGTCTTGTTCCATGCTCGGGGGTATGGCAACACGAGTATGGACGACATCGTGCGTAGGTCCCGCGTGACCAAGGGAAACCTGTACTACTACTTCGCGAGCAAGGAGGAACTAGGGCAGGCGGTGCTGGAGCTCACTATCGCGGAGCAGTTCGAGTCCGGCGCGGCGCTCGAGCACAACGGGCCGGAGGAACACATTGCCGCGATGTTCCGACGCGCCGAACAAGCGTTGTCGGACGGCCGGTGCAAGGGGGGGTGTCTCTTCGGGAACTTGGCGTTGGAAGTGTCTGATTCGCACGACGGACTGCGACGGACGCTTGATCAGGCGTTCACCGCGTGGGAGCGGCGGGTGGCCGATCTGTTGGCGCAAGGGGTTCGCGACGGGGTGTTCTCGCGTGAGCTCGAACCGCGCGCCGCCGCGCGGTTCGTGGTGGCGACGCTGGAGGGGGGCATTCTGCTGGCCAAGGTGACGCGCGAGGTGGACGCGCTGCGCGCGTGCGCCGCGATGGTGGCGCGTGTGTTGGATGGATTTCGGGAGACGTCGCGATGAGCGAGGGACGCGCGATGCGGCTGCGGGACAAGGTGGCGGTGGTCACGGGCGGCGGAACCGGGATCGGCGAGGCGATCGCCCGTCGATTTGCCGGGGAAGGCGCTCGAGTGGCGATCACCGGGCGCCGCCAGGCCGTGTTGGACCGCGTGGCGGTCGATATCGGGTGCGCCGGCGGTCGGGCCGTGGCGTTGCCGGGCAGCGTGACCAACCAGCGCGACGTGCAGGACGCGGTGGCGAGCGTGCTGAACACGTTCGGCCGGATCGACGTGCTCGTCAACAACGCGGGGAACCTGTTTCACGCGGGGCCGCTGCACGAGACCACGGACCAGGTGTGGAACGAAACCATCGATCTCTTTCTCACGGCGGTGTTCCGGTTCAGCCGCGCGGTGATCCCTCATATGCTGGCGCAGGGCGGGGGCGTGATCATCAATATCTCGACCGTCTCGGCGCTCAAGGCGATGCCGGGGTTTCCCGCGCACGCGTACGCCGCGGCGAAGGCGGGCGTGAACATGTTGACCAAGACCATCGCGATCCAATACGCCAAGCAGGGCATCCGGTGCAACGCGATCTGCCCGGCGGGCGTGGACACTCCCGGGGTGGCCGCGATGACGTCCGATCCCGTGTTGCGGGCCGGATTTGACGCCATGCATCCGATCGGACGCATGGGCCGGCCTGAGGAGATCGCCGCGGCCGCAGCCTACCTGGCGTCCGACGACGCGGTGTGGACTACGGGCGTCATCCTCGCGGTGGACGGCGGAGTGACGGCTCAGTGACGCAAAGACTCGCACACGGGTGGTCGTATCACCAGACAGAATGGGAAAAACATAAAGACCTTGGAGTGACGCGCTCGCGCGCGTCACTCCATTTCGCGAGCGAGGAAACGAGGAAGGGAGGTGAGAGCGTATGGAGTGTGTGAAATGTCGGGGACTGATGGTGCCTGACCGGTTCGTGGACCTGGCGGAAAGCGGGGAGCGCGAGTTCGGCGGGTGGCGGTGTCTGGTGTGCGGCAACATCACCGATCCGGTGATCGTGGCCAACCGGCTTCAGCCGCCCGCGCCCAAGCGGCCGCTGCGCAAGCGGCAGCTTGCGGCGTAATTGGAACGCGAGGACGTATGACGCACGCGGCAGTGATCGAACGCACTGGGGGCCCCGAGGTTCTGACCTGGCGCGAATACGCGGTGCCTGATCCGGGACCGGGCGAAGCGCGGGTTCGGCACCGCGCGGTGGGGTTGAATTTCATCGACGTGTATCACCGGCGTGGATTGTACCCGCTGCCCGCGCTACCGGCGGTCATCGGATCGGAAGCCGCGGGTCGCGTCGAAGCGGTAGGCCCCGGCGTTCGTGATGTCGCGGTGGGCGACCGCGTGGCCTATGCGGGCGGACCCACCGGGGCCTACAGCGAAGCGCGCGTGGTGCCCGTGGACCGGCTCGTCAGGTTGCCGGACGGGATCGACGACCGCCATGCCGCCGCCATGATGCTCAAGGGCATGACCGCGGAATACCTGCTGCGCCGAACGTTCCGCGTCGGGCCGGGACACACCATTCTGGTGCACGCTGCGGCCGGCGGCGTGGGGTTGATCATGTGCCAATGGGCGTCGGCGTTGGGCGCCACCGTGATCGGCACCGTGGGCACGCGTGAGAAAGCCTTGTTGGCCGCCTCGCACGGGTGTGCGCACCCCATCGTGACGTCGGAGGAAGACTTCGTGGCGCGCGTGAAATCGATCACCAACGGCCGTGGCGTGCCCGTGGTGTACGATTCGGTGGGCCAGGACACATTCATGCGCTCGCTCGACTGCCTCACCCCGCGCGGGATGATGGTCAGCTTCGGCCAATCCTCGGGCATGGTCCCGCTGTTGGACATCACGGTCCTGTCGGCCAAGGGCTCGTTGTATCTGACCCGGCCGACCTTGTTCGGGTACACCGCGACGCGAGCAGACCTCATCACCAGCGCGTCGGCAGTGTTCGACGTGGTGCTCAAGGGCGCGGTGCGCATTGAAGTCGGCCAAACCTACCCGTTGCGCGAGGTGGCGCGCGCACACGCGGACCTGGAAGCGCGCCGCACCATGGGCTCGACCGTGCTCATTCCATGAGCCGCGAGAGCGCGACGATCCAACCGATTCTGATCATTCCCGGTTGGGGTGATTCCGGTCCCGGCCATTGGCAAACCGTGTGGGAGGCCTCGTTGCCCGGCGCGCAACGCGTCAGACAACGTGACTGGGAGCGTCCGGCCCGCGCGGATTGGGTGGCCTTCCTGGATGCGGCCATCGAGGCCTGCGCGACGCCGCCGGTGTTGATCGCGCACTCGTTGGGCTGTCTAGCCGTAGTGCATTGGGCCGCGGCCCACCACCGGTCCGTGGCCGGAGCCTTGCTGGTGGCGCCGGTGGACGCCGAGCGCAGGGAATTCCCCCAGACCATCACCGGGTTCGCGCCGGTGCCCACCGCGCGGGTGCGGTTTCCCAGCGTGGTGGCGGCGTCGGCGAACGATCCGTTCATGCAGCAGGCGCGGGCTCGAACGTTGGCGGACGCGTGGGGGAGTCGTTTCGTGGACGTCGGACGCTGTGGACATATCAATACCGCAGCAGGGTTCGGCCCTTGGCCGGACGGCGAGGCCCTGCTCAAGGGGCTGCTTGCGGAGATCGCGTCCGGGATCTAAACTTGCTCCTGCTACATTGCGCCCCCCATCGTCCTTGTGCTAAGGTGTCGCCTCTAGTGATCCGTGTCCCGATGGTCGGAGTGTTTCCGTTCTCTGCTCGGAGAGGAGCCCTCCATGATGGCGATCCGCGCCGCATTGGTCCCGATCGATTTCAGCGACGGCTCGTTGGCGGCGCTACAACATGCCGTCGGACACGTCTTGGCGCAACAGGGGACCGTGCATTTGCTCCACGTCGTTGATCCCGTGGCCGGCGGACTGTGGGCGGGAGACGTGGTCGCCTCGTCCGTGCTGACTCGATTTCAGGATCGCCTCAATCCCTTGGGGGAGCTGGTGACCGCCAGGGGCGTGAAGGTCAAAAAACACGTGGTGGTCGGCTCCATCGCGGATGAAATACTGGCGACGGCGGATCGCTGTCGCGTTGATCTCATCGTGATGGGGACGCACGGGCGATCCGGTTGGGGACATCCCCTGCTCGGCGGCGTCACGGAGCGGGTCGTGCGCCGCTCGGTTTGTCCGGTCTTGACCGTCAAAGAGCGCCGGTCGGCGTCACGCGTTCAATCGCGTTCCGCCGTCGGCGTATCCGCGACTCGGTGAGTCCGCGCGCCGGGACCTTGTCTGCGGCGTGATTCGCGGCCTCACTGCGTTGGCGACCGCGCTGGTCTCGTGTCTTGCCGCGTCCCCCGCGATTGCGTGGGGCGACAAAGGCCACCGCATCGTCGCCGTGATCGCGGACTCCAGGCTCACCCCCTCGGCTCGGGAGGGGGTGCGAGCGCTGATCGGCCCCGCCACGCTGCGTGACGCGGCTACCTGGGCCGACGACATCCGCCGGCGCCGACCTGAGACCAAACCGTGGCACTACGTGGACATTCCGCTGGATCGAGACGAGTATCTCCCCGCGAAAGACTGCGCGCGTCCTCGATCAGGCGATTGCGTGGTGGCGGCGATCACTCGGTTTCAACGCGTCGTGGCCGACCGGAGCCGGCCGCGCGCGGAACGGGGGGAGGCGCTTCGGTTTCTCACGCATTTTGTCGCCGACCTCCACCAGCCGCTGCATGCCGCCGACCATCGCGACCGCGGTGGGAACGACGTGAAAGTCGTCTTCTTTGGCGAGGCGCTCCATCCCGCCGGCCGCACGCCGTGGAACCTCCACACGGTGTGGGACAGCGGGTTGATCGAACGCCGGGGCGTGAGCGTCTCGAAGTACGCGCAGCGCCTGACCAGGCGCATTGCGCGTCAGTCGGTCGACGAACTCACTGGTGGTTCGGTGGTGGACTGGGCGCTGGAGGCGCATCAGGCCGCGATGGACACGGCCTACCGGTTGCCTCCTGATCGGCATTTGGGGGACGACTACGCGGAGAGGGCGCTGCCGGTGATCGACGACATGCTGGCCAAGGCGGGCGCGCGGTTGGCCCAGATGCTCAACGATGCGTTGTCCCGATGACCGGGCGCCGGATCGTTTGCCGCGCGAGCCGTGCTACCAGACCACGACCGAGTCGGCCTCCCAGATCAGGTCCGCCAGCCGGTTATCATCGATCAACGGATACGAGGAGTCGATTCCTCTGGCTTGGGCGTCGCGCTCGAGGACGAACGTAGGGCACGTCATGGGCGGCCGGGCGCCGACCGCGTCCTGGATCAACACGATCGAGCACGCATCGCTGGCCCCGCGCGGGCTGATTAGATCCCACGGATAGGTCGCGTCCGTGCGTTTGACCAGATGGAGTGTGTGAACCATGTGAGCTAAAACGCGATGACGCGATCAGCCTGCGCCATCAAGTCAGCGATCGCCGCGGCGTTAACCGGGATCATCCGAAAGTCGCTCTCACCCGCGTCGCGGCCCTTCAGGGCGTCTTGCTCCACGTAGAACCCCGGCTCCAGGGCCTCGGCCAGAGAGGGGAGGTACTTTTCGACCTCCTCGGCGGAAGCCGAGTCTTCGGCATCGGGAAACAGGAGTCCGATTGCCGGGCCGCGCAGCACCACCGTCACTGTGTGCGTGCCGCTCCCAAGGCCCAGGGCAATACGAATCGCTTCCCCGGGCCGTGCGCTGGTCATGGGGTCGCCCGTGACCAGGACCAGGATGCGCCGGCCTGCCATCAGTTAAACGCCAAGAACCGATCGCAGCCGGCAATGATGTCGGAGAGAACGACCAGGCCGCAGAACGTGGCGCGCTGATCGATCGGCACACCCATCTTTTGCGCGCCGAACGCGCACACGAACAACTTGGCGCCCTGGCCCGGCAACCGCTGGATGGACGGCAGGTCCAGGCAGCGCGTGCCTTCGTCGATCAGATAAAGATACACGTCGTCTCCGCGTCGCAACGCGGCCTCGGACACGCGCGAGACGGTGTCGATATTGGGATGATCCGGCCCCGTGGATAACATCAGGCCGAGTTTGCCGCGGGGAGTCATCATGGCGGCGAATGCTAGCACCATGGCCAACAGCCAGTCAATCGAGAAGGCGGAGAACCGGGGAAACGACTAAGTGACGAGCGGGAGAGCGGGCGAAAGGGCGAGGAAGGACACGAACAACGAACACCCGAGAACACAGAACGATGTTGCCGTTACCGGCGAACCGGCCCACTGCTCGTTGCCGTCTCCTTGACAACCGCGGTCTTGAGTCGATATTCTCCGCACGCACCGTGTGGCACGATCTCCACGCCCACGTGGTGCAACCCGCCGTCGAGATGGGGCTGTAGCGCAGTTGGGAGCGCGTCAGACTGGCAGTCTGAAGGTCAGGGGTTCGATCCCCCTCAGCTCCACCATCGGGTCCCTTCCAGACGCCTGCACGCGAGCCGGTCGCCCTCTACCAAGGAGCGGTCGCTCCCCATGTTCCTCATCTTCACCATGACGCGACCGAGGGAGGACGGGAAACGATGACGAACGCGACGAAAGGGGCGCTGCTCTCGGCTCTGGGTTTTCCCGGTCTTGGGCAGATCGCGCTCAAACGGTATCAGCGTGGAGTCGTGTGGATGCTGGCAAGCGTGGCCGGCCTGGTGCTGATGGTGGCCACGGCCGCACGGGAGGCCGGAAGAATTCTTGAAACGATTGAAGCCGAAGGGGGTGTCGTTGACCAAGACGCGATGTCACGCGCCATTGCCCAGGCCACGGCCTGGTCCGGCAACCTCGACTTGAATCTGCTCGTCTTGGCGATCACGCTCTGCTGGATCTACGCCGCGGTTGACGCCTACCGCATCGGCAAACAACAGGATCTGCACCAAACGGGGGGACGCGGGGACTGACCCCCCCCCCGTTACCGGGTCTCCGCCGCTGGGGCTCCTTGGTGCTCTTTTGGCTTCAGACGGGTGGCTGCGAGCGCGGAGGATGGAGTGTAGGTGGTTCGGCCGATCGACGAGACCCAGGAGCAGCTCCGTTCATCACGCGAGCGTCATTCCATGATGGGGCGTTCGTCCCTGCCGTCTGGGTCCTCTGGGTCCTTGACACCACGACGAAAAATGGATTAGAACACACACTCTGTTGTCGGTTCTCCTGCTCTCTCAAAATCCAACACTAAGTGAGGACGCGCTATGGCGACGAAGACTTCGAAAATTATATATACGCACGTTGATGAAGCACCCATGTTGGCCACGTATTCGTTTCTCCCAATCGTCAACGCGTTTACCAAGGCCGCGGGCGTGGTGGTGGAGAAGCGGGACATTTCGTTGTCGGGCCGGATCATCGCCACGTTCCCCGAATTCCTGACGCCCGCGCAGAAGCAGGCGGACGATCTGGCGGAGTTGGGAGAGCTGGCCAAGACCCCGGACGCCAACATCATCAAACTGCCCAACATCAGCGCGTCGATTCCGCAGCTCAAGGCCGCGATCAAGGAATTGCAGTCTCAGGGCTACAAGCTGCCGGAGTATCCCGAGGATCCCAAGACCGACGCCGAGAAAGACATCAAAGCGCGCTACGACAAGATCAAGGGCAGCGCGGTGAACCCGGTGTTGCGCGAAGGCAATTCGGACCGTCGGGCGCCGCTCTCCGTTAAGCAGTATGCCAGGAAACACCCGCACAAGATGGGGCCGTGGACGTCGGACTCCAAGACCCACGTCTCCTATATGACCAAGGGCGATTTCCGCTCCAACGAGAAATCGGTCACGGTCACCGAGGCCACGGACGCGCGCATCGAGTTCGTGGGCAAAGACGGCAAGACCACGGTGCTCAAGCCCAAGGTGGCGATCAAGGCCGGCGAGGTGATCGACGCCACGTTCATGAGCCGGGGCGCGCTGCGCGAGTTTCTGGAAGCGCAGATCGAAGACGCCAAGAAACAAGGCGTGCTGTTCTCGATCCACCTCAAGGCCACCATGATGAAGATCTCGGATCCCAAGATCTTCGGTCACGCGGTGTCCGTGTATTTCAAAGACGTGTTCGAGAAGTACAAGGCCACGTTCGACAAGCTGGGCGTGGATCCTGACAACGGGTTGGGCGATCTCTACGCCAAGATCAAGGCCCTGCCCGAAGCGGAGCGCGCGGCGATCGAGGCCGACATCAAGGCCGTGTATGCGAAGCGGCCGCCCATGGCCATGGTGAACTCGGACAAGGGCATCACCAATCTGCACGTGCCCAGCGACATCATTATCGATGCGTCCATTCCGCCGGTCATTCGCGACTCCGGGAAGATGTGGAATCCCGAAGGCAAGCTGCAAGACACCAAGGTGGTGATTCCGGACAGCAGCTACGCCCCGGTGTATCACGAGGTCGTCGAATTCTGCAAAAAGAACGGCGCGTTCGATCCACGCACCATGGGCAGCGTGCCCAACGTGGGCCTGATGGCGCAGGCGGCCGAGGAATACGGCTCGCACGACAAGACCTTCAAGGCCCCGGGCAACGGCACGATTCGCGTGGTCAGCGCCTCAGGACAGACGTTGCTCGAGCATCAGGTGGAAGAAGGGGATATCTGGCGCATGTGCCAGGTCAAGGACACGCCGATCCAAGACTGGGTCAAGCTGGCCGTCAACCGCGCGCGGGCTACCGGCTCGCCCGCGGTGTTCTGGCTCAACAAGGACCGTCCGCACGACGCGGAGTTGATCAAGAAGGTCAACGCCTACCTTCCGAAGCACGACACCAAGGGTCTGGAGATCAAGATCATGTCGCCGGCCGAGGCCACGCGGTTCTCGCTGCAACGGATGAAAGAGGGCAAGGACACGATTTCCGTGACCGGGAACGTGTTGCGCGACTACCTCACCGATCTGTTCCCGATCCTGGAAATCGGCACCAGCGCCAAGATGCTCTCGATCGTGCCCCTGCTCAACGGCGGCGGGCTGTTCGAGACCGGGGCCGGCGGGTCCGCGCCCAAACACGTGCAGCAGTTCCAGGAAGAGGGGTATCTGCGGTGGGATTCGCTGGGCGAGTTCCTGGCCTTGGCCGCATCACTGGAACATCTGAGCAAGGCGTCCAACAATGCTACCGCAAAGCTCCTGGCCGACACCCTGGACCGGGCCAACGCCAAGTTCCTGGAGAGCAACAAGTCGCCGGCGCGCAAAGTGGGCGAAATCGACAATCGCGGGAGCCACTTCTATCTCGCGCTCTACTGGGCGCAGGCGTTGGCCGAGCAGACCGAAGACAAGACCTTGCAGGCCAAGTTCGCCACAGTCGCCAAGCAGCTCGCGGACAATGAGGCGAAGATCAATGCCGAATTGCTCGGAGCGCAGGGGAAACCCGTTGACACCGGCGGCTACTATCACCCCGACAACCAGAAGACGACGAAAGCCATGCGTCCGAGCGCAACGTTGAACGCGATCGTGGATGCGATTGCCTGACGGGATCAATCGTCGAATCGACGTGTCGTAGACAAAGGCCTGAGCCGGAATGTTCCATGCTGGCTCAGGCTTTTTGTCATCGCCATGTTGTCGAGCCCGGATTATTCATGAACCTTCTACTGCAACCGCGGATACGCCGCTGCAACAGGCGGTCTCGCCACTCAGTCGGTCAGCGTACCGCAGAGAGTACGTCTCCCTCCTTCGCGGCTCCGAGCGCCTATTTCGCTGGCGTCTGCGCGGTTTCGCGACGAACGTTCATGAATAATCCGGGCTAGGGAAATTCTTCCGGAGTGCCATGTTCATTGACACCCACACACACGTTCACGGCGCTGAATTCGACGCTGACCGCGATCCGACGCTGACGCGCGCGCGCGCCGCGGGTGTCGATGTCTGCCTGGCGATCGGAACCGACGTGGCGGATAGCCGGCGGGCGGTGGCGCTGGCCGCTTCGCGGCCGGACGTATTCGCGTCGGTGGGGGTCCATCCGCACGAGACCTCGGGATTAACCGAGCACGGCCTGGAGGAGTTGGCTCGCCTGGCCGCGGGCGAGCGGGTGGCGGCGTTCGGCGAGGTGGGGTTGGACTATTACTACGAACATTCGCCGCCGGACGTGCAGCGGCAGCGGTTCGCGGATCAAATTGATCTTGCCGCAACGCGCGGCCTCCCATTGGTCATTCATACGCGCGACGCATGGGACGACACGTTTCGGATCCTGGACGAACGTCCGCATCACGGCGGCGTGTTTCATTGTTTTACCGGGACGCGCGACCACGCGGAGCAGGCGATCCGCCGAGGATTTTTCGTGTCGTTCTCCGGGATCGTGACGTTCAACAAGGCCCAGGATCTCCAGACCGTGGCTCGCGAGGCGCCGCTCGATCGCGTGTTGATCGAAACGGATTGCCCGTTTTTGTCGCCGGTCCCGTACCGCGGTAAGCGCAACGAGCCCGCGTTCGTCGCGCTCGTGGCCAAGAAAATTGCTGAGTTGCGCGGCCTGTCGGTGGAGGAGATGGCGCGCGCTTCGAGCGAGAATGCCCGCCGCTGTTTTCCCCGCATCACTCGCTGATCCACGTCGACCCGCGTTTTTGACACTCCATCCGTCGGGTGCTACCGTTCATGCGTCTATCTGATTGAAGTTTCAGTGTAATTTTTGAGTTCGGAGCACAAGACGTACCATGACGATCACTTGCGAAGCGTGCCGGACCATCTTTGACGCGCCCGAAGGATTCTCAGTCACCGCCTCCTGTCCGTGTTGTGAACATGTGAACCGTCCACGCGGCCGCGTGGAATCCGTCGAACCCATGCCCATGCCGTCGGAGAACACCGGAGATCAGGAGGATGCGCCGGTCAAGACCATGGTGTTCCCGGCCGACGGCGACGTCAGCGATACGGGCGTGACCGACGTGAAACGACTCCGCGCCGGAGCCACCCCCGGATTAGGCGCGAGGGTCGTGCGCCTCACGATCGTTGAGGCGGGGCAACCGCCTCGCGACTACCGCCTCGAAAAACCCCGCGTGATTCTGGGACGGGGCAGGTGTGATGTCCAGCTTCGAGATCCCGAGGTCTCACGACAACACTGCGCGATCGAGGTGTACGACGGCGTGCCGATGGTCAAGGACTTACAGAGCGCGAACGGCACGTTGCTCAACGGGCATTTGGTCACCGAACACGTGCTCAAGCACGGAGATCACGTCAAACTCGGCACCACCGAGGTCACGGTTTCACTCGCCAACGCCGCGTGATCCGCCGCGCTTGCTCACGGCCGCGGCGCTCCCGTATGATGACGGCATGTCCATCGCCGCGTATCCGGCGCGCCAATCCGTGAACGGGTCACGGGGGTAGACGATCTCCCTCGTTTCCGGCAATCTGTCCGGGCTCAAGCCCTCCCAGATCAAACGACTGCATGGCCTCGCCAAACGGCGCGTGTCGCCTGATCTGCTCGTCAGTCCCGAATTAGCCAAGAGTCTGCTGGAATCAACGGCTGATATGGGCCGCCAGGTCGGCGTGCTGCTCAGTCGCGGCGGCGCGGTCGAAGCGGTGATGGTGGGCACCGACCGCGAGATCATCGTCCCTGACTTGTCGGACTGGCGCCTCGGCCGCAAGCGGCTGCGGGGCCTTCGTCTGGTCCACACGCACGTGGGCGACGATACGTTGACGCAGGACGACTTGGCCGACTTGTCATTGTTGCGTTTTGACGCGATGGTGGCGCTCGCCGAGCGCGCTCCGGGCGCCCCGCCCACGTGTTCGTGGGCGCACCTGCTGCCGCCGAATCCGGACAATCGGGTGTACGAGATCCATCCGTCGCAGCCGCTGGCCCGCGCCCCCGCGGATCTGCGCGCGTTTCTGACCTCGCTGGACGCCCAACTGGCGGGCGCGGCCGGGTTGTACGACGTGCGCGATACCCGTGAGCGCGCGATTCTGGTCAGCGCGTCCACGCGTTCGCGCGGGGACCAGGAGGACGTGTTGACCGAGTTGCGCGAACTGGCGCGTTCGGCCGGGCTCCTGGTGCTCGATGAGGTGGTCCAGCGCCCGAACGCGGTCAACCCCAGGTTCCTGCTCGGCAAAGGCAAATTGCGCGAGGTGGTCATCAAGGCGTTGCAGTACGGCGCGGACCTGCTGGTCTTTGCGCAGGACCTCACGCCGTTGCAGGTCAAAGCCATCGGGGAGTTGACCGAGATACGCGTGATCGATCGCACGCAATTGATCTTGGATATTTTTGCTCGTCGGGCCCACTCGCGCGACGGACGCGTGCAGGTGGAACTCGCTCAGCTCAAATATCGCCTGCCGCGTCTGGCCGAGCGCAGCACCGCCTTGTCCCGGCTCACCGGCGGCATCGGCGGCCGCGGACCGGGCGAGACCCGATTGGAAGTGGATCGCCGCCGCGTGCGCGATCGGATCGCGCAGTTGGAGAAGGAACTCGACGCGCTCGGCCGCGCCCGGTCGCAGCGCCGAGGCCGGCGCGAGTCCGCGTGCATCCCGATCGTGTCAATCGTCGGGTACACCAACGCGGGCAAGTCCACATTGCTCAACGCGCTCACCAAGAGCGACGTGTTCACGGAAAATCTCCTCTTCGCCACGCTGGACACCACTACGCGCCGACTGCGCACGCCACGCGAGCGGGACATCATCATCACCGACACCGTCGGCTTCATCCAATCGCTTCCCAAGGATCTGTTGGGCGCGTTTCGTCCCACCCTGGACGAACTCAAAGACGCGGACCTCTTGCTCCACGTGGTGGACGCATCGCACCCGCTCGTGGACGTGCATATCGAAGCCGTGGAGTCGATCCTGGAAGGCCTGGGCGTGGCGAACCTCCCGACGCTCTACGTGTTCAACAAGACGGACCAGGCCGATCCCGAGGTGACGCGCGGGTTGCTGGCGCGCTACGGCGGGGTCGCAATCTCCGCCCGCGACCCCGCGACGTTGGGCCCGTTGGTGGAGGAGCTGGACCACAGGATTCCCGGGCCGGCCGATCGAGATGACTCGACGGAAGATGTCCCCGATGCCCACACCAACCCTGGGCTCGACCTGCTGCCTTCGAGGGATTGAGTTGTCATAGGGCTCGTCAGCGTCACGTCAGCGTCAGCGCGTCAGGGACGTTCTTTTAAGATTTAAACTCTTTACGCAGTGAGCGACTACATGGTATAGGAGGGGCCATGCCGCGATGCGCTCGACTCGACGCTCCGGGATTGCTGCACCACGTAATTGCGCGGGGAATCGAGCGACGTGTCATCTTTAGTGATGACGGCGACCGGGCGAATTTCCTCCAGCGGTTGGCCCGCCTTCTCCCGGAGACGGGGACGACGTGCCTGGCGTGGTGCTTGTTATCGAATCATCTGCATCTGCTCGTTCGCTCGGGGCCGGATGGGTTGGCGTGGTTCATGCGACGGGTGCTCACGGGCTACGCGGTGTACTTCAATCGTCGATATGACCGGGCCGGACACCTGTTCCAGAATCGCTACCATTCCACGGTGTGTGAGGCCGAATCCTACCTGCTTGAGCTGGTTCGATACATCCACCTCAATCCCGTCCGGGCTGGGCTGGTCCCTGACATCCAGGCGTTGCGGCAGTATCCCGGGTGCGGGCACTCCGCCGTGATGGGAGTAATCCCGCGTTCCTGGCACGCCACCGACGAAGTGCTGGCGCAATTCGGCGCCAACGCGAAGATGGCCCGTCAACGATATGAGGCCTTCCTACAAGACGGTCTCGAACGGGGAGACCTCGCGGCGCGCATCGACGAGTCTGGTACCGAACCCGAAATGAAGGGGACGCGCGATGCCGATGGGCCGGACCGAAGAATGAGTCAGGTGCTGGGACGTCCGGAATTCGTGGAAAGCGTGAGCAGGCGATCAAACGCGGCGGTCGCCGGTCGGCGCAAGAGCGGCCGAGCGCTTTTGCGGGAGGTTTGTCGGGTGTTGAATCTCGCCCCGGATGAGCTGCGGTCGGGGCGCCAGGAGCGGAGCCTGGCAAACGGGCGGGCGATCGTGGCCTATCTGGGCCGTAGTCGTTATCGACTGACGGGCGTGGAACTATCGGACGTGTTGGGATTGAGTCAGCCGGCGGTGAGCCTGGCGGCCCAGCGCGGGCAGCGCCTGTTGGCGGGGAACGCGGCTTTCCGCGAAGCGCTGGATGAGATATAAAATCTTTAAAGAACGTCCCCTGGTTTGTCACTGGTTTGTCACGCGGACATCGACCTTCAGCCCGGCGTGCGCGAGCATTGTGATGAGCGCGTCCGCATGCAGGTGGGGTCAAATCTTTAATCTTTAGGCAAGAGGTGAGTACGAGCCGAGCGGGTTTTGTCTTGTACCCGTCACTCGCGCGCATGGGCGGTGTGGAAACGCTGCAACAATGAGTTCAGAGCAGGAAGGGCCTCTTTCCTCGCCGCGCGTTGATCTTCCTCGCTGAGCTCCCTATAATGCCCCGCCGTGGCGCGCGTATCCGCTGATCGTCCTGCCAAACCCGCTGATCGACGTCGGGTCGGGCGCATTCTAGACCGGCTCGACGGGGTGTTTGCCGGGCGCGGGATTGAGTTGTCCGCGGCTTCGCCGTGGGAATTGTTGGTTGCCACGATCCTCTCGGCGCAGTGTACGGATCAACGGGTCAACCAGGTCACGCCTGGGCTCTTCAAGCGGTTCCGAACTCCCGTAGACTTTGCCTCAGCTGACCGCGAGGAATTGGAGCGCCTGATCAAGTCGACTGGATTCTTCCGGGCCAAGGCACAGAGCCTCACCAAATGCGGCCGCGAGCTGGTGGAACGGTTCGGCGGGGAAGTGCCCCGGACCATGGACGACCTGGTGACGTTGCCTGGCGTGGGGCGCAAGACCGCCAACGTCATCCTCGGCGCGGCGTTCGGGCAGCCCTCGGTCGTTGTTGATACGCACGTGAAGCGCGTGGCCAATCGTCTGGGGCTGTCCAAATCCGACGACCCGGTCAAGATTGAATTCGACCTGCGGCGGACGATTCCGGAAGCGTCCTGGACGTTGGGCTCGCAGCATCTGTTATTGCACGGTCGATATGTGTGCGTGGCGCGGCGTCCGCGCTGCGAGCAGTGCGCGCTCTATGACTTGTGCGCGTCGCGCGACAAACGGCCGCGCCCAGAAGACACTGTGGCACCAAAGGTCGCGCGTCAACGCGCGAGGCGGACCGGCGCGGCGCGGAGTGCCACCAAATGACCACGCCGCGTTCGTCTGATCAGGCCGTGGGCGCGACCCTGTGCGAGTTCCTCCGGCTGTTTTATGACAAGGGCTGGGTCGCGGGGACCGGCGGTGGCATTTGCGGGGCGCTGGGGGACGGGACCATGCTGATGGCGCCCACCGGGGTGCATAAGGAGCGTGTGACAATCGACGATCTGTTTCGCGTGGATCGCCAGGCGAACGTGCTGTCGCCACCCAAGACCCCCGGCCTGCGGTTGACCGAGTGCAGCACGATTTTCTGCACGATCGCTGAGCAGCGCAAGGCTGGCTCGGTGATGCACAGCCACGGGTTATCCGCAGTCCTGGCCGCGGATCTGGCCCAAGGCGGCGATCGCGTGATGATTCGCGATCTGGAGATGCTCAAGGGCATTCGCGGATGCACCAACTCGGATGTGCATGCGGTGCCGGTGGTAGACAACACCGCGCGCGAGCCGGAGTTGGTCGCGGGGATTCGTCGCGCGCTCGATGCGTCGGAGTTTGCGCGCGTCGCGTGCGTGTTGGTCCGCCACCATGGCGCCTATATCTGGGGCGAGGATCTCTGGGAGGTCAAGCGGCACGCCGAGGTGTACCACTTCTTGTTTGAGGCCGTTGTTGCCCGCGCTGCGCGTTGACTTGCCCTCCGGCGAGCCGATATAATCCACCGATCATTTCGCCGTCGCTCATATGATCGCCAGCATGACCGGATTTGGTCGGGCGGAAGCGCCCTTTGGCGACATGCGGGTGGCGGTCGAAGTCCGGTCGGTCAATCACCGATTTTGTGAGGTGGCCGCGCGTCTTCCCAAATTCCTCACGGCGTATGAAACCCGTTTCCGCAAGGTGGTCCAAGGCCGGGTCGCCCGAGGGCGGGTCGATCTGTCGGTCAATACGGGCGGAGACCACCCGACGAGGCGTATCGCCGTGGACGTGGACCTCGCGCGGCAGTATCAGCAGGCGTTCCGGACGCTCAAGGACCAGTTGGGCGTGCCGGGCGAGGTGTCGTTGGATCTGCTGATTTCGGCGCGCGACGTGCTGACGACCGCGGAGCCGGAACCCGATGTGGCGGGATTGGCCGACCACGTGGAAGGTCTGATCGGACGGGCTCTGGACGGGCTGGACGCCATGCGGAGACAGGAAGGCGAGAGTATTGCGGGGGACGTGACCGCGCGGTTGGGGCAGGTGGCGGCGACGTTGGACCGGGTGGCGGTCCGGGCGCCGAAGATCGCGCAGGAATACGCCGTGAAGCTCCGCGCGCGCGTGGCGTCGCTGGCCGGCGGCGTGGAGGTGGATCCGGCGCGTTTGGCGCAGGAAGTGGCGTTGTACGCCGAACGGTGCGACTATTCGGAGGAGGTGACGCGGATTCGCAGTCACCTCGGCCAGTTTGCGCAATCGCTTCAAGGCGGGGGCGAGGTCGGACGGTCCTTGGATTTTCTGACGCAGGAATTGAATCGGGAGATCAATACCATCGGGTCCAAAGCCAACGACGCGGACGTGGCGGCGGCGGTGGTGTCTCTCAAGAGCGAGTTGGAAAAGGTCCGCGAGCAGATTCAAAATATCGAGTGATCGTGGGGGGATGGTGACCACGGGACCGGTCGGCTCCAGCGAAGGCAAAGGGTTGTTGTTCGTGGTCTCCGCGCCGTCGGGGGCGGGGAAAACCACGTTGTGCCGCGAAGTCGCGAACCTGGTCCCGGGGTTGCGGCACTCGGTGTCGTACACCACCCGTAAACCGCGTCCGGGTGAAACGGACGGTCGGGACTACTTCTTCCTGGACGAAGGCGGGTTTCGCAAAAAAGCGGAACGCGGGGAGTTCATCGAGTGGGCGGAAGTGCACGGCAATCTGTACGGCACGCCGTGGGACCAAATCCTCATGCACGGCGAACAAGGCGTGGATTTGATCCTGGATATCGACGCGCAGGGCGCGATGCAGCTCAAAAAAAAGGAGGTCGAGGGGGTCTACATATATATCCTCCCTCCGTCGTTCGAGGTGCTCAAGGCCCGGTTGATGGAGCGTAAGTCGGACACGCCCGAGGAAATCGCGCGTCGGTTGCGCAAAGCGCGCGAGGAAATTTGGAGCTATCGCGAGTATTATTACCTCATCATCAACGACGACGTGAAACGCGCGATGCTCGAACTGCAGTCGATCATCATCTCGGAACGGATCAAGATGAAACGCATGAATTTTTCGTGGATCGAAGACTCATTCATCAAGAATAAGGAGGTGTTCTGACGTGGAAATCATCGAACTCCCGATTAAGCTGGACGAAACGGCCCTGGACTCCCGCTACCGCATGGTGGTGATCGGCGCGCAGCGCGCCCGGCAACTGATGGAAGGCGCGCGCGCCAGCGAGCATACCAAGTACGCCAAGGCCACGACCGTGGCGTTGGAAGAGTTTCTGGCCGGCGAGCTCAGGTTCGTCACGGGCAAGGAGGCGCGTTTGGCCCAACGCGACGCGCGCAAGAAACGCGAGGAACTGATGCGGCGTCGCGCGTTGTTGGAGCGCGAAGAGGAAATCAGCGCCGAGATCAAGAAAGACCTGTCGGTGTACATCGACGATTCGGCGCGGCGAGCCTCCGAGACGCCGGGGCCGGCCTAACGTCACGGCATGTTGAGCGGGCGACGCATCCTGTTGGGGGTCACGGGGAGCATCGCCGCGTATAAAGCGGTCTCGCTGTTGCGGCGGCTGACCGCGCTGGGCGCGGAGGTCACGGTCGTCATGACCGAGTCGGCCACGCGTTTCGTGGGCCCCCTGACCTTCCAGACCCTGTCCGGCCGCCCGGTCTACTACAACCTGTTCGAACCACGCGAAGAAATCCTCCACCTCACCTTGGCCGACACGGCCGACGTGTTTGTGATCGCGCCGGCCACCGCCAACACGATCGCGAAGTTGGCCGCCGGCGCCGCGGACGATTTGCTGTCGGCCCTCGCGCTCGCGGCGCGCGGGCCGGTGGTGTTGGCGCCCGCCATGGACGCGGTGATGTGGGAACACCGGTTGGTGCAGCGCAATCTGGCCGCGTTGCGTGACGGCGGGATGACGGTGGTGCCTCCCGAGTCCGGTTCGTTGGCCTCCGGCCTGGTGGGCCCCGGGCGGTTGGCGTCGGAGGAGGCGATCATCGCGGCGGTGACGGCTCGGTTGGGCGCCGGTGGGAACTGGTCCCGCGAACGCGTGGTGGTGACCGCCGGCCCGACCAGCGAGCCGATCGACCCGGTGCGCACGATTACCAACCGATCATCGGGGAAAATGGGGTACGCCGTGGCCGCGGCCGCGTCCAAGCGCGGCGCCGCGGTCACGTTGATCAGCGGGCCGACCCGGATGGCGCCGCCGCCCGGCATGTCGGTGGTGTGGGTGGAGACCGCGGAGGAGATGCGGCGCGCGGTGCTCGATCACGTGGGCAAGGCCACCACCCTGATCATGGCCGCGGCCGTGGCGGACTTCCGTCCGAAAACGATTCATCCCGAAAAAATGAAGAAGCGGGCCGCGCCGGTGACGCTGGAACTCGTGCCCACTGAAGATATCCTGGCGGCGGTGGCGAATCGCCGGGGCGAGTTGTTCGTGGTGGGGTTCGCGGCGGAAACGGACCGAGTCATCGAACACGCGTCCGAGAAACTCAAGGCGAAGCGGTTGGATCTGATCGTGGCCAACGACGTGTCGATTCCGGGGATTGGATTCGGGGCGGATGCCAACGAGGTGATCCTGATCGACCGAACCGGCGCGGTCACGCCCCTCCCACGCCTTCCCAAGTCCGAGGTGGCGGAGCGGATCTTGGATCGCGTGGAATCGCTCCGCGCCCCGTCACCGGAACCATAGCCCGGCGGGGCGGGCGTGACCCGAGTCCGACCGATCTGGTTGACTTTCTTCATGAAGTTGGTAAGATGAGGGCCGTTTCCCGCGGTCTCTGACGCACGAACCGCTCGTCACGGGATCCGAAACGCCAGGGAGGGCCGTTTGTCGAACACGAACGAAACCCGGTCGCCGGAACTCCAGAAACTCGAAGAAAAGCTTCGTAAAGACCCGACGAGTAAGCTGTTCTTCCCGTTGGCGGAAGAATACGCCAAGATCGGCCGGGTGGACGAAGCCATCGCGCTGTTGCGAACCGGCGTGAAGGCGCACCCGGACTTCTTGGGGGCGCGGGTGGCGCTGGGAAAAGCCTTGTTCAGGAAAGGCCTGCACGTCGAGGCCCGACAGGAATTCGAGCAGGTCATTGCCGCGAACCCCGACAATCTGATGGCCCACAAGAAGTTGGCCGCGATCTACCTCAAGGACGGCGAGAGGGACAAAGCCCTGGCTTCGTGTGAGATCATCTTGGCGGTCAACCGGGTTGATGCCGAGGTGTTGCGGCTCAAGGAAGAGATCAACCGGTTGCCGGATCAGGCGGCTGACGTCGAGCCAACCGTGGTGGCGCACGCCCCGCCGTCCGTCGAGGAGGCCACGCCATTACTCGAGGAGGCGGTCGAACCCACGGTCATCATGGCGCCCGTCGCCAGTGACTCCGATATTGCGGACGCCACGGAGATCGTGTCGCGACCGGATGAACCGCCCAGGGCGGTGATGGAACCCACGGCCGAGGTGAGGGGGGACGAGTCGTGGGTGGAGCCGACCGTGGTGATGGAACCCGCGGCCGAGGCGAGGGGAGGCGAGTCGTGGGTGGAGCCGACCGTGGTGATGGCGCCCGTTGCGAACGACTCCGATATCGCGGAAGCGACCGACGTGCGGTCGGTGTCGGGTGAACCACCGGTGACATCCGGGGTGTCGGACGAACCCGATGGGCACATCGCCGGCGAGCCGGGTAGTGATGATCTGGCCACGGTATCGCTGGCGGATCTCTACGTGGCGCAGGGCCATTACGACCAAGGCATCGCCATCTATCGACGGTTGTTGGAGCGGACGCCCGCGGATCACGACATGGCCGCGAAACTGGACAACGCGCTGACCTTGGCGCGGCTGTTGTCGCCGACGCCGGTGGACGCCGACGAGGTCAAGTCTGAAATCGTGTCCCAGGTCTTGGGCGGGGGAGACGACATGGGAATGCCGGTCGCGGAGGAGGTCGCGCAGCCCTCGGTGGTGGGCGCCGCGGCCGGGCCGTTGCGCCATCAGGCCGCGATTCACCGTCTCGAGCTGTGGTTGGCTCGCATCGCAGAAAGGCGTCATCGATGAATCTTGCCGCGTCGCTGCAGTCGATTCTGAACGATATCGATGACGCCGAGGGCATCGCGTTGATCGGGCTCGACGGCATCATCGTCAACGAAGTGAAACGAACGCCGGGAATAGACCTCAACACGCTCGCGGCCGAATACTGTGGGTTGTGGCGCGAGATGGATCGCGTGTCGGGCGGATTGTCGTTCGGGGCGACCGAGGAGTGTTCGATCGCCAGCGAGGGGCGGACGTTGTTGTTTCGACGCGTGACCCCGGAATATTTTCTCGCCTTGTCGATGGGCCGAAACGCCAACGCCGGCAAGGGCCGGTTCCTGCTGCGATACGCCGCGCCCCAACTGGCCAGGGAACTGTGACCGCTCGCCTCGCGCGGAGGCGGCTGCCGCGGATTCTCGTGTTGCACGGCCCGAATCTCAATCTCCTCGGCGTTCGGGAGCCCGATCTCTACGGCGTTCGTTCGTTGAAGGACGTCAACGAGATGATCCGCGCGGCGGCCAAAAACGCGGGGGCCGAGGTGGAGATCCGCCAGTCCAACCATGAGGGGGAGTTGGTGGCGTGGATTCAGGACGCCGGGGATCGGTTCGACGCCGTGGTGCTCAACGCCGCGGCCTACACCCATACTAGTATCGCGATCCGTGACGCGATCGCGGCGGTGCGTATCCCCACCGTCGACGTGCACCTGTCCAATATTCACGCCCGGGAACCGTTCCGCCGCCACTCGCACATTGCGGAAGTGGCGGTCGGTCAGGTCAGCGGCTTCGGCGCCCACAGCTACGCGCTCGGCATCGAGGCCGCGGTTCATTATCTCCGAAATCGTTCCAACGGCCCCGCGTCCGGGGTCTGACCGATTCGGTCGCATCAGCGCGTTGCGCATGAAGGAGACGAGTCAGTGATTGTCACAACCGATTTTCGCAATGGTTTGAAACTGGAAGTGGACGGCGAACCCATGGAAATCATCGATTACCAGCACGTGAAACCGGGCAAGGGCGGGGCGTTCGTTCGCACCAAGATGCGCAATCTCAAAACCGGCAACGTGTTGGAGCGCACGTTTCGATCGGGCGAGAAATTCGAAGACCCGCAGGTCCAAGAGCGGAAAATGCAGTACCTCTATCTCCAAGACGGGAACTACCACTTCATGGACACGGATTCGTACGAACAGTTGTTTCTGTCCAAGGAGCAGATGGGAGACTCGTGGCAGTTTCTCAAGGAGAACATGGAGGTCGATATCCTGTTTTGCAAAGGCAAGCCGCTCGGCGTCAGCTTGCCATTGTTCGTGGAGTTGGCGATCGTAGACACGGCGCCGGGCATCCGGGGCGACACTGCAACCGGCGGCACCAAGCCCGCCACGCTCGAGTCCGGCGGGGTCGTGAAGGTGCCCTTTCACATCGGGCCGGGGACCGTCATCAAAGTCGATACCCGGACCAAAGCGTACGTCGAGCGGGTCAAGGGGCCATGAATCTTCGCGAGATCAAAGAACTCATTGATTTGGTCAAAACCAGCGAGTTGACCGAACTGGAGTGGGAGCGATCCGGCGTGCGCGTCCGAATCTGCCGCGCGCCGGCGCCGATCGTGCGGCACTTGGCATCGGAGGGCGCGGTCGTCGCGGGGAATGTGCCGCAGGGCGCGCCGGCCGGGGAGGCGGGCGACGCCGCCTCCGCGAAGGAAGCGAGCGGAGTGGCCATCCGTTCGCCGATCGTCGGGACCTTCTACCGCGCCGCATCGCCCGAGGCCCCTCCCTACGTGGAAGTCGGCGACCGCGTTCGCCGAGGGCAGATCCTGTGCATCGTGGAGGCCATGAAGCTCCTGAATGAAATCGAGTCGGAGGTTGACGGCGTGGTCGCGGAGATTTTGATCGAAAACGCGCGGCCGGTCGAGTATGGCGAGGTCCTCTTCCGCATCGAGCCCACTTGAGAGCCTGGCGATGAACGGTCATCTGCGGCGTTGTCGCTGCGCTTCGGGTGCTCACGTACACACGGAGTACGCTCCGATCCGGTGCTCGCTCCGCCTTGCATCTGACGCGTTCCTCACCAGGCTCCGAGGGTAGTGCCCTCGGAACAGAAGAAAAAAGAGAAGAATGGCGGGGCTATTTAAAAAGATATTGATTGCCAACCGCGGCGAGATTGCGCTGCGGATCATTCGTTCCTGTCGCGATCTCGGCATCCAGACCGTGGTGGCTTACTCCGAGGCCGACGCCGAGAGCCTGCCCGTTCAACTCGCCGACCAACGAGTGTGTATCGGCCCGCCGGACGCGGGGTTGAGTTACCGAAACATTCCGAACATCTTGAGCGCGGCCGAGATCACGGGCGCCGAAGCGATCCATCCCGGGTATGGATTTTTGGCTGAAAACGCCCAGTTTGCCGAGGCGTGTGAAGCGGCCGGCCTCAAATTTATCGGGCCGTCGCCCGAGAGCATCGCGCTGATGGGCGACAAGGCCAAGGCGCGCGAGTTGATGATCAAGCATGGGGTGCCCGTGATCCCCGGCAGCACGGGCGCGGTGCGCGACGAAGCGGACGCGCGCGAGACGGCCAAGCGCATCGGGTATCCCGTGATCGTCAAGGCCTCCGCGGGCGGCGGCGGGCGGGGGATGCGCGTGGTGAACCAGGAGGACGATCTCCTCAAGGCCCTACAGACCGCGCAGACCGAGGCCAAGTCCGCGTTCGGCGACGACTCGGTGTATCTGGAGAAGTATTTCATCGATCCGCGGCACATTGAAGTTCAGATCCTGGCCGACAAGAAGGGCCATACGATCGCGTTGGGCGAACGGGATTGCTCCATCCAACGGCGGCATCAAAAGCTGCTCGAAGAGTCGCCCTCGCCGGCCGTCAGCCCGGAGTTGCGACGCGAGATGATGAAGGTGGCGATCGACGCAGTTAAGGCCGCCAAGTACGTCAACACCGGAACGGTCGAGTTCTTGTTGGATAAACATCAGCGGTTCTACTTCATCGAAATGAACACCCGGATTCAGGTGGAGCACCCCGTGACCGAAATGGTCGTGGATATGGACCTGATCAAAGAACAGATCATGGTCGCGTCGGGCCGCCCGCTCGCGATCAAACAGCGGGACGTGAAGCTGCGCGGCCACGCCATCGAATGCCGGATCAACGCAGAGGACCCGGAGCGCTTCACCCCGTCGCCCGGGACTATCTCGGTGTACCACGTGCCCGGCGGGCCCGGCGTGCGCGTGGATTCCGCGGCGTACCCAGGGTGCGTAATCTCGCCCCACTACGATTCCCTGGTAGCCAAGGTGATCGTCACCGGGGAGACGCGGTTGGAGGCCATTGCCCGGATGAAACGCGCGCTCGCGGAGTTTCGAATCGAAGGCATCAAAACCACGATCCCGCTGCAACGGCGGATTATGGACGACCCGAATTTCATCAAGGGCAAGTTCTCCACGGGGTTTCTGGAACGGTTCCTGTCGGCCGACGAACCGGCCGCGTAGCCGCCTGTCCATGAGCGGGCATCTGCGGCGTTGTCCCTGCGCGTCCGCTCCTCACGGTTTTCGTAGGGGCGTACGGCCGTACGCCCCCTACACGTGCGGGCGCTCGGTCTGCCTTGCATCTGCCCGCTCCTGAACAGGCTTACTTGCCGCTGGGTTCAAATTGGTGAACGAGTCCTAGGGTGTTTACTTCGCCGCTGTACTGGATCGCCGACGCCTCGTTGGTCGGCGATCGGCCGCTCGTTGAATTGGCCGAATCAGCGATCGCGGCGGGTCTGCGCGTCGTGCAATATCGCGACAAGACGCGGTCACAACGCGACCGGTACCCCATCGCCCTTACGCTCGCCGACGTGGCCCGCCGAACGGGTTCAACGTTGTTGATCAACGACGACATCGATCTGGCGCTGGCGGTCGAGGCCCACGGCGTACACCTGGGGCAAGACGATTTCCCGGTCGCCGAGGCCCGTCGGATCCTGGGCCGGAATATGCTCATCGGCTGCTCCGCGCACACTATTGAGCAAGCCGTTGCCGCGGAAGCGGACGGCGCGGATTATCTCGGGGTGGGGCCGATCTACGAGTCGACGACCAAGATGGCGCGCGCGCCCCTGGGGTGCGATCAGCTCCGAGACATCTGCCGCGCGGTGACGATTCCCGTCTACGCGATCGGAGGCATCACGGTGGAGCGGTGCGGCGACGTGCTGGCGGCCGGGGCCCGGGGCGTTGCCGTGGCGTCGGGGTTGCTCCCGCGCATCGACGAGCAATCCGCCGCCTTCCTGAAGGCGTTGGAAGCCTGACGGTCTTGACAACCCAGAACAGGCCCGCCTAGCATGGATTTATTGGCGGTCATGGTGGTTCGGACGATGGAGGTTCGGCGGCTCTTCCTCAAAGTTGGCGATCAAGTCCGCCACCGGCGGTATCCGCAGTGGGGGTTGGGTGAAGTGGTGGAGGAGCGCACCGCGGTAACGGTCGGCGGGATGTGTTTCGTGCGGATTATGTTCGCGGACGGCCAGGAGCGGTCGTTCATCAATAACCTGGATGACGTGAACTGCTGTTACTACACGGGGATTCGAGTCAACGCATAACGTGTGCCATCAAGTCTATTAGTAACCCCGCCCGTTCCAGTCGGTTCCCGATCCGTTCCCGCGCACGGTCCGCTTTCTTGAGAAAGGGCAGGACCACCCAACGAGGAACGTCGAGTCGCTCGCGCAGCACACCGGGGTTGGTGCGGACGGCGAGATCGGTCGCCGGGGTGAGGTGGTTGACGACGCCGCCGAGCACGGCGAGGCCGCGCGCTCGTGCCGCGTAGACCGTCAGTAACGCGTGGTTGATCGCTCCCAGCCGGTTGCCGATCACGAGGAGCAGCGGGAGATCGAGGCGTTCAGCCAGATCCAATGTCGTGTGAGTCGTGGTCAACGGAACCATCAGCCCGCCCGCTCCTTCCACCACGATGACATCGTGGCGACGCGCGAGCCGCGCATAACCGCGTGTGATGGCGGGCAGGGAAATTCGGGCCCGTTCGCGCCGAGCAGCAACCAGCGGGGCCAAGGGCGCGCTGAACCGATACGGACGAATGTCCTCGATCGGATCACCAACGCCGGCCGCACGCCGGAGTTGGTCCGCGTCCGATCCGCGCTCCGTTCGCACCCCGGTTTCAACCGGTTTCATCACGCCCACGTCGATACCGCGTCGGCGGAGCGCCCACGCAAGCCCGGCGGCCACGGTGGTTTTCCCCACGCCGGTGTCGGTGCCGACCACGAAGACACCGCGCACGCCCCGTTTCATAACGCGCCTTCGGGAATTCGACTGTCGAGCACGATGGTCTGGCCGGTCATCCATGGCAGGGTAAGGATGGCGCGAATGGCCTCGGCCGCGTTGGTCAGTGGGACGGCCTCCGGGAGCAGTTGCTGGCCGCGCAGCGAATCGGCGTGTGAGCCGACCGCGTCGGTGTCGAGCACGGGCGGGCACACGGCGTTGACGCGGATGCCGTACGCGCCCAGTTCGCGCGCCGCGGTTCGCGTGAGCGCGATGAGACCGGCCTTGGCCGCGGCGTAGTGCGCTTGGCCGCGGCGTCCTTGGAGCGCTGCGAGTGACGCCACGTTGAGAATGACCCCACCCCCTTGCCCGCGCATGACCGGAGATACGGCTTGGATCGCGCGGCGCGCGGCGCTCAGATGCACCGACATCATTCGCTCCCACGTCGCGTCCGGCGTGGACACGAGCAGGCGATCATCAACCACGCCCGCGTTGTTGACCCACGCGTCGATTCGCCCCCAGGCGCTCGTCGTGTGCGCGACGATGGTGTGGGCCGCGCCCGGGTCGGTGACATCGTGCTGAAGCACCAGAGCCTCTCCGCCGGCCGCCGCGATCGCGGCGGCCGCGGAGTCGGCTTCCGCGCGGTGCTCGCGGCAGTGGACCGCGACTCGCCAGCCGGCTGACCCGCAGGAAAGGGCCAACGCGCGCCCCAGTCCGCGCGAAGAACCGGTGATCACGATCACCGGGCGGGCGAACGGGTCAGGGAACGCCAAATCGAGCGGCCACGCGCTCAAGGGCCGACAACGCGAGGGTCAGGTCATCCGGCGCGTGCGTGGCGAGGACCGATGTCCTGAGGCGGGCCGTGCCCGCCGGAACCGTGGGCGGCCGGATCGCGGGCGCGTAGACGCCCTCATCCGCCAACGCCGCCGCCACGCGCAGGGCCAGGCGGTCGTCGCCGATTCGCAGCGGGACGATGGGCGAGGCGCTGCCGAACGTGTCGAACCCCAGGCCCCGTACACCGTGACGCCAGTGACGCGTGTTGGCCCACAGGCGCTCGCGTCGGTCCGGCTCGTCGCGGAGCACGTCAATCGCTTCGAGCGCGGCGGCCGCGATTGCGGACGGGAGCGCGGTGGTGTAGATGAACGTGCGCGCGCGATTGAGCACGTAGTCGATGAGCACTCGCGGTCCGGCCACGAACCCGCCCAGCGCGCCGAGCGCCTTGCTCAGGGTCCCCGTCTGGACGATGGGCCGATCGCGCAGGCTCCAGTGTTCCGACGATCCCGCGCCGCTCGATCCGAACACCCCGGTGGCGTGGGCGTCGTCCACCAGTAACAAGGCGTCGCGGCGTTCAGCCAAACTCGCCAGGTCGGGCAGGGGAGCGAGGTCTCCCTCCATGCTGAATACGCTGTCGGTGACGATCAGCGTGCGGCGGGCGGCCGTCCGTCGCGCCAGCACCGCGTCCACCTGATCCAGCCGGTCGCGCCGGTACACCCGAAATCGCGCGCCGCTTGCGCGGCAGCCGTCGATGAGGCTGGCGTGGCAATCTCGGTCCGCCAGGATCAGGTCGCCGCGTCCCACCAGCGACGCAATGACGCCCACGTTGGCCTGATACCCGGTGGGAAATACCAATGCGGCGTCGGTGCCTTTGAGCCGCGCCAATGCCGATTCGAGTTGGTCGTGGGTCGCGCGATCACCGGTCAGCAGGCGCGACGCGCCCGCGCCGACGCCGTCGCGTTCGATCGCGCGAATCGCCGCGGCTTTGACGCGCGGATGCTCCGCGAGTCCCAGATAGTTGTTCGAGCCGAAGTTGATCAAGGACCGGCCGGTACGAGTGAGGCGCGGTCCGGCTCCGCCTTCGGTCGGGTGGATTGTCCGGAGCCGGTCCGCGCAGCGGATCCGTTCAAGTTCCGCCCGGAACGGGGCGAACGGGTCCGGAACCGCGATGGGAGGGGATGGGCGCATTCAGGCCGGTTCGATCACGCAGCGAAACGGGAATCCCGCGGCGTTCGCCGCGGCATGGACCTGGGCCTGCTTCAGCTCCGCTTGCTCGATCGGCAGGGTGGCGACGTGCGCCGCGCCGGTGGTGTGCACTTCCCACATCAGCCGCGCCGCCGTGGCCGAGTCCTTCTGGAACACATGCGTCAACACGTGCACGACGAACTCCATCGTGGTCACCGGGTCGTTCAAGAAAATGACTTTATACGGCGGGATGAGCTCGACCGTCGAGTCAACCTCGCGTTCGGGCAGTACGGGCGCGGACGCGGCCATACGCAGGTGGTACCACAACCGCGAATCACCGGTCAAAGTAAATGTCCGGGTCCAACGGCGCCGCCGATCGTCCGATGTCGACGGCCGCGAGTTGATTCAGTCGAGGCGTTTCCTCGATAATACGCGTGTTCACGCGGCCGCGAGTGCGTGTCGCGGCTGACGTATGTGGAACGCGCGGTCGATGCGGTTGTATCCGTGAGGGATGGGAAGGGGCGCGGAGGCCTTTCCGTCCAGGTTGTGATTAACCAAGGGAGGCGTCATGGCAAAGAATCTTCAGGGCAGTAAGACGTTGGCGAATTTAAAAGAAGGCTTCGCGGGGGAATCGCAGGCCAATCGGCGGTACCTGTATTTTGCGCGCAAGGCTGACATTGAGGGGTACCCGGACGTGGCGGGCGTGTTCCGCGATACCGCGGAAGGCGAGACGGGCCACGCGTTCGGGCACTTTGACTTCATGGCTGTGATCGGCGATCCGGTGACCGGCGTGCCGGTCGGGGACACCGATAAGAACCTCAAATCCGCCATCGAAGGCGAAACCTACGAATACACGCAAATGTACCCGGGGTTCGCCAAAGCCGCCCGCGAGGAGGGGTTTGAGGAAATTTCCGAGTGGTTTGAAACCCTGGCGCGCGCGGAAAAATCCCACGCCGGTCGCTTCCAAAAAGCGCTCGATAGCCTGAAAAAATAACGGGCTGACCGACAAGGACGTGTCTTGACGAGGGGGCGCGGACCGGAACCACGGTCCGCGCCGCCATCACGCGAGGGGCCATGGAGGCATGGAGGCTCAGTTTACCGATCTGAAGTTTTGGGACGCCGACGCCATGCAGTCCGAGTGGCTGCGCGTCGCGGACATCTGCCACGGTTGCCGGCGCTGTTTCAACCTATGCCCGTCGTTTTCGATCTTGTTCAACGGGATCGACGCGCTGGACGGGGAGGTTGAGAAACTCGGCGCCGCGGTCACGCGCGACGTGGTGGATGCCTGTTACTACTGCAAGCTCTGTTACAACCACTGCCCGTACACCCCGCCCCACGAGTTTCGGTTGGATTTTCCCCTGTTGATGGTGCGCGAAAAGGCGGTCCGGGCTAAAACCCAGCGGCCGCGGTTGCGCGATCGTCTGTTGGTCAAGACCGATCTCCTTGGACACACCGCGCGCTGGGTTGCCCCGATTCTGAACCGGTTGCTACGGACCGGGTGGTTTCGAACGGTACTCCATCGCGTCGGGGGGATTCACAAGGACCGGCGGCTGGCGCCGATCGCGTCCGAGACGTTTCCGATGTGGTTGCGCAAGCAGAACCTGCGTCGAGACGGCGAGCGCAAAGTCGCCTTGTTCGCGGGCTGCCTGACCAACTACAACTACCCGTCCATCGGGCGCGCAACCGTGCAGGTGCTGGAGAAGAACGGGGTCGCGGTGGCGTGGCCCGAACAGCGTTGCTGCGGGATGCCCTACTTCGACACCGGGGACATCGCGGCCGCGACCGAACACGCGCGCCGCAACGTGACCTCGCTCAAGGCGATGGTGGATCAGGGGTACGCCGTGGTCTCGCCGATTCCGACGTGTAGCCTGATGTTGAAGAAGGAATACCCCACGTTGTTGAACACCGACGATGCGCGTCTGGTCGCCAAACATACCTTCGACCTTTGCGAATATCTGGTGGGCCTCCACAAGAAAGGCCAACTCTCCACCGATTTCCCGGGCCGCGTGGGCACGGTCGCCTATCAAGCCGCCTGTCACATGCGCGACCAGAACATCGGGTACAAAGCCCGCGATCTCCTGCAACTCATCCCCGGGACCACGGTGGAGGTGATCGAACGCTGCTCCGGCCACGACGGCTCGTGGAGCGTGAAGACCGAATTCTTCGGCGCGTCGATGCAGGTCGGCCAAAAAGCGTTCCGGGCGGTCAACGCGGCCGAGGCCCAGACGCTCACGTCCGATTGCCCGTTGTCCGGGCTCCAATTGGAGCAAGCCACGGGCAAGACCAGTTGTCATCCCATTGAGTTGCTCAACCGGGCGTACGGGTTGCCCGACCCCCGGACCTGACGCGATGGAGCCGATTCAACGAACGGACATCAAAGCCCTTCCGGAGTATGAACCGGTCCGCGACGCCTCGCGACGCGAGGTGATTGCCTTGAAGAAGGCGCGCCGCGTGCTGCTTGGAGACTGCGTGTCATTGGTGTTCGAGAATCGCCGGACCGTCGCGCACCAGATCCAGGAGATGATGCGCGCCGAACATATCTACGACGAGGCGTTGATCTTCCATGAGATCGAGACCTATAACAAACTGATTCCCGGCGCGGGCGAGCTCTCGGCCACCGTGTTCATCGAGGTCGATGACCAGCAGGCGATCAAACCCACGCTCGATCGGCTGCGCGGGCTTGATGACGGTCGATCATTGGTGTTGCGTATCGACGGCGTGCCGCCGATCTACGCGGCGTTTGAAGCCGGGCACAGTAACGAGGAAAAAATCAGCGCGGTCCACTACGTGCGATTCCGCCTGGACGCGGCCGCGCAGCGCGCGTTGCGTGACGGGGCGCGTGCGGCGCTGGCCATCGTTCACCCGCGGTATCAGGCCGAGACTCCGTTGTCCGATGACACCCGGCTGCAGTTGCTCAGCGATCTGTAACTCATATGGACGCGACCCCATTTTTCGTTGACGGGCGGTGGGTGACGAGTCCCGCCGTCTCGCCGGTTCGCAATCCGCACACGGGCGAAGAGATCGCTCACGTGTGCCTGGCGGATCGCGCGCAGATGGACCACGCCGTTGCCGCGGCGGAGCGGGCGTTCCGCGAGACCCTCGGCGTGGCGCGGCACGTACGCGCCGAGTGGTTGTCCAAGGCCGCGGCGGGCTTGACCAAACAGAAGGCGGAACTGGCCCGGCTGATCGCCACCGAGGCCGGCAAGCCGATGCAGTTTGCCTCGGGCGAGGTGGACCGCGCGGCGGCCACGTTTACCGTGGCGGCGGAAGAGGCCAAGCGGCTCGCGGGCGAATGGATTCCCACGGATTGGAGCCCGGCGGGCGAAGGCTACGCGGCGGTGACCAAACGCGTGCCGCTCGGTCCGATCGCGGCGTTTGCGCCGTTCAACTTTCCGCTCAACCTGGTGGCGCACAAGATCGCGCCGTGCCTGGCCTCCGGCAATACCCTGGTGCTCAAACCGCCGCCGCAAGCGCCGCTGACCGCGTTGCGCCTGGGTCGGATCCTGTTGGACGCGGGCGTGCCGCCCGGCGTGGTCAACATCCTTCCGTGCGATATCCCGGTGGCCGAAGCGCTGGTCGCCGACCCGCGTATCCAATTTGTCACGTTCACCGGGAGCGCCACGGTGGGCTGGCGGATTAAGTCGAACGCGGGCAAGAAAGGCGTGTTGCTCGAACTGGGCGGCAACGCCGCGGCCGTGATCCACGTGGATGCGGATCTTGCGTGGGCCGCGAAACGGCTGGCCGTTGGCGCGTTCGCGTATGCGGGGCAGATTTGCATTTCCGTCCAACGGATCATGGTCCATGAGGCGGTGTACGAACGATTCGTCGAGCAGTTCCTGGCCGAGGTCGAGGCGCTGCCGGTCGGCGATCCGTTGGATGCCAAGACCGTGGTGGGCCCGGTGATCGATCAAGCCGCAGCCGACCGCGTCGACCGGTGGACCGCGGACGCCCTCGCGGGCGGGGCCAAGGCCCTGACCACGATCTCGCGTCAAGGCAACCTGATCGCGCCGATCGTGTTGACCAATACGCAGCCGACCATGGCCGTGAGTTGCGAGGAAGTGTTCGGTCCGGTGGTCACGCTCGCGCCGTATCGCGCGTTCGACGAAGCCTTGGCCGCGGTGAACGATTCGCGGTACGGCCTGCAAGCCGGCGTGTTTACTCACGACCTGCGTCGCGCGTTTGAATCGTTCGACCGCCTCGACGTGGGCGGCGTCATCATCAACGATTACCCTATGTTCCGTCTCGATCACACCCCTTATGGGGGCATGAAGGACTCCGGCCTGGGCCGCGAAGGCGTCAAATACGCCATGGACGCCATGACCCAGATCAAGACCGCGATCTTCCGAACGGGCATTACGTTATAACCGATCGCTTCCGACGTCTCCACCGGTCGGCGGGAATCCCGTTCGCGGCGGAAAGTGGAAGCCGCGCCCTCGGCGTTGAGGCGCATGACGCGCGGGACTTTCCAGCGCGGGATTTTCCGCTTGACACGGGACCCGGGAGTTCGCTACGCCCCGGCCCGAAGTACCCGGCCAAGTCCCCTTTCAACTTGTGGCCCGTTCTGGTCCGTTGGTGCCTTTCCAATCCTGGTGGTGCGATGTCGCATCTGCGGCGGAGGTTTCTGTCTTTACTCGAGGGAATCCCATCAACAGTTGTGGTCTGTCCGGCGTGAGGTAAACAGAGGCGAGGCAATGGGAACGATTCATTTCAAGTCAGAAGGCGCTACACCTTCCATCAAGGCAAACTCCCGGTAACGGGAGGACGCGAAGCCGCGGATCTTTACCCGTGTCGGGGCGTACGGTCGTACGCGCTCTGCTCACGCGAAGACAGCCGGCTGCCGAGGTGACAATAATCGAGCGGAGATTATTGGCCTGTAGGCGCCCGGTTTTTTTGATGCGCAAGAAGACGGGCGTGAAGACGCCCGTGGAATTTTTGTCCGAACAGCGAGGTGTCTTATGCGGCGAATCCCGGTGTTTCTCGGTGGGGTGGCGGTCGCAGGCGGGGCGGTTCTCCTAGTCAGCGCCGTCCAGCAAATCCAAGTCAGTGGGAATGCACGTGGCAGCGGTCAGGGTTTCGATCAATCAGCGGACGTTTCCGTATGGACGGGGTCAGTTATACCGCCCAGGACGGCGACCACGTCGGTTTTCGCCTGAAGGTCGATCGGATCGAGGTCGCAAAACGAAAGTTTGGGATGGTTTACCTCAATCCGCTCAAGGAGGCCGTCCTCTCGAATCTGGAGATCAAAATTCACCAGCGCGACGGTGAACAGGCCCTCCGCAACATCCTGTCGGCGGAGACGGTCGGGCGACTCCTCACAGAGAAACATTAGAGGGAAATCGCATGATGATCCATAAGAACCGTCAGATCTCACAGGTGATAGGGCTGACAGGCCTTGTGTTCCTGCACGTCTCCCCGATCGCCTTGGCCGGTACTCTGCCTCCCGGTTTTGACCGCGGGGGGGAAGGTCGTGTGGGCCGAGGGGGATCGACAAGATGTGTTCGTCAGGAGTTCGAACTACCAGTGTCCATCAGGTCTCGCGGACGTTGCGCCTGATGAAGATACGTGGCTCACGGTGGATATCCCTCTGCTCGATCACACCAAGGCCAAGGCCGCGATCATCTTCGGTCACGCCTGGGCGGAGCAAGACGGGGTGGGCGAGAGCAATGGGGTCACGGTGCATGTGAGCCGAGACGGGCTCACCGACTCGTCGCCCTGGAATCAGGTTGCGCAGTCCAAGGTGAAGCTGGCGAACGACGGCGGGGATGAGCATTCGATGATGATTGTCGACCTGGATGAGAATAAGGATTTTAAGGCCCGTTATCACTTTGGGGAGATGTTTGAGACAGGTGTGGATGAAACCCAGTTGTGCTGGTGGGGAACGAGGGTTCAACTCCTTGGGTGGATAGAGTAAGGCGAGGTGCAAGCGGCAAAAGGCGACGGAGATCACGAGCGTGAGAACGACTCGGAGTAGTCTGTTCGACTCCCGCCGTTCGGTCGGGTGTGATTCGTTCTCGGTTTTTTCAACCGACGTGTGTTTGGGCGGGGGTTACAGCCCTTGTGACCGGCCTTGACCTGCCGGCCCCAAAGCTGATAAGGTCCGCTCCGTTTCGTCAGGGCGCGAGCCTGTGACCGACACCCGCATGACGGATCAACCCGACGAATCGTCCGTGGCGTATCAGGTCAAGCTCCCCGTGTTCGAGGGGCCGCTTGATTTGCTGCTGCACCTCATTAGAGAACATCGGCTCGATATCTACGACATTCCGATCGCGTTGATCACCAAGCAGTACCTCGAATACCTCGATCTGCTGAAGGAGTTGAACCTCTCGGTCGCGGGCGAGTTTTTGGTCATGGCCGCCACGCTGGTGCAGATCAAATCCCGGATGTTGCTCCCGCGCGAGGAGCAACCCGAGTCCGCGGAGCCGGAGGAAGACCCGCGCGAAGAGTTGGTGCGGCGGCTCGTCGAGTATCAGCGCTTCAAGGATGCGGCCGAGGCGTTGGAAGACCGCGAAGCCGCGTGGCGCGACGTGTTTCGCCGCGAGCCCACGCCGCTGCCGCAGGCGGAGCCCGAAGAGTATGATTTGGGCGAGTTGTCGGTGTTCGACCTGCTCACCGCGCTGCGCGAGGTGCTCGATCGCGTGCCGGATCCCACAATCATGGAGGTCACGGTCGAGGCGTTGACCGTCCGCGATCGGATGACCGCGCTCATCGAGCGTTTCGATGCCTTGGCCGAGGGCGAGCGGGTGCGGTTTCACGATTTGTTTGAGCAGGCCGCGTCTCGCACCGCCGTGATCGTGACGTTTCTGGCGCTGTTGGAGTTGGTCAAGATGCACGTGCTCGGTCTCCGGCAGAGCGGTCCGAGTGAGGAAATCGAGGTGTTGCGGATGGAGTCCGTAGCGGCCGAGGTCGGCGACGCCGAAAACGGGCCGGGGGGGGATGCGCCCAATGGATGACCGCGAACTCAAACCGATTGTGGAAGCCTTGTTGTTTGTCGCGGCCGAACCCATGTCGATGAACAAGTTGTGCGAGATTCTCGACGGGGTGGAGCGCGAACGCGTGGCCGCGTGCCTCGACGATCTACGGGAACAATATCGCCAAGGCGACCACGGGTTGACCGTGGCGGAGGTCGGGGGCGGGTACCAACTCGTCACGGTGCCTGAAGCGGCGCCGTGGCTTCGCAAGCTGTCTACAGCCAAAGCCCCGCTGCGGCTTTCCAAGCCCGCGTTGGAAACCCTGGCGATCATCGCGTACAAGCAGCCGCTGACCAGACCGGAAGTCGAGTCGATTCGCGGCGTGGACGTGGCCGGGGTCGTCAAGACGCTCATGGACCGCCGACTCGTCAAAATCGTGGGTCGCAAGGACCTCCCGGGTCGCCCCATGATGTTCGGCACCACCAAGGAATTTCTGCACGCGTTCGGCCTCAAGGACCTGGCGGATCTCCCGACGCTCAAGGACTTCGCGGAGATCGCGCGTGCCACGGACGTTTCCGTGGGAGATCAGGACGTCGCGGCAGGGAACGAGTCGCCCACGTCCGACCGTGTGCCGGACGAATCGGAGATCGTGGAGGCCGCCGACTCTCCGGTCTCGGACGCGCCGACCGAACCGTCGCTCGCCTGATCTAGGATCGGAGCCCGAGAGCGTCTGCTTCCGACACAGTCAGGGTGTAGTGGAGGCTGCTCAAAAAGCTCCATCTGCCCCCTTCGGGGACTTCCGTCATTCCTAATTCTTGGAGGTGGATCGCAAGGCCACCGACGAGAATCTGCACCGCGCCGAAGGTGCGGGATGAAAATGGTCGCCTCCTTCCAGATGGCGAAGTAACGCCGCAGATGGACTTTTGCAGCAGCCTCATGGGTATCCCGCCGTGTTGAGCATCACCTGCGGCCCCTACCATCCCCACCTCGAAGCCGCGCTCGCGGACGACGTCATCGCCGCGAAGACGGCTGATCCGCTCTCGTCCATCATCATCGTGGTTCCGTCGGACTCGCTCCGTCGGCGCATCGTCCGTCTGTTCGCGGGGGAGTGGCGACGCACGTTCCTGAACCTGTCGGTCCTGACGTTTCACCAACTGTCGCGACGCCTGGTCGAGGAAGCCAACGGGATGTCCCTCCCGCCGCTCGTGGACGATCAAGGGTTCGAGGAGCTGATGCGCTTGTTGCTGGATCGCAAGCCCGCGGGGCACGCGTTCGCCGGGGTTGCGGCGACGCGGGGCGGGGGCGCGGCCCTCTGGCAAACGCTGCGCGACTTAAAGGACGCCAAGGTGCCGCCTCGGGCGTTGGCCGAGGCCGTGGCGGAATCCCTGTTTCCGGCGGACGACGCGCCGCGGCTCGCGGCGTTGGCCGGTCTGTACGGCGAGGTCTTGTCCGCGGCGGAGACGGCCGGGTGGGTCGACTACACCGACCTCGACGCCATGGCGTCCGCGGCCGCGCCGTCATCGGCCATGCTGAAAAATCAGCGTCTCGTCGCCTACTACGGATTTTATGACGTGACCCAGGCGCAATACGACGTGTTGCGCGCCGTCTCCGGCGCCGCGGAGGCCGCGGTGTATTTCCCGTTCGCGTCCGGCGACCCGTCGTGGGCGTTCGCGGACCGGTTCCTCACCAGATACCTTACCGGGTTATCGACGCGTCCGGTGCGGGTCCTCGACGGCCCGGCGCCGCCTCGGCGGTCGGTCACGCTCATGTCCTGTTCCGGCACGCAAGACGAAGTCCGGGCGTGCGCCAAGACGATTCTGGCATTGGTCGAGGACGAGGGCTTCGCGTTCGAGGACATCGGCGTGGTGGCCCGGAGTCTTGAGCCTTACGCGGACGCGATCACGCGCGAGTTCGCCCGCCATCATCTCCCCTTGGTCACCACCGCGACCCGTCCGCTCGCGCGTCATCCGCTGGCCCAAGCCGCGTTGCGGCTCGCGCGGATTGCGGAGGGTGTTCCGACGCGGGAGGACGTGATCGACTTCGTGGCGTCGCCCTGGTGTCGCGTGGAGCGTTTGGCACCGCACGTCCGAGCCGAAATCTCTCTCTGGGACGAGTTGGCGCGTTCCGTCGGCGTGACGAACGGGTATGAGGCGTGGGCGCGGCTGGGAACCCTTGTCGGCCCCGACAGCGGTTCCGAGGCGGGGTCATCCGCGCGAGGCGCGCAGGCCGCCGCCTTGCTTCGCGTGGTGGATGGTCTGCGGCGAACGTGCGAGGCGTTACCGGAGGCCGCCTCGGGCGCGGCGCACGCCGGCGCGTGGCGCGGGCTGCTCGCGTCGTTGCTGGGAATCGAGGGTGAGGCGGACGCCCAGGACGAATCGCCGGACGATGTTGACGAGGCGGCGGCCGCGGTGCTGGCCGCGTTCACCGCGCCCGCGCGACTTGACGCCTTCACGTCGACCATGACGAAGACCGCCTATCTCGACATGGTGCGTCGCCGGATCGACTCGACTACGATGCCGACCACGGACCCGAATGCCCGCGGTGTTCTGGCGATGGACGCCGCGTCCGCGCGCGGCATCTCGGTCCGGGCCGTGGTCCTCTTGGGGTTAAACGAAGGCGTGTTCCCGCGCGTGATTCGGGAAGACGCGTTTTTACGGGATCAGGAGCGGCGTCTGATCGAAACCACGCTCGGGTACAAGATTCCGGAAAAACTCGCGGGGTACGAAGAGGAACGCTTGCTCTTTGCCGCGCTCACCGGGGCGGGCCGGGACCGGGTCGTGCTCTCGACGCAGCGGGCTGACGACGCGGGACGGGCGCTGGCACCGTCCTGGTACCTGACCTCCTGGCGCGACGCGGGGGCCAACGCGGTGCGCGTCGATGTCCCGCGCCGGATGCGCGAGAAGCCCCGCGTGGCGCCGTTCGATCGGGTCGACCGACTGACGCCGCATGAAGCACTGGTGCTGGCGCAACTGGTTGGTGGACTCACCGCTGCGGTGGCTGACGCGAGAACCCACGAACGGCTTACCCGCGCCGCGTCCTGTCGCGCCGCGATCGACGCGTGGGCGACAACGCTGTCGGCGTTCGACGGCGACGTCGGTCCCCCGCTGGAGTGGCTCGTGGGACAGCGGGAAGCGGGATACTCGGCCACGGGACTCGCGACGTATACGACGTGTCCATGGCAATTCTTCGTGGCCAAGGTGTTGGGCGTTGTCCAGCCGGCCGACGCCGAGGCAAACGCGGAGCCCACGGCGCGTGACTGGGGCGTGTTGGCTCACGAGGCGGTTGCGCGGGCGGCGCGGGACTCGGCGTCGGACATCAACGCGATCTGGCGAGAGGTCTGCGCGCGGTACGCGCGGCGTGCCGGCATCGGGTATCCCTTGGCCTGGGACCTGGCCGTCGAGCGGATCGGCCGCGTGGTGGCCCGGGTCGCGGCGGATGACGCGACGGAGCGGGCGCGGACCGGGTATGCGGTGATCGAGACCGAAGTGGCGTTGCGCGGAGAGTTGGGCGCGGACCCGGCCGTGCCGATCCAGGGCCGTTTAGACCGCATCGATCAGGCGCCTGACAAGGGCCTGCGTGTCGTTGACTGGAAGTTCCGCGCCGCGCGCGGGGCGAACCGCCGGAGCGATCTCGCGGCCGCGGCGCTTCGCGGCCGGGGTTTGCAGCCGCCGATCTACGAAGCCTTGGCCCAACGGTACGCCCTCACCCATCTTGGCCGGACGACCGGAAACACCGAGGCGGTGGTCTACGAGGTCGGGCTGAACGAGCGCGACGCGGGCATAGACCGCGCGCCGTACGCGCCTGATCCGGACGCGCGCACCCGCATCCTCGGGACGGTGCGCGCGCTGGTGGACGGGATCGAACAGGGGGTCTTTCCGATGAACCCCGACACGCACTGCGCGTGGTGCGACGTGGCGGCGTCGTGCCGCCTCCGGCACGCGCCGTCGCGCGCGCGCGCGGAGCGCGATCCGCGATCCGCGGGTCTCGATCGTATCCGCCGCGCGCCGGTGCGGCCGCCGAAGGAGCCGGGATGATTCCTCCGAGCGACGCGCTCGAACGCGAACGCGCGATCCGCACGTTTGACGCCAACGTGGTCGTGACCGCGGGCGCGGGGACCGGGAAGACCACGCTTCTGGTTGAACGGCTCGTCCATCTGGTGGTCCGCGACCCCGATCCGGTTCCGGTCACGGAGATCGTGGCCCTCACGTTTACGAACAAGGCCGCGGCGGAACTGCTGGTGCGATTTCGCGAGCGCATCGAGGCGCTCGCCCGCGCGTCCGAGTATTCGGACGCGGAGGGCGAGCCTCGGGACGCGCTCGCAACGCTGGTTGCGTGGACGGGCAGGTCAATGGACTGGGTGGGCAAGCGTCTGCAGGCGGCGCTCGTTCATCTCGATCGCGCGCACATCGGCACCATCCACTCGTTCGCGGCCACGCTGCTGCGGTTGTTTCCCATCGAAGCGGGGGTGGACCCCAAATTCCGAGAAGCCGACGAGGCTGCGCGCCGCGACCACGCGGCGGAGGCCTGGCGCGCGTGGCTCGATCATGAATTGGCGCGCGCGGCGCCGCGCGCGGCGTTGTGGCGACGGCTGTTGGAGCGGCTGACGCTCGAGGATCTCTATGATCTGGCCGCGGGGCTGAGCGCGGAGTTCATCCCGCTCGATGCGCTGGGTCGTCTGACCGCGGCGCCGGCTCAGGTCGGGGAGTGGCTTGCAGGGGCCGGTGATGAGGCAGACCGACTGCTGGCCGCGCACCCCCACACGCGCGTGATCGAGCAACGCCTGGCCGCGGCGCGTCGCGTGATCGCCGGTGCGGCCGAGGGGCGCGCCGCGGAGGCGTCGGATTGCGAGGCGGTCGCGGCCGAGGTCACGTCCGTTCCCAAGGGGTGGGATGCACGTGATGCGGACCGCGCCAAGGGCCTCATCAAGCTGGCCCGCCGGTTGTCCGCGGTGGACCCGGAGACCGTGCGGCTGGTCGGCGACGCGCTCGCGCCGTTCGTGCGCGAGTGCCGGGCGTCGTTTGCGCGGGCCGGGTGGTTGCCGTTTGACGGACTACTCGCGCGGGCTCGCGATCTGGTGCGGGATCACCCCGCGGTCAGAGAGACGCTCAAACGTCGTTTCCGCGCGCTGTTGGTCGACGAGTGCCAGGACACGGACCCGGCGCAATACGAAATCATGTTGTATCTGGCCGAAGCGCCCGGCGGCGTGGCGACGCAGTGGCGGAATGTCCGGCTTGATCGAGGCAAACTGTTCCTGGTCGGTGACCCGAAACAATCGATCTACGGGTTTCGCGGCGCGGATTTGGAAGCGTATCAGGACGTGGCGCGGCTGGTGCTCGATCAGGGAGGCGTGGAGTGTCGGTTGACCACCAATTTTCGGAGTCGTGGCGCGATCCTCGACGCGGTTAACGCAGTGGGTGGACGGTTGCTGGCGTATCGGCCCGGCCTACAGGCGGGGTACGAACCGATCGGATCCACGTCGGAGGCCGCGGGAGGCCTCAAACCGATCGTGCGGGTCGTGCGCGCCCGACACGGCGCGTTCGACGCCGGAACGGGCCGCGAGGCCGAGGCGGAGAGCCTGGCACGCTGGTTTCGCGCGTCGGTGTTCGGGACCGTGGAGGTCCGCGGCAGGCAGGGACGCGTGAGCCGCGCGGAGCCCGGCGACGTGGCCGTCTTGTTCCGCGCGCTCAGCGACGTGCAGGTGTACCTGGAAGCGTTTCGCCGCCACGGTATTGCTTATGTGGTGGAAGGGGAGCGACGCTTCTTTGCGGCGCAGGAAGTGGTGGACGCGATCAACGTGTTTCGCGCGTTGGCATCCCCCTATGATGAGCCCGCGTTGGTGGGCGTGCTCCGGTCGCCGTTGGGCGGCATGACGGACCGCGAGATCTACGCGCTCGCGCGCGCGGGGTGGCTCGACTACCGCGTGACGGAAGCCGGGGATGCGCCGGGCCCGTGGGCGCCGGTTGCGCTCTACCGGGACCTCGCGGCGTTGTCCCGAGAAGCGCCCCGCATGCCGGTCGACGAGGCCGTGACCGCGGTGTTCGAGCGGTTTGCGCTCCAGGCGATTGCGGCCGGCGGTCCGCACGGGGATCAGGCTGCGGCCAATGTCGAGAAATTGGAGCGGATCGCGCGCGACCTGGCGGGGGAAGGTCTGTCGTTCGCCGCGCTGTCCGCGCGTCTGGATCGCCGGGTGCGGGACGAAGTCGAGGAAGGGGAAAGCCCGCTGGTGGATGAGGCGGTGAACGCGGTGAAGGTGCTCAGCGTGCACAAGGCCAAAGGTCTGGAATTCCCGATCGTGGTGTTGGCGGGCTCGCACGGCGGGCGGCGCGTGGGAACAGGGCCGCCGGTGGCCAAACACTGGAGCAGCGGGATGGTCGGGGTGGCGGCGGGGGGTGTGGCGTCGCTGACCGGCGTGTATCTCGCGGAGCGGACGGTCGAGAAAGACGCGGAGGAGAGTCGGCGCGTCTTCTACGTGGCAATGACGCGGGCGCGGGATCTGCTCGTGATCTCGGGCGCGGAAACCGAACGCGGCCCGGCTCGGGACGGTCCCGCGGCGCTGATTGAAGACGCCATGGGGGCCGCGTGGGGCGAGGTCCCGCGCGACTCGCCCGCGAAGGACCTCTTCGCGTGGACCGCGGTGGAGGCCGAATCCGATCGCGGCACAGCCGCGTCTCGAACGCCCGTTGATCTTGCGTGGCCGGATCAACGGGCGTTCGCCTCGCAATGGGACGCGCGCGCGGTACGCGCGAAACGGACCGCGCGATCGGCGATGTACATGACGCCCACCAGATTGGCCGCGCGACGATCCGGTTCCCCTCCCGCGGCCGGTCGACGACGTGGACCAGCCGATGCCGAACGCGCGCGGCGCGTCGGCACGCTGGTCCACGCGTTTCTGCAGCGATGGGACTTTGGGGCGGATGTTCGCGCGTGGTCGTCGGCGCTGGACGCGTTCGCGGCCGGTCAACTTGGGGCGTTTCCGGACGTGACCGTCGACGATCTCCGAGCCGCGCTTGGGACATTTTTCACGTCGCCGATGTATGCCGAACTTGCGCGCGCCGCGATCATCGGCCGCGAGGTCCCGTTGCTAATGCCGTGGGAAGGTGCGATGATGGAAGGCGTGATCGACCTGATCTACGAACAGGGCGGGCGGCTCTATGTGGCGGATTACAAGACCGATTCCATCACCGCGACGGCTGCGCCCGCGGCCGCGGAACGCTACCGCGTCCAAGCCGAGATCTACACGCGTGCGGTGCGAGCGAGTCTGGGACGGGAGGTGACCGCGTTTCGGTGCCTGTTCGTGCGGCCCGGCGTGGCGGTGGATCTGGTGCCGGATGCCGACCGCTGATCAGGGGGGAGCCATGTTCATCAAACGCGAGGACTATCAATATTTAGAAGGGCTATGCAAGTCGTTGTCCGAGGCCCAGCAGGAACGGTTGATGACCGCCTTGCTGGGGAAAGACCACGGCGGGTCGTTGGGAGAGCGCGTCCGGATCGTGGGTGAGGAGATCTACGACTCCCAGGGCGTGGAGCAAAAAGATTGGATCACGCGGACCATGATCAAAAAGGCGTTCAAGGACGCCAAGGCGTAACCGTGGCCGCGTTAATCTCGGTCGAGGGGGTCCGGAAAACGTTTCGCCGCGGCGGATTCGACGTCAAGGTGTTGGACGGCGTGGACCTTGCCATCGAGCGAGGCTCGTTCCTCGCGCTGATGGGGCCGTCAGGGTCGGGCAAGACCACGTTGTTGAATTTGATCGCGGGGATCGATCGGCCGACCGCGGGCCGCATCGCGGTGGACGGCACGGACATCGCCGCGCTGTCCGAACGCGACCTCACCGCGTGGCGTGCAAGGCACGTCGGCTTCATCTTCCAGCTCTACCATTTAATTCCGGTGCTGACCGCGCTCCAGAACGTGGAGCTCCCGTTGACGTTGACGCATCTGCCGCGCCGCGAGCGCCGGGAGCACGCGTTGACCGCACTCAACGTCGTGGGCCTCGCGGACCGGGCCGATCACTACCCGCGTCAACTCTCAGGTGGACAAGAGCAGCGCGTGGCGATCGCGCGGGCGGTCGTGACCGATCCCACGGTGATCGTGGCGGACGAGCCCACCGGGGACCTTGACGCGCAGTCGGCCGAAGAAATCCTGGGCCTCCTGGGCCGACTGCACCGGGAGTTTCACAAAACGATCGTGATGGTCACGCACGACCCGCACGCGGCGGAACGGGCGCAGGTGGTCCGTCGGCTGGAGAAGGGGGTGTTGGTATAGCTCTCCGGCTCAGTGTTCTTCCTTCACCAGGTTCTTGTTCCACTCTGGGATTTCCACGACGAGGTCCATCGTGCCGTTCGGAACGGTCTGGCACGCGAGGCGGGATTGCAGCGTGGTGGCGGGCGCTTCGTCGAGTTGATCTAACTCGTCGTCCGTGGCTTGGTTGCAGGATTCGAGACCTTGTTTCACGATGACGTGGCAGGTCGAGCACGCGCACACGCCCCCGCACACGTGTTCGATCTCCATGCCGGAGGCCAACGCGATGTCCAGGATGCTGCCCGGCTGTCCGGTGTGACCGTAGGGAATCTTGGTCGGATCGACCTGGATCGCCACGTTCTTGTGCGTGAACGTGATCGTGTACGGTTTTTGAGGCAGCTCGACCTTCGGCCGCTCGATATAGGGATTGGTCCCGCCCATGCCGTCCTCCGAGGTGGTTCCGTCAAGCGGTCCAATCTACCACATGGGGCTTGGCCCCGCCAAGGTGAATAACCGGCGCCACGGCACGTCTCAGGAACCGATGGCGTGGTTTATACTCATCCTCGTCGTTCACAAGACGGGGGAAGGATTCATATGACCAGACAGCGGAGACCGGCTGTGATGACCGCGCGCAAGCGCGCGCCAACCCCGACGCGCGGCTCCTCGGCGTTGTGGACTGAGGCAAGGATTGTTCCCGCGCCGCTGGACCGCCTGCCGGGGACACGGGTGCTGGTCCTGGCTCCGCACATGGACGATGAGACCTTGGGGTGCGGGGGCAGCCTGCATCGTCATGTCCTGGCGGGGGAAGCGGTCACGGTTGCGTACATGACCGACGGCCGTAAAGGTGATCCCGCGCTCAATGCCAGTGATGTGCCGACGGCCGAGCGCGAGCGTCGGGAGGATGCGTTGGCCGCTTCGCGCCGTGACGAGGCGCGCCGGAGCGCCGCGATCCTCGGCGTGGGGGACCTGCGATTTCTCGGGAACCGCGACCAGGAGTTGCGCGTGTCGCCGCAGACGCGTCGACAAGTGCGCGAGCTGTTAGAGGAACTCGCGCCGGACTTGGTGTACCTTCCGTTTCCGACCGATCACCATCCGGATCACCAAGCGACGAACCGAATTTTCCTTGCCGCCTTGTCCGCAACAAGGAGGATCGAGCCGCCGTTGTGCGCGGGCTACGAAGTGTGGGCCCCGCTCGATCCGAATTGCCTGGTGGACATCACGGCGATCGCACAGGTCAAACAACGGGCGCTGGCGGAGTTTGCCAGTCAGATGGCCGTCATTGACTACGGCCGGTGTATCATGGGATTGCACGCGTACCGTTCCATCACGCACCTACAGGGCCGAGGATTCGCGGAGGCGTTCGTGCTGCTTCCGGCCGCCGAATACCGCCGCGAGGCGTTGCGCGTCCTGGGCCGATCCGCGCGCGGCTTGCATTCGCAAAACAGGGCGCGGTAGCATACCGCCAACTTGTCAGGGAGGGGAAGGAGGTGATCGAGTTGAAGCGACTGATTTTAGCGGTAGCCGCGGTGTCGTTCATTTGGGCCGGGACGGCCCTGGCCGATGCCATGGGCAACGTGATGGGCGAAGTCACCAAGGTGGACGGGGAGATGGTTACGATCAAGACGGCCGACGGAAGTTCCAAGTCGGTCCACGTTGATCCCAAGGGCACCAAGAAAGAGGGCGACATCAAAGTCGGTGTGCACGTGACGGCGGACGTGACGCCGGGCAATCACGCGAATTGGATCAAGGAAATGAAGGGAGATCATGCGGGGATGAAGTGAGTATCGGTCGCATGAATGGCGTGACCGCGGCGCCCGGCGAACGTGATTCGACGGGCGCCGTGTTGTTTCAGGCGCGGGACCGACGCGGATGACCCGATTCGTGGCGGCGGGCCTGGCCGCGATCGCCGCGGGGATCGCGCTGGCGTGGTGGTTCGGCGAGCCCACGCGGAGCGTGGCGGGCGCCCTGTTGTTGGTGGGGCCGTCGGCCAAGGCGGACGCCTATGGCGTGGCCCAAGGCGCGGTGACGCACGGGGAGGCCGTGCTCATAGACTTTGGGGACGGAGACGTCGCGTTTTTCGTCAATCGCGCCGAGGAGATCCTCGCATTGGTCAACGGCTGCGGCGAGCGCGTGAGTCCGACGCGACAACAACAACTCCCGGTCCTGATCGAAGCGTGGTTTCGCGTTCGGAACGTCCCTCCGTATACCGTGGAGGCCCGCTCCACCCGTTATCGGTTCGAGACGACGACGGCTGCGGCGACCGGAGGGGAGCCGTCGTCTTGCCCGTAGCGCATTCGCGGGAGAGATGAACCCGACGGCATGTTCCGAGCAACCCTAATGTCCGCGCCGGCATGGATGGGGGAGGGTCCGGGGTAGGATGTCATCCGGTTCCCGACACGGAGATGCCATCACTCACGATGAGTTCGGAGGTCTGCCATGAAAGTGTTTGTGACGGGCGGGACGGGGTACATCGGGAACGCGGTGGTGGCGGCGCTCTGTCGCGCCGGGCACGATGTGGCGGCCACGGTGCGCTCACGCGAGAAGGCCGGGTGGGTGGAGCGGTACGGGGCGCGGGTGGTGGACGGCGACATCTCGCGTCCGGCGTCGCTGGCGGAGGCGGTGAAACGCGCGGATGCCGTGGTGCACACCGCGTCCGCGTCGTCGGACTCCGGTCGGATCGACCGCGCGGTGGTGGAATGGTTGCTCGACGCGGTGGCGGAGTCCGATGGGTTGCGTCGCTTCGTCTACACCAGCGGCGTGTGGGTGTTGGGGGATACCGGGAATAAATTCGCAGACGAATCCTCTTCAACGACGCGCGCCGCGGCGATCGTCGGATGGCGACCCGCGGTGGAGGAACTGATTGACAATGGGATGGCGCGCGGCATTACGGCCTGGGTCATCCGTCCCGGCATCGTGTACGGCGGTTCGGGCGGCATCACCGGGATGCTGTTCGCTTCGGCCGAGAAGGAGGGCGCGGTGCGGATCATCGGCGAGGGCAAGAACCACTGGGCCGTGGTGCACCGCGATGACCTGGCGGATCTGTACGTCCGGGTGGTGGAGCAGGCGCCCGCGGGGCATATTTTCCACGCCACGGACGGTTCGCGTCTAACCGTGCGGGTCATGGCCGAGGCTTTAAGCCGCGCCGCCGGATGCCGAGGGACCGTGACCGCGACGCCGCTTGATGAAGCCCGCAAGGGGATGGGCGCGTTCGCCGACGCTCTGGCGTTGGATCAACACGTCTCCGGCGTGCTCGCCGAACGGTTGTTGGGCTGGGAGCCCAGGCACCGGTCGTTGGTGGGCGAAGCCGAGGCGTTGTGGCGATCCTACAAAGCGGGCGCGTAGCGCCCGCCGCCTGAACAGGTGCACTTCCGATGGCCTACCTGCGCGGGCGTGGCAGCCGTTGTCGTCATTGCTTCGCCATGTGTCATGTGTCAAAGAGCCTTTTGGTGCGCCGGTGGCGCGAGGCACATTCCCGCGGAGGCGGGAATCCAGACTACGTCGGACTAGTCGGCCGTTGCTAACAGCGATTTCAAGTTGAATGTGGGGTCGGCCAGTTGTTCGCGGGCAGCGTCGATGCGGATGGTTTGTTTGATCAGTTGGCCGACCGTGACGTGGTCTTTGGGCGCGTTGAGGACCGCGGCGCCTTTGATGACGCCGTCGCGGACGATCAGCCGGGCGTAGCTCCCGCGATCGGGCGATCCTCGGAGGATGACCTCAGCCCCGGGCGGCATGGACGGATCGCCGGTGAGGCCGACCGGCATGCCGAAGATGGTGATGACGTAGCCGCCCACGAACCGGTACGGCGTGGCGTCCCCAACCATATTCAGCGCCGCGACTTTGCCTTGCTCCATTGCGTTGGACCAGTTTCCGAGTTGGTTGCTCCGGCCCGAGGTGAGGTCGAAAAATTCGGCGATGTCTCCGGCGGCGAACACGTGCGGCACGCTGGTCCGGAAGTATTCGTCGGTTACGATCCCTTTCCGGACGGCGAGCCCGGCGTCTGTGACGAACGGGTGGAGCGTGCTGATCCCGATGCCCACGCCCATGATGTCGCAGGGGAAGACGCTCCCGCTCGCCATCACCGCCTGTCGGTTCGTTCCCGCGCCGCGAATCTCGTGGAGCTGTTCGGAGTACCGCACGTCGATCCCGCGGGCGCGGAGGGTGCGGTCGATCCAGGCGCTGGCCGTCTCGTCGAGGAACGCGGGCCAGAACCGCGGCTCCATGAGGACCAACGTGGTGGGGCGGCCGTGGTGGGAAAAACCGCGCGCCAATTCCAATCCGATGAACCCGCCGCCCACGACAACGGCCCGCGTGGCGGCGGGCATGGACGCCAAGATTCTGTCCGCGTCGTCGATGGTCCGCAAGTAATGCACCCCGGGCCAGTCCGCGCCCGCGCACGAGAGTCGCCGTGCGGCGCCGCCCATCGCGAGCAGCAGCGCGCCGTACCGGACCGCCGAACCGTCGTCGAGGCGTACGGACTGGTCGGCGACGGACAGGGACCGCACGGCGCATCCGCGCGTCAGATCAATGCCGCGCTCGCGATACCACGCCTCGTCTTTCAGAAACACCCGGTCGCGCGGAATCTGCGCGGCGAGATAGTCCGGCAGTCGGACCCTGGAGTAGAGGGTATGCGGCTCCTCCGTGACGAGCATCACGGACCGGTCGGAGTATTTCCGGATGGTGTCCGCCGCCGTGGTTCCGGCGATCCCCCCGCCGATGATCAGATACTCAACTGTCCGTGGTTCCGGCATGGCATTCTCGGTTTGCTGAGTCGGAAACGATTCGGAAGAGTATAACGCATCGTCGCGTCGGCGGCTGGGCGCAACGTGGTATGCTCGGGCATTAACCGCGAGTCGTTCACGTGTCTGAATCCGTTCGGTCGGATCCATCCGATCTCCCAGCGCCGCTGGTGTTGTACGACGGCCGGTGCGGGTTGTGTTCGGGAACCGTGATGTGGGTGGTCAGGCGGGATCGGCGCGCGCGCGTTCGATTCGCGGCGATGCAGTCGAGGATCGGCCAAACCCTGCTGCGGCGATTCGGTTTGCCGACGGATCAATTCACCACGTTCGTGTTAGTGGAGGCGGACGGGCATTTCACCAAGTCCACCGCGGCCTTACGCGTTGTTCGGTATCTGGACCCGCCGTGGTCCTGGCTCTATACGCTGATCGTAGCGCCGCGTTTCCTCCGCGACCGGCTCTATGATTGGGTCGCCCGCAATCGATACGGCTGGTTCGGCCGGCGGGACCAGTGTTTCATCCCGGATTCGCGATTCCGTGACCGGTTCGTCGATCCGGGCTGACGCCGCGGCGTTCCCATCGATGCTCGGTCCGGGTTGGCCACTTTGCGTTTTTACAGTACATTTAGGTGGTCACGCGTGCGAGTGGGGCGACGGGTGGGTCAACTCAGCGACTACACGGTGGTCGACAAGATCGGGGAAGGCGGCATGGCCTCGGTGTTCCGGGGCGTGCAGACGTCGCTCAACCGGCCGGTGGCGATCAAGGTCCTGTCCAAGAAACTCATCCAGCACCCGGAGATCGTGGAGCGTTTTAATCACGAGTCCTTGATCATCGCGCGCCTCAATCATCCGAACATCATCCACGTGATCGACCGCGGCATCGCGGACGGCGGGCCGTATTTTGTCATGGATTTCGTGGAAGGAACCGACCTGGCGCGGATCATCCGGGCGGGCTCATACGATTTTACGCGCAAGGTGGAGGTGATCCTCCAGGTGTGTAAGGCGTTGGCCTACGCGCATAAGAACGGGGTGATCCACCGGGACATCAAGCCCGCCAACATTTTGATCGACGGAGAAGGTAACGCGTTGGTGTCGGACTTCGGCATCGCGCAATTGTTCGAGGGCGCGGCGGGCGCGGGTGGGGAGTCCGGGCGGCGTATCGTGATGGGCACGCCTAGTTATATGTCCCCGGAACAGAAGGCGGATTCTTCCCGCGTAACGGCGGCGAGCGACCTCTTTTCCTTGGGCGTGGTGATGTACGAGCTGTTCGCGGGGACAAAACCTCCGCAGCCGATCCGGGCGCCGTCCACGATCAAACCGGAGATTCCGGAAGCGCTTGACTGCATCATCCTCCGGTGTGTGGAGCCGGATCCGGCTGATCGGTTCGCCTCCGCGGACGAACTCAAGGATCGCCTGCTGGATGTGGCGCAGGGCGCGCACATTCAGCAGGCGCAGCGTGACCAGGCGCTGCAGGGCATCCGGAGTCTGGCCGAAAAGTTTGTCCTGCGCGACGTGATCAAGGAGCACCGGTACGGCGCGGTGTACGTACTCGAAGACCGCCGGACGCACCAGTTGATGGTGCTCAAGAAGGTCACCAACAAAACCGGCGGTTTGGAAGAATCGCGTCGGCTCTCCAAGCTGGACCACCCGCACCTTGCCGGCGTGTACGGCACGTCCAGCAACGACAAGGCGTTTATCATCGTGATGGAGTACGTGAGCAGCGGCAGCCTCAAAGACCGGATGGCCCAAGTGCGTCCGTGGCGCGAGGCGCTGGGGACGCTGCGGGAGATTTGCGACGGGATGGCGTTTGCGCACCGGCACCAGATCGTGCACGGCAACTTGCGGCCGACGAATATTCTCATCTCGCGGGACGGCAGGGTCAAGTTGGCGGATTTCGGGTTGGACGAGCACTACGCCGAAGGCGACGGCCAGACCAACTGGTACAGCCGCCCCGGTGAACCGTACTCCGCGCGGGGCGATATCTTTTCGGTCGGCGTCATTCTGTACGAAATGCTCACTGGGTCGATTCCGGTGGAACGCGGGGGGCGCTATATCCATCACGATTCGTTCCGACGATTGCCGCGTCCGCTGCAGGCCGTGGTCAACAAAATGATTGCCCTGGAACCGGCCGACCGGTACCCCAGCTTCGACGACGTGCTCGTCTCGGTGGACGGCCTGTTGTCCGACGCGACCCTGGGCGATCGGCCCGTGGAACCGACCCCGGTTCCCTCCGCGACCTAATCCCGACGCGTACGCTCCGCGCGTGTTGACCCTCCGTTGACCACGGGGGTACGATCCGCGTATGACCAACGCCGAGGTCGTCCGCATCATGCGCGAGATCGCCCTGTTCCTCGACATGGAGGGCGACCGGTTCCGGCCGCGGGCCTACGAGAAGATCGCACACGCCATCGAGGCGCTCGCCGAGCCGCTCGCCGAGGTGTACCGACGCGGCGGGGTCAAGGCGCTCGGCAAGATTCCTGGGATTGGGACGCACACCGCGGATAAAATCGCCACATTGCTCGACACGGGACGACTCCCGTATTACGACGAGCTCCGACGCAAAACGCCGGTGGACGTTACGGGATTGTCCGCAATCGAGGGCCTCGGCCCCAAGATGATCAAAGCGCTCTACGACCACCTCGGCGTACAAACCGTGGATGATTTAGAGGCCGCGGCCAGGGCCGGCAAAGTCCGCCCGCTCCCGCACTTCGGGGAAAAGAGCGAACAGAAGATTCTCAAGGGCATCGCGTTTCTCAGAAAGAGCAGCGGGCGCATTCCGTTGGGCGAGGCGTGGCCGCTGATGCAGGCCTTGGCCGAGCGGCTGCGCGCGGTACCGGGTGTGGAACGCATCGAGGTCGCGGGTTCGATCCGGCGGCGCAAGGAGACCATCGGGGACGGCGATCTGCTGGTGGTCTCCCGCGACCCCGCGCGCGTCATGGCCGCGCTGGTGGAGTCACGCGACGTGGCGGACGTCATCGCGCACGGTCCGACCAAGACCAGCGTGAAATTGCGATCGGGGATGGACGTGGACATGCGCGTGGTCCCGGCGGAAAGTTTCGGCGCCGCCCTGGTGTATTTTACCGGCAGCAAGGCGCACAACATCGCGCTGCGCAAATTGGCGATCGCTAAGGGATTGAAACTGTCCGAATACGGGGTGTTTCGCGGCGAGCGGTCGGTGGCGGGGCTGACCGAGGACGCCGTGTACGCGGCGCTCGGTTTGCCCTACATTCATCCGGAGCTGCGCGAAGACACCGGCGAGATTGAGGCGGGACTGGCGGGCGCGTTGCCGGATCTGATCGGCTACAACGACCTGCGCGGCGACTTGCAAACGCAGACCAATTGGACCGACGGCGCGCATACGATCGAGGAGATGGCGCGCGAAGCCAAACGTCGAGGACTCGAATACATCGCGATTACGGATCACACCAAGAGCCTGGCCATGACCGGGGGATCGGATGAGAAAAAACTCCGCAAACAGATGGCCGCGATCAACGAGCTCAACGCGAAGGGACCGGGGATCACGATCCTCACGGGCGCGGAGGTCAATATCAATAAAGATGGCACGCTGGACATTGACGACGAGACATTGGCCCAGCTCGACGTGGTGGGCGTGGCCGTCCACGCGCATTTTCATCTCTCGCGCGAGGCGCAAACTCGCCGCGTCATCCGCGCGATGGAGAACCCGCACGCGGACATCCTCTTCCATCCCACCGGCCGACTGATCGGCAAACGCGAGGCGTACGAGATCGACATCGACGCGGTGATCGCCGCGGCCAAACGTACGGGGACCGTGTTGGAGATCGACGCGTTTCCCGAGCGGCTGGACCTCAAAGACGAACACGCGCGCAAGGCCGCGGCCGCGGGCGTGAACCTCGTCATCGACTCCGACGCGCACCACATGAGCCATTTCGACGTCCTGCATTACGGCATTGCGACCGCGCGGCGGGGGTGGGTGCGCAAGGACGACGTGATCAACACGCGTTCCCTGGGGAAGTTTCTTCTGGCGCTCAAGGGCGCGAAGCGAGCGACGCATACCTCGCGATAACTCGACCGTTACGCTTGCGTGAGCGCCGACTATCCCGACGGTCTCTCCGTGTCAGGCACGACGAACGGCAACGATGCGGGCGGCAGTTCGCGGCACGCGACCAGTACGTATGTGTGCCGATGGTCGGACCACTGCAGCACGTGGCGACCTTCGACGCGGGCCGCGTGAAACAACACGTTTTTGAACGCCAGGGCCTCGCCGCCGTTGAACGGACTCGTCCGCGTGGGGGCGATCAGCAGCGAGACCGGTGTGCCCTCCCACGTGTAGGTCAAGATCGCGGATACGGTCGGCCCCGCCCGCACGGCGGCGCCGACCAGGCGCACCTCGGCGGGGTCGTGAGTCGGGATGCGGAGCGGGAAGGGCGTCCGTTGGCGCAACCAGTGTTCCACCTCGCGATGATCGGCGGCGTGGAACTGAAGCCGATCAGGATCCGTGAGATAGATGCGGTGTTCGGTCAAGGCCACGTTTACCAGTTCGGGCACGTGCGCGCGAGGGATCACGAAGAAGACCGCTAAGGCCGCGACGGCCGCGCCCATGCCGGGGGAGACGAGCGCCCACCGACGGCGTTGCGTGCCCCGAACCCGGGTGACTTCGTTGGAGAGCGCTTCGCGGACCGCCAGGCGCGTGTGTTCGGGCACTGGATTGGGTTCGAGGACAGTTGTCGTCAGGGAGACAAACGTTTGCTCGTTGATCAACACCTCGCGGCAGGATTCGCACTCCGCAACATGGGCGTGGACGCGCAGGGATTCTTTGACGTCCAACTCTCGGTCGACCGTGGCGTGGACGAGCTGTCGGATCGTCGAACAATCGTACACCGCGAGCCACCCTCCCGAGATGCCGAATGTGGACGCCGACACGACACAGCCGGGCGTCCGACATGCCAATAATCAACGTGGATTATTGTCACCTCGGCGGCCCGGCTGTCTTCGATGATCAAAGATCCGGTGCTTTGCGTCCTGCCGTCGCCGGCAGTTTGCCCTGATGGAAGGTGTGTTAGCGTCTACGTCTTACGCGTCAGTCCTTTCGGTTCGCCACGCGGCGAATAATTGTTCACGGTCATACCACGCGGTTCCCGCGCCCGTCAAGAGGGGGGCGGACGCCCTTGCGATGGGCCGTCCGCCGAGAGGTATGCCGAGTCGGTCATGCCGCGATCGCACGTCCATCGTGTCGCCGCTGCGGCGCATGATCCTCCCGCGAGATATCTTCCGAACGGTTTACAGAAATCCCGACCTCAGCTATGCTGAAGCGCTGTTGTCTTCAGACGACAGTCACCCACGTTCCGATCGTAGGAGGAAGCATGGCCAGGACGCAGACAGGGATGTCTCGGTGCGGGATTGTGTTGGCCGGCGGCGACGGCAGCCGTTTGGAATCGTTCGTGCGGCGTCTGCGCGGTGATGCGTTGCCGAAGCAATACGTGGATTTTACCGGCCGCGGGTCGTTGCTGGAGCAGACGTTCCACCGCGCCGAACGGTTGATTCCCGCGCGGCGGCTCTTTACCGTGGTCAGCCGCCATCATTTTGTGTTTCCCGACGTGTGGCGACAACTCGCGGACCGTCCGGGCGGCCGGGTGGTGGTTCAGCCGGAGAACAAGGACACCGCGCCGGGCCTCCTGCTCCCTTTGGTTCGCGTGTTGGGGGAGTACGGAGACGGCACGGTGGTGGTGTTTCCATCGGACCACTCGATTGATGACGACGAGGCGTTTATGGCGTACGTGGAGCGGGCCTGCGAGGCCGTCGAGCATCGGCCGTCGCGCATGGTGTTGCTGGGGGTGGCGCCCACCACGCCCGAGGCGGATTACGGATACGTGGTGCCCGGAGGGTCCGGGCCCGGCGGGCTGCGTCCGGTGACGCGGTTCGTGGAAAAGCCCGGCGCCGTTCGCGCGGCCGAACTCATCGCGCGCGGCGCGCTCTGGAACAGCTTCGTGATGGTGTTCCGCGCGAAAACGCTCTGGGAGTATGTGGAGTCATTGACGCCGTCGCTGGCCGCGGCGTTTCGACGTTTGGCATTGGCCGAGACCCCCAAGGCGGAACGTGCGGACATCGACGAGGTGTACCGGTGTATCCAACCGGTCAATTTTTCCTCCGCGTTTCTGCGACGGTTGCCCGGTCTCGTGCGGCCCGCGCTCACCGTGCTGGAGATGGGCGGCGTCGGGTGGACCGATTGCGGGGTCGAGGCGCGCCTGCCGGAAGCGGTTCGCGAAGCGGCGCGCGCGCCGATCGCCGACCCGGTGCCGCTCTGCGCGTGACCGGTTCGCGCTGATCGTCCGGCGTCCCGCCGCCGACCCCGTGGCCGGGCGCAGAGTTCCGTCCGGTCGTCTTGACTTCGCACCACCCGTTGCCTAAGATGCACTGCGATTTCGCGGGCGTAGCTCAGCTGGTAGAGTCCCAGCTTCCCAAGCTGGTTGTCGCGGGTTCAAATCCCGTCGCCCGCTCATTCGGACGGATCCTTCACGCGCTTGGTTCGGCTTGACGCACGATTGGTAGCCCGCTCGATCGACCCTCCGGGGCGCCGTGACTCGGCGCCCCACGTGTTCTCTCAGGCCGCGTCCGGTGACTGAGCCGGACGGCCGGATGGCGCCGCTGCCCCGCGCCGTGACCGCGCGATTCGGCGCCGCGGCCACGCGGCTATATCTGATTCGTCACGGCGAAGTGGTGAAGGCGCGTCCCAACACGTACCACGGGCACCGGGACGTGGATCTCACGGAGGCGGGCGTCGCGCAACTGGATCGGGTGGCGGAGCGTCTGGCCTCCGCGCCCCTGCGCGCGGTGTATTCGAGCACGCTGCAGCGAAGCCGCCGGGGGGCGTTGCAAGTGGCCAAACCGCACGGGTTGGAGGTGCGCTCGCTCCCGGAGTTTCGAGAAAAACACTTCGGCGCGTGGGAAGGCCTGACGTACGACGAGGTGGCGCAGCGCTATCCCGAGGCTTGGGCGCAATGGCTCGTTGATCCGCCCAGCGTGCGGCCGGAGGGGGGCGAGTCGTACGCCGAGATGCAGGCGCGCGTGCTCATCGCGCTCGCCGAGGTCATGGCCGCGCACTCCGGGGAGACGATTGCGTTGGTGGCGCACGGCGGGGTCAACCGCGCGATCCTCTGCCACGCGTTGGGTCTGGATCTGACGTACGTGTTTCGGATCGAGCAGGACTACGGCGCAACCAACATCATCGACTTTTTCCCCGAGGGGCCCGCAGTGGTCAAGGGCATGAACGTGTTGTACTGGGATCAATCCGCCGGAGGATAACAGGGAGAGGCCATGCGGTTAACCACGATCGACCAACACATCATCGCGCAGCAACGCAAGTTTCCCGGCGTGTCGGGTGAGTTCTCCGGCCTGCTGTATGACATTGCGCTGGCGGCTAAGCTGGTCTCCAAAGAAGTGAACCGCGCCGGGTTGGGCGATCTGCTCGGGTCCATGGGCGAGATGAACGTCCAGGGCGAAATCGTGCAGAAGATGGATAAGTTCACCAACGACCTGTTCATCCGGATTCTGAGCGGCGGCGGCCGGGTGTGCGCGATCGCCACCGAGGAAAACGAGCGCATCGTCGAGATTCGAGACGACGGGTTCGAGGGAAAATACGCGATCAATATGGACCCGCTCGACGGCTCGTCCAATATCGACGTGAACGTCAGCGTGGGGACGATCTTCTCGCTGCACCGCAAACGCAGCCCGGGCCGGCACGGCGCGGAAGAGGACTGTTTGCAGATCGGGTCCAAACAGGTCGGCGCGGGGTACGTGATCTACGGGTCCTCGACCATGCTCGTGTATACCACCGGTCTCGGAGTGCATGGGTTTACGCTGGAGCCCACGTTGGGGGAATTCATCCTCTCGCACCCGGACATCAAGATGCCCGCGCGCTGTTCGATGTACAGCGTGAACGAGGGGAATGCCCCCTATTGGGACGCGGGCACGCGCGCGTACGTGGACTCGCTCAAGGTGGTTGATGCCGGGTCGGGTCGTCCGTACAGTTCGCGCTACATCGGATCGTTGGTATCGGACGTTCACCGCAACCTCCTCAAGGGCGGAATTTTCCTATACCCCGCGGATCATAAAGATCCGAAGAAGCCCAGCGGGAAACTGCGTCTGCTGTTTGAAGCCGCGCCCATGGCGTTCATCGCGGAACAGGCCGGTGGTGCGGCCACCACCGGAAGCCAACGCATTTTGGATATCGAGCCCACGCACCTTCACCAGCGCGTGCCGCTCATCATCGGCCCGCGGGACGAGGTGGCGCGGTACGAAGACATGGTCAAGCGAGGGGGCGGCTGATTGTGGATGACGGAGGCATCGACCGCGCTCCGGATAGAGACGGACCCGTAGACGCCCCGTGATCGTGAGCGCTGCCGGTTTTCGGCTGGGCGCCGTCCTCGCCGCCGTCGCGGTGTTTCTCGCCTGCACCCGCCAGGGCGGCGGACCCTATTCATCCAGGCCCCACCTCACCGACGCGCGACAGATCGACGCCGGTCGGTCCGTGTTTCGGTTCGAAACGTTCGGGAACGAGCGGTTTTTCAGCGACATCCTGGGTCTGGATGACGGGCTGACCGCGCACGCCGTCACGCCGAACGACTTGCTCGCGGCGGGGGTGCAATTGGACGGCGATAAACTGCCGTCCGACTTTCGCCGCGTGGACGTGGGCAACGGGTCGTACACCGATCCGCTGGCCACGTCGCGTCTGATCGAAGCCAACGCCGTGATCGGACTCGTGGCGCGGCAAGGCCGCATCGGGGTGACCTGCGCCTTGTGCCATGCGCGCGCCGACGACCGGATCGACGCCGGCGTGGGTCGCCGAATGGACGGGGTCCCGAACGCGCGTCTGGCCGTCGGGGAGGTGTTGGCGTGGGGCGTGCGGTCTCGTGCGTATGTGCCGTTCGTGAACGTGTCGGGGGTGGGATCAGGGCCGCGCGTGGCCTTGGAAACCGCGGAGGCCCCGGCGGTGATCGAGACCGCGATGGACGCGGCGCTGCGGGCCTGGCCGCGGGGCCAGGCCGACGTGCTGCCGGACGGGGCCGGGAACCCCACCGATATCCCCGCCCTGTTCGCGTTGCGCCCGCACGGGCCGTACTTGTGGGACGGGGCGTTCGCCACGGTCACCGACGCGTCCCAGTATTTCGCGACCGTCGTCTCCGATCCCACCACGTTGGCGACGCGCTGGGGGCAGGGCTTTCTGACGGACGGTCCGTTCTGGCCGGTGGGCGAAGCATTGAGCGCGTCGTATCAGTCCATCCTGCAATCCATCGACCCCGGCGCGTCATGGCCTCGCGCCGCCATCGGTCGCGCGAGCATCTTCAAGCTGTTTCACGACGCCATGGACGCGGGGTTTCGGGTCAACCGGGACGATATCGCGGCGCTGAGCGCGTACCTCGGACTGCTCTTGCCGGCCGACGCTCCCCCGGCCGACGCGCACACCATCGACGCCGGCCGCCGCCTGTTCCGCACCGCGGCTTGTGACGCCTGTCACTTGGAAGCCGTGGGCTCGGGCGGGGCGGTGGTGCCGCTGGCGACGCTGGTGTCCGGGTACCCCGCGACGCCGGGCGGGGGCGAGGACCCGGCCAGGGGGTACGATGACCGGCTGGCGCTCACCGCCGGTGAAGACGCGATCGAGCGCCGCGGCTACAAAGTCCCGTCGTTGGTGGGGCTGTGGTTGTCGGCCCCGTACCTGCACGACGGCTCGGTCTCCACGCTCAACGCCCTATTCGACCCCGCGCGCGGCGCCGGCTCGCCGCACCCGTACTTCGTGGACTCACCTCCGGACCGAGACGCCTTGGCCGCGTACCTGAACGCGTGGGACGGGCGGACGTACCCGTAACACCCGTGGCAGGACCATCGGGCATGGTACGGACCGGCCTGGTTCGGGCTCCGGCCCCCAATCGGCTCCCAGTCTTGAGTGTTTCGCTTGTGTCAGGTTCCGAGCCTGTGCTATACGTAGTCCCATTCTGCAAGACGCACGCAGCTCCACCCTTGGTTCTGCTTCAGCATCTTTATAATAAAAGTACTCTGACCCTGATTATTCCTACGTGACGGATATCCGATACGATGCCTTCAGCAAACGCACGCGCCTGGTCTTGGGCAACGGGACGCAGACCGACTACACCTATGACGCGGACACGTTCCGCCTGCAACAACTCCGCACCCTCGGGCCGGGCGGCGTCCTGCAACACCTCAACTATACGTATGACGCGGTGGGCAACGTCCAGACGATTCGAGACGGCCTCAGCGCGGGGTACAGCGAGTCGTTCGATTACGACGACCTGCACCGACTCACCGGGGCGTTTGGGGCCTACGGCTCCCTCACCTACGCTTACGATCCCATCGGCAACATGACGTGCAACAGCCAGATCAGCCCCTGCTCCGCCACGAGCCCCAACTACGCCTACCCGCCCAGCGGCGCCACCAGCGTGCGGCCGCACGCGGTGAACCAAGCGGGGCCGTACACGTACACCTACGACGCCAACGGCAACATGACCAGCGGGGCGGGGCGCAGCCTCACCTACGACGTGGACAACCGGCCGACCAGCATGACGGTGGGGAGCAGCACGGTCACGTTCGCCTACGACTACAGCGGCGAGCGGGTGCGAAAGCAGGTGGCCGGCGGCGCGATGACCACCTACGTCGGCGCGATCTATGAGTGCGCGGCAAGCTGCACCAAATACCTCTTTGCCGGCAGCACCCGCGTAGCGCAGAAGACGTCCGACGGCACCGTGGTGTACTTCCACGGCAATCACCTGGGCAGCACGCACATCGTGACCAACGCCGCCGGCGCCGCCGTGGAGGAGATCCACTACTACCCCTACGGCGGGACCTTCTCGGACACCAACGGCGAAGCCGGCGGCGTGAACCGCCGCTACACCGGCCAAGAGATGGACAGTGAAACGGGCTTGTATTACTACCACGCGCGGTACTATGATCCGGTCCTGGGGCGATTTATCTCGGCGGATATTGCTGGAGTGACTCTTTCTGTTCCACAGAGCCTGAATCGGTACAGCTACGTGCTGAACAACCCATTGCGCTTTACCGACCCGACGGGGTTTCAGGTCTGTAACGGCGACGCTGCGGGGAATACGATCTGTATGGGGACCAACGGGCCGATTATTTTCCCTAAGGATCCCATGGCGTCAGCGATCATGGGCACCTCCGATGGGACGTTCAACGTGGGGCGCGCCAATGCCAACCGAGATTTTCAGCAGGCCTTGGAGCGGGAGGCCAATCCGACAACCCGAAACCAGTGGCTCCCCTCGTGGCAGCAGCCCGCCACGACAGGCGGGGGCGGTGGATGTGGGGGGCTGAGTGCGATTGCGTGTTTCGGGAGGGGCCCGAATAGCGCCGCCGCGCAACAGACCATTGATACCGGGATTGCACTCGTGGGCGATACTAGGTGGAGCAAGGGACAGGGGTCAGACATTTTTGGAGTTTTGTCAGAGGCGAATAGGACTGGGCGCTTGCTTGATGGGCCGGTGGAGCCTCCCCGCCGTGCTCAGTGGGACCCCGGCTCACGGACCATCACGTTCGATTTGTCACAGTTCGAGAGCAACCCCGGAGGGGTTTTCCATTACCTCCCAGGAGTGATGGTTCATGAAGGCACCCATTTATATCTCGGACACGGATTTGGAGACACGTTTTCTGAGGAGCGACCGGCCTTCAATAACCAGTTTTACTTTGAATCTGAATACTTGCAAAGATTCGGAGAAAAAGCCCGCTACAGAACGGATACTGAAATAAGGCGTCAATATAATATTCCCGGACTTCCATAGGCAGTCGCAGGTCAAATCCAGGCGGGGGGAGAGGTAATCTGTCGTCGATCCTGCAGGTGAGGGACAGGGCAAATGCTAAGCGGCTGGGTTGAAGCATCACTCTATCGATCGTTTGTATTAGGCCATCAACAGGGCCAGGCTTGACTTGTTGACGCATGGTTACCTCCGACACATTTAGAATGTGTTTCAGAAGGCACAGACGCTGGTACCTTTACCCGCTCGCAGTTATTACTTTGTTCTTTCTGCAAAGTGCCGTCTTCGCTAGTAGTGTCATTCCAGATGACTTCAAGGTCATCGCTGGGTATGGCCCTGGCTTCAGTGATTGGAAACCATGGGATGTAACGATCACGCGAGACGGCAAGGTCTCTCAGAAGGCATACATTTTCGGGAACAACGGTGAAGAAACTGAAATCAGCAAAACATTCTCGCTGTCAGAGCGCGACGTGGCTGACCTGGTAGAGATAATTACCGGATCAGACTTCTTCAACATTAGTAAAAATCTGTCCTACCCAGTTACTGACAATGAGACTCTGTCTCTTGCTATCACGATGGGCCGAGTGTCACATCAAGTACGGGTCTATGCTCCCGTTCATCTTAAGGAACGGGCAGAGGTTAAGCGGTTCTTGCAGGTGTGGGGTGAAGTTATGAAGAAGGTGCCTTCACCGAACGACAAGGCGACGGTGCAGCGTCCGCCCACAGTGATAGCGAGCGCAGAAGACACTCCAGAGGAGATGATACGCAAGACAGGCTGTTCCGCATGCCACAAAGTTCCGACCGTCTTTGGAGGCGTGGGTGGCACGCTAGGGCCGGTGCTCAGTGCAAAAACGACTGCCCATGAGCGGATCGAAGCACCCGAATATATCGCAAGGATCAAAACCGGCAAAGCACGCGCAAGGACGCCGAAAGAGTACGTGGTTGAATCGATTCTCGATCCAAGCGCGTTCATTGTTCCGGGTTTCGAACTAAAATCCGCACCGGGAGCTTCAATGATGCCGAGCGACTATGGAGATAAGTTTACGTATCAAGCCCTTGACAAGCTTGCCGACTTCCTCCTGTCGCTTGATGAATCTGCAGCGAGATAACTTGCCCCGAGTGGGGACGTTCTTCACTTATTCACTTTCTTTACAGGCGATCGGTCATCGTGCTATAGACGCTGGCATGCCGCGCGGCCCGCGTTTAGACGCTCCGGGAGTATGGGCCCCGCGGAACTTAAAGGGGACAGCAACTGTCTTGGATGTCAACCATGTTGAGCCATGTCAGGATGCCATGGGGTTCGATGTTTCACCATCGCATTAAGGATCGTCAACAACTTGCGCATGCAGGCGGTCAGCGCGACCTTCTTCGCTTTGCCGGCGGCACACAGCCGCTGATAGAAGGCTTTGATGACCGGATTGAAGCGCGTGGCGACCAACGTGCCCATATAGAGCGCCGTGCGGACGTGGGCGCGGCCGCCCCAGACCGTGCGCTTGCCCCGCAGCGTCCCGCTGTCGCGGTTGAGGGGGGCGACGCCCACCAAGGCCGCGATCTGTTGGCGGGTCAAGGTCCCCAGTTCGGGCAGATTCGCGAGCAACGTGGTACTCAGGACGGGTCCGACGCCTGGGGTGCTGCGCAACACGTCCTCTTTCTCCCGCCACACGGGGCTCTGCCGGATCGCCTGAGTCAGATCCGTGTCGGTCTGAGCGACCGCCTGCTCCAGCCAGGTAATGTGCGCCTGCAGGTTCTTGCGAATGGTGGGGCGGGCACCCGCGAGCCGGTTCTTCTCGGCGACCAGCATCTCGAGGAGTTGGCGCCGACGGGCCAGGACGGCGGCCAAGGCGTGCGTCTGCTCATCCGGCAGCGGGCGCGGGGTGGGGCGCATGACCGCAGCGAAGTGAGCGAGGATCTGCGCGTCCAACGTATCGGTCTTGGCTAACTTCCCGCTGGCTTTCGCGAAGTCGCGGATCTGGCGGGGATTGACCACTACCACGGGGACCCGATAGGGGACGTTCCTAAGTAATTAAGTTTCTATCATTCGCTCCAGGGCGATCATGGCGAAGTTACTTAATTAGTTAAGAACGTCCCCTTTCGAGTCCCCTTTCGATCCTTTACTGGACTTTCAATGCCCCATCCGTTTGTCCTGAGCTTGTCGAAGGACTTCAAGAGGGTTTTTCAGCACCCTGCTAAGCAGGTGAGTTTCTTGCCGGGGGCTCGGAAGAAGCGGTTCGGGGCGTGGGGATTACAGAATCAAGCGCTCGCCAAGGTGTCGAAGTTCCCGCACGAAGTCATCCGGCGTTGGTGACGTGATCCAGCGCACCGCCGCCCAGTCGGCCGGCGTGGCGGCGCACAACACGCGGGCCAGATCTGCCGGAAACAGACCGGCCGCTTTGCTGTGCGCATCGGTCAGCGCGTGGTCGAGCGACAATCCCATGAGGCTGCAGAAGCCCCAAATGTCGGCCAAGTCCTTGGGCTCGCGCCGATCAATCACGGCCGTGACCTTGTTGGCAAGGATGTTCTCCGGGCTGTCCATCCGGCCCAAGACCGGATGTGGGCGGATGTCGCCGATTCGCGACGGGACATCATTGACCAGTTCGATTTTGAGGGTGGCGTCTGGTGTTTGGAGCGACAGGCGAGCGAACTGGGCGTCTCGTTGGATCACGTCGATGGTCCAGTCAGGGGCGTCCGCCAGTCCGTGGACAACCCGGTCGGTCCATCGGGCGAATCGCGGATCATCATTCACGAAGCCGCATCAGGGTCAGGTCTTGCAATCAAACATTGGCGACCACCGCTTTGAAGTGTGTTAATGCAAGACCTGACCCTGATTGGATTGTACCTATGTGAGCGCGATCTACGAGTACACGGCGAGCGGCACCAAATACCTCTTTGCCGGCAGCACCCGCGTGGCGCAGAAGACATCGGATGGAACGGTCTCGTACTTCCACGGCAATCACCTCGGCAGCACGCACATCGTGACCAACGCCGGCGGCGCCGCCGTGGAGGAGATCCACTACTATCCCTACGGCGGGACGTACACCGATTCGAACGGGGAGGCGGGGGGCGTCAGTTACCGCTACACCAGCCAGCAGCTCGACGTGGAGACGAGCTTGTATTATTACCACGCCCGGTACTATGATCCGGTCCTGGGGCGGTTTGTGTCGGCGGATAATATGGGGGTGACATCAATGCTTCCCCAGTCGTTGAACCGTTATAGTTATGTGCTGAATAATCCGCTACGATTTGTCGATCCAACCGGTCACTATGTGCAGGCTGACGCTGCGGGGAACATTGTGGGTATCGACCAAGACGGACAATTAGTCGTCTGGACGAACCCCGGTCCCACCATGGATCAGGGGAAGGTTTACATAGCGAATCCCAGCGATCCATATAGCGACGGGTGGCGATCCTTTAACGACGCGTTTTCCTCACCGGATTACAATGGATTATTTACGGCGAGCCCTGGGGAGATCGAGCAACGTCGTATTGAGCAGGAGCGGTGGACCAGGGCCTACCAAGCTACTGGGCGAACGTCGCGAAAGGAAGTATCGACGGCAAGCTCGAGACGCCCAATGACCCTAGAGGTGACGAGCGAGGCGGAGTGGGAGTCCTCACTCCGGGGGGACAACCTATATGAAAATCAGTTCTCGGTCGGCAGTCCCAGCTGGTGTACTGGAGCGACCTGCACAGATACAAGCTGGCAGTCATACTCATTATATGGCTTTGAGATCGGAGTAGATGCACTAGATCTTCGTTACGGGCCGCCTCCAGAACAAATGTGGGGCGAACCGACTAAAGAGGTATTCGTTGATCTGCCTTATGTTGGTGTCGGGTTTGATAATGCGGGTGGTGCACACCTTCATTTGGGAAGAACGCTTGGGGTCGGGGCTGGTATTTCGACCAAACTCCCGGCGACTAAACCGTTTAACCCGGATGATCTGAATAAATGGTAACCAGCCGACTCCTACTAACTGGCGCGGACGAAGTAACTATCATCCGGTCTCGATGCTCATGCATCAGAAATTTGATATCTCCTGTTGGCTCGCAAAATGGTAAATAAATGCGACGAGGGACAAAGCTACTCCTTGGTACTTTAACGATTTGGCCACTGATTGCTTATTTGCTCGCCGTTTTGCTACAGCAAAACGTATCACTGGTAGACAACAAGCACTATTTCACGGAACATCGTATTCAGGGGCTCATGTACACCGTTAGCGGCGCGAGTTTCGTCTTAGTATCAATAGCCATGGATATTTTCTATGTGCGACACGTCAGGAAAAATTCTAATAGCCTAGGGTTCTCGTCTAGAAGAAAGCTCGGATGGATTGCCGCAATTATAGCGCTTGGTCCAATTACTACGCCGATTTATTTCTATAATTACTTTTGGAGAGATCCTCCTAAAGGGAGCCATTGAGTTTTGAGTGGAGTTTTCATGAGCCGCCGGCTCACCCCGCGGCATGAAAAGGGAACCCACAGGGTCAGACATTGATCTCTTGACATTGGGAGTCGGGCGGCGTAGGCTGCGAATCACTGGTTGGGGTCAGGTCTTGCATTAACACACTTCAAATCGTCGGTTGGCTAATGTTTGATTGCAAGACCTGACCCCACTGGTTTTCTCCGCCGGGTCGAAGACGACCAGCGCGCGTAAAAGACTTTGGGAAAAGACTTTGGGGTCAGGCATGAGTATTGACTTATTGTCTGTTTCCTCCGTCGACGGCGTTTCAATAGTCAATACTCATGCCTGACCCCGTCTGGTCTCGATTGGTTGTACTGACGGATATAGCGCATGAGCTTTCTCTTTAGATCCGCGACCGAAGTAAACACCCCGCGCGCGATGACGTCGCGTTCGATCTTGCCGAACCCGGCGATCTCCGGGGTCAGGTCTTGCATTAACACACTTCAAATCGTCGGTTGACTAATAGTTTGATTGCAAGACCTCGTATCTTGACTCAGAGGAGGTAGAAGCAACTGTCTTGAATGTCAAGCGGGTTGTTGTGCATAACTATTCCGCCAAGGGGTTCGATGTTTCAGCATCGCATTGAGAATCGTCAGCAACTTGCGCATACAGGCGGTCAGGGCCACCTTGGGCGGTTTGCCCGCGGTGCGGAGCCGTTGATAAAACACCTTGAGGACCGGGTGGTGACGGACCGCGACCAGGGTGCACATGAACAGCGGGGCACGGATCTGCGCGCGGCCGCCCCAGACCGTGCGCTTGCCGCGGAGCGTCCCGCTGTCCCGGTTGAGCGGTGCCACACCAACGAGGGCCGCGACCTGTTTGCGATTGAGCGTGCCCAGTTCGCATCAGGCATCAGGGTCAGGTCTTGCAATCAAACATTGGCGACCACCGCTTTGAAGTGTGTTAATGCAAGACCTGACCCTGATTGGATTGCGAAGGGGGGACGACGGTCGTGCGCAGCGCGAGCTTCGACTACGACGTGCGCGGCAACATCACCCGCACCGTCCGCGTCCTGGACGGGGCCACCTACACCACCGACCAGACCTACGACTCGCTCAATCGGATCGAGACCGTGACCTATCCCGACACGCCCACGCGCGAAGTCGTGACCCAGACCTACAACAGTGCCGGTAGCCTGGCGACCGTCACCGGGGTCGATGGGGGCGTGACCACGAATGACGTGACGGATATCCAATACGATGCCTTCAGCAAACGCACGCGCCTGGTCTTGGGCAACGGGACGCAGACCGACTACACCTATGACGCGGACACGTTCCGCCTGCAACAACTCCGCACCCTCGGGCCGGGCGGCGTCCTGCAACACCTCAACTATACGTATGACGCGGTGGGCAACGTCCAGACGATTCGAGACGGCCTCAGCGCGGGGTACAACGAGTCGTTCGATTACGACGACCTGCACCGACTCACCGGGGCGTTTGGGGCCTACGGCTCCCTGACCTATGCCTACAATCAAATCGGCAACATGACGTGCAACAGCCAACTCGGCCCCTGCTCCGCCACCAGCGCCAACTACGCCTACCCGCCGAGCGGCGTGACCAGCGTGCGCCCGCACGCGGTGAACCAAGCGGGGCCGTACACGTACACCTACGACGCCAACGGCAACATGACCAGCGGGGCGGGGCGCAGCCTCACCTACGACGTGAACAACCGGCCCACCAGCATGACGGTGGGCGGCAGCACCGTCGCGTTCGCCTACGACTACAGCGGCGAGCGGGTGAGAAAACAGGTGGTCGGCGGCGCCATGACCACCTACGTGGGCGCCATCTACGAGTGCGCGGCGAGCTGTACCAAATACCTCTTTGCCGGCAGCACGCGGGTGGCTCAGAAGACATCGGATGGTACCGTGGCGTACTTCCACGGTAATCACCTCGGGAGCACGCACGTCGTGACCAATAGTAGCGGAACAGCGGTGGAGGAAATCCACTACTACCCCTATGGAGGAACCTACTCCGACTCCAACGGCGAAGCGGGGGGCGTGAATCGTCGCTACACCGGGCAGGAGATCGATATCGAAACGGGCTTGTATTACTACCACGCCCGGTACTATGATCCGGTCCTGGGGCGGTTTATCTCGGCGGATACGGGCGGGATTCGGATTGACGATCCTCAGACACTCAACCGATACAGCTACGTGTTAAACAACCCACTACGGTTTATCGATCCGAATGGACAAGATGCGATTCAGGTCGATGAAGGGGGGAGTGTGGTCGCTCCGGTTCCCTGTTCGACGGGTGTCGGATTCTGCGGCGTGTCGGTGACGAGTCCGAGTTACGGCATCCAGGTTACGGGAACCTATGAACCGGGCCGTGGTCAGCGTTTTGAGGCAAATCCGTGGGTATCGCCATGGACACTTCCGGGACACCGTCCCCTCGCTTCGGTGAACCTCGGCATCATGGAGGCGAAGATTGCGGCCTATCAGGGAATTGAATGTAGTGGCTGCAGTGCCTTTGAGCGCTTTGGACGAGCTATCTCCGGGAACGTAACTTCTTTTAAGGAAATGGATAAAAAGCAGGCGAGGGTGGGTCCGATCGGTATCGAGACAACAACTTCAGTGGGTCTTCAGGTTGGGAGACGGGACAGTCTGATTTCCACAGAAGTGAGTGAACAGAGCGCAAAGATTTCCATGTTTGGGGTTGGCGTCAGTTGGCCTCTGGCATTTTCTGGATCAATCCCAGGGACAAATCAGTCGTTTTCCCTTGGACTGAATCAAGGCACAACATTTAGCATGAGTTCGACCTTCTCCGGTGGGGATGGTGCCCAAGGTGGTGTCATAAAGCAAACAGTCACATATAGTATTAAGCCGTTCATCAACGATGTTCAAGAGGCCGTGAGTGCGGTAAAACCTCCAATGTTTGTCCCGCTTCGGGGTCCATCGCGAGCCGATTGGGACGCTCTTCCATAAATTGGTTTCGAAACGGTTGAGAAATTATTTCCAGCGCGGCACTGCGGAAGACGTGCGAGCTAGGGAGAGGGTTGCGACTGGTCTCATCGTCCTTGCGATCGTTGTGGGATTTGTCGGGCTCTTGCTGGTATTAACAAAGCTTAACTATCCATTTAATTTTGGTATGCCAGTCATTGATACTCGTGGGATGGAGGAAATTATCCATGACCTCGGGGTAAACACAATTGATCAATATAGGTTAGTCCGAGTTGATAAGGGTGAGCGTGGAGAGAACCGAATAGCCGTATTCGCCAACCGGGAGAATGGGCAGAAGATCGTGGCCACTCTTATCCGGGAACACCTCGGTGATCGCTTGGAGCGAATCGCTCTCTTGGATCGGACATCAGTTGAAGAAACATTTTATCAGTCAGATTTTGAAATGCTTCAGGTTCCTTCGTTTCGATTTACCTACTTCCTCCCTTTAATGCATCGCAACGATGATTTGACAGGCATTGGGGACGAGGCCGTGGTGAGAGGCATTTCAATTGCTTCGCAAGAGCGCCTTGAGACGGACCACGCGGAAATATTTTATGTTCAAGGCGAATTTACCAGGATCGGTCTCTTCAAGGAGGCGCGGGGAGAGTGGGTCTACCCGACGCCGGCCTTCGATTTCGTGAGCCGGCACGAGGGGGCACTGGCGTTTCTCAAATCCAGAGCATCGGGGCGAGTTGTCATTTATGTGGGGGTCAATAGTATTGGTCAATTTATCGAACAAGAATTTCGGGAATTTGTGACCAAAGCCACCCCAAAGTAGTTACAGTCAATGATCAGCAGCGGCGATCTCCGCAGGCGATCTCCGGGGTCAGATACCGTCTTGGAAATCAAGGTGCGGGGTGGCCAGGCGGGCATCGAAGACCTGCCCGGACTTGATCACGCCGTAGATTAGATGTGCCAACTTCCGCATCACGGCGCCGACCACGGCCTTCGGGGCCAGCCCCGTGGCTCGCAGGCGATCGCCGAACACGCGCAGGACGGGATTATGGCGCCGGGCCACCACGCATCAGGGTCACACCACGCATCAGGGTCAGGTCTTGCAATCAAACATTGGCGACCGCCGCTTTGAAGTGTGTTAATGCAAGACCTCGTATCTTGACTCTGGCGATCAAACAATCTGTAGTAACGACGTGGAAGTGGCTGAGCGAGTCAATCCCATTTTTAGTTGAGATTCGATCGCGGCTCCTGTGTGATCCCTATGCTGCGTGCACGGTGGTCTCGGTGGCCGAGGCCGCTCGCCGGAGCAAGGCGGCCCGCAACTGGGGCAAGGCCC